>CAWBEG010000006.1:0-587397 GCA_963787755.1 Vicinamibacterales bacterium
GGCTTATATTACGTACGCGGGAGGCGGCGCGTCGGCGGACGCGCCTGTAACGCGTCGGGCGGATCTGTCACCAGTCACCCAGCGACGGTCCCCGATGACACAACACGCGTGATCTCTATTCAAGGTGTCGCAACTGCACTCTAACCGCGCCCGGTCGCGCCGGGCTATCAGGGAGAACAGTCCATGCCTGGATCGATCTACGTCATCACCGGTCGGATCACCCGACGAGACACTCATGCAGGTATCCACGGGCTGCGCGTTGAGGCGTGGGACGAGGATCGCTGTCACGACGACTATCTCGGAGTTGATCTGACAAACCGCGACGGCTCCTTCTTAATCCGGTTCTCCGAAAGCAACTTCAAGACGTTTGTCGAGGGTGCGCCCGAAGTGTTCCTGAGGATTCGCGATCGCGACTGCCGATTGATCTACGACGGCCGCGCAGACCGCCATCGTTGCGCTCCAGGCACCCACATCACCATCAATGTCGAGCTCGATCCGGACGCTCTTCAGTGGCACCTGCACAGCCGGGTGAGCTGGACCGAAATCGACGGACCGCTCGTTCCAGACGCCGTGTTCGACGACATCCACGAGGCGATCGGATTGCTGCCATCGTCTGGCGCGCCGTTCGACGATTTGCGGCTGGTCGAGTGCGCCACGCCGCTGCTGAAGGTGTTCGACCATGCACTGCGCGATGCCTGGGAAACCCTGCAGGGAGACCTTGACGCCGCCGGACGGTTTCGCGACGTGCTCAAGGCCGTCTGCGCCAGTCATGAGAAATGCGGGTGCGGCGGCGAGACGCCGTTTCAGGCGCTGATTGAGGCGACCTACACCGACGCCTGCGCCCACCCGCTCGAAGACAAATGCCGGGGTGAGAAAGACAAGGACAAGGACAAGGACGAAGCTGTTCGACAAGCCCAAGCCTCACAAGGAAACCGACAAGGAATGCGAGTCGTGTGGCTGCGACGGATTCTTTGTCGATCGGGACAAGGTCGTGCTGCTGGTCATGGCGACGTTGCACGTATCCTGCGGCCAGCACGATGTCGCCAAGCGCTATCTGCTGGCGCTCATCGATCAACTGTGCCGGTTCGAGCAGCTTGGCGCGCTGCACAGAGCCTCGGCGAAGGCGCTTCTCGGCGACATGCGATCGATCGAGCACCTGAACGACCTGCTCGAGTTCCTCTGCTCCATCTGTGGACGTGCGGGCGATGCAAAGCATCCCTGCCAAGTCAGACACCCGCTCGGCTGTTGCGATACCTGTCTCGAAGAGCGGCTGACACACTGCATTCGGGAAGCGGTTGCCAACTGGTGCCGCATCGAGTGCTACATCGTCGAGGAGGTCGTTCCGGCGCGCGCGTGCCCCGGCGACACCATCGTGATTCGCGGTTGCCATTTCGGCAGCGACCCCGGCGAGATTGTGTTCAGACAAAAGGGCGGCCCCGGACCCGGGCCAGCGGTCCAGCCGACTGCGTGGTCCGACGATCACATCGAGGTTGTCATTCCGGCCGGCGCCGGTTGCGGGCTCGTGCCGATCCTTCCCGTCGACACCGTTGACGTCTGCGATCGCTTTCTCGAGCTCCGCCGCACCGGTTGCATCATCTCCGGCTTCGAAGGCACATCGGCGGAGATCCTGAAGTTCACGGTCAAGGGGCATGCCGATGGCGAGTGTCTGGAACCCGGCGTGCCGTTGACGATTCGCTGGCGGACATGCGCCGCCGATCACGTGAAGATCGAAATCGTCAATCTCGGTACCGGTACGGTGATCGCGCATGTGGATCCAGCCGATGCGAACGGGCGCTGGGATTTCACAGGCACGAACTTCAACACGACCGTGCGACTTGCCGTGCGGATCACCGCCGAGGGGCAGTGTGCTCCCGCGGTAGCCACTCGCGAGATCTCGTTCGTCATTCAGAAGCACCCGCACCTCTCGGTGAACGGGATCGAGGTCACCCAGGCAATTCAGGTACTACCGGGCTAGCGAGCATCTGACGGATGCAGTGGATCGCGGTGCGGACAACAGCCTGCGACTGGTGACCAACAAGACCGCCTGGGTGCGCACCTATCTGAGGAGCGGACAGGATCCGTCCTTCGACGGCGGGCAGGTGCTCGATGTGAATGGCATGCTCACCGTTGAGCGGCGTGTCGGCGGCGTATGGAACATCGTGGCGTCGATTCCATCGCAGAACGGTCCCGTGAACGCGCAGGCAAGCTTCGTGAGCTACGACGCCGAGCGCGGCAACATTGACACCTCGCTCAACTTCGTCGTACCGGCCAGCATCATGACCGGTCTGCTGCGCTTCACCGTCGACGTCGCGTCGCCGTTCGCGCACTGCCCCGGCAACACGGCGTCGGGACAGACGCAGGTCGACGTCAACCTGACGCAGACACTCAACGCGGCGTTCATCACTATCGGCTACAACGGACCGGACAATGCGAACACGACGACGCTGAATCTGCCGGCGCCCACATTGGCTCAGTGCCAGACAGAGACGAGCTGGGCGATGACGACATATCCCTTGTCGGGCACGCCCAATGTGCGGCTCGCTGGAACGTTCGTCACGGCCACACCGCTCAACGATCCGCGAAGCTGCCCTGGCTGCTGCTCGCCGAACTGGCAGCCGCTGCTGCAGCAGGTCGCCGCCCTCGTCGCGCTCGATCAGGCCGGGAATCCCGGCACGTGGGCGTACTACGGTATCGTGAACTCGGGCATTCCGGTCAACGTGCCTGGGTGCAATGGCTGGGGAGCGACCGGTGGGCTTGCGGGACAGCCGGTCACGTACGCGCACGAAATCGGCCATCAATTCGGCCTGCCCCACGCTCGGTGCGGCAACGCCGGCAACGGAAACGCGGCGTACCCGGTTTACGAGCCGTACGACCTGCCGGTGGATCCTCCCAACACCGCGAACTTGGACGATGGCGAGCATTGGCGAGTACGGCGTGGACATCAACAACGGCAACATCGCGAACCCCAACGACTCAGAGGACTTCATGTCGTACTGCGGTCCGCGGTGGATTTCCCTGTACACGCACACCTACCTGATCAACGCCGCAGGCCTCACACCACAGGTCATCCCGACCGGCAGCGGCGCCGCGGCGTCGCGTGTCATACGCGATGAATCGTCGCCGTTCGAGCGCAACGAGGCGACTGTCCAACCGCTCGTCTTTCTGCTTGGCACCATCGACGTGGACGGCAATGTCGAGGTCGCGACGGTGGCGAGGCTGCAGACCCGATATCTTCGTGGACGTGGACGACAGACCCGTTATATCGCGCAGCTGCTCGACGAAAACGGCAAGGTCCTGTCCGAGGACACCGTGTACGCCTATCCATCGGAAGGCTGCCGCTCAGAGCCCTCCGACGACTGCTCGTGCGCGGGGAAAGATCCGCAGCCGATCTTGTTCAAGACGATGCTCAACGACGTCGCCCCCGGCGCGTCGCTGCGCATTCTGAAAGGAAAGAAAGTGGTGTGGGAACGCGCGCGTCCTACAACGCCGCCGAGGCTGGAGAAGGTGGCAGCTGCCGCTCTCGATGAAAATGGGCAGCTGAAAATCCAGTGGACGCTCGACGATCGAACGAAGGAGCAGGGCGAGGTCTGGATTCGATGGTCGAACGACGATGGGCGGACGTGGAATGCGCTCACCGTGGGACAGAAGGGATCGTCAGTCGTGGTCGATGCCGATCATCTGCCCTCGGGCGACGTGAGGTTCCAGCTGATGGTGCACGATGGGTTCCAGACGGTTACGACCACGACGGACGTCGTGTCGCTGCCGCCGAGACCGCCGGTTGTCGCCATTCTGTATCCCAGGAGCTCGGATCAGGTGTACGCCGAGAAGCAGTTGCATCTGTTTGGAACGGCGACGAGCGCCGGGGGTGGTCGCGTCGCGGACGATCAGGCGACGTGGTACGTCGACGGCAAGGAGATCGCCAAGGGATTCGACGTCTGGGTGCCCAGCCCTGGACCAGGTGCGCATGATGTACGGCTCGACGTGACGGCCGGAGATCTGACGGGAAGCGCCGCCGAACGCATCGACGTCTCGCCGGTAAACGGCATCCCAGGACCGCGGTGATCTGGAGGTTACCGATCGCTTAGAATCCCCAGCTGGTGATCGCGCCCAACGATTCGATCGGTCCGTATCAGGTAAGCGCCCGCATTGGTCTGGGCGGTATGGGGGAGGTGTTCAAGGCGCACGATCCGCGCCTCGGCCGCGACGTCGCCCTGAAAGTGTCGTATGAAGCGTTCACCGATCGCTTCACGCGCGAGGCCCGCTCGATTGCCGCGCTGAACCACACCAATATCTGCCATCTCTACGACGTCGGGCCCGACTACCTGGTGATGGAGTTCGTCGAGGGTCAATCCCTTCACGGGCCGATGTCCTTCGACGAAGCGCTGCCGATCATCAATCAGCTCGTCGACGGCATCGAGGCCGCCCACGAGCGCAACATCATTCATCGCGACCTCAAGCCGGCGAATATCAAGATCACGCCTGAGGGCATCGTTAAAATTCTGGACTTCGGTCTCGCCAAAGCGTTGGCTCCGGAAGGAGCGAGCGCGACGACGGATCTGATGAACTCTCCCACCGTCGCGCCCGGGCTCAACGCCACCGCGCAGGGGACGATCCTCGGGACCGCGGCCTACATGGCCCCGGAACAGGCCCGCGGCAGACAGGCCGACCGTCGCGCCGACATCTGGGCCTTCGGCGTCGTCGTCTACGAGCTGCTGACCGGGAAACGGCTGTTCGAAGGAGAAACGCCCGTCGAGATTCTCGGCCAGGTGCTCCACAAGACCCCGGATCTTTCCTCGGTGCCGTCGCGTGCGCGCACGCTGCTCGCGTGGTGTCTTGAGAAGGACCGTAAGGATCGGCTGCAGGCGATTGGCGACGCGAGGCGGCTGCTGCGCGAATCGCCAGCGGAGTCTGCGCGTGTGCTCGCGCCAGTCTCACCGGCGCGCACGTGGTTGAGCCGTGCGGGCTGGCTGGTTGCCGCGATCGCGCTGGTGGCGCTCGCAACCGTCACGTGGCGCGCCGCGCGCACGCCGCGCGTCGAACAGCCGTTCATGCACCTGTCGATTCCGCTGCCCGGGAACGCGCCTCCCTCGTTTCTTGCACTGTCGCCGAACGGGCGGATGATCGTCATGCTGCAGGCCGGCAGCGGGCTCGCCGTCCGGTCGCTCGATTCGAACGTCGTGCGGCCGCTGGCCGGCACGCACCTTGGGCGAACGCCGTTCTGGTCGCCCGACAGCCGCACGATTGCGTTTTTTGCCGAGAACGCGCTGAAGACCGTTTCGGCTTCAGGCGGTCCGACGCAAATCCTGTGCAGTGAAACCGGTTATGGAACCGGCGGCACGTGGAGCCGCAACGGCGTGATCCTCTTCGCTACCGATAATGGCACGTTGAAACGCGTACCGGCGGAAGGGGGCGCATGCACCGACGTTATCAAGTCTGAGCCGCGGAAGTTGCAGACCTCGATGCCGATGTTTCTGCCTGATGGCGTTCATTTCCTGTATGGCAAGGGCACTGGCGTCGCTGAGACATCAGGTGTCTTCGTTGCGACGTTCGACGATCCCCAAGGCCGCCGGCTCCTGTCGGATCCTTCCAGCGTGGAATTCGTGCCCGATAGTCCGACTTCCAGCGCAGGACACTTGCTGTTTGTTCGCGAGGGAAACCTGGTGGCCCAGTCGTTCGATGTCAGCTCTCTTCAACTCTCCGGGCAGCCCTTTGTCGTCGCTGAGCAGGTGGGATACACCAGTACACGTCCGCAGATCGCGGCGTCGGCGAGCGCGGTCGGAACCATCGCATTTGTCGCGAATGGCTACCCAGTCAGGCAGCTGATTTGGTACGACCGATCTGGTAAGGAATCTGGCCGCGCTGCGGTGACTGGGTCACTGGGCGCCGCCGTCTCGCTCGCACCTGATGGGCGATCCGTCGGATTTATCCGCAGTGATGGCGCGACTCCGGCCGAATCGCGTCTCCTGGACCTCGAGAGAAATCAGGAGTCTCGGTTGTTAGCGCCTGCCGCCACGGTGGTCTGGTCGCCGGATTCCCGTCGCGTCGCGTTTGCGGGCGTCGTCGGAACGCCAGGCCTCTATGTCAGGGCCGCTAGCGGAGGATCGCCGGAACTACTGCTCCGTGGCGGCGACAACCGCCTGGCGCCGTCGGACTGGTCACGCGACGGCCGGTTCCTCATGTATACGGAGTTGGATCCGAAGACACGCGGAGACCTGTGGCTCCTACCGATGTCGACACCACGTGAGCCGGTTCCCCTCATTCGCACAGTCGCCAACGAGAGTCAGGGAGCGATCTCGCCGGATGGAAAGTGGTTGGCCTACTTTTCGAGTGAATCGTCCCCCGCTGGTGTGTTCCTTCGCGGGTTGAACAAGGACATGCGGGTGTCGGACGCGGCCCTGACTGTTTCGACGACGGGTGCCCAGGAACCGAGGTGGCGTGCCGACGGTAAGGAGCTTTTCTACCTGGAGCGAATCCCGAGCTCCCGCCGCTACAAGCTGATCGCCGTGGCCATCAACGAGACATCGGACAATCCTCTGGGGACGCCTCGATCCCTGTTCGAGTTCGCGGCGCTGGGCACCATTCCAGAGAGCAATGCGTTCCTCTATTCGCCGTCCGTCGATGGCCAACGCTTCCTCGTGAACGCCCACGCCGCCGACAGTCAGTCGTCGCTCGACGTCCTGATCAACTGGCCGGCGTCGCTCGCGAAATAACGCCTGGCGCTCCTTGACATCGGTCCGGACACCTACCCCTCGTCGAGCTAGCACGCCAGCGTAGACGCCGAGACGGATGCCCGGCGTGAGCGCCGATGTTTCCGGCTCGGCAAGCCCTGCCGAAGCGAACGTTCACCAGGCCGGCGTAGGCCGGCAGGGTTTACCATGAGCGACATGACTCGGGACCTCGATCTCGTCGTGCTCTTTGAGCACCCTGAGTGGCAGAAGCCACTGTTTGCCGCGCTCGAGCGGCGGGGCGTCGCGTTCGAGCCGTTTGATCTGAAGCGGGCGGCATTCAGCAACGTCGATGTTCCGGCAGCGGATGTGTACTTCAACCAGGCGAGCCCGAGCGCCTACGTCCGCGGGAACACCCGTGCTGTGCCCTTGGCCCTCGCGTACATGCGAACGCTCGAGCGCCTCGGCGCGCGCGTGCTGAACGGCGCCGACGTATTCGCCCTCGAGTTGAGCAAGAGCGCTCAGGCGACGTTGCTGCGTACGCTCGGCATCGACACTCCGCAGTCGATCACCTTCAACGACGTCGCTGCGCTGCGCTCCTATGCCGACTCGATTCACTGGCCGGCTATCCTCAAGCCCGACCAGGGTGGCAGCGGCGCACGCATACACGTCGTAGAGTCGCTGGCCCACGTCGAGTCGATCTTTGCCGCCGATCCCAACGCGTGGCAGCCCGACAACCTGTTTCTGTTGCAGGAGTACCTGCCCCACGATCCCGATCAGGGCATCGTCCGACTCGAGTTCCTGGGCGGTGAGCTGCTCTATGCGATGCGGGTGAAAACGCACGGCCGCTTCAACCTGTGTCCATCACCCGTCTGCAATCCGGGCGACGGCGTCGGTGCATGCGAAGTCCCGGCGCCAGAGGCCATTGCCGCGCCGCCGGTAGAGTTTTATCCGTACCGCGACGTGCCGCGTGAGGCTGTTGAGACGGCGGCGGCGATCGTGCGCGCGGCCAGGTTGGACGTCGGCGGAATCGAGTACCTGGAAACGCCCGACGGTCGGCGCGTGTTCTACGACATCAACGCAAACTCGAACCTGCGCCCCGCGATCGCAGAAGCATTCGGCTTCGAGCCGTTCGACCGTGTCGTCACGTTCCTGTCGCGCGAGGTGGAGAAGAGCCGGTCCACCGGTCGCGTGTCACGATGACGAGAGCAGAGCTCAAGGCGCCTCTGAACCACGGTTAGGGCGATGCCTTACTGTCGCTCATACACCGCGACACTTTCCGATTTGTCTCCCTGTGCGTTTACTGCAGTAACGTAGTTAGTCCGAGTCTTACCATCTTTCGACACCACGCTTCGCTGCAGAGTTATGACGCGGCCTTCTGCATTCTTCATCGTATGCTCGTAGGTGTCGTCAGTTCTGCGAATGGCAATCGTGCTCTTCACCGCTTTGCCATCAGTCGTAATTGTGCGGGGATAATCTTGGCCATCATACTTTGCGGTGTATTCCGTGTGAACTTTCTGGCCAGTCGCACTTACAAAGTCGCTCACAAAATGGTGCCCGTTCTCAACAGCGGTGATTTTCAAGACCGCCGGGACTTGTTGCGGTCTAGCGTAAGGGTCTGCGGATTTCGACTTCGATTGATTGAGCTTCCAAGTTCCAATGTGCGTGTCTTTGTTTTGCGCCAGAACTAGTGGAATGGCTAGCGCGAGGACCGCCACGACGACGAAGAGTGTTTTCGTCACGAGCTATCTCCAGAGAGTTGAGTTGTCTTTGGGAAGGGATTCGAAGAGCGGGACTATACCATAGTCGCTCGCGGCGAGCTGCCGAAGATGAAGCGATGCTGTAGCGAAGGACTTCGACGCGCGCTTCGACACGAGGATCTGAGGCATTGCGCAGATTCCGCGACAGATGGGCGCGTGCATGGTCGAAGCATCGGTTGTGACGATCGTCAAAGAAGGCGAAACCGGACGCACCGTCGTGACTCGGCCGCTCGCCGCGTCATTCTCGTCGGCGGCGGTCAAACAGGAACAACGGATACGGTTCGACTGTCTCAGGCGCGTCGCTTCGCCGCAACTCGCTCTCCGCCGCTTCGACCGCCGTCCGGATCCGTTGCGCCGCGTCGTGGGCTGACACGCGAGGATCGCGCGCCCGGTCCCGCCAGTGGTGTTCCCGCAGGGTCCACACCGACTCGGGATCGCGCGGAATGCCCTGTGGTGACGACCCCGCGACCGTCGTCTCGAACTGCGCACCGAGTTTCTGCACGGCGGCGTGTGCGCGCCGATTGCGCAGAGCGATGCGCGCTTCGAGACGCTCGACGTGCATGGTCGTGAACGCAAACTCCACGAGCACGTTGGCCGCGTCGGAAAACACGCCCGTGGACCAGAAATGAGTACTCAGCACAAATCCCCATTCGGCGTCTGACAACGTCGGCTCCAGGCGGACCTGGAGGATGCCGACCGCTGCCGTCATGCCATCAGGAACGATTCCGAAGCAGACGCCATGGCCTTGCGCGCGTTGCTGGTGTGACCACTCGACAAATCCCGCAAACTTGGCGAGCGTCGGGGGAGGAGGAGCCATGTACGCAGTCACCGCAGGATCCGAGAACAAGGTGAACAGCGCATAAACGTCGGATGCGGCGACCTCGCGAAGCGTCGTCAGGTCGCCATGCAGGGGTGGCACTCGGTCTGTCCATCCGTCGATCATCGCGTATCCGATATTAGCGGAGGGTGAGGCCAAGTCGGGAGTTGTTCGTAGAGTAGAATTTCCGCGACCATGCGAACCTTCCTGCTGATCGCGTTGATGCTCCCCGTCCCGATCCAGGCGCAGACGGCCCGAGGCACGAATCCGTTGGCTGCCGATGTGGAGCGGCTCGCCGCCGAACTGAACCCGCAAGTCGTGGCGTGGCGGCGCGACTTTCATCAGAATCCTGAGCTCGGCAACCGCGAAACGCGGACCGCGAAGGTTATCGCTGATCAACTGAGAAAGCTGGGCTTCGCCGTAACGACGGGCGTCGCCACCACAGGCGTGGTAGGCGTGCTCAAAGGCGGACTGCCGGGCCCAGTCGTCGCACTACGCTCCGACATGGATGCGCTGCCGGTGACCGAGCTTAGCGACCTGCCGTTCAAATCCACCACGAGGACGCAGTTGAACGGCCAGGAAGTGGGCGTGATGCACGCGTGCGGTCACGACAACCACATGGCGATCCTCCTCGGCGCGGCCACCGCGCTTGCGCGGGTGAGAGACCGTCTGCCGGGGACCGTGAAAGTGATCTTCCAGCCCGCCGAGGAAGGTCTGCCGCCTGGTGAGGTTGGCGGCGCCGAGCAGATGGTCAAGGAAGGCGTGCTCGAGAATCCCAAGGTCGACGCCATTTTCGGCCTACACGTCATGCCATATCCCGTCGGAACCGTTACCTACCGACCGGGCCCCATGCTGGCGAGTGCCGATGCGTTTCTGATCACGATCAAGGGCAAGCAGACTCACGGCGCGGCGCCTTGGGGCGGAATCGATCCCATCGTGATTGGTTCGCAGGTCGTGATGGGATTGCAGACCATCGTCAGCCGCAACGTGAACATCACGGAGGCCCCGGCGGTGGTGAGCGTCGGCCGGTTCACCGGCGGCAACCGCTTCAATATCGTGCCTGAAGTTGTGGAGCTCGAAGGCACCGTCCGCGCTTACAGCGAAGGCGTTCGCAAGAACATTCACGATCGCATTCGCGCGATCGCGACGCACTACGCGGAGGCGGCCGGCGGCACGGCCACAGTGGAGATCGGCCGTGGCACAACCTATCCCGTGACTATCAACGATCCGGCGTTGACCGAGCGGATGCTGCCCACGCTCCAGCGCGTGGCTGGCACCGACAACGTGCGCCTTGGCCCACCTGTCGGAGTCGCTGAAGACTTCTCGTACTTCCTGCAAAAGGTCCCGGGCCAGTTCGTGTTCCTCGGCGTGACACCGCGTAACCAGGATCACACGACGGTGCCGCAAAATCACTCGCCGCTCTTTTCCGCCGACGAGTCGGCGCTGCCCGTGGGCGTGAGAGTGATGACGAACCTCGCCCTCGACTATCTGTTCGGAGGCAAGTAAAGTTGACACTAACCGGTTGGATATGGTCTCCTGTCCGACGATGACGGCCACCACCTATATCTCGCGCCGGGCGATGCTTCCGATGCACGGCATCGGCGTCCGGACTCATGTACGCAGGTGATGTAGCCGATCGAAGAGGCTGATTCAACAAGGGCCATCACCTGAACCAAAGGTGATGGCCTTTTTGTTTTTACAGGACATATGACGTCAACTGTCAACGCTGATCACGATCCCGAGCGCCTGAGCGCCGCGCTAAAGCTCGTGGCCCGCCGCTACGCGCGCCAGATTCGCCGGCGGCCCGCTCTGTCGATCGCCGCGCTTTTGTTGCCCGGCATCGGCAACATGCTTGTGTTTTTCACGCCGCCGCTGGTCGTCGCGAAGCTGCTCGACCGCTTCGACGGCGGCGATCAACTGTCGGCCGCGGAACTGACGCCCTACGTGCTCGCGTTCGCGGGCCTCTGGCTTACCGGGGAGATCGTCTGGCGAATTGCCGCCGTGCTACTTGCTCGCGCAGAGGTACGCGGTCTCGAAGCGCTTTACATCGAAGCGATGGACGAGCTGCTGGCGAAGGACCTGGCATTCTTTCACGACAACTTCGCAGGCTCGCTCACCAAGCGCGCTCTTGGTTACGCCCGCCGGTTTGAGGACGTCTTCGACGTCATCTCGTTCCAGGTGCTGGGGAATGCGGTCCCGCTGGCATTCGTCACTGTAGTGCTGTGGAGTTATTCGCCGCTGCTCATTGTGGCTCTGCTGGGCATGCTGTCGGTGACGCTCGTGATGATTCTGCCGCTTATCCTGCGACGCCGGAAGCTGGTCGACGTTCGAGAAGCGGCGTCCAACAGACTGGCCGGGCACGTGGCAGACTCGATCGCCAACGCCGAAACGGTGCGCGCCTTCGCCCGCGAGCCCGAAGAGGCGCAGATCCATGCCTTGAACGTCGGAGACTACGGCGCCAAAACGCTCAGGTCGTGGGACTATCAGAACCTGCGCGTAGACACACTGACGTCTCCCATGTACGTGCTGACCAACACGCTCGGGCTCGTGATCGCGTTGGCGGCGACGGGCGGCACCGGCTCCGATCTGGGGGCCGTTTTCCTGACGTTCAGCTACTACTCGTCGACAACGCGGGTCATGTGGGAGTTCAACCGGATCTATCGCAACCTCGAGGGGGCGTTGACGGACGCGGCGCAGTTCGCGGAGCTCCTGCTCGATCCTCCGTCCGTCGTCGATCCAAAAGTCGCTGAGGCGTTTAGGCCCCCCCACTTTGGGCTCACGCTCAGTGATGTTCGCTTCCGCCATTCGGCGCAGCAGGCGCCCCTTTTCGACGGGTTGTCGCTTCAGATTGAGCCGGGCGCGAAGGTCGGTCTCGTTGGGCGATCGGGCGGTGGCAAGACGACGTTGACCCGGTTGTTGCTGCGCTTCGCAGACATCGAGCACGGAGAGATTGCCGTCGGCGGACAGCGGATTGATCGCGTACCGCAGGCCGCTCTGCGCATGGTCATCGGCTACGTGCCGCAGGATCCGTCCATGTTTCATCGGACGATTGCCGACAACATTCGCGTCGGCCGGCCCGGCGCGACTGATGCTGAAGTACGCCATGCGGCAAAGCTGGCGCACGCCTCCGAATTCATCGAAGTGCTGCCGGCCGGATATCAGACGCTCGTCGGCGAACGCGGGGTGAAGCTCTCGGGCGGACAACGTCAGCGAATCGCGATTGCGCGCGCCATTCTCAAAAACGCGCCGATCCTGATTCTCGATGAAGCGACGAGCTCGCTCGACTCCGAGAGCGAGGCCCTGATCCAGCAGGCCCTCTGGACGCTAATGGCCGACCGCACGGCCATCGTGATCGCGCACAGGCTGTCGACCATCAGGAAAATGGATCAGCTCATCGTGCTCGAACGAGGCCGGATTATCGAAAAGGGATCACACGAGGCGCTGCTCGCCCGTGGCGGAATGTACGCTTCCTTGTGGGCGCATCAGTCCGGAGGCTTCCTGGCAAGTGCCGACGTCGCAGGCGAGCTCTCTGCCTGAAGCGGCTAGCCGCGCGCTGTGTGAGTGCGAACGTTACGGCGGAGCGTCTCTCGGGAGGTTGACATGGCCTCCGTTTCAGAGGCTTCGCAAGAACGCCAGCAGTGCGCTTCGATCTTCGACATTCAACGACAGACCGAAGATATGCCCCGGCACGGCTCGCTTCGTCACACCGGGCGGACTCCAGCCTTTCGGCTCGTAGTCAGGACTGAGACGTGCCGCATCGAACATCTCTTCGAGACTCGTGACGGAGGCATCATGCAGCAAGCGCGGCCGATACCAGACGCCGCGCAGCGAGGGAATCTTATAGACACCAGTTCCCTTACGCGTCTTGAGTGCGAGCCCCGGATCGGTTCCGACTGAGACAGGGGCAATATCGTCGCGATTGGGATGATTCGCTGGTGGCTCCCACCCCTGGGCGAGTGTGAGCTTCCCGCTTGTGTAATTCGGTGGCACGTGACAGTTCACGCAGCCCTCCCGGCGGAAGACCTGTTCCCCGCGCGCGAGCACGTCCGCCGCTGCTGGATTCGGATTCTGCTGAGGCTCGAGTGACATCAGATACATCCCCATTGCATAGAGCACTTCATCGGCGTACCTGAACCGCACGCGGCGCTGCGCGTCCGTCAAGATGCGATGTGGTCCGAAATCCATCGGATCCGCGCCTGTGATAAATGCCGCGTACCGCGCCGCATCCTCGGGTCCTCGGAGTCGATGTGTGCCCGTCGCATCCAGGTAACGGCTGTAGCGCAGGATCTGCAGGTCCGGAATCTTCGTTCCGTAAAACGGACTGCCATGCGGGCGATTGAAAACGCCCGGATCACCCGCCGCAAGTTGCTGGAGTTCATCTTTCGCCGCGTTCCGGCGACTTTCGATGCGTTCATCAGGCGCCCAGGGGACAGTCCACATCCGCCACGCGGCCGCGGGACGTGGATCGCCCACGTAGAAACGCTGCATGGCCAGCGGGGCGCCAGCTGCCACGACCCCAAGACCGCGAGGGAGCAAGGGAGGACTTCCGGGAGGGCGCGGTCCTCTTGGACCCGCAAAGGCGACGGTGCCATCCGCCCGAGCGGTGAAGTGACAGGCACTGCAGGCCGGCGACGACAACTTCACGCCTTCCGCAGTGACTACCCAGCGCGGTCCGAACGCAGTCCCGTCGGGAAGCCTGAAGACGCCTTCAAACGATCGTGGATCTCGGGCTTGCGCGATCAAAGCCGGGTCGTCCGTCCGGCTCCAGAAGTTGTCGACTTCCCGAAACGCTCGTTCACCTGCGGCTATCAGATCCGCTGTGCTTCGAATCTTCGAGACGTCCACCAGCGGCTCGGGCTTCTTCTTGTTCAGCTCCTCCCAATACCCAGCCGGCTCGCTGTCAGGATGATAGATGGGATAGGTGCGCAGGTTGTCCCCGGGTACACTGTAGTACTCCGCCGACGAATAGTGCGATGGACGAACGTTCAGGCCCGCGATAGGCGTTGCCCAATCCGCGAGTGCAGCGTCATCCCAAATTCGAGGTACGTCAGTCGGCGCTTGTGCAACAAGTGCCCCGGAAAATGCGGCAAGCAGCCCTAACCGAAGTCTAGCGCCTGCAGTCATGGTGACAACTCCGGAGGAAGCGTCGCCAAGGATCACATAGCCGACAATGCCGAACAAGCCCAATCCTTAGGGAGACGACAGATGCGCTACTCACGAAGAATCCTGCTTTGCTTGCTCGTGGCCTCCGCGGCGCTGCTTGTCCCGGCAGCCGGCACGGCCCAGCGCACCAGCGTCGCACGCGACTTTCCCATCTACAACAACGGCGGCAGGCCGGACATAGTCATGGACCCGCAACGCTTCACGGCCCAGATGGAGAATAGTCGATCTATGAACTAGTCAACCTCCAGGGTGACGTCGTAGTCGCGGGCACGAAGCAAGGGTTTTGTTTCGAGGACTCATTCAAATACGAAGACGGCGGCAAGAGCAATGGCTACGACTGCCACGATAACGGCATCACCTCCGGGTGGGGCGACTGGTACTACAAGCAGCTCGTCGGCCAGTGGATCGACATCACCGGCGTTCCCGAGGGCCAGTCCATCGTTCGAGTCAGGTTGAACACGGGGGAGTTCTCGCCCATCTTCGATGAAGGCGAGAACCGCTATCCGAACGTGACGGAAGTCATCGTTAACATTCCGAATCCGAGAAGGAAAGTCACCATCATCGAGTAGAGGTGACCGGGCGGCCAGAATGTGAGCAATCATTCAGAGAAGCGCTTGCGGAGGGCCCTGCCACGTTCACGGCTATCGCAGGAGCTCGCGCGTCAGCCACGCCCGCGCCAACCGCCAGTCCCGCATCAGGGTTTGCGGCGAGACTTTTAAGGCCTCGGCGGTCTCCTCGACGCTGAGCCCGCCGAAAAAGCGAAGCTCGATCACCTGCGCTCTTCGCGGATCCATCTGCTCGAGGCTCGTCAGCGCTTCGTCCAGTGCACACAGTTCCAACGCACGCTCGGGCTCGCTTGCCGGCAGGTTATCGAGGGTCAGCTCGGCGTCCCCACCCTCCCGCTCTGTTCGACCGCCTCGCTTGGCTGACGCTCGCTTCCTGGCGTGGTCCACCAGAATGCGGCGCATAATACGCGCGCATACGGCGAAGAAGTGGATCCAATCCTGCCAATCGGCCTCTCCGACCTTCACCAGTCGCAAATAGGCTTCGTGCACCAGCGCCGTTGTCTGTAGCGAGTGCCCTGGGCGTCTCCTGGCGCACGTAGGCGCCTGCTACCCGCCGAAGCTTGTCCGTATACAAGGGGTGTAAGCCAATCGAGCGCGGATCGGTCGCCGTGTCCCCAGGCTTTCAGACAGGGCCGTGATATCAGGTGAGTCTTCCATCACGCGCAGATTTTTGGGGCGATCGGAGTTGGACTTCGCGGTTTGCGCTTACCTAAATGGGGCTAGACCAATCGGACATCGCAGGGCATCCGACAAATGACTCCCGAAAGATGGCAACTCGTGTCTCACCTGTACGAGGCGGCACTCGAAAAGGGGAGGACGTCGCGAGCGGGAGCAATTCCTGACAGATGCGTGCGCCGGAGACGACGGCGTGCGTCGAGAGCGTGGAATCGCTCTTGTTGCAGGATGATCGCCAGAGCCCGCTGGATCATCCGGTGTCGGTGCCCAGGGATCTCTTTCCGCCAGCCACGCTTCTCGCCGCCGGGTCCCGGCTCGGCCCTTACGAGGTCCATTCGATGCTCGGGTCGGGTGGAATGGGTCAGGTTTACCGCGCCACAGACACGCGCCTCGGTGCGAGCAGATGGCGATCAAAATCTTGAGGCCTGAGATCCGCGATGGATACAGCCTTCCGCGCACGGTTAGATCGCGAGGTCAGGACGATTTCTCGCCTTGAGCATCTGAATATCTGCACGCTGTACGACGTGGGCGAAGGACCACGGTATTGCCTTTCTCGTCATGCAGTATCTCGAAGGAGTTCCTCTGTCAGATTGGATCGACAGCAGACCAACGCCCGCGGACGAGGTGATCCGAGTTGGAATGGGCGGCGCGTCGGCACTGACGTAGGCGCATGGACGCGGGAACCTTCACCGCGACATCAAACCGCAGAACGTGATCGTGCTGGGAGATCAAACCATCAAGCTCGTCGACTTTGGAATCGCGAAAGGTGTACGGTGCGATGACGACCGGCACGTGAGCTGATGAGCGAGTCGAATGTTCACGACAACCGGTGACGTGTTGGGAACGGCATCGTACATGTACCGGAGCAACTGAGCGGACGCGACCTCGATGGGCGGTCGGATATCGCCAGCCTCGGCGTTCGGATTGTTCGAGCTCGCCTCCGGCAGTCATCCGTTCCGTCGTGAGACGCCTGCACTCACCGCGGCGGCGATCCTCGACGCGCGCTATCCCGGCCTTCCGAGCGCGTCGGGTAAGTTTGCTTACCTCGACCCAATCCTGACCAGAATGCTTGCGCGAGTTCCTGCAGGTCGATATCCCACGATAGGCGACTGCCTGGCGGATCTCCGGCAGGTCGAGCAGCGCACGATTCCGGCGGCTGCTGCGAATGGATCTTTACGTCGGAAGGGCAGCTGGGGCCTTGCCACCTTCGGTGCAGCCGCGGCGGTCCTTGCCGTCGTGCTTGTGTCCAATCGCAGCGAGCAGCCGTCGCCTGCTCCACACGCGCCGCGCCCACTGCCGGGGCGCGCGCTGCCGGGTCCGACCGCGATGATCCTCGTCCAGGCGATCGTTCCGGCGGCGTTCCTCAAGGCACGTCCGGCCGCGGCTCAGAATGCGGGCGCCCCGCTACCAACATACCGGCCCGTCGATGGCACCGTTCGGCAGCGTGATGGCGACAATGTTTCGGAGGTCGGCTTAACGGTCTGGAGGTTGAGGCGTGCGGCCGCAACCGACACGACGCGCTTGCTCGTGCATCAGCCGCAGGGTGGGGTCGAGCAGTGGACACCCGAGCGCGTCGAAGCGGGAACGCCGCTGATAGTGGGCGATAGGGTCCGCTTCTCTCTCGAATTCCCGCGCGACGGGTACCTCTATGTCATCGATCGCGAGCAGTACGCGGATGGAAGCACCAGCGAGCCGTATCTGATTTTCCCGACGACGCGAACCATGAGCGGCGACAACAGGGTCACAGGCGGGCGGCTGATTGAGATTCCCGCCCAAGCCGATGCACCGCCGTACTTGACGTTGCAGAGGACCCGCGCGGACCAGTTCGCTGAGCGGATCACCGTGCTCATCTCTCAGCACCCGCTGCCCGACGTCGTCCCCGGCCCGGCGCCAATCGTTCTCAGCCGAAGTATGGTTGCCTCATGGGAGAAGCGGGGTGGCTCAATGGTCAACGAGCTCGAGATGATTGGAGGCGCCGGACGCGTCTGGTCGGCGGTCGAGCAGCGCGCGGGCGCGGACACGACACGGCTGCTCACTCAGTATGAGCCGCCGCCGCAGACGCTCCTCCGGGTTGAAACCAACAGCCCCGACCTTGTGGTTGCGCACTTCACGCTGTCGCACGCGCGAGTGCGCGCGTCTGATGGAAAACCCCAACGGTAACCACCAGTTGACGGTCATGTCGAGACGCACGCTGCGGACGGTCGTTGCAATAGCAGGCGCACTGGCCCTCGTGGGCTCGCACGCGCTGCTGCCGGTCGGCTTGGCCAGAGCGCAGGTCGGGCAGTTAGCTGCTGCCAAGGCCCAGGCGTTGACGCAGGGAACCGTCGTCGAGGGGGAGTCCGGGGCCGAGGAACGTCACAGCTTTTCGATCGATTTTGCCGCCGGAGAATTTCTCCATGTCGTCATCAATCAACGCGGTGCAGACGTCACAGCGTTGTTGTTCGCACCCGACTCGACCCCACTTATCACCGCCGATAGCCCAAACGGCCGGCGAGGCCCCGAACGCATCGCGTGGGTTGCCGCGACCGCGGGCAAGTACAGGCTCGACGTGGCGAACGCGCCGGGCCCCGCAGCGTCCCGGGGCCGGTATCAGCTGACAGTTGTGGCCCAGCGTCCCGCAACGCCCGCCGACGTCGCTCACGCCCGGGCCGAGCGGCTGTTCGCCGAAGCCGAGCCGCTTCGCAGGATCAATACAGCAGTCTCGAGGGCTTCGGCCCGCGACCGGTACCTGGCCGCGCTTGACATCTTCTCCGACCGCGGCCTTTGGTACGAACAAGGTCTCTGTCTGTTCAACATCGGAATTCTTCATCTACGCGCAGGTGAAGCGCGCGAGGCGATCCCTTACCTGACGCGCGCACGCCCGCTGTTCAACCCGACGACCGATTCGATGTACGCGTCGGTGATAAACGCACTTGGTGGAGCGCTCGACATCATCGGCAATCCAGAAGCAGCGATGGCGCACTACCGTGAAACGCGCTCGCTCATCATCGGCGCCGCAGACCGCGCCCTCGAGGCTGTGGTGGGCAACAACATCGGCAAGCTCTACGCCGACATGGCGGATTGGCAGCATGCGCTCGAGGAGTATCGACAGGCGCTGGTGCTCTTTCAGCAATTAGGAGACCGGCGCCGTGAGGCGCTCGCGCTTTACAACATCGGCGTGTCCTACACGTCGACCGGCGATCTGACGCGCGGCGTCGAGTATCTCCAGCAATCCTTGACGATTCGACGCGCCATAGACGACAAGGCAGGCGAAGCGGAGACCCTGACTCAGCTTGGACTTGCGGAAACCGTCGGCGGCAATCCACGCGGTGGCCTCGAGTATTACGCTCGCGCCCTTCCGCTCCTGGAGATCGTGGGCGATCGGCGATCGGAGGGGCTCACGCTCACCTACGTCGGACGAGCACATCTTGCCTCGGGAGACGCCGCACCAGCGCTTAAGTCCTTACAGCGCGCCGTGGAGCTGCGCGCGACGAACGGCGACAAGCGCGGCGAGGCGTTGGCCGCCACCAGCCTTGCCGAGGCGCACGCGCTCAACGGAGATCAGGAACAGTCACTCGCGCAGGCGAATGAGGCTGCGGCCATCTTCCGGTCTCTCGGTTATGAACACGGACTGGGTCTCGCGTTGCCCGTCGTCGCCCGGGCGCAACGGGCGGTCGGCCGCAGTGACGAGGCGCTGCAAAGCATCAAGCAGGCGCTGACTGCACTCGAGGCAGTCCGAGGCGGCGTCGCGAGCCCCGAGATGAGAGCTGGCTATCTCGGGCGGCATCAGGACGCCTACAGCTTCGCGATCGACCTCTTAATGCAGATGCACCAGGAGCGCCCGCGGGCGGGGTTCGATGCACAGGCACTGCAGACGAGCGAGCGTGCGCGAGCTCGCAGCTTGCTGGACATGCTCGGCGAGAGCGGCGCGGAACTGCTACAGGGGGTCAATCCCTCACTCGTCAGCCGGGAGCGGCAGCTTGCCCGTCTGCTGGACGCGAAAGCGGACCGCTTGATTGCCCTCCAAGGACGGGTCAATTCACCAGAGGCCGAGGCGCTGTCGCGCGAAGCAAGCATGCTCGAAGCGGAGTACGAGGAAGTGCGATCGGCGATCCGTGCAGCGAGTCCCCAGTATGGCGCGTTGACTCAGTCCCGCCTGCTCGAAGCGGAGACCATCCAACGAGAGCTACTGGATGCGGATACCACCCTGCTGGAGTATTCGCTTGGCCAGGACTCCAGCTTCGTTTGGGTCGTCGATCGCGAGGGGCTGAAAAGCTATCGGCTGGCGCCACGCGCGGAAATCGAACGCGCCACGCGTGAAGCGTACCACCTGGTCACCGCCCGCGCCGTCACCCCAACCGCCGAACCGGCGCGGGAACGCGCGCGCCGGATTGCGGAGGCGGACGCGGCGCTTCCTGCCGCACTGCGTCGACTTACCGATCTTGTGCTGAGACCCATCGGCGTGTTTCCGAAGACACCTCGACTCGTCGTGGTTGCCGACGGGGCGCTGCAATATCTGCCGTTCGAGACACTTCCGGTGCCTCGCAGTACCGGCGAGCGCGAGCGGCCGATGATCGTCGACTTCGAGATCGTGACGCTCCCTTCCGCCTCGACGTTGTCGGTGCAACGTGCTCGAACCGCTGGCAGGCAGCGGCCGTTGCTTGGGGTGGCCGTGTTTGCCGATCCGGTGTTCGACGTATCGGATCCACGGGTTCGCGGCAAGCGGGCCGCTTCAGTCTCTGATGACGCGCAAGCACGCGTACTTGTCCACACGACCGAGGCGACGACTGGCAGCTCCGCACGGATCGCTCGCTTGCGCTTCACCGATGAGGAGGCGAAGGCGATTCTCGCTACGGCGGCCGGACAGAAGAACCTTGCCGCGATCGGATTTGCAGCGACTAAAGCGTCTGTCGTCGGCTCCGCACTGAGCGCCTACCGCTACGTACATTTCGCGACGCATGGATTCCTGGATACCGAGCGTCCGTCGCTTTCGGCGATCGCGCTGTCGCTGGTTGACGCGGCCGGCAACCAAAGGGAAGGATTTCTTCGCGCACACGAGCTCTATAACCTGGATCTCTCGGCCGATCTGGTGGTCTTAAGCGCCTGTCAGACCGGATTGGGCAAGGAGATTAGCGGCGAAGGCCTGGTCGGATTGACTCGCGCGTTCATGTACGCCGGTGCCGCGCGTGTCATCGTCAGCTTATGGAGTATCAGTGACCGGGCTACCGCCACACTGATGGCGCGTCTGTATCGCGAGATGCTTCGCGACGGGAGGACTCCCGCGACGTCGCTTCGCGCTGCGCAACTGTCCCTGCTCAGCAATCCTCAATGGGAACATCCGTATTTCTGGGCGGCGTTCATCCTCCAGGGTGACTGGCGCTGATCGAGCCGGCGCCCTGCGGCAAACCTTCGCTCGACAGCAGCGGATCCTGTCTACCATCGGCGGCGGGCCCTCATACTTTGCATCACATCCGAAGCCGAAGGCGCCACTGGACCTAACCGATCATCGGCGCATCAATTTTCGGCACGGATCCGCTGGCGTGTACCAGCCACTTCACGCAAGGCCGCCAGATTCCTTAATGTTTTCGACTCGACCAGCATAAAAAGCTGGCTGAGAGAAAGTGTGAGTGACGTCGCGTGCGACATTTCAGAAACGTCCAGGAACTGGGCTTCTTCAAATCGCGCGCAGCGACAAACGTCACTTGAAAATGTCACGCAGCAGGAATCCAAGTCACTTCAATCCCGTCGTCCAGTTCAAGACAAGGTTGATTGGCGGCGGGTTGGCTAAGGCCGTGGAAGAAACGTTGAACAGAAAACGATCCCCACTGGGCGCCACAGCGTACACCGGGGACGGCGCACTAAACAGCTCGGTCGTTTGCTGCATTTTGAACGGACCATCCGTCAACACGGATACGGTGATCAGCCTTTGTACCGAATCGATGTAGAAGAGCTCCCGGCCGTTATGATTCCAACGTGGATTGATTCCGCCCTTGGAGGAAATCTGGTCACGACCTTTTAGGGGATCGGGAAACGACTGCACTATCACCTGATCCACTCCGTCGTCATTGGTGCTGTAGGCGAGCCAACGGCCGTTTGGTGAGAGCGCTCCGCCTGGTCCGAGCGGTGCTGATACCGAATGCCGAAGATAGAGAAATGGCGTTCGGTCGCCAAATAGTGGGAGCGCCCACAGTTCCGGAGTATTTGGCTGGTTTCGATTCCGTCGAGCCACAACAAAGTCGCGTGCCCAATCGAGTGCCCAGGTGTTAGCGCGAGGGTCAGGGTCCGGCGGGATAAGGACGCGCTCGGGCGTCGCCCCATCAGCCCGTGGAATCGGCGTTCAGGCAGCGTTCCTGACACCCAGCCACTTCACTCGCTGCGCTCGTTCGTGGCTGGGCGGCCGGTTCTAAGCTTCCCGAATTTACTGCTTCACGTAGTGGTAGACGTTGTGCAGGGCCTGGCCCTTCGCGTCGGTTCCATCGTAGGTCACCGTCAGGATCTTTCCGTCCTTGGAGACTGACGTCTTGGCAGTGATGGCCGTCTTACCAGCCCTCTTATAGAGGATCGTTCCCTCGTTCGAATTGGTCATCGTAACGGCGGCCGCGTCGAAGTTCGGGCTGCCAGTGACGGGAACGTCCTTGCCGTCGCGCATGGATGTATACCCGAACTTGACCGGCGTTCCGTCGCCCCCGACGCCGTCCACGGCGACCTTGATGCCCTTGCCCGCAGCCTCAATGACGACCGTCAGGTTCTTCGGCGCCGGTCCAGGCTTGAAACTGGATTTCGCTCCGTCCAACTTCCAGGTGCCGACCAGCGGGTCTGGTGCCTGTGCCGCCGCGGCGAGACCCATGGCAGCTGCGAAGACCGCCGTGACCGCAATTCCCGCGAACCGTGACGTCCATGTTGCCCGCATGAAACCTCCTGTTGAAGTGAAAGTTGACCGTGTGCGTTGGAACGATACGCGAACGCCGCGTCTCTTGTCCAACCAACGCGACGGTCAGCAGTATAGCGATGTGCTCGGATGTAGCTAAAACCGCCGCCTCCCGCGCGCGATGCACTTACGTGATGTCCGGAATGAGCTCGTGCGGGCGCACTCTCTACCGTTTGCCGACATCGAAGGAGATGCCTTGAGCCACGCGAAACCACTCCGACGGCCCCTGACGGCCCAAGAACTTGCCCCACCGGGCATCAGTTCGCAAATCCAACTTTTCATTCATGGGCATCTTCAGGCCGCCTCCAGCGTTCACTGTCATGGCCAGGCGCGGCTGCGTGGCGATTGGACGACCGTTGGAGGAGAAAATGGGCGCCCCGTATTGCGATAGCCCAACTCCCGCGGCGACATACGGTGTCGATTGGCCGACGCGCGGAAGGGAATACAAGAGACTGGCGCTTGAACTCAGCGCGTGGATGCGGCCCTCGCCACGACGATATGCAACATCTGTCTCGACACTGAGCGTCGACGTGACAGGGAACGTGACGGCGGCGCCGACGGGAGATGTCATTTCCGAACCGAGCGCCACATACGGCGTGACTTCGACGGTTTCTGCGTCCTGCGCCCCCGCTGGCAATGCTCCAAGAGTGAACGCGACGAGTGCGAAGACAGCAGATTTGTAGGTCCGCATCACACCTCCTCAGCCGCTTGATTGCGACGCGGACAGTTAGACGACCAAAAGCTCATAACGGCCGTCAGCCCCGCCGCGCTGCCTCGATGGTGGCGATGTCGATCTTCTTCATCGGCATCATCGCTTCGAAGGCACGCTTTGCCTCACCGCCACCAGCCGCAAGCGCGTCAGTGAGCGCGCGCGGGGTAATCTGCCAGGAGAGGCCCCAGCGGTCTTTGCACCAACCGCACTGACTTTCCTTGCCGCCATTGCCGACGATCGCGTTCCAGTAGCGATCCGTCTCTTCCTGATTGTCCGTCGCGATTTGGAAGGAAAAGGCCTCACTGTGCTTGAACTCCGGGCCGCCGTTGAGACCGAGACAGGGAATACCCAGAACGGTGAACTCCACCGTCAGTTCATCGCCCTTCTTGCCGCCCGGGTAGTCACCGGGCGCCTTGTGAACAGCGGTCACTTCACTATTCGGAAAGGTGGCGGCGTAGAAACGCGCCGCCTCATGCGCGTCCTTGTTGAACCAGAGGCAGATTGTGTTTTTGGGCTTCATGTTCGTGTGCTCCTTGTGCTCGCTCAGTTCGGCACTATGCCCGATCGACGATGAGTTCGCGAACCTCGAGGCGTGCGACCGAAACCTCGTCGAGCAGCAAGCTGCGAACGCGGCCGTGCCGGAGGGTGAGCGCGCTAATGGCTAGCCGTCCGATCGCGAGTGCGCCAACTGCGTACGCACCAATTGCCATTGCTCCAGTGGCCATCGCACCAAGCGCCATGCGGCTGGGAATGGATCGGCCACGCCGCACCGCCGCAACTTCGTAAATGTGCGGGTCGACGTTCGTTGCCAGTTCGGTCGCCTCCCTCAAGTGCGGCATCGCTGCGGGATGGCGCAGCATCGCCTCGAGATCCGCGCGGCTTCGCCACTGAGCGTAGTTGGTCACACGCACGCCATCGACGCTTCGGTGAATGTTGGCCGAGATGAATCCGGGCAGATGACGAACCGTCTCATCGGTCGCACGAGTCAGCAGCGTGACAAGGGCATCTTGCTTCGCTGGCTCAACGGTGAACACATTGATGATTGTGACGACGTTTCCGTGTGTACTGATGTTAGTCACGCCGCTTCCTCCCACTCTAGCGGTCCGGTTCGAGCGCGTGGTCGAGAACACCAGAAAAGAAGCAGTTTCCGATCCACTTCGGTGCGAAGATGACTCACGGTGAAACCAATCGTACTGCCGCTCGTCCTGGGATTGCTCGCGTCGTTCGGCTGTGGAACGATTCCTGGACAGGATGTTCGCTACGAGCCAACGCCGATGCCCATCGTGCTCGCACTGCTGGAGTTGGCTGACGTGGGCCCGCAGGATGTCGTGTACGATCTCGGGTCCGGAGACGGGCGCATCCCGATCACCGCGGCAAAGGAGTTTGGCGCGCGTGGTGTGGGGATTGAGATCGATCCCGCACTGGTGACTCAGGCCCAAGCGAACGCGCGTGAGGCAGGTGTCGAGGACAAAGTGGAGTTCAGGTTAGGCGACATGTATTCTGCGGACGTCCGGTCCGCCACCGTCGTGACGCTCTTCCTGCACCCAGGACCGAATCTGAAGTTACGGGAGAAACTGCGCTCCGACCTGCAGGCGGGTTCGCGGGTCGTTTCTTACGTCTGGGACATGGGTAGTTGGACGCCGACGGATGTTCGCCGCGTCAACGAGCATCGGATTTTCCTTTGGCGGATCCCGTCCCGTGCGGGCCTGATCACGGACCCAACTGTCGCAACAGCTCCGGCACGGTGAGGTTGAGCACCACGGCCCGCCACTTCATGAACCGACGGCCCGCCCATGAAGAGCGGCGGGCCTGTTATCGATCCGCCCCACCGTGGGGTCGTCCCCATCTAACGCCGACCCTCACGTTGTCGCAGTCGGATTACGGAAGATCGCTTTGACGAACGAGCCGGCGCCTGATAGTCAGTGCGCACCCGATCGCAAGCAACAGGACGCCCGCGAGCCCGAGGGTCGGCCACGAGCTGGCAGTCTTCGGCAACGTCCTCGGCGCACCAGTCGACGGGGCAGAGGTTTGGGCCTGGGCCGCCTGCGTCCCTGCCGCTGGTGCAGTTGTGGCCCCACGTCCCGACGTCGCCGCTGGTGTGGCCGCGCCTGTGGTTTTCGAGAGAGTCGCCTGCACTTCCTTCTCGGTCATGACGCGCGGCGGCTTCGACGTAATGATGGTCGCGGTCAATCGATCGCCTTGACGAAAATCCGATACCTGTGCCGGCTGGCCGTCGCGCACGATCTTCACGCCTCGCTTATCCACATCACTTTGCGTGAACATTTTGATTCCCTCATCGGTCCTCACGATGATGGAAGAGCCGGAATTCTGCATGACCGTGCCGCTCTTCACCTGAGTCACGGTGACGGGCGTTACAGTTGTTCGCGTCGTGATAGCGGCCGTGCCTTTCATGCCCGGCTTCAGTTGGCCCACGGACAGCTGCTGTCCGTTGACGGTGAATAAAAAGCCGGCGGGCACAGTAATCTCCCTGGTGCCCTCCGGCAGGTTGACGACCAGCTGGTTCCCATCGACCGCGAGCACCTCGAACGTCTTGGTTTCCGTCGACGCCGTTGTCTGCTGCGCCAGTGTCGCGCCGGCCGTCAGACACAGAAGCCCCAAGGTCAACCCTACCACCCTACTCATTGCGCTTGTCATGACTGCTCCCTCCATGTTTTGAAGTGTCCGCATCATCGATTACGAAGAGTGAGACGAGCGGGGCAATACTGCCCGCGATAAGGTCACCGGCTTCGCTGCTCACGAGCACTGCACGGACGATGAACCGCTGAGGAGCCGCGCCGACGAAGTAGAACGGATAGCAGGTGACGAGCGTCAGTGCGCGCGTCGGCGTCGGATCGAGTACCGAAACGTCTTCCGGATTGACGATCCACGTTCGTTCTACTCGATAAACATCGGTCCCCTGATGCGTGTCGAGCTCGATCAAATCACCCAAACCGATGTCCTTCAGCCCTCGAAAGAAGCTGTCCCGGTGCCCTGCGATGCCCGAGTTCCCGTCGGTTCCCGGTTTCACGGTGTACTCGATGTGACCAACGCCAAGGTCGAGCGTGCAATCGTCGGTGCCGGGCAGCACCGGCACTTCGAGTCGGACCTTCGGGATTCGGAGCACCGCAAGTGGTGCAGGCCGAGGTTCGCTTACCGCCTTTCGCCAGGCGCTGACACGAGTGGAGGACCAAAGCGACTGGTCCGGCGCGGCGACGATCGGCGTGCTCACATTCGGCGCGACCGCTCCGAGCGCTGCGAACCTCTCCAGGTCCTGCTGTGTCGACGTTGTAGACCGGATGTAGTACCAGCCCCACGCCATCACGCCAATCAGGCCGAGGGCCCACGTGAGCCTTTCGGCGAGCAGCAACAGCCGCCGACTCGACGAAACACCCGGACTTTTCTCCACAGTCCCCGCCGGTGCATGCATACCGGGTACCCGACCCATGCGGCGGAGAACGGCCAGATTTTTGTGGGTCTTGACGACGGGCAGAAGATGGTCACGAACCTTCGGGAGGACCTCACGACATATTGTGGGCCGCACGCGAACCCCACATGAGCGGCTTCGCCACGCCGGCTGGATCGCCGCGAGCGTGGCCGGCTCCTCGGCAAGGAGACCGGCCGCGCTTCAGATTGGCACAGCCGCTGGCTCCGGCCGTCTAAGGAGGCGGTGCATCAGTAAGGCGAACTCTGACCGAGTCTGCCGCCCCACACGAACGACCAGGGTCAGGGATTGGGTCGCGCGCTGCTGGCGGCGGTCATCGAGGAGGCACGACGCGACGGGGCGCTGTTTCACTGGTCACCGGACGCGACGAGATTCGAGTGGGGCGGTACGGCGCCAGGAGGCCTGGTGACAATCGACGACGTTCGGAAAGCCATCCTTTCTGGAGCGATCAAGGGTTCGGCCGGGCCCTGGTAGTTCTCATTCGAGCCCGGATTGTCTGGATGTAATATTCGCCGAGGAACCGATGACGATGAGAGTCGCCGGCACTCAGGCGCAGGCGATTTCCGCTGAGCGTGCCGCCGGTTTCGTCAGATCCGGCATGTGGCTCGACTACGGCACATCCCTGTGCCAACCCGATGTCTTCGACAAAGCGCTTGGCGCCCGCATCCAGGAAGTCACCAACGTCAAGATCCGCCATTGTTTGACGATGCGCCCCCGCGCCGTGCTGGACGCCGATCCCGAAGGCCATCATGTCTATTGGTTCAGCCTGCATTACTCCGGCTACGACCGGAGAAAGCACGATGACGGACGCTGCAATTACATCCCGGTCAATCTTGGTGAAATCCCGGATTACTATCGGCGCTTCATCGACCCTGTCGACATCGTCATCCTCAAGACGTGCCCGATCGATGAAGACGGCTATTTCAATCTGAGCGCGGCGAATCTCTGGCACCGCGCGATCATCGAGCGCGCCAGGATGGTCATCGTCGAGACGACCCGCGGGCTGCCCTATGTCTACGGTGAACAGACGGGCGTGCACGTCAGCGAGGTCGACTACGTCATCGAGGGCGACGATGCCCCGGCGCCCGAACTGCCGAATCCGCCACCCGGCGAGATCGACGCCGCGGTGGGGCGGCTGATCGCGGCTGAAATCGACGACGGCGACTGCCTGCAAATCGGCATCGGCGGCATGCCCAATGCCGTTTGTGCGCTCCTTCTCGAAAGCGGCGTGCGCGATCTTGGCGTGCACACGGAGATGATGACCGACGGCATGGCCGACCTGTACAAGGCCGGACGCATCACGGGCGCCAGAAAAACGCTGAACCCAGGCAAGATCGTCTACACGTTCGCGCTCGGCTCGCGCGATCTCTACGCGACACTGGACCGCAATCGCGACATGCACTGCTGCCCCGTCGACTACACGAATCCGCCCCACGTCATCATGCAGAACGACCACATGATCTCGATCAACAACACGACGCAGGTCGACTTGCAGGGACAGGCGGCCTCCGAATCCGACGGTCACCGCCATCTCAGCGGCACCGGCGGGCAATTGCAGTTCGTGCGCGGCGCCTACGCCTCGAAGGGCGGCAAATCGTTCATCTGCCTCTCCTCGACCTACGACAAGCGCGGCGAGCGCCGCAGCCGGATCGTGCTGAACCTGACTCAAGGCAACGTCGTGACCACACCCCGCTCTGACGTCATGTTCATCGTCACCGAGTACGGGATGGTCAATCTGAAGGGGAAGTCCGTCGCCGAACGCGCCAAGGCGCTGATCGGCATCGCGCATCCGGACTTTCGCGAGGGTCTCGAACGCCAGGCGTACGAGCACCGCCTGATCCCGCGCGGCGTTTCGTTCTGAAGCGATGATGCTCCGCATGACTATCGGAGGACAAGCGCACATGACATCGAATGCCACCACGCAGACCGAGGCTCTGCTGCTGACCGAGACGAAGGACGGGATAGCTACACTGACGCTCAACCGTCCCGGCCAGTTCAACGCGCTCTCGAGTGCGCTCATCGACGAACTGCAGTCGACCTTCGACCGCCTCGCCGCGGACCCGACTGTCCGCGTGGTCGTGCTCGCGGCAAATGGCCGGGGATTCTGCGCGGGGCACGATCTCAAGGAGATTCGGGCCATGGGCAATGTGCCCGAGGTCGAGTCGCTGTTCGCGCGCTGCAGCCGCATGATGATGACCATCACGACGCTGCCGCAGCCGGTCATCGCGAGGGTGCACGGCATCGCGACGGCGGCCGGTTGTCAGCTCGTCGCCACCTGCGACCTCGCGGTGGCATCCACGGCGGCGACCTTCGCCACGCCGGGCGTGAACATCGGCGCGTTCTGTTCCACCCCCAGCGTCGCGCTCGGCCGGGCGGTCGGCCGCAAGCACGCCATGGAGATGCTGCTCACAGGCGAGACGGTCGGCGCCGTGCGTGCCTGCGAGATCGGACTCGTCAATCGCGTCGTGTCGCCCGAGGCGCTCGATGCCGAGGTAGAGACGCTGGCGAGAAGTATCGCGTCGAAGTCGTCGGCCGCCATCGCGTCCGGCAAGCAGGTCTTCTACCGTCAGCTCGAGCTGTCGCTCGGCGACGCCTACGGCATGGCCGGACACGCCATTGCCTGCGACTTTTTCACTGAGGACGGCAAGGAAGGCGTGGACGCGTTCCTCGGCAGGCGCGCGCCACGGTGGAAGAAGCGACAGTAGGCCTCCGTTCGCCCGTCGAGTGTGAGACGTTGATCCACTGGGGCCAACTCCATCGGAGCTGCCAGTGAAGTCGAAACAAATCATGCGCGTGCTTGGCGCTGGGCTGCCGGTTGTCCTGCTGGTGCTCCCGTTTGCTACCCTGCTCGCGCAGTCCGATCCTCAGGTGAACGCCATCGATCGATATCTGAGTGGACGCAGATTTCTGGTGTCATAAACATACATTCTGGCCGGCGAAAGCCGGCGGCAGACCGTGCTGGACAACTGGCAGGTCAATCGGTGGGAGGACTCGGGCAGCTGGGCTGCGCTGCGCGTCCAAGGCCGCGTCGGCGTGCGCGCAGTCTCGCGTTCCGGCAAGGTTGACTTCGTCGCAGCCGACATCCTCCCTGACGGCCGCCTGTGGGTCGGCGATGGCGTGTCGGTGAGCCCGAAGGGACCGGCGATCTGTAGATGAGAATTTAGCCGCCGCTCTTCAGAGCGGCATACCCGCAGCCTGAGGCCGTCTAAGCAGACGGTGCATCAACAGGGCGAACTCTGACCGAGTCTGCCGCTCCACACGAACGACAGAAATCTCCCCGCTTCCGCGCGCATGTCCATCTCTGCGTTCAGCCGCCCAAGCCGCGGCCAGAATCTGATGAAGCAGCGGCAGATCCGTGGTCTTATCGCACACGAGCACGATGTCATCCGTTGGCACACGACGCACGATCTGCTCGAGCTCGAATCTGCAGCCGGCGTTCTGTGCCGAGAAGCTCCGCAGATCCATCAGCACCCTGTCGGTTCCGTCGAGCAGCGCTTCGAGCGTCGCCCTCCATGTATTGTCGTGACAGTACACTTCGTTGATCCGAAAACGGCCGTCCGGGTCGGGCCGAAGATCCAGCCGTGCCAGGCGTTCGCCCACTTCGTGCGGCGTCCTCACGTAGGCCTCGGCCAACCGGCCGTCGAGCAGCGCGAGCACATCCCCGGGATCGGCGGTGCGCATCGCCAGATCGACGCCCGCGATGAGCTGGACGGGACCCTGGAGCCGCCATGTCTGCGCTACACGATCGAACAGCGATTCGGTGCGCGCCTGATAACCGAATACCCGAAGCAGCAACAGACGTGGGGCCCGTTGCGGCGGACGATCGCCGCGAAGCACCGCAGCCACGGCAAGTCGATAAGCGAGAAAGGCGGCGACGCCGCCGGCAATTCCAGCGAACCCATGCGTCGTTGACAGCGAGGTCGCCGTCACGTCGGCAGCGACAACCGCCCACCAGCAATCGACGACCAGCTGGATGTCGCTGAATCGTTTGTTCGCGAATGCGGCCGCCAGCACGTTCAGGAGCCGCCATGCGAGCCAGCCCACTGGAAGGCTCGCAAGCATGAACAGGGCATACTGCATCGTCATGGGTGACGAGAACACGGCGCCGCTGAGAAACGCGGACCTGAACGCCTCGACGTTCAACGCGCGAACGAGCAGCTCGCGGAACAGCAACGAGCCGAAGCCGAACAGCAGCGTGCCGGCCAGGGCGAGCGGCATCACCGCGCGCACGCGCCGCCAACCGGTCAAGACGATGACCGCGAACGGGAATGATGCCGTCCACGCGAGGCTGACGACGCCCCAGAAGATATTCGTCAGCGGCGCGCTGTTGAGCGTGCCTCTGAGAAGCTGTCCGGCCGCGGTAAACAGACAGATGGCGATCGCGCCGCCGAGCACATAGAGAAGCACGAGGCGCAGGGCGATCGGACGATCGAGGACGAGCAACGCCACAAGCGTCGGCACCACTGGCCACAGGTTCGTCCACCAGTCGGCGAGCCACGCGACGGCCAACAGCGGCGGCGACGCCGTCCAGAACTTCAAGCAAGTAATCACGGCCGCGAACGCGGCAGCGCCGACGCTGTACGCAACGATCAGACGAACCATCCCCGGTCTGGGGATAGCTGCAGTGTGGGGGAGCGTCTCGGGCCGTTCCTCCGCCAATATCAGCTCGCCCGGCTCGGTCGGAGACACCGCAGACTGGGAAGGAACCGGGGAGTCGTGCTGTTCGGCAGACCCGGCGACAGCGTCCGGCGGCGCTTCGCGCATCAGCCTGTTCACCGAACGGCGATACCATAGCAACGCCAGCCACGAGAGCAGCGCTGCGTCAAGAATGGATGCGCCGAAAATATAAAGGAGCTGCCCTGGCAGGAGCTGGGTCATGGGCTTCCTTCCGCGTTGAGCAGCCAGTATAGTGCCGGAATCGCCAATGGCGCTGCGCACTGCCCGTCCATTCGCGTCGCGGGTCCGCCACGTGATCGCATTCATTGCGATCGTGTGGGGCGTTGCCGCGACGTTCGTCGCGTTCGAGGTAGTTTCGTTGAGCGCGGTCGATCTCGCGCTGTCCTATCCAGCCCTCTTCGGCGATCTGATGCTGTCTCGAACCGTCACGGAATCCACGTCCTGCGCGGCGCCCGCTGGCAGCGAGCGGCCGCAGCCGTCGACAATGATCAGCGAGGGCGATGCTCGTGTAGGGCCCTGGCTGCTCGGTGTCAGCCTCGGTCGCGATGCAGTGTTCCGTCAGTACGCGAGTTCCAATCGACAAGTGCTCGAGCAGCTGGCTAAGGGCCGCGACGACCTTGCGGCGCGGCTCTCCGTTTCCTCGCCCGAACCCTTCACGCCCGGCAGATCGCCAACGCGAACACGGAGTTCGTGGCATTTGTTGAGCAAGGCGGCGCCGCTGAGACAGCGCGGCAGCTCGCCGCGATGCATTCACCTCGAGCGTGCGAGCTGTTCAAGCTCGGGGCGGTGTGGGGCTACTCGGAAATGATCCGGCCCGTCCTTCCCGGAGAACGCACGGTGTTCGAAATGGAGATCCGTCATCACGCGATGCGGGCGGACGTCCCGGCGTCATTGTGGAGTCCGATGTTGCAAGTCACCGCAGCCGACGCCAAACGTGAAGACATCATCAAGTCGACAGAGACGCTGACCGATGGCGTCACGGCGTATCTGACAGGTCAGCGCTAGGGTGTGCTTCGCCGGTGCTGGACGGCCACCGGACCCACGCGTAGAATGGCCCACCCATGAATACGGTTGGACGTCGCGCATTCCTTGCGGCGGTCGCCCTCGTGGCGCCGTTCCGCGTATCCCTCCGCGCGCAGTCGTTCTCGGTTGATGATTTTCTCGCCTTGTCGTCGCGTCTCACCGGCTACGAGAATCTCGATCGTCAAACCGCCGGAGTCTTCCTGAAGAACCTGCTCGGCACGCCCGGCAACAGCGCCCGGCTGGCACGCCCCGACGCGGCGCTCGAGACGGACATCATCGCCGCGTGGTACACGGGCGTGCACCAGGTGCGAGGGGAAGCCCAGTTGGTCACCCACACGGGCGCCCTGCAATGGCGCGCACTGGGCATGCCTGCACCCGGCACATGTGTCGGACCGTTCGGCAGCTGGGCTAAACCGCATCGCTCGCCCGGACCCTGATGCAACGGATCACCGACGTCGTGATCGTCGGGTCCGGCGTAAGTGGAGCGCTGCTCGCTGCCCGGTTGGCGACACGAGGCGTCACGGTGCGCATTCTCGAAGCCGGACCGCGCGTCTCACGGCCGGCTGCGCTCCAGCAATTTCGAGACGCCCTGATCAAAGTTCCCGAGTGTCCGTACCCGAATACACCGTACGCGCCGCACTCGACGAGCGACAAGCCGGACATCTATTACCTGCAGAACGGTCCTGACAAGTTCGAGGCCACGTACCTGCGACAGGTTGGCGGGACGACGTGGCACTGGCTCGGCACGTCGTTCCGGTTCGTGCCTGACGACTTTCGATTGCGCTCGAAGTTTGGCGTGGGCGTCGATTGGCCGATCTCATACGAAGATCTCGAGCCGTGGTACTGCGACGCGGAACAGGAACTTGGGGTCGCCGGCGATCCTACGGCCGCGCTCGACGCACCTCGCAGCCGGCCGTATCCGATGCCCGGCATTCCGCTGACATATCTGGATCAACGGGTGGCGGCGGCCGTCGCGAAGTTTGGCTACACCGTCCAACCAACGCCGCAGGCGCGTAACTCTCAGCGATACCAGGATCGCCCCGCCTGTTGCGGCAGCGCTTCGTGCATTCCGATTTGCCCAGTGCAGGCGAAGTACGACGCCATGGTGCACGTCACGCAGGCCGAGCGGGCTGGTGCGGAGCTGATCGATCGGGCGATCGCCTCGGCTGTAGAGGTCGGCGCCGACGGCCGCGTCAGCGGCGTCCGCTACAAACGGCCGGACGGAAGCGAAGAGCGGGCGGTGGCCAGGGTCTACGTCATTGCGGCGCATGGCATCGAAACGCCCAAGCTGCTTCTGCAGTCGCGCACGGCCGAGCGTCCGGGAGGTGTGGCGAACTCGAGCGATCAGGTCGGCCGCAATCTGATGGATCATCCGACGCGGCAAAGCTGGGCGCTGGCGGGTGAGGCGCTGTGGCCATATCGAGGGCCGCTCTCGACGTCGGGCATCGAGTCGCCGCGATCCGGTGATTGGAGAGCGGATCACGGGGCCTTCCGTGTGCAGTTCCACAATCGCGGATGGTCGTGGCCGATGGGTACGCCGGACCACACAGTGAGGACGCTCGCCGAACAAGGCCTTCGCGGAGCAGATCTCCAGCGTGCGCTCGCGGATCACAGCTCACGGGAGCTGGCGATTGCAACAATGGTCGAGCAGCTGCCGCTCGCGGAGAATCGCATCGTCCCCGATGATGCGCATCGAGATGCTATCGGGCTTCCCCGTCCGCGCATTACTTACCGCATAGACGACTACTGCCGGCGCGCGCTCGATCATGGCCAGCGTATTCATCAGGAAGTGTTCGCTGCGATGAACGCGACAGCGATCGAACACGGAAGCACGATCTACTCAGCGGGCCATGTAATGGGAACTTACCGAATGGGTATCGATCCGAAAACGTCGGTCGTGAGCCCGGAGCAGCGCAGTCACGATCACCACAATCTGTTCCTGCTCGGCAGCGGCGTGTTTCCTACGGGTGCCGCATCGAATCCCACGCTGACGATTGCCGCCCTGGCGCTGCGTGCGGTCGATGCGATCCAGAAAACGGTTCAGGGCTGATCCACGATCAGCGCCGCTCGAGCACGAACCCAAACGCATACACAGTACCGTCGTGGGTGCCGACATGCACCTGGCTGTTGCTCGCCCACAGATTCGCCGGAGGAACAGGCGAGATGATCGTCTTTCCGCTGTTCCACAATTCGCGGCCCGACCGCGAGTCGAGCGCATATAACACCGCCGCTCCCTGTCCCCGGCCGCTCGACGCCGCAAAGACAACGTCGTTGACCACAATCGGCGCAACGGGCGCGGGAATGTCACGCGATGTCCAGCCTTGCTGAAGTGCAAGCTTGCCGCCCTCCTGAACGATCCTGTACGCGACGATCGATCGTGCCCCGGGCACCAGCAGCCACGGCGTGCCGGCCGGCTGTTCGAATACGGCCAGTGCGTCTGGTGCGAGAGCGCTCGAGCTCAAAGCGAAGAGCGGTGTCGCATGGTCCGCGCCACCCAGTGAGGCGGCGTCGAGAAGGAAGACCCGGTCGCGTGCCGCGGCGGCGACGATCTCCCGTCCGGCAACATTGAACACGACGGGCGTCGCCACGAACTCGCTCGACGGCGCGGAGAACCAGTCGCTGGGCTGCAGGGTTTTCGCGTCGAGCGCTACGATGGCGGCGGCATATCCTCCAGCGCTCGCGCGGCCTGCCCCAATCGCCACGAGTATCTTGCCGGCTGTCGTAAATGCGAGATTCCCAACGGGGCTGCCGCCGTTCGTTTTCCACGAGCTGACCGTTTTTTTCTGAGCGTCCAGCGTGATCGCCCACACGCCGTTGGGCGTGCCGCCGCAATCGTTGCTCGTGCTGGTGTACAGCATGTCGCCGACGCCAGTCAGATCCGAATACCGCGAATTCGGAGGCAGGAACGGAACCGGTTTCTCAACGTCGATGCCGGAGACTTGTCCAAGCGTGTGCAGCATGCCGTTGCTCGGCACCACATAGATCGGTCCGGCATATCGTCCGGCGAAGACGCGCCGCCGCCGCCGCGCGCGGCCGGCACCGGTTTCTCACCACGCAGCGCCGCGCCTCCGTCGCGCCGCGCGATGTCCATCGGAACTCCTTCGCCAGGCAGGCCGATACCGCCGCGGTAGGCGGCGCCCGGCCCCGATGGTGCGGGCAGCTGCAAAGGCTCACGCACGAGACTGACGACGCGGCCGGATGCGCCGGTCATTCCGCCGGGGCACATCGAGGTTGGCGCGGGGAGCGTCGCATCGAAACGACGGTTCCATACTGGGAATCCAGTGTCGTTGTCGATGGCAAAGACGTTGTTCGAGACGCCGGTCACAAAGGACGCAGGTGTAAATCCTATGAGCCCGTTCATCGTTACGCCCTGATGCAGCGACAGCGACTGGCGCGGCGCGTTGTCGAGTTTTTCCCGCCAGAGAAACTCGAAGCCCGGCTTCAACAGATTCTCTACCGAGATGTTCGGGTCGAGCCGCAGCCAGGCCGTCCGCTGCGCATCGGCGCCGGTCGCCGGCCAGTCGAAGCCGATCGCGCGGCCCTGTGCCCAGCCGATCGCGCCTGCAAGCGCGCACATGACGGCGAAGGCACAACCGCGGACGATGCGCGTCGCTTTCATCGCTTTATCCCGAAGGCGTAGACCATGCCGTCGAACGTCGTGATGAACGCGCGGCCGTTGGCGACCGTGAGGCCGCTGTAGTGGCTCCACCCGGTGATCTCGCTGCCGCTGTTCCAGAGCTCCTGTCCTGTCAAGGCGTCGAGCGCGTAGAGCGCCGCGCGACGGGACCCTGGAATTCGTCGAACACCTGCATTGCTGACGGCGCCGCCAATCTGAGCACCGGCCGGATCGTCGAACGCACGATCAGGAACGATCTGCGTGGTGTCTTCGCCGCTCGCATAGGTGAAGACGATTCCGTTGGCGACGACCGCATGCTCCGCCATATCCATGTCTCGTGAGAGCCATTGAGGCACGAGCTGCCACTTGCCGCCCCGTTCCTCCAGCGTATATGCCGCAACGCCGCCGTTGACTGGACGAGCGTGTTCCACCGGCGCCTTGAATTCGCGACTGACCGGCCCGTAGAACGGTGCGATCACCCATTGCCGTCCCTTGCCGTCCTGCCAGGCCGCGAGCGCGCCCCATATGCCTTTGGCATCGAACGCTTGTGCGTCATTGCAGAGCAGCGGCGTCGTCTGCAACGTGGTGCGGTTGTCCGCTCCGCCGAGGTCGTCGCGGTCGAGCAGCCACAGGCGGCATTCCTTGCTCGTCGCGACGAGAAACTTCCGGCCACGATAATCAAAGGCCATCGGAGAGACGTTCAGGTCGAGGTCGCGCCGAAAAAGCCAGTTGGCGTTCGGCGGCGCGAAGTAGTCGACGAACTGCAGCTGCTTGCCGGCATCGAGCTTCACAGCCACGACAGCTGTGCCCAGTGTGTTCGTCGCGGCGGCGAACGGTGCGTCGCCCGTGCCCATGAACACGCGTCCCTCGGGATCGATCGCAACACCGCGGCGTCCCCACATGCCCCCGCCGGCGGGCGCAAAAATGCTCGATTTTTTCGTTGCGAGATCGTAGGAGAGGAACGCGTTCACGTTTCCTCCACATCCCTGAGCGGTGGAGGTGTAAATGACGCCGTCGAACAGGTTCAACGCGTACGGTTTGCCGTTAGGCGCGGCGAACTTCTCCGGCGGCGCGAGATCGCCGCCCGTAGCCACGTCGAGGGTACGCAGGCGGCCGTCCCACGAGAGCGCATACATCGTGTACTTGCCCTTTTGCGGCATGGTCGTGATGACGGGGACCGCCGTCTGCCCGCCGGGACACAGCGTGCTGCCAACGCCGTCGGTGACGGAGGGATACATGCTGTCGAACGTCTTTTCCCAGATCATCTCGCCCGTGTCGACGTCGATCGCATACAGCTGATCTGAAATGCCGGCAAAAATGGCGAGCTCGCGGGCGCCTCGCGGCGTCGTGACGCCCGAGACCACAAGCGGCGCAAACAGATTGTGCATCTGACGCGGGGTGCTGTTGACCTTCACCTTCCACAGCAGCTTCATCGTCCGGACGTTGCTGGTATTGAAGATTGTTTCGTTCTTCAGCCAGCCGGTACGTCCGTTGTCGATGCCTTCGCTCAGATAGTCTTCGCCCGAGACGATGACGCCAGAGGTGAGGGCGATCGCCAGCGCCGATCGGATCACGCAAGAGTTGAACGCGGCGTACATAGCTTGGCGAAGAGGATCTTAATTGTACCTTGTGATCACAGTCTCCAGATATTCGCCGGGCACGACGAGCCCGTCCGACCCGCCAATGTCCTGCGACTTCAGCAAGGCGATCAGGTCGGCCTCCAGGGCGGTCTGGCCTTCTGCGTCGAGCGCCAGAAACGCAGCGTGAGTGGGCCCGTAAAAGTTTCGGAACACTTCGACCCAATGCTCCGCCGATTTATATCGGAACGCAAACAGCTGGAGCGTGTGCTCGATCTGTGCGGCTCCTTCGAACAGCTCACGAAGGTGAGTCACGGTCCCCCAGAGCAGAGGTGACTGAACTCCCACCGGGGGCGGCACGTACCGCGCGACAAGCCGAAGCAGTTCGCCGAGGAAACCGGCGGGTGTCCAGCTCGCCAGTCCGATGCGCCCTCCCGGCCTGCATACGCGAGTGAGTTCGGACGCAGCGCGCTGATGGTTGGGCGCGAACATTACGCCGAAGGTGGAGAGCACGACATCGAAGCTCGCGTCCTGATACGGCAGTGCCTCGGCATCGGCCACCTCGAAGGTGATGTTTGTGAAGCCTTCAGCGTCCGCGCGCCGGCGTCCGCGGTCGAGGAGCGCCGGCACGTAATCGGTGGAGGTGACGCTGGCAAAGCGCCGCGCCGCCGCGAGCGTTGCGTTGCCGCTGCCGGCCGCCACATCCAGTACCTTGTGGAGTGCGCGCACATCCGCCGCTTCGCTCAGCCTCTCGCCGACAATCTGCAGAGTGGCGCCGATCACCGCAAAGTCGCCCGACGCCCACATCGTCTGCTGCCGCGCCTTGATCGCCCGTGCGCGCTCCGCCGGGATGGTGGTGTCGCAGGTCATTACGTTCGTCATGGTCATGGACTCCTTTAAACGGCCGGTGCTGACAGCGCCGCACGTATCCGCGCCAGGTGGTGGTAGCTGTGACGGACCGCATGGTCCTCGAGAAAGAACTGGCACGTTAGCGGAGCGTCGGCATTAAGCAGGACCGGGGCTGCGCGATCGAGCTCTTCGTCGCTCAGCGCGCGAATCGCAGCCGCGGCGGCCGCGCTGTTCTGCCGAAGAAGGTCGAGCGCCGCTTCCTTTGTGACCCCGGCATTCTCCCTGGCGTGTTTGGCGTTGATCTCGTGGACGACGTCCCATGTGACGTCCTTGATCGGGTTTCCCGCCGCAAGCGTCTGCGCCAGCTCGATCTCCACCGGGTACATGCTGGCAACGTGGTGAACGACGATGCCGATTGTGCGGCCGTCACCCGCGATGCGGGTCTGCCACTCGGCATCGGTGAGCAGGCGCGCAATGGATTCGAGCGACCGGGCTCCTTGTTCGAGGCGTTCGGCGAGTGCGTTTGCACGCCTGCTGCTGGCCGCGGTGGATTGTGTTGTCATATGCTCATCCTCTGAATACGGGCCAGCACCAGTGCGCGCCCACGTCCAACATTAGGGGAAATGTGGCGCAGCCGCCATGCGCGAGCGTCCGATTCGCTTAGCAGGCCATCCGAATGCGTGAACAAGGTGACAGCGCGTCGGCCGATGTTTTGTCTGACGTGCTTCGCTCGGTCCGTCTGACGGGTGCGGTGTATTTTGACTTCGAGCTGAGCTCGCCGTGGGTTGCGGAAGCTCCGCCCTCGCGCGAGATCGCGGCGACAGTGATGCCGGGCGCCCAGCGCGTCATCGAATACCACTTGATCGCGCGCGGATCGTGCTGGGGACACGTGGTCGGCGAGCCGCCGATCCATCTCAACGAGGGGGACCTCATCCTGTTTCCGCAGGGAGACGCGCACGTGCTGTCGAGCGCGCCGGGCATGCGGGCCAGCCCCGATATGTCTGTGTTCGTCCGCACGACGACGCCGTTGCCGCTGGTGTACGAACGCGGTGGCGGCGGCCCCGATCGTGCGCGGATCGTCTGCTGCTTCCTTGGTTGCGACGAGCGTCCCTTCAATCCGCTGCTGACGGCCCTGCCCCGGACCATTCACCTGTCGGGTGCAGGTAACGAGCCGACGAGCGGATGGCTTGCTACGCTGCTGGCGATCGCCGTGCGGGAATCGGGCACCGCGCGTGCGGGCCGCGATAACATCCTCTCGCGCATGTCCGAGCTGATGTTCGTCGAGGCGATTCGCCGGCACATTGAAACGCTGGCACCCGCCCAGACCGGATGGCTTGCGGGGCTGCAGGATGTCGTCGTTGGACAGGCGCTGGGCGCGCTCCACGGCGAGCCGGCCACCGCATGGACGGTTGAGTCGCTGGCACGAGCGGTCGGCGTTTCCCGCTCGGTGCTCGCGGATCGCTTTGTCGTGATGGTTGGCCAGCCTCCGATGCAGTACCTCGCACTGTGGCGCATGCAGCTCGCGTCGCGGCGGCTGCTCGAAGGGGAATCTGTGGCGGAAGTGGCCGGCGCCGTGGGCTATGAATCGGAAGCTGCGTTCAGTCGAGCGTTCAAGAAACTCGTGGGCGAAGCGCCGGCGGCGTGGCGCCGCGCGAACGCCGCCCGCTCATCGAGCACGTCGGCGTCATGAAGGGAGAGCAGGTATGGTGAAGACATCAACTTTGATCGCAGTCTGCGTGGCGTGCCTGTGTTCGAGCGCGGCGGCACAAGACGCGAAGACTGTCATCGGCAACGCGCAGAAGGCATTGGGCGGTCTGACATCCATTTCGTATTCGGGATCGGCGAGAGACGTCGCGTTCCAGCAGTGCGGTGCCAATGCCACGGCCATGGTCTGCCAGGGCACGCACGATCCGATGCGGCCAATCAACAGCTACGTTCGCGTCGTCGATCTCATGGCGCCCGCGTCGCGTCACACCGGTGTGACGAACAACATCGGGCCCGGGGGATCAACAACCGTCGCGCCCGGCACGTTCTTTCAGCAGGTCACACCGCAACAGGCGGACCTCTCGCAGCCATGGGCCGCCTCACTCGAGCTGTACATCACGCCTTGGGGTTTCTTGAAAGGCGCCGCGGAGAGCAATGCGACCGTGACCCGGCGCAGGGTCGACGGGAAGAACTACAACGTTCTTACATGGAGTCCGAAGGTTACCGCCCCCTCCGGGAAGAACTACGTCGTCAATGGATACGTGAATGAACAGGGTCTCGTCGAACGAGTCGAGACGTGGCTGGGCGACAACATCATGGGCGACATGCACGTTCTCGCCACATACTCGGGCTGGAAGGACTTCGGCGGTGTCATGGCGCCTTCGAAGATCGTTCAGACACGAGGTGGGTGGCCTTTCTTCGAAGTCTCGGTGACAGCGGCGAGGGGGAATCCCGCGGATCTCGCGTCTCTTGCTGCTCCACCGTCACCCGGCCCCGCACGCGGTGGCGGTCCACCAGCGGCTGGCGGCGCACCAGCCATGATCGTGACGTCCGAAAAACTTGGCGATGGACTCTACCGGCTCACCACGGGAGCCGGCAGCTACGATTCGCTGGTCGTCGAGTTCAGGGACCACATCATGATGCTCGAGGCGGGACAATCTGAGGCGCGCTCCCTCGCGTACATAGCCGAAGCGAAGAAGCTCATTCCGAACAAGCCAATCCGCTACGTCATGAACACCCATGCACACGCCGATCACACGGGAGGGCTGCCGGCGATGGTTGCCGAAGGCGCTACGATCGTCACGCATAAGAACAACGAGCAGTTTTTCGCGAAAGCCCTCAACACGCCGCGAACGCTTCTGAACGACACGCTCGCGAAGAATCCGAAGAAGGCGCAAATCGAAGCGGTTTCCGAAAAGAAGGTGTACACGGACGGAACGCGAACGATCGAGATGTACCACGTGGCTCCGGTGCCTCACTCGAATGGCTTAATGGTCGCGTACATCCCGAAGGAGAAGATCCTGTTTCAAGGAGACTTCTCTTTGCCTGCGGCGGGGCAGCCCGCTAACGATCACGTGAAGGCGCTGGTTCCGGTTCTCGAGAAACTCAACCTCGATTTCGATCGTTTCATGAACGTTCACGCCCCCGCGGCGCCGCAAACCAGGGCAGATCTCTGGAAAGCGGCCGGACGATAAGAAAGAATGCAATCCATTGATGAACCCCAGAGCGCTTCTACCTTTTGGACTTTTTCTGATTTTCAGCGGGCTCCTGGCGACCCTCGACGCGCAGCGCGCGGGGTCGTTCATGGGATCGTCCGAGGATCCCGCAATCCGATACTCGACGGCGCGTCTGAATAATGCCGTCGAGGAGGTGAACAGAAGGATTCAGGCAGGCGCTGTTCCACTCACGTTCGAGGGGCGTGGCGGATTCCTTCGGTCCGCGCTCGAAGCCCTGCAGGTCCCGGTCGATTCGCAGCTCCTGGTCTTTTCGGGCGACAGTTTGCAGGGAAAGCTGATCAACGAGCAGAGTCCCCGTGCGATTTACTTCAACGATCGCGTGACGCTCGGTTGGGTGCGGGACGGCGAGTTCATCGAAGTGGCTGCTCACGACGAGTCTGCAGGCGTCGCGTTCTACACGCTCGAACAGCGCGCCGGCCCGACTTACAGAGCGCCGCAATTCATACGCGGGGCACGCTGTACCGGGTGTCATGCGTCGGCCGATACGCTCGGCGTGCCAGGCCTGGTTATGTTCAGCACGACGCAACCCGGTCCGTCCCTGGGCCCGGGCGTCCCGCGACGCGTCGACCACAGCGAACCGCTGGCTCGCCGCTTCGGCGGGTGGTTCGTTACTGGCAGCGCCGGCTCTGCGCCGCACATGGGCAATGAAGTAGCGGCGATGAAAAGCCATTCCGACCGCGCGCTCGCTTCGGCCGCGGGCTTGTTCGATCCGGATGGCTATCCTGCGGTTTCGAGCGACATCGTCGCCCACCTCGTGTTCGCGCACCAGGCGGGCATGACGAACCTTCTGACGCGCGCAAGTTACGAAGCCCGTGCTGCCGATCCGTTGCTCCACCCGCCCTTCACCTCCACACCCGACGAAGACGGTCGAGTTGCCTCGATGATGACGGGCGTTGCGAGAGAGACGGTGGACTACCTGCTGTTCATCGACGAAACGAAGCTGACCGGTCAGATCCGGGGAGAGTCGGGATTTGCCGAGCGGTTCTCGGCCGGCGGGCCGCGAGACCGCAAGGGCCGGTCGTTGTACGAGCTCGACCTGACTCGGCGCCTGATGAAGTACCCATGCAGCTACTTGATCTACTCACCGGCCTTCGATGCGCTGCCGCGCGGCGCGAAGGAGCCCATCTACAGGCGTATGTGGGAAGTACTGTCTGGGCAGGAGCGTGACGAAAGGTACCGGTCGGCGCTTTCGCTCGGCGACCGTCGGTCGATAATCGAGATCCTGCGCGACACGAAGAAAGACCTTCCTCAGTACTTTCAGAACGTCATCCGATAGAGCGGGGCGCGCGCCGCAATTCACACGACCGCGACCTTGACGTTGTGGATCGGGGGCAGCGAATCGAACAGGCAGTCCCACTTCTCCCCGCCCTCCCTCCCGATCCAGAGCTGACCGGTCGTGGTTCCGAAGTAGAGCGCGGGTGTCGTGAGCTGGTCGATGTCCATCGCGTCACGCAGAATGGTGAAGTAGCTTTGCTTCTTCGGCAGCCCACGCGCGAGACGGCTCCATGAGTCGCCGCCGTTCTCGCTCCGCCACACAGCAGGCGCCCCGCCTGGACACGTGCGTGTCGCCCCCTCAAGGGGCATGACGTACACCGTGTCGGCGTCGTGCGGGTGGACAACGATCGGAAATCCGAAGTCTGACGGCAATCCCTTCGCGATCGATCGCCACGAGTGGCCGTGGTCGTCGCTGCGCAGTACGCCGATGTCCGGCCGCGGCCCGCCAGGCCCGGTCCAATCTGCCCATCCGCCGTGGTTCTGCATATAGAGTCGGCCGGGCGCGTCGTCGTGCCGCGCGATCTTGTGCACGCACTGACCAAACTCGGGATAGGGATCGGGCGCGAACCCGGCGCCGACGCCTTTGTTGGACGCCTGAAACGTGTTGCCGCCGTCCTCGCTCAGATAATGGCCCCCGGTCGAGATGCCGAGGTGCACGCGATTGCCATCGCGAATGATGGTGTGCATGCAGAGCCCACCGTTGCCGGGCTGCCACTTGCGCGCGTGCTCGTGGTTGCTGATGCCGGGTACCATCTCCCATGAATCGCCGCCGTCAAGGCTCCTGAACAACGACGCCGGCTCCACGCCGCACCACAGCTCCTTCTTGCCACCGCCAGGCTCGAGCGACCAGATGTTGATCAGCGCCCGTCCATCATCTTTGGGAAACGCCGGCCCCGACTTCGTCTCCTCGAAGCTCTTCCCCATGTTCGTCGAACGCAACACCTTCATGCCGAAAAACGGATTGCAGCTCGAGGCATACAGGCGCGGTGTGCCGCGCGTGTCGATGAGCGTCGAATACACGGGGACGCCGGGACCGAACGGCCCGCGCAGCGCGAAGCTGCGCCTCGCCTTCGCGGCCTCGGCGACGAACACGCCCTTCTTGGTGCCAATGGTCAGAATGACTCGATCCGCCACCTTAACCTCCTGAGACCGCCGGCAGTATTGTGACCACGTCGCCCGGCGTCAGCGTCGTGTCGATCCCGTCAAGATCGCGCACATTGTCCGAGTTGACGAACACATTCAGATGCTTGCGTACCTTGCCCGTCTCGTCACAGAGATTGCGATACAAAGCGGACTGGCTCCGTTCGAGGTCCTCGAGTACGGCGCGGACGGTGTGCGCCGAAACCGAAAGCTGCGATTTGCCCGCGCAGTACTCGCGCAGTTGACCGAAGACATGGATCGTGACGGTCGGAGCCGGGTCCATGGTCTGAGACTGAGCTTACAACGTTCCCACGAGATATTTGTCGCCTGTCGGGGCCGGCACGCCGCCCGCCGGTTCAATAGTCACCGCCATTGCAACAGGTTGTGGGATGTCCGGCGGGGTGTTGAAGACTTCGCTCACGCTGCCTTGAATGTCCGGTGTCAGGAGGCCGGCGCTGATCGGCGCCTGGGCAGTCACGACCCACAACTGATACGTCCGCCCGGCAGGCAGTGGCGGCAGATTCGAGGCGTTGAATACCATCCCGCGCGACCGGCTCCAGAATGCCCGGGCCGATGCGCCTGGCGATACTGGTTGCTGTCCCGCCAGATCGACGCGCGCGACGTCCGGCGCGGTCAGGATCGCCACAGCCGTCTGCGCGCCGGTCGCCGTTCTCTGCGCGACCATCATCACCTGTTGAGCCGCATCGGCTCGCGCACGGGTGTCGCGCAACTCGCTTTCGAGACCGGTGATGCGGGTGCGGAGTTGTGCCGTGTAGATGGTCAGAGCGGCCACGAGCGCGAGCGAAGCGGCGGTCGCCAACCACCACGCGACGGGACGGGGAGAGGTGAAGGTTGACGCCGGCGATGTGGACGATATGGATCTGAGCAACCGCGCACGAAGCTCATGTGGAGGATCCACCTGCGGCACGGCCTGAGCCAGTCCTTGAAGGATTGGCGGCTCCAGCTCGGGGCGCTCGTCGTCTTTGATGGCGTCCATCGTGTCGTCTTACTGCACCAGCGATTCGCGCAGTTTGATCACTGCCTGGCGAATTCGCGTCTTCACCGTGCCGAGTGGCTCGGATAGCCGTTCGGCGATTTGCGCGTGTGTGAGTCCTTCGTAGTACGCGAGCTCGAGCGCCATGCGCTGAGCTACCGGGAGCGCGTTCAAAGCGTCCTGCAGAGTCTCCACCTGCTCGGCGGATAGCAGCTGCAGATCCTGCCGCGCGGTCGCGTCAGGTACTTCCTCTACAACGCGTGCGTCCGAGGCGGTCTCCGGCCGCGAGCTCCTCGACCTCAGCCGATCAATCGCACGGGTTCGAGCCATCATCAGCATCCATCCGGCAACCTCACCGCGCGCAGTGTCGTAACGGGTTGCCTGAGCCCACACCTGAGTGAATACATCTTGCACTATGTCTTCGGCGTCTGCTCGATTCTGCAAAATGCGCAGCGCGAGCGAGAAGACGAGCCGGGCGTGGCGATCGTACAGCTCGGCAAGCGCGCTGTGGTCACCGCGCGCGATGCGTACAAGGGCCGACTGATCAGCGAGGCGCTCGTCCCGCAACGTCGTTGACGACCGTCCGAGGGCAGCGAGAAGAACCAACATATGCATCTACGGCCAGGATCCCAAGAAAGATGCCGGTAGCAGATGTTACCAGTACAACAAATCCATCTTGCCGCCCCATGCGTAGTGTCCTTGCAGACGGATTCTTCAACGAAAGGGCTTGAACATGCAGAAGAGAGACGTGTGGGGCTTTCTCGTAATTCTGGGTCTCCTGGTGTCGGTGTCGTCCGCAGGGGTGATCGGGCAGGGCGCGACGAAACAGAAATCGCTGTACGACCGGCTTGGCGGAAAGAGCGCCATCACCGCAGTCGTCGACGAGTTCGTGGCGCGCGTCGCGGCCGACAAGCGGATCAATGGCTTCTTCGCGAAGACGGCGTCCGATCCTGAGCGGCTGAAGACCTTCAAGATGCACCTCGTCAATCAGATTTGCGAAGCGAGCGGCGGTCCGTGCAAGTACACCGGTAAGGACATGAAGACGGCACACGCGGGAATGGGTGTCAGCGGCGCCGACTTCAACGCGCTCGTCGAAGACCTTGTTGGCGCGCTGGATAAGTTCAAAGTCGGAAAGACGGAGAAGGATCAGCTCCTCGGCGCACTGGGCCCCATGAAGGGCGACATCGTCGAGAAACCCTAGAACGAGCTTGAAAGGATCACTATGCGACGTTTGATGCTCGGAACTCTGATGGCTCTCGCGGTACCCAGTCTTCTCCAGGCGGCTCCCTTGTGCGTGTCAGGTTCGTTGGAGGAGTACATCGCCCTCGGTTCAGGCGGATGCACGGTGGGAAACGCGCTGTTCGCCGATTTCGGTGCGTCAGTGGTCGACCCTGCGGCCACACCTATCCTCGCAGCCGAGGTGATCGTGTCTCCGCTCCTGAGCGATACGTCCCTGGGTCTGGTCTTCTCGCTGATCTCGAACGTCGGGCCCGGCGAATTCGAGGATCTGCTGATTCGTTACGCATTGAGCGGGATGGGATTGTCGTTCGTCAGCAGCACCCTATCGATGAGTGGGTCCTCGGTGACGCCCGATGGCGCGGTGACCGCCGTCGAGGACAAATGCGGTGGGGGAACGTTCGGGGGCAGCGATCCCTCGGCGCCATGCTCGGGAACACTTGTCGGCCCGCAAATCGTGTTCGACCTCGGCACCATTGCGGACCTGACAGAAACCACACCCGGGTTCGCACCGACGTCATTCTTCGACGTGTTCACTGAGATCGCCGTCGACGGTGGAATCGTCGGGAGCGCGTCTCTCGGTACGGCAACGACCGAGTTTGGATTCGCTCCGACGCAGGTCGTTCCCGAACCGACATCGATGCTGCTTGTGGGCGCCGGACTGACCGCCCTGCTCCGGCGACGCAAACGGGGCTGAATCAATTTTTTGAAAAGGAGGAAACAGTGCGAAAACTCACACTCTTGTTCTTCGTGACACTGGCCGCCTGGCTTGCAGTGTCCCAGACAGGCATAGCGTCCAATCACCGCGAGGCGCCTATTACAGCTCTGGACCACAAGGCCGACATTACGGACTTATATGCGTTCAAGAGTTACGGCGGTGCGAACAACAGCACTCATGTGACGCTCATCCTCGGGGTCGATCCGCTGCTCGAGCCCGGAAATGGCCCGAACTGGTTTCCGTTCGACCCGGACATCCTCTACGAGCTCAAGGTCGACAATAACAATGATGCCGTTGAAGATGTCGTCTTCCAATTCCGGTTCAGAACTGAGCAGCGTCTTCCCAATCTGTTTACGGTGTACGCAGGCGTCAACGGTGGCGCAGTCGCTCCGGCAAATTCTCCAGCGCCGATACCGCCAGGCACGCCGATCGTGCCTCCCCGCATCATGTCCTTCGACTCCCTCGGTCTTGGTCAGCGCCAGACGTACCTCGTAACGATGATCAAAAACGGCGTGCCAACGCCACTCCCGAATGCCACGGGAAATCCTCTGTATGTGGTACCCGCCAACGTGGGTCCTCGCACAATGAACTACAACGCGCTCTTCGACGCGGGAACGTACGATCTGTCAGATTCCATCAAGGTGTTCGCCGGTACGACCGACGATGCGTTCTGGATCGATCTGGGCGGCGCGTTCGACACGCTCAACACCTCGGTCCAGCCTCCGGTGCTGACAGCGGCCCAGGACGCTGCGAATGTGAACCTGGCCGCGGACACCGTCTCGGGTTATGCCGTGAATTCGATCGCCATCGAGGTGCCTATCTCCATGCTGACTCGGACCGGGGTGATCGAGCCCGCCACCTCTCCGGCCGCGACGATTGGTATCTGGGGCACGACGTCGCGCCCACGCACCACCGTTCGGCGCGCACCGCTGCCCACCGCCGGCGGCGGCGGCTTCAGTCAGATACAACGGGTTGGCAATCCTCTGATCAACGAGCTGCTCATCGGAACCGGCTTCAAAGACCGTTTCAGCATGGAGCAGCCGAAGAACGATGCGCAATTTGCAAACCAGTTCTTCCTGGATCCGAGCTTGGCTAGAGTCGTGAACGCCCTGACCGGTGGGGCTGTTGCGATCCCCGCTCCGCCACGAACGGATCTTCTTCCGGTCGTGACCTACGCTCCACCTATCGCCGCGCCAGGAACGCCAGCAGGCCCCATCGCAGATCTGTTGAGGTTGAACACCGGAGTCGCAGCGACGCCGCCGGCGAGCGCCAATCGATTGGGCCTGCTCGGTGGGGATGCGGCCGGGTTTCCCAACGGTCGCAGGGTTTTCGACGACGTGACCGACGTCGCGCTCCGATTGGTCGTCGGTGGTGTCCTCGCGGGACCACCGTTCTCTACCTCGCCTCTCAACAGCAGGCTGGGAGATGGTGTGAACGTCAACGATGCGCCGTATCGCACGCAGTTCCCCTATCTCGCCAACGCCCCAAGCGGACGAAACCGCAGGCACATCGACCCAGGTGAAGGTCGGTGCACGGCCAACGCCGGTGCGCCATGCTTACCGTAGGTTCGATGATGAAGGAGTTCACGATGCGAAGCTGGTGTTTGGCAATCGCGCTTGTCGTTGTTGCGCCCTCCATCGGGCTGGGACAGACGACGTCAGCCGCAGAACGACGCATCACAGCCGCCGAGCGGCGGATTGCTGCGAATCCACGGAGTCACGACGGCTACAACGATCTCGCGCTTGGCCTTGCCCAGCGCGCACGGGACACGGCGGACGCTGCTTTCTATCAGCGGGCCGAAGAGGCGGTCCGCCGATCGCTGGAGCTGGACCCCGGCAATCTGGAGGGGAAAAAAATGCGTGTCTGGGTGCTGTTGGGCCAGCACCAATTCGCAGCAGCACTGGAGCTCGCGCGCTCCCTCAACAAACAGATCCCCGATGACGTTCAGGTGTATGGATTTCTCACCGACGCCCACATCGAGCTGGGAAATTACGAGGAGGCCGAAGAAGCCTGCCAGTGGATGCTCGATCTCCGGCCGGGGAATGTGCCGGCGCTCACCCGTGCGTCATACCTGAGGGAACTGTTCGGAGACATCGAGGGCTCGATCGAGCTGATGTCGGCTGCCTATCAGCGGACGCCGCCTGACGAGAAGGAGGACCGTGTCTGGCTCCTCACTCAGCTCGGCCATCTCGAATCGACGGCCGGGCGGTTCGAGAATGCCGAACGGCTGCTGCATGAAGCCCTGCAGGCAATTCCTGACTATCACTACGCGCTGGCCAATCTCGCCAAGCTACACACGGCTCAGAACAGACACGACGAGGCCGCGCGTTTGCTGAAGCAGCGCTATGACAACGCCCCGCATCCAGAGAACCTCTATGACCTTGCTGAGGCGCTGGAGCGAGCCGGGCTGGCGACCGAAGCGAGGACGGCGTATGCGGAGTTCGAGAAACGTGCGATGAAGGAATCCGAGAGCTGGGATAACGCGAATCGGGAGCTGATCTTCTACTACGCGAAGCACGCCGGCAAACCGGAAGAGGCGCTTCGCATCGCTCGGATGGAGTTTGCGCGCCGACAGGACGTCTACACGCTGGACGCGTATGCGTGGGCCCTCTACGCGAACAGCGAGCATCGTGAGGCGCGCGAGCAGGTAGGTCGCGTGCTTGCAGTGGGGACGAAAGATCCGGCGCTTGTGGCGAGAGCCCAGATCATCTCCGCGCAGAGCAGGGACTAGGGATTAGCGGTAAGGGGTAAGGGGTAAGGACATTGCCCCTCGCCCCTTACCACCCCTTCAGACCCAGAAGCTACGGCATCGGCGGCGGCTGGCAGAACGCCGGCCGCGGGCTGATCGATGGTATGGCGCGCAGGAACTCATAGATCGCCGCGAGCTCGCGATCCGACATCTTCCCGTAGACGGGCCAGGGCATGACCTGCAGGATGGGCGTGACGTCGTTCCGGAAGTCCGTACCGTGGCGCATCAACTGCTTGAACTCGTCGAGTGTCCGGCCTGCCGGAAGGCCATCGTCGCGTGGGGTGATGTTACGCGACACAAATGGTCCGAAAGGCGCGCCACCGGCGAGGTAACACGGCTGGTTGATTGCTTCTGGTTCGCCGGAGAATGGATTCCCACCGGGCGCATACGACGGAACGGTGTGACAATCGTTGCACCCGCCCTGCGCGTTGACGATGTAACTTCCCTCACGTACCAGCGCGGGATTGAGTCCCTCCATGTTGAGCGGTACAGGCGCGACCTCGGCGCCTCGCTGAATCCTGCTTGTACCTTGAGCCGGGAGGGTGACCGCCGCCGCGGTCAACCCAACCACGACGAGGACCACAACCAACAGCACATACCTGAACTCTCTACGCATGACGATGTCCTTTCAGATGAAGTGTTCGAAACGGTGGGAGTCTACCTCCTTTATGTAATTGCCATATCGGTTATCGCAAGCGCGCGGTCGATGATAGCGAAGCCTTCGCGCAACTCAGCCTCTGTAATGCACAGGGGCGGATTCGTGAAGAAATAATTCCACCGGACAAAGGTAAAGAGACCGTCCTGCCTGAAGAAATCAGCCAGCGCGGCCATCTCCGCCGACGTGCTGTTGAATGGCGCCATCGGTTCCAGCGTCTGCTGGTTGCGGACGAGCTCGACGACCCCGAACAATCCCATCGATCGGACAGCCCCCACTGACGGATGCCGCGCGGCAAGATCGGTGAGCAGCGCGGCCATCACGTGTCCGGTCTGCCGGGCCTTTTCGATGAGACCGTCTTCCTCGTACGCGGCAATCGTCGCGAGCGCGGCCGCGCACGCCAGCGGATGGCTGTTATAGGTGAGCCCGCCTGGAAACGGTCTGTCCTGGAAGATCTCGGCGATCGTTCGTCTCATTCCAACGGCGCCCAACGGCACGTATGCGCTCGTAATTCCCTTGGCCATCGTGATGATGTCAGGCACGACGTGCCAGTGATCGACCGCGAACCACGCGCCGGTACGGCCGAAGCCGGTCATCACTTCATCCGCAATCAGTAGAATGCCGTATTTGTCGCAGAGTAGACGTAAACCCTGGTAGTAGCCGTCTGGCGGGATCAGGATGCCGTTGGTGCCGACCACCGACTCCATAATGATCGCCGCAATCGACAGCGGCCCTTCGAGCTGAATCACCTCTTCGAGATAACGCAGTGCCTCCTCCGCAGTATCCGTTCCACGCGAAAGGCCATGGTACGGACTGAGGACATGGAGGAAGCCGGGCAGGGGCGGTTGCAACCATCCTCGCGGCTCTCCCGTTGCCGCCAGTGCACCGGCGGTGCCGCCATGATAGGAACGATAGAACGAGATGATCTTCGGCCGCCCGGTGTACGCACGCGCGATCTTGAATGCGGTTTCGTTGGCCTCTGCTCCACCATTCGTGAAGAAGAACACGTCGATGTCGCCGGGCGTGATGCCGGCCAGCTTCGCACCCAGCCGCGCGCGCGGCTCGGTTGACAACGACGGCGCGACGTAGGTCACCAGCTCCGCCTGCTTCTGAATCGCGTCGATGACGCGGCGGTCGCCGTGCCCGATGTTCACGCTCATCAACTGGCTGTTGAAGTCGATGAAGCGTTTGCCTTCGGGCGTCCAGAAATACACCCCTTCGGCGCGCGCTACTGTAATCGGGGCGACATTCTTCTGCGCGGTCCACTCGAAAATCGTGTGTTTCTTCGAGAGCGCGACGATCTCTTCGCTCGTCATGCGTCGAGCGCCTGAATCAGATCGTCGAGGATTTCGTCGCAGGCCTCGAGCCCGACCGACATCCGAATGAGTCCATCGGTGATGCCGCTTTTGAGACGGTCTGCTGGCGCCATCCCCGCATGACTCGTCACGGCCGGCCGCGTCAACAACGTTTCAGCGCCCCCTAGACTCGGCGCCACAATCGGAAGGGTCGTCAATTTCATGAATGACTCGGCCGCGGCCGCGCCGCCTTTCAGCTCGAAGCTCAGCATTCCGCTGACGCCTTCGAGCAGGCTCAAGGCGCGCGCGTGCTGCGGATGACTCGGAAGTCCCGGGTAATTCACCTTCTCGACCTTCGAATGCGCTTCGAGCCCACGGCTTATGGTGAGTGCGCTGGCGCATTGGTGCCTTACCCGCAACACCAATGTTTTCAGGCCGCGGTCGAGCAGAAAACACGCGTGCGGATCCAACGACCCGCCAAGATGATTGAGCCGGTGCGTGATCCGCTCGATCCACGCCTTCGATCCAATGACCGCGCCAGCAACGATATCGCTGTGGCCGTTCAGGTACTTCGTGCAGCTGTGGAGCACGAGATCGAAGCCACGCTCCAGAGGACGGAAGTTGACCGGCGTCGCAAACGTGTTGTCGATCAGCGAGACGAGGCCATGGGACGTCGCGAACTCGACGATGCCGTCGAGATCCGGCACGCGCATCAGCGGATTGGACATCGTTTCGACGTAGATCGCGCGTGTGTTCGCGCGCAGTAGACGCGGCCACGAGGAGGGGTCATCGGCGTCGATGAAATCAACGGCGATGCCCAGCTGCTTCAGCTCGGTGGTCAGGAGATCATGAGTGCCGCCGTACAGGCAGTCCTGCGCAAGCAGGTGATCGCCAGGGGCGAGCACTGTCAAGAGCGTCGTCGAAATCGCCGCCATCCCACTGGAGGTCGCCACGGCCGCTTCCGCGTTTTCCAGCGCCGCCAGTTTCTCGTGGAGGGCCGTCTGCGTCGGCGTGTTGTTGAGCCGGAGGTACTTCAAGTCGTGATAGCTGCCCTCGCCGGAAAACTCGAACATCGCCGACTGAAAGATCGGCATGATGACCGCACCGCCGGTGCGGGGTGACGGCACGCCGGCGTGAACGGCCTTCGTTTCCAGATGCTTGAACGTTCTTGCCATCACCATCCCTCGCCGGCTACCGGTCGAAATATTTCTGGAGCTCTTCGGTGTTGGTCGTTCTGGCCAACGCCAGCATGAGCAAGACCCTGGCTTTGTGCGGGCTCAGATTGTCGGCGCGGATGCAGCCGAGCTGCTGTGTTTCGACGTCGCGAGCGTAGAGCGGAACCACTCGGCCCGTGTAGACCCGCGTGCTGAGCACCACGGGTATCCCGCGCGCACGCGCCTCCTTGATCGCATCGAGCGTACCAGCCGTCACGTGGCCGAGCCCGAAGCCTTCAATGACGAGCCCGCCCACGCCGCCCTGTTGAAGGAGCAGCGAGACCACGCGTCCATCAGCGCCCGCGTATTGACTTACGATCTCCACGCGTGCGAGCGGCTGCCCGTCTGTGAACGGAATCGTTTGCCGGCGCAGTGGCGCACGGTAGAACCGCACGGCGCTGAGGTCTGCGACACCAAGTGCCCCGAACTCGAGGGTCTTGAACGTCTCGACTTCGATGGTGCTCGTTTTCGTGACCTCGCGCGCGGCGTTGATCTGCCCGTTCATGACGACCAATGCGCCTTTGCCAACCGCCTCTGGTGAAATGGCGACGCGCACGGCGTTGAGTAGGTTTCTCGGGCCGTCGCTGTCGAAATAGGAAGAGGCACGCTGAGCACCAACGACGATCACCGGTTTGGGGCTCGTGACGGTCAGATCGAGAAAGTAGGCGGTCTCCTCGAGCGTGTCGGTGCCGTGGGTCACCACGACGCCGGCGACGTCGTTCGTCGCGAGCAGCTCGTTTGTCCGCCGCAACAGCTGCCGCCAGATATCGGGCGTCATGTCGTAGCTGCCGATGTTCGCGATCTGCTCGACATCGACCCTGGCGATCTTGTCGAGGCCAGGCACCGCTCGCACGAGATCGGCGCCCGTCGCGGCAGGTGCCAGCGCGCCTATCGCCGGGTCAAACCGGCTGGCGATTGTGCCGCCAGTGGCCAGCACGACCACTCGCGGAAGTACTGGCTGTGCCCTCAGTGCGTAGTGTCCGGCTTTAGCCGGACCGGCCCGTGAACTCCCCGCCGCTATCAACACCAACAGCACGATCACCCATCGTCTGTTCACACCGGCCTCCATTTACTGAACCGACGGATCGGTGGAGGATTCTACACGGCTTATCCTATGGCGTATTCTTGTTCCATGAGGACTCTTGTCAATGCGTCGCTGTTACTCACTCTGGTGTCGGCGCCGGCGCAGGCACAGATCAATGCGGGCGAGCTGCAGCCGGAACCGAGCCTGCCGTTCACGATGACTCAGGTGGCGTCGTTCTCGCTGCCCTGGCGCATTGCGTTCCTGCCCGATGGCCGCATGCTCATCACCGAGAAGGTTGGCCCGGTCTGGCTGGTGACGCAACAGGGCGCGAAGATGCCCGTCGACAACGTTCCCGCTGTGCTGCATCAGGGTCAAGGGGGCATGCTCGGCGTGTTCGTGTCGCCGCACTACGCAAAAGATCAGAGCGTGTATCTCACATACGCGGAGCCGAACGAGGAGAGATCGGGATCGAGCCTGGCGCTTGCGCGGGCTCGACTGACCGTTGGCCAGAGCACGGCAAGCCTCGACGGATTGGAAGTGCTGTGGCGCCAGATGCCCAAAGGCCGGGGCGGACAGTTCGGTGCCGCGATCGCGTTTTCACCGGACGGCCGCTACCTGTTCCTCACGGTTGGTGATCGCCAGCGCATGACGCCCGCGCAGGATCCGGACCAGGAGCTCGGCAAGATCCTGCGACTGACGCTCGACGGCAAGCCTGCACCGGGCAATCCGATGGCCGGAAAAACCGGCGCGGCAACGGTGCCGCTGATCAACCCGCCGCGCGACACCGAGCTCGCCAAGACCGCGCCCGTGGTCAGCACATACACATTCCCGGGACCGAACTTGACGCCCGCTGAGACCTGGACGACCGGTCATCGAACGCCCTACGGCCTGGCGTTCGCGCCCGACGGCAGGTTGTGGGAACTCGAGCACGGCCCGAGAGGCGGCGACGAGCTGAATCTGATCGAGCCCGGCAAGAATTACGGCTGGCCGCTGGTCTCATACGCGACCAACTACAACCGCACGCCGATCCCAGATCCTGATACGCGGCCAGATCTGACAAAACCGGTGATCTACTGGACGCCGATCATCGGACCTGGCAACTTCATCTTCTACAACGGCGCCATGTTTCCGCAGTGGAAAGGCTCGGCCCTCATCGGCGGAATGGAGACGCTCACGCTCAACCGCGTGATCTTCGACGGTAAAGGCGGAGCCAGGCCTGCTGAACGCTGGGATGTCGGTCGCCGCATTCGCGACGTGGCGGTCGGTCCGGACGGCGCGCTGTGGATGGTCGAGGACGCCGATCCCGGCGGGTTGTTCCGCGTGACGCCGAAATAGGCGAGGCAGAGCGTGGAGGTGGGGTGGCCGAAAGCTGACGGGCCGGGCATACTGGAGGAGTACCCCATCATGGCCCAGACGACGATTTGGCACGATGCAACTCGGAGGACGCACACCCGACGCCGTCGCGCGCGCCGCTCGGCGGCATGGCGCCTGGCTGGACGCGCGCTCCTGGCTTTCCGGGTCGCCCCGTTGGCCATCCGGATCGTCATCGGCGTGGTTCTACTGGTGACGGTCTGGGCGGCGCTGAACTGGATGGTGCAGGCGGCCCGCAAGCCGAGCGAGGTATTCTTTCCGGTCAGCGGCTCACTCTTTAAAGCTCCGGCCCAGACCTGGCGCGAATACGGCCCCCTCTTCGCAGCGCACTCCACAACGGTTATCACGCCGGAGCTGCTGGCCTCACTGGCCCAGATGGAGGGCAGCGGCAACCCAGTGGCACGCACCTATTGGCGGTGGCGGCTCAGCTGGAACCCATTCGAAGTGTACCGGCCGGCCTCGAGCGCCGTCGGCATGTTTCAGATTACCGACGGCACCTTCGCGGAAGCCAGACGCTACTGCATCCATGACCACGTCGTGGTCGAGGACGGCCCTTGGCACGACACGCGGTCGTGCTGGTTCAACGGGCTCTACACGCGCGTGGTGCCCGGGCACGCGGTGGAAATGACCGCAGCGCTGTTGGATCGCACGGTCGCGCGCACTCTCGGACGTAACCGCATTTCCACTGCCTCGCTGCAGCAGCGGCAGGACCTCGCGGCAGTCATCCACCTGTGCGGGAGCGGCACCGGCAACGCATACGCGCGCCGCGGTTTTCGGTTCAGACGCGGCCAGCGATGCGGCGATCACGATGCCCGCCGCTATCTGGCAGAGGTCAACCTGCTGAAGGGGCAGTTCGCGCGGCTCGCGATTGAAGAGCCTGGAAACAGAGGGCGTAATGGAGGTCTGTGATGCGGGCCTTACGAGCGTGTTGTCGCGCGCTCGGACGGACCGGTTTAACATGAGCGCATGGATGCCTCACCGCTCTCACGACGCGCATTTTTAAGCCTCCTCGGCGCCGCACCGCTGGCGGCAGCGACACACGCGCCGGCGGCACACCAGACGACACCGGGAGCCGGATCGTTGACGGACGCGGGAGGTTTGCGGGTCGGCCATTTCACCGATCGGCGGCGTCCTACCGGTTGCACTGTCATCCTGTTCGATCAGCCGGCGCGCGCGGGCGCCGACTACAACGGCTCGGCGCCGGCCGAATCGCTCGGCGTGACGCTCCAACCCACGAGCCCGCTCGATCGCATTCACGCAATTCTTCTCACTGGTGGCGGACCGATGGCGCTTGGCGCAACCGCCGGGGTCGTGCGTTTTCTCGAGGAACAGGGCGTCGGCTACGACTGGGGTGTGCCCAATGTCCGCGTGCCGATCGTTGTCGGCGCGGCGATAGACGATCTGGCGATCGGGGACGGGCGCATTCGCGTCGGCGCGGATGAAGCGTATCGCGCGTGCCAATCGGCCGCGACGACAACCGTGTTCGAGGGCAGCGTCGGCGCCGGCGCGGGCGCGACGGTTGGCAAGCTGTTCGTTGGCCGCGGCATGGCGGGGATGAAAGGTGGCGTTGGATGCGCGTCGGCGCGCCTCGGCCAAGTCGTGATTGCCGCCCTTGTCGTCGTAAATGCAGTCGGCGACATCATCGACTGGCGTCGCGGGACGATCGTCGCGGGCGCGCGCACCAGCGATGGCCGCGGCTTCGCGCGCACAGCGGATGTGTTGCGCCGCGATCTCGAGTCGCGCGCTGCGGCGAACGCACCGCTCGCGGAAGGACCGCTACGCGCCACGACGCTGGGCGTGATTGCCACGAATGTGGCCTTCACCAAAACGGAGCTCACGAAGCTGGCAATGATGGCGAACACGGGCGCCGCGCGCGCGATCAACCCGTATCACACGCAAAGCGACGGCGATCAGATGCTGGCCGTATCGACCGGATCGCTTCCGGCCAACATATCGCTGACGGCGTTTGGCGCGATCGCCGCCGAAGTCGTGGCGGACGCCGTGGTGCGCGCAGTGATGACCGCGACGAGCGTCGCGGGCTGGACCGCGGTCCGAGATTTGTGAATCTGCGGATCTCGGGAGGTGGGAAAAGCAGTCTCAATCGCCGAAGATGAGGTTCGTCAGGAACCAAAGCGGATCAGCGCGACGCAGGCTACGCGGGTCATCGTCGTCATCGTCATCGCGTGAACGATACGGGCCAAGGCGGATATAGTCGTCATCGACGGGAGCCGTGTGGCGGCTCCCGCGATCTTTTCCTGGCGCATCGACGATTTGCCGCATCTCGCCGAAATCGAGCCAGATCATGTCGCACTTGGTACAGTTGTCGATGACGACGTTACCCGGACCGGAGTGTGCGTAGGTCTCAAAACGCCCGGCACATCGCGGGCAGGAGAGCGTGCGCTGCAACTGCCGGCGGTCGAGAGGCACCGGTTCCGCCGGTGGCGAGATGGCCCACGCACGGCGTTTGTCCATAACGCGGGCAAATGTCGCGCGGGGCAAGAGAATACCTCGACACTTCGCGCAGAAGTCGATCGCATCATCGTTGTCCAGCAGCGCGTGCGCCATTGGCGTCTTGCAGAGAGGACAATCGGGCGCGTCGGCGAGATGACCGACGATGCGGATGCCGTCGGCTTCGACAGCTTCAGGGAAATGGTAGTTCCCGCAATGACCGCATCGGAAATAGCGGCGCGATTCGATCAGCTCCATCGGCGCGCCGCAGCTCTGGCAATTCACACGCTCGCTCTGCCCGAGATGGTAAGGCTGACCTTCATGGAATCCTGCCTCGTTTGAGCGTGAGAACCGGCACGAGCTTCTGTCTCGCTTTCCGAATTTCCCCCTGCGAGTCGACAAGCGAGAAATCCCCGTCAACGAGGTCGAACACGGCGACATCGGCCGGGCTACCTGGTTTCAGTGACGCCATTTCTCCGGTTTTGTCGATAGCCCGTGCGGGAGCGACTGTCGTCGAGCTCCACGACTTTCTCGAGCGTGAGACCGAGATGGAGGAACTTCGTCATTGTGGTGGGAAGGTCGAAAACGGGACCGAGAGCGCTGTACGCATGGATGTCGCTGCTGATCGTCGCCGGCGCGAATTTCTCCTTCAGCGCCGCTTCGGCGGCGGCGAACGAGAAACTGCCGCTGCCGTGGCCGACGTCGAACAGAACTCCGCGCTCTGACGCGCGCCGGATGTAATCGGACACGCGTCCATCGGGTCCAATCACACCGCCCCCGCCGCCTCGACGAAACGCGTGCGTCACGATATCGCGCGGGCGCGTGAGCTCGAGGATCTTCTCCATGGGTGAGTAAGGATTGCCCACATGGATCATCAGCGGCTTTCCGATCTGGTCGGCCACGCTGCGCGCTGCGCGCACGGCCTCGATATCGTTGGGACCCGAATAGTTTTCGCTGCACCGGACCTTGATTCCGACGATGACGTCGGCGTGCTCCTTCGCCACGCGGAGGGCCGACGGAACATCGATCATCCGCTTGTCCACGAGTTCGCCGGGCTGGCCGATCAGTCCGATTCGCGAGATGTTGAGAAACGCGAGAACCCGTGTGCGTGAGCGGTCGATGACGAGTCGCCTGAAGCCCTCGAAGCTGTCAGACCCCGACGTGCCGGCGTCGATCGCCGTCGTGACGCCGCGCGCGATGCAGTACTGATCGAGGTCGACGCCCCAGTGCGAAACGCCGGCAAACCCATGGGTGTGCAAATCGACCAGCCCGGGGGTGACGATTTGACCGGCCACCGGAACGGTCCGCTCGGATTCGGCCGCATCGATGTCACGGGCTATCGCCGCAATCCTGCCGCCGGCGAGGGCCACGTCGGCAGGCGCGTTGAAGGATTGCGAGGGGTCGATGACCCGTCCTCCCTTGAGAAGGAGCTCGTACTTTCGTCCCTGGGTCTGACCAAGCGCGCGGGGGCCGGCCATCAGCACAGGCATAGAACCCACGCCGAGGGCGCATATCATTTGTCGTCTGTTCATGCTCTGGCCTGCTTTCGACAGGTCGGAAGACTATCAGACAATCAGGCTTGATCCGAAACGCGGCTGATGCTATCAACGGCAACAATAGATTGACACCCCGGTCGAGGTGATGAGGAGGCGTATGCGGGCTTTATTGATGATGTTCATTTGCTCCGTCACGCTCGCGGCACAGCAGGCGAGTGCACCTCTGGTCACGAATCAAGATCTGCTTGCCGGCCTTCCGAGCGACGGTTCGAAGTGGCTCATATATCACGGGAACTACTTCGGGCATCGTTACAGCCCGCTGACGCAAATCACGCCGCAGAACGTCAACCAGCTCAAGGCACAGTGGACGTTCCAGACACGTATCAGTCCAAATTTCCAGTCGACGCCGATTTTCGTCGACAACGTGCTTTATGTCACTGGCTTTGGCGGGTACGTGTGGGCCATTGATGCGCGAACAGGACGGCAGATTTGGCAATATCGCAAGCAAATACCAGGCGACTTCCGTGGCTGTTGCGGACCAAATAATCGCGGAATGGCGGTGCTCGGCGACACGCTGTTCCTCGGAACGGGCGACGCACATCTCATCGCGCTCGATATGAAGACCGGCACGGCTGTGTGGGACGTGGAGCTCGCCAACTACAAACACGGATATTCAATCACCGTTGCGCCGCTGGTCGTGAAAGACAAAGTGATCGTCGGCATGGCGGGCGCCGAATTCGGCATTCGCGGCTTCATCGAGGCCTACGACGTCAACACGGGGAAGAAAGCCTGGCGATTCTATACAGTGGCCGGGCCGGATGAACCGGGTGGGCATACGTGGCCGAAAGGCACCGACGCGTATTTGCGGGGTGGCGGATCGATCTGGGTGACAGGGACCTACGATCCCGAGCAGAACCTCGTGTTCTTTGGCACAGGCAATCCGGGTCCCGATTACTACAGTGCCGTCCGCGAAGGCGACAACTTGTATACGGGGTCGGTCGTCGCGCTCGACGTCGATACCGGACAGCTGAAATGGCACTTCCAGTTCACGCCCCACGACACGCACGACTGGGACTCCACTCAGGTGCCCGTCCTTGCCGATCTGACGATCAACAATCAGCCACGCAAGACGCTGCTGTTTGCCAATCGCAACGGATTCTTCTACACGCTCGATCGGACGAACGGGCGCATGATTCTGGCAAAGCCGTTTATCACACAAACATGGGCGAAGGAAATCAGCCCCGAGGGACGGCCGATTCTGCTCCCGGGCAATATGCCCAACGAAGAGGGTGCGAGGACGTGTCCTGATTATGGTGGAGGGACGAGCTTCTTCTCCCCTTCGTACGATCCGGCGCAGCGTCTGTTTTTCGTGAACGCGCGTGAGACGTGCGCCACTTACTTCACCTTGAACGAGCCGTTCAGACAAGGGGAACAGTACCAATCGGGCGGCACGATACGGGCGCGCGATCACCAGAGCTACGGCGCTCTCCGTGCGATCGACCCGCTGACCGGCGATCGCAAATGGGAGTTCCGCTATCCGACCGGTTCTTCCTCCGGCGTGCTGACGACGGCGTCGGGACTGGTGTTCTCGGGGGACGGCGACGGCAACATCATCGCGTTGGACTCTCGGAGCGGGAAGTATCTGTGGCATTACCAGCTCGGCGTGGGTCTTCGGTCTACCGGCGGAACGACCTACATGGTCGACGGCCGCCAGTATCTCCTCACGCCGTCCGGGAACATGCTGACGGCGTTTGCGTTGCCGCAGTAGGTCGATTTTTGGCTTCGGCTCATCGCTGACAGCTCGTTCCGGCACTACTTTGTCAGCCATCTGACGGTGCAGTAGCTCGTTCGCTCGCGAGCCCGGGAGTCAGTCTGCAAAACGCGGCGTCGGCCCTGCCGTTTGTGAGCGCGGGGGCCCCCATCCCCACGCCCAGTCACGCCTCGGCCGCGTTTTCTGTCTTCGCTGGAATTCGCTTGTCTACGGTCTCGCGCTGCGGCAACGGCTTTCTCCCGCCTTCATAAGGAGACAAAGTAGCGCCGCGACTCTGTCAGATTGCTTGAGCGGAGGCATCGATTGAAGGCTCCGCAGCTATTCGTTGTCGTGGCCGCACTTCTGACGACCACGTGTACGTCGCCAGGCCAGACCCAGAACACTGCTCCACCGCCCGCTCAACCGCGCCGACCGAACATCGTCATGGTGCTCGTCGATGACATGCGCTGGGATGAGATGCGGGTTGCCGGCCATCCGTTCATCGACACGCCGAACATGGACCGGCTCGCGCGCGAAGGGGCGCGCTTCACGAACGCGTTCGCCACAACGCCACTCTGCTCTCCCAGCCGGGCGAGCTTTCTCACGGGCCAGTACCCGCACACCAACGGCATCATCGACAACACCGCTCGACCAAGCCATAACCTGCGGGTGTTCCCGTTGGAGCTTCAGCGCGCCGGCTACCGCACCGGCTTCTTCGGCAAGTGGCACATGGGCAACGACGACAGCCCTCGCCCGGGATTCGACCACTGGGTCGCCATGCCAGGACAAGGGGAAGCGATCGACCCCTCACTGAATGTCGACGGCGAGCGGGTGCACGCCAAGGGTTACACGACCGACTTGCTCACCGACTATGTGGAGCGGTTCATGGACCGTCCTTCGGATCGTCCGTTCCTCGTGTACTTGGCTCACAAGGCCATCCATCCCAATGTGATTCAGCGTGACGATGGGAGTATGGTGCCGATTCCGGGACAGCCCGGAGGCTTTGTTGCCGCGGATCGCCACCGCGGTCGCTACGTCGGTCGCACCATGCCTCGGCGCGCGAACGCGTTCAAGCCGCCGCTTGGGAAACCCGCGCTGCTTCGCCAGATTGACCAGCTTCCTCCACTTGGCCCGAAGACCGCCACATCCGATGAGGAGATCAGAGGCCGTCTGGAGATGTTGCTTGGCGTCGACGATAGCCTGGGGCGGATCCTCGCGGCCCTGGAGCGCAAGGGCATGCTGAATGACACGGTGGTCGTGTTTACGAGCGACCACGGATACTTCTACGGCGAGCACGGACTCAACGAAGAGCGGCGTCTGGCGTACGAAGAGACGATCCGTATTCCGCTCGTCATCCGCTATCCGCCGTTGACGATGGCGGGCTCGACACCGCCCGAGATGGCCTTGAGCCTCGACATCGCTCCGACACTCCTCGAGGTGGCCGGACTTCAACCTGGCGCTGGAATCCAGGGCCGCTCCCTTGTGCCGGTGCTCAAGAAGGAGGCACGGGAGTGGCGCACGTCGTTCCTCATCGAGTACTTCACCGACACCGTGTTTCCGCGCATTCGGAACATGGGCTACGTGGCGGCTCGAACCTCGCGGCACAAGTACATCAACTACCGCGAGCTTCAGGGGATGGACGAGCTCTACGATCTCGAAAAAGATCCCTACGAAGAGACGAACATCATTGACCGTTCAGACGCGCGTGAGACGCTTCAGCAGATGCAGGCTGAACTGCGGCGTCTGATCGAACAGACTCGGTACGCGGGGCGCCCGCGCCTGCGTCAACCCGGCGCCGCGGTAGGAGCCGAGTGCGTCGCTGAGGTAAGTTAATTCTCTCGCGTTACAGTCCGAAGCACACGATGGTGGAGCCGACAGCAAGAGCGATGAACTGCTGTCCGCCGACGGCGAAGGTCATCGGCGAGGTCTTGATGGTGGCGTTCAGCGGAACGCGCCATAACGTTTTCCCGTCCCGCTCGTCAACGGCGACGAAGTAGCCGCTCGCGTCTCCGTAGAACAGGATGCCAGCCGCGGTTCCCAACACGCCCGCATCTCTCTTGCCGTCGGCCGGTCCGGCCTGCGGGATCTCCCACACGATTTTCCCGGTCTCGATATCGAGCGCGCGGAGATATCTCGTCGCAGGGTCCACGCGCGGGCGCTCGGTTTTCCAACTACCGGGCGACGGTCGGACGATGCACTGCTCTGTGGCCTGAACGTAATACAGGCGTGTGACCGGGCTGAAGGCGGTGCTATGCCAGTTTGTCGCGTGGCCGGGACAACTCACGTCGCGCTCGGGAATACGAATCGGGCGGCCATCTGCGCCAATTCCACTCGCCCACGTCAGCCTTCGAACGAATTTCTCCGCGAGCAGCAGTTGGCCGTTGGTGCGATCGAAGACGTAGAAAAAGCCGTTCCGGTCCGCATGCAGCAGCAGCTTTCGCTCCTGCCCGCGATACGTGGTGTTGACGAGGACATTGGGCTCATTCGCATCCCAATCGCGAACATCGTGCGGCGTGAACTGGTAGTACCACTTCAGTTTTCCGGTGGCCGGATCGAGCGCGAGGACACAGTCGGTGAACAGATTGTCGCCGCCGCGCTCGCGATCATCGGAATTCGGCCACGGATTGCCGGTGGCCCAGTAGAGCGTATCGGTCTCGGGATCGTATGAACCGGTCTGCCAGGTCCCGCCCCCGCCAGTGGCGACGGCCGTTCCCTTCCAGGTCTCAAAGCCCGGATCGCCTTTGGCCGGAATGGTCCAGTGGCGCCAGACGCGTTCGCCGGTGGCGGCTTTGTAGGCCGAAAGGAATCCGCGAATGCCCCAGTCGCCGCCCGAGACGCCGGCGATGACCATGTCTTTGACGATGAGTGGCGCCATGGTCCCGCCGTAGCGCTGCGCCTCGTCGGGCATGACGACCTCCCAGACCGGGCGGCCCGTGACGCGATGCAACGCAATCAAGTGGGCGTTATCGGTGACCATGAACACGTGTTCGCCCAGAACGGCGACGCCACGGTTCGTGCCGAGTGACGCATCGGAGACCAGGTCGGTCGAGCGCGGGCGCGAGTAATGCCAGATCTGATGGCCGGTGCGCGGGTCGAGCGCGAACACCTGGTTCGGCCCTGTCACGTACATGACGCCGTCGGCCACGATCGGAACGGTTTCGAGCCCGAAGTACTGCATGTTCTGGCGATAGTACGGAGTGTCCGGATGGAACAGCGACCAGAGCGGAATGGAAAACGTCCATTTCAGGCTCAGCCTGCTCACGTTCGACTTGTTGATCGCGTGAGCGGGCTGTAGCGGTTTCCGCTCACGTTTCCGTTGAACGTCGGCCACTCGCCAGCCTTCGGATTGAGAATCCTGCTGAAATCAATTCCCGTGTCGGAACGCGGCACGCGACGCCGACGGCTCCGGGTCGTACGCCGGTCAGTCGGCTCAGATACGCGATCACGTCGCGCAACTCGTCGGCGCTCGCCTTCACGGCGGCCATGTGCGACGTTTTCTCGTCGGTGATGGACGCGACGTCATCGAGCGACAGCGTGTGGAACGCGCCTGTCAGGTCCTGGATAGCCACGTCGAAACTGCTGCGGCTTCGCGCGAATCCGCGCAGCATTCGACCATCGCGCAGGCGAACAGAAACCACGCCATAACCGGGAGCGATCCGCGCGTCGGGATTCAGCAGCGCGTCTCGAATTTCATCCACGGTCAGCGTCAGCGCGATATCCGAGAGATCGGGTCCGATCGCCGAACCTTCACCCTGCGCGAGATGGCACGACACGCATTGTCCCTTCCCCACAAAAAACTGGCGGCCAGCGGCGGCATCACCGGGAACACTGGCGTTTGCCGCCACCGCGTTCCACGACGTGATCATCGTCGCGAGAGCATCGAGCGTGTCGGCCGGAAGATCGAATGCGGGCATCCCTGCGGCGGGGATCCCATTTCGAATGACATTACGAAGGCTTTGAGGGGATCGCGCGCGAACCGACGGACTTCCAGCAAGTGCCGGGCCCTGCTGCGGTGCCCCGGCCATCGTCTCCATGGCATCCGCCGCAACGCGTCGAGTACGTTTGCTGGATATCCGGAGCGATTCTGCGCCGCATAGGCACCGGGCTCAAGACAGCCGCGATCATGATGGTGCCGAATTTGGTTATCGCGCTAGCCATACGCAGACGATACGAAATACTACGGCGCATTCACCGAGAGCCGCACGGATCTCGAGAAGACGGTCCGGATGGAGAGTTACGGCGCAGTCGCAGACGCACGGGCGCTGTCGGGCTTAAGTTCTTCGATCGTTTGCAGGTGTCTCTCGAGCGGATTCATTCGGACACGGCGCCAGCGGTCGCTACGGTTTCTTGCAGTCCTGGTTTGACGGCAGCAGTTCGCGGTTTCGGCCTGTGGGTTTTCGTTGGCGCTGGTCTGCGGGCTGCACGCGCAGCTTGCTGCGGCACATCGACCGCAGCTGCAACCGTGGTGGCCGGCGCAGCTGAAGATCGTCTACCTTGGTGCTGCGGACCTCGTGCGCGATGCGCCTGTTATGGAGGTAAGCTCCTGCACCGGCGCGCCATCAACACAACGCCGGCCGCAATCGCGGCATTCCTCAAAAGGTTCGACTGTTCCTCTTGGACCTTCTCGCATCCGCCAAGTTTTTCGTGTCGAGCGCGCCGGTCGCATCTAGTGCATGTAGGGCATCCAGCGCATCCTTATCCGCGAATTCCGCGCGCAGTCGTTCGACGATTGGCTCGGGATCGATGTGCACTTCGCGAGCGTAGGCACGAACGGTGGAGAACAAGTACAGACCTGTCGGGAGGTTCTTGAAGTCGTTCTTTTCAAGCGCGACCAGCTTGCTGACGTGGATCTTGGTCCGCTTCGAAATCACCTCGACAGTGATCCCGGCCTTTTTTCGGGCGGCTTTGAGTTCGGAGCCGACTCGCATGCCGACCGCGTTGCGGGATCCTTGCCAAGTACCGAGCACATTTCGCCGTAGGATTTCAGCGAAAGCCCGATACCGATTGCCGACAAAAACGGCATGTCACGGACAAATTGCGCGCGAGGGCGCATGCGCGAGGGCGCTAACGCTGGTTCACACCGCCATCGGCGATAAACTGCGCCATCCGCTGCTCGAGCACAGGCAACGGAACCGATCCGAGCGCCAGAATGGCATCGTGGAAGTGGCGCTGGTCGAATTTGGAGCCCAGCTTCTCCTCCGCCTCGCGACGATGCCGGCGGATCTGCAGCTCGCCAAGCTTGTACGCCAGAGCCTGCCCGGGCCATGCGATGTAGCGCTCGACCTCGGTCGTGATCTCGTGGTCGGAAAGCGCCGCGCGAGTGCGCAGGTAGTCCATCGCCTCCTCGCGACTCCAGCCGAACGCGTGGATTCCCGTATCGATCACCAGCCGGCACGCGCGCCACATTTCGTATGTGAGCCGGCCGAAGTCCTCGTACGGGGTTTCATAAATCCCCATGACGGTGCCCAGCCACTCGGTGTAGAGTCCCCACCCTTCGCCGTAGGCGGAGAATGAGGTTCCGCGTCGGAACGGGGGGCGGTCGGGCACCTCGAGTGCGAGAGCCGCCTGAAAGCTGTGGCCGGGCGTGCACTCGTGCAGCGTCAGGGCCGCAAGCGTGTAGAGCGGGCGCGCCGGCAGGTTGTAAGTATTCATCAGGCACGCTTCGAGCCCGCCTCGCCCACCGGTAAAGATGGGCGCGAGCGCGTCGGGAACAGGCCGGATGCCGTGCCTGCGCCGCGGCAGGAACCCGATCGTCTCGCCGAGCTTCCAGTCGGCCTTCTTCGAGACGTACGCCGAGTACGACAGGAGCTCGCGCGGTGTCTTGGCGTAGAACTGCGGATCGGTTCGCAGAAACTGGAAGAACTCCGCCATCGTCCCTGTGAACTTCGCCCGCTGCTTGGTCGCTTCCATCTCTTTCTCGATGCGCGCCACCTCCTTCAGGCCAATCTCGTGGATCTGCTTTGGCCGTCAGGTTCAGCGTCGTGAACTTCTCGATCATGGCCTGGTAGTAGGCCTCGCCATCGGGCATCGCGGTCGCCGCGAGCGTCGTGCGAGCCTTCGGCACGTACTCGGTGCGCATGAAGGTGAGGAGCCGCTCGTATGCCGGCGCGACGACCTCACGGAGCACCGTCTCCGCTTCGGCGCGCATCGCCGCCTGGTCCGTCTCGGAGATGCTCGAGGGCATCTGCGTGAACGGCGCGTACAGAGGATTGGCGGTGTCGCCCTTGACGTACGGCTCGATCGTCTTGTCACGCCCGACGACCGACACGCGCGGCACCGTAAAACCGCGCGCCAGGCCGGCCCGCATATTGGTGATCTGCTCGTCGAAGTAGCGCGGCACGTCGCGAAGACGGCCGAGATAGGCGCGATACGCGCTGACGGTGACGAAGCCCTGGCGCGGCGTGAAGTCGGTCCAGAAGAAGGTGTCGCTATTGAAGGGCGCTTCGTAGGTTCGGAACCTGATCTCGTTCGAGAGCGCGTGAATGGAGGCGCGGAAGACCTGCGCGTTCACCTTCTCCACAGGCGAGAGCTCGTCGAACGGGATGCTGTCGAGCGTCGCCAGCGTTCGCGTCCAGTAGGCCAGCCGCGCCTGTTGCGACGCGGCATTAACCCTGGGGAAGTGATCGCTCGCACCCGCCTCGCCAGGCTGATCGCTACTCCGCGCCATCTCCTGCCGCCGCCAATTCCACTCTTCCGTGTAGAGGGCGCGGAGCCTGGCATCAGCGGAGCTGGTATCGCGCTGCGTCTCGGCCGGGGCAGGCAAGAGCACGAGGACGCCGCAGAGAACAAGAGAAGTCAGCGCGCTGCGAACGAAGGATTTCAACATGGTGGCACCATGTCATCGGGAATGCCGAGCCCCGGCCCGCCGATGTCCGCGGTGCGGATGTATCCGTCGGTGATCGTAAAGATGCCGGGAAAACGGTGCCGCCATGGCTCGTTCGCTGCGGGAACGTACTGTCGCGCGTTGGCTTCGATGCCGGCAACCGCCGGAACGCGAGCGGAGATGCCAACCGAGTGGATCAGCGACGCGCCGGGACACGTGAGATCCTGCACGCACAGGAACAGCTTGTACTTTTGCGCGGCGGCGGCCATCAGCACCGTCTGGCTCTGGCCTTTGCAGGCTTTCAACGCCACACCCGTGTAGCCCATTTCGCGCGCGAGCACGAGGCTTTCGAGATCCGTCAGCGATTCGTCGATGACGACCGGACGCAATCGCGCGGCTTCGTGCATGACGTTCTGCCGGTTCGCTTTGAGATCCCGCGCCGTCGGCTGCTCGACATAGAGAATCCGCTCGAAGCCTTCGGGCGACCGGGCGCGGATCCGGCGGAGACATTCCAGGACGTACTGCACGTCGGGACAGCGCTCGTTGAAATCCAGGCAATACGCCAGATCGGCGACCGCGCCGCTCGGCCTGCACGGGCGAGGCAATCCGATCGATCGCCAGCGTCCGTTCGACGTCCCACGACAGGTCGTCGCCCTGCAGCTTGATCTTGATGCGCACGAGACCATCCCGCCGAATCCATTCAGCCAGCGTTTCAGGCAGGCCGTCGCGAACGGGCGTCTCGACGTCGCTGGTCTCGAGCGGATCGAGTCCGCCGACGCTGTGAAACACAGGGATGCGCTCCCGTCGCTTCGACAGCAATCGCCCGATCGAGCCGCGCGCCGCTGAAAATCAGGCACCGAGATAACGCGACACGTCGTGTGTCATCAGATCCGGGCCGTAGGTGTCGTAGACGTTGCGGCGGTGAACTTTTCCGAACGCATCGTGGAGCGCCGCGTCGAAGGGACTGGCGACGACGAGCGTGCACAGCTTGGGGATGGGTTCGGTGAGCTTGCGCTCCGCGGAAACCTCCGCAGCGGCCTTCAGGCACTCGGGCTCGAGGACATGCGCGATGTCGAGTGGATGCCCGATCTCGGGGCAGTCGCCCGCCAGCCGCGCGATGCGCGACGCCAGCGCTTTCATGGCCTCGAGCGTTGTGTCGTACGACATCGTGGCTGATGGAAACGCCCACATGTTGCCCATCGTCATCGACGCGAAGCCCCAGGCGGTCTGTCCGTTTCGCGTGGTGACGCGGCAGTGAACGTTCAGCAGCGTGACGCGGTCGACAACCCGGCCGCCGAACTTGTACGGCGCGCGGTACACGTAGTCTTCGTAGCCGTGAACGACTTCGTCGATGCGGATATCGGTGGGTTTCGGCGCGACGATCGCAGCGCCGAGGGGTATGGCCGACGCCTGGCGCAGAAACTGCCGGCGCGTGACGATCACATCGTGGCCCCTGAATAGGCTTCGGCGATGCGAGCCTTGACGAACGCCAAATCGCGTGCGGCCGCGGCCAACGTGTTCTCCTCCTGCGCCGCGGGCGTGGCGCCGGCGACCTCGTATTCCAGATGGAGCGACACCGGACCGTGAAAACGCGCTTTCGCGAGCATGGCGAAGAACCGTTTCCAGTCGACCATGCCCTCGCCCATGGGGCAGTTCCGCTGCTGCCACGAGCCGCCGCTCTTTTCCCAGAAGAAGTCCTTGAGCGCGATCATCGACAACCGCGGCGCCACCAGGTCGAACGCCGTGCGCCACCCGCCGTCTCCGCCTTCGACCACCGCATGACGGACGTCGAAGTAATACCCGACGGTTGCCGCGTCGAGCGGCTCGATGAAGGAGGCAAAATCCCAGACCGGGCCGCCGATGTACCCCGCGTGGTTGTGATACCCGAGGCGCATCCCGTGACGGCGGCTCAGATCGGCAAGTCCTCTCAGCTGTCTGCCGGCGGCTTCGAGCTCTTTGCGAACATCGACGAACTTATATCGGTAGTAGCCCGGTTTGTAGAACGGAATCTTCAACCGCGCCGCGGTCTCGAGCGTCGGCTGCGCGACCGGATCTGCGTCAGATAACAGCTCGGTCGTGATCATCGGCACCGCCAGACCCTCGTGGCGGATGCCGTCGACGAACACGGGCAGCTCGATCGCCACACGCTTCGGATCGACGTGCCCGCCCGGGCGCACCGTGAGATCGACGCCGTCGAACCCGAGCGCCTTCAGCGTCCGGCCGAGCTCGCGGCCGTTCATCCGCGGCAGATGCTTCGAAAAGAAGCACAGCGGACCGCGGAAGCCCGCGTCGCGCTGTGCGCGCCAGCGCCAGCGTCGAGCGAGCGACGGCAGGCCCCAGAGCCGCCGCACCCGCCGCGGCCTGAATGAAACTGCGCCGGCTCAGAGTTTCCATGGCTGCATCGTATGTCAGCACCTTCGCCCCGTCCAGTGAGTTGGCAGATTGCAGTAGGTTGAGCGCGATCGAGAGCGCGAACGCTGGAAACATGCGCGGTAGTGTTGCACACGGTGTGATAGGCGAGGGATAAGATCGGCTGATGACGAGCTGGGACGCAGCGCCACAGCCAGTGGGGAAGAGCCGATGGCGACTTCCGCCGCCTGTCCGAGTGGCCTGATAGCGACCTCCTGCGCCCTGGGCGCCGATCTGGAACCCTCCACGGTGATCGAGGCCTATCGGCGCGGCATGTTCCCGATGGGGGTCGATGAGCTGGGCGACCGGCTCGGCTGGTGGTCGCCCGATCCGCGGGGCATTCTGCCGCTCGACCGTCTGCGCGTGACGCGCTCGATGCGGCAGAGCGCGAAGCGCTTGGAGGTTCGAGTCGATACCTGCTTCACCCGCGTGATGCGCGCCTGCGCCCATCCATCGCGTGGACGCAGTTGGATCACTGAAGAATTCATCGAAGGGTACACGCGCCTGCACGAGCTGGGCTGGGCCCACAGCGTCGAGGTGTTCGACAGGAGCAGCGAACTCGTGGGTGGCCTGTACGGCGTTCGGATTGACGGGTATTTCTCCGGCGAATCGATGTTTCACACCGAGCGCGACGCATCGAAGGTGGCCTTGATGTCGTTGGTGGATCTCATGCGGTCGAGCGGGATGACCTTGCTCGACGTGCAATGGTGCAATGAACATCTGGCGTCGCTGGGCGCGATCGCCATTCCCGAAGCGCGTATCTCACGCGTCTCGCGGCTGCTCTATCGAACCCCTCAATTCGCAAGATCGAAATGCTGAGCGCAGATTTGTAACCGGTAAGCGCCCGCCGGTGCCAATTTTTGGCAGGCCCAGCGCGAAGGAGTGGCAACTTCTCGTCTGCGCCAAGGCCCTTCGATCGATAACTGCACAAAACCTCCACAAAAAGCGGATAGCAGAGCTGGCAGGTCCATTGCTGCTCCACTCGAAGCGCTCCCGTGGGGAGCCTTGGGAGGAATTGTGAACTGCGCCGAGTGTCAAACGGAGCCGCTGACGCCTGGGCATTACTGTCCGTGCTGCGGCCGCCAACTTTGGTTACAGGAGCGGCGGGCGGTAGAAGCCGGGTTCTCCGGCCGCTCGCTGCGAGAGCTGCGGCGGCCCTTCCGCTGACGGCGATCTCTGCAAGTCCTGTACGCAGGCCTTGGCTCCGGTATCGGCAGCGCGACAGTTGCGGTGCCCTCGGACGCTACGGCAACGGCCGGTGCGCAGAAAGACCACTGTCATCAATGTGCAGAAAGCACCAACTGTCGATCAAGACGACGGCGGCGGTGCCACCGCCGGTCGTCAACGTGCCACCTCCGGTCGTCAACGTGAACGCGATCCAGATCGAAGTCTCCCGGTCGGACACCGCCAAAGCGGTGGCGGACATGACCGCGAAAGCCCATCTCGCAAAGGCGGCGAATCCTGCGCCGGCTCCCAAGCGCCCGATCGTTGCGGCTCCCCCCCAGCGCCGGAGTCGCACAACGGTGTGGATCAAGGCGGCCGCCGTGATCGTTGTTGCGATCGGCGCAGCCGAGGGTGCTCGTCGGCTTGGGCTTCACTGGCCGCAGCCGGCAGCTCGCGAAGAACAGCCAGTTCATGCGACGCCAGTCGTGGCAAGCGCTACGGCGGCCGAGCGCGGGGCGACGCCACCTCATAGTCGTTCAGAGGCGAAGACGGTCGCCGAAAATCGCGCATCAGGAATTGCACCGTCGAGGGCCGCGGCTTTGCCAAAACCGACGACCGCTGCAGGACGCCGGCGGGCTGTTCGCCAGGAAGGTTCATCCGCTCAGCACGTGGCGCCCGTCGTCGCCCCTGCTCCGGCGCCGGAAACACCCGCTCCTGTGCCGACGAAGCCACGGGCACTGGTGGCGGGGTCACCCGCGCCACCCACCGGCCGCTTCTTCGAACGGAATGATGTTGACGAGCCGCCGCAGATCGCAACCCGCGTTGAACCGCAACTACCGGCCAATCTTCCGGCTCGCCCGCACAATGACGTCGTCGTCGTTCGCGTGCTCGTCTCGAGCACCGGTCATCCGTTCCGCGTCAGTCTGCTTCGTGGGTCCAGGCTCGGTCGCTCATCGGACGAGGCGGTCGTCGCGGCGGTCACGCGGTGGACGTACTCGCCAGCGAAGAAACGGGGAGAGTCCGTGAACTGCTGGTACAACATCGGCGTGCCGCTCGGCAAAGCGAATTAGCGCAAGCGCTGGCCGCCGCGCCGCCTTGTCGAGGAGGACAATATCCGGTTTGTGGGAGTATGCTGTCCAGGTTTCACATCGAGTACATGCTTCCGAGACCAACCAACGTCGAAGAGTCTTCGTCGATAATCGAACATTGCCGCCCACATTCTGGGTCGGCAATAATCACGGCGCATCGATCGTGAAGCTGGAGCCAATCGACTAGAGCGAATTTCCGGCCCGTGGAGCGACGCGGCCAGTGCGGAGGTCGATATGAAATCCGTGGCGGCGACCAAACGATTCATCTGCAGCGTTGCCTTCCTATCCGCAGCGGGTGGGCCAATCAGGCATATGCGCAACTCGGCGTCGGCACCACGTGGGTGAGGACCGACGTTAAAGGCAAAGGCCTCACGATGACGGTCGAGGCGTGTTGCAACGGTGGATTTGCGCTTCATCTGGCAAATACCGGCCATGGGCAACCAGCCCGCGACGACCATGACGGTTAACTCGCCGATGGATGGCACCGAGGCGCCGGCTCTGGTTGGTGGCAAGCCGTCCGGCGAGACGATGGCGATCAAGCGCGTGGACGCCCATCGCTACAGCGCCGTTGTGAAAATGAATGGCAAGCCGTTTGGAACGTCCAACGGCACGGTATCTGCGGACGGCAAGACGATGACGGTCGAGAGCATCTTACCGGGGGGGAGGCAACGACCTCAAGACCATTGAGACGTGGGTGCGGAAATAGCGCGCGCGGAGAGCCTGAACGACTTGCCGTAGCTTATAGCTGAGGCACCCGGTCCAGCACGCTTTCAGGCTTTTGCACCTGCAGCAGCGCACTGAAAACCCCCTGCAGGAGATCGATATGGTCACCCAGCACATCGAAGAGATCGTCGTGATCGATCCGCAGCGCGTGTCCGTCACGGGTCACGACGGCGCGCAGGCCTAAAGAGACCCCGGCAAGCGTTTCCGATATTCCAATCGTGCTGCCAGGCCGCGCCACGATGGCACCGCCTGCGTCTCCCTCGAGCCGAATGTCGCCTTCGATCACGTAGTACAGCGCCGGAGGATCGGTCTCATTGAACAGCACGCTCCCGTGCGCGAATGACACCTCGCGCGTCACGGTCGCCAGCTCGAGCAACTGGGGGACGGTTGCGCGCTCGAGAAGAGGGTTCTCACGAAGCATCAATACCTTTTCGAGTGGCTGTAGCGGCAGACTGCGCTCATTGACGCGCTCAGAGTCGAGTTTCGGAGCATAGACAGTCCGCCAGTGGCGAGCTTTGGGCGTGTCGAGCAGCATGCGGAACAATCCCTGCGCCATGACGATGTTGTCGGACAGCATCGTCAGGAACTCGTCGCCGCGCAAAGCCAGGCAGACGGTGCGATCGACCGCGCGAATGGTCAGCCGTAAAGGACTGCCCTCGAGCATATTCTTGAACGCGAGCACGGCCGGCGCGCCGAGCTCGTGTGGCGCGTCATCATCGGCCGTCACGCGCACCGAGCCGTCGAGAAGAAACTGCACTTCCTCCGCCCTGGCGCCTTCGTGGTAGAGCTCGCGTCCCCCTTCGTGGCGCACCTGCGTCCCGCGCCCGCGATGCGGAAGAGCTCATCGACCGAGACAAAATCAAACAGCGGCATCGTGCGAAGGCGGTCAGCCAGTTCGACGGCGGGCAGCGGCTCAATCCAGAGATCCCGCCGTTTGTCCGGAAGCCTGTGTCCGGCGAGGGCCCATGAGGCCGCTTCGAACACGTACCAGTCGCTGGCCGAGCGATGCGCCAACGCGTGTTCCAAGTCTTCGCAGAGCGACCACAGGCGCTGGTGTTCGACAAGGTGAATAGCGGCAGCCGCGACGACCTGATCGTTGTCGTGTACCAATCGGGAGACGGTCTGCTCGAGGCTGCCGGGCGCGGTCTTGAGGATCAAATGGGCGCGTCTCACCTTTTCTTCCATCGGGCAATCGTCGATGATCGGCATCACGATCTTGCGCATGGCTCCGCCGAGCAGGTTGTCGATGTACTCGATTGCGCTGGCGCGCTTGCGGGCGTCTCCGTGATCGATTGTGTAGCGCGCGGCCGCGATGTCCTTCCAGGGGTAGATCAGGCCCAACAGCCGGAACATGCGATCCACTGCGCGGGCGAGCTTGTCGTCGAGCGCGCGCATGACGAGCGTCCGCTGCATGTCACTGCCGCTTTGGACGAGGTTGAAGCGCAGCGTCAGGTACCCGTAGTATCTCGTGCTCTCCCTGAGCACGAGCGCCTCGATCGGCTCGCGTGCGAGGGTTAAATCTGGATGGCCGCGCCGCAGTTTTTCGATGGCGACGACGGCCTTGTAGCGCAGGAATCCGTCCGGATCGTCGAGCGTCGCGAGGAGAACGTCCATCGAACGCTGCGTCGGCAGCAACGCGAGCACCGAGGGAATGTGGCGGCGCACCCAGACGTGTTCGTCGCGATCTTTCACAAAATACGCGAGTGCAGCGAGCACATCCTCGCCGTAGCTGACGAGCGTGTCGCGCGCCGCCTGCTTGAGTGCTCGATGGCCCAGCAGCGAGACAAGGGCAGGCACGTAGAGCGCATCGACCGCTCCCATCGCTCGCGCGCTGCGGATCGCCTCACGCGCGACGTCCACACTCGGATCGTTCAACAGCGGCACCAGGAGCGCGCGGAAGCGTGAGTGACGAATCTGCGCGAGTGCCGCCGCTGCCTCCTTGCGGGCACCGGATGCGGCGTCGCGCGTGTCAACGATCAACCGCCTCAAGGCGTCTTCGGCCGCTGATGCGTCGGTCTCGCGACCCGAGTTCGCCAGCACCACGGCGGCTGTCGTCGCCACGCGCGGCTCCGGGTCCTGCAGGTAGGTCCTCATGAAGGCCGAGTCTTCCTCCTTACGCAGCGCAGCAAGCGCGCGCACAGCCGCGGCGCGCACGTCGGCGTCTTCATCCTTCAACATGCGCTCGACCGACGGTATCCACCGTGCGGCGACCGACTCGCGCGCCGACTGCAGCGCGAGCAATGCCCGCGACCGCACTTTCGGCGACTCGTGATGGAGCAGCAGAGGCGTGATGAGGTTGCGTCTGTTGAGCGTCTCGAGCATGTCGATCGCATAGAGCACGCGCGACTCGTCGGGGTCGGACAGCTCCTGGACCAACGTCTCAATCGTCGCAGCGTCAGCGACGTCGAGTCGCACGCTCGCCGGCGCGATGGCTCCCGTCTCGATGCTGTGACGGAATGTCTTCAGGTATTCGCGCCGCGCGCGTATTGCCATGACAATCCACAACCCGGTCACGGCAAGGCTCGCGTAACTCAGGCGCCGCCAGTCAAGGCCCAATCCCCATGGCTTGATCAGCACCAGGAGCAGGAGTGCTCCAAGCGCCTTCGCGAAGCGATCCATCGTGACGTCTACGAACGGCTTTGCGCGATACTTCAAATCCGACGGCAGCGGCAGAAACAACACTTCGCGCGTCGTCTTGTCGATGCTGTACCGCAGCGACGTGTCGAGCACGCGCGCCGCCGCTGTCGCCCAGAGCGCGCCGTTGAGCAGGATGATCGCCGCGGTTGCGCCGAGGCTGACCGGCAGAATGAGCAGCGCGAAGGCCAGACCGAGCGAGCGGTGAATGCGGCTGGTCAGGCCGACCTGCACGACGAACCCGACGATCGACAGGTAAAACGTCACCTGCGCCAGGAACGCCGTAATTGCGTCGGTGCCGCCGCCGCCCTTCAATGCCGCCGCCGCCATGTTGAGCTGCTGCTCGATGATTGCGGCGCCGATTGCCGCCAAGCCGATCACCATCGAGATCACCTGCAGGTGCGGCGAGGCGAGCAGCAGTCGAATCGCTTCTCCGCCGCCGATGCCGCGTTCCTCGACGGCCAGCGCGAAATCGCTTTCGACAGTTTCGCGGCGCTCGATGACCATCACGAGTGCGACGCACATACCGAGGACTGCGGCACTGACCAACAGCAGGTTGTTGGTGCCGACCCTCTCCACGGCGAGCGAGGTGAGCGCCGCGCCCATCGCGCCTCCCAGACTTGCGCCGCCGCCGACAAAACCGAACAGCCTTTTCGCCTGGCGCGGATTGTAAATATCGTTGGCAAGCGTCCAGAACTGACTGATGAGCAGAATACCGAGAATCAGCCCGGCCACATAGAACGCCACCGACGTCCAGGCCGCGCCATTCTGAAAGAGAAACCAGAACACAATCAGCAGCGCGGCCGCACCGCCTTGCGTGACCGGAATGACCGAGCGGCGGGGCAGTCGCGCGATGCCCCGGCTGTACAACTGCATGAGCAGGCCAATGAGAACGCCGGCCGCCAGTTGAACGTAGGGTAGATTGTCTGCGCCGAGATCGGTGATGAACTTCGACCGCGTGATCGGCTTGACGATGTTGTAGGACGTCATCGCCAGGAACGAATAGGCGAACATCAGCAGCGCGGTGCCGGCTTCGCCTTCCCACACGGGGACGACCTTGCCGACCAGCCGGTTAAGGCGCGATGTCATGTGCGGTAGTCATGGGACGCGCGACACTTATGCCACACGCTCCACGCCCGTAGCTATATAATTCAGCATATATTCCGTGTGAGGGGAACCGTTTACGCATCTCGGCGACGCTGGGTGCTTGCCCTCTTCCTGCTTGTCAGCACCGCGTCGGCACCGCCAGGCGTCGCGCAGAGCGGCGCCGTGCCGCGGGTCGTGGCCATCGGCGACATCCACGGCAACTTCGACGCCTTCATTGAAATCCTCCGACACGCCGGCATCACCGATGCGAGCGGCAACTGGAGCGCCGGCAACACCACCTTGATTCAGACTGGCGACTTTCTCGACCGTGGCCCGAAAGCGAGGGCCGTCGTCGATCGGCTCATGGCGCTCGAGCAAGAGGCGACCGCGGCCGGGGGCCGCGTGGTGGTCCTGCTCGGCAACCACGAGATCATGAACATGGCGGGCGATTTTCGGGACATGACTCCCGAGATCTACGCGACCTTTGCCGATGAAGGGTCCGATCAGCGGCGGGAGGCCGCCTACGAGGCGTACCTGAAGTTCTGCGCGTCGCGTGGCGCAGTGTTTCCGCGCTCGCCGCCGCGCTTCTTCCAGCCAGTCCCCAAAAGTCAATGGATGGATGCCCATCCAGCCGGATACCTCGAGTACCGTGAAGCCTTCGGCCCGCAGGGGCAATATGGCCGGTGGTTGCGCACCAAAGCGCCGGTTTTTCAGATAGGCAACAGCGTTTTCATGCACGCCGGGGTCAATCCCACTGGCGCGCCGCGCAGACTGGACGACATCAACAGGCAGGTCACGAGCGACATCAAGCGCTTCGATGACTACCGCAGCCGAATGTTCGATCGGAAGCTGATACTGTCGTACTTCACCCTGCCGGAAATTCTCACCGCAGCGCAGATCGAAGTGGAGTTCAACGCCGCGCTCGCCAGGACCGAACCCGCGACACCCCAGGACACTCTTGATGTGCTGGCGAATCCGGATCCCCTCAGGCTCGCGGAGCTGCTGCGCATCCACGATGGTCGCTGTTTAATCCTGAAGGCCCGCTGTGGTACGGGGTTTTGCGACCTGGTCGTCGGACACCGGCGCGATTCAGGTCAAGAACCTGATAGAGCGCTATAACGTGGCCCACTTCATCACGGGACATTCCGTCATGCAGACCGGGCGCATCACGCCGCGATTCTCCGGAACCGTTTTCCTCATCGACACCGGCATGGTCTTTCCAGGGGGGGCCGCCTCTGCACTGGAAATCAAAGACCGACGATTCACGGCGATTTATGCGGACACCCGCACGGTTCTGTTCGATGACCCCGCACACTAGACCGGCTGCTTACCTATCCAGATCGTAAAGGACCGTGGCCTCGCCGCGCGCGGCGATCTTCTCCTCGAACAGCTTGACGAGGAGATCGCGCCGGATGAACATCGTCCTGATTTCCTCTTCCGTGAGGGTCTTGCCGACCGCGGCGTTGACGCTTTCTTCAGTAAGGCTGCGCAATCCGGCGAATAGACGGCGGTCGCACCGCTCGAGCAGTCGAGGAGTCTTCAGCGTCACGTTGAACCGGAACGTCCGCGTGTGATCGATCATCCACAGCTTTCCGTCTGAGCTCCACAGCTGGTTCCCCACATTCCTGTCGCTGTTCGAAATCAGCTCGTCAAACACGCGCATGGCGTGAATGTAGCCGGCGGTCCTCGATGGTCGCCACTCGGCCGGCACTGTCTTCAATTTGATGCGTTTGAGCCGCTCCAGCTCATCCATCATCACATCGTCGATCCACCATGTCATCGCTGCATCACCGGCGGCGACGCGCCGCTCGATCGAGACCGGAACGTTGTCGAGCCCAAGCAGCCGCGACAGCCGGTATGCTGCGACGTTGAATCGGTAGGTGTCCCTGAAGTTCAGTTCGGTCTGTCCTCTGGCAGGAACGAAGACAACCTTCGAGACATTGACCGTCTGAATCTGCGCATCATGGCTCAGCTGGCCGTCGGACAGCGTTGCGCGCTTCGCCCCTGTGATGCCTTTGTTGATGTCTCTGGTCTTGAGGATCTTGGCCTTGAGCAGAAACTGCTCCTGCTGTGCGTCGGAAAGGGCAGGCTGCGTGAGGACAGCTGCATCCTGTGCGGCCCTCAACGGTACCGCCGACGAGATCACGCTGGCAAAGACGAAGAGCCCTAGGAATGCGGCACGCCGGGCGAATCGCATAAAGCCTCCTGTCGGCGAGTGGCAGATGATTCGAGGAAGGTGGCGATTCTAGCGAGAGGAGGACGTGGACACAACCTTATATTCCGGATGACGGGTAATCCGGCGAGCGCATCCGCGTCGGCGCCCGAACCGGCAGGAAAATCGGTGAGCCCGACACGATATTTCTGTTTCTACTGGAGAGGCTGGCCGGCAACAATGATGGACGCACCAGATGAGGCGTTATCCCTACACGATCGACAACGGTCACGGTGAGCAGCTCACCTTCCTCGGTGTAACCCACGGACCTGACGGTGGTCATCTGGAAGCCGACGGTGTCGCACAGCCTGGCGCGGGCCCTCCGATGCATGTGCACTATCTGCAGGAAGAAGCGGCGCGTGTCGTCACCGGACGCCTCGGGTATCTGGTGCTCGGCGAGGAAGCGAAGTTCGCAGACGCCGGCGAAACTGTCGTCTGGCCGGCCGGCACTCCGCACAAGTGGTGGAACGCCGGCAATACCGAGCTGCGCATGACAGGGTGGTGCAGCCCGCCCGACAACGTTGAGTTCTTCCTCAGCGCGCTCTTCGCCTCGACGAAACAGAACGGCGGCCGTCCCGCGCCGTTCGACGCCGCATTCCTGATGATGCGTTATCGATCGGAGTACGCGATGCTCGAGTTGCCGGCGCTCGTACGACGCGTCATCATGCCGATTCTCTACGTCGTTGGACGGGCGCTCGGGAAATACGAGAAGTACAGGGACGCGCCGAAGCCCATTACGAAGCGCGTCGTGCCTGCGACACGGGAAGTGTAAGAAGCCGCGCTATTTTTTCACGACCAGCTTCTGAACCCGCCACGTGTAGTTCTCCGCGGTGTAGACCTCGTTCTCCGACGGGCAGGCCATCTGGTGGATGCCTCCGAACTGTCCGGGTTGGCGGCCCCCACGGCCGAATACACCCAGCACCTTGCCCTCGAGCGTCACCTTGAAGAGGCGGCCCGGGAAAGCCTGTTCGCCGACAAAGAGCACCTGGTTGGGACCGGGCGTAATGCAGATCGAGTTCGGTGCGCCGACCAGATTTGCCGCAGCCTGGCCGGTCGGCGTGTTTCCGACGACGTTTCGCAGCCCGGGTGGTGGCGGAACGTCAATCGAGAACATCCGCAGGAACGTGCCGTTGGTGTCGAAAACGTGGATGCGACGGTTGCCGCGGTCGCCGACATACACGTTGTCGTTGGCGTCAATGGCGATGGAGTGCGGCGTCCTGAGCTGACCAGGTCCCGTGCCCGGTTCGCCGAATGATTTCACCCAGTCGCCGTTTCTGTCGTACTTCGCCACGCGTGAGTTGACATAGCCATCGCTGATGTAGATGTTGCCGGCCGAGTCCCATGCGACATCCGTCGGCTGGCGGAACATGCCGTCGATTGGCGGCAGCGGCGGGTTCGGATGCCCCCACGGTTCCGCCTCTTCCGCCGATTCCTTTCGGCGCCCGAAGACCATCTGTACGCGCCCAGCCGGATTGAACTTGACGACCATGTCCGAGCCCTTGTCGATGGCCCAGAGGTTGTCATCGCGGTCCACGCGAACGGTGTGCGCGAAGGCCCACGCGTAGAGTCCCCTTCCGATCTCGCCGATGAACTCCCCTTTCGGTCCGAACTCGAAGAGTTGGGCCGCGGCCGGCCCGAATGCGGGGCCGCCGGCACTGTTCGACCGGGTGAAGATGAAGACGTGCCGTTTCGAATTGAGCGCGACGCCCGACACCTCGCCGAAGTTCATGCCAGCAGGCAGCTTCAAGAAGTCGGGGACCGGTACGAACGGAATTTCGGGCGCGGCCTGTTGAGCCGCCAACGGCACCGTGGACAACACACCGGCAAGCAGCAACAGTTTTTTCACAGCGGCCTCCAGGAAGGCCGAATCTTACCGCGAATACCTCGGTCGAATTCCTTGCGGTCATTGCCGCTCCAGCGCCGCGGCGCGAAGGTGCGCGGCCTCAGTGTCGAGGAAATGCCATGTGGCCGCGTCCTTGCGGCGCAGCTCGTTGCGGGACCAGTCGGCGCGCATCAATCCGCTTGGCGCGTGCGTGTTGTTGTTGAGCAGCACGTGGCCGATCTCGTGCGCAATCGCCAGCCCGAGCACCCGGCGTGCATCGATGCCGGCGCCTCGAGAGACCGACGCGACGCGATCGACATACACGGTCGCGAGGAACGGCGCCGCGCCGGCGATTCCGACGAGCGAGAACCCCATCGACACGAACTTCGACCGATCGGCTTCGCCGGTCTTCTGCAGTCTCAGCACGATGTCGCCGCCGACCGGTTCGTGGCACCGTGCCGGCGCGGAGGATGGCTGCCGGTCGCCGACCCAGCAGTCGGCCCACACGATGTTCACGCCGGCCTCCTGCAGGATGGCCTGCGCGTGCTCCCTGGCCGCCTCCAGATCAGGCGCGGGCACCCCGAAGTTGTTGTAAGAACGGATGATGATCGTCGCCGCCAGCCCAACAGCCTGCCATCCCATCCCCACCTCCCGGATTTCCGCGTCTGTTGGTTCACGCGGAAAGGGGCGGGGTTTTCACTCACGAGCGATGGGCCTTATCCTTATGAAAATGGACCGCGCCTCGGCCGAGGTCACCCGGCTCCTGAAGGACTGGACCAATGGCCAGGAGCAGGCGCTCGACCGCCTGGTGCCGCAAATACACCGAGAGCTGCGAAAGCTCGCGGCCAGCTACCTCCGAAAAGAGCGCCCGGACCACACCCTGCAGCCGACGGCGCTCGTCAACGAGGCTTTCCTCAAGCTCATCGACCAGCGGGCAGTGAAATGGCAGAATCGTGCCCACTTCTTCGGGATCGCGGCCCAGGCCATGCGGCGGATTCTCGTTGACCACGCGCGCGCGCGCGGGGCCGGCAAGCGCGGAGACGGCGCCCGGAAGGTTCCCCTCGATGACGCGCTGATGATCAGTGGGACGACGGATATCGATGTGCTCGCCCTCGACGAGGCGCTGACGCGGTTGGCAGCCATCGATCCACAGCAGAGCCGCGTCGTCGAGCTGCGCTTTTTCGGCGGCCTCACGATGGACGAAACGGCAGAGGTGATGCGCATCTCAGCGGCGACCGTCGGCCGCGAGTGGAGGATGGCCAAAGCGTGGTTGTTCGCAGAGATTAGCCGCACCGTCTGAACAATCGCCACACCATGAATCCAGAGCAGTGGGCGCGCGTCAAAGACGTCTTCAATGCGGCGCTCGAACAAGAGGCGAGCGCGCGCTCTGCATTCGTTGCCGAAGCGAGCGCTGGCGATGACTCGGTCCGCGCCGAGGTCGAACGCCTGCTCGACGCGCAACGCGAGTCCGCTGATTTTATCGAGCACTCGGCGGCCGCGACGCTGCTGAGCGGCCGCATCATCAGTCACTACGAGATTGGGCGCCTCATCGGCAGCGGCGGCATGGGTCATGTCTATGCCGCGCGCGACACGGAGCTCGGCCGCGAGGTTGCGCTGAAAGTGGCGTCCTTCGACGGTGATGACGCCCAGGCGAGGCTCCGCCGGGAAGCGCAGCACGCGTCGCGCCTCAGCCATCCGCATATCTGCCACATCTACGACGTCGGCCGCGCCGACGGCCAGCTGTTTGTCGTGATGGAGCTGGTCAACGGACGATCGCTATCCGATCTGGTCAGAGAAGGGCAGCTGTCGATCGCGAATGCGAGGCGATACGGAATCGAGATCGCCGACGCGCTCGCTCACGCGCACGAACACGGCATTACTCATCGCGATCTGAAGAGCACCAACGTGATGATTACGCCGAAGCGCGGCGCGAAGGTGCTCGACTTCGGCTTGGCGCGGATGCTCGACACGCACCAGATCGATGCGCTCTCGCAGTCGCAGCGCTCGTTGACCGGCGAGGGGATGATTGCCGGCACGCTGCCATACATGGCGCCGGAGCTGCTGCGGGGCGAACGCGGCGATCAGCGCAGCGACATCTGGGCGCTCGGCGTGCTGCTGTATGAGATGGCGTGCGGCCGCCGGCCGTTCACAGGCGCGACGGGGTTCGAAGTGAGCGCCGGAATTCTGCATCAGGAGCCGGCGGCGCTGCCGTCCAACGTCCCCGCGCCGATGCGCGCCATCATTCAGCGATGCCTCGAGAAAAATCCGACCAAACGGTATCAGCAGGCGGCCGACGTGCACCTGGCCCTGGAAGAGATGAAGGGGCTGCGCGCATTCCAGGTCCGGATCCGACATCCCGAGGCGTCTGACGCGAACAGTCTGCTGCTTGTCATCGGCCTGGTGGTCGCAGCCATTGCGTGGTATGCGCACCGGATCGCCGAGGCTCGGCAACGCAGTCAGCAACGTGCGCGGGTATTCGTTGTTGGAGGACGGCGAGTTCGAACAGGCGCTCGAACAGTTTCAGGCTGTCGCGAACAGCTCGCCGAGTGAGGCGAACCCATGGGACAGCCTCGGCGAGGGGTATCTCGCGAATGGCATGCCGGACAAATCGCTCGACGCGTACTCGCGGGCACTCGCCGTGGATTCGGCTTACGAGGCGTCGATTCTCGGCCGGGGCCTCGCCCTGGCGGCTCTTGGCCGCTACGACGAAGCCCTCGAGCGAGAATCGCCCGATTTCCGAATTCAGGCGTTCCTGTTATCGCGGGTGGGCCGATACCGCGAGGCTCAGGCGGTGCTCGACAAAGGGCGACAGGACAGCGACGACGCGGAGGTCAGTGCAAACAGCGTCGTTGACCTCTGCGTGGCTGTTGACCGAACAGAAAGAGTACGCACGGGCCATCGACGAGGTGGCCGCTGCCCAGAAGGCGCTCGCCGAGCGGCCAGAATCATTCGTTGCTCGTGCTCGCCGACCTCATCGGCGGAGTGGCTGATACTTCCGCTCGGGCAACGTGAAGAACGCCACAGTTCGCCTCGAGGCCCAGAGGGCACGTTACGACAGCGACAAACGCAGTGGAATCGAATTGGGTGGCCGCGCTTGACGGAGAAGTTGCGCTTGCGCAAGGCCGGTACGATCAGGCGGCGTCGAGCTTTAACACGGCGCAGAAGAAAGCGTGGCTGACGCTCGGACGCGACGCATCGACGGTGTTTGCGATCAATCTGCCGTCGCGTGACGGGCTGGCGCGCGTTGAGATTGCGCGGGGAAATCGAGCGGCCGCCATCGAAGAATACAGACGTCTGACGTTTGTCGGTCCCGGCAACCGATCGTCTGCGGTGCTCGAGCCTCGCTACATTCTGCAGCTGGCGCGTTTACTGAACGAAGAAAAAGACGAAGATCGGCGCGCGCGTCGAGTACGCGCGCTTCCTGAAGTTGTGGGCCAATGCTGACGCCGGCCTGCCGGAGTTGAGCGAAGCGAAAGAAAGCACTCAGACCATCGTCAATTGACGCCAGGCTGCCACGCCGGCGTGCCGTCTTCCCACTGGTTATCGGTCAACTGGCGCACGTCCGTGCCGTCGAACCGCATGACGAACAGCTCGCCGTACGGCTGCGGCGCGTCCGTGTACACGCCCTCGTCCTTGAAGCCCATGCGCGACGACGCCAGCACGATCGTGCTCGCCGTCGGGCGACCATGCCTGATGGGCGTCGTTGCCGCCGCGAATTGGTGATGCGCTTCAGGCCGGTCCCATCCGGCCTGATCGTGTAAATGTTGTAGTCCCCCTCGGCCAGCCGCGAGAACATGATGAGATCGCCGCGCGGTGACCACAGCGGAAAGTTGTCGTAGCCCTTCGTCAGCATCATGGCAGCGTTCGTCTCGATGTTCATGATCTTCAATCCATCGCCGTCCGGGCCGAATGTCCGGTACACGAAACGTTTGCCGTCCGGCGCCATCGATGGAAACGCGCTGTTGTTCGGCCCCGTCGTCAGCTCCCGAAAACCGGTGCCGTCGGGATTGATGATCGCGATCTGGGCGCCGCCCTCGGCGCGATCGCTCTGCTTCAGAAAGAGGCCGTTGAAACCGTTGTAGAACGCATTGAACACGCCGACGGAAAAAATGATTTTCTCGCCGTTCGGCGCCCATTGCGGCGCCAGCACGTTCCGCTTCATATCCTGATAGACAACTGTCGCGTCGTTCGATCCAGGCGTGGCGATCGCGATGCTCGAGCCGAAAATCGATCCAGCGGGCGGGCGGCCGTTCACGACGAATCGGCTGCCGTCGCGGCCAAAGGAGGGAATGATGCTGGTCAACGCCAGCTCGAACTCCGGATTGCGGCTCCAGGTGTTCTTCCACCATGTCGTCGGCGCCACCTGACGGCGGTGAAAGACGACCCGCGAGCCGTCCGGCGACCACGAAGCGGCGCGAACCTGCCCCCGCGGTCCACGTGCGCCACTCGTGTAGTAGATGCCGGGGTCGTCGCTGTCCTTGCGGACGTAGCCGATTTCGTTCGCCGAGAGGACGGATGGATTGAACTTCACTCCAGGTCCTGCCGGCACGTCGGTGGCCGTACCACTCGCCACTTCGATTGAAACGATGCGTGTGTCATTGCCAGGCTGCGGTGAGGGCCGCCGCGTTTCGAGCGTCTTCTGCACGTCCATGCAATAGGCAACGATGTGGTGGCTGTCGGCCGTCCATTTCGGGCTGCCGCAGAAGTTGCCGTGCTCGCCGACCCGTTTCAATCCGGTGCCGTCGGGACGAACGACGTAGATGTCGGCGAACTGCAGGTGCTCCCATCTGCCGTGTGCGAACGTCAACGTCCTGCCGCGACTCGATGAAAAGGCAATCCACCGGCCGTCGGGCGACCAGGATGGGCGGAAGTCTCCGCCTTCGCCGGACGTCAACGGCCTCGTCCGGCGGGTCGCGATGTCCAGCGTCCACAAGTTCGGCCGTCCGCCCGCGCGAGTCGTGACGAACACAAGTTGCCTGCCGTCGGCCGAGAAGGCAGCCTGATCGTCGTACGCGGGACTATCGGTGAGACGTTCGAGCCCCGACCCATCGGGCTTCACGCGAAAGAGATCTGCCGATCCTTCCCGGTCTGACGTAAACACGATCGACTGGCCGTCGGGTGACCACACCGGGTCATAGTCCATGTCGCGCGTGGCGAGGAGCGGACGCTCGCCGCTGCCGTCGCGTGCCGCGACGAACAGGCCGATCTGCCCGTCATTCGGAAAGACGCGGGTGAAGACGATTTTCTCGGGCGCCGCCGCACGAACCGCGAAGGTCAGAGCGGCGGTAGTGATGACAGCAAGGAGAGCAGATCGCATGTGCGGATGGTAGCCCCCACGCGCTTTCGCGCGCGGGGGCACGTTTTTCATTTCAGATTAGAAGGGATCGGTGCGGTTGCTGAACTTGCGGCCGATGTCCGCGGCCGGCGAGTCGCCGCCGGTGCAGATCATCGTGCCGTCCTTGATCTGCTCGATCACAGTTCTTCTCGTTGCAGGCATTGAGGAACTTGACCCCCGCCGCCTTGGTGGCGTTGAGCACACGGCGCCGCACCGCCGCCATATTCGGGTCCGCTTCGCCGCCGCCCTTATACGTGCCGGGACGGCCCATGATGAAGAAGCCATGATCGCCCGGACCCCATTCCGCAAAGGCGATACCCGGCACGCGGACCGAGGTTTCGACGTTGGCGTCGGCGCGCGGATTCTCGATCTTCAGGCCGAAGATGAGTTCGCCATCCGGGTTCATCGGCCAGGGATCGGCAATGCGCATGTATTCCTGGGCGTCCACGCCCCAAACCGTCGACGCGTAGCCCTGCGAGCCGTTGCCGCGAGTACCCTGCGCCAGACCCTCAACGCGCGGCGCGAACGGATAGCGCGCGGCTTCAATCATCAGACGCGCGGCTTCGGGACTCTCGGCGTTGCACAGCAGGATGCCGTGCACGCCGGTGGCCAGCGTCTGCTGGATCATCCACGCGTTGGCGCGCAAGGCGTCGGTCGTGCCGGAAATGGGTAGCGTGACGACCACCGCCGGGGTCTTGTGCCCGGTGCGGGTCGGGCCGGCTTCCACCAGGCCGCGCATGAATTCCCGCAGCTCCTTGAAGTCGAGCGGGCCGTGCTCCATTTCATAGGTGATGTAGTCGGCCTTCGTGGCCGCCATCTTCTTGCCTTCCTCGTAGCCGCCGCCGCTGATCTGCGCGTAATAGACGGGCTGATTCTTGAGCCACATGTCGATGACGCGGTTGACATGCTTGCCGGTGCGGGTGGTCTGCTTCGGCATTTCCGGTAGCGCCGCATTGGCGGGCGGCACCGGTTGCTGGGCGCTGGCCGACATCGCAGTCAGCATGGCCGCAGCCATACCGGCCAGCAAAACCGTCTTCATCCTCATGGAATTCTCCTCGTGAATTTAGTTGGGTGACGACGATGATTATGGTGCGCGCCGATGCCTTGTCAAGCGCGAAGGCTATTTGGCCTCATATAATCACTAGTCGTCCAGTTTCGAGGAATAACAGGAGTAAGGCAGTGAGCGATCAAGAAGAAGATTTCGCCGCAATGTTCGAAGCGTCCGTCAAGGCGCGCCAGTTCACTCGAGGTCAGACCATCGAGGGCACCATCGTCGCGTTCGGCCCGAAGGTGGCCTTTGTCAACGTCGGCGGCAAAGGCGAGGCCGAGATCGACCTTGCGGAACTGAAGGACGCCGACGGGCGACGTCGAGGTGTCGGTCGGCGATCGCATCCAGGCGATGGTCGTCTCCACCAGCGGCGGCATCGTGCTCTCGCGCAAAGGCGTGCGCAACGCCGCCACGCAGCGCGAGCTCGAGGACGCATTCCGGGCCGGCGTCGCTGTTGAAGGCAAGGTGGAGAAAGCCGTGAAGGGCGGCTACGAGGTGCGCATCGCGCGCGAGCGCGCGTTCTGTCCGCTGTCGCAGATCGACATCGCCCGCACCACCGACCCGGCGGTGCACGAAGGGAAGGTCTACGCGTTCCGTGTCATCGAGTACAAGGACGGCGGGAAAAACGTCGTCGTCTCCCGTCGCAAGCACCTCGAGGAGCAGCAGCGCGCCAGCGCCGCGGACGTCCGCAAGTCGATCGTGCCGGGCGCGGTGCTCACCGGACGGGTCGCATCGGTGCTGGATTTCGGCGCTTTCGTGGATCTTGGCGGCGGCATCCAGGGCCTGCTTCATGTGTCCGAAATGGGCTGGTCGCGCGTCACCAACCCCAACGAGATCGTCGCGCCCGGTGACCAGATTACCGTGAAGGTGCTGCGTGTGGACGACGCCACTCAGAAGATCTCGCTCGGGCTGAAGCAGCTCCTGGACGATCCGTGGGCCACGGTGGCCACCACCTACGAGGTGGGCCAGGTGCGCACGGGCCGCGTCACGCGCGTGGCGGACTTCGGCGCGTTCGTGGAGCTGGAGCCGGGCATCGAAGGGTTGGCGCACGCCTCGACATTTGCTCCGACGGGTCGCGCCGGAGGGTGGGCGAAGTCGGTGCCCGTGGGTTTGACAGGGGCGTTCGAGATTCTGAGCATCGACACTGCGCAGAAGCGCATCGGCATCGCGCTCGTCGACGAAGGCGGGTCGCCGCTTCAGCGGGACGACGTCCTCGCGGGCCGCGGAAGCCACGCCGCCGCAGGGCGCGCTCGTACCTGGTGCGATCGTGACCGGCAAGGTCGAGCGTCACGAGAAGTTCGGCGTGTTCGTGTTTCTGTCACCGGGACGCACCGGCTTGATGCCGTTCGCCGAAACGGGCGTGGAGCGCGACGCGGACATGCTGAAGGCGTTCCCCGTCGGCAGCGAAGTGGAGGTTGTTGTGTTGGAGATCGATGCCGGCGAGCCGCCGCATTCGCCTCAGCAGGAAGGCGGTTGCGGAGCAGCGGGAGCAGGCGGAACTGCGCGAGTACGCCGCGAGGCCGGACGCCGCGCCCGCGGCCTCGATGGGATCAATTGCCGACAAGCTGCGCGGCGCGCTGCGGGGACGTTGAGGATGCGGCCCAGCGGTCGCGGGGCTTTCACGATGCGTTGACAGGTGCATCTCTGGGGCGCGATAGTCAGGCCAGCCCCACGCGAGAATGCGCTCACGCCAGTGAGCCGCCAACCGAGGAGCGTGACATGGCCGAATCTGATGACCTGACGGTACCCCTCGACATCCCATGGCAGCTGCTGTCCCGGCGCGGGCCTGATTCCCCCGAAGACCCGACATCGATCGCCACGTTCGTCTACATTCCAAAGCTGCCGGATTTGGACGCGAAGTATCCCGACGACCGTCTTGTGTACTTTAAATTCTCCGTGTCGGTGTTCCCATTCCGCCTGGACGTGCCGAGAGTCCCGCCCGCCGAAGTGTTCGACGAGGCGTTCGCACCCGTGTGGCGAATGGTCCTCGACGTCGAGATCACCCCGAAGACCACGCCGCCGGCTCCGCGCTTCAAGCCGTACTTCCTGTCTGCGGCGCCCACGCGCCGGGCGATGGTGGAAACGGGGGTCGTCGGTGATTACTTGACCGAAGGGGAGAGCGACGAGGTCGCCATCGGACGCAGCGGATCGCACCTGATCGAGGGATTTCATTCCACGACCAAGACGCGCAAGTTCGGTATCGGTGTGTTGGGCGGCCTGCCGCTCGGCCCAGGTATCATCGGCGGTTCCCTGGGTTACTCGCGCGGCAGCACCTCGATCAGTGGTGGACGCGAGGTGACCGAGCAGCTCGACACGACGAACCGGCAGGCCAGCGAAGAGCGCAAAGAGCTGCTCAGCCACACGACGAACGTGAGCAACGTGCTCACGCTGCTCAATGGCAGCCTCATCGGCACCAACATGCTGCATTTCTCGCTGTGGCCGCAGCCGCTCAGGCCGCTGAGCATCGATCCCAATGACGAGAACCTCTGGTATGCGGAGCTGCTGAAGCGGCGATCGAGCGGCATCGAAGGCATGCAGGATTTTTATGCAATTGCCCTCGTGCCGCGCGGCGAAGGTTTCTGTCTGAGCGAGAACCTGCGTCGCGTGTCTGTGATGGAACCGCCGTTGCCTGAACCTCCCGTGCAGCCGTACAAGTTTTTCGAGTCGTTCAGATTTCCGGACGACTTCGGGCGCGTGATCGCGTACGTGATGGGAAAGTATCCCGAGGGGACGCCGCTCGACGAGCTCGATGTCTCGGTCGAAGATCGTCTTGTGCCTGACCCGGCCGCGGTGCCGTCGTTTCCGAGCACGCACACCCGCGCTGCACTCCAGGCGTACTACGACGCGGTGGGCGCTGTGTGGGTCCCGAACCCTTTACCGCCGCTCCCACCGGAATCGTCGTTCGACCCGATTGAAGCCTTCCAGTTGAACAAGTGGGTCAATGACGCGCAGGCCATCCTTGCGACGCTGCCCACCGTCGTCAAGATCGACACGATTCCGCGGCCCTTGGTTTCCGGCTTCAGCTTTTCGAGCCCGGTGCGGCCCAGCATGTTTCGGTTGCATGCTCTGACGAATCCCCCGAGCCTGCCCGTTCCCTACAAGTGGGTGCAGGACGTCTGGCTCGAGGCGGCGCAATACGACTACGAGTTGGAGCTGGCGAAATCGCCGCTCGAGCGCGGCACGATTCTCCTCGACGACCGCCGCATCGACATTTGCGCTGATGTGGACGAGGAGGGCACGCTCGGGGACGTCACGACGAAGGTGTCGTCTCCCGCGACCGGCATCCTCGCGTCGCTGCCGTCGTCGGCCGTCGTGCGCCCGTGGGATTCCAACACCGCCCGCGATTCACGGGCGAAGGGCCGCGTGATGGTGTCGGCATGGGGGATGGCCGAGGCGCAGCTGGGCAACCGCATTTCCGGCGCATCAACCACGGCGGCTCAACCGTTCAGTTTCCAGGACCCAGGTGTCATGGAGATTTTTCTTCGGCGAGCTGCGCGGCTGGCGGCCGGGAACAGGAGAAACGTGCCCATTGCGGAACTGAGCCGCCGCCTCGGGCTTGGTATCGCGGAGGCGGTTCAATTGAAGACCAGCGGCGTCACGAACCTCTCATCGCTCGCGTCCGCCATTCTCGCGGCGAGGGAGCGCGAACGGCTCGCGCCGGTGCAGCCATTCGCTCGTGCGCGCCGGGGACACGACGCGGTGGAGTCGCGCGTGCTGACGGCGGCGCTGGTGCAGACCCTGGTCCGGGCGATTGGCGAGTCTCTCGATGCCTCGATGCAGAAGCACGAGCGCGCGCGTCCGCGTCCTCGTCACGAGCATCGGCCCGACAACCGCCGCCGCAAGAAGAAACTGCGCAGGCGCTGAGTGTGCGACGCACATCGTCTCGCCTGATCGCCGGGCCAATCGTCGGCCACACTGACGACACGTCGACCCGCATCTGGATTCAATGCGGCGGCTATCCGGAGGAGTACGCGCTTCGTATCCCGGGCCGCGGCGTGTTCCCGTTCGTCAGCACGGAAGGACCGGAGCTCGAGTTCGGTACCGCGATTGCCGTAGCCGATGGGTTGCGGCCCGAGCACCGTTACAACTACAGCGTTCTGCGGCGCGGCCGCGTCGTGCCCGGGGGCCATGGCTCTGTTCGTACCATGCCTCGTCCCGGCGCGATGGCGGATGTTCTGTTCGTCACGATCTCGTGCAGCGACTGGCGACACGACGGCGCGTGGCTGGAGCTGGAACAATTCGTCCGCGATCAGCAGCCACGGTTCATCCTGATGATCGGCGATCAGGTGTATCTGGACTTCGGCACGGCGTCCGAGAGACTCTGGCCGACGCATCTCGTGACCTCTCCGGCGAAACGCCGCCAACTGATGGCCGATCGGTATCGCGATCACTGGCAGCGGGCGCCGATCCGTAATGTGATGGCGAACACGCCGACCTACATGCTGTGGTCGGATCACGAGATTCGGGACGGCTGGGGATCGTGGGCGTCGGACAGCCCGACGCTGCAGGCGAAGTACCCAAAAGGCGCCGCGATTGCGGAAAAGTACAACGCGTACTTCGAAGACGCGCGCAAGTTGTACTGGCATTTTCAGATGTGCCACAACCTTGCGACGCCGATCGCCGAGCCCTATGTGCCCGGCGTGCGGATGACGATTCCTGTCTCGTTCCAGTGCGGCCGTCTCGCGGTGCTCATGCTTGACGATCGCGGCGACCGGGATCTGTGGCGGGAAACGAACAGGGCGCTCGGCGATGTGCAGTGGAACTTTCTCGACAACGAGTTCCTGCCGAATCTACCGCGCGATGTCGACGCGCTCGTGATTGCCACGCAAGGGCCTATCGTCGGCATGTCGCCGAATGGCGAATCCGTACGCCGCCTCGGCAACCGTGAAGACGATGTGGAGCTGTTCAAGCGTGGCGATGCGCGCGGATTGCTGGCGCTTCAGGAGAAGAGCAACAGCCGCGCCGACTACGTGGAAGCCCTTGTCGATCGGGTTCTCTTGCGTGACCTCCTTCCCAATAACGATTTGAACATCTCCGATTTCGACGACCTGCGCGACCAGTGGTTCCATCCCCGTTGCCAACCGGAACAGCAACGGCTGATTCGCTACGCGGGCGGCGTCCGACTGGCGAATCGGGACACCGGCCACCCCAGGGCGGTGATGTTCGTCGGCGGCGACATCCATACGGGCGCTTTGTACGAGATCTCGGTGGCGGATCCCGCGTTCACGGCGCCATGCCTCATCTCGTCTGGTATCGCGCAGGAAAAGGGACATATCGTCGGGGTCATAATCGATGACGATCATACGGTTGCCGAGGGCATTCGCGCGTCGCTGAAGCACGTCGTCGGCGACTTCAACTACGGCGTCACGCACGTCCTTTTCAACGGCGGGACACCGGTCATCACCAACTCTCTGGGGCACCCGAATACGAGCCAGGTCTACACGGTCAAAGTCGTGTGAACGCGGAACTCCTATGGCTGAGTTCTGGTGACGCGGGTGACCCAATCTCCGTACATCGCCTGCGGAAGGAGAAAGCAGGTGCGGCCGAACGCCAGGTCCGTGCCCGTGTCCGGGATGCCCTCGTCAGCCTCTGGAAAGTCGCCCATCTGATCGCCCACAAACACAATGAATCGCATCTTCGTGCCGGGCCAGCTGCACTCACCCTGGCCGGCTAGTACTTCAGATCGGCGCACTCGCTTGAGTGGTCGCGGCGTGGTCTGCGCCTGAAGGCACAGGCGGTCCTGATCGCTCCACAACTGGAGTGCCGTCAGGTTCGCGCGCGTGGCCTCGAGAGTTTGTACATCGCGATTCGAAATCCACGCGATATGTCCTCCGAGCTGATGGACCGTCTGCGCGAACTCGGAGACGCCGGGAATGGCCGGCGCCTGCCGCCGCATCACCCATGCGTTCCAGGAGACGGGATCGAAGGGTAAGCGATACGCTTCGCGCTCGAGTTGATACGTCGAATTGTCCAGTGCAGTCTCATCGATATCGAGGCTCACAACCCATGAGCCTTTCGGCAGGGCCGGCGCTGCAGTACGAACCGCCTGTTCCGCGGCTCGATAGACCTGTCGTGCGAGCGTGGCGTACTCCTGGCTGTCGCGCGTGTATTTGATGCCGAGACTCTGTGGGAGCAACGCCGGCTGCTGGGCGCTGACGAACAACGGCATTGAGACGGCAAGGAGGCCGCTCGCAAGAAAAAGTGTCCTCATGGAAAAGTCTCTCCCGGGTGCTCACCATATCACTGGTGGCGAATGCCGCGTCGCGGACGGAGAGGCGATCGTTCGAGGTGGGCTTGTGGCTCTACTGATTACTTTACGTACCAGTGACCCGATAACGAGAAGCCGATTTGACGCGGCTGGAAACCATTCATTGACGGTCGCGACCATCGATAGCCCATGTCGGCGCTGACCGCCAATTGCGGCATCGCCGCAAGGGTTGCCTCAGCTCCGCCGAACGCCTCATAGCCAAGGCCGGTCTGCGAGTTCGCGTGGTAGAGTCGTGGACCCGCTCCGAGATACGGACGCAACCACACACTGGTTGTCACGCCCTCGGGCAGCGAGTAGAGAACGCTTGGTGCAAACTGTGTCGAAGTGATCGATCGTCCATCGGCGCTCTCCAGCTGAGGCCGCGCCACGCTGAACTGAACGCCGATCCGATGTTCCCACCACGTCCGTGCGGTCGCTCCTAACCCAGGCGTCGACGCATTCATCATGGCGCCCATTCCGATCCGATGTGGCGGCAACGACAGGTACGTCGCTGGTCGCGAGGCGGCTCCCTTCGTGCCCAGGGGCAGGTCGCCGCGCGCGCCTGACTTGGCGGTGACCGCTGCTGTCGCTGCCGCTGCCACGGCCGCTATTTCTGCTGCTGCCTCTTGCGCCGCATTCGATGACGATGCCGCCGAGCGGGGCGCGATCGTCCCTGTGTTCACGTGGAGGAACGCGATGCCGGCCTCGGTATTCGGCCAGGGCACCTCGACCCACGATCCCAGGTTGCGCCTGATCTCGAGCACCGTACCACCAGATGCTTTGCCGATGACCGGGCTTGCCACGCTTGGAGATCTGTGCACCTCCGCCGACCCCGTCCTCACGATCAGTTCGGTCATCGGCGTCCCGGCGCTCTGTCCGAACATGGGCGTGGTGTTGAAGATCAGCACAATCGCGACAGCTGAAACGTGACGGATCATCTGTATCTCCTTCGGTTGGCGCACTCGAGGTGTCGTGGAGTTCCCGCTTGAGCTGAGCAAATGCAGTGCCCTCGGACCTGTGGTACTGACACGCTCTAACTTGTTGAGTACGCCAGAGTTGACAGGACAGGTTGGCCGCGTCCGGCCGCGCGGCTCGGGTTGGAACAGCCAATTGCGTGATCGCAACGCCAATGCTGTCGGGGAGGTATCCTTTGGCATAATCACGTCGCGCCTGGAGGGCATATGAGTCGAACCCCGCTTTTCAATGAAGTCGCTCGCGCGCTGAGAATCGCGCGCTTCTGCAACGACAATCGCCTGTCGACGGCTGACGGTCTCGAGCGGGTGCGCGAGGCAGAAATCAAAGACGTGTCCGCCCGTCAGAGCCGGCGTGAATGGCTGAGCACCGTCGCGCGGGCCGGTGCGGCTGGCGCTGCAGCCTCTGTGTTATCGCCCGGACAACGGCTTTTCGCCAGCCGTCAGCGGAACCCATCGATCGACGTCGGTATTGTCGGCGCGGGTATCGCAGGGCTCGCGTGCGCGGACACGCTCGCCGACGCCGGCGTCCGTGCCACTGTCTACGAGGCAGGAACTCGCGTGGGTGGACGCTGTGTGTCGCTGCGTAATTTTTTTCCGGGACAGGTCGCCGAGCGCGGCGGCGAGTTCATCGACACGCCCCACAAGACGATGCTGCGGTACGCCCGCAGGTTCGATCTTGCGCTCGAGGATGTTTCGAAGGACCCGGGCGACGTCTTCTACCACTTCGGAGGGCATCACGTCCCCGAAACCACGGTCGTCGATGAGTTCCGCGACTTCGTTCAAGTGATGCGCCCGGATCTCCGGAGGTTGTCGAACGAGGTCACGGCACTTGCCCATACAGATGCTGACGTGACAATCGATCGCACGAGCCTCCTGGCGTATCTGGAAGGCGCAAACGGCGCCAACCGCGCGGCCGGATCGATCGCAAAGGCGGCGATCGTCGCAGCCTACATCGCCGAGTATGGTCTCGAGCCCGATCAGCAGAGCTGCCTGAACTTCCTCCTCTTTATCCACGCCGATCGGCGCTCCAAGTTCACGCCGTTCGGTGTCTCCAGCGACGAGCGATACCACGTGCTCGATGGCAACGATCGCATCGTGCAGGGGTTAGCGCAGGCGCTGCCGCGGCCCGTGGAGCTCGGAATGAAGCTGAAAGCGGTTCGGGAAACCGCCAGCGGCCGTGTCGAGCTTACGTTCGAGACGCCCGGTGGCGACGTATCGTGCACGCACGATGCGGTCGTCCTCGCGATCCCGTTCACCACGCTGCGAAACGTCAAGCTTGACGTCAATCTGGATCGTGTTCCGGGAAAGAGGGCAGCGATCGACCTTCTCGGTTACGGGACGAACGCCAAGATGATGGTTGGCTTCGAAGCTCGGCCCTGGGTTCATCAGGGCGGTAACGGCACGGCGTACGCCGATCTCGCGAATCTCGTGTGCACCTGGGAAACGAATCCCGCAAGAGCGACATCCGCTCGCGCCGTGCTGACGGACTATGCGGGGGGCGACCGCGGTACGTCTTTGGATCCGGGAGCCGTGCAGTTAGAAGCCAGCCAGTACCTCGCGGATCTCAACCTGGTGTTTCCGGGCGCGCATGCAGCTGCGCGGCGCGTGAAGGGGAACGTCGTCGCTCACCTCGAGCACTGGCCCTCGAACCCGTTGGCGCTGGGCAGCTATACCTGCTACATGCCCGGCCAGTTCACGACGATGGCTGGACTCGAGGGGCTGCCTGTTGGAAACGTGTTCTTCGCCGGCGAACACGCGAATTCGTTCTACGTGTGGCAGGGCTTCATGGAGGGTGCGGCGCTATCAGGCGTGGATGTCGCCGCGGCGATTCTGAAGACCGCGAGGCGATGAAGGAGACTTCATCGCCCACACATGCATCACCGCGTAGCTCCGCCAGGGCCGCCAGGGTTGTGACAACAGCTCCGCCTGTTTCGCCGTCACGCCACCGAGGTTGTTGCGCACGGCGATGTCTTCCTTCGGGAACGCATCGGGCCAGCGCAACGCGCGCATGGCAATGTAGTGCGCCGTCCACGGGCCGATGCCTGGGAGCGCTGCCAGCCGCTTGATCGAATCGTCGGGATTGTGATGCGCACCTCCGTCGAGGCAGACCCCGCCCGATCTCTGGGCTTCAGCGAACGCAATGATGCTTCTGCCGCGAGCGGCGATGATGCCATGTCGAGCGATGTCGCCTACGCGTGCTGCGGCGACACGGGCCGGTACAGGTGTCAGGCGATTCAGTTCCGTAAACGGCGTCGCGATGGGAGCTCCGAACGCTTCGACGAAACGGCACGCGATGGTGGTCGCCGCTTTCACCGTCACCTGCTGGCCGAGGATCGCGCGCAGGCCCATCTCGAATCCGTTGAAGGCGCCCGGCACGCGCATGCCGGGATTCGCTTTGACGGCAGAGGCGAGGCGTGCATCCTTCCGCAGATGTTTCGCGATGACGTCTGGCCGTGCGTTGAGATCGAAGAGCGCACGGACGCGGCTGAGCAGCGCCGGCAGCACGGGCGTGAGGCTGTGTGTGAATTCGACCAGCAGCGCGTGCCTCTTCGGTGACTGGGTCACCCTGATCCAGCCCTTCACCTGGCCCAGCTGCACGGTCCGCGCATACGAGCTGTCCGTGACGTGCTCGACGCCTGTGAGCGCGCGGGCCGCGAGAAACGCGAGAACGCCCTTCCAGTCGTACGGCGGGCGATACGAAAGCTGCAGAATCGATGTCCGCCGTTCGATGTTCACGGCACCGCCCTCGGTGGCCTTCCTGCGGAGACGCGTCGGCGGCATCCCGTAGCGCCTGTTGAACGCATCGTTGAACCGGCGCAGGCTCGAGAAACCGCTGGCGAATGCGACTTCAGTGATGGGTAAGGTCGTTTCGGTCAAAAGCTGTTTGGCCAGCAACAACCGGCGCGTAAGCAGGAGCTGAATTGGCGGCACGCCCAACTCTTTCCTGACAATCCGCCGAATCTGCCGCGAGCTGAGCTCGAACTGAGCCGCGATTTCCTCGAGTCCCGCCTTCTCGTCGAACCTGCCTTCTTCGAGACCTTGAGCGATAAGCTGCGCGATGCGCTGCGCATCGTCCACAGGTGCACTCCCGGGCGCGAGCTCCGGGCGGCAACGGAGGCAGGGCCGGAAGCCGGCCTGCTCCGCCTCCTGCGGCGTGTCGAAGAAGCGGCAGTTGGCCTGCTTGGGCGTTTTCGCAGGACAGATAGGCCGGCAGTACACGTCGGTCGACGTGACGCCGACGAAGAACACGCCGTCGAACCGCGGATCGCGGGCTGTCAGGGCGGTGTAGAGTCTGCGCGTGTCCTGATGCATGGATACACGATACGGCGACGCCGGCCGCGAATCTAGCCATTTCCGGACATGACAATCATTTTGTTCATGTGTCCGAAAACGGCGAGCAACGATGACCTGCAGCCGCTATATTGACAATCCATAACACGCGAAGAGGAGCGCACTGCAATGGACAAGAAGATCACGCAGCAAAAGCGTCATGTGTGCAAGACGGTCGACTCTCCTGTGGGGAGACTCACGCTGGTTGCGACCGACGAGGGCCTCGCCGGAATCCTGTGGGAGAAGGACCGCCCGGGCCGTGTGCGGCTGAACATCGAGGCCGAGGATGTCAGTCACCCGGTGCTCGTCGAGACGGAGCGCCAGTTGAAGGAATATTTTGCCGGGCAGCGCAAGGACTTCGCTTTAAGGCTGGATGTCGCGGGAACGCCCTTTCAACGCAAGGTGTGGAACGCGTTGCTGACGATCCCGTTCGGCGAGACCAGGTCCTATGGGGAGATTGCGCGGCAAATCGGAAATCCCGGCGCCATGCGCGCCGTTGGAGCGGCAAACGGCAGAAATCCCGTTTCGATCGTTGCGCCCTGCCATCGGGTCATCGGATCCACCGGCAAACTCACCGGGTTCGGCGGCGGGCTTGACGCAAAGGCGCGGTTGCTGGCCTTGGAAGGGGCCAAAACCTGACGCTCGCGATCGGGATCGGGATCACGGATTGCGCACGAGCACCGGAGAACGGATGCTGGAATTCACGAACTACTACGGCGCGCCCCGCCTGACAGTGCTGTTCAATTGCGGACATTGCCACCGCGCGCAATCGTAAGAATTGCGGGATTTACTGAGGAAAACCGGCAGTACTGAAGGCCGAGTCTATGTGGACTGTTTGACGTCCATGTTGAACTGACGCAACCATTCGATCAAATCCTTCGTCACGCAGTCTCTATTCAGTTCGTTCACCAACTCGTGACGCGCCTGATCGTAAAACTGCGAGGAAATCGTCAGCCCTTTTTTCCTATACAGCGCCAGCAGCTTCTCCACGCCTTTGGTGTCCTCGCCAACCGGGTCGTGCGTTCCTGCAATGATGTGAATCGGCAACGTCTTGGGAATCCTGCTGACGTGGTCATCGTCTCCGAGGTGCGATTTCCCGTGGAGGAAATCGAACCACGCCTGCGCGGTAAGAGGAAAGCCGCAAAGGGGATCGTCGACGTATTTGCGAACTTCTTCCTTGTCGCACGACAGCCAGTCGAAATTGGTCTCTCTTGGCTCGAAGCGCCGGTTGAGCCTGTCGTTCACGATGCGATCGATCCACCTGCCGGGACTCCGCCCACCGAGCGCCCGAAGCTGAACCGTCGACAGGACTCTGAGAGATCCCTCGCGCGCGTCGGGCGGGCCATTCGTTCCGCAGAGCACGGCAGCGCGATATGAGTGTCCGCGCTCGCCCAACAGCATCTGGCCGATGAACGAACCCATGGAGTGGGCGAACAGTGCGATCGGAACGCCGGGATACGCCGCCATCATCTCGCGCGACACGCCCCACGCATCGTCTACAACCAGGCGCCAGCCGTTCGCGTCCCCAAAGTGACCGAGATCCCCTGGTGCTGCGGTCATGCCGTGGCCTCGATGGTCGTGTGCCCAGACGGCAATGCCGTGCGCGTTGAGTTCCAATGCAAGCCGCTTGTACCTGGCGCCGTGCTCCGCCATGCCGTGCACGATGTGCAGAAGGAGCTGCGGCCGTGCGATGTCCCAGCGATGGACGTGCGGCATGCGCCCGAATCCTACGCTTCAACTACTGGCGAAGTCCACGCGTAATCCAGGCGATGTGGTGACTGGCTCCGCTATTGAAAACCGTCTGAACGGAATCGCAAATCCGCGGATATCGCAGCGGCCGAAATATCCGAGGCGGTTGAGCTGACACTCAATCGCCTCCCATTCCTACTTCTTCGGCGCGGCCACAGGCTGCGCGCCCGACAATTTCCCCTGCCCCTCGACGATTCGCCGTGCGAGGTAGTTGACGACGTCCGCATCGCTGCGAGCAGCCGTGAGATATGCCGCGCGAAGCAGTTGTTCCTTGCGCGCCTTGAGTCCTTCGGTAATGCGGTCGCTCACCCCCGGTGTGGATAAGTCTCGTTGGCCCGCCGGCTCGTGCGCGACCACCAGCACCAAAGTGTGGGCGCCGCCCATGCTCGCGACGTTCACGGTGCCAGGCTGCTTTCTTCAGCACGGAATCGCGCAACTGTTGGGGCGCCTGCTTCAACCGCGACATCGGCACCAGGCCCAGGTCTCCGCCGCGCGGCGCGGACTCGGGATCCTCGGAATAGCCCATCGCGAGTTCGCCGAAGGATGCGCCTGCCTTCAGCCGCTCCATCAGCATCTTCACCTTTTCTGCGGCTGCCTGCGGCGTCGCCGCATCGTCTCCGGTGCGATTGGCCACTTGCGGTTCGCGCACTGGCGTCACCACGATCTGGGCGAGGTGGTACGACTCTTCAGCGAGGTTGAACTGATTGCGATTCGCGAGAAAGAAGTTACTCACTTCCTCCGCGGTAACGGCGATCTTCGATCCGACCTCCTGCTCGATCACTTTCTGCGTGAGCAGCTCGCGCCGGAGTCCTTCCCGCATGTCCGCCGCCGTCACCCCGCGTTTGGTCAGCTCCTGCTGAAACGCGTCGTCGGGGATGTTCTTCTTTGCCTCCGCGAATGACTTGTCCAGCTCGCTGTCGGCAACCTCGACCTTCAACGCACGCGCCTTCGCGATCAAAATGTCCTGAAGAATGAGATCGTCGAGCAGGCTCAGCTTGGCGCCGAGGATTTCTTCCTCCGACAGCGTCTGCGACGCATTGCCCGTCCGCTGATAGGCCCTTTCGACATCCGCGCGTGTGATTTCCCGGCCATCGACAAGCGCCCACGTATCAGCGGATACCTGTGGCGCCGCCGGAGTTGGCGGTGCCGATCGGCACGCAGCGGCGGATCCTATTGCCAGCATGCTCAACACCATGAACAGGGGGCCGTAATCCTTGCGTGACGTCGGTTTTGGACGATGCATACGGTGAAGGGTACTCCGGGTGGCCCTCAACCCGCCACTCACCGGTTTCACTTCCGCCGCGCAGGCACGCTGGTTCATGGCGTGGCTGGCGTATGATTCTGCCTTCCCGCGCTGTTCGTTTCGGGTTCTCGCTGGAACAGGAGTCTCAGGTATGCAAGCACCACGATTGAGGATTGCGACCGTAGTCGGTTTCATCGCTATCGGGGCTGCCGCGATGGCGCAGAATGCCCCTCAGCAGCCGGCCGCCCCGACGCCCGCACCACAGGAACCGGCCGCTCCGACAACGGCACCGCAGCAACCCGCGCGCGGGCGTGGCACACCGGCGCCGACACGCGATCCGCAAACGGCTGGTTACGTCGCGGCGACCATGTTGTCTGACGGCGCGGTTCCGCCCGCCGACGCAATCGGCAATTTCGTCATCGGTCCGACGCATACGCCGGCTCCCGAGATGACGGCGCAGCCAGGTGTTCCGCAGGGGATGATTCATAACTTCACGATCGAATCGACGGACAGCAAGATCTATCCGGGTATCGCGCGCGTGCCCGGCAGCCGTGCGATGGTCGACCCGAACGATCCGGCGAAGCGGATTGTCAACAGCGGTCCCGCACCTTACACACGCCGCGTCGCGGTGTATGTCCCGCAGCAGTACGTGCCCGGCACGATTGCGCCGGTCATCGTCGGCGCGGATGGCCCGGACCAGATGCTGTTCACGGCACTCGACAACCTGATCGCGCAGAAGCGCGTGCCGGTGATGATCGCGGTCTCGATCGGCAACGGCAGCGGCGATGCGCAGGGAAGCCAGCGCGGCCTCGAGTACGACACGATGTCGGGACTGTACGCGGAGTTCGTCGAGACCGAGGTACTGCCGCTCGTCGAGAAGCAGTACAAAGTCAGAATCACCAAAGACCCAGATGCGCGCGCGACGATGGGCTGCAGCTCCGGCGGCTCGGCGGCGTTGGCGATGGCGTGGTATCGCCCCGATCTCTATCATCGCGTGCTCACGTACTCAGGCACGTACGTGAACCAGCAGTATCCCTACAATCCGGAAACGCCGGGCGGCGCATGGGAATTTCATCGCACGCTGATGCCGAAGAGCCCGGTGAAGCCGCTGCGCATCTGGATGCACGTGAGCGATCGTGACAACTTCAGCCAGAGCGACGGCATGCACGACTGGGTGCTCGCCAACCAGAACATGGCGAGAGAGCTCGCGGCCAAGGGCTATAAGTATCAGTTCGTTTTTGCGCGCAATGCCGGGCACTGCGATCGCACCGTCAAGGCACAGACGCTGCCGAACGCGCTCGAGTTTGTCTGGAAGGGCTATCCCGTCACGAAAAAGCTCTCGAAGTGAACATATGAATACAAAGATCACTCTCGCGATCGTCGTCGCCGTCATGGCGGGCGCCATTCCGTCGATGTCGCAAACCGCCGTCCCGCCGCAGCAGCCGGCGGCCACCACTCCCGCGCCGCAGCCGGCACGCGCCAATCGGCCGCCGCCGCCGACGCGCGATCCGAACACACCTGGCTACGTCAAAGCGACGCACTTGCCGGACGGCGCCATTCCGCCGGCCGACGCGTACGGCAACTTCGTCATCGGGCCGACGTACACACCGGCGCCCGAGATGACGGTGCAGTCCGGCGTGCCTCAGGGCACGATTCACAACTTCGAGATGAGCTCGGCCGACAGCAAGATCTATCCGGGCATCAGGCGCGAGCAAGGTACATTCGGCACGCCCGATCCAAACAATCCGGCAAAGCTGGACGTCACCACCAGTGCGCCGGCGCCGTACACGCGCCGCGTGGCTGTGTACATCCCGCAACAGTACACGCCCGGCACGGTAGTGCCGTTCATCGTCGGCGCTGACGGTCCCGATCCGTTGTTGTTCACCGCGCTCGATAATCTGATCGCTCAGAAACGAGTGCCGGTGATGGTTGCGATTTCCATCAGCAACGGCAGCGGCGACGCGCAAGGCAGCCAGCGCGGGCTGGAGTACGACACGATGTCGGGCCGGTATGCGGAGTTCGTCGAGACCGAAGTGCTGCCGTTGGTCGAGAAGCAGTACAACGTGCGGCTCACCAGGGATCCCGACGCGCGCGCGACGACGGGATGCAGCTCGGGAGCCGCTGCAGCCATGGCGATGGCGTGGTATCGCAACGATCTGTACCATCGCGTGCTGAGCTACTCGGGCACCTTCGTGAATCAGCAGTGGCCCTACAATCCGCAGACTCCGGGTGGTGCCTGGGAGTTTCACAGAAGCCTCATCCCGAAGAGTCCCGTGAAGCCCCTGCGCATCTGGATGCACGTCAGCGACCGGGACCTTTTCAATCCGAACGTGATGCGCGACGACATGCACGACTGGGTGGTCGCCAATCAGCACATGGCCAGAGTGCTGGCGGATAAGGGTTACAAGTACCAGTTCGTGTTTTCGCGGAATTCGGGACACTGCGATCGCGCCGTGAAGCTGCAGACGCTGCCGAACGCGCTCGAATTCGTGTGGAAGGACTATCCGCTTACGAAGAAGCTCTCGAAATAGCGGCAGCCCATAAAACGAAATCGCTTGACTCGCAGTAGCGCGGGGCCTATAACGCCGGATATATGACAACAGCCGAACGTGGCGCCAACAGGCGAGAGTTCATGTCGTCCGCTTTTTCACTGGCCGCCATGACAGCGGCGGCCAGCGTGTTCGGGCCATCACAGGTATGGGGCGCGGTGAATCACAAGCCGCTCGACCCGATCAATCCGGACATTCTCTTTGGCACGACGAGCTCGATCTGGGGACGGCAGCACGACATCGCATGGGCCATCAAGAGAATCGCCGCCCTCGGACTGCAGGGCATCGAGCCGTACCCGAACAACATCGAGCAGTATCGGAAAAATCCGATGGAGCTCAAGAAGCTGTTCGATGACGCGGGCGTCACGTTCATCGATTGCTCCAACGGCGCGGCGGGGCAGTCGACGAACTTCATCGACCCCGACCAGATTCCCAAGACGATTGCCGACCACGTGGCGTTCGCGCGCGATTTTCTGCAGCCGCTTGGCGCGACGCTCTGGAAATGCAACATGGGGCAGCGGCCGGCCGGCGGCCCGAGCGACGATCAGCTCAAGCGGCTCGCGAACACGCTGAACGAAATCGGGCGGCAGACGATTACGATGGGGATTCGGATGGCGCCGCATCCGCACATCTGGGGACCGATCGAGCGCGAGCGCGAAGTGCGCCGCATGATGGAGCTGACCGATCCCAAACTGGTGTGGCTGACGGCCGACACGGGACATCTGACGCTCGGAGGCGGTGACGCCGCGCAACTCATCAGCGACTACTTCCCGCGCCTGGCGTTAGTGCATCTGAAGGACACGTACGCGAAGTACCGGGGCAACACCTCGACGCCGACTCAGGAGCAACACAAGGTGGCGAGCGTCTACCACAACCTCGGCGGCGGCGGCGTCGACTTCCAGGCGGTCTTCAAGGTGCTGCGCGATCGGCGTTACAAGGGCTGGGCGATATTCGATCTCGACGGCCCGAGACAGGGCGACGACGGCTTCGACGCGATTGGCGGCAATCTCGATCTCGCGGTCGATGATTACCTGTCGCACAACGTCAACTATCTGCGGGTGATGCTTGGCGTGAAGCTTCCGCCGTACGTATGAGGGTGTGATGGTTGGCCGGAAGCGCGAAGTCGACGCGCGCTCCCGGCATTCCAGTCGTGGCTGCTTGGTGGTGGGTTAGGTCGACGTACGACGGACGCTCTCCGCGCGCGGCCCTTTCGGGCCTTGGCCGACGGTGAACTCCACGGAGTCCCCTTCGCGCAGATTCTCCATCCCTTCACCAACGACGGCGCTGCGGTGGAAAAAGTAATCCTGGCCCGCGCTGTCCTTGATGAATCCAAACCCCTTCTCAAGCTGCAGTCTTGCAATTGTTCCGGTCATCGTCGCCTCCGATTGCTCACTATCATATCCCGTGAAACCCGTCCGGGTTCTATTTCGCACGGCCGGCATATCCCTGAGCCAGCATCTTGACCGAGAACAACGCGCTCCCGCCGGTGAGATACAGCGTCTTCTTGTCAGGGCCGGCAAACGCGAGGTTCTGCGGGCGCTGCGACGTCGGAATCACTCCGAGCGCCTCGCCCTTCGGGCCGAACACCTGGACACCAGTCGCGATACCCACGTAAACCCGCCCCTGGCTGTCGACGGCGATCCCGTCGGCATGGCTTTCGGGTGTCGGCAGACCCTGGTACTTGCCGAAGTTGCGTTTGTTCGTCAGTTTGCCGTCCGGCTGCACGTCGAACGCGATGAGGTATTCGCCGCTCGAATCGGCGGAGTAGAGCGTCTTTTCGTCCGGGCTCAGCTGGATGCCATGCGCGCTCGGCCGCCTCGCCAACCTTCGTCGGCTGGCCGCCCGCGGGGATGTAATACACCGCCGACGGTTTGTCGCTCGGCAGCGTGAAGTAGATGCCGTCCTTCTTGTCGACGACGAGGTCGTTCGGCCGCGACGGCATCTTTGCGAGCACCGTCTTGGGCGGCGGGTGCAGCACGGTCGATGCTGTCAGCGCCGTCGTCGCGATGAGCGCGTCCCTTCGAATCGAGCGCGAGGCCGTTTGCCCGGCTCGGTGTTCTCGAGGAACACCGACATGGTCCCGTTCTTGTCGATCTTGTGGACCCTGCTGGCTCCCGGCTCGGTGAAGAGCGTCGTGCCGTCGGGCATCAGGATGGGTCCTTCGCTGCTCCGCAGTCCGTCTTTCACGATCGCGACCTTTGTTCCCGCGGCGACGACGCCGGGAATCGCGGGCGCGACGGTTTCCGTCGCCGGTGGCGGCGGCGGCGCGGTCCCGCGCCCGCCCTGGGCGCCCTGGGCGTAAATCGACGCGGAGCTGAGCGCACATAACATGACGACAGCAATCCTCATACAGCCTCCATTCTAATTATCCGGAACTTCCTCGTTCGCGTGGGCGAGGATCCTACTGCCGCCTCGTGCAGACGTGCAACGTGGATCGTGAAGTCCGTTCAATCGGGCCGCGACGACCGCCTCGATCCCAGAACGCGGGAACGGCCAGAAATGACGCGGAATCCCCGTTGCCGGAGGGCGCCGTTTGTGCCTACAATGGCGCCACTTCACACAATCGATCGAAACTCTCAGCAAGGGGGTCGGCGGTGAAACTCCACGACTCGGTTGAGCGCATCCTCAGGCAAAAGGGATCCGAGGTGTACTCCATCAGCCCCGACGCCACCGTCTACGAAGCACTCGAGACGCTGGAGGAGAGAAATGTCGGGGCCCTTCTCGTCATGGCCGGCGACAATCTCGTCGGGCTCCTGTCCGAGCGAGATTATGTCCGCAAGGTCAAGCTCAAAGGCCACTCCTCGACAGACCTGAAAGTCGAGGAAATCATGTCGACCCCGGTCGTCACCGTGACACCGACGGCCACGGTAGACGAGTGCATGCGCTGCATGACGAACAAACGCTGCCGCCACCTGCCCGTTGTCGACGAGGGGAAGGTCGTCGGTGTGCTCTCGATTGGCGACCTCGTCAACTGGATCATGACGGTTCAGGACGTCACGATCCATCAGCTCGAGGACTACATTTGCGGCAAGTATCCCGCGTAGCCCAATGGGAACTCTGGCGGGACAGGCGGCCTTCTACTATCTAGCGGCCGCCAGCATCGCGAGCGCGGGGCTGGCGATCACACGCAGCAATCCCATCCACAGCATGCTGTGGGTCCTTGCGCTGTTTCTGCACGTCGCAGGGATCTTCGTGCTCGTCGGCGCGCAGTTCCTCGCGGCGGTGCAGGTCATTGTGTACGCGGGCGCCATCCTCGTGTTCTATCTGTTCTTTGTCATGCTGCTCGATCTGCCGAGCGAGACGGCGGGGCGCCGCTTCGGCGCCCATTGGCCGCTGGCTGCGGCCGCCGGCGCGGCCTTCGCCTTCTTTCTGGCGCGCTGGCACGAACCGGGACTGGCGACGCCCACGCCGGCGGCGACCGCTGAAGCCGCGCCGACGGCGCATGTTGCGGCCGTCGGAATGGCGCTCTTCACCGAGTTTGCGCTGCCCTTCGAAGTCGTGTCGCTGGTCCTCCTGGTGGCCATCGTCGGCGCTGTAGTCGTCGCCCGAAGAAAGACAGAGTCCTGATGGTGCCCGCGGGCGCGTATCTGGGGCTCAGCGCGATCCTCTTCGCGATTGGTCTCGTCGGCTTCCTCAGCCGGCGCAACATCATCCTCATGCTCGTCTCCCTCGAGATCATGCTCAATGCCGTCAACGTCAATTTCGCGGCCTTCGGTCACCACCTGCTCGAAGAGCGCGGCCAGATTCTGGCGCTCTTCGTCATCGCCGTGGCGGCCGCGGAAGCGGCGATCGGTCTGGGACTGGTCATCGCGTTAACTCGCAACAGGCCAGGTGTCAGCATCGAGCACCTGACCGAGTTGAAGTGGTGATCACGCCTCTCCTCGCGATTCTCGTGGCCGCCGCCGCCGCCCTGTTCGTCGTCGGCACCGGCGATCGCCGTCGCAATTTGAGGGAATTCTGGTCGGTGGCAGCAGGAGTCCTGCAGTTTGGGCTGGTCGCGTCGATGGTCCCGCAGGTGATGGCAGGGTTCACTCCGGAAGGCGTGCTCTTCCGGCTTCTTCCCGGCGTGACGATCGCATTTCGGGTCGATGGCTTCGGCCTGTTGTTTGCCCTTGGCGCATCGCTTCTCTGGATTGCGACGTCGTTCTACTCGATTGGCTACGTGCGCACGCTCGACGAGCACGCGCAAACCCGCTACTTCGCCTGCTTCGCGCTGGCGCTTTCGGCCACGATGGGAGTGGCCTTTGCCGCCAATCTGTTCACGCTGTTTCTGTTCTACGAAGCGCTGACGCTGGCCACCTATTCACTCGTCGCGCACAAAGAGACGCCCGAAGCCAGGGCCGGCGCCCGCAAGTACATCATTTATCTGTTGGGGGCCGCCAAGCTGTTGCTCCTTCCCGCGATCGTTCTGACCTACAACGTGGCAGGCACGCTCGACTTCCGGCCCGGAGGAATCCTGCCGGCCGACCAGGTGGGCGCTCACCCCACGCTTCTCGCGGTCGTCTTTGCGCTGTTCCTGTTCGGCCTCGCAAAAAACGCCGTCATGCCGCTGCATAGCTGGCTGCCGGCGGCGATGGTGGCGCCGACTCCGGTCAGCGCGCTTCTGCACGCCGTGGCCGTCGTCAAGACCGGAGTCTTCGCCACGCTCCGCGTCTTCCTGTTCGTCTTCGGTACTGAAACGATGCGACAGCTCGGCGTCGATACGCTTGCGCTGGGGGTTGCCTCCGCCACGATTCTTCTGGCCTCGGTCCTGGCTCTCTATCAGGACAACCTGAAAGCCCGGCTGGCGTTCTCGACGATCAGCCAGCTCTCCTACATCGTCCTGGGAGGAGCGCTGCTCACCACCAGCGGGATCGTCGGCGGCATCGCCCACATCACCAATCACGCGGTGTCGAAGATCACGCTCTTTTTCTGCGCCGGCTCGATTTACGCGTCCGCGCACAAGACCGATGTCAGCCAGATGTCGGGGCTCGCCAGGAAGATGCCGTGGACGATGGCGGCGTTTGCGATCGCCTCGTTGAGCCTGGTGGGCATTCCTCCTTCGTCCGGCTTCATCTCGAAGTGGTATCTCGCATTGGGATCGGTCGAGCGCGGCAGCCAATGGGTGCTGGCCGTGCTGCTGGTCAGCTCGCTGCTGAACGCGGCCTATCTCGGTCCTGTCGTTTACAAGGCGTACTTCGAAGTGCCGGCCGCGGGGCACGATGACGATCACATTCGCGAGGTGCCGTTGATGGTGGTCCCGATGGTCTTCAGCGCCGTGCTCAGCCTGCTCCTGGGAATGTATCCCGATCCGGTTCTGAAGTTGGCGGGAATGGTGAAGCCGTGAAGCTCAAACGCGCGTTCTACGCGTGGCTGGCGGTGCTCGCTCTTGCTGAGGCGGTTGCGCCGCGCTTCCTCTATCACGAGCCCGCTCACTTCGCTTTCGAAGACTGGCCCGCGTTCGGTTCCATCTACGGCTTCTTCTCCTGTGTCGCGATCATCCTGGTGTCGAAGCTTCTGGGAAAACTCTGGCTGATGCGCCCGGACAACTACTATGAGTCCTGAGTGGGTTCATCCGGGCCTCGTGCTGATTGCCGGCGCATGGCTCGTCCCGCTGCTCAAGGGCCCGGCCAAACGCGTCGCCATGATCCTCGTGCCGGCCGTTGCGCTGATCGACTGCCTTCTCCTGCAGCCGGGAACCTACGGCGTGGTGCGCTTCATCGGACAGGATCTGACGTTCGGCCGAGTCGATCGCTTGAGCCTCGTGTTCGCGTACGTGTTCGCGCTGATGGCGCTCGTGGGAATGGTGTACGCGCTTCACGTGAAAGACGATGCGCAGCACGTGTCGGCGCTGACCTACGCAGGCAGCGCGCTTGGGATTACGTTTGCGGGAGACTTCCTGTCTCTCTTCCTGTTCTGGGAGCTGGCGGCGGTATCGGCCGTGTTTCTGGTCTGGCTGCGCCGCGAACGCACCGCGGTGGCCGCCGGGTTTCGGTATCTTCTGGTTCACGTGTTCGGCGGGTTATGTCTGCTCGGAGGGATCGTCCTTTACTGGTCGCAGTCCGGATCTCTCGCGTTCGGCGACATGTCGGCCCATGCGGGGACTGCCGCGTTTGCGCTGATTCTCGCCGCCTTTCTTCTCAATGCTGCGGTGCCGCCCCTGGGCGCCTGGCTGCCTGACGCCTATCCGGAGGCCACCGTCACGGGCGCCGTCTTTCTCACCGCGTTTACCACGAAGTCGGCGGTGTATGCCCTGGTTCGCGGATTCGCGGGCACCGAGCTCCTGGTGTGGTGGGGCGCCGCGATGGCGGTTTACGGCGTGGTGTACGCCGTGCTCGAGAACGATGCGAGGAGGCTGCTCGCGTACCACATCATCAGCCAGGTGGGCTACATGGTTTGCGGCGTGGGGCTCGGCACAGAGCTGGCCCTGAACGGCACGACCGCCCACGCCTTCTCGCACATCCTTTATAAGGCGCTGCTCTTCATGGGAGCTGGTGCGGTGCTCGAGGTCACGGGCCGGCGAAACCTGAGCGAGATGGGCGGACTCTACAAGACCATGCCCGTGACGCTGAGCCTCTACATGATTGGCGCGTTCGCCATCTCAGCCGTGCCGTTGTTCAGCGGCTTCGTCAGCAAATCGATGGTCGTGTCTGCGGCCGGCGAATCCCACAGGGCGGCGATCTTCCTGACGCTGACGCTGGCGTCGGCCGGGACGTTCCTGCACACAGGGCTCAAGCTTCCGTATTACATGTTCTTCGGTCGCGACCGCGGTCTCGCCGCTCATGAGCCGCCGTCGAACATGCTCGTGGCGATGGGTCTGGCCGCAGCGGCCTGCATCATCATCGGTGTTTTTCCGGCCCTGCTGTACGCGCAACTGCCGTACCACGTCGAATACGCGCCCTACACAGTGCGCCACGTGCTTGCGACGCTCGGATTGCTGAGCTTTACGGCGCTCGGGTTCTTCGCTCTGCTCGCGCACCTCGATCCCGAGCCCACGATCAGTCTCGACACGGACTGGTTCTACCGGCGGGGTTTGTCGACGGCAATGGCCTATGCCTTTGTCGCGCTTGTCCGCGCGGAGAACGTTCTCGCGGCGGCCTACGAGGGTTTCGTTCGACGCCCTCTGCTGGGCACCGCAGCGCGGCTGCGCCAGGTCGACGCGTCTGTCGTGGACCGCGCCGCTGAGGGCATCGGAAACATCACCGACGCCGTGAGCCAGAGCCTGAAGATGGTGGTGACCGGTCATGCACAGTATTACGGGCTCATGATGGCGGCCGGCGTGCTGATGGCCATCGCGATCGCGATGTTCGCACGATAACGATGTATCCAGTCCTTACGGCATCGACGTTTCTGCCGTCAGTAGGGGCGGCCCTTATCTTCTTATGTCCCGTGCGACTGGCGCGCTGGATTGCGCTCGTGACGACAATCGCCACGCTGGCGGTTTCGGCTCCGCTCTATCTGCACTTCGACAAGACCTCGAGCGCTCTGCAGTTTGTCGAAAGCCGGCCATGGATCCCGTCATGGAACGTGGTCTACGGCATGGGCGTCGACGGCATCAGCCTGCCGTTCATTCTGCTCTCGGCATTGGTCAGCGTGCTGTGCGTCGCCGCGTCGTGGAATGCGATTCAGGTCCGCGTGTGGGAGTTCTACGCGACGCTGCTCGTTGCCGAAACCGCGATGATCGGATTGTTTGCGGCGACGAATTTTTTTCTCTTCTACATGTTCTGGGAGCTCATGGTCGTTCCCATGTTCCTGCTCATCGGCGTGTGGGGAGGGACGGGCCGCGTTCACGCCGCGCTGAAGTTCCTCATTTTCACGCTGGCGGGAAGCCTCTTGATGCTCGTGGGCCTCATCTCGCTGCTTCACACGAGCGGCACGCTCGACTTCGAGGCGCTCGCGAGGACGGACCTCGGCCTGACACAGCAGGCGTGGCTCTTTGTCGCGTTTTCGGCAGCCTTCGCGGTGAAGGTGCCGATGTTCCCCGTGCACACCTGGCTGCCGGATGCGCACACCGAAGCACCGACTGCGGGGAGTGTGATTCTGGCCGGGATTCTGCTGAAGATGGGCGGCTACGGGTTGCTGCGGATTGCGTTGCCGATCCTGTCTGACGCCGTCCGCTTTTTTCTGACGCCGATGCTGGTGTTGTCTGGAGTCGCCATCGTCTACGGCGCGTACGTGACGCTGGCCCAGACCGATATCAAACGCCTCATCGCGTACTCGAGCATCAGTCACATGGGCTTTGTGACGCTGGGAATCTTTTCGCTCGACCGCAGCGGCATCGAGGGCGCCATCCTGCAGATGATCAATCACGGGATCATCACCGGCGCTCTTTTCCTGTGCGTGGGGATGATCTACGAGCGCACTCACACGCGCGAGGTCGCGCAGTACGGGGGGCTGTTCAAAGTCGCGCCGATCTACTCGACGTTCCTCGCGCTCTTCTGTCTTGCGGCCGCAGGCACGCCGGGGCTGAATTCCTTCGTGGGGGAGTTTCTCATCATTCTCGGGGCGTTCAGAGTCTGGCCATGGATTGGCGCGATGGCCGTCTGGGGTGTCGCGCTGGGCGCTGCCTACGTGCTGTGGCTGTTCTACCGGATGGTCATCGGCGAGCTGGGGCCAGGTGTGCGAGGACTGCGACTCGACCTCAACGTCCGTGAAGTCGCGACCCTCGCGCCCCTGGTCGTGCTGGCTGTGGTCATCGGCCTCTATCCGGAGTCCGTGCTCGGCGTCCTTCGCGCGTCGGTCACGCAGTTGCTGGCGGCGGTGTCCTCGAGCGGTGGAATTGCGGGGCGACTGTGAGAGATCTGCTCGTCCTGTTTCCTGAGCTGGTTCTTACAGGCGCGGGCCTGGTCCTCATCGTCGCCGCACGTCGCGTCGCGCGCGCAGGGGTTGCCGCAGGCCTGGCGATCGCGGCGGCGGCTGTCGCCGTTTACTCTGGCTTTGCCTTCTCAATGGAAGGCCCGAGCGTGGGATTCGGAGGCACAGTCACGACCGACGGCTACGCCTTGTTTTTCAAGGTCCTCTTCGCGGCGAACCTGGCGTTGGTGGCGCTGCTCTCGGTGAGACATTTCGATGCGGAGCGCGTTCGGCCCGCCGAGTACTATTCGCTGCTCCTGCTGGCCTCGACGGGCATGATGCTGACCGCGTCGGCCGCGGAGTTCCTGATTCTGTACCTGGGTCTGGAGCTCATGTCGCTGTGCGCCTACGTTCTGGTCGGCATCACACGCGACAAGGCCGTCTCGAATGAGGCGGCGATGAAGTACTTCCTGCTGGGTTCCTTCGCATCGGTCCTGCTGCTCTACGGCATCAGCCTCGTCTATGGCGTGACAGGCGCGACCGACTTCGCGACGATCGCGGCCGACCTGAAGGCCGGCACCACGACGGGCGCTCCGGCGCAATCGCCACTGCTGGGAATCGCCATCGCGCTCATCGTCGGCGGGCTGGCATTCAAGATTGCGGCAGTACCGTTCCACGCGTGGGCGCCCGATGCCTACGAGGGTGCCAGCACGCCAGTCGCCGGCTTTCTGGCTGCCGGCTCGAAGGCCGCAGGCCTTGCCGCGCTGGGACGCGTCTGCATGGTCGCGTTCGCGTCCGAGCAGGGCGTCTGGTCGGCGATCATGATCGTGCTTGCAGTGCTGTCGATGACCGTCGCAAGTCTGCTCGCGCTGGCTCAGACGAACATGAAGCGGATGCTTGCCTATTCTTCGGTGGCGCATGCCGGGTACGCGCTGCTGGGGCTCATCGCCGGGACGGCCGATGGCGCCTCGGCGACGATGACGTACGCATTTGTTTATGCGTTCATGACGCTCGGGGCGTTTGGCATCGTGGTCGGAATGGGTGAGCGCGGCGAGAGCCTCGACGGGTATCGCGGACTGGCCGCGACCACGCCGTGGACGGCCTGGTTGATGTTCCTGTTCCTGTTGTCGCTGACCGGAATTCCGCCGACTGCAGGATTCGCGGCCAAGTTCGGCGTCATCCTCAGCGCGGTGCAGTCCGGTCATCTCTTTCTGGCCGTTCTCGCCGTGTTGTGCAGCGTCGTGTCCGCATTCTTCTACCTGCGCGTGGCCGTCCTCATGTTCATGACGGACGTGCAGGAATCGGCGCCCGGTCGTTTTCCAGCAGCGGTGTCGGCGGCCGTTGTTCTTGCGGCGTTCGTCACGATTGTCGGAGGCATCTTCCCGGGCAGCTTCGCCGTCTGGGCGTCGGCGCAACCGTAAGCGGAACTAAGGTCCTCCTAAAGGCGGACTCCACGGAGGCGTAGAATGACGGGGTCTACCCCATTCCGAAAGCGGGGCCTTTGCTGATGAGTGAGTACGTCGGCATCGTGGTCACCTTTGTGCTGGCGGGGGCGCTCGTGGGGGCGTTCATCCTCCTGGCGTCGACGCTCGGCCCGAAGATGCCGTCCGCTGTGAAGTCTTCGCCGTTCGAATGCGGACAGGATCCCTTCTCGCTTCCTGTCGGCCACCAGTCAATCAAGTTCTACCTGACCGCGATTCTCTTCATCCTGTTCGACGTCGAGCTCGTCTTCCTGTACCCGTGGGCGGTCGTGTTCCGCGATCTCGGTATGTTGGGCCTGGCCGAGATCGTCATCTTCCTGGGCGTGCTCATGGCCGGGTTCTTCTACGCCTGGGACAACGGCGCCCTGGAATGGCAATAGAAAAGGTGGACATGAGATGTCTGGCGAAGGCGGATTCTTAACGAGCCGGCTGGACGAGGCCATCGGCTGGGCCCGAAAGTACTCGATCTTCCAGTATCCGTTCGTGACGGCGTGCTGTGGCATGGAGTACATGGCCACGGCCTGCTCTCACTACGATGTCGATCGCTTTGGCGCCGGCCTGCCCCGATTCTCTCCGCGCCAGGCGGATGTGCTCTTCGTGGTCGGCACCATCAGTCACAAGATGGCGCCCGTGATGAAGCGCATCTACGACCAGATGGCCGAGCCCAAGTGGGTCGTCTCGTTCGGCGTGTGTACCTGCACAGGCGGCTTCTACGACAACTACGCAACCGTCATGGGCATCGACACGATTATTCCGGTCGACGTCTACATCCCGGGCTGTCCTCCACGACCTGAGTACGTGCTGGATGGCCTGCTCAAGCTGCAGGCAAAGATCACCGAGCAGCATGCAAGTGGCCAACGCCCCGTGCCGGAGCTCAGGCCGGCGATGCAGAGGCCGGAGTTCGAGCCATGAATGCCGCGTCTCTGATTCAGGCGGTGCGCGATCGTTTCCCCGCCGCCGTGACGGCGTCGCATTCGTTTCGCGGCGATGCCACGGCGATCGTCTCCAGAGATTCCCTGCTCGAGGTTGCGCGATCGCTCAAGGACGATGCGGCCTTCCAGATGAATTTTCTGATGGACCTGACGGCCGTCGACTTTTCCGCCTTCGGAACGAAGCCGTCGCGAGGATTCTTTTCCTCGTCCGGAGTGGCGGTGCGTCCCTCATCCGAAATTCCCACACACGATCCGTGGCCCGGCCCTCCCGCGGACGCCCGCTTCGCCGTCGTCTACCATTTCTTCTCCCTGCCGCTCAAGCACCGGCTGCGAATGGAGGTGCTTCTGCAGGAGGACGATCCGGAAGTGGATTCCGTGACGTCGCTGTGGGCAGGCGCCGACTGGCTCGAGCGAGAGGTCTGGGACATGTTCGGGATCCGCTTCCGGGGACACCCCAACCTGAAGCGCATCCTCATGTATGACGAGTTCGTCGGCCATCCGCTTCGGAAGGATTACCCGGTCAACCGGCGGCAGCCGCTCATCGGGCCGGTGAACTGATGGAAACGCGCGAGATGCTTCTGAATGTCGGGCCCGCGCATCCTGCCATGCACGGGATCATCAGAATCGTCACCAAGCTCGACGGCGAGCAGATCGTCGACATCGACGTCGAGATCGGCTACCTGCATCGCGGCTTCGAGAAGATGGCGGAGACGGTCGACTACAACGGCGTCATGCCCTACACCGACCGCCTCAATTACGTCTCGCCGCTCATCAACAACATGGGCTACTGCATGGCCGTGGAGAAGCTGCTGGGGATGTCCGTTCCCGATCGCTGCCACTACATCCGGGTCATCATGTCGGAGATCTCCCGGATTACGGACCATCTCACGTGCGTGGGCGCCAGCGCCATGGAGCTGGGAGCGTTTACGGTGTTTCTCTACATGATCAAAGCCCGCGAGTACTTGTGGGACCTGGTGGAGATGGTGACCGGGGCGCGTCTCACGGTGACGTACTGTCGCGTCGGCGGAGTGAAGGGGGATCTTCCCGCGGGATTCGACGAGGCGTGCGCGAAGGCGTTCAAGGAAACCCGCGCAGGTGCTCAAGGAGTCGGACACGCTGCTCACGCGCAACCGCATCTTCGTCGATCGCATGTCAGGGACAGGAAAGATCTCGGCCGAGGATGCGATCTCGTATGGCATCACAGGGCCGTTCCTGCGCGGCTGTGGGGTCGCCTACGACGTACGAAAGGACTGCCCGTACTCGGTCTACGACCGGCTCGAGTTCGACGTGCCGGTTGGAACCCGAGGCGACAACCTCGATCGCTACATGGTCCGCATGGAAGAGATGGAACAGTCCATGAGGATCGTCGAGCAGGCCCTCAGAGAGATTCCGGACGGCCCGGTGCTGGCGAGCCCGGACACCGGGAAGCCGATGGCGGCAGCAGAGATGGTGGATCGAGCAAAGGTCGGAAACATCAGGAGCATTGCCGACAGCGTCGCCGTCACCGATCCCACGCTCGACGGTTCGGCCAAGCCGCTGCATCTGCACATTGCGGCGGACGAAAAACGCGTGTTCCTGCCGCCCAAGGAAGACACGTACGGCAACATCGAAGGGCTGATGCAGCACTTCAAGCTCGTCATGTACGGCCATGGCATACGGCCGCCGAAGGGGGAGGTCTATTTTCCGGTCGAGGGAGCCAACGGAGAGCTCGGGTTCTACGTCGTCAGCGATGGCAGCAGCAGCGCGTACCGGGTGCGGGTCCGTCCACCGTGCTTTGCCATCATGTCGGCCCTGCCCAAACTCCTCGTCGGAGACATGATCGCCGACCTGACGCCAACGTTCGGGTCGGTCAACATGATTGGGGGCGAACTGGACCGATGAATCTCGAAGCGTTCGACCCGCAGGCACGGGAAATCATCCAGCGATACGACGAGCCACGCGCGGCGATGTTGCCGCTCTTGTGGCTGGTGCAGGCGGAGCTCGGTCATATTCCTTCCGAGGCGGAGTTCTGGGTCGGACGCCATCTGGGGATCGCGGTCTCGCACGTGCGCGAGGTCGTTTCCTTCTATTCGATGTTCCGCACGACGCCGGCAGGCCGGCGGGAACTTCGCGTCTGCACGAGTCTGCCCTGTCTGCTGCGCGGAGCTGACGACGTGCTGCTCCGCATCAAAGATCAATTGGGGGTTCGCGCTGGTGAAACGACTCCGGGCGGCGAGCTGACCGTGACAGAAGTCGAGTGCCTGTGTGCGTGCGAAATCGCGCCGATGGCCCAGCTCGACGAACAATTCGTCGGCCCGCTCGACGGACCGGGAGCGCTGGACGCGATTCTCCGCGATGCGCTTCGGGCACCCGGCGACGCCAGTCGCGAGCCTGCAGCCGTTCATCTCGACCGATGGTCCAGTGGTCTCGACACGGCTGGGGAACGCGGACGGGACGTGGTGGGACGCGTACGTCGAGAGCGGAGGGTACGTCGCTGCGAAGCGGGCGCTCTCTTTGACGCCCGCGCAGATCATCGACGAGATCTCGCGCTCGAATCTCCGCGGTCTCGGCGGGGCCGGATTCCCGACGGCGAAGAAGTGGTCGTTCATCCCGAAGAACAGCGCAAAGCCGATCTATCTGGTCGTGAACGCCGACGAAGGGGAACCGGGGACGTTCAAGGATCGCTACCTCCTCGAGCGCGACCCGCATGCGTTGCTGGAGGGCATGATCGTCGCGGCCTACAGCATTGGCAGCCACAAGGCCTACGTGTACATCAGGGGCGAGTACTTCCGCTCGGCGCAGCGCTTCAACCGCGCCGTGCAGGAAGCCTATGCGCACGGGTGGTTGGGCACGAACATCCAGGGCAGCGGATTCGATCTGGACGTGGTCATCCATCGAGGCGCAGGCGCCTATATCTGCGGCGAAGAGACGGCCCTGCTGACCTCACTGGAAGGCGGCAAGGGCTTTCCGAAGCTCAAGCCTCCGTTTCCGGCAATCTCTGGTCTGTTCCACTGCCCGACGATCGTCAACAACGTCGAGACGCTGGCGTGCGTGCCGTTCATTCTTCGCGAAGGGGCGGAGCGCTTCGCGGGCCTCGGCACGTCCAGGCAGGGAGGTACGCGGCTGTTCTCTGTTTGCGGGCACGTCAAGCGGCCGGGACTCTACGAAGCGCCAGTCGGTGTGTCCCTGCGTGAGTTGATCGAAGGCTACGCACAAGGAGTCCGTGAAGGCCGGACGCTCAAGGCCGTCGTTCCGGGCGGGATCTCGGCCAAGGTGCTCACCGCATCGGAGATCGACGTCCACATGGACTTCGACTCGCTGATGGCGGCCGGCTCGATGGCCGGATCGGGCGGCGTGATCGTGATGGACGACACCGCGTGCATGTTCGAGGCGCTGCAATGCGCGTCGAAGTTCTTCGCTCACGAGTCGTGCGGCCAGTGTTCTCCGTGCCGGGAAGGAACGGGTTGGGTGTACCGCATCCTCAATCGTATTGCCGAGGGCAAGGGACGGCTTCAAGACCTGGATGATCTGCTGGCGATTGCCCGCGACATGGAAGGCAAGACGATCTGTGTGTTCGCCGACGCGGCGGCGTGGCCGGTGCAGTCCTACATCACGAAGTTCCGCGAGGAGTTCGAAGAGCACATCCGCACTGGCGCCTGTGCGGCTGATAGGGGCAAGCGGGCAGCTCATCCGCCCCTACCCCTCACCCCTTACAGGGAGGCTCTAACATGCCGACCCTGACGATCGACGGCCGGCAGATCAGCAGCCCCGATGGCTCGACGGTTATCCAGGCCGCAGAGACGCTCGGCATTTTCGTTCCGCGCTACTGCTATCACCCCGCACTGTCCGTCGCCGGAAACTGCCGGATCTGCCTTGTTGAAGTGGAGAAGAATCCCAAGCTGCAGATCGCCTGCAACACGCCGGTGACCGAAGGGATGGTGGTGCACACCAAGAGCGAGAAAGCTGAGGACGGCCGGCGGGCCGTGCTGGAATTTCTCCTCGCCAACCATCCACTCGACTGCCCGGTGTGCGATCAGTCCGGAGAATGCGAGCTTCAGAACTTCTACATGAACTTCGGGCTCTACGATGCGAGATTCCGCGAGCAGAAGGTCAAAAAGAAGAAAGCGGTCGCCGTCGGCCCCCACGTGATGCTCGATCAGGAACGCTGCATCCTCTGCTCGCGCTGCGTGCGCTTTACCGATGAGATCACGAAGACAGGAGAATTCGGCATTTTCAACCGGGGGGACAGGGCCGAGCTGGGACTCTATCCCGGTCAGGAGCTGAACAATCCGTACTCCGGCAACGTGATTGACGTCTGTCCGGTAGGCGCCCTCACCGAACAGGATTTTCGCTTCAAGGCACGGGTCTGGTATCTCTCGAGCGCCCCGTCGGTGTGCAATGGGTGCGCGCAAGGCTGCAACATCGACGTGCACTACGTGCTCGACAGGCCGCACCTGAACGACGGCGCGCGCGTCATGCGTCTGAAGCCGCGCTACAACCCGGACGTCAACCAGTGGTGGATGTGCGACGAGGGGCGCTTTGGTTTTCATTGGATCGACCGCGGACGCCTGACACACGTCCGCGATCGCGGCACCGAGTCGACCTGGGAGAAGGCCGTCGCCGCCATCAGTGCGGCGCTCGCACCGCGCGGCAGCGGTGCCGGCGCGCGCCTCGGTGTCATCGCCTCCTCCGGGCTCAGCAACGAGGAGCTGTTCCTCATCAAGGAAGTGTTTCAGAGCGGGTTGGGCGCCAGCGTGACGGCTGCCGTTCCGGTGCCGTCCGGGTACAGCGATGACTTTCTCATCAAGGCCGACAAGAGTCCCAACACGCGTGGCGCGACCGTGCTGGGACTGGCCGGCCCGGGCGCGCCGCCCGCGGACAGCATTCTTGCCGACGCGCTTAGCGGACGCATCGACGCGCTGTGGGTCTTCGGGCACGACCTGGCGGCGCTCGTTGGCGACTCGGAGCTCGAAGCGCTGTCGCGCACGGTCGATCTTCTGATCTACTCGGGCACGAACGACAATCGCACCGCTGCGGCGGCTCACTGGGTATTGCCGACCGCCGCGTACCTCGAGAAGGACGGGAGCTTCGTCAACTGCCACGGCCGGGTTCAGCGCATCGGCCGCGCGTTCCCGCCGCTGGCCGGTTCGCGGGAAGACTGGGCGGTGCTGCTGGACATCGCGCGACGGCTCGATCGCCCGCTCGCCTGGCGCACTCCCCAGGAGATCTTTCTTGCGATGGCGAAGACCGTCGCCGCGTTCGAGGGTCTGACCTACGAGGCGATTGGATCTCAGGGAGTACCGATACGCCAATGATGTTGGACCTGCTCATCAAATTGACGCTGGTGGGCATCGTCTTCTTCGGTGTCCTGAACCTCGCCGGGCTGCATACCTGGATCGAGCGCAAGCAGTCGGCCATCATTCAGGATCGCATCGGAGCGAACCGCGCGAGCATCTTCGGCTTTCGATTGATGGGGTTGTTCCATCCTCTCGCCGATGCCGTGAAGATGTTCACGAAGGAAGACATCATCCCGGCCGGCGCAGACCGGGTCCTCCACACGCTCGCGCCCGCCTTCTCCGTGTTCTTCGCGCTCGTGGCGTTTGCCGGCATCCCGTTCGGCGATCGCGTCGTGCTCGGCGACCGCGTCATCGAGCTGCAGGTCGCCAAGATCGACGTCGCGCTGCTCTACGTCTTTGCGATGCTGTCGCTGGGCGTCTACGGGGTGATCCTGGCCGGATTCGCGTCGCGCAACAACTACGCGATGCTGGGCGGACTGCGAGCGACGGCGCAGATGATCTCCTACGAGATTGCTCTGGGCATCGCGATCATCGGCGTCATCATGGTTTACGGGACGCTGGACCTGCAGGAGCTCGTGCGGGGCCAGGGCAGGTACCTGGCAGGCTGGATTCCTCTCTGGGGAATCGTCGTGCAGCCTGTGGCGTTTTTCGTCTTCGTGACGGCCGCGCTGGCAGAGACCAAGCGGATTCCGTTCGACATGCCGGAAGGCGAGTCGGAAGTCATCGGGTACTTCGTCGAGTACAGCGGAATGAAGTTCGGCATGTTCTATCTCGCCGATTTTCTCGAGACGATCATGGTCGCCTGTCTGGTCACGACGCTCTTTCTGGGTGGGTGGCAGGTGCCGTACCTCATGCCGGACGGCTTCCATTTTCCGTGGGGTGCGGCGCTGCCCGTGTCATCCTGGACTTACGTGGTCCTCGGCGTCGGCAGCTTCTCGATCAAGGTCCTGGTATTCTGCTGGCTGTTCATGCAGATCCGCTGGACGCTGCCGCGCTTTCGATACGATCAGCTGATGGTGCTGGGCTGGAAGGGGCTGTTTCCCATTGCGGTGGCCAACGTGCTGGTGACGGCGCTGGCGCTGGCGTTCTTCGGCGGCAGATCCTGATGGGCGTGAAAGTCCTCCGGCGGCGCGAGCTCACCTTCTGGGAAGAGCTGTATGTTCCGCAGATCATCAGCGGCCTCAGAATCACCTCTGTACATTTCTTCCGGAATCTGTTTCTTCACGCGGCGCACAGCGTCGGGAATGCTCAAGCACCTTGCGGCTTCTGCGACGTTCCAGTATCCCGAGGAGCCCAGGCCGCTGGCGCGGCGATTCCGGAGCCGCCATCGCCTCACCGTCCGCGAGGAAGGCACTCCCCGCTGCGTGGGGTGCATGCTGTGCGAGACCGTCTGCCCGGCGAAGTGCATCACCATCGTTGCCGGTGAACACCCCGATCCCAACGTCGAGAAGTATCCGGTCCGCTTCGACATCGACCTGGGGATCTGCGTCTATTGCGGATACTGCGTGGAAGTGTGCCCCGAGGACGCCATCCGCATGGACACGGGAATACTCGACGTCGCCGCGTACTCTCGAGACCAGATGAAGCTCGACATCCACGAGCTGATGAACCCGGCGCTGCGCAAGCCCATTGCCGAGTGCGGCCTGAAGTTCCCGCACGAGTGCCGGCACAGCGGTGGACAGATAAAGGGCAGCTGGGATCAAGCCTGACTTCACACAATTGACCACTGACGCGCGAACAATGATGATAGCGGCATGAAACGCACTATCCAGGTGCTCCCGCTCGCGATTTTCATTGCGGTGACGTTGTCGGGCCAGACGCCGCCCCCCGTCAAAATCGACGGCACTGGCGGCGCGCGAACCGCGAAGCAAACGCGTCCGCCCGACAACCGGCGCCCGCGCGGTACCGCGGTCGGGCTGCTCGGCTGGCGGGCGGGCATCCGCTCTGACGCGTTCGGTGCGATGCCCTTTCTGGACGCGGCCGCGCGGATTGATGCGGCAGGCGTCGCGTTCGTCGAAGCGGTCAGCACGAATCTCGACTACAGACTCGGCGCGGACGAGCTGGCAACCATCAAGGCGAGGCTCACCGATCTTGGTCTGCGCGTTCCCGCCTACCGTATCGACGCGATTCCCGCGGACGACGCATCCCGCAGCAAGCTGCTCGATTTCGCGAAGGCGCTCGAAATCGAGTTGATCATCACGAAGCAGCCGGTGACTCTCGCGGGCATCAAGGTCGCCGTCGAAGATGCGCGCGGCATGTACAAAGAGGGCGACGACGACACTCGGCGCAAATCTTCGCGACGCCGCAAAGTCGGCGCCGCTGCTGCTCGAGCTGAGCAAGCAGCAGCCGCCCGAGGCGCCCGAATGGCCGAACAAGTGCACCGACTGCGCTACGTCGCGGCCGTCGAACAAGCCCCTCTTCTTTACGATCGCTCCAGGCGCGGCCGAAAACTACGACAAGGCCGTCCGCGTGGCCCAGGGTTATCGCGTCAACGCCATATCCCGGATGCTGCCAATCACGACGGCCGATCGCATCCCGGCAGATGAAAAGCAGAAGATCGACGCGGCGATTCCGCGGCAAGCGCTCGTAAAACCGAGGCAGGCGAGAAAGCTGCTCATCATCGATGTCTGTCCCGCCGGCGGCTTCTACCACAACACGGTCGCCCACGGGAATCTGATGCTGCAGCTCATCGCGAAATACACCGGCGCGTACGAGCCGATCTTCGACAACAACCTCGAGAACCTGAGATATCCGCGCATCAGGCAGTACGACGCGGTGTTTCTCAACAGCGTCGTCGGTCCGGTGTTCTCAGATCCGGAAGTGCTCGACGGATTGATCCGCTACGTGCGCGAAGGGGGTGGCGTCGCGGGGCTGCACGGAACCACGTTCTCTTCGCAGGATCTGCGCGAGTTTGGCGAGCTGATGGGCGCGCAGGAAGGCCCGCATCAGTACAACGGCGAGCCGGGCACGCTGAAGATCGACGATCCCGCCAGCCCGCTCACGAAGCATTTCGGCGGCAAGGGATTTTCGATGATGGACGAGTTCTATCACTTTCCGATGACCAGCCCGTACTCGCGCGAGAAGCTGCACGTGCTGCTGAGCGTCGACGCCGAAAAGAGCGACCTCAAGAAGTGGCAGTATCTGCGCACGGACAACGATTTCGGCATGGTGTGGATCAAGCGCGAGGGCAAGGGGCGCGTGTTCAACAGCGTGCTCGGGCACCGGCCGGAGTTCTACATGATGCCGGACCTCGTGAAGATGATGCTCGGAGGGATCCAGTTCGTGCTCGGCGATCTCGAGGCCGACACCACGCCGAGCGCGAAGCTGACGAGGTGAGCGTCTGACCCTCTTTAGTGGAAGAAAGACTGGAGGACTCTGTGGAGATTGCACTGAGCCGCCGGCGCCTCCTCGGTTCGATTTTCGGATTCGTGGTGTTGGCCCATCCATTGGGCAAGCGACTCGTCGCGGCGATCGAGGCGCAGCCGCTAATCGCGCAGGTCGGTCGGCTGATCGAAGCCATGGCGTATCTGGGGGAGCCGCTCAGTGATGCGGACCGGGAGCGGATTACCGCGGCTGCCAGCATGCCGGATGGAGCGCGCGCCGTCGAGGAGATCCAACAGGTTCTGGATCCACACTGTCTGCTGACGATTCGCATCAATCCGGAAAGCCGGATCTCGGTGGACCGGGCCGCCGCGCAGGCGCGATTGGTCGAGCAGGGCTGGCGTGCGTATCTCGTGAAAGTGCGCAACGAAGGGGGAGTGACGGGCGTGCTCAGCTTGGAGAGCCCGCAGGCGCGACCCGTTTACCGCCGCGGGACAGGGCTCGCCATGGCTCCACAGTCGGTCCGGCCGGCGGACGTGACCGATCGATGGCTCGATCTCGACACCTACGGGCAGAAGCCGATGGAGCCGCAGCTTTCCGGTTTGGAGCTCGAATACCGGATTGTGCTGCTCTACAGCCGCGACAGCGGACGGCGTGAGGCGCAGATCGGCGCGACGCTGGGTCCCGGCACCGAGGACATCGGATTCCGCAACCGCACCGCTGTGCTCTTCGATGTCGCACAGTCTCGTGAGGTGACACTGCGCGTTCGCGACGAGAACGGGCGGCCGAGCATGGCGTCGTTTGTTGTGAAAGACAAACTCGGCCGCGTCTATCCCGCGCGATCGAAGCGTCTCGCTCCGGATTTCTTTTTCCAGGAGCAGATATACCGGGCAGACGGTGAGACGATCCGGCTTCCGGCCGGCGAATTTACGTTCACGTGCGGGCGTGGTCCCGAATACATTCCTGAAACACGCGCGGTGTCCCTCAACCAGTCTGCTGCCGCGCTGGACTTTCGTCTTCGCCGATGGATTGATCCTCCTTCGCGCGGATGGTACTCGGGAGACCATCACATCCATGCCGCCGGGTGCTCTCACTACGAGAGTCCAACTGAGGGAGTGCGGCCCGAAGACATGATGCGCCATGTTCTGGGCGAAGCCCTCAGCGTCGGTGCGGTGCTGAATTGGGGCCCCAGCTACTATCATCAGCGCCAGTTTTTCGAGAGCAGGGACAACAAGGTTTCAACGGAGTCCACGCTGCTCCGGTACGACCTCGAGGTGTCCGGATTCCCATCGAGCCACTGCGGGCATCTCGTCCTGCTGCGCTTGCGCGATCAGGACTATCCCGACACCCGGCAGATTGAGGATTGGCCGACCTGGGATCTGCCGATTCTGAAATGGGCGAAAGCGCAGGGAGCGGTCGTCGGGTTCGCCCACTCCGGAAACGGCCTGCAGGTTCAGACTCGAGAACTGCCGAATTACGAACTGCCGCCCTTCAGCGGCATCGGCGCGAACGAATACATCATGGATGTCACGCACGATGCGGTGGACTTCATCTCCGCCGCTGACACGCCCTTCGTTCACGAGCTGAATATCTGGTATCACACGCTGAATTGCGGGTTCAGGACTCGGATCAGCGGCGAAACCGATTTTCCCTGTATCACCGATGCGCGCGTCGGAGGGGGCCGCTCTTACGTTCATCTTCCGCAAACGCTCACGTACGACGCGTGGTGCGAAGGTGTGCGCGTCGGCCGTTCGTATGTGTCCGACGGCTTCAGCCATCTGATGAACTTCACAGTCAACGGCGTGGAGGCGGGCACGAACGGAAGCGAACTGCGGCTCGAGCGTTCCGGAACGGTGAGAGCAACAGTGCAAGCCGCAAGCTTGCTGTCCGAGACGGCATCCGGTCCGCCGGCGCCCAGTCGTGTGCAGTCTCAGTGGAGCCCCGAGTACGCGCGCGTTGCCGCGTCCCGCGACGTTGCCGTCGAGGCCATCGTCAACGGCCATCCGGTGGCGCCGCAGCGGCTCACGGCGGACGGCACGCTGCGTGATCTGGCGTTCGACATTCCGATTCAACGAAGCAGCTGGATTGCGCTTCGCATTCTCGGCTCTGCCCACACAAACCCGATTTTCGTCCTGGTCGGCGAACGGCCGATTCGCGCTTCGAAAAAGAGCGCCGAGTGGTGCCTCAAGGCTGTGGACCAATGCTGGTCGCAAAAATCGCCCCGCATCATCTCGGCCGAGCGTCCGGCGGCGCAGCGCGCCTATGAGCACGCGCGGCAGCAGTACCGGCGGATCGTGTCGGAGAGCGACGCGGATTAATGGCTCCGGGAGCCTTTTTCATGGCTGCTTGCGAAAAAGGCTCCCGGAGCCTTTTCTTTTCGCAGCGGCTGTCAGGCGTTCAGGTGGCGCGACAGGAATGGGATGCCGCGCCTGCCCCAGAACAAATGCTCGGCCGGGAAGACCTCCTGCTCGACGCGATCCGCAGCGTCGAAGACGCTATAGATCTTCCGCACTTCATTGAAGCTCTCGATGCTCGCTCGAATCGGAAAGATGTTGTCCTTTTCTCCCGATTCGACGAACAGCGGTCGCGGCGCTATCAGGCCGGCGACGTCGTGCATTTCCGCCCAGTTCAGAATTCCCGGAACGTAGTTGTCGATGCAGTGGGCGAGGCTCCCGATGCTGTCGCGGAACGTGTTCAGGTAGCCGCTCACAAGTGCGGCGCGGATCCGCGGATCGAGGGCCGTCGCGAACACTGTCACAGTGCCGCCTCCTGAGATGCCCATGCAGCCGACGCGGCTCTGATCCAGCTCCGAGCGCGTCGCGATGTAATCGATGGCCCGCATGACGTCCCACACGCGCCACCCGATCATCGTTTGGCCGACCAGTAGCGCCCCGCCGGCCGCGGGATCGCACGCCTTCCGGGACAGGCCTATGCCAGCGTTGATCGGATCACGACGGCAGCCGAAGCCCATCGGCTCGATCGCCAGGGCGGCCATGCCGGCTTCGGCGACCTGGATCGCGAAGTCGTGCTGATAGCCCGCCTTGTCGGTCCGCTCGCCACCCTGTTCGTCGATGCCGACGATGTCGTCCACACCGCGGCCGTGGCCAGGCACGCAAATCATCACAGCGGCCGGACGGCGCACTTTTTCTGGAAGCAGGAGATACGCGAGCACGCTGACGCCGGGTTGGCTGTCGAACACGATCTTCTCGCGCACGTAACCGGGAAAGGCACGTGTCTCGAGTGTGATCGCGCGCAGCGGCGTTCGAGCCGTTGGGAAGCCTCCCACGAGCTCAGTCAGCTTCGATCGGAGCGTTTTCTGCCACGCCTCGGCTTCCCGGCGATTGCGGGCGCGGAATCGAAGCTGCCGCGGGGCAGCCGCGTACAGATCGCGCGTGTACGCGACCGGGTCGAATCGGCGGTCTTGAAGATCCGTCGTCACTCCGGTGAGCGGCCCGATATAGGCGGGCCGGACCGGGATTTGCGCGTCGAGCCTTACGGCATGCGCGGCTGTCATTCCGCCAGCCACTCGTACGAGATCACGGCGAGAAAGCTTGGCCATGGATTTAGCAACCTCCGATCGTCCGCAGTATAGTGCCCGCGTCCAGCATCATCGCCGCTTCGATTTCCTGACGGCGGGCTTCCGCGCAATTGCCGTCTTCTTCGTCGCAGAGAATTCGTAGGCGTCGCGAAGCCAGTCAGTGATCGGCGGCTCGACCTCGTCGCGATGCGTGATGCGAAGGATGTTGGCGACCTTCGACTTCGATGCGTCATCGGCACGTCGCACCTGAGGCGCCTTCAGCGTGCGGCCAAGGAAGATGCAGACTTCGAGGAAGTTCTTCTTCGGCCGCACGAAGAAATAGCACGACGCTCGTGAGAACATGATCGAATGGTGTGAAGCGTAGATGCGCTGCTCGCCGAACGACACGGCTGTCTCGCGCAGTCGCTCCCAGGCGTCCCGCAGATCCTCGGAGAGGTCCTCGGTAAGCGCCGCCTCGGTCGTCGTCCAGCAGTCGTGCGCTTCGCCTTGTTCGATCCACTGCTTGCAGTGGTAGCACTGCCGGCCGGCCATGCCTCCATGTTAGTGAGGCATGCCGCAAATCGCTCTACACGCCTACGACATTGAGGCCATGCGCCCTGGCACCGATCGCGAGCGCCGCATCGTGAGAGGCCATCACCAGCGGCACGTTCGTCATCTCCTTCCACAACAGGGCTGTTGCGAGATGGATGGCGTCGAGGGTTCCCAGCTCAGTTGGCATTGGATGAGCGGCACGTTCGAGCACCACAGCATCCACGTCGATCAGCTCGAGCGAGCCGGCGAGGGCCAGAATCGCCGCTCTGCGCCCTGCGAGATCGACGTCGTCGAGCTTCGCGCGGATGCGAAGGCGATCGAGCGCCCTAAGACTCTCGGTGATGACGAGCGCGCTTGCGATACCCCTGCGGATGCGAGGCCATTCCGTGAGCGAGTCGGACTGTCCAAGTGCAAGCCGAAGAAGCACGGACGCATCAACGTATGCGGTCACCGGTGGCTCTGGCGTTCTTCCAACAGGAGCCGGACCACGTCGATCTTCAGCCTGGCGGGTTTCGGCAGCGGAACTCGGTGAAGAGGAAGCGAGTCCGGAGAGGGCTGTCGCACGCGCAGTGTACTTCCCGCGCGTATGGGCACGATGTGCGCGACCGGCGTATTTCGATCGAGCACGGCGATGGTCTCTCCGTTCCGGACCGCTCGAAGGTGCTCGCTGAGTCTGGCTTTCAGCTCGGCAATCCTGACCTGCTTCATGGTCACATTGTGACTATAAGTAGTCATATATACAAGCGCTCAGGACCGGCCGGCCTCCGCTGCCAGCAGCCTGGCCACTTCGTCGGGTTCGTCGAGGCCGGGGCGCACGAATGCCCGCGCTTGTGGGAACACTCGCTCGAGCTCGTCGCTCAGCCATATGAGGTCGGCGATGAATTGCTCGATCTCGGCCGGCGACGTGAGACCGCGGTGGACAATCTCCAGCCAGGCCGCATGGGATCGCTCGATGCCGAGCAGGGCCACTTTGGCCGAGCCGTCGTGATCTGCGGGCCAGTCTCGATCCGTCGGATCGTCGCACGCAAGGCCGCGGATCGCGCGGTGGATCTTCGCGGGGATCGAATAGTGAAACCACGCAATCACGGCACGCGGATCGGTTGGTGACTCCTGGGCATTGCAATTGTGAGCTTCCAGCCAGTCATGCACCGAATCGGAGTACGCGTGTGCCCGGGATTCTATTGATTCATGCTCCGGCGGGATTTTCGGGGAGAGCCTCTCATATTCGTCGTCTGGCATCGGCTTGCGGGCAATCTCGTTCATCTCGTCGATCAGTTCCTGCATCCATCTCGGCGGGGTGGTGGCACGTCGTGCGCCAATGGTGGCGCGTCCGCAATCGGTTTCAGATTTGGATCGCGCTCGGCCTCCATCTCGGCGCCGTCCGCAAACACGCGGCATCTCGACGTGAACGCGCACGTCTCACACCACCGATCACAGTAGTTGTAGATGCCGATGATGAACCCATTCCGGACGTCCATGCAGCCCTCCGTGAAAATGAACGAGCAACAGGCGTTCCGGTCGTTATTGCTCCATTACCAGAGGGTGCGCGCCCGGAGATCCCAATTTCTGCGTACGAGCGGGGTCGCAATGTCTGGAGAAAACGCCCGACGCCGGGAGGCCCTGTAGCCGCGGCGGGGCAGGGACGATACATCAATAGGTCAATTCGAAGCCATGAGCGTAGTGCCTTTCAACACATCACCCGCTTCAGACTCCGAGGCATCCGCGCGGCCTGGGGCGCCCGACGCGCGCCAGCGGATGCTGGGCGTCAAGCGAAAGCTCGAGGAAGCCTCGGGCGAAATCGAGGCGCTTCAGAGCAGCCTCGCCTCGCAGCAGGAGCTCGAAAAGCTCCTGAAACAGGGTCGAGCGTATCTTCAGGATCTGCGAAGCCGGCTGCAGCAGACCGCAGCCGACCGGGATCGGCTGCAGGCCGAGCTCACAGACAGCGCGACAGCACATCAGCGCGACGTCGAGCAGCTCGAGCGGCAGATGGATGGCTTGCGCGAGGAGCTTCAGGGTGCCACTGCCGAGCGGAATCGGCTGGCGTCGCAACTCAACGAGCAGGAAGCCGCCCACAAGCAATTCGCCGAGCAATGGGCCGGCGAGCGAAGCACCTTCACGCGTTTGCTCGACGAGGCCTCGTCCATTCAGCGCGAGCTGACGGAAGAGGTCCAGGAGCAGCGGCGGCAGATCCACACGCTGCGTGAGTCAGCCATGCGTGCGCAATCGTTCGCCCGCGACATCATTCGCGCGCACGACGCTGCCCCGCCCGGCCAGAAGCCGGAATAACCCGCATCCGGCGCGCCACGCTCCCGAGGTAAAATCGTACTTTTTGGGAGAATCATGCCGCTCGACGCAGTGAACCCCGCAACCGGCGAGACAATCGAAACGTACGACGAGATGACCCCTCAGCAGGCTGCCGCAGCCGTTGAGGAGGCGCATGCCGCGTGGAAGTCGTGGCGGACGACGCCATTTTCCGAGCGCGCCCGGCCGATGAAAAGGGCCGCGGGGATTCTTCGCGAGCGGAAAGAAGAGCTCGCGCAGGCTCATGGCGCTCGAAATGGGCAAGCCGTTCAAACAGGGAATCGCGGAAGCGGAGAAGTGCGCGCTCGGTTGTGATTACTACGCCGAGCACGCAGAGGCGCACCTCGCGCCCGAGATCGTCAAGACCGAAGCCACGAAATCCTACGTGGCGTTCGAGCCGCTCGGTGTCGTGCTTGCCGTGATGCCGTGGAACTTTCCGTTCTGGCAGGTCTTCAGGTTTGCCGCGCCCGCGCTCATGGCCGGAAATGCCGGTGTCCTGAAACATGCGTCGAACGTGCCGGGATGCGCGATGGCGATCGAAGAGCATGTTCGTGCAGGCGGGGTTCCCGAAAGGGGTGTTCCGCACGCTGTTGATTGGAAGCCGGCAGGTGAAGGCCGTCATCGAACACCCGCTCGTGCGCGCGGTGACGTTGACAGGCAGCACGCCCGCGGGAAAAGCGGTGGCGGCGCAGGCGGGTGCAGCGCTGAAAAAGACGGTGCTCGAGCTCGGTGGTTCCGATCCGTACATCATTCTGGAAGATGCCGACCTCGATCACGCGGTCAATGCGTGCGCCACGTCGCGGCTGATCAACTCCGGCCAGAGCTGCGTCAACGCGAAGCGTTTCATCGTCGTCGAGCCGCTCGTCGCCGCGTTCACCGAGAAGCTCGTTGCGGCGATGAAGGCACGGCGAATGGGCGATCCGCTTGCCGAGGGCACCGATATTGGACCGCAGGCGCGTCCCGATTTGCGTGACGAGCTTCACAAACAGGTGATTGATTCGATTGCCAAAGGCGCAAGACTCCTGCTCGGCGGCGAGATTCCGCCCGGTAAGGGCTCGTTCTATCCGCCCACTGTGCTCGCCGGCGTGAAACCGGGCATGCCCGCATACGAGGAAGAACTATTCGGACCGGTCGCGTCGATCTTTGCGGCCCGCGACGAAGCGGACGCCGTGCGCATCGCGAACGACAGCATCTTCGGCTTGGGAGCCGCCGTGTTTACGCGTGATGTCGCGAGAGGCGAGCGGGTCGCGCGTGAGCTCGAGGCCGGATGCACGTTCGTCAACACGCTCGTCGCGTCCGATCCGCGGCTGCCGTTCGGCGGAATCAAGGAGTCCGGCTACGGAAGAGAGCTCGGGACGTACGGCATCAAGGAGTTCGTGAACTTGAAGACGGTTTATGTGAAATAGGTGGTGGGTGGTAGGTGGTAGGTGGTAGAAAAAGCACTTGCTACTAGCCACCACCTACCGCCTACCAGCTAGAAAGGCCGCGATGCGATATCTGATGGTTACGATGGCGGCGCTCGCCGTTCTTGCGGGCGCGAGTGTGACGGCACAGCGGAAGCCCTACCGCGGAGTGAACGACACGTACGCGCCGCCGCAGTTCGCGTCGCGCGCCGGCTGGAACATTCGCGCCGCCCATCTCAGAGAGCTCGTGCTCGCGTCGGCCGGGCTTCTGCCGATGCCCGATCGCACGCCGCTGAATGCCCAGGTGTTCGGCGAGATCACGCGTCCCGACTACATCGTCTCGAAGGTGTACTTCGAGAGCCTTCCGGGATTTTTCGTCGCGGGCAATTTGTATCGGCCGATTGGTGACGGACCGTTCCCGGCGATCCTCTCGCCGCACGGACACTGGGCGTACGGCCGGCTCGAGAATTCAGTCACCGCCTCGGTTCCCGGACGCGCGATCAGCCTCGCGCGGCAGGGCTTCGTCGTGTTTACCTACGATATGGTCGGCTACAACGACAGTTGGCAGCTCGAGCACAGGGTGTTTCGGCGGCCCGCGCGAGAAGCTGTGGGGACTGAGCGTTGCGGGCCTTCAGTTGTGGAACGGCATTCGCGGGCTCGACTTTCTCGAATCGTTGCCCTACGTGCAGCGCGACAAAATCGGCGCGACTGGAGCATCGGGCGGTGGCACACAGGTCTTCCTGCTCGCTTCCGTCGACGAGCGGGTAGCGGTGGCCGCGCCGGTCAACATGATTTCGCTGCACATGCAGGGTGGTTGCCTCTGCGAAAATCAGCCGGGCCTGCGCCTCGACACAACGAATGTTGAGATCGCGGCGACGATTGCGCCGCGGCCGCTGCTCATGGTGTCGGCGACTGGCGACTGGACAACCAACACGCTCGAGCGCGAGTATCCCGCCGTGCGGGCGCTGTATGCGTTGCAGGGCGCCGCCGATCGGGTGCATGCCGTGCGGTTCGACGCGCCTCACAACTACAACCGCGAATCGCGAGAGGCGGTGTACGCGTGGATGGCGCGATGGCTGCAGAACGCGCCCGCCAACGTGCGCCGAGAAGAACGCGCCGTTCACAGTGGACCCGTTGCCCGATCTGCTGGTGTTCCATCAGCGCCAGGTTCCGCAGAACGCCGTTGATGCCGCGCAGTTGACGACGAACTGGATCGATGCCGCCCGGCGCCAGTTGTCGTCGACGCCGCTCGAGGTGCGCGCGCGAGCGCTGCGCCAGGCCCTTGGCTTCGGGCCTCCGCTTGCCCGCATCGAGGGTGGCGATCCCCCCACCAGCGCCGCTGACCCGGAATCGGCGCCGCCAGGTGACGGTAATCGTTGCGGGCATCGATGCCGAGCTCGAGAAAGAGTTTTTCTCGGCGAAATTCATTGTGAAGCCCGTGGACTTCACGCCGTTCGATGCGGAAGAGGCGGCAAAGATTCCGTTCTTCGATACCTACAACCGGACGGCCGCCAGTCAGCGCGTCGCAGATATCGTCGATGCGTTGCGCGCGACGCCGGATGCCGTGCTCGTGGTGGCGGGTGATGCTGCGCTGGCGGGCCTGCTGGCATTGGCGATTGAAACGGAACGGCGGGCCTTGCTCGACGTCGGCGATTTCGATACGGCGAACGATGCGGCGTTTCTCGACCGGCTCTACATGCCGGGCTTACGGCGGGCCGGCGATCTCTCTACTGCCCTCGCCCTGGCCGGCGACCGCGCCGTGATCCACAACGCGGGTCCTCGCTTCAACCTCGACGGCTCATCCCTGCGACGCGAGAAGCTGACGCCGAAAGAGATCGTGGAGCTATTGAAGCAATAGAAAGGGGACACAGGGTGTAACGAAAAACGAATAACGAAAAACGAAAAGAACGCGCGTCTGCGTGCTCTCTTCGTTTTTCCTTTTTCCTTTTTCGTTTATTACGCGAACAGATCTTTCAACTGGCCCGTGTGAATCTGACCGTCGGTTGCCATGGGTTGCCGTCGGCGTCGGTACGCCAGCGTCATGCCTAGTGCGAGGCCGCAGACAATGCCGCCCACCACGAACCACCACACGTCCGGCACGACCGTGCTCAGCAGAAATCCCATCATCATCAATCCGAGGCCGCCGACGCCTTCGACGGGACTGCTCAGGTTGACTCTCCGGGGCGTGAGCCTCCTCGACACGAGCCATTCAGCGACGATCGGATCGATGGGGGTGAGATTGAGCGCAACGGGAGCGCGCGGCTGACGGAACGATCCCATGATGATCGCGATGAGCAGCTGCGACCATAGCCACGAGACGGACCGCCCGACGCGAAACTGTTCGAGGAGGTCGCCTGCGAGCGGCTCGTTGCGGTGGGCGAGGTGGCCGAGGAGCCAAAGCGCGAGACGCGATACCCGGCTCATACATGTCCTCCCTTGAGTTGAGGGACACCCTTCCAGAGCGCCATCAGCGCGCGCTGGGTTTCCTTGATAGCCCGCATCCCCGGCGGTGTGACTTGAAAAAACCGCTTCGCCCGGCCGCCGCGCTCGGGCGTCGGTTCTCCGATCGTCGAAGAGACCAGACCGTTGCGCTCGAGCCGATCGAGCGCGGTGTAGACAGCAGCGACGACGACGCGGCGCCCGCCGGTGCGCTCGATTTCGGCCGCGATCGGCACTCCGTAGGCCGCGTCGCCGACTCTGAGCGTGGCGAGGAGGATCATGAGCTCGAAGTCGGTCAGCAGGTGGCGAGCCATTTAATTATTAAATTATGAATAAATAGCCCTCGGTTGTCAAGTGCCGCGAAAGCAGGCCCGAAAATGTGAAAAGTTTGTGACCTCGGGTGCATTCGGGCACCTGACGTCGTCTAATGGGATCGAGGTCGATATTCATGAATTCCACGCTTCGCGCCCTCAACGGGTTCGGGCTCGGCGCACGGGTCGGCGAACGCCAGCGCGTCGGCGACGCGCGCGGTTGGCTTCGGGCACAGTTGCAGGGCGACGCGCCGCTGTTGCGCGCGCCGGCCGAAGGCTCGTCGAGTGCGATTGCCGATGCGATTCGCGCGTTCCGGTCGATCGGGCAAGCCGACGATCCAGAGCAGCAACGCGCAGGCTCGACAGCAGGCGCGACGTGCGCTTGTCGGCATTGCGGGGGCCGAAAGCCGCGCCGCGATCACGGCGCGCGTGACGACCGATCGGCCGTTCGTCGAACGTCTCGTCGCGTTCTGGTCGAATCATCTCTGCATATCCGTCGGCGCCAAGATTCTCGTCGCGCCGCTCGCCGGCAGTTACGAGCGCGAAGCGATCAGGCCGCACGTGCTCGGCCGATTCGAAGACATGCTGCTCGCATCGGCGAAGCATCCCGCAATGCTCGTCTACCTCGACAACTTTCAATCGATCGGCCCGAGCTCGCGAGGCGCGAGCGGCCGGGCCGCGGCCGCGGGCAGCAGCACGAGGGCTGAACGAAAATTACGCGCGCGAACTGCTCGAGCTGCACACGCTCGGCGTCGACGGCGGCTACACGCAGCAGGACGTGCAGGAGCTCGCGAAGATTCTCACTGGCTGGACCGTTGGTGGTCTGGGTCGTCCATCGATGCAGCCCGGTGCAGGCAGCGGACAGCCGATGACGCCGGCAGCGCCGGAACAGGGCCATGGCTGCGCAGGCCGACACCGACGGCCGCATCGGATTTGCGTTTCAGGAGCTCCTGCACGAGCCGGGATCGAAGACGGTGCTTGGAACGCGATACGCCGAAGCCGGCGTCGAAGAGGGTGAGCGCGTCATTCGCGCGCTCGTGCGTCATCCGTCGACCGCGCGATTCCTGGCGACGAAGCTCGTCTCCCATTTCGTCAGCGACGAGCCGCCGGCATCCGCGATCGATCGCATCGCCCGCGTGTTTCGCGACACCGACGGCGATCTTCGCGCGGTGTCGGCCGCGCTGGTCGATCTGCCCGAGGCGTGGAGCGAAGGCGCGCGCAAGTTCCGCACGCCGCAGGACTGGCTGGTGGCCGTGCTTCGCGCGCTCAACGCGCAGGAGGTCAGCGAAACGACGATGCCGGTGCTTCGGCAGCTGCGGCATCCTATCTGGTCGCCGCAGGCGCCAAAGGGCTTTGGCGACAAGACACAGGAATGGGCCGATCCCGACTCGCTGCTGAATCGGGCGGAGCTCGCGCGCACCATCGCGCGTCGGCTGCGCCCCTCGCTCACGCTCGGAGCGCCCAGCGCATCGACGCCCGCATCCTGCTCGATGTCGTCGACGTTCCGGCGGGTGATCCGCTGCACAAACTTCTCGCGGACAACACGATTGCCGCCGACGAGCGGATCGCGCTCGCGCTGGCCGGCCCTGCTTTTCAATGGAGATGACCATGAATCGCCGCACCTTCGTCCGCAACATGTGTCTCGGCGGCATCGCCACCTTCGGATGTCCCGTCGTCAATTTCGCGCAGACGAAGCATGGGGGGCGGTTTGTGTTCGTGCTGCTGCGAGGAGGATTCGACGGGCTTGCCGCGGTCGTCCCGTACGGCGATCCGTCGTATCGATCGCTGCGCGGCGCGTTTGCGTTCGAAGAGGCCGAGCTCGCCGAGCTGACCGATACGTTCGGCTTGGCGCCGGGCCTTGCGCCGTTGCGCGAGCTCTGGCAGAAGAACGAGCTCGTCGCGCTGCATGCGATGGCGATTCCGTATCGAACCAGAAGCCATTTCGACGGCCAGGCGATTCTCGAGACAGGCATCGACAAGCCGGTGGGATCGTCCGACGGCTGGCTCAATCGCCTGCTGCAGGTGATGCCGGGGCAGCGATCCGGCATTGCCATCGCGTCGGGGATGCCCCGTTCGCTGACCGGTCCGTACGATGTGCAGACGTGGTCGCCGACACAACTCGGCGCGGTCAACGACGCGTATCTGGATCGGTTGTCCACGCTGTATCGCACCGACAAGGTGCTCTACGGCCGTTTCGAGGCGGCGATGCAGCAGCAGGATCTCGTCGGCGAGGAACCGATGGCCGGCGGCGGCGCGCGCCGCGGAGGCATTACGCCGCTCATGCAGGCGGCAGCCAAAATTCTGCGGCAGGATGGCGGGCCGAACATCGCAGCCGTCGAGTTCAGCGGGTGGGACACGCACGCAAATCAGGGTCTCGCGGGCGGCGCGCTCGACAGGCTGCTCGGGCAGCTCGCCGAAGGACTGATGGCGTTCCGCACCGACATGGGTCCGGCATGGTCGAACGACGACGGTTGTGGTGATGACCGAGTTCGGCAGAACCGCGCGTCCGAACGGCACGCGCGGCACCGATCACGGGACGGCCGGCGCGGGTTTCATCATCGGACCCAGGGTGGCGCGGTCGGCGGTCCATTCCGACTGGCCCGGCCTCGGCGATCGCGCGCTCTTCGAAGGCCGCGATCTCAAGCCCACGCTCGATACGCGCGCCGTGCTGAAGGCGGCGATCGCGGCGACGTTCGATCTCACACCAGCCCAGGCCGACCGCGTGTTCCCGGATCGGGCGCCGTGCGTGGCGCGTACGAATTGATGGGGTGAACCATTGTTCGCCTGTCTCGACACAAGGCCAGGAGACTACGCGGTCAACAACTTCGATCTGCGGACCGTGACGCCGCTGCCTGTCATCGCTCAACATCGGCCTTCCCACACATTTCGACGCCGCGGAGCCCTGGACGAGCGGCATTTACAAGAGTCCCGTTCTCGGCCGAGTGTCACTCTCGTCGACGAATCTTGCCGGAGACGGTCAGGCCGATCTCAAGGTCCATGGCGGCCCCGATAAGGCGGTGTGCGTCTATTCCGCCGACCACTATCCATTCTGGCGCCAGGAGCTGGGCGTTCACGAGTGTGGTCCCGGCTGGTTCGGCGAAAATTTTTCGGTCGAGGGACAACGCGAAACAGACGTTGCCGTGGGCGACACGTACCGAATCGGCACGGCGATGGTGCAGATCTCACAGCCGCGCGCGCCGTGCTGGAAGCTCGGACGCCGTTGGCATCGCCTCGATATGCCGAAGCTGGTCGTGCAGAGCGGCCGCACCGGATGGTATCTGCGGGTGCTGGAAACGGGCGGCGTGGAATGCGGCGATGCGCTGACGCTTGTCGACCGGCCGTTTCCGCGTTGGACGATCGACGCGGTCAACGCTGTGGCATACAGCCGCGGCGGGACTCCCGATATCGAGGCGGCACGCGAGCTGGCGGACTGTCCGGCGCTCGCCGAATCGTGGCGCGAAGGATTCAGGACATCTTGTCGAATAGGTATCGCGCCGACGAGCTGGTCGATGTTTGCGTCGGCGCTGCTCGAAAAAGCCGGACTTGCACGCGATCGCGCGCGCACGGTGGCCGGCGTCATCGTCGAGGGCGATCTGCTGGGCCACGATACGCACGGCCTCGATCAGCTCGCCGGTTATCTCGTACAAATAGAAGAAGGGCTGCTCGCAACGTCCGGCGATCCGGAGGTGGTTGCCGATCTCGGCGCGTGCCTCACGTGGGACGGCCGGCGCCTTCCCGGCCACTGGCTCGTGAAGCAAGCGATCGCGGAGGCGCGCAATCGAATCCTCGCGCACCCGATCGTGACCGTCGTCATCGGTCGAGGTCACCACATCGGTTGTCTGCAGGCGTATTTGAAGCCGGTGACCGATGCCGGCTTCATCATCGTGTTGATGTGCTCCGATCCGTCTGCCGCCGGCGTCGCGCCTCACGGTGGCGTGGCACCGCGAATCACCCCGAATCCGATCGCGGTTGGATTTCCGACCGGCGGCGATCCCATTCTCATCGACATGAGCAGCTCGACGTCGACCAACGCGATGAACAAGCGGCTGGCGTCGAGAGGCGAGCGGTTGAAAGGACCCTGGCTCGTTGACGCCGATGGGCGCGCGACCGACGATCCTCGCGTGCTCTCCGGCGACAGGCCGGGCGCGATGCTGCCGCTTGGTGGCATCGAGCTTGGCCACAAAGGGTTTTCACTCGCGCTCATTGTCGAAGCGCTCACATCGGGACTTGCCGGCCATGGACGATCGGAACGTCCGGCGCCGTGGACGTCGTCGGTGTTCCTGCAGCTGATCGATCCGGACGCATTCGGCGGACGCGACGCGTTCACGCGCGAGATGCACTACCTGGTCGAGCTGTGCCACGAAACGCCGGTTGCACCGGGAAATCCTCGCGTGCGTCTACCCGGCGAAGGCGCGCTGGCTCGCCGCCGGCGTCAGATTCGCGAAGGGATCGAACTTCATGAGAACATCTTGCCGGCACTGAGGCCGTGGGCCGAACGGTTCGGCGTCGCGCTGCCGCAACAACTCTCATAAATTTGAGATTTCCCAATCGAAGGACTCGTATGGATAGGTGTGTGCAGATCGCCGCGCTGGCGGTGTGTGTGGTTGTGGCAATTGCCGTTGACGCCGCGCCGCAAGGCAATGCCGGCGTTGGCATCAGGTCGGCCGACGTCACGTCGATCACCGTCCCGATCACCATCGACGGCTCGTTGAGCGAAGCGGCCTGGAGCTCGGCGCCGCAGATTGGAGAGCTCGTCCAGCGCCAGCCAGACACGGGCAGCGCGCCCAGCGAACGCACCGAGGTCAAGCTGTTGCGCGACGAGGACAATCTCTACATAGGCGTGATCGCGTACGACTCAGAGCCCAATCGTGTTGTCGCCACGCAGATGGTGCGCGATGCGTCACTGCAGTCCGACGATCGGATCGAGATCCTGCTTGACACGTTCCGCGATCAGCGGAGCGCGTTCTATTTCGCGACGAACCCGGCGGGCGCGCTCGTCGATGGACTGGCGTTCGCCAACGGGCAGCTCAATACCGAGTGGGACGCCATCTGGCACGTTCGAACGACCCGCACGAGCAGCGGCTGGACGGCGGAGTTTGCCATTCCATTCAAGAGCCTCAGTTTTCCAGCCGGACAGAGCGTCTGGGGCTTCAATATCGCTCGCACCATCTCGCGCAAGCTCGAGGACGATCGCTGGTCGGGCGCGCGCCTCGACACGCAGTTTCTTCAGGTATCCGAGGCCGGTGAAATCACGAACCTCGGCGGGCTCACGCAGGGGATCGGGCTGGATTTGCGTCCATTTCTCGCCGGGAGATGGCTGAACGTGGCGGGCGGCGACGACGGCGACGACGTCAGTGGCAAACCCGGACTCGATATCTTCTACAGCATCACGCCGAGCCTGAGGCTCACGGCGACGATCAACACCGATTTCGGCGAGACGGAGGTCGACGCGCGCCAGATCAATCTCACGCGCTTCTCGCTGTTGTTCCCCGAGAAGCGCGCGTTTTTTCTCGAAGGCGCCGGCGTGTTCAGCTTTGCGAGCACCGGCCCTGAGACGCCAGGCGGTATTCCCGGCACCGGCGCGGACCTTTACCCGTTCTTCAGCCGCCGGATCGGCTTGATCGGGGGCCAGGAGGTTCCGCTCGACGCTGGCGTCAAACTCACGGGCACCGTCGGGCGGACCGAAGTCGGCGTGCTGAGCGTTCGCACCCGGGAGCTGCGAATCAGACGACGGCACGCTGATCGCAGACGACGAGGGGTTCTTCGTCGGGCGGGTCAAGCGGAACCTGTTCGAGCAGTCGTACGTCGGCGCGATTTTCACTGCAGGCAATCCGTCCCCGGGATCGTCGGCACAGACCTACGGCGCTGACGCGCGTCTGGCGACATCCCGATTTCTCGGACGCCAGAACAACTTCGTCGTCGATGGGTTTGCTGTTCGAGGGGTGACCGGCGCCGACTCGACCGACGACTGGTCGTATGGATTTTCGGCGTCGTATCCGAACGACAAGTTCGACGCGCAGGTGGCCGTTCGCGAAATCCAGCGGAACTTCCGGCCGGCGCTGGGGTTCTTTCAGCGAGACAACGCGCGGCTGCTGCGCGTGGGCGCCAGCTACAATCCGCGCCCGCGCTTCCTCAACATCCAGCAGATGTTTCACGACGTCTACTTCACGCGCTTCACGAACCTCGACAACAACCTGGTCGAGAGCTGGGATCTGTACATCGCGCCTCTGGACTGGCACTTCCAGTCGGGCGACAGCGTGCACGCGGTGTTCGACGTGAACCCGACCTACGAACGGCTGTTCGAGACGTTCGAGATTTCGCCGGGCGTGTTCCTGCTGCCGGGGGAGTACCGGTTCACGCGGTTTCGATCCAACGCGATGAGCGCGGCGAGGCGCAGGCTGTCGGCCAGCGCGAGCGTGGGAACCGGCTCGTACTGGTCGGGCCATGCGGAGCAGGTGACGGCATCGGTCGACGTTCAGGCTGCCGCCCTGGTTCAACATGAGCGTCTCCACGAACCAGACGTTCGCGCGGCTGCCCGAAGGCAATTTCATCGCGCGCATCTTCACGTCGAACATCGGTTACACCGCTTCGCCGAGGCTATCGTTCTCCAACCTGATTCAGTACGACAATCGCTCGAGGAACCTGGGATGGCAGAGCCGCGCCCGATGGACGCTGAAGCCGGGCAACGATTTGTTCTTTGCGTTCAACCAGGGCTGGGTGCAGGAAGAAGACGGGAACCAGAGCCTGCGCTTTCGAGTGCAGGACACCAGGCTGTCAGCGAAGTTCCAATACTCGTACAGATTCTGAATGCGTAACGCGGCACTGCATGCTGGCTGTTCTGAGCGCGGCGTGTCGGCCTGCAACGGACAGTGCGCCCGCGGCCTCACAGCACGTGGAGGCGCCGGCCGCGGTCCGCCAACTTGGTGCCTGGACCGGCAAGGGCAGCACCACGCTGGGTTTCGTCAGCGAATCCGGGTCGTTTCGCATCACATGGAAGACCCAGAACCAGGACAACACGCGCCCGGGAGCGTTTCAGTTGACGTTGCGAAGCGGCATCAGCGGCCGGCCCATGAAGGTGATCGCCGATCACCAGGGTGCCGGCGGCGGCAGCGTCGAGTTCGGCGACGATCCACGCCTGTACGAATTTCTCGTCGAGTCGAGCCGCATCGACTGGTCGATCTCCGTGCAGGAAACGTTTGCGCCGCGCAGATGACAAAAACAGGGCTTCAGTCCTACCTCTGCGCTTGTCGCGAAGTGTCGCCAAATGCTCGAAAAACGGTCATCCGGGCTACAATCGTGGTCTCTCAAAACGGAGTTCAACATGAAAGTCCGGTCTGTTTTTCTACAGAAACGCAGCAGTCCTCGTCTGGCCGCGGCCGCGGTTGATCGCGTGCATGTTGTCGCCTGGCGTCGCCGCCGCACAGAATCCTATTGCCGACAAGGTCGATAGCACCGCGCCGCGCGGAGATCCTCGGCCCTGCGGCCGATCGGATGGTCGCCGAATGGATGCTGCGCATGGGCGGCAGCATCGTGCTCGAAGGGCAGCGCAAGCCGATTACCGATCTCGCCGATCTTCCGACGGCGGATTTCCGCATTCATACCCTGAATTTCACCGGCATCACGATGTACGCCGCCTCGTTGCAGGACGAGCTTCGCCGCCTGCCCGCGCTCCCGCATCTCAAGGAGCTCTACGTCAACGGACGCCTGTGGTACGACCAGCCGGCGCCTCGCGTGCAGGCGACTATCGCGCTTTTCAACGAGGCGACGTCGCTCGAAAAGTTCGTGATGAGCAAGCCGGTACAGACCTACATCCCTTTTAACGATCCCGCACTGAAGGGGCTCTCGTCGCTGAAGAACCTGAAAGAGGTGCGTATCCACCAGACGCGCAGCTCGGGGATGTCGCTTGCCGCGTTTCCTCTGACCCACCTCGATCTGAACTACGCCGTGACGTTCAACGACGCCGGCATGGCGAGCCTCAAAGGCAAGACGACGCTGCAGCGCGTGTATCTGCGCGGCACGTCGATTACCGACGCCGGCATCCAGCATCTGTCCGGCCTGACGAACCTCGTCGAGCTCGACCTCTCCGACGTCGATATGACCGATGCCGGCTTGGCGCACCTGTCGGCACTGACGAAGCTTCGCCGGCTGAATCTGCAGAGCGCGAACGTGACCGATGCGGGCATCGACGTGTTGAAGAACATGCCGGAGCTCGAAGAGCTCAGCCTGTATCGCACGAAAGTGTCGAACGCCGGCCTTGCGAAGCTCTCGGGCTTGAAGAATCTGCGTTCGCTGGACCTGCGTTACAGCCGCGTGACCAGCTCGGGCGTCCGTGAGCTGACGTCGAAGCTGCCGAAGGCCGAGGTTCTGATCCTCGAGTCGTCCAACCCCGAGCCGAAGCGCGCGATGGCGGCCTCGGCGGTCGCCGCCAAGGGTGACGTGGCGGTTGCCGAGTGGCTTCGCGCCATCGGCGGCAAAGTGCAGATGACGAACGGCGCGATCACAGCCGTGTCGCTCAACGGCACGTCGATTACCGACAGGGAGTTCGTCGTGCTGACGAGGCTGCCGCAGCTGAAGGATCTGAGCCTGCAGCACACCGAAATCAGCACGATCGGTGTCGAGCAGCTTGCGGCGGTCCGCTCGCTCGAACGTCTCGACCTCGGCCACACGCTTCTCGGCGACAACGCGCTTCCGATGCTCGCATCGCTGACCAACCTGCGCGCGCTCGAGCTGCCGAGCACCCTCGTCGAAGGCACGAGTCTCGCCGCACTGAAGGCGCTGCCGAACCTGCGCGAGATCGATCTCGGCAACGCGCCGATTGCGAACGAGGGCATGGCGCAACTGGCGCAGCTGACCGGCCTCGAGTCAATCAACCTGCGTCACACCGACATTACGGACGCCGGCATGGTGCACTTTGCCGCATTGAAAAACCTCAAGCGACTCGACCTGACGTCGGTCGACATCACGGAAAAAGGTCTCGAGGGTCTGGCGCCGCTGACCGGGCTCGAAGATCTCGACCTCAGCTTTACGCGCTTCGCGGAGCCCGGGCTCGAGATGATCACGAAGTTCGCAGCCCTCAAGCGGCTCGGCCTCGAACAGACGAGCGTCACCGACGCAGGCATGGCGTGGGTCGCGCAGCTGCCCAGGCTCGAGGCGCTGAATCTGAACTACACGCCCGTCAGCGATGCGGGCATCGCGCTGCTCTCGAAGAACACGTCGTTCTCGGAGCTGAAGCTCGATCGCACTGACCTGACGGACAAGTCGCTCTCGTGGCTGACGGGGCAGAAAAATCTGAAATATCTCGACCTGTACCACACGCAGCTCTCTGAGCAGGGATTCAACAGCGTGAAGAAGGCGCTGCCGAAGGCCGAGATCAACTGGAGCCTCGACGCTGCGCGCGCACGGAGACGGACATAGCAGCATGGAAAAACGAAGATCGAAAAACGAAAAGAGAACGCGCCTGTCACGCGTAGCTTCGCTCCTGGTGCTCGCGCTCGTCGCCGGATTTGCGAACACGCGCCGCGGCGCAGGCGCGGCGGCAGGCCGATTCGCCGGCCGTCGCCCATGCCATTGAGCGCATCGAGCAGCGCGGCGGCTGGGTGGCGCGCGACAAGGACGGCACGATCGTCGAAGCGTCGCTCGAGCGCACGTGGGCGACCGACAACGACATCGACTTCATCGTCGAGCTGAAGACGATCAAGAAGCTCGACCTGTCCTTCACCTACGTGACCGATCGCGGTATCAAGAAGCTTCAGGCGCTTCAGCAGCTCGAAGACATCACGCTCGACACGGCGGAGTTTCTGACCGACGCGTCGATGGCGCACCTTCGCGCAAATCGCGCTCTGCGCCGGCTCGTCGTGCGCGGCGTCGACATCACCGATGCGGGGATGCCGTACATCGGCGAGATGGCAGGCCTGCGATCGCTCGACATCAGCTACACGATGCTCGCCGACGTCGGCCTCGAACAGCTGCCGAATCTGAGCGAGCTCGAGCATCTGAAGATCGGCGCGACACTCATCACCGGGCTGAACCTGAATTTCCTGAAGCTGCTGCCGAAGCTGAAGAGCCTGAGCCTGCGAGGCGTGCAGCGCCGCAACGCCGGCGCCTGCTGGACGCCGAACGTCACCGATCTCGATCTCGATACGATCTCGCTGCTGTCGAGCCTCGAAGAGCTCGACCTCGGCGTCGGCATCAAGCTCGGCATGGGCGGACAGCCGGCAGCGCCTGGCGGCGGCAACTGCAGGCTGACCGGCGGATTGCAGTTCAGCGATCTCGGGAGTCGCGAAGCTCGCGAAATTGAAGAACCTGAAGCGGCTCGACATCAGCGGCGCCCGATTGACGCCGGAAGGTCTGCAAGTGCTGCAGTCGCTGCCGCTCGAGCGCCTCAGCGTCTGGGCTTCGGTGTCTCTCGACGATGCAGCCGCCGACGTGCTTGCGGGCATGCCGACGCTCGCGCATCTCGACATGTCCTACACGAAGATCGGCGATCAGGGCCTGCAGCGGCTTGCGAAGCTGCCGAATCTGAAAACGCTCTACCTGACTGAGACCCACGTCACTCCGGAAGCGGTTGAAGTGTTTCGGAAGCAGCATCCCAATACGTTCGTTTCCTGGGCAAAGCGTCCGGCGCCGCGCGGGGCACCACTGACGGGCGAGAAACCCGTCATCGAGGAATGTCAATGACCGTTCGCATTGCGGGCCTCTCGCTCGCGTTGATCTTGTTCGTGTCGATGATGTCTGCCCCGCGCCCGCGGGCGCAGAGCGCGTCTCCCGATCCCGCGTTCTTCGAGTCGCAGGTGTTCCCGGTGTTCGAGGCCGCGAAGTGCAGCGGCTGCCATGCGGCGTCTGGTGTCGCGTCGGCCACGCGCCTGCACTTTCCGGAAAAGGACGCGACGCCGGCGCAGATTCAGGCATTCGGTCTTTCGCTGGCGAGCCTCGTGGATCGCGCCGATGGTGCGAAGTCGCTGCTGCTGACCAAGCCCACCAACGTCGTGCGTCACACCGGCGGCGTCCGCATCAAGCCGGGTTCGCCCGAGGAGCAAATCGTCGCGAAGTGGGTGACGTCGCTCGCGTCGGCGTCCGATGCGACGCTCGCCGCGGCGATGAAAGCGCTGACGGGAAGCGAAGGGGAGGCCGGGCCGAAGCAGCTGGTTCGCCGCCTCACGCACGCGCAGTACGACAACACCGTGCGCGATCTGCTCGGCGATTACAGCAAGCCGGCGGAGCGGTTCCCGCCGGAAGACTACATCGACGGGTTCAAGAATCAGCTGACCGGGCAGGGCATGCCGCCGCTGCTCGTCGAAACCTACAGCACCTCGGCCGAGCGTCTGGCACTGAACGCGTTTCGCATCGGCGACATCAACGGGCTCGTGCCGTGCAAGCCGTCATCGTTCAGCGATCAGAAGTGCCGCGACGCGTTCGTGCGGAGGTTCGGCCTGCGCGCGTTCCGCCGGCCGCTGACTGAAGACGAAGTGAAGCGCTATTCGGCCGTGTTCTCGGAGCAGGCGCGCGTGAGCCGCCGCTTCTTCGACGGCGCGCGCGTCGTCGTCGAAGCGATGCTGCAGTCGCCGAACTTTCTCTTCCATGTCGAGGCCGGGCCCGACGGAAGGTACTCGGACTATGACGCGGCGAGCCGCCTGTCGTACCTGCTCTGGAACACGATGCCGGACGATGCGCTGTTCGAGGCGGCTGCGAAGGGTGAGCTCAGCTCGGCCGCAGGACGCGAGCGCGCCGCGCGGCGCATGCTCGAGAATGCGCCGAAGGGCCGCGAGGCGCTCGATCAGTTCTTCGAAGAGTGGCTGCGGTTCGATCGCGTCGTCAACGCGGTGAAGCAGCGCGGCAGATATCCCGCGTTCACGCCAGAGCTGGCGATCGCCATGGCCGAGGAGACCCGCACGCTGCTGCATCACCTCGTGTGGAACGACCGCAACTTCATGGAAGCGCTGACGGCGGACTACAGCTTCCTCACCTCGGAGCTCGCCGAGGTGTACGGCGTGCCCGCGCCGAAAGATCAATTCGACATGGTCAAGTTTCCCGCGGACGCGAAGCGCGCCGGGATTCTCGGCCAGGGCACGTTCCTGGCTTCGACGGCAGGCCCGACTGATACGTCACCAACGGCGCGCGGCATCTTCATTCGCGAGCGGCTGCTCTGCCAGCATGTGCCGCCGCCGCCGCCAGGCGTCATCACGACGCTGCCCGATCCGCTTGTCGACCAAAAGCCAAAGGGGCGGCGGCAGTTGATGGTGGAGCACGTCGAGAACGCGACCTGCGCGTCGTGCCATCGGCTCATGGATCCGATCGGTTTCGGCTTCGAGCATTTCGACGCCATTGGGCGGTATCGCGAGCAGGAAATGATTCCAGTGCCAGGACGCCGCGGGGGTGGTGGCGGTGGAGGTGGACGCGGCGGACCGCCGCCGATTCCGCTCGAAATCGACGCACAGGGGGAAATCGCCGGACTTCCGAACTCTAATTTCTCCGGCGCCAAGCAGTTAGGGACGATCCTCGCGGAAAGCCCGGTGTGCCAGGAGTGCATCGTTCGCCAGATGTTCCGATACTCCTACGGGAGGCTCGAAACGACCTCGGACGAGAAGACCATTGACCAGCTGTACGAGCAATTCAAGGCGTCGGGGTTCAAGTTCAAGAGCCTGCTGGTTGCACTGGTCGAATCGCCCGAATTCCTGAGACAATGGAACAGCCCTAAAAGTAGTGTCCGGCGTTAGCCGGACCTTGGAGGCGTAATGCTCAGCAGACGAAAGTTCCTCAGAGGCATCAGCATGACCGGCGCGGCAGTCCAGGTCGGGCTGCCACCGCTTGCCGCAATGTTCAACATGAACGGCACTGCGTATGCGGCCGAAGCTGCCGGCATCGACAAGCGCTTTCTGGTCTGGTGGAACGGAAACGGCATTCCTGAGCGCTACTGGATTCCGCGCGAGACGGGCGAGAACTTCGAGTTGACCGCGTGCCTGTCGCCGCTCGGGCGCGTGCGCGATTACGTGCACGTGCTCAGCGGCGTCGACAACGTTGCCGCGCGACTCAACGGCCAGGGCAACGGACACTTCAGCGCACTGTGCGGGCTCATGACGGGCACGGCCTACACAGGCCGCGGCGCCGCCGGCGCATCGATCGATCAGATCCTCGCTGCGAAGATCGGCACGAAAACGCGCTTCCGCTCGCTGCAAATCGGCGTCGCGCAGGAGTCGCACGGCGAGAATGTCCACCGCAACATGACGTGGGCGGGCTACGAGCGTGCGCTTCCGCAGGAGCACATTCCGCAAAACCTGTTCGATCGGTTGTTCGGCGTCAGGGACGAGGGCTGGATCAATCGTAAGAAGAGCGTGCTCGATCTGGTCAGCGACGACGTGCAGGCCTTGAAGCCTGCGCTCGGAGCGGCGGACAAGAACCGGCTCGACCAGCACCTCACGTCGGTGCGCGATCTCGAGCGCGCCGTTGCGAGCTTGCCGCCCGACTACGGCAAGCATGTCAGGGAACCGGAGGACATCACCGATCTGACGGACTACCCCAAGATCGCGAAGATCCAGTCGGACCTGCTCATCCACGCGTTCGCCTCGGGCCAGACGCGCGTCGCGTCCTACATGCTCACGAAGTGCCAGAGCCTCACGCGCTTCCCGTGGCTCGGACACTCGGACAACCGCCATCACGATTACACGCACACCAACGCGGGCACGCCCCAGCAGCAGCGCATCATGCGCGACATCTGCCGATGGCACGTCGAAGAGTACGCGTACCTGCTCGAGGGGCTCAGGGCGATTCCCGAAGGCGACGGCAACCTGCTCGACAACACCGCGACGGTATTCGTGCACGAGCACGCCGAAGCCGATCCGCACAAGTGCAACGGTCTTGCGATGCTCGTCGCGGGCGGCGGCATCAAGGGCAACACACACACCAAGACGCACAACGGCATCGGCGACGTGTACCTGACGATCGCCGAAGAGATTCTCAAGACGCCGCTCGGCAAGGACTTTCCGACGGCGGAAGAGAAGATGCACGAGCTTATCTAGCTGGTAGCTGGTAGCTCGTAGCCGGTAGCAAAAACGTACCGCGTACGTGGGGCGGGTCCTGCTTGGCGCGCCGAAGCCTCTTGGCGAAGGCGGCAGGGCCCGCCCTTCTTTTTTTCTGCGTTGCGGCCTGCACGCGCGTCCCCCGAAAGTCGCTCCTGAAAATCCCGTCGTCGTCGAAGAGGTCCGGCTCGAGGGCGTTCGACGCGCTTCCCGTCGAAGTACGCGAGGAACTTGCGGGCGATCTGCCCCTTCGCGCCGGCGTCACTCTCACCGACGAACTGGAAAAAACCGCGGGCGAACGCGCCGTCGAAATCCTTCAGAACCACGGTCATCCGTACGCGCAGGTTGGCATTGCCCGCGAGCCGATCGACCCGACGCGGGCGCGTGTGATCGTGCGCGCCGAACCGGGCACAATCGGTTTCTTCGGCCCCGTCGAGATCGCCGGCAACAAGCGCGTGGACGATCGCATCATCCGGAGGCGCCTGGCGTATGTGCCGGGCGATCTGTTCCGGCGCAGCGCGATCGAGCAGACGCAGCAGCGCATTGGTGCGCTTGGCCTCTTCAAATCGGTCGAGATCCGGGCACAGAACATCGACCGCCAGCCCGCATTCGTACCCACGCTCGTTACGGTCGAAGAACAAACGCCATGGCAGTGGAATCTCGGAGTGGGGTACGCGTCGGGCGAGCGTCTGGGCGTCGACGCGCGCATCAGCCATTTGAACGTTCTCGGTTCGGCGCGAGCGCATCGATCTGCAAGGACGCGTCTCGGGTATCGAGCGCACGGCAGAGGTGACGTTCACGCAGAACGACTCGTGGCATCCCGCGCTCTCGCTGTCGCTGCAGGCGCGGCACCAGGAGATCGATGAGCGTTCTTTTTTCGTCATGTCGCGCGGCGGGCAGGCCGCCGCGTCGTGGCAGTGGACGAGGGAGTTCTCGACAACCGTGTCGTATGCGGTTACGCTCGAGCGCAGCGACGTCGCCGCCAGCCTCGATCCGCTGCTCGGGCTCGAGGACGGCATGCTCAGCGCGTGGTCGATCGATCTCGATCATCGCCGCGTGGCGGGCAATGCTCCTGCGCGCGCCCTGTCGCTGCACATCGAGCAGGCCGGCGGGTGGATGCCGGGCACCTTCAACTATTTCAGCATCGCCGGCGATGCTCGCCACTACCGCAGGACGTTCGGCGGCCGTGTGGTCTTTGCGAGCCGTGTCAGGCTCGGATCGATCGACCCGGTGAGTGGCGAGCCCGATCTGCCATTCCTGAAGAGATTTTTTCTCGGCGGATCGAACGAGATGCGTGGGTGGGGCACATATGAGCTGAGCCCGCTGTCCGCGTCTGGAGAACCCGTCGGCGGTAAGAGCATGTTGACTGCGATTGCGGAAGTGCGGCTGCCGATCTTCAAGCGCCTTCGCGGCGCAGTCTTCGTAGAGGCCGGCAACGTGTGGCAGGATCCGTGGACGATGCGCCTTCGCGACCTCCGTTATGACGCCGGGCCCGGGTTGCGGCTCGATACGCCGTTCGGTCTCATCCGCGTCGATTTCGGGTATCAGCTGAGGCCGCTCGACGGGCTGCGCATCGACGGGAAGCCGCAGAGCAGCCGGTGGCGGTTCAACTTCGGAATAGGCGAGGCCTTTTGATCACGTGACACAACATTGAACAGGAGGGTAGGAGAGTAGGAAGGCGACTCGACCCGCACCGTGATTTCTCCTAATCTTCTAATCTCCTGTTTGTATTTTGTATCGTCGTTTCTTGCTCCTGGAAACAAAATGAGGCCCATACTCACAGCCCATCTCTTGCCGGTGATCGAGGCTCGTCTGATCGAACTGCTGCGGTCTCTGCGGCCAGACGAATGGGAGATCCAAACGATCGCGCCGGCGTGGAAGGTGAAGGATGTCGCCGCGCATCTGCTCGACACGCAGCTTCGCAAGCTGTCACTCGTGCGCGACGGCTATGCGGCCGGCGCCGCCCCCGCGATTCACGTCGGCTGACGAGTTCTCGCGTTCATCAATCGGCTCAATCGCGAGGGGGTCGAGATGTACCGGCGCCTGAGCCCGGCCGTGCTGATCTCGATGATGGAGATCGCCTCGCGTGAGAGCGCCGAGTTTCATCAGTCGCTCGACCCGATGGCCGAAGCCGCCTTCAGCGTGAGCTGGGCCGGTGAAGATAGCGTCGCTGAACTGGTTCGATACTGCGCGCGAGCTCACCGAGCGCTGGCATCACCAGCAGCAAATCCGGCTGGCTACCAATCGTCCTGGCATTATGACGCGCGAGCTCTACTATCCGGTGCTCGATTGCTTCATGCGCGCGCTGCCGTTCAAGTACCGCGATCGATCCGGAGAAGCAGGAACGCACCTCCGGTTCAATGTATCCGGAGACTGCGGCGGAAGCTGGTATCTCTATCGCGACGGGGAGCGATGGGTGCAGGTCGAGACGCCTGAAGGGCGGCAGGCTTCGGAGACGACGATCCCGCAGGACATCGCGTGGCGCATCTTCACGAAGGGGATCGACCGAGAATCGGCGGCCGCGCAGGTAGTCAGTCACCGGCGATCGCGACCTTGGCGCACACGTGTTGAGCATGGTCGTCGATCATCGGCTGAGATCAGTGCTTCCGTGTGAGACAGAAAATTTATTTGGCGGGCGGTGTCGCCGGTGCCGCAACAGGCGGCGGCGGAGGCGGCGGCGTGACAGGAATCGCTTCGCCGCGATGACACGTTGCGCACTCCACACGCGCAACCGCAGGCTTCTTGATGCTGGCCGCGAGTTTCGCGTTGATCTCGTTCGTCATCTGCATCATGACGCGCGCCACCATCTTTTCCGTCTTGGTGTCGGCCGCCATGTCGTTGCTCGGATCGCCGGGCTTCGTCCACACATGGCAGTGACCGCACTGCACGCCCAGAGCCGCGTTGAAGGCGCGCATGATCGCGACGACCTCTGGTTGCGGCATGTCTTTCGGCAGAACCTGCAGGTTCTTCATGGGCGCCGGGGGTGCTCCACCAGCGCGCTGGCCGCCCGCAGCCGGGGCCTGGCCCGCCGCGAGCGAACCTGTAAGGACGACGATACCAAGGGCAGTCACCACGGATCTAAGGGTCATGCGTGTCTCCTGTAAATAGGGGAGCACTATAACACTGACTTCAACACGGAGGCTACGAGGATGCGCTGCAGCACTTCCATGTTCATATTGCCGCCCGACATCACGCACACGACCTGTTTGCCCTGCAGCTCATCGCGCAGCTTCATCGCCGCCGCCAGCGATGCGGCGCCGGCTCCCTCCGCGAGGTTATGCGTGGCACGCAGCGCCAGGCGCACCCCTTCCTCGAGCTCGGCTTCACTCAGCGTGACGATATCGTCGAGCTCGCGCTTCAGGATGTCGAACGTCAAATCGAATGTATAGCGTGTCGCAAGCCCTTCCGCGAAGGTTCCGATGCGCTCCATCGACACACGCTGCGGTCCATGCCATGAGCGCGCAAACGCATCGGCCTCGATCGCCTGCACGCCGATGACCCGCGTCCTCTTCCCGAGACCGGTTCGGACAATGCAGCATCCGCAGGCGCCGCTGCCGCCCCCAATGGGAACGAGAATGATGTCGGGTTCTGGAAGGTCCTCGAAGATCTCGAGCGCGTACGTGCCAACGCCGGCGATCAACAACGGTTCGTTCGCGGAGTGCACGTAGCGCAGTCTGCGAGACACAGCCTCGCGCTCGACCCACTCCCGCGCTTCATCGAAATCCTTGCCGTGTTCGATCACCGTCGCGCCGAGCGCGCGCATCGCCGCGTTCTTGTCTGGGTTGTTCCCTCGCGGCACGGCGACGACGCACGACACTCCGGCGCGCTGCGACGCGAACGCGATCGACTGGCCGTGATTGCCGGTGCTTGCGCTGATAACGCCCCGTGCGCGCTCGTCATCGGAAAGCGACGCAACCAGGTTGACGCCGCCGCGAACCTTGAACGCACCGGTCGGGTTGTGATTTTCGTGTTTGACGTGAATGTCGAGCCCGGTTTCGGCGGCGAGGAGCGGATGCCGCATCAGGGGCGTGCGGCGTATCAAACCGTCGACCGCGTGCGCGTGCGCGATAGATATCGTCGAGAGCGGGCGGAGTCACGCCCAATATTATCGGCGGGTTCTGGCGGCCAGCAGCAGAATCTCGCTCGGCATGCGAACCACGCCATCGGCACCGGTATACGGTCGCGCAGCCGCGCCCAACGCGCGCCAGAATTTCGACTGTTCCTCGGCTGGTCGTGCGAGGAGCGTTGTGAGCCTGCTTTCATGCAAGGCTCGCTGCGCGTCCACGAACGCCTGTGCCGATGCGTATTCGTACGCCACGACCGATCGTGAGACGTCAACCTCGTCGAAACCCGCCGACACGGCTGAGGCTTTCAGATCTGCGACTGACGAAAGCCGAAAAGGATCGCTTGCTCCCGGAGGTATGTCGAAGGCGCGCATCACGCTGCGCCTGACCGAAATGATGGGGACCTTGTGGGGCTCAGACCACGTAGCAGCCGCAAGACAGCGCCCCGGCTTGAGGGAACGCCGCATCCGGGCAAGCGCGTCAGTCAGATCGGAGAGAAACATCAATCCCCACCGGCAGACAATGGCATCGATCGTCGCGTCAGGAAAATCGAACGCGTTCGCATCGAGCTGCCGGAATTCGATGTTGGTCAACCCGGCGTCGCGGGCGCGGCTCGCAGCGACGGCGAGCATGGCCGAGGACTGATCGGTCGCGATGACGCGGCCGGTCTGGCCGACGCGCCGCGCGGCAGAAAGCGCCGGATCGCCGATGCCGGTCGCAACGTCAACGACCGTGTGGCCGGTCTCAATCTCAGCGAGCTCGATCAAACGGTCGTTGACCGGCTGCTCGAACGGCTCGTCCATCTTCGAGCATCTGAGGAATGCTTCGCTCGCGATGTCCCACTGAGTCGGCTTGCCTTCGTCCATCGCGCTCCTAGAACATCGGCCTCAGCGTCTGCACGAGCTGGTATCCGCCGGCGAGCATCATCGCGAGTGCGGAGAGCCAGAGGGCGAACGTCCACGGCACGCCGCTGTGAATGACACCCGAGAGACGCCGGTGGTGAAAGTACAGCGCGGCGGCGCCGAGGAACGGCAGCATCAGCGCCTGGCCGATCGCGCCGATGAGGACGAGGATCACGGGCTGCGGAAACAGGAAGTACACCGTGCCCGACGCAATCGGCAGGGCGACGCACGCCGCGCGCACGACGCGCAGTCTCGCCGCCTCGTCGCGGTAGTGCGCCACTCCGAAAATGGCGGCGGCGTCGGCGAACAGCCGCGCATTCGAAGCCGTCGCCACGAAGAAGGTGGAGTACAGGACCGCGAACGCTCCAATGAGGAATATCCATGCGCCGGCCGTGCCGAGCGTCTGGCGGTACATCTGGCTGAGCGTCTCGATCAACTCCCGATCGGTCACCTGCAGGCCCTGGCCGTGCAGAACCGCTGCGCCGAGGATGTAAAACGCAATGGTGGCGCCTGTGTAAATCACCATCGACAGCACCGCGTCGGCATGCAGCACGTGCAGCCATCCGAGCATCCGGCGCCGCCAGTCGGGCGAGTCGTCGCGCGGCCCGATGTGCCGCGCGTACCCTTTCTCGAGGCACCAATACGGGTAATAAATCAACTCCGACGCGCCGACGCCGATGATGCCGAACGCGGCGAATGCCACGGTGAACGACGCCGGCAGCTGAAACTTGAGTCCGTCGATCAGTTGCGCCGACGATACGCGATACGGCGTCCACTGCAGCGCGATCATCGCGACGATCGTGCTGATCGTGAATGCCGCCACCATCAACGTCGAGCCGACTTCGACGACTTTGTATCGGCCCGTGACCAGCAGCAGCGCGCCCGATCCGACGATGGCGATCAGCAGCACCTCACGCGACACGTTGAAGTTCATCGTCTCGAAGATCAGGACGCAGCCGCCGATCAGTCCGGCCACCTGAAACACGAGCCCGAGATACATGAACAGCCACAACCAGAGCAGCCACGACACGCGCAGGCGCGGCCCCGGAACGGAGTTCAGCGCCTCGAGCGTCGTGACGCGCTCGACGATCGCAAAGCGCGCAAGCTCGATCTGCACGAATACCTTGACGATGCAGCCGAGGATGATGAACCACAGCATCGAGAAGCCGAGCGCGGCGCCCACTTTCGGCGTGACGATGAGCTCGCCCGATCCGACGATGGCCGCGCTGATGATGAGTCCGGGACCGAGGTGCGACGCGGTGCCAAGCCAGCCGCGCGGCGGATCGAGCAGGCGGCCTGGCTGCCGTGCGCTACTACTTGACGACGCTGCGTGCGTGCTGGAGCTCGGGGCGTTGGTGTCTGGGTCACTGGCTACCTGTAGCAGTTGTGTGTAGAGCGCGATCGCACGCGCGCGCTGGCCGGCTGCCTCCGCGGCCCGCGCTCCTCCGTATAGACCTCGGAAGCGATTCGGCTCCTTCTTGATCGTGGCTTCGAATTCGCACGAGCGCCTCGGCGGGGCGCTCGGCCTCGAGCAGCATATAGCCGAGCAGCTCGCGCGCCGGCGCGAGGGGGCCCGGCGAGACGGCCGATTTGTCGGTGGCGTCTTCGGCTTGCGGCCGCCGCGCGCAGCAGCTCGATGCCCCGCGCTTTGTCGCCTTCCGCGAATGTGATCCACGCGATCGCGATCTGGCGCTGGATGTCGACCTGCTCCGCCCAGTAGGCATCCTGCATCGTCTTCAGGGTGTCGCGGATCGCCGCAAGCTGTTCGACATCGGCCGCAGCGGCCTTTGGATTTCCTGAACGCGCGGCGCCGAGCGCGCGCGCGAAGTGCGTGATCGCGTCAGTGTGGGGAAACGTGCTCTTGCGCACCTGCAGAGACGCCGCTTCGGCCCACGCGCCGCGCTCGAGCGCATAACGGGCGGGAATCGCGGCTGCGGCATACACCCCCGCAACACCGGGCGCGGCCGCGCCAGCCGCGTTGGGATCCAGCCGTCCGAAGGCGGCGCGCGCTTCGTCGGTCATTCGCCGCGCATCGCCATCCTTCGCGGTCTGCAGATATGCGTATGTCTGGTAGTCCATCGCGTGCAGCTCTTCTGCGGTCGCGTTCTCTTTGCGAGCCGCCTCTGCGGATCGGCGATTGGTGTCGATCGATTCCTTCCACAAACCGAGGCGCGTAAACGTATGCGACGGCATGTGCAGCGCGTGCGGTACCGACGGCGCAAGAGACGCGTAGCTGCGGGCGGCGTCGAGCGCCTTCTCCGCGAGTGGAGGGTGATCGAAGGCGTGAATGATGTAGTGCGCGAGCCCCGGGTGCTTTGGATGCTCCTTGAAGAGCGGTTCGAGGATGGCCGCGGCTTTCAATTGCTGTGAATATTTCTTATCGCTCGCCAGGGCGGTCTGATCCACCGAGAGCGCGTAGAAGATGCGCGCCTCCATGTCGCCGGGAAATGCACGGACGACCCGTTCCATGCCCTGCTCGTAGGCGACAGTGCGTGCGCGCTGAGTCGAGGCGTCGCCACTCGTATAGAGCTCGGCGGCCGCCGCGATAAATGCGCGCTCGCGCGGGGTTGGGGCGCCCGTGGTGAGGGCACGTTGAATGGCGGCTCGCCCAAGCTCAATCTGCTGCGGCGAGCGAAGCCCTGCGAATGGATTGCCCCATCGGCTGAGCGCCACGCCCCAGTGCGCCATCGCGCAGGAGGGGTCCTTGGCCGAGACCCCGTCGAATGCCGCGATCGCCTGCGCGAACCAGAACGAATGCAGGAGCGCAACGGCGCGATTGAAATCCTGCCGCAGGGCAGGCGCGCACGACGTCATGAAGCTGACGCTGTCGCTGCCCACCTGATCGCCGCCCGGCCCGGCGTGCTCATGCTGGGCAGACGCGTGAACCGGCAGGGCGAGAAACAGCAGAGCCGCAAAGCTGATAATGATCTTCATTTCAGTCTCGTTTCGTAGCGCGGCTACGCTACCACGTCTACTGCGAAAAATGCGATCTGATGAAGTCGAAAAGGCGAGCCGATGAGGCCGGCAGCTTCTCGCCGCGGCGCACGAGCACGCCCGAGTGGATGGGACGGATCGGAGCTTCGAGTGCCCGCGCGTGCACGCGCCGCCCACGTGTCACCGCGCCGCTCGGCAGCAGCGGCACGATCGAAATGCCGAGCCCGGCTTCGACCATGCTGACGATCGTTTCGGTGCTCGTCGTTTCCAGTGCGACTTGCGGCGACAGCCCGCTCTCGTGAAAGGCATCGAGGATGTGCTGCCGGCCAGTCGAGCCGCGCTCGTAGATGATGAGAGGCTGATTGGCCAGATCCTGCAGGCGCACGCGCCGCTTGCCGGCGAGCGGATGCCGCGGCGGCGTAATCAGGCTCCAGCTCATCGCGAACAATTCGTGATAGTCGAGGTCAGGCGACGGCTCGTAGGGCGCCGCGACGCCCATCGACACCTCGGTATCGTTCCGCAGCGTCTCTTCGACCTCGAGCTCGTTCATCGTGCTGATGCGCACGTGAATGCCCGGTGCCGCCTTTCGAAATTCTTTCAATATGTCGATGAGGAGATACCGGATCAGATACTGGCTGGACGCGACGCGGATTTCCTGCGCGCCCGCCTCGACGTCGAGCGTGCGGCAGAGCTCCTGCGCGCGCTCGAGGAAACCAACGGCGTGTGGCAGAAACCGCCGGCCCTGCTCGGTGAGCACCGACAATCGGCGCGGCCCGCGGCTCTTGCGGTACAGCTCGATGCCCAGGCGCTGCTCGAGAGTCAGAAGGCGGTTGCGCAGTCCCTGTTCCGTGATCCCCAGCACCGCCGCCGCCGCGCGGATCTGTCCCTGCCTCGACAGTTCGACGAACGCGCCGATCTGATCGGTGCTGAGCGCGGGAATGTCGTTCGCCATATGCGCAGTTCGGCAATGCCTGGTGCGGCAAGCGTAGTGCCGACCTTCAGGCCGGCTACCAGATCAGAATACACAGATATTTAGATGATTGAATCAATAATTAACAATTATTTGTGTGACATGGCGCAGGCTACGCTGAGACATCAGGAGGAACACATGAACAGGCGCCTTGGGACTTGTCGCTGTGCTGTCGTCCGTGTCTGTCTTCGTGTCGGGCCAATCCATGCCGGTCCGCGGCCTGGTCGCGCACGAGTGGGGAACGTTCACATCGATTGCGGGCGAGGATGGCCGGGCGGTTCAATGGCTGCCGCAAGCGGGTCCGACCGATCTGCCTGCTTTGTCGAGCGCGTCCGAGGCGGGTTCAAAGGGTTCGCTCGCGGGCACCGTGCGGATGGAAACCCCGGTCATATATTTCTATGCGCCGCGGCCAATGACGGTTGACGTGAGCGTTCGTTTCCGGCAGGGCGTCATCACGGAGTGGTTCCCACGACCTGGAGGCACGTCGATCGAATCCCGCCACAGCATGCCGATGCGCTCACACGGTGAGCTCGCGTGGACGGACGTGAGAGTGGCGCCCGGCGCAGTCGGACGCAGTTCCCGGTCGAGCGCGAACCGAATCATTACTACGTCGCCAGGGAGACAGATGCCGCGCCGTTGCAGATCGGAGCCGAACGAGGAACGGTTCCTGTTCTATCGCGGCGTCGGTCGAATTCCGCCTCCGATCGCGGCGACGGTGCGTCGAATGGACAAATTGTCGTCAGCCACACCCGCGGCGATGCGCTCGGCGACATCATCCTCTTCGAAAACCGGACGGTGCAACGGCCTACACAGCGCTGCATACCGCGAGCGCTCGCGCTGCGTTCAATGCGCTGGAACCTGAAGGAGAAGGCCCCTCACCGCAGATGCACCTGCAGAAAGCGCTCGTCGCGCATGGCCTCTATCCAAAGGAAGCGAAGGCCATGGTCGACAGCTGGCGAGGCTCGTGGTTCGAACAGGGGACGCAGGCTCTTCTACATCGTCTCGGGCGCAGCCGTGGACGCAATGCTTCCGCTTGAGATCAATCCGCAGCCTTCGGAAGTAAAGCGCGTTTTCGTAGGGCGTCTTGAAATCGCCACTCCAAAGACGCTGGAAGAAGTGAGATCTGCGTTGGAAACAGGTAATAGGCAGAAAGTGGCGCAATACGGACGCTTTCTCCAGCCCATCGCCAGGCGTCTGTTGTCGGGTGTTACCCGGTTCGAGCGCATGGCCTTCGAGCAACGCATCCAGTCGGCGTACGCGCCGTGGCTGACCGATCCGACCGCCTGCGCAACCGCCACGAATTGAGGGACGATCTCGTGGCGCCTACCACATGCTGCGAAGCTTCCCTGCGACATTGACGCGCGCCGTGTCCGGCACTGGCAGACTGGATTGATCGCCGTCTTCGGGCCACGTGATCGCGTCGAGCGTGGCCATGACGGCCTTCGTCAGGAATCTGCTGCGCGCGCCGTAGACATGACGGTCGCCGTGCTTCGGCTGGTTGGCCACGTAGTACTTCAGCGGCGCGATCAGGTGAAGATCGTTCTTTGCGCGCGTCATCGCGACATACAGCAGGCGCCGCTCTTCCTCGATTTGATCAGACCGGCCTGTGGAGAACTCTGACGGAAAATTCCCGTCCGCGACGTTCAGGATGTACACGGCGTCCCATTCCTGGCCCTTCGCCGAATGGACGGTCGATAGGATCAGATAGTCCTCGTCGAGGTACGGCGTCCCCGATAGATCGCCGGTGACCGCCGGAGGATCGAGCGCGAGTTCCGCGAGGAACTGATCGCGCGACGCGAACTGCAGGGCCAGACGCTCGAGATGGATGAGATCGCCGAGACGCACGTGCGCCGAGTCGTAGATGCGCTCGAGGTGCGGCTCGAACCATTCGCGCGTCCGCGCGACCTGCCCTTGCCATGGCCCTTCGGTAACGGCGAGGCCCACCATCAACTCGGCGAAGGGATCCCACGCTTCTGCAAGCGTGGTCGGCGCTCGAAAATCCCTGAAGGCGTTCCATGAAAATCCTGAGCGCTCGAACCGCGCGACGAATTGCTCCGCGGTCGCGGGGCCCATGCCCGGCAGCAGTTGCAGCGCACGAAAGGCCGCGATGCGGTTCTTGGGGTTGTCGGCCCATCGCAGCACGGCCAGCAGATCTTTCACGTGCGCCGCTTCGAGAAACTTCAGGCCACCGTACTTCACGAAGGGAATGTTGCGCCGGGTCAGCTCCATCTCGAGCGTGTCGCTGTGATGCGAGCTTCGAAAGAGCACAGCCTGGCGTTTGAGCGGGACGCCGCTTTCGCGCGTCTGAAGAATGCGCGCGACGACGTACTCGGCCTGCGCCTGGTCGTCGGTGACAGTTACGTAGTGCGGCGGATGACCGGCGCCCTTGGTCGTCCGCAGCACCTTGCGGTACTGCCGCGTCCCTTCGGCCATCAGCACGTTCGCCGCGTCGAGCACCCGCTGCGTCGAGCGGTAGTTGTCTTCGAGCGTGATGACCGACGCAGGGAGGCCGTTCTCCTGGACGTACTGATCCGGAAAGCCGAGGATGTTGTCGACCGTCGCTGCCCGAAATGAATAGATCGCCTGCGCATCGTCGCCGACGACGGTAACGCCGTCGCCACTCTGACGGAGGTTCTTGAGAATCTCCGCCTGCAGGACGTTCGTGTCCTGATACTCGTCGACGAGGATGTGATCGAAGTCGCCCCCGATCACAGCCGCGAGCCGCTCGTCGCCCATCATCGCGTGCCAGTAGAGCAGCAGGTCGTCATAGTCCAGCGCCTGATTCGCCAGCTTCTTCTCGACATACGCGCGATAGAGCTGCGTGAGCTGCGACTCCCATTCGGAGCACCAGGGAAACAGCGCATCGAGGGTCTCGGCGAGCGGCCGCTGCGTGTTGACGCGATGCGAATAAATGGCGAGGCACGTGTCTTTGCGCGGGAACCGCTTCTCGACCTTGGAGAAGCCGAGCTCATGGCGCAGCACGTCCATTAAATCGGCGGCGTCGCCGCGGTCGAGCACACTGAAGCTCGCGTCGAGCCCCACGGCTGCGGCGTGCCGGCGAATCAACCGATTCGCGATCGAGTGGAACGTGCCCGACCACGGCAGACGGGGTTCCTGGTTCCAGGTTCCCGTTCCGGTTCTGGTTCCCGTTCCTGGTTCTGAACCTGAACCTGAACCTGAACCCGGAACCGGAACCGGGAACCCGGAACCCAGAATGCGCTGGGTGCGGCGGGTCATCTCGAGCCGCGGCGCGACGCGTGAAGGTGAGGAGGAGAATGCGCTCGGGCCTGGCCCCCGACCGCACAAGATGCGCTACACGGTGCGCGAGCGTGTTCGTTTTGCCCGTTCCCGCGCCGGCAATGATCAGCAGGGGACCCGACCCGAACTGCGCGGCTTCCTGCTGCCGGGGATTCAGCGTATCGATGACGGACCCGTGCGACACGAGCGTAACTATACCGCGACTTTCGCCTCGCCTTCGCGTCCCGCTACGGCGGAGCAGGCCTTTTCTTTGCCCGTCTTTGGCGCCAAAAAGCTTGCGGCGACACCCAATCCGCCGTATCTTTCTTTTTTCAGAACCCCCACTATTTCTGCGGGTTTGTCTGCTTCGGAGGACTTCAGATGGCTGAACCAAGCTTGTCGGCCAGAACTACGAAACGCCTGATATTCGTGCGAAGGTCACCGGACGAGCGAGATATTCAGAAGATTTCCGCGCGCCAGGCATGCTGTTCGCCCGTCTCTATTTGAGCCCGTACGCGCACGCAAAAGTCCGCAGCATCGACACCAGCGACGCGATGGCGGTGCCGGGCGTGAAAGCGATCCTGTTGCCCGAAGATGTGCCAGGTCCAAAGGATCAGGTCAACGACATGGGGCAGACGCTGCGCGCCAATCCCTACAGCGAGCGCGCGCTCGCAACCGAGCCGCTGTACCAGGGCGAGCCGGTGCTGGCGGTCTGCGCCGTAGACGAAGCGACGGCGGCCGAAGCGATCGAGAAGATCAAGATCAAGTGGGACGTGCTGCCGCACAACGTCGATCCGGTCGCCACGCTGCGGCCGGGCGCGGCCACCGCGCGGGTTGAAGGCAACGTGTGGGTGCGCCCCACACCAACCCCCGGCCAGCCTCCGCCGCTTCCGGAGATCAAGGATCTCAAGTGGACGAACGAGCAGTTCGCTGAATTCAACGAGGGCCGCCTGCCGATGGGCGAGTCGACCGATCCTGTCTGGTCGTTCGGCGATGTCGACGCGGGCTTCAAGAAAGCGGCGCTGGTGCTCGACGAAACGTTCGTGACGCCGAACACCAGCCATCAGTGTCTCGAGAGCCGCTCGTGCTTTGCGTATTGGCAGAACGGCAAACTGCACATTCACCTGTCGACGCAGAGCACCATCCAGACGGTCAACTCCATCGCGCGGTGGTTGAGCCTCGAGCCGACGGATATCGTGCTCGTCAGCGAGTACTGCGGCGGCGGGTACGGCAGTAAGGCGACGGGGTCGGTCACCGACATCATTCCGGCGCTGCTCGCGAAGAAGACGGGCACGCCCGTCATGATGCGCCTGAGCCGCGAGGAAGAGCACATGGTCGGACGCGCGCGTCCGGCATTTCACTCGCGCGTCAAGGTCGGCTTCGCGAAGGACGGCCGCATCACAGCCGTCGACATGTTCACCGTCGTCGAGGGAGGGCCGTACGGCCCCGGCGGCGACGGTAACTCCGCAAGCCGCTACGCGTCGCTGATGTTCCAGCCCGAGTCGATGCGGTGGCGCGGCATTACGGCGATCACCAACACGCCGCCGCGCGGCGCGCAGAGCCAGCCCGGCGGCATGCAGGGCATCACGATCATGGAGCCGATCATCGCCAAAGCGGCGCGGCAGCTCGGCATCGATCAGGTGGAAATCAGAAAGATCAACTCGCCTGCGGGTAAGGCGAAATTCGGGCCGGCGAATGCTCGCGGCGATCGCCAGTACACGACGAGCTGTTTCCTGAAGGAAGCGCTCGACAAGGGCGCGCTCGAGTTCGGGTGGGATGCGCGGAAGGCGCGCAGCAAGCAGCGCAACGGCACCAAAGTGACGGGTGTAGGTGTTGCGGTCAGCGGCTTCGTCGGCGGCTCCACCGGGTTCGACGGCCTGTTCGTCATCAAGCCCGACGGCCATCTGTACGTTCAGACCGGCATCGGCAACCTCGGCACCGAGTCGATGATCGATTGCCAGCGCGTCGTTGCGGAAATGCTCGAGGTGCCGTGGGAGAAGACGCACGTCACGTGGGGCGACACGTCGAAGCACCTGCCGTGGAGCTGCGTCTCTGGCGGCAGCCAGACGATTCACGCGCATACACGCGCGTCGCACGCGGCGGCCAGCGACGCGATTCTGAAGCTGCAGCAGCTTGCGGCCAAGGATCTCGGGGGACGGCCTGAAGACTACGTCGTCGCGAACGAGCGCGTGCAGCGCAAGGGAGGCGGCGCCGGAATGACGCTCGCCAAGGCTGCACAGCGCGCGATCGAGCTCGGCGGCATCTACGACGGCCACGAGCTGCCGAAAGACATCAACGCGGTGACGACCCGTTCGGCGACGGCGCTCGCCGGCCAGGGGCTGATGGGCGTGGCGAAGGACAACTACAAGCGCGACGGCGCGACGTATTCGTTCTGTGCCGCGTTCTGCGAAGTGGAAGTGGACGTCGAGACCGGCGTGTACGATCTTGTCGATTACCACATGGTCGCTGACGTCGGCACCGTGATTCACCCGCGCGCGCTCGGCGGACAGATTCTCGGGCGCTCGATTCTCGGCATCGGCCACGCGATCGGTCACAAGTGGGTGTACGACCAGCGCTACGGCGTGGCGCTCGCAAAACGTTTCTATCAGAACAAGCCGCCGACGATTCTCGACGTGCCGACCAAGATGAGCTGGTCGGCGGTCGAGCTTGCCGATCCGGAAACGCCAATCGGAGCCAAGGGCATCGGTGAGCCGCCGGTCGCCGCCGGCACCTGCGCGGTACTGAATGCGATCTCGGACGCGGTGGGCGACGAGGTGTTCCGCCGCGCACCGGTCAACGCCGACACGATTCTGACCTCGCTCGAAGCGGGACGGCCAATGGGCCTCACGTTGACAGCGAACGTCTAGTGCAATCTGCGGTTCTCGGTTCAAGGGGTCGGCTTGCGCTGACCCCTTTGCTTTTGGTTCTGGCCTTCGCTGCGTCGTGCAGCGCCCCTCCGCCGCCACCGGCAGATTCCACATCTCACAGCCAGATTCAATGGGAGCGGATCAGAAGCTGGTCGGGACGAGGCAGTCAGCAGCTCGATTCATTTCCAAGTGAAGGGACGCTGCGCATCGAGTGGGAAGCGAAACGTGTGGCTGGCGCCTCCGTGCCTGGCTGGCTCAAGATCATCGTCCATAGCGCCATCAGCGGACGTCCACTCGCCGCACCCGTGGTTGATCAGCGAGGGGAGGGAAAGGGCATCGCGTACTTCAGCGAAGAGCCGCGCGTATTCTTCATGGAGGTCACGTCGGAGGACCTGGAGTGGAAAATAGTAGTAGCCGAAAGAGTTCGGTGAATTGGTAGATTGAAGATTGATGGATTGAAGAATACTCGCACTAATCTATCGATCGTCGCTCTTCAATCTGGCAACATTCTTCAATCCTACAGTCTTCTATCTACCAATTCAGATTGTCAGAGTTCCCGCAGCGCGACCGGTATTGGCAATCGCGCTGCTCGAATGGCCGGAAACAGCCCGCCGACCAAACCCATCATCAGCGCGTAGAACAACCCCATCGCGAGCAGCTCGGGCGTGACGCGGAACGCGAACGCCACCTGGCTGAACGTCTGAAAGTTCATCGTCGAGGTTTGATATCCGTTGAATGCAAGGTAGGCGACAGCGCCGCCGATGGTGCCGCCGATCAATCCCAGCACCATCGACTCTGCGAGCACCGATACCAGGACGGATCCGGTGTTGAACCCGAGCGCGCGCAGTGTCGCAATCTCGCGGGCACGCGTGGCCACCGCGGTGTACATCGTGAGAATGGCGCCGAACACCGCGCCGATGCCCATGAGGGCCGCGATGCCGAAGCCGATCGTGCGGATCAGGCGCGTCAGCGCCTGCGACTGCGCTGGCGTAGTACTCGTTCTCGCGACGGATCGACACGTTGAGCTGCGGGTTCGTCGTCAGCCAGTCGCGGAACGTATCGTAGGAATCGCGCGACTCGAGCCGCGCGAGCAGCGATTGGTAGGTGTTGCCGCGCCGATACGCGCCCTGCAGCGTCCGCGCGTCGATCCAGATCTCGGTCTCGGCGACCCCGCCGTCCGACTCGAAGATGCCCACGACGTTCCAGCGATTCTGCCCGGAGACAACCGTGTCGCCCACGTTCAGGTTGACGAACTGTCCCTTGGCGCCCCGGCCGGCGATCACTTCGTTCGTGCCGAAGTTGAACATGCGCCCTTCGACGATCGAAAACTCGTTGCGCAGCGGAATGCTCTCGGGCCCGATGCCGCGCACGGGCACGTTCGCCGGTGCATCCGGCGACGATTTCTTGGGCAAATCGATGATGACCATCAGCTCGGCAGCGGCAAGCGGGGACTGGCCCTCGCGCCTGATCCCCGGCGCCTGCTTGATGACATCCACGTCACTCCCGCTGAGGCCGCTCGTCATCTCGCTGTCGGCGCCGCTGCGCATCACGAGCGCGCGATCGGGCGAACCCGATCCCTGCATCGCAGCGGTGAAACCGGCGGCAATCGACAACACCGACACGAACACGACGACGACCCCTGCAATGCCGATGATCGCGACTCCCGACGAGCTGAGGCGCTGCGGAATCGTGCGGATGTTCAGCGCGAGTACGGCAAGCGTTTGAGTGATCCATCTCATGACTAGGTCCGCCTCAGCGCATCGGTGATCTTCAGGCGCATCGCCGCGACGGCAGGCATGACGCCCGGCCAGCATCCCCATCAACACCATCAGCCCGATGCCGATCACGATATCCCGCGGGGGCAGCACGAAAATCGGAAGCATGCCGTTGGTCGGATCGCCGAGCTGCACGACGAGCCACGCGAGGCCGAGCCCGAGCAGCCCGCCGGTGAACGCAATGAACAGCGATTCGGCAAGGACCAGCGTCAGGATCGCCGGGCCGGAAAATCCCAGCGTCTTCAACACCGCAAGCTCGCTCGTGCGCTCGCGAACCGATTGGGCCATGGTGCTCGCGGCGACCAGGCCGAACATGAACAGCACCGTCGACGAGATGGCAATCATGATGCTGCCGATGTCGCCGATCTGCTTCGCGAAACCCTTCGACGAATCCCTTCTCGGTCGTCGTCTTGGTCTCGGCCGACGAGTTCGCGAACATCTCATCGAACGTCCGGCTCAAATCGACGGCCTGCGCCGGGTCGGAAATCTTGACGATGTACCAGCCGACTTGCCCCTGCCCCTGGGCCCGATTCTCGTCGAGGTAGTCGTACCGGAAAAACATCTGCGTCTTGTCGACGGCGTCGCCGCCGTCGTAGATGCCGACGATGTTGAATTCCCACGTGGTGCCGCCGCCCTTTGGCAGCCAGATCGGGGCGGTGAGCGGAATCTTGTCGCCGATCTTCCAGCCGAACCGTTCCGCGGTATCGCGGCCGACGATGGCGCCCTGCCGATCGTTGCGCCAGGCCTCGAGCCTGCTCGGGCGGAAGAACGAACTCGGGATAAATCTTCAGGAACACGATCCGGCTCGACGGCGATGTTCGCAAAAAAGTTCGACGGGTCCTGGTAGATGCCGCCGAACCATGTCTGGTGTGACGCGAGCTCGACTCCCTTTGTCTGCTGCAGCCGCGCCTTATATGACACGGGCAGCGACATGATGAGGCTGACCTTGTGAATCAGCACCAGCCGGTCGGCGCCGGCAATCTCCACGCCGAACGTGAACGATTGCCGGATCGTCATCAGAATGCCGAAGAGCACGAACGCGATGAAGATCGAAAGCAGCGTGAAGATCGTGCGGAACTTCCGGCGCCAGATGTTCTTCCAGACAAGCGGCAGAAACTTCATGCCTGGTCCCTCGTCAGGACGCCCTTCTCCAGATGGATGGTGCGCCGGGCGCGCTCGGCGGCGTGCGGGTCGTGCGTCACCATGACGATCGTCTTGCCGTGGTCGCGGTTGAGCGACTGCAGCAGGTCGAGAATTTCGTCGCCCGCTTTGCGATCGAGATCGCCCGTCGGCTCGTCGCACAGAAGCAGCGTCGGGTCGGTGACGATGGCGCGCGCGATGCCGACGCGCTGCTCCTGGCCGCCGGACAATTGACGCGGATAATGCTTGGCGCGATCCGCCAGCCCGACCACTTTCAACGCGATGCCCGCCCGTTTTCTCCGCTCCGACTTTGCCAGCTTCGTGAGCAGCAGCGGCAGCTCGACGTTCCTCTCGGCCGTCAGCACGGGCAGGAGGTTATAGAGCTGGAAGACGAAGCCGATGTTCTGCGCGCGCCACTTCGAGAGCTGACTGCCGCTCAGGGAGCTCACCGGCACACCGTTCACTTCGACCGCGCCTCCCGTCGGCGTATCGAGGCCGCCGATCAGGTTGAGCAGGGTCGTTTTGCCCGACCCTGACGGGCCCATGAGCGCGAGGAAATCGCCTTTCGGGATTTCCAGGTTGACGCCTTTGAGCACGTCGATGCGCTCGCTGCCGCGGGTGAAATGTTTGTGGACCTCTCTGACGCGAACGAGTTCATTTTCCAATGCCATTGTTATCGTTTCGTCGGTAGTGTCCGGCTGTTCAGCGCTCGGCAGCCGTTATCGCGTAACTACGAGCGACCGACCTGCCGAAAGTTCCGCCGGCGGGGACACGACGACGCGCTCGCCGGCGTTGAGCCCCGCGGTCACTTCCACCCGGTCGCCGTCGGCCCCGCCGGTCGTAATCGCCCGGCGATCGACCCGATCGTTCACGACGACGAACACGATACGACTGCTTGCCGTCGGTCCTTGATCGCCCCCTTCGGCACGAGCGTCATCGGCCGCGCGGCAGGCGCCGCCTCTTCGCTGTCGCGCGAGGAACGTCACCTTGACGCCCATGTCGGGAAGGATGCGCGGGTCGAGCTCCATGAAGCCGATGCGCACGAGGACGGTCGCCTTCTGCCGGTCTGCCGATGGAATCGTGGTGATGACGCGCGCGGGAATCTGCCACTCCGGATACGCATCGAGCACGGCCGTCACCTTCTGCTCCGGTCTGACGCGATTGATGTAGCTCTCGTTGACGTCGACTTCGATCTCGAGCGACGTCATGTCGACGATCGTGCCGATGCCCGTTCGAGTGAATCCGCCGCCCGCTGAGACGGGCGACACCATCTCGCCGGGCTGCGCATCCTTCGAAATCACCACGCCCTCGAAGGGCGCGCGGATGATCGTGCTGTCGAGATTCGTGCGGTCCAGCGCGATCTGCCGCTCGGCCACGCGCACCTGTTCCTGAGAGGCGCGGATGCGCGCCTCGAGCGAGTCGACGGCCGCGCGGGCCGCGTCGACCTCGGCCGCCGTCGAATAGCCGACGCCGACGAGCTTCGTTAGGCGCGCGAGGTTGATGCGCGCCTCGTTGAGGCGCACTTCGCTTTCGTTGACGTTCCTGCGCGCGGCTTCGGCCTGGGCCATCGGCCAGTGCCACGGACGCGCGCTGCGTGTCATCGTCCAGCCGCGCGAGCACCTGGCCTTCCTTCACCGCCATGCCTTCTTCGATGTTCACCTGCACGACCTTGCCCGTAATTTTCGACGACACCGTCGCTCGCCGGCGGGCCGTGACATAGCCCGTGGCATTCAGAACGGCGGCCTGGGTTCCAGCCTGCCGCGACGACACGGTGGCGATCTCCACCTGCGATGGGCCGCTCGCGGCTGAACCACCACCATGCCGCCGCGCCGGCGGCGAGGAGAAGGACGGCGAGCACGAGCCATCCAATCCAGCGGCGGCTGGTGTGAGAGTCCGGTTCGCGTTCGAGCCGGAGCGAGGCAAGGTCGCTTTTCAGATCGGTCATGGGCAGAAGTCAGCGGCGTCGCGCAGTTGGCGTCCTATATGCTAGCGCAGATGCTGGAGACTCGCATGTCAGCCGCATTCCTATTCGACGTAGACGGTACTCTGATTGATTCGGTCGACCTGCACGCTCGAGCGTGGCAGGAATCCCTCGCGCACTTCGGATTCGACATTCCCTACGAGCAAGTCCGTGCGCAGATTGGCAAAGGCGGCGATCAGCTCCTGCCGGTCTTCGTGCCGGCCGATCAGCTCGCCCGGATGGGCGACCGCATCGAAAAATACCGAGGCGAGCTGTTCAAGCGCGAGTATCTGCCGCGCGTGAAGCCGTTTCCAGCGGGTCCGCGATCTGTTTCTGCGCATCAGGCGCGACGGTCACCGCATCGCGCTCGCTTCGTCGGCGAACGCCGACGAAGTCGAGATCTACAAGAAGCTCGTGAACGTCGACGGTCTCGTGGACGCCCAGACATCGAGCAGCGATGTTGACTGCTCGAAGCCGTGCCCCGATGTGTTCGAAGTCGCGCTCGCAGCGCGTAGGGGCCGATCCAGCCAGAGCGCTCGTGATCGGTGACACGCCGTACGACGCGATTGCGGCGCGCCGCGCGCGGGCTGAGAGCGGTTGGCGTGCTCTGCGGCGGTTTTCGGGAAAAGGATCTGCGCGACGAGGGCTGCGTGAAGATCTACCGCGATCCCGCGGACCTGCTCGATCACTACGGCGAGCTGCACGCACTCGTCACGCGCGGCCCGCAAACTCCCGGGTCTCGGTATGCACCCTGACTTTTTCCCCCTGCTTGATGAAGAGGGGCACTTGAATTTCCAGCCCTGATTCAAGCACGGCGGTCTTCGTCACGCTGCCGCTTGCCGTGTTGCCGCGCACGCCTTCTTCGGTCTCGCGCACAGCCATCTCGACGTGCGGCGGAAATATGCACGCCGATAGGGTTGCCGTTGTACTTCTGCACCTGCACGATCAGGTTGTCGACGAGCAGCAGGCGATCGTCGCCGAGCAGCTCGGGCCGCAACGTCAGCGTGTCGAACGTCTCCTGATCCATGAAATTCAACCCGCCGCTGTCGGCGTACAGATACGCGGCGTCGACCATGACGAGGTCGGGCTCGCCGAACTTCTCGCCGGCTTTGAACGTCTTGTCGAACACCGCGCGCGTCACGAGGTTGCGCATCTTGATGCGGACGAGCGTCTGGCCGCCGCGGGCGGTCGGCCGGGACACCTCCACGTCGAGGGCGTGATACGGCGCCCCCTCGTACTCGAAAAACATCTTCCGCTTGATATCGATTGCTTCGATGAGCGATGCCATTCGGAGGATTCTACCCCTTGACCTGCCAGCCCTTCTTCGCCAGGTATTCGCGCACCCGGTCGCGAAGATCGCCCTGCAGCTCGATGGTATTGTCCGCGACCGCGCCGCCGGTGCCGCACGCGCGCTTCAGCTCCTGCGCGAGCTCCTTCAAGAACGCGTCGTTCTGGGGAAGGTCGTACACGACGGTCACGATTTTGCCGCCGCGACCCTTCTTCTCCATGCGCAGCTTTGCGACGATGCGGCCGGGGACCGACTGATCGACGCCGCGTTTGCTGCTGCATTTGCAGTCTTTTGCCGGCCACCCGCATCCAGGACAGACCTTGCCGATGCCCGTGGAATACACGACACGCCCCTCGCTCATGGCATAAGTATGCCGTGTTCGCCGGGGCTGCGGGGAGAACGGTGCTAGGATTCGCGCCATGAACACACCTGCCACCACCGAGCCACCGAAGGACCTGATCGGGTTTCTCGATTTCTACCTGGTGAAAAAGGCGCCCGTTCCAGATTCCGGATGGCGGCCGGGAATGGATCGTGAAGTTCGGCCCGTGGATCACGGTTGTACTGCTGATTCTGACGCTGCCGCTCCTGCTCGTGGCGCTCGGAATCGGCGCCGTGTTCGTGCCGTTCGGCGGAGTCGGCTACGCGACCGGCTTCGGCGTGCTGACGATTTTCGTGATTGTCGAAATCGGCCTGATGATCGCCGCGCTGCCGGGACTGTTCGCGCGAAAGATGGCCGGATGGCGGCTGCTCTTCTACTCGCAGCTGGTCAGCATCGCTCTACAACGTGCTGAGCGGGAGCATCGTCGGAGGACTGCTGTTCGGATTGATCGGGCTGTACATCCTGTTTCAGGTGAGGGCGCTGTACCGGGAATCTTGAAACTAGAAACTAGAAAGCTAGAATCTGGAATCTCAGATTCATGAAAGCCATCGTCGTAAAGCCCGGCGTCCGCGATTCCATCCACATGCGCGACATGCCCGATCCGAGGCTGAAGCCGGATCAGGTTGCGGTGAAGATGATTCGCGCTGGCCTGTGCCGCACCGACGCCGAGATCAGTCACGGGCTCTTCGGTCAGGCTCCGGAAGGCGACGAGTACCCTGATTCTCGGGCACGAGAATTTCGGGGTCGTCGAGGAGGTCGGCAAAAAAGCGAAAGGGTTCAAGGCCGGCGACCTCGTCGTCGTCGACCGTGCGCCGGCCGTGCCGTTGCTACACCTGCAAGGCCGGCCAGAACGACATGTGCCACGAAGGTGCGGTATCAGGAACGCGGCATACTCGGGCGTCACGGCTTCATGGCCGAGTACTACGTGGAATCGCCGCAGTGGCTGAACAGGATTCCCAGGAGTCTCGCGGACATCGGCGTGCTGCTCGAGCCGATGTCGGTCGTCGAGAAAGGGATCGATCACGCCTTCCTGCTTCAGCGGCGCCTGGAGTGGAGGCCGAAGACGGGCCTGGTGCTCGGCGCCGGGCCGATCGGGCTCCTGGCCGCCGCAGTGATGCGCGTGCGCGGTCTCGATACGCACGTCGTCGGGACGCGAGGCGGAAACGGATCGCCGCGGCACAGCTGGCGGCAAAGATGGGCGCCCAGCTATCACTCGGCCGCGAACAGGACGATCTTCGACGTGAAGAAGGAGATACCGCCTGTCGACCTCGCCGTCGAAGCGACGGGCGTCGCGAGCGTGGCGTTCGATGGCATGCAGATCCTCGGCCGAACGGCGTGCTGTGTCTGCTCAGCCTGACCGGCTGGATCGACGACGCGCCATGCAGCCGATCGAGAACATCAATCACCAGCTCGTGCTCGGCAACCAGGTGGTATTCGGCAGCGTCAACGCCAATCCCGGCATTTCGCGATGGGCCTGAAGGACTTCACGGCCATCGAAAAGAGATGGCCGGGCGTGCTGAAACAGCTCATCACGACGCGGCTGCCGTGGGATCGGTACGACGGTGGTTCGCGCAGGCGAGTCGGGAATCAAAACGACGCTGGAAATAGCATGAGGCTGGATCAACGAAAATCGAAGACCGAACAGCGAATCAGAGACTTGACAACTTGTGGCGATAGTCCGCGTAATAAGCTCGGTGCGCATGCGCGTGCGGTTCTGGGGAGTGCGCGGCTCGGTGCCGTGGGCCACACCGGGTTCGATCGGATATGGCTGCAATACGCCGTGCGTCGAGATCGTCGACGAGCTGAGCGGCCGCCGCCTCATCCTCGATGCCGGCTCGGGCATCGTCGGCGTCGGCGCGACGCTGGACGGCATCGAGCACATCCCGATCGTGCTGACGCACTATCACTGGGACCACGTGCAGGGGCTGCCGTTTTTTTCGCCGCTGTACCGGCCGGGTTGCGCGGTCGCCGTCTGGGCGCCCGCCCTTGGACGCCAGTTCGCCGATATCGAATCGATGTTCGAATCGCCGTTCTTTCCCGTGCCTTACGATCGGTTGCCGTCGCGGCCGTCGATTCGGATGCACGCCGGAGGACGCGTGGCGATCAACGGGTTCGACTTGTCCGCGCATCCGCTGAATCATCCGGGCGGGTCGTTCGCGTATCGAATCGGCGGCGCCAATGGCGATCTCGTGTATGCGACCGATCACGAGTTCGGCAATGCCGATATGGATCTGGCGCTCGCACATTTTTCGCGCGGCGCCCGCGTGCTGATCCTCGACGCGCATTTCACGCCGGAAGAAATGCCCGCGCACAAAGGCTGGGGGCACAGCGACTGGTCGGCAGTGCGCGCGATTCGCCGCGCAGCTGCGGCGCACAGCAACTGTGGCTGTTTCATCACAAGCCGGGCAGGAGCGGACGACGAGATGAGAGAGATCGAGCGCGCGGCGCAGAGGACTGTTCGCCGGGACGCGCGCTGCGAAAGAAGGGGATTCGTTTCTCGTGTAAGGAAGAACGAAAACCGAAAAACGAATAGAGATACATGTGAAGGATGAGACCGAGGCCCGAGATCCCAGACGAGATTGAAGACTGTCGCGACGAGCGCTGGTGCCGCGAAGCGACGCGGCAGGTCGAGACTGTCCACCACGCGGAGCGTTTCATCGAGGAGGCCGGTTTTGCCGCCGTGATTCACCGATTCGCGGCGGCCCGGGACCGTCGCTCTACGTGGCCGTGTGCGGGCGCCGCGATGCCGTGTTGCCGCGCAACGTCCAGAAGGATCCTGAAACCTCGCTGACATGGGAATTGAAGGACGAGCTCATCGAGCGCGGCAAGGTCTATTACGCCAAGCTCAGCCGAGGCAAAACAATGTTCCTCGCGCCGCGAATGATTCCGTATTTTCATGCCGTCTGGGGGATGCGCCGCGCGGAGGAGAGGCGGACAACTCAGCAAACATGCGCACGCGATTTTGAAAGTGCTGCGCAAGGAATGGGAAATGGCGTCGTCGGATCTTGCGGGAGGAAGCCGGAGTGAAGGATCGCGCGGCATTCACCAAAGCGATGGACGAGCTGCAGGCGGCGATGATCGTCGTGCCGAGCGCGGCTGTCTACGAGCCGAAGTTCACGTACATCTGGGAGCTGGCCGCCGGACGGTTTCCGGACGCGCTGGTCAAGCGCGTGAATCGAGAGACCGCGGTGCGGGAAATCGCGCGCTGCTTTCTGGCCGGCGCCGGCATGACGATTCCCGGCGAGCTGGCGCGTGTGACGGGCCTGTCGCGGCCCGAAGCCGGGCGCGGCAACCTTGCGTTGGTCGCGGAAGGGTACGCGACGATGCTCGAGCGCGGAGTGTACCGGCTGGCTGCAGCCGCGCCGTGATCTCGATGTCCGTTCTCGTTCTTCCTTATTCGTTACCGCTTACTCTAATGCCGTGATGCGAAAAGCGGCGGCAGGACTACTCATCGGCACGTGCGCCGCCGCGCATCGTGCTGGCGCTGACGAACCTCGAGGCGTTTCGCACCGTCGAGCTGAAGACCTACGACTGGCGGCTGTCGCGCACCGCCGATCCCTCCACCGCGCGCAAGGACATCGCGCTCATCGAGATCGACGAGTACTCGCTGCAGAAATCTGCAGCAGCATGCGGGCCGATGGCCGTGGCCGCGCGTCGTCCACGCAAGCCTCATCGACTATCTGAACCGCGGCAAGCCGAAGCTGATTGTGTACGACGTTCTGTTCGCCGACGAGGACTTACGCGTTGGATTCCCATATGGCGGCGACACGTGGTCGGGCCCGGAATCGGACAAGGCGCTCGCGGACACGATCAAGAAAGCCGGAAACGTGCATTCTCCTCGCCGACGCAACGTTTGTCGGCGAGACCACGGACAAGCAGACGCTGCCGGATCAGGGATATCGCCTCAACGTTCCAGGTGTCCTGGAACGACGTGTGGTATTTCCGCCAGCGGGCCCGTTGTCCGGCGCGGCGGCGGCGCTAGGCCACAATTTTTTGAGCCTGGACGCAGACGGGCCGGTGCGTCATGTCGTGCCGTTCGTCAGAACCGGCGAGAGCGCGATGCCGTCGCTCGGCCTGTCGGCGGCGCTGCGCGCGTCGGGCATCAGCCCGTCACTGTGCGAATCGACGGCCAATCGCTGATCGCGGGCGACCGGCTGATGCCGCTCGAAACGCGCGAAGGTCAACACCGAGGGCGGCGTCACGGAGATTCTTTGGGGGCTGATTCATTTCCGCGGTCCGGCGTTTCTCTCCGACATGAAGACGGCGCCCGTACGCGCACTACTCGTTCTTCGATTTGCTCTACTCGGAAGAGCAGCTCGCTCGCGGGGCAGAAGCCGGACATCGATCCTGCTGTATTCCAGGACAAGATCGTCTTCGTCGGCGTGACCGCGGCCGGGCCTGTTCGACGTGTTCGAGACGCCGTTTGCCGGCGGGTTGATGCCCGGCATTCAGGTCCACGCATCCGTCGCGGACGATTTTCTGTCGAATCGCGTTCATGCGGCCGGAGTCGCGCACCGTCCGGATCGCGCTCGTCATTGCGTTCGCGCTCAGCGTCGGACTGATCGCGACGCTTCTGCCGGCATGGTGGGCGGCTGCGGCGTTCGCCGCGATTGTGGCTGCCTTCGCGTTCGTCGCGACGCGGCAGTTCGCCGGCGGCGACTGGATCAACATCACTCAGCCGACGCTCGCGTCCTCGCTGGCGTTGTTCGGCGGCGTCGGCTATCAGTATTTCTTCGAAGGGCGCGAGAAACGGAAGATGAAGCGGCTGTTCGGCCAGTACGTGTCGAAGGACGTCTACGAGCAGCTCGTCGCCAATCCGGATCTCGCGCGGCTCGGCGGCCAGCGGCGCGCAGATGACGGTGCTCTTCTCCGACATCCGCGGGTTCACGACCGTGTCGGAAAAAGGGCAGCCCGAAGAGATCGTCGCCATCCTCAACGAGTACTTCACCCGCATGGTCGAGATCGTCTTCGCGCACAAGGGGACGCTCGACAAGTTCGTCGGCGACATGGTGATGGCGCTGTTCGGGGCGCCGCTCGACGATCCCGCATCACGCCGAGCACGCGGTCGACGCCGCGCTCGAGATGATTCGCGAGCTGAACCGGCTGAATGAGAAGTGGGCGGCCGAGGGGCGGCCGGCGCTCGACATCGGCATCGGCATCAGCACGGGACCCATGATTGCGGGAAACATCGGTTCGGAGGCCATCATGAGCTACACCGTCATCGGCGATTCGGTGAACCTCGGTGCGCGCCTCGAATCGCTGAATAAGGAGTACGGGACTCGGATTATCATCAGCGAGGCTACACGCGAGGCCTTGCCGGGCCGATATCATTTCCGGCCGCTCGGCGACGTCGTGGTGAAGGGCAAGACCAGGCCGGTCGCGATTTTCGAGGTCAAGGAGAACCAGGCATGAAAATGTGGATCATCATCATCGCGATTCTCGCTGTCAGCGCGCCCGCGTTCGCGCAGCTCGGCGGCATCGGAAAGCGCGTGCAGCAGGTGCAGGAGCGCAAGCAGCAGTTCGACGACATGAACATCACGGAGGAAGAGGAGATCAAGCTCGGCGGCGATGTCAGCGCGAAGATCCGCCAGCGCTTCGGCGTCGTGCAGGATGCGGCGGTTCACAAGTACGTCACGCTCGTCGGCACGATGCTGACCGAGCAGACGACGCGGCCCAAGCTGCCGTGGACGTTCATCGTGCTGGACACCGACGGCGTCAACGCGTTCGCGGCGCCCGGCGGCTTCGTCCACATCACGCGCGGCGCGCTCGCGCTGATCAAGTCGGAGGCCGAGCTCGCCGGCGTCCTCGGCCACGAGATCGCGCACGTCGCGCAGAAGCACACCGTCAACGCCATTCAAAAGAGCAAAGGCGTCCAGATCGGCACCTCTGAGGCGTCGTCGAGCCGAGGCGCGTTCCTCGGCGCGCTCGCGAACCGCGCGTACGACATGGTGCTCGAAAATTCGTTCGATCGCGGCGACGAGCTCGACGCGGACAAAGAGGGCATCATCCTCGTGCAGAAGGCCGGCTACGCCGGTACCGGGCCTGTCCGAGTTCCTCACGCGGCTCGCTGAACGCAACAAAGGACAGGCCGAGAAGAACGGTCTCTTCGCTTCGCATCCCGAGACGCAGGAGCGCATCGGCAAGGTCAAGCAGCTCGCCGGCTCGAAGCCGGGCGCGGTCGTGGCGGCCCGCTACACCACGAACATCAAGTATCAGCCGACGCCATTGACAAGTGTCGCGACGGTCGTCGAAGGTTCTGCGGGGCTGACGGGCGGCGGAAAGGCGCCAGCCAAGCCTGAGGAGAAGAAAGCAGAAGAGAAGAAGAAAGGATTCGGCTTGAGCAACCTGACGAAGTCGGCCACTGCGGGCAAGAACGAGCAGCAGGTCGCGGCCTCAGGAGGTGCTCGAGGACTGGGTGCGGATCGCCTCGCCAAGGGCGGCGACAATCCGAACCCGGTGAAGCCCGCAATCTCACCGGCTGACGTGGCGGCATTCAGGAAGGGGATCGCCTAGCCCCGCGTGCTCATTTTCGGGTTTCCGCTCAGCGTCATCGCCGGACTTGCGCTGCTGGTGGCGTCGCTCGCCTTGCGCGGGGCGACGATCAACAGGCACATCCGCGGCCGGCTGCTGCTCTCTGCGAGCCTCTTCGCCACGTTTACCCTCGCGGCAATCGCCGTCCACTATCTGCCGCTTGCCGACGACACGCGCCGGCTGCTGCGCGACTATCAATCCGCTGGTGATGGCATTCGCCGTCATCAATCTCGTCGTCGCGTTCACACTGAATCCGTGGCGGCTCGATCGCTTTCCGGAACGCTTTCCGGCGATCGTCCAGGACACGCTGCTGATTCTGCTGTTCGGCGCTCGCGGCGACGCTGATCCTGCGCGATCGAATTCTGGCGACGACCGCCGTCGGCGCGGTCGTGCTCGGCTTCGCCCTGCAGGACACGCTCGGCAACCTGTTCGCCGGTCTGGCGATTCAAATCGACCGCCCGTTCCGCGTCGGCGACTGGGTGACGATCGGTCGGCTAGGAAGGCAGCGTCAGCGAGAATCACGTGGCGCGCGACGAAGCTGCTCACGAAGGCCGGCAACTTCGTCGTCGTGCCGAACAGCATGATGGCCAAGGACCCGATCACGAATTACTCGGTGCCGACGCGCCACATGCGGCTTCAGGTCGACGTCGGCGCAAGCTACGACGTGCCGCCCAACGTCGTGAAGGCGGTCATCTCCGAGGCGCTGCAAGAATGCGCTCCGAGCTTTCGACGGCCAGGCCCGCCGAGGTGCGGATCGCGGATTTCGGCGCGTCGGCGATTGTGTATCGCGTGTGGTTCTGGGTCAGACGATTTCGACCCGACGAGCGCGCGCAGGATCAGGTGCGGTCGTACATCTACTACGCCTTCAAGCGCAACAACATCACCATCCCGTACCCGATTCAGGTGGAGATGTCGCGCGGAAGAGGGAGGCGTTGTGCCGGCGCGCAGTACCGTCGGGCCGGACGCCGCTCGCGCCGGTCCCGTTGTTTTCGCCGCTCGCGGCGGAGCGAGCGCGCCGCGCTGCTGTCCGTCGCGAGGCCTGTGCAATACGCCGCTGGAGAAGCGATTGTGCGACAGGGGCAGACCGGGCAAGTCGCTGTTCATCGTTCTTCACGGCGAGGCGTCGGTGACGCTCGCCGGCACGCAGCGGCGAAGTGGCTCGGCTCCGCGACGGCGACGTGTTCGGCGAGATGTCGCTGCTGACCGGCGAGGCGCGAACGGCGACGGTAACGGCCGCGACCGACTGCGATGTGCTCGAAATCGACGCAGAAGGCTTTCGCACGGTCGTCATGTCGAACCCTTCCGTCCTCGAGCATGTGACGAGCGTGACAGCATCGCGGCGCCAGGAGCTCGATCGCCACCGCGAAACCCACGCCGCCGCTCCTTCGCAGATCGAGACGCGGCAGTCCCTCCTGAACAGGGTCCGGCAGTTCCTGCGTCTGTAGACTCACACCGACATTACGATCTCCTGTCGACTCTTCGACTCCTGTCGACTCTGGACTCTCGGACTCCCCGACTCCTGTATACTGAATCACCCCCCAGAACACACGCGCCTGCGATGGAAGGATTGATGCTTTCAGCCGCAGGACTTTCGCTCGCTTCCGAGACACTCGTGCTCGCGGCTCTGATCGCCGCCTGTGTCGTTGTCGCGCTGATCGCGACCTGGACGCTGAGGACGATCAAGCGTGAGCGATCCGTCCGCGTGGCTGCCGAGCGCGCAGCCGCGCAGTCCCACCGTCTGGCACAGACAACCGCGGCTTTCGGTCACGCCGGCACCTCCACAGACGCGATTTCGACCGCCATTCACGAGCCGCTGCACTGGCTGCGCGCGGGCTCGGGCGTGTTCTTTCTGCTGTCCGACGATCGCCGGCATCTCACAGTCGCGCGCGCCGTGGGATACCAGCTTGACCAGCGCGAAGCGTGGGATATCGATGACTGGGGCGAGGACTCGCCGTTCAAGGAGTCGATGCGGCGCCTGGCGCCTGTCGTCATCAAATCCGCCGCGAGCCGCCCGGCGGAGTATGCGGCGTGGTCGAGCGCCGGCCCGTGGAAGGACCACGAGGCCTGTCTCGTCCTGCCGATCGCCATCGACCGGCACGTGATCGGGTTTCTTCAGATCGACTTCGACGCGCCTCGCGAATTCTCGACCGATGATCACGAATACATCCACATGTTGTGCTCGCGTACCGCGCAGACGCTGCAGCGCATGTGGTGGTACGAGTCTGTCGAGCAGGCTCGCGTCGATGCCGAGAGCTTGAAAGAGCGGGCGGATGTCGAGCTGGCCGAACGTCAGAAGACCGAGGTTGCGCTTCGTGCAAGCGAGACGCGATATCGCGCGCTTGCGACAAGAACGACCCGTCTTCACGCGCTTACCGCGGGGCTGTCGGAAGCCGCCAGCATTGTCGCCGTCACGCGCGCCATCGTCGAGCAGGCGCCGATCGTCGTCGGCGCGAGCGAGGGAGAGCTGAAACTGTTCGAAACCGAGAAAGGCGAGTTCGAGCCGGGGCTATGTGCAACCAACGCGCTCGAGAGCCGGAAGCCGGTCTTTGCCGGCTCGCTCACCGACTTGCAGGAGAAGTACTGGCGCTCGGCGTCTCTCGCCGCCGACAAGGGATTTGCGTCGGCCGCGGCGCTGCCGCTGCTCGTCAAAGGCGCGCCCCTCGGCGTGCTCGAATTCCACTTCAGCGCTCCCGTGAATTTCGATGACGACTATCAGGCCTTGCTCATCTCGGTCGCACAACACTGCACGCAGGCGCTCGATCGCGCGCGCCTCTACGAGCAGGCGGAACGCGCGCGCTCGGAAGCGGAGGCAGCCAACAAGCTGAAGGACGAGTTCGTGTCGACCGTCTCCCACGAGCTCCGCACGCCGTTGAACGCGATTCTCGGATGGGCGTCGATGCTGCGCATGGGGTCCGTCGATGCGGGCGTCGTCCCTCAGGCAGTCGAAGCCATCCATCGAAACGCATCGCGGCAGGCGAAGCTCGTCGACGACCTGCTCGATTTCGGACGGATCGCCGGCGGGAGGACCGCACTCGATCTCGAGCCGATCGATGCGCAGGCGTTCCTTCGCGGAATCGTCGAATCGGTCGTTCCCCTGGCCACGAGCAACCAGATCGAGATCCAGTTGTCCGCCGATTCCTGACGCCACGCTCGTCGGCGACGTGCGACGGCTCGAGCAGGTGTTCGTGAATCTGCTCGGGAACTCGCTGAAGTTCACGCCGGCGGGCGGTCACATCAGCGTGTCCGCGCGAACGACAGGGCGGAGCCTCGAGGTGCGCGTGGCCGACGACGGAATCGGCATCGCTCCGGAATTTCTACCGCACGTCTTCGATCGGTTCCGCCAAGGCGATGGAACGAGCACGCGCAATCATTCCGGCCTCGGTCTGGGCCTTTCCATTGCCAAGCAGCTCGTCGATGCCCACAACGGCTCGATTCGCGTAGAAAGCGCCGGCAACGGCCAGGGCACGGCCTTCATCGTGACACTGCCGGCCAGCGGCCACGCGGGCGAGACCGCTCGCGTCGTCGAACGGCGAACAACCCGGCGCCGAGCCGCGGCTCGACGGAGTTCGGGTGCTGGTCGTTGACGATGAGGAAGATACGCGGGAGCTGATCGGGCGCGCGCTCGAGGATCGCGGCGCGCATATCACGCTTGCATCGAACTCGCAGGATGCCATTCAAATCCTGCAGCGCGACGACATCGACGTGCTGCTCGCGGACATTGCGATGCCTGGCGATGATGGGTATTCACTGATTCGGCAGATTCGCTCGTCGGAGACGAGCCTCTCGTCGATTCCCGCCGGCGCCGTCACCGCGCATGCACGCGACGAAGAGCGAACGCGAGGCACTGGCGGCGGGCTTCCAGATGCATCTCGCCAAGCCGGTCGAGCCGGGAGAGATCGTGCGGATGGTCGATCACCTGGCGCACGATCGGCGTCTCAACGGACGGCTACGGATGTAGCTCGCGCACCCGCTGCATGATGAGCGATCCGAGCTCGGGCTCGGTCAGCGACTCGAGCCGCACGTCGCGTTCGTCGACGAGATCGAAATCCCTGATGATTTGGCGCAGGTGCCGCGCGTGCAGGGCCGTCAGCTCCTGCGCGAGCAAATCCGGGCTTTTCTCGATACACCGAGAAGGGATCGAAAATCGGCTCGCGATTCGAGACCACGGCTCGCCGGCGCGGCGCCGGGCCGTCGAAAAATGGAGGCCGAACCGGTTCAGCCGCCTTGTACTTCGGAGGATGAAGAATGCGATCGAGCGCACCCTCCAGATACACTGGCGTGAGACCTGTCGCCCAATAGACAGCGTCTTTCTGATTGGGCTGCGTCGTTTCGCGCTGTGAGCGCAGTATCTCGCCCGATGTCATGTCCTCGAATTCGAGCCATGCTTCCCATTGCCCGTTTTCCAGCTCTCGACCGCACGCTTGTGCCCTGTATTGGCGGCCGTCGCGATGGATAACGGGTGTGTCGAAGCGGATCAGTGTTTGGGCCATAAGTGCTCCTTCGACGCACATTTATAGGCAATAGCCGTACCGAGGGAGTAAACTTAAGTGTTTAGGCAGTAGAACGTTTCGTCCAGATGAGTACACCCGCACGCCAGTCAGCTTTTCGTCCCTCGGTCTTCTACCCGAACTTACCAATGTTTTGGCAGCACTGGGCTACGAAGAGCCGACTCCGGTGCAGCGCGAGACCATTCCCCTGTTGATCGCGGGCAGGGATCTGCTCGGGCAGGCCGCCACTGGAACGGGTAAGACAGCGGCATTCGCATTGCCGATGCTGCAGCGCATCAGCGACGAAAAGCGCCATACGCGCCAGACCGCGGGATTGATTCTCGTGCCCACGCGCGAGCTGGCGATGCAGGTGGCGGAGGCAGTTCACAAGTACTCCAAGGGCGTTCGGCTGTCTGTGCTGCCGGTGTACGGCGGAGCGCCGATGCACGGGCAGATCCGCGAGCTCGAGCGCGGAGCGCAGATCGTCGTGGCGACGCCCGGTCGCGCGCTCGATCACATTCGGCGGGGAACGCTGAAGCTCGACGCCCTTCGGGTGCTCGTCCTCGACGAAGCGGACGAAATGCTCGACATGGGGTTCGCCGAGGATCTCGATGCGATTCTCGAAGCGACGCCGGCATCGAGACAGACGGCGCTCTTCTCGGCGACGATGCCGGCCCGCATTCTGTCGATTGCTGCGCGGCACCTGAAAGATCCGGTGCGCATCACCATCGCGCGAGAGAAAGCGCTGGCCGGCAAGATGCCGCGCGTGCGTCAGGTCGCATATGTCGTCGGCAGCGCTCAGAAGGCGGCGACGCTCGAGCGGATCCTCGACATGGAGGATCCGGTTGCCACGCTCGTCTTCTGCCGCACGCGGCTCGAGGTCGAGTCGCTCGTGGAAACATGCAACGCGCACGGCCACCGCGCCGAGGCGCTGCACGGCGGCATGATGCAGAAGCAGCGCGATCGCGTGATGGGGTTGTTCCGCGCGCAGAAAGCGAACCTGCTGATCGCGACCGACGTCGCCGCGCGCGGTCTCGACATCGAGCACATCTCGCACGTCGTCAATTACGACGTGCCGGCTTCGCCTGAGGTGTACCTCCATCGCATCGGACGCACGGGGCGGGCGGGCAGAGGCGGGACGGCGATCACGCTCGCCGAGCCTCGCGAGCAGCGGCACCTTCGCAGCATCGAAGGATTCACGAAGTCGAAGCTGGACATCGGCAAGGTGCCGACCGTTGCCGATCTTCGCGCCAAGCGGCTCGAGTTGACGCGGGCGTCGCTTCGCGAGCGGCTCGTCGCCGCCGATTTCGACGACGTGCGGGTCGTGGTCGAATCGCTGTCGGACGAGTTCGATCCGATCGACATCGCCGCGGCGGCGGTGAAGATGGCGCACGACGCGCTCGGGGGAAACGAGGAGCGCGAGATTCCCGCCTCCGCGCCTATCGGCGCTACGGCGGGCAAGCCCACGGCGTCTATCGGCGCTTCCGCCTTCACGGGGACCGCTACGGCGGACAAGACGGCTGGCAGGCCTGCAAAGGCGTTCGAGCGCCCGCCGAGAAGCGATCGCGACGGACGCCCGGCAGGACGGCTCGTGAAGCGCGATCGCAGCTTCGAGAAGCGCGATCTCAATGGCAAACGGCGTGCGGTTGTTCATCGGCGCAGGACGCAACGAGGGCATCCGCCCTGGCGATCTCGTCGGCGCGATTACAGGCGAGGCGGACGTGCCGTCGCGCTCGCTCGGCGCCATCGAGATCGCAGACAAGTTTTCATTAGTGGAAGTGCCGGAGGCGCTCGCCGATCGGATTATCGCGGCGCTGAAGGCGACAAAAATTCGAGGACAGAAGGTTAACGTGCGCAGGGAGAAGACAATTTGATCGACCAACGACTGAAGATTGCGGTCTTCATCGATTTCGACAACATCGAAATCGGTGTGAAGACCACGCTGCATACGCAGTTCGACATCGCGGCGATTCTGGACGGTATCAAGGAACGCGGCGAAGTGGTGACGAAGGTTGCCTATGGCGACTGGAAGCGGGCCGGCGACTACGGCCGGCTGATGTCGCAGCATGCCATCCGCATGGTGCAGCGCAACCTCACGCCTGGCGGAGACAAGAACGGCGCCGACATCAACCTCGCGCTCGACGCGCTGGAGATGGCGTTTACGCACGATCACATCAACGCGTTCGTCATCGTCGGCGGCGACAGCGATTTCATCACGCTCGTCGAGAAGCTGAAGCAATACGACAAGAAAGTGTTCGTCGTCGGCGGGCGGCAGTTCACGAGCCAGGTGATGCAGAAGAACTGCCACGAGTTCATCGCATACGAGAACCTCGTGAGCCGCAAACCGACCGTGCCGGGGCCCGGCCCGCGCCGCGAGAACGGCGCGCACGCGCCACGGCCGCGCCTGCGGATGTCGCAAAGGCGATCCCGCTCGTGAAGCGCGCGCTGAAAGTGCTGACCGATCGCGAAGTGTCGCCGCAGCTCGGCCTGCTGAAGAGCACGCTGCTGCAGCTCGACTCGACGTTTTCCGAGCGCGACTACGGCGTCAGCACGTTCCGCGATTTCATCGAGAAGGTCGCGAAGACCGGGCTCGTCACGCTGAGGCATTCGGGCCGCAGCATGATGGTGGACGCGGTCGAGACGCACGGACGGCGCCGAGCCGCCGCCGGTCGCGGATTTCGGTGACGGCAACCGCCAGACACGGTACCGGTGGAATCCGGGCCCGTCCCGGCCGCGCCGCCCCGGCTCCTCCTGTCCCAGCGGCGCTCGACCCAGAACAGGTCCAGCAGACTCGTTGACTCACGCGCGACATCTTCGGCCGCGCGACGCAGCGCCGCGATGGCCGATGTACGTGCGTCAGTTGAAGCAGTATCTCCGCGGCGATCGATCCGACGTTCGACGAGCACAAGTGGGGGTTCGCGCACGGTGATGGAGTTCCTGCGCGTGGTGTCAGCGCGAAGGGAATCTTCAGGCTCGAACGCGATCGCCGCGGGCAGGTCCGCGTGTTCCCGGGCTCTGCGCTGCACAGCGACAGCGAGCGCGAGCAGCGGCGCCCGCGCCGAGGGAAGAGCAGCGTGGATGACTTGCGGGATATCGTGGAGGCTGAGCCGGATCGGAAGAGGTATCCGGCAATGTCGACTCGATCGAGCCCGGAGCCCGGATCGGAGTCGGAAGCCTCGGAACCGTCGCAGGCCGAGATGATTGGAAGCGACGAGCAGCCGGCGCCGGCGAAACCGCCCGCAGGGCGCGGAAAGCGCCGACCGCCGGCAAGCCGACCGGCGCGAAAATCGACCGGCGCGCGTACTTCGACACGGCGCCGCAAGACGCCCGTGCCGGCTGTTTAGCTGGTAGCCGGTAGCTTGTAGCTGGTAGTTTGTAGCAAAAGCTTTTCGCTACTGGCTACCGGCCACTAGCTACTAGCTACGTGAATCCAGTTCGTCCCAGCGGGCGTAGGCGTCGTGCAGGGAGGCCTTCAACTCGTCGATGCGCGCGAGCGCGCGCGCGATGGCGTCGGGGGGCTCCTTGTAGAAGTCGGGTGATGCGATCCTCGCGTGCAGCTCTTCCTGCTCGGCTTCCATCCGCTCGATACTTCCGAGGCAATTCCTCCATCTCGCGCTTTTCCTTGAAGGAGAGTTTTTTGTTCGCCGCTGGGGTCCGGCTTAAGCCGGCCGACGGTACCGGGATTGGTTCCGACTGGCGGCGGGTTGTTCCGCCCGAGCCGCTGTCTCAGCCAGTCTTCGTAGCCGCCGACGTACTCCTGCACTTTTCCGTCGCCTTCGAAGACGAGCGTGCTCGTGACGACGTGATCGATGAAGGCGCGATCGTGGCTGACGAGCAGCAGCGTGCCGGGCCAGTCGACGAGGTACGACTCGAGCAGCTCGAGCGTTTCGATGTCGAGATCGTTGGTCGGCTCGTCGAGGACGAGCACGTTCATCGGCCGCGTCAGCAGCCGCGCGAGCAGAAGCCGGTTGCGCTCGCCGCCGGAGAGCGCCTTGACCGGCGAGAGCGCGCGCTCGGGCGGAAACAGAAAATCGCGCAGGTACCCGTGAACGTGCTGCGTCCTGCCATTCACGGTCACGGTATCGTTGCCTTCGCCGACGGTGTCGAACACCGTGCGCTCGGGATCGAGCTGTTCGCGCTGCTGGTCGTAGTACGCGATCTGCACGTTCGTGCCGCGGCGGATCTCGCCAGAGTCGGGATCGAGCTCGCCCATCAACATCCGCAGCAACGTGGTCTTGCCCGATCCGTTCGGCCCGATCAAGCCGATGCGATCGCGACGTATCACGCGGAACGACGCGTCCCGGACGACAGTGCGGTCCCCGAATGATTTGCTGACGCCCTTGGCCTCGAACACCATCTGGCCCGAACGTTCGGCCGAGTCGGCCTGCAGCTGGACCTGGCCGATCTGCCCGCGCCGCTCCGCGCGCTCTTTCCGCATGGCCATCAGCGCCTTCACGCGCCCTTCGTCGCGCGTGCGCCTGGCCTTGATGCCCTGGCGCAGCCACGCCTCTTCCTGCGCGAGCTTCTTGTCGAACTTCTCGTGCGCGATCTGCTCGTTCGCGAGCCAGGCTTCCTTCTTGTCGAGAAACGTCTCGTAGTTGCCAGGCCACGACGTCAGCCGCCCGCGATCGAGCTCGACGATGCGCGTGGCGACGCGCTGCAAGGAAGGCGCGGTCGTGAGTGACGAAGACGACCGCTCCGCGGTATTCCGCGAGAAACGACTCGAGCCACGTCATCGCCTCGATGTCGAGATGGTTCGTCGGCTCGTCAAGCAGCAGCAGATCGGGCTGGGCCACGAGCGCCCGCGCGAGCAGCACGCGACGGCGCCATCCGCCGGACAGGGTCGAGACGATCGCGTCGCCAGGAAGGTCGAGCCGATCGATCACCATGTCGACGCTGATATCGACGTGCCAGTCTTCGACGTGCGCGAGGTCCTTGAATCCGTCAGCCACGACCTCGCGCACCGGACGATCGGTCGAGAGCGGCACGTCCTGTTCGAGGCGCGCGATGCGGATGTCTGGGCTGGCGCCACACCGTGCCCGCGTCGGGAATGACTTCGCCGCCGATGATTTGCAGCAGCGTCGACTTGCCGGTGCCGTTGCGGCCGATGACGCACACGCGCTCTCCGGCCTCAATCAGCAGGCTCGCATCATCCAGCAAGCGGGAGATGGCCGTAAGCCATCCTGATGTGATCGAGCGAGACGAGCGGCATCGGCTAGGCGTGCGGCGCGGATCGCGTCGAGAAACACGCCGCCGAGATCGTCGGCCTTGCGGGCGCCAACGCCTTTGACTGCGAGCAGGGCATCGATCGAAGTGGGACGCAGACGCGCCATCTCGCGCAGCGTCGCGTCGTGGAAGATGACGTACGGCGGCACTCCACGCGAACGCGCGATTTCGAGGCGCACGGAGCGCAGGCGCTCGAACAGATCGCGATCGACGTTCTGCCACGATTCGGCCTCGACCCGCGACTGGGCACGCGGTGCGCCTTTGCGCGGCGGCCGCTGCCTGCGCGAGCGCGAGCCCGGGCACGCGGGCGGGATCCTTCAGCAGCTCCAGCCCTTTCTGCGTGAGCGCGACGACCGGGTAGACGCCATCGGATTGCTGCAGCAGCTCCGCGCCGATCAGCTGTTCGATATAGCCGCGCACCTCCGCGTTCGAGGCATCGGGGAGCAGGCCGAACGTGCTGAGGCGATCGTGACCGCGGCCGACGACCTGCTCGCTTGCCTGCCCGCGCAGAACGCTGGCCACATGCGTGGCGCCGAAGCGCTGCCCGACGCGCGCGACGCACGAGAGAATCTTGCGCGCGAGCACGACAGGGTCCGTCAGCAGGTTCGAGCTCGTTCAGGCAGTAGTCGCAGCCGCCGCATCCGTCCTTCTCGTACCGATCGCCGAAATACTCCGACAGATGCCGATGTCGGCAGCCGATACCCGTCGCGTACCGCTCCATCTGGCGGAGCAGCGCGCGGCTCGCGTCGTTGAGCTCGCCGTTCTGCTCGAGCATGGACCGCCATTTCATGAAGTCGGCAGGTGAGTAAATCAGCAGGCATTCGGCCTCGAGCCCGTCGCGGCCGGCACGGCCCGACTCCTGTTGGTAGTGCTCGAGCGATCGCGGTGCGCCGGCGTGCACGACAAACCGCACGTCCGAGCGATCGATGCCCATCCCGAAAGCCACCGTCGCGACGATGATGTCGGCGCGCTCACTGAGGAAGGCATCCTGGTGGCGGCTGCGTTCGGCGTCGGACAGCCCGGCGTGATAGGGCAGCGCGGGATGGCCGATCTCGCTCAGCCACACCGCGAGCGCATCCACTTCGCGGCGCGACGTGCAGTACACGATGCCGGCTTCGCGGCGATGGCGCGCGAGCACATCGACGAGCTGCTTCTTCAGCGCTGCGCGCGGGAGCGCGCGATAAATCAGGTTGGGACGATCGAAGGAGCCGACGAACTCGATTGGGTCGGCGAGTCCAAGCTGCGTCGCGATATCGCGGCGCACGCGCGCCGTCGCGGTGGCCGTGTACGCGTGCAGGCTGACGCCGGGAAGGAGCTGGCGCAGCCGCCCGAGCTGGCGATACTCGGGCCGGAAGTCGTGGCCCCATTGGCTGATGCAGTGAGCTTCGTCGATCGCGACGAAGCTGACGTCGATCGACGACAGCATCGACAAAAACGAGTCAGACCCTTCGCCGACCAGCCGCTCAGGCGAGACATAGAGCAGCTTGTACCGGTTTTGGCGGAGTCCCGAGATCACGTCTGATTTCTGCCCGGAAGTGAGCGAGCTGTTGAACAGCGCGGCCGGCACACCGTTGCCGACAAGCGTGTCGACCTGGTCCTTCATCAGCGAGATCAGGGGCGAGACGACGAGCGCGATGCCCGGGCGCACGACGGCCGGCGCCTGAAAACACAGGGACTTTCCGCCGCCGGTCGGCAGGACGACGATCGAGTCTCTGCCGGCGAGCACCGCGTCCATCGCTTCTCTCTGCAGCGGGCGGAACGTCGTGTAGCCCCAGTATTGGGAAATGGCCTGTTGCAGGCCGGGGACGGTCATGTAGAACAACATTATGCATAATGAGAGATGGGACGCCTATGACCGATCACAATGTCGCGGAAGTTCAGCAGGCGGAAAAACTGCTCAACGATCTTCGCCAGGCTCTTCTGCGCCTGCACAAGACCCTCTTGGACTGGGAGCGCGGCGGATACGAACGGATACACGGCCGCCAGTCGAGCAATGATCTGCTGAACGCGCTGCTCAACGATCCGCAGTTCGCCTGGCTCCGTCCGATCTCCCAGCTCATCGTCCGCATCGACGAGCTGCTCGGCGACAAGACGCCGCCGATGCGGAACGATGTCGACGCCGTGGTATCGCAGGTGAAAACGCTGACCTCGCCGAACGCCGAAGGCAATATCTACGAGCGGCGCTACGATACCGTTCTGCAGGAACATCCCGACGCGGTCTTCGCGCATCGCGACGTGCTGAAGCTGTTAAAGGAAGAACGAAAAACGAAAAACGAATAATGACAACCGATGTTTAGTCATAGCGAAGTGCCTCCATGGGATTGACGCGCGCCGCTCGGCGCGCGGGAAGGTAGGTCGCAACCATGGCGACCGCCGCCAGGAACGCCGTCACCGCGCTCAGCGTCGCCGCATCTGTTGGAGTCACGAGGTAAAGAAGGCTGGTCACTACGCGCCCAAGTGCGAGCGCCGCACCAATCCCAATGACAAGGCCACATCCCGTCAACAGCAGTCCGCGTCGCATGACGAGGCCGAGCACGTCGCCGTGCTGCGCACCGAGCGCCATGCGGACGCCGATTTCCTGCGTGCGCTGCGTGACGTTGAACGCGATCACACCGTAAAGTCCGACGGTTGCGAGGAGCAGCGCGGTTGCCGCGAAGCCGCCGAGGAGCAGCATCGTAAACTGCGGCTGAGCGAGGTCGTCGGACACGAAATCCTGCATCGGACGTACTGCCGCGGTCGGCTGAGCTGGATCTATGGCTTTGACCTGTGCGGCAATCGCCGCCGTGATCGTGTCCGGATTCTCCAGTGTGCGCACGGCAAGCGTCAACTGTCGATCCGGGCTCTGGGGAAACCAGAAATAAGTGATCGCCTGAGGACTCCAAGCCAATCCTCCGAAGCGCACGCTCCCGACCACGCCGACGATCTCGCCAGTGATCTGCTCGTCTCTCCTGTTCCAGCGGACGCGTGCGCCGATTGGATCCTCGCCGGGCCAATAGCGTTGGGCCAGCTTCTCGTCAATGACCAGCACAAGGCCCGTCTTCTCGGTGTCTGTGCCACCAGGCATGCGGCCCCGAAGAAGTGGAATACCCATGGCGTTGAAGTAGTCTCCACCGACAACACTGATCCACGAGCTTGGCTGCTCCGCACCTGTCGCCGGAGGACGGCCTTCGATGTCGAAACCTCCACCCACTCCAATCCGACTCATCGGCAAGTAGTCGGCAAAGCCGACAGAGCGGACACCTGGCAAATTGCCAACGCGCGCCTGAAGCTCTGTGCTGAATGCACGGATGCGATCGTCTGTTTCGTATTTGGAGGCAGGAAGCGTCGTTCGCATCGTGACGACATGCTCCGCGCGGAATCCGGGATCGACGAGGCTCAGTGCCCAGAAACTTCGGACGAGCAAACCTGCGCCTGCGAGCAGAACGAATGCAAGCGCCACCTCAGATACAACCAGAAACGTGCTAACGCCCCTTCGACCTTGCATCGATGTGGATGCGCCGCGTGCTGCGGTCTGCAGTCCCGACAGAGGGGCCGATCGCATGGATCTGAACAGCGGGACCAGGCCCACTGCGACGGCTATGACGATCGTCGCCACGAACGTGACGCCTAGGATCCTCAGGTCTACGCCGATCTCTCCGGTCCGCGGGAGGTCAAGGCCGACAGGAAGCGCTGTCACCATGAGATGTGTTGCCCACACAGCCAGCAGCACGCCCAATGTGCTTCCGGCGATCGCGAGAACGAGACTTTCCATCAGGAACTGGCGCGCGAGTCGTCCGTTCGTTGCACCCAGAGACCGACGGATCGCCAGCTCCCCCTGCCGCGTTGCAGCTCTGCTGAGGAGCAGGTTGCCCACATTTGCGCACGCAATGAGAAGGACAATTCCCACGGCGCCCAACAGCACGAGGAGTGCGAGACGCACGTCCTTCACCGTCGCGTCCAGAAGGGGAACCACTACTGCGTGCCAATCGCCGTTGTCTGATGAGTGCCTCGCTTGAATCCTGCGGGAGATTACGGCGAGCTCTGCCTGGGCCTGCTCAACTGTTGCGTCGCGCGCCAGCCGGCCGATCACGTTGAGCATCCCGCCCATGCCCCCGCGATCGTCGGCGATGAGCGGGAGCGGTACCCACACTTCCGCCCGGGACTGCGACAACTCGACGGTGCGCACCGCGACGCCTTTTGACATGACGCCGATGACGGTGAACCGTTCGCCATCGAGGGTGATGCGCTGGCCGATGATTGTCGGGTCGGCCCCAAAGCGCTGTTGCCAGAATCGGTGGCTCAGGATCATTTCAGGCGCGACGACGCTCAAGTTGGCTGCGGCCGTGAACGTGCGGCCCAGGACGACCGGAGCGCGAAGCACAGAAAAGAAGTTTGGTGTGACGCGATCGACGAGAACCTCGAGGGGCTCGCCGCGATCGGTAAGAATCGCGCGCGAATCGTACCAGCCGGCCAAGTCCTCGAAGGTCCGGGCCTCGAGGCGCCAGTCGTGGAGGTAGCCTTCGGAGACGCGAGAAGACGCGCTCGTCCAGACCATCGTGAGCCGATCGGGATTCGCGAAACCCAGCGGGCGCAGCAGTACCGAATCGACTGCGGTGAAGATTGTGGTTGTTCCACCGATAGCCAGCGCGAGCGTGAGGATCGTCGTCAGCGCAAAGCCTCGCGCCTTTCTCAGAGCCCGGAGTGTGTAGCGCAGATCCTGACGAAGACCATTCATGCAGGCTTCTCCGTGCGAGCACGCACCTCGGGCTCCTCCCAGTCCATGACGTCAGTCGATTGGAGAAATTCAACCATCGGCATCCTCAACTCGACGGCCAATGACCGCGTTTCTGCGACCCCAACTCGTTCCGGAACGAGTCGCGATCATGCGCCGAAGCAGGCGCGCTCTTCTCGTACGCCAGGCGTTTGCGACACGTCGAACCACAAGTCTGCGTCATGTTGATTGTGGGCGCGACATCGCAACTCGAGATTTCTTGCTGAGGTTTCACCACCCTCAGCAAAGGGCACGACATGATGGTATTCGAGGAAGCCGGTCTCGGAGCACCATCCCTGCGAACCTATAAACGCACATCGTCCGCCATCACGCTGCCATACCGCTCGCTTGGTTGCCGCCGGAACATGGCGTGATGCCGAATTGGCGCGACTGACCGGTCGCGGCCGCGAGGCCGCAGCGAACCTCGTCCGCTCGAGCTCCGCTAGAAGCAACGCCAATGAGCGTTCAAAGATGATGGCAGGATCGCCGTTGGGAACTGCGTGGCGCAGAAGGTCCTGTGCCCGTCGCAACCTCGCATAGGTTTCGCGACTCAACGTGAATTGAATCTTGTAGCGCTCATCGCCAGATAATCCCGGAAGGCTGTGACATCCTTCGTGGTTGAAAGGTTGCCGTGGCCCGGCACGAACGTGTAGCCGGCGTATGCGTTCGCAAGGGTATCCAGCGTCTGAATCCATGGCTTCGTCGACCCATCGACGGTGTTTGGCACCATGTTCCGCCACACGAGGTCCTCTCCGAATACCGCCTTCGCATCCGGCAGGATCACCACTGAATCGCCGCCCGTGTGTCCCGGGAAACTGCGAACCTGAACGACGCGGGAGCCGAGATACAGGTCAACCGCATCTGTGTAGCTCACGGTCGGTGCGACGAGTTGTTCGACGAACGTCTTGAGCTCGGGCTTCGGTTTGTCGCCGAGCATTCGCAGGTTTTCCGCATGAATCCAACCGCGTACGTTGTGATGGGCGAGCACACGGGCGCCGAGGTCCGCGAACACTTTGTTTCCACCCACGTGATCGCTGTGATAGCGCGTGTTGACGACGAAGGTGACGGGCAAATTGGTGAGCTTGCGAATTTCCTGCAGCAGGTGGCGGGCCGATTCGTCGCCCAGCAGCGTGTCGATGACGAGGACCCCGTCATCGCCAATGACAAAGCCCGCATTGGCGTAGGAGCGTTGTTTGGCTTTCGGGTTGTCGATGGCGGCCCAGACGCCGGGCGCGATTTTGTTGAGCGTGAACCATTCGCCGGCAGGGTCCTGCGCTCGCGGAGTACCGGTTTCGCAGACGAGAAGCACCAGGACGAGCAAAATGAAGGTGCGCATGACTTCGGCCTCTAAATGTGTCTTTCCTATTTCGCGATTTTCCAGAGTGAGGACGCGGTTCTGATAATCACGCTGCCCCTCGCGATTGCCGGAGTGCCGCTGCCAATCATCTCTCCCATCGGGTTTTTGTGAAGAATCCTGAACTCTGGACCCGCCTCGATGACGTAGACATCGCCATCTTCGCTCGCGACGAAGATACGCCCGTTATACGCCCATGGCGACGCGCTGAATCCGCTGGCCTGCGGGTCGATGCGCTGGCGCCCGTAAATCTCTTTGCCGGTCCTGGAGTCGTGGCAGGTGAACAGTCCTCGTGCGTAGAGATTGCAGACTTGCCCGCGATACGCGATTGCCGATGGAAGGTACGTGGCCAGCGTCGGGTTCGACCATGCGACGAATGCGTTCGTCGTCTCCCCCTCTTTCAGCGAGATGTCGCCGGCGGCTCCAGGGCGGATCGCATAGAACGGCCGAAATGTGCCTGGATAGCCCGATGCGGCATAGAGAAGCCCGTCTGCGGCAAAGGGTGTCGGCGTCGTGCTGCCGGACAGACCATCGAGATGCCAGAGCGGCTTGCCGTCGAGATCGAACGAGCTGACCCTCCGGTTGCTCACAGTGATGAGCTCTGTTCGTGTGCCGCTCTCCCATACGAACGGCGTGGACCAGCCGAACCCGCGCGTCGCCTTTTGTTGCTGGTTGCGCCATAGCTCTTTGCCGTTCGCGGTGTCGTACGCTGCGAGCCACCACACGCCTGGGTGCTCGTCCGAAACGAGAAAGATACGGTTACCGTGAAGCGCCGGCGACGATCCCGGCCCGAATGGGCCCCCTTCCGGACCCGTCGCCGCTTGACCGATTTGTGTCGTCCAGACGATTCGCCCGTTGAAATCGATCGCGCTCAACAAACCGGCCGGCGCGTGAAACACGTACACGCGATTCCCGTCGGTCACTGGTGTTTCGGTGGCAAAGGAGTTCCGGTGATATCGCGGCGCCACGGGAAGTCCGCTTCGCAACTCGCGCTGCCAGCGCAATTTGCCAGTCGTGAAATCGAAGTCGTAGAGCATCCATCGGAAAACCGCGTTCGGGGGAACCTGCCAGTAGGTCGGGGTCGACGGCATCTTTCCGTCTTCAATCACCAACCCGGGGACTGGCTTCGGTTCATCGCCGACGGCTGCCGTCACGAAGACATGGTCGCCCCACACGATCGGCGATCCCCAGCCCAGCCCGGGAACATCGGCTTTCCACGCGACGTTCTCGGTGGCGGTCCACCTGTCGGGAAGCCGCGGATCGTCGTCTACGACTCCGCCGTTGGATCGGAAGTGAGGCCAGTTGTCCGCTGCTGAGGCGGCAGCCACGCTGAGAGCGATGCATATCGGTATGACCAGAGGACGCATGTGGCCTCCTTCGATAAGTGCGAGCGTCGCATTAGACACCGTGCGCGCGATTTCGTTCAGTGGTACTTCATCCCCACAAGACACCTTGGTACACCCATTGTTGTCGGGCAAGTTGCCTGGAGAGGGATGCCGAAACGCAGCGTCTATCAGCCCCAGCGGGGAGATCACGTACAAGCCGATGGTGTACACCGACTATTTCGTGCGCGGTACTGAACCGCTCGACACGTGCGCCTTTCACGCGATGCAATACGTGCCGTACCCGGAGCCGACATTTGCAGAGTCCGCCCTCGAGGGTCTCGCGCCGCTGTCGATAGAGTCCGCCTTGCCGGATCCAGTGCCCGTCGCCGCGCCGCGTCCCATGGAACCCGCGCCTGTCTCGCCGCGGCGCGTCCCCGATCTGCCGGCAGCGCCTCAAGAGCCAAAGCCCGAGCCCGCGCCGGTTGCGGTGCCCGCCAGCGAGAATCCCGCGTCGGTGCTTCCTCAGCCGGCGCCGCCCGAAGCACCGCCCGGTCCGTAGGTACAATAGACAGCTTGAGCTCTGATAGTTATCCGGCCGCCAAGCTGGCCGCACCAACCGTCCACGCACATTTCGCCAAGCACCTCGGAGCCGCCCGCGCGCGCGGCCGCGATCCGATCGCGGCGCTGCCGACGGCTGAGGTGATCGAGCGGATGATCAACGCCACCTTCTGGGCGAGCCTGCGGCGCGAGGAAGGCTACGTTCCCAAAATCTCGATGGCGTTTCTCCCGCCCGAGCATACCGAGCATCCCATGATGCTCGAGAAGCCGCTGCCGCTGGCGCCAGCCGCGCTGACCAAGGTTGCGGCGATCGTCGAGCACGCCGGCATCCACCTGGGCGTCTGGGAGACCAACGGCGAGCTGTGCATCTGGGGAACGGCGCACAACATTCCGATGTTCTGCTTCGTGCTCGAAGTCGTCGAGCCGGGCCTGATCGTCGTCAAGCATCACCGTGGCGAGCGTTCGGGCAAGTACGTGAACGTCGCGGTGCTCGAAGGCGATCAAATCAAAGTGGTCGACGAAAGCGCGTCGAGCCTGCCGGATTGTCCGGACCTGGTGAACTCGCTGCTCGGATTCGACTCGCCGGCCTCGTGGGTCGACTCGGTGAACGTGCTCGTGCAGCTCGCCGTTTCGATGCGCCGCCACGGCCGCGGCGGCTCGCTGTTGATCGTGCCGCCGGAGAGCGACGCATGGCGCGAGTCCATCGTGCATCCGATTCGGTACGCTGTGTCGCCGCCATTCCGAGAACTCTCCTCGCTGATGCGTGAAACGGGAGCAGGACGCCAGGCCGAAGTGTGGAAGGACGCGCTGCGCGAGACCGTGGAGGCGATTGCGGGACTCACGGCGGTCGACGGAGCCGCCATCATCACGGAGAATTATGAACTGCTTGCGTTCGGCGCGAAGATTCAGCGGAGGCGTGGCGCGGCGCCGGTGGAAACCGTCACCGTCACAGAACCAATCGAAGGGGGGGTCCCGACGGTGTTGAGCGCCGCGCAGCTTGGGGGCACGAGACATTTATCTGCGGCGCAGTTCGTCCATGACCAACGCAACGCGATTGCGCTGGTGGCTTCGCAGGATAGACGCTTTACGGTGTTTGCATGGTCCCCGTGCGAAGAGAGCGTTCACGCGCATCGCGTCGAGGTGCTGTTGGTCTGACCCGACCGATAAAGCCGGCAGGGCGCGACGGAAACCGCGCCCTGCCTGAAATACTTACTCGCTCTCTACAACCAGCTCGCTCTTGACGGAGAATGCGCCGGTCACCTCGCGAGCGCGCATTTCGGCTATGACCTTGTCGGCTTGCGAGTCGACCACTCCCATCAGCGTCGTGCGGCCGTTCCTCACGACGATGTGAATCGGGTAGGTGCCGAACGGCTGCAGGCCGGGGAAACGCCGCGACTGAAGCAGCTCGTACCGCGCTCCCATCGCACCTCCAGGCGAATACCGCGACAGGAAATCGTCGCCGTAGATCTTGTAGAAGGTGGCCCATCGGATCCGATCGTCGTTGGTGGATGCCGGCAGTTGCTCGATCTTGTTCTCTACACTGTCGACACCGGGCACGCGCTTCACGGCGCTGGCCGCGTGTGACTTGAGGCCGCTGTACGAATACCCCGTCAACGTAACCGTGCCGCGGTCGACGCCGAACGCGATGAAATCGAAAACCCCGTAGGTCGACAGCCGCTGCAGCTCCTGCTCGACCTCGAACATCGTCTGCCGGCCCGCACGCGTCTGGGCAACCGGCGCTGCTGAAGCGAACAACCCCACCGCCAGTAGTAATGCTACGAAGCGCATAAGAATTCTCCTCCGGCTTTCGGCAGAGCAATGGCATTGCCAGCCGCCAGACTGATTACGGAAACCCTTCCCGAGTGAAGAAAATGAGGCGACTTAGGGGAACTCTCGCAGATCCACGGCCACACGCTGTCACCCGGCAGCGTCCTCTCGCGGGTACAGGACCTGCGACTTCTGTGGCGTCTGGGCGACGCCTGGATGCCTTCCTCGGCGTTCGACGGCTCGACGGGCGACACGAGCATGCCGACGCACAGTACAGCCGATAACTGACACAGCGTTCCATGGTCCACTTCATCCCGCTATCGAGGCGAGTCACCAGGCCCTTGTCGTTGTTGATGGTCATTGCGTGGATCGCCGTGATGGCTGTCCTCGTGAACCGCTCGTACGTGCAGGCGACCGGCAATCTGGCGACCGATCTGGCGCGCTACGGCTCCGCGGCCCAGTGGCGCGGCGTGTACTACCGCGGCGAGAAATTGGGGTTCACCGTCAGTCAGACGGTACCTGTCGACGACGGCGAGGGAGGCGGCGGAGGGGGTTTCGAACTGCAGGAGGACGGTCAGCTGCAGATGACGCTGCTCGGCGCGCATACGATCACCACGCTGCGCACGACCGCGAGAGTGAATCGGGCGTTCGAGCTGCAGTCCTTCGAGTTCTCGCTCGACCCCGGAACGGGACCGATCGCGATTGGCGGCGTCGTCCGCGATCTCGATCTGCACATCTCGATTACGAGCGGCGGCCGCACGCGGACGGAAGTGCGCCGGCTCCCCGAACGCCCCATGCTGACGCTCAACCTCGTGCGCCGGCTCGCGGACGAAGGGCTCACGCCTGGCTCGGTCCATCAGTGGAACGTCTTCGATCCCGCGACGCTGCGAAATGCGCCGGTGACGGTAAAAGTGGGAGCCCGCGAAATCGTGCGCTCGGCCAGCACGCCGATACCCGCGTTTCGCGTCGAGATGGAATTCAGCGGGTTAAAAACGACGGCCTGGATTACCGACACCGGTGAAATCGTGCGCGAAGAGAGCCCGCTCGGATTCATCATCGTGCGTGAGACGCCGGAGCGGGCGAGAGCGCTCGCGATCGACGGACGAATCCGGCAGGACCTGCTCGACGCGTCAGCCGTCGTTCCCGTTATGGAGCGCCGCAGCCCGCCGCTTCCGCCGATTGACGACCCGAGCAACGTGCAGCGCCTTCGCATGCGCGTCGAAGGCGCGGATCTGTCGTCGCCGGACCTGCAAGGCGTCGGGCAACGCATCGACGGCAATACTGTCGAGATCATCGACGCGCAGAAGCTTGTGGCGGGGCCGGCCGGCGACGATCTTGCCCGGTACCTGGGCGCCGAGCCATTCATCGAAAGCGACGATCCGGATATCCGTGCCGCGGCGGAAGACGCAGTGGGCAAAGCCATCGGCACGCGCGCACGGGCGGAAGCGCTGACGCGCTTCGTGAATGCCATCGTGCAGAAAAAGCCGACCGTCAGCCTGCCCTCAGCGCGCGAGGTGCTGCGCACCCGTATCGGCGACTGCAACGAGCACACCGCGCTGTTTGTCGCCATGTCGAGGGCGGTTGGGATACCGGCGAGGATTGCCGTCGGCCTCGCGTTCGTCCGCGGCGCGTTCTACTACCATGCGTGGCCCGAGGTCTACATCGACGAAAGCGCCGCACGCGGATTCTGGCTGCCCGTCGATCCCACGTTCAACCAGTTTCCGGCCGATGCCACGCACTTCCGGCTCGCGCGCGGCGGCCTCGACAAGCAGGCAGCGATTGTTCCGCTGATCGGCCGCGTCAAGATCACGGTGATCGATCTTGAAGTCGTTGCGAACAGCACGGCCGTTCTCGTCGGAAGGGAACCATCGATCGGGGCGCCGATCGCGCTCCCGGCGTCGCGGCGCCAGTCGCGCTGGTGCCTGCCCTGTTTCCTCGGCGGTCACCAATGATTTCCATTCAGAACCTGCGGAAACAGTACGGCTCGTTCACGGCCGTCGACGGTATCGATCTCGACGTGAATCCCGGAGAGATTCACGGCTTTCTCGGACCGAATGGTGCGGGAAAAACCACGTCGATTCGAATGATTGCCGGCCTGCTGAAGCCGACCTCCGGCCGCATTGTCGTAAACGGTTACGATCTCGCGGCGAAACCCGAAGCAGCAAAGGCGTCGCTCGGATTCATCCCCGACAGGCCGTACATCTACGAAAAACTGACCGCGGGAGAATTTCTGCGGTTTCACGCCGGCCTTTACGGCATGAACGGCAACGGCCTGGACCAGCGCGTCCGGGAGATGCTCGACCTGTTCGAGCTGGGCCGCTGGGAGCACGAGCTGGTCGAAAGCTTTTCGCACGGCATGAAGCAGCGGCTCGTCATGTGCGCGGCGTTCCTGCATCGCCCGCAGGCCGTGCTCGTCGACGAGCCGATGGTGGGACTGGATCCGCGCGGCGCGAAGCTCATCAAGAGCGTGTTCAGGCGGATGAGCGAGCACGGCGTCGCGATACTCATGAGCACGCACACCCTCGAAGTGGCGCAGGAGATGTGCGATCGCATCAGCATCATTCTGAAGGGAAAGATCATCGCCCGCGGCACGGTCGACGAGCTGCGTGCGATGGCCGGGAGCCAGCACGAGGAACTGACGCCGGTGTTTCTGAAGCTGACGGGTGGAAGCGCGTTGCAGGAACTGGACGAGATCGTTTAGTGCAGCCGTTCACCTACCTGCTCCTCCCGGCGTACTGGTCGTCACGCAATCGCGTCAGGCGGAGCGAACGCGCCGATGTTGCACGCGCGTCGCTCTTCGGCGGGGTTGCCTTGCTCGTGTTCGCTGCGCTGTTCTGGGGCGCCTTCTGGATTACCACGCAGCTCGACGCCTACGACGAGCTCGGTGACTTTCTGCTGCGCATCGGCTTGTCGTGGCTGTTCCTCACCTTCCTTTCGTTCCTGGCATTCAGCGGCGTCGTGACGGCGCTCTCGACACTCTTTCTGTCCGAAGATCTACGGCTGCTCATGGCGACGCCGGTGGCCGTTCGCCGGCTGTTTTTTGCGCGCTTCTTGAAGACGCTGCTGCAGTCGTCGTGGATGGTAGTGGTATTTCTGCTTCCGGTGCTGCTCGGCGTCGGTGTTGCCCGTTGCGCGCCGTGCATGTTCTATGTGACAGCGCTTGTGACGGTGGCGCCATTCTGCGTCATTCCTGTCGCCGCCGGCACCGGAACGACGCTGCTGCTCGTGAACGTCTTTCCGGCCCGGCGCGCGCGCGACATCCTGATGTTGATGGGCCTCGTCTTCGCCGGCAGCATCGTTCTGCTGCTGCGTTTCATCCAGCCCGAGCGGCTGCTGCGCGTGGAATCGCTGCCGGACGTGACGGGGTTCTTCGCGACATTGCAGTCTCCGATTACGCCGATGCTGCCGTCGTTCTGGGCGGGAGAGACGTTGTTCGCCAGTCTTGCCGGCGGCCGCGACCTGCTGCATGCGGGCGCGCTATGGACGACGGCGTGCGCGTTTACCGTGATGCTGAGTGCGGCCAGCGAGCGCTGGTACTTTGCAGGGTTCAGCAAGTCGCAGGAAGCGCGGAAGGCGCGCTTCACGCAGCTGCGCGCACTCGACACGATCGCGGCGTGGCTGCCGATGTCGGTCGTTCGCAGGAATCTGCTCATCAAGGATGTGAAGGTGTTTCTGCGCGACGTGACGCAGTGGTCGCAGCTGCTTCTGCTCCTCGCTCTGGTTGTGGTGTACCTCTACAACTTCCAGGTGCTCGATCTCGATCGCATCCCGTACATGGCCGGCTTCGTCAAGAACTTCTACGCGTTCCTCAATCTCGGGCTCGCCGGTTTTGTCATGGCTACCGTGGCCGCGCGATTCGTGTTTCCCGCGGTCTCATCTGAAGGCGCGGCGTTCTGGATTATCAGGTCCGCGCCCATCACCTATCGAGACTTCCTCTGGTCGAAGTTCTGGTCGGGACTCGTGCCGCTGCTGCTGATGAGCCTGACGCTTACCGTCGTCGCGAACGAGTTTCTGGCGGTCGCGCCATTCCTGAAGATCGTCACCGCTGTCGGTATCACGTTCATGAGCTTCGCGCTCGTCGGGCTGGCGACCGGGCTGGGCGCGCGTTATCCGAGATTCTCTGCGGACAACGCGTCGCAGGTAGCGGGGTCGCCAGGCGGCGTCGCCTTCATGATCGCGGCCGTCTCGTACGTCATCTCTATGGTCGTGCTGCTCGGCTGGCCTTCCTCGGTGTTTCTGCACCGCATGTCGCGCATGCACATCCGGCCGTTCCGCACCGACGAGATCGCGCTCATTGTCGTCTGCTTTACGGCGTCGATTCTTCTCAGCATCGCCGTCTTCCTTTACGGCATGCGCTCGGGTGTGAAAGCGCTCGAGGAAATGGGGTAGACGCGCGCGCCGCACAAGGTCGGCCAGAAATGTGACCAGAGATCAGAAAGGTCAGGAGAATTCTTTCTCAAAGATCTCTTGATTGTGCCGAACACTCATCCTTCGCCAACACCGACCAATAGAACGCTCCGGAATATCCCGCTGTGCGCGCTGCCCCGACGATGTCGTCAGGCGACCGCTTCGATCCTCGCGTCGGAAACTCTCCCAGCAGCACGGGGCGATCGAAGCCGAGCTCTGCGACCGGCGTCTCCAGCGAGGGCTGGTGCTTCAGGCTGTCGTACCAGTGCACCTGATAGAAATCGAGTCCAAGGCCGGTGTATCGATCGCGCCATCGGGCGCCCGCAGAGCCGACGGTCACCGGATGCTGCGTGCTCGAGTGGATGAGGGCCACGCTGTCGATCAGAAACGCGCGGAGCTCGGCCGCGTCGACTGTGTTGATCCACTCTGGCTCGTTGATGACGTCCCACGCGAAAATCTGCGGCTCGTTTCCATAGCGCTCGAGCAGTGGACGCATCACACGGTCGAGAAGCGCCATGCGGGTCTCGCTATTGGCGATCACATGCGCCCGGCCGCCCATCTGCACCCCGTGCGTGGCGCTGACCGCACCGCACCAGAGAAAATCGAACAACGTAAACATGATGGTGATGCCATGGCCGCGCGCGGTCTCGAGCGCCGCGTCGATATCCCTGAACACGAAATCGTCGAGTCCGATCGGGCGGCCGCCTTCGCTGAATCGGATGCCGGCGCGGCCGTCGCAGAAGAGAAACCACCTCACGCACTGCACGCCCGACGCGGCAAGCTCCGCGAATGTCAGCTCGATCTGCGCGCGTTCATCCTGTCGCGCCATTCCGCCCTCTGGCCGCCATGCATTGGCGCCGAAGTCGATGCCGTAGTGCACCCAGGGGAGATTGGCGCCGATCAGAAATGGAGGCGGCAGATCTGCGGCACGTGACATGCTCATACTGATGCGGGACCGGTCCGTTCGCGTATTCGGCCTGGCGTTGGCTGTCTGCTACGCGACATTCATCGTCTGGTTGTACGTCCGGCAGCCTCAGACTTTCGCGGAAGTCACGGGCGGCCTGACCGCGACGCGTCGGCGCCTACCGCATCGATCAACAGGCATTCGACGATGGCCTGGGGCTGTTCCGGCGTGATCAGCACGAGGCAGCGCGCGCGGCGTTCGAGCGGGCCGACCCTGCCGGGCAGGACGCGCGTACTCAGTTCTATATTGCCTACTCTTACTATCGATCAGGTTGGGGCCGCCTGTATCAGGACAACGAGCTTTTCAAGAAAGGGCTCGTGCACGCTGACAAGGCGATCGCTCTGGCGCCAGCTGGCCGCCTCGTGGTCGACGATCCGGAGATCTCCATGCACAACGCCGACGAATTGAGGGCCGAGCTCGCGGAAGGGCTTCGGGTCGAGGCGTCCGACTTCAACCCGATGCGGGTATTCAGGCCGCGCAAATGAAAACGGCAACCGAAGCGGTCTATCTGCCTCTCTTGTTCCTCACGGTTGCTCTTCTCGGGGGGCTGAGAGTGGACGACCGTCTGACGTTCGTGCCCCCGCCTTTGTTTGCGCTCGTGCTGGGCATGATGCTGTTCGGGGTGCTCGTGCGGGGACGCGTCCTCGTGGCCGAACCGCTGATGAGCGCCTCGAGGAAATCGCTCGAGAACCTCAACGGTCTCGTCGTGATTCTTTCCACATTCTTCGCCGCGACCCAGGTCTTCAATCTTGTGACGCCGGAATCTGGGCTGCCGTTTCTGCTGTTCAACGTGTTTCTGTTCGTCCTCCTCGTCAACACGCTCGCCGCCTCTCCCGATCGCGTCTCCGTTCTGCGCAGCATTGCCGTCATCGTCGGCGCCGCATTCATCCTGAAATTCGTCGTGCTCGGCGCGATCTCCGACCCGGGGGAAACGACGCTCAAGCGGCTGCTGTACGTGCTGCTCGAAGGCGTCACGCTGGGCACGCTGACACAACCGCGGCTCCATCCCGTTGCCGGCTATCTCGCATTCGCGACGCTGGTGCTGTTTCTCATCGGCCTTGCGATACTGCCAACGCGGTCGCGAAGCGTGGCGCTGATAAAATCAGACGAGTGACTCCTCGCGTGTTTCTGCTGTCGCCCGCGAACTGCCGCGGGCGGCGTGCGCAGCAGGTGCTCTCGCCGAAGGCGACCTTTTCCGTCGCCGCGCGCCTTCGCGGCGAAGGTGTGCCCATTGGCGAGCTCTTCGCGCACATGAGCGGCCTGTACTTCCGCGGCAAAATCACGTACGCGCAGAAGTTCGGCCGCGCGTTCGTCATCACGCCCGATCAGGGGCTGATTCCTGCCGAGACGACGATTACCTCGCAGGTGCTGGTCCGCTTCGCAGACGCGGATATCGATCTCGGCAACCCCGGCTATCGCGCGCCGCTCGAGCAGACCGCGCGCGCGCTGGGCGATGAGGCCGGTGCCGATGCGCAGTTCGTGTTGCTCGGCAGCATCGCGTCTGAGAAATACGTCCAGGTGCTGTCCGCGATTTATGGCTCCCGGCTCGTCTTTCCCGCCACGTTCGTCGGACGCGGCGATATGAGCCGCGGGGGGCTGCTGCTGCGTGCCGCCGCCGCGTCGCAGGAGCTCGAGTACATTCCAGTCATCGGCGCCGTCCGTCACGGAGCGCGTCCGCCCAAGCTGGCACCCGTGACCCACTTTTCGCGCACAATTCGCATACGTTGATGTGCAGATCAATTTCCGGCGGTGGGGTGTGTTCAATGTGGTCGGACTCGGCGGGTTCGTCGTCCAGATCTCCGCGATTGCGCTGCTGACCCGCCATCTTGGTTGGCCTGCATTCGCCGCAACCGCCGTGGCGCTCGAATTGGCCGCGCTCCAGAACTTCCTGGTCCACAGCCGCTGGACGTGGCGAGATAGACCTGTCGAGAGCAGAGTCAGGGGCGTGCGCCCCGCGCGCGCAGCTGGCTTCGCCGTTACTGGCGCTATCAAGTCGCCAAGACCGCGGCACTCGTGGCAAACCTCGCCATCACTGCGCTGCTGATCCATGCGGGCGTGCCGCCTGAGGTCGCCAATACCGCAGCCGTCCTCGCCTGCGCCATCCCGAATTTCCTGGTATCTGAGCGCTTCGTGTTCTCGTAGTGCATCTTTATTCGTTTTTCGTTATTCGTTTTTCGTTTTTCCTTTCTATACTGCCCCCATGCTTACACGACGAGATGTTCTCAAAAGCGGAATGGCCGCCGGTGTGGCCGGGTTGTTGGGATCGGCGCGAATAGCGTCTGCCGCTGCGCCGCAGCCTAAGACGAAAGTGAGCTTCGAGATCCCGCCGGGCGCGTGCGATTGCCACGTGCACGTGTTCGGCGATCCGAAGAAGTATCCGTTCTTCGCCGGCCGCACTTACACACCCGAAGGCGCGTCGGCCGATGAGCTTCGTCAATTGCTTTCGGCTCTTCGCCTCGAGCGCGTCGTCATCGTCCAGCCGAGCGTGTACGGCACCGACAACACGTGCACACTCGACGGCATGAACGCGCTCGGAGACCGCGCGCGCGGTGTTGCGGTGATTGACGACAAGACGACCGACGCCCAACTCGACGCGATGGGCAAGGCCGGGATCCGAGGCATTCGCTTGAATCTTGCCACCGCCGGAATCAACGACCCGGGCGCGGCGCGCCAGCGATTTGAAAACGCTGTCGCGCGCGTGCGCAATCGAGGCTGGCACATCCAGTTCAACACGCAGCTCACCGTCATCGAGGCACTCAGCCCGCAGTTTCTTGCGTCACCCGTCCCACTCGTGATCGATCATTTCGGCGGGGCGACGGCCGCGCGCGGCCTCGAACAGCCGGGCTTCGGCGCGCTCGTGAATCTGGTGAAGTCCGGGAAAGCGTATGTGAAGATTTCCGGCAGCGCCGATTCGGTGTCGACACAACCCGATCTCGCCGACGTTGCGCCGCTCGCTCGCGCGTTGGTCGCAGCGAATCCGCAACGGATTCTGTGGGGCACCAACTGGCCCCATCCGGGATCGACGCCGGTCGCCGGCCGCAAGCCTACCGATCTTGCTCTTCATGTGCAGACCGACGATGGGAAAGTGCTGAATCTTTTGCCCGTCTGGGTACCAGACGCGGCGACGCGTCGTCTAATCCTCGTTGAGAATCCAGCTCGGCTGTACGGATGGTAGCGGGAAACGAAAAACGAAGAACGAAAAACGAATAGAGATGGGCGTCCGCGCGTGGGACGGCAATCCCATCGGCGGACGGCGTCTTTATATAGACGCCCAAAAACACTTGGGTTTGGGGGGCGTAGGCTGGCAGAGTTCTTGAGCTAAGACTGTCCAAATGGATGTTGCACGTCCCCCTGAAGTCGCACAGCGGAGAAAGCGAAACCGCATTATTGCGGGCGTCGCCGCCGCGCTCTTGATCCTGATTACCACCGTTGCGCTCGCGCGCCTGAAGCCTGCTGCGCCGACCGTCGAGGCGGGCGGGTTGTGGATTGAACCTGTCAAGCGCGGAACGATGCTGCGCAACGTGCGCGGCACCGGCGTGCTGGTGCCGGATGAGATTCGCTGGATTACAGCGCTGACCGACGGCACCGTCGAGCGTGTCGTCGTGCTGCCCGGCACTCCGGTCGAGGCCGATACGGTGCTCGTCGAGCTGAGCAATCCGCAAACCCAGCAGGCTGCCATGACGGCAGATCTCGATCTGCGCAGTGCGAAGGACAACTACGAAGTGCTGAAGGCCGATCTCGAGCGCGATCTGCTCGCACAGCGCGTGGCGGCCGCGGGCGTCACGGCCGATGCGGCACAAGCGGCGATGAACGCCGACGCCGACGAGCAGATGGCGAAGAACGGTTTCATTTCCGCCATTCAGCTTCGCCGTTCGCGCCTTCTCGCCGAAACGGCTGCGGCGAAGCAGAAGATGGAAGAGCAGCGCCTCGCCAACAGCGAGCGCACGCTCGCGGTGAAGCTCGCCGTGCAGCAGTCCGAAGTGCGGCGGCGCGAGACGATGGCGACGCTGAGACGCTCGGAGGCAACGGGCCTGAAGATTCGCGCTGGCGTCGCGGGTGTGCTGCAGGAGGTGCCGGTGCAGGTCGGTCAGCGCATCGGTCCTGGCACGAACCTCGCGCGCGTCGTCGATCCGACGCGGCTGAAGGCGCAGCTGCAGGTTGCGGAGACGCAGGTCAAGGATGTCGTGATCGGCCAGAAGGCCCAAGTCGACACGCGCAACGGGTTTATTGCAGGCCGCGTCGTCCGCATCGACCCGGCCGCGCGGAACGGCACGGTCACGGTCGACGTCGCGCTGGACGAAGAGCTGCCGCGTGGTGCGCGTCCCGACATGAGCGTCGACGGCACCATCGAGCTCGAGCGGCTGGACAACGTGCTGTTCGTCGGACGGCCGGCGTTCGGGCAGGAGCAAACGAAGATGAGCCTGTTCAAGCTCTCGCCCGATCGCGCAACTGCGGCGCTCACGCCCGTCGAGCTCGGCCGCAGCTCGGTGAACACCATCGAGGTGGTGCGCGGTCTCGACGTGGGCGATTGCGTGGTGTTGACCGACATGTCGCAATGGGCCGACTACGATCGTTTGAATCTGTCGGGTACGCCGCCCTGCGGCACACCGTAACTATGAGGATTTCATGGATCAAAATCTGATCAAGCTCGATGGCGTCAAGAAGGTCTTCTACACCGACGAAGTGGAGACCCACGCGCTCGGCGGCATCCATCTGGAAATCGTGCGGGGCGAGTACGTGTCGATTGCCGGGCCGTCGGGGTGCGGCAAGTCGACGCTGCTCTCCATTTTCGGCCTGCTCGATACGCCGACCGGCGGCGAGTACTGGCTGAACGGCAAGCCGGTGGCGAATCTCACGATGCGCGAGCGGGCCCGGACGCGCAACCGCGAGATCGGGTTCATCTTCCAGAACTTCAACCTCATCGGCGATCTCACGGTCTTCGATAACGTCGAGCTGCCGCTGACGTATCGAGGCATGCCCTCCGCCGAGCGCCGGAAGCGCGTACAGGATGCCCTCGAGCGTGTTGGCATGGCGCATCGCGCGAAGCACTACCCCAGCCAGCTCTCCGGCGGTCAGCAGCAGCGCGTCGCCGTCGCGCGCGCCGTCGCGGGCGAGCCGTCGATTCTGCTGGCGGACGAGCCGACCGGCAACCTGGACTCGAAGAACGGCGAGGCGGTGATGGAGCTGCTTCGCGAGCTGCATCGCGCCGGCGCGACGCTCTGCATGGTCACGCACGATCCGCGGTATGCACGCCACGCCGATCGCACGATCCACCTGTTCGACGGCCAGATCGTCGACGAAAGCACGGCGCAGAAGCTGAATCAGGAAATCGGGTTTACGAAGGAATCGTAAGGAAAAACGAACCAAAGAAACGAATAGCGAAAAACGAAAAACGAATAGGTCTCGGCTCGCAAGAACTACAACAAATCGCGGCGCCGTTCACTGTAAATTCTGCGCACCTCGCGACGGCGACAAGCGAGCGTTTTTCAAAGACGTCGTGAGCATGGCGATGAACTCGTTCGCTTCCTGAAGCAAGGGCTGCAGTTCCTTTTGGAGTGGAGGGTCTGTGTCGGAAATGACCCGAAGCCAGAACCGCGTTTCTCGCGACTCTTTCAGCGAAATGAAGTTTTTTGCAATGAAATCGGGCTTGGATTGGCCTGCCCGCCCTTCCTCGATATTGGCGCCAATAGAGGTCCCCGCATCCAGCAGCTTCATGCTGAGACGCCTCACAACCGGCCCCCGGTCCTGGAGCCGGGTGCAGAGCTTCGACACCTCACACGCGAATCGGAATGTGCGCTCGCAGAGGTCGTGTTCATTAATCATGGCGAATGCTGCGCAAGTGTCGTGCCCGCCGCGAAGCGGCTTCTCTATTCGTTTTTCCATCTTCGCTTTTCCTTACTAATGCTGACCGTCAATGGGACGTAAATCCCACGCTCGGACGAGCTGCCACGCTAATCAGCTGAAATCGCTGGCATTTTAGGCCGCCGTCACGGCAAGTGTTTTGAGACGCGGTCAGAAGTCTCTATTCGTTTTTCGTTATTCGTTTTTCGTTTCTTATGACTGACCTCCGCCACGCCGTCCGCGGTTTGCTGCGCACACCCGGGTTCACCGCCGCAGCGGTGCTGTCGCTCGCGCTGGGCATTGGCGGAAACGTGCTCATGTTCGGGCTGGCCGACAGTCTGGTACTGCATCCGTATCCGTATCCGGATCCCGATCGGCTGGTCGCCATCGGCGTTAATTTCCCGCGCATCGCTGACCAGGAGCGGTTCATCGAAACGATTTCAGGGCCGGAGTATCGGGACATCGGCCAAAGCCAGACGCTCAACCGCGTTGTCGCGTTCGACCTTGGCAACCGGAACATCTCGGGCGGTGACAGGCCCGAGCGTGTGTTTACCGCGCTGGTCGCGGGCAATGTGTTCGACACGATCGGCCTTCCGCCGGCGGCGGGACGAGGCTTTCTTCCGTCGGAATTTCAAGACGGCCGGGGTGTCGCCATTCTGAGCCATCGTATCTGGCAGAGCCGGTTCGCAGGCGACCCGGCACTCGTGGGGCGGCCCATTCGGATCAATGGCCAGGAGTCGATCGTCGTCGGCATCATGCCACCCGGTTTGCTGCTCCTTGGAACCGATCTATGGCTGCCGCTTTCGATCGAACCTGACTGGCCGCGTGACGGCCGCAACCTCACGGTGCTTGGCCGGCTCCGGCCCGGCGTGACTCTGGCGCAGGTCAATGCGGAGCTCGACGTGCTCGCGAGGCGAACCGCCCGCGATCATGTCGCGACGAACAAGGAGTACGCCGACTGGCGGCTGCGCGCCGACACGTGGTCGAACGCCCTGACGGGCGAGTTCCGCACGGCGACGGTTGTGTTGTTGGGCACAGTGGCGCTCGTTCTGCTGATCACATGCGTCAACGTGGCGAACCTTCTGTTGTCGCGTGCGACGGCACGGCGGCGCGAGATTGCCGTTCGCCTGACGCTCGGCGCAGGGCGCTGGACGATCGCGCGTCAGCTTCTGACCGAAAGCCTGCTACTCGCCGGCGCAGGTACGGCTGCGGCATTGCTCCTGACACGATACGGGTTCGATGCGGCCTCGGCGCTGCTTCCAGCCGAGCAGGTGCTCTCGATGGGCGTGCAGCCGGCACTGAGCAATCGTGTGCTCCTGTACACGGCGCTCGTCGCATCGATCACCGGCCTGTTGATCGGCGCACTTCCGGCGTGGCAGGCAGCATTTTCCAATCCAGAGCCGGCGCTGCGTTCCGAAGGACGTACGTCGACATCGGCGCGCGGAGCTCAGCGGCTGCGATCCGGTTTGGTGGTGGCTGAAGTCGCGCTGACGACGGTGTTGCTCGTCGGTGCGGGGTTGTTGTTGAAGAGCTGGTCGCGGTTGAATGCCGTGGATCCAGGCATCCGCTTGAACGGCGTGCTCACGATGAGGGTAACGCTGCCGCCGGAGAAATACAGGGGCGAAGCGATCCCGAATTTCTTCGACCAGCTCCTCGAGCGCGTGCGCGCCACACCGGGCGTCAGCGACGCATCGGTCGCGTCGGTGTTTCCACCGATGTCGTTCTCGTTGTCTTCGGTCAGGGTCGACGGACAACCAGTCGCGCGTGACGGCGAGCTGCCAGCGGCATTGTTCACCATCGTCAGCCCTCAATACTTCACCACGGTGAACATTCCTGTGGTCGCCGGCCGCACGTTCACCGGCGTCGATCGCGCGGGCTCGCCGCCGGTTGCGGTTGTGAACGAAACGTTCGCGCGTCAGCTGCTGGGGGCGGGCCCGGCCGTCGGACGGCGAGTTGAATTCAACGAGCGCTGGCTGGAGATCGTCGGGGTGACGCGCGACACACGCAACAGCGGCCTCAAGGTGGCGCCGCGGCCCGAAGTGTACCTGAGCATGAGGCAGGGGCCGCCGGCGTGGAATCAGTACTTCTTGCTGGTGGCAGCGCGCGGTGACGCGATGGCGGCGCTCCCCGACGTTCGCCGCGCCATCGCGGCAATCGATCCCGAGCAGCCTGCGTATGCGATTCAAACGCTCGAACAAGCGTTCTCCATCTCGATGCTCCGCGAGCGTGCGTCGACGTCGCTCCTCGGCGCCTTCGCGGCGCTCGCGCTGTTGCTGGCAGTGGTGGGGATCTACGGCGTCATGTCATTCACGGTGGCTTCGCGCACGCGCGAAATCGGCGTGCGCATGGCGCTTGGCGCCGACGGGGCGATGGTCCGACGCCGTATCGTGGCGGAGGCTGCCGGGCTCGTCGGGACGGGACTGGCGCTCGGCCTCGCGGTGTCGCTCGCGCTTCGCCAGGTGATCTCCGGCCTGCTGTTCGAGGTGACCCCTCACGATCCGCTGAGCTTCCTCGCTGCTGCGGTTGTGCTCGGAGCGGCTGGACTGTCCGCGGCGTTCTGGCCTGCGCGGCGTGCCAGTCTGGTCGATCCACTGGTGGCTCTGAGATATGAGTAACGAAAAACGAACAACGAAAAACGAATAGAGAATCACGAAAGGGAATAGCGATGCTGTCGGACCTGCGTTATGCAGTTCGCACTCTGTTGAAGAGCCCCGGCTTCACGACCGTCGCCGTGCTGACACTGGCTCTCGGCATCGGCGCCAATACGGCGATCTTTCAGTTAATCGATGCCGTCGCGCTGCGGCCCCTGCCCATCCCCAATCCGCAGGAGCTGGTCGAGGTGCGAATTGTCGGAAGCAATCGCGGATTCGGCCTCAACGCCGGCCGCTACCCGCAGCTGACGCGGCCCGTCTGGCAGGAGCTCCGGAATCAACAACAGGCGCTTGACGGGACATTCGCGTGGGGCACATATGACCTTCGCGTAGGGGAGCGGACGGATCTTCGTCCCGCTGACGGCATCTTCGTCAGCGGGGAGTACTTCAGCACGCTCGGAGTGAAACCGCATCGCGGACGTCTCCTCAACGCCGCCGATGAGCTGGCGCCCTGTCCGGCGACCGTTGCTGTTGTCAGCTACGACTACTGGCAGCGCCAGATGGGAGCCCCGGAGTTGGGAGCGTCGACCCGCCTTCGCATCAACATGGATCTCTTCGATGTCGTTGGCGTCGCTCCGCCCGGATTCTTCGGCGTTGCCGTCGGCGAGTCGTTCGACATCGCGCTGCCGATGTGCCAGCCGAACGAGCTGCGGCGCGAGGTGTTCGACATCGCCGTCATGGGGAGGCTCCGGACAGGATGGACGATCGAGCGCGCGTCCGCGCACCTCGATTCGCTCAGCGCCGGCATTTTCGACGCGATGACGCCGGCGGAGTACGGCCCGCAGAGCATCGCGCGCTTCAAATCATTCCGGCTTGCCGCCTATTCGGCGGCGACAGGCGTCAGCGCCCTTCGGACGCGATATGAGGACGCGCTGCAATTCCTCTTTGCCATCACGGCGTTGATTCTTTTGATCGCGTGCGCGAACCTCGCGAACCTGCTGCTCGCGCGCGCGAGCTCACGCGATCGGGAGGTCGCGGTGCGAGTGGCGATCGGGGCATCTCCCATGGCGTTGATTCGCCAGTTCGCCGCCGAGAGCATCGTGCTCGCTGCCGCCGGAGCGGTCGTTGCCCTGTTCCTCGCCCGAGGTCTCGGCCACATCCTGCTCTACGCGCTTGCGACTCAGGGCGGGGCGCCGACGCTTATACTCGCCACCGACTGGCGCGTTCTGGGCTTTGCGACCGCTGTCGCTTCGGCCACCTGCATCATCTTCAGCATTGCGCCGGCGATTCGAGCGGCTCGCATCGAAGCCGTCGCTGCCATGAAATCCGGCGGCAGAGGATCGACCGCCGGGCATGAGCGCCTTCTGGTCCAGCGTCTGATGGTTGCGACCCAAATCGCCATGGCTCTCGTCATGCTCGTCGCGGCGCTGCTGTTTGTCGTCAGCTTCAGGAATCTTCTCACTGTGGACACGGGCATGCGGCACGAAGGGATTGCCGTGGCGACGACGCGATTTCCAGAGTCGATCGTTCAGGAGAGGTTCGACGACTTCAGGCGCGAGATGCTTGCCGAGATCAAATCGGTTCCAGGTATCGTCGATGCCGGGACGACCTCCATGACGCCGTTGCTGGGAGGCAGCTGGAGTCACGGCATTCGAGTCGGCGCTGTAAATGACAGCGCCCAGTTCACCTGGGTGAGCCCGGGTTACTTCAGTACGATGGGTATTCCCGTGCAGCGCGGCCGGGACTTCACGCTGCGCGATGTGCGAAATTCTCCTCGCGTGGCAATCGTCAACGAGACGTTCGTGAAACGGTTCGCGGGCGGAACCGATCCGATCGGGCAGACGCTGCGCACGGGAGAGGAGCCGCGCTATCCCTCGACGGTGTACGAAATCGTCGGCGTCATACCTGACACCCAGTACAACGACCTGCGCGGCGAGCGGCGGCCGATGGTGTTCGGTCCCGATTCGCAGCACCCCTCGCCGGGGCCCGGCGCCAACATCATGATTCACTCGAACGTGGCGCCTGATCTGGCCATTGCGAGAGTTAGAGAGCAATTCAGACAGCGTTATCCGACCGCGATTATCGAATTTTCGGTGTTCGAGTCGCGCATTCGAGATGGACTCGTTCGCGAACGGCTGCTGGCGATGCTTGCCGGATTCTTCGGCGTGCTGGCCGTGGCGCTGACCGTCGTCGGCCTCTACGGGATGCTGTCGTACGTCGTCGCGCAGAGGCGACCAGAGATCGGCGTGCGCGTCGCGCTCGGCGCGCGGCGCCTCGATGTGCTCGGTCTCGTGATGAGCGAAGCCGGGAAACTGATGCTCGTTGGCGTCATTGGAGGCCTGGGACTGTCGCTGTTGGCCGGCCGAAGCGTCGCGACGCTGTTATTCGGCATCAAGCCGAACGACCCTCTGCTGCTGGCATCGGCGTGCGCGCTGCTCGGAATCATTGCGGCCGCCGCGAGTTTTCTTCCCGCCAGGCGCGCTGCGCGCGTCGATCCTGCCCAATTGCTGAGAGAAGGGTAGGAACGGGTAACGAAAAACGAAGAACGAAAAAGGAATAACGATGCTGTCGGACCTTCGTTATGCGCTGCGCATGCTGCTCAAGAATCCCGGCTTTACGATCGTCGCCGTGCTGACGCTCGCGCTCGGCATCGGCGCGAACACCGCGATGTTTGCGGTCGTCAATGCGGTGCTGCTGAAGCCGCTGCCGTTTCAGGACGCGGATCGGCTGATGCTGGTCCACCTGCTGTCCCCGGATCGCGAGCGGGGGACGCAGAGAGAAATGGTCTGGTCGTACGCCAAGTACCGGACCTTTCTGGATCTGCAGCAGAGCTTCGAGAACACCGCGCTGTTTGCTGGCCGCACCTTGACGCTGTCCGGCGACAGCAATCCCGAACGCGTACGCGGCGAGGTTGTGACAGATCGATACCCCGGCATTCTGGGAATCGTTCCCCACCTGGGGCGGGCCTTCACTGGCGCCGAAGCCCACCGGCCTGGCGAGTCAGCTGTCGCGATGATCGGCCACGCGCTCTGGGCGCGGAGATATGGCGCAGATCCAGGCATCTTGGGTCGCACGATTCAGGTCAACTCGAGATCGTACGTCGTCGTGGGCGTGCTGCCGCCGGGGTTTCGCGGTTTGACCGGCACGGCCGAAATCTGGGTTCCGTTTGCCGTTCACGAACCGACCTTCATCAACCAGCGTTATGCCCACGGCTACTACCTCATCGCCCGGCGCGAAGGCACCGTGAGGGAAGCCCAGGCCATCGCCGAAGTACGCGTGCTCGGCAGCCGCATTGCCGCCGCGTTCGGAGACGGCGATGGCACGTCGTGGGGTGCGACCGCCGCATCGATGTATTCCTCGCGCATCGATAGCGATCTGCGCAGAGCGTCGCTCGTGCTGCTGGGCGCTGTCGGTCTACTGCTCCTCATCGCGTGTGTGAACCTGACGAATCTGCTCGTCGCCAAGGCGCTGTCACGCCGTCGAGAGGTCGCGGTGCGGGTCGCCATCGGCGCGAGCCGCCTGCAGATTGTCCGGCAGTTTCTGACCGAGAGTCTCGTCCTGGGCTGCCTGGGATCGATCGTCGGCATCGTGATGGCGATGCTGCTGCTCGACCTGGGAGCGGCGCTCATGCCGAACGCCGATGTGTTTTTCAGATCGCCATTCGCACCCGGCGCGAATCGCATCGCCGGTGCCGACGGCCTCACTCGAATCGGCGCGAGCCTGATACGCGTCGACGCGATGACGGTGCTGTTCACCTGTGCAGTTGCAGCGGTGGCGTCGGCGCTCATCGCGCTTGTCCCGGCCCTGCACGCGTCCGCGCTGCGACCGGTCGATGCGATGAAGGCGGGCGGCGGCCGCGGGACAACGCAGGGATTTCAGGGATTCGGTGCTCGCGGCATGCTCGTCGCTGCACAGATCACGCTTGCGCTCGTCCTGCTGGCCGGCGCAGGGCTGATGCTCAAGAGCGCCGCGAGGCTGCACGGCACAGGCATCGGTGTAAGCACCGAACGCGTGCTGACGGCACGCGTCGACTTGCCGACGGGTTCTGCATCCGGCTTCACTGGAACGATGGTGACTTCGAATGCTGGCTACAACCGGGACCGGAGAAGCCAGTTCTTCACGCAACTGGCCGATCGCATCCGCGCGCTGCCCGGAGTCGACGCCGTCGGTCTCGCCGACTGTCCGCCACTCTCCGGAGACTGCAGCGGCACCATCGTTGGCTTCGAGCTGGGCAGACATCGAGCCCGGCCAGAGATGCCGGGTATCGGCGTGATTTGGGCGACGCCGGAGTACTTTCCAACGGCGGGCGTCGAGCTGCACAGGGGCCGGCTGTTCTACGACGACGACCGCGCCGGCCGTCCGAAGGTGGTCCTCGTCAATGAAGCCGCGGCCCGCGCGTTCTGGCCGAACGCCGATCCGATCGGTAAGTGGATCACGCTTGGTGGGGGCGGCTTCGAGGATGGCGCAGAGGTCATCGGCGTCGTCGCCGACGTTCGATATGCGGCGATAGAGACTGTGCCGCAGCCTGACGCGTATATTCCGTTTCTGCAATCGCCGCCATGCCAGCATGCGAGTGTTCGTCCGCAGCCGGTTGGATCAGTCGAGCCTCGTCACCGCGATGCGTAGCGAGCTCAGTCAGCTCGACCCGAATCTGCCTCTGAGCGAAATCCGGACGATGGAAGAGCGCGTCGGCGATGCGATGTGGCGCACGCGCGTCGCCTCGTGGCTTTTGTCGGCGTTTGCCGGTCTCGCGCTGCTGCTGACGTCGATCGGCATCTTCGGCGTGATGGCGCAGACGGTGGCTGAGCGCACGCCGGAGATCGGCGTGCGCATGGCGCTCGGCGCGCAAAAGCACGACGTGCTGCGGCTGATGCTCGGACGAGCCGCGATGCTCGCGTCGGCGGGCATTCTGGCCGGCGTCATCCTGGCGCTCGGGTTGACGAGCTTCATGACCACGCTGCTGTACGAAGTCGAGCCGGGCGATCCGTCGACGCTTGCGCTCGTTGCGCTTCTGCTCGCCATCGTGGCACTGGCCGCGTGCTATCTCCCGGCTCGGCGCGCGGCCCGCGTCGATCCGATAGTGGCATTGCGCTACGAGTGAGTCTCTATTCCTTTTTCGTATTCGTTTTTACTTATGAATGACTTCCGATACTCCATTCGCGGGCTGCTGAAGGCTCCCGCCTTCACGATCGTCGCGGTGCTCACGCTCGCGCTTGGCATCGGCGCGACGACGGCGATCTTCAGCCTCTTCGATGCGGTCGTGCTCAAATCGCTGCCGGTCAAGAACCCTGACGAGCTCTTCATCGCCAGTGGCGGCCATTACCGGTTGTACCAAGCCTTGCGTAAGGAGACGGATCTCTTTTCGGATGTGACGGCCAGCGGATCGATTGAGGAACTGGACGCGACGATCGACAGCGGCGTGCCCGAGAAGACCCGGGTCTCGCTCGTGTCGGCGTCGTACTTCTCGACGCTTGGTGTGCCTGCGGTAATGGGACGGGCATTCGGCCCAGGAGATGAGCGGCCGGCAGGTGAGCCGGCGATCGCCGTCGTGAGTCACGCGTATTGGCAGCGACGCCTCGCGCGCGATCCTGCGGTAGTTGGACGAGTTGTGCGTGTCAGAAGCGTGCCCATCGAGATCGTCGGCGTCGCGCCAGCCGGATTTTTTGGTGAAGAGGTTGGCGCGTCACCGGATCTATGGGTGCCGTTGACAATGTGGGCGTCGATTGTCCCGGGCCGCGACCTGCTGAACAGCCCTGCCACATCCTGGCTCCGCATCATCGGGAGGCTGAAGCCCGGCGTCAGCGTGCCGCAGGCCGAAGCGAGACTGACCATCACGTTTCGCCGTGTGCTCGAAGGCATCTTCGGGCCGAGTACGTCCAGAAACGTTCGTCGTGAAATCGACGAATCCACTTTGAGGCTCACTCCTGCCGGCCAAGGAGTCTCGAGGCTTCGTGGACGATTTGCGCAGCCGCTTCAGCTGCTTCTCGCTGCGGTCGTCCTCGTCCTCCTCATCAGTTGCGCGAACGTCGCCAATCTTCTGCTCTCGAGAGCCGCATCCCGCCGGCGCGAAATCGATTTGCGTCTGGCGCTCGGCATGAGCCGGATGCGGCTGGTTCGACACTTGATGACGGAGAGCCTGGTGCTCTCGGCGATGGGTGCGTCACTTGGTCTCGTGCTCGCGTGGCTTGGCAGGGAAGCGCTCCTGCGTCTGGTTTCGGCTGACGGTTCACGAGCGCCCGTGGCGGTCGAAACGGATCTGAGATTGATTGCATTCGTGGCAGTGGTGTCTGTCGTGACTGCGCTTCTGTTTGGATCTGTTCCCGCATGGCGGTCGCTTCGGACGGTCGTCACGTCGCTCGCGACTCGGCGTGGCTCAGATCAATCGGTCAAATCCAATCGTCAGCCCACTCCTCGTCGTGGCGCAGGTCGCCGTCTCACTTGTCCTGCTCATGGGCGCCGGGTTGTTCCTGCGCACGTTGACGAATCTGCGCAACGTCGATCTCGGCTTCGTGCCGGAACGGCTCATCGTGTTGAACGTGAATCCGCAGGCGGCCGGATACAAAGGAGAGAACGCCGTTGCCATCACTCAGCGAGTGCTGGAACGGATGAGGACCATACCGGGAGTCACCGCAGCCAGCTACTCCGAGAACGGCGTGCTGTTCGGCCGCGACAGCGGGACGGATCTGATCCGGCCGGAGGGATTTCCTGCTGCTGACAGTTATCCTCGCGCGCGCTGGGATGTCGTAGGCCCGGCGTACTTCTCGACGATGGGTATCTCCCTGGTCGCGGGACGCGATTTCACGAATCGCGATAACGAGTCGTCGCCGCGGGTCGTTGCCATCAACGAAACGATGGCGCAGCGATTTTTCGCGGGTGCGAATCCCATCGGCCGCAAGCTGGCGTGGGGCGATTCCAATGCTCACTGATTTCGAGGTTGTTGCAGTTGCGCGCGACGTGAAGCAGGGCAGCCCGCGGGATGAACCGCAGCTGCGTTTTTATCTCCCGTATCGGCAACTGTCCGCCACGCGCCCATCGTGGATTCTGGCGAGCGTGCAGTTCATGGTTCGAACAACGGCGGATCCTGCGGCGATGTTGCCGGTTCTGCATCGCGCCGTGGCTGAAGAAGACGCGCGTCTGACGGTGCGTGAGGCGTACGCCGCCCCCGAGCTGATCGATCGCGCGCTTGTGCAGGAGCGGATGATCGCCAAGCTTTCGATCGCGTTTGGCATCCTCGCTGTGGGCTTGGCCTGTATCGGCCTGTATGGGCTCATCGCCTATCAGGTCGTGCAGCGCACCAGCGAGATCGGCATCCGCATGGCGCTCGGCGCACAGCGCACGCATGTCCTGTGGGGGACCCTTCGGCGGGCGCTCCTTTGGACGGTGGCCGGTATCGCGCTGGGCGTTCCGCTCGCGCTCACGGCATCGCGCACCGCCGAAAGCCTGTTGTTCGATTTGAACCCGATGGACGTGGTGACGCTGTCGGCTGCGGCGGCGCTCATGCTCCTGCTCGGAGCGCTCGCGGCGTTCATTCCCGCGCGGCGCGCGTCACGCGTCGACCCGCTGGTGGCTTTGAGATATGAGTAACGAAAAACGAAAAACGAAAAAGGAATAGAGATGGACCGCCGCACATTTCTCACAGCTGCGCTGGGAGCACCATTCTTTGTGGGGCGTCAAAGGCTCGCGCGCAGAGTGCGCCGAAGCCGCCGGCCCTTGCGTGGACACAGTGGGGTGGTCCGAACCGCAACTTTCAGACGGACGCGCCTGGGTTGAAGGACACGTGGATCGATGTTGTCGGTTGATCTTGCTTGAGTAAGCGAACAGAAACGAACAACGCAAGAGAACGAATAGAGGTCTCGGCGATCGCGTCGAGTAATCTGCGCTCCCAGGTCCCACGTGCCAGCGTATTTTCTTCACACTCACGCCATGGGCCGGCGATTTCCAGTCATTTTTGGTTGGCACTGCCTGTGCCTGTTCGCCCTTTACGAAACCGTCAGGACGACGGTATCGTGAGGAGGCTCGAATGCCAGTGGTCGAAGAGCGACTGTCCCTGCTCGAGGTGAAGATGGAAGAGGTCGGAGCCACTTTGGTTCGGATTGAGGGCGTCCTTGGGAGCCTGTTCCAGCTGGTGCAGGGTATCGATCAGCGCGTCGATAAGCTCGACCAGCGCGTCGACAAGCTCGACCAGCGTGTCGACAAGCTCGACCAGCGTGTCGACAAGCTCGATCAGCGCTTCAACAGCTCGACCGGCGCGTCGACAAGCTCGACCTGCGTTTCGACAGACTCGACGAACGGGTAGTCAAACTGTTCCTGTGGGTCATCGGCATCCAGATGACAATCCTCATCGCCTTCGTGGCTGGGCTTTTCGGGATTGTCGCGAAGCTGATTTGATCCAGTAGCAGTGCCTTCCTGAGACCCTGTCCGCTTCCGGGACGACATTCCCAACCCCGGACGTCCTCATTCGTTTTCCTCAGAAATCTTCAACATTTCGCACCGATGTGCTGGCAGCCTTCTTGAGTTAGCCCCGCTAGCGATCGCATGGTGTGCTTTATTCCTTTTTCGTTTTGCGGTTTTCCTTACTATGTCTGAATTTCCTTTGTCGGTCTTCCTTGCAGACGTCAGGCACGGTGCACGGCTGCTTCTGAAATCGCCGCTCACCTCGGCGGCGGCCATCCTCTCGCTGGCACTCGGCATCGGCGGAACGACGACGATGTTCAGCGCGGTCGATGCCGTTCTGCTCCGGCCTCTTCCGTTCGCAGAGCCCGAGCGGCTCGTGATGGTGGGTGCCACTTCTCCGATGACCCGTGGGGGCTCGTCGACGAGGCGCGGCGGCGATTTGTCGCCCGCCGATTACCTCGACTACCGCAGCAGCACGAGCTTCGAAGGACTGGCCGCAGTTTCGATGAATCCGGTGAGGCTGACCGGCGACGGAACACCCGAGCAGGCGCTTGCAGCACAGGTGTCAGGAAACTTTTTCAGCGTGCTTGGCGTGAACGCTATCGCAGGGCGAACATTTCTGCCCGCAGACGATGCCCCAGGCCAGCCGGCGCAGGCGGTGGTGAGCGAAGCATTATGGGAACGTCGATACGGTCGCGCGGCTGATTTAGTTGGACGCACCATCACGGTATCGGATCAACCGGTCGAGGTCGTCGGCATCGCGCCAGCCGCCTTTCAGTTCGAGGAGAGGGTCGATATCTGGCTCCTCGGCGATCGCGCAGTGCCGCGATTCACCTCGATTCCGAATCTCCCGCAGAATCGCGACGTTCACATACTTACTGTAGTGGGGCGGCTGCGGCAGGACGTGTCTTTGCCGGAAGCGCAGGCGGAACTCGACGTCATATCAGCCCGGCTCGCGCGCGAGTATCCGGCGACGAACAAAGGATGGGGCACCGCGCTCGATCCGCTGCAGTCGGCGCTCGTCGGCCACACGCAGGGCATGCTGATCCTGTTGCTCGCCGCTGTTGCACTGATGCTGGTGATCGCGTCGGTGAACGTCGCCAATCTGATGCTCGTGCGGACGAAGGCGCGAGAGGTCGAGCTTGCCATGCGCAGCGCGCTTGGCGCATCGCCTGGCCGTGTCATTCGCCAGATTCTTGCGGAGAGCATGGTGCTGGCGGCATGCGGCGGCGCGCTTGGTCTCGCGCTCGCGGCCTGGGGCGTGAGCGCGCTCGTGCAGCTCGCTCCGGAGGGGCTGCCACGCCTCGAGGAGATCGCGGTCAACAGCCGGATTGCCGGGTTTGCCGTCGTCGTGACCGCAGCTGTCGCGTTTGGCTTTGGTCTGTGGCCAGCGTGGCGCGCATCACGCGCGCCTCTGACGACCGCCCTGCAGGGGAGCGTGCGAAGCACGTCCGGCCGTCGGAGCCGGCGCTCGCAGCTGCTTCTTGTGTCGAGCGAGCTCGCCATCGCCCAGGTGCTGCTCGTCGCCGCCGGGTTGCTGCTCGCCAGCTTCGTGCGCCTCACCTCGCTGAATCCAGGATTCGATCCGCGCGATCTCGTCGCCGTCGATGTGAGCCTGCCGGGCTCGAAATACCGCGATGCGGCAGCACGAATCCGATTTCACGAGGACGTCCTCGAGCGATTGTCGGCGACGCCTGGCGTACGCAGCGTCGCCACGGCGATGCAGGCGCCGATGCGGCCTACGATCACGCGAGGCGTGTGGATCGAAGGCCGGCCGGCACCGCCTCCCGGCGAAGCCAATCTCACGGCCTTCTTGACCGTGAGCGAACAATATTTCGAGACGACGGGCATACGGCTGCTGCGCGGACGAGCCCTCACTCGCGACGACAACCTCCGATCGCCGGACGTCGTCGTCATCAATGAGGCGTTCGCGCGACGGTATTTTCCGGGGCAGGATCCGATCGGCAAGCGTATCGCCTATGGCGCTCGCAGCGACGAACACTACTGGCGCACGATCGTCGGGCTTGCTGCCGACACGCGCGAGCAGCTGGGCCAACCGCCGAAAGCCACGACGTATGCGCCCTTCCGCCAGGGTCTCGACCCTTTTACGTTCGCCGCGTATCTCGTGAAAACGTCGCTTCCGGTCGCCACCGTCGGCGAGACCGTTCAAAGTGCCGTCTCGGCGTCCGATCCGGATCAGCCGATTTCCCGCTTGCGTCCCGTCGAAGTTGACATGCGCGCGTCCGTCGCGACGCAGCGGTTTACGATGCTCATCGCGACCCTGTTTGCGGGTCTCGCGTTGGTGCTGGCCGCTGTCGGCACGTTCGGCGTGATGAGCCACGTCGTGAGGAATCGCACGCGGGAAATCGGCGTTCGGATGGCGCTTGGCGCGACGCGGCGCAATATCGTCGCGCTCGCGATGGGCGAGGCGGGCGCAGTCGTTCTGGCATCGACGATCGTCGGTCTTGCCGTGGCGGCAGCGCTCGGGCGATACATGCAGACTCTCCTCTACGAAGTGACGCCCGGCGATCCATCGACGATGGCGCTGTCGGGTGGCGGCGCTGATGGGTGTCGCGCTGCTTGCCAGCTATGTGCCGATTCGGCGTATGCTCGCGCAGAACCCGTTGGCAAGTTTGCGAAACGACTGAGGAGATGTCATGACCAGACTGGTGAAGGCCATCGCAGCCACTGCCGTGTTTGTCGCCGGTACTACCGTCTTCGGCCAGAACGCCATGCCTTTCAAGCTGGGCACATTCGATCAGAACGGCAGATCGTTTGTCGGAGTCGTCCTGAAGGACGCCATCGTCATCGATCTCGCGCAGGCGAGCGCCGCGTTGAAGACTCCGGCGTCGAAGGTGGCGGCTCCTGCGGATATGAAAGATCTGATCGCGCGTTACGATGCCGGCGTGCGGACGCGTATCGGCGAGATCATCGCCAACACGAAGCCGCTCGAGGGTGCCGGCCGTCCGTCGTTTGTCCACGATCTGAAATCACTGAAGACGCTGCCGCCCATCATGTATCCGACGACGATGCTGAACGTCGCCGTCAATTACCGGGCGCATGCAGCCGAAATGGCGGGCGGAGCGCCGCAGGCTGGTGGTCCTGCCCCTGGCGATGCGCTGCCGGGGACGACGAGCGCGCCTGGAATCTGGGAGCGCAAGCCTGACGACAAGCGATGGAACCCGTACATGTTCTTCAAGTCGCCGACGATCGTGATTGCCGACGGCGAGGCAATCCGTCTGCCGGTCGGCCGCACCAGCATCGACTGGGAGTGCGAGCTTGGAGTTGTCCTGGGCCGCACGGCCGACCACGTGCCAATCGATCGCGCCGGCGACTACATCTTCGGATACACGCTCGAGAACGACGTCTCCGATCGTGCCGGCCGCGGCGATACCAGGCATGGCTCCGACTGGGTGCTCGGCAAGAACCACGATACGTTCGCGCCGATGGGCCCGTTCATCGTGCCGAAGGAGTTCGTGCCGAACCCGCAGAACATGCAGGTGAAGTTCACGCTCAACGGGCAGGTGATGCAGGACGCGAATACATCCTTGATGATTCATTCGGTCGTCGAGCTGGTTTCGTACGGCTCGAACATTCTTACGCTGCGGCCGGGCGACGTCATCGCGACCGGCAGTCCGGCGGGCGTCGGATCGGCCCGGAAGCCGCCAATATTCTTCAAGGCCGGTGACGTCTCCGTCTGCACGTACGACGGCATCGGAACGCTGACGAATCCGATCGCCGCGCCGCGCGCAGCGGAAACCCGGTGAGATGGATCAACTTCTTCAAGATCTCCGTTACGGTGTAAGGACGCTGGCGAAAGCGCCAGGCTTCACGATTGTGGCGATCCTGACGCTCGCCGTCGGGATTGGTGCGAATGCGGCGATCTTCTCCGTCGTCAATGCCGTCCTGCTGAAGCCCGTGCCGTTTCCGGATCCCGACCGTCTCGTGATGTTCATGAATACGTTCCCGCGGGGTTCAGGGAGCAACGCCTCGCCCGCGAAATTCCAGCACTGGAGAGAGCAGACGCGCGTCGTGCAGGACGTGGCGGCATTTCGCAACAACGTCGTCAATTTCACGGGCGGCGGCATTCCAGAGCAGCTCCGCGCGGGCGAGGTCAGTGCGGACTACTTCCGCCTGCTCGGCGCGCCGGTCCTTCGAGGCCGCACGTTCTCGGCCAAGGAAGACCGCCCGGGAGGCGAGCGAGCCGTGGTTCTCAGCCACAGTCTGTGGAGAAGGCGCTTCGCGTCCGATCCCGGAGTGATCGGAACCACGATCTCGTTGAGCGGCGATCCGCACACAGTGATCGGCATCATCGGTCCCGCGTTCGATGTCGGAGAATTCGGTCCGCCACTGGACGTATGGGTCGCGTTCCAGCTCGACCCCAACTCGAAAGATCAGGGGCACTATTTCAGCGTGGCGGGGCGTCTCAAGCCCGGCATCGAACTCGAACAGGCGAAAGCGCAGCTCAATCAATCCGCAGCCGAGTACCGACGAAAGTTTCCTCGAACGCTCGACGACAACGAAAGCTTCAGCGTGACCCCGTTTCAGGAAGCATTCGTCAGCGATGTCCGTCAGACGCTGCTCGTGCTGGTCGGCGCCGTCGGCTTCGTCCTGCTGATCGCGTGTGCGAACGTCGCGAACCTGTTGCTGGTGCGCGCGACGGGCCGGAAGCGTGAGATCGCGGTCCGTTCGGCGATTGGAGCCGGCCGCGGCCGCATTATCCGCCAGCTGCTGACCGAGAGCGTCCTGCTGTCTCTTGTCGGTGGAGCGCTGGGTCTCATCGTGGGGTTTCTCGGTATCCGGGCGCTGCTGACGATCAACACGGCCGGGCTTCCACGCCTGGGGTCGGATGGAGCGCTCGTCAGCATGGATTGGCGCGTGCTCGGGTTCGCCTTGATCGTGTCGATTGCCACTGGCATTCTGTTCGGGCTGATTCCAGCGCTTCACGGGTCGCGGACGTCGCTGAGCGAGACGCTCAAAGAAAGCAGCGGCCGTTCGGGCACGGGCTTCCGTCACAACAAATCGCGATCCCTGCTGGTGGTCACTGAGATGGCCCTGGCGCTCATTCTGCTTGTGGGATCGGCTCTGTTGATTCGCACGTCGCTGGCCCTCGGCGCGGTGAACCCCGGATATGACGCGAACAATGTGTTGACGATGCGCATGTCGCTGAGCGGGTCGCGTTTCCTCCAGTCGGCCGGTGTCGAACAGATGGTTCGCGACGGCCGCGAACGTTTGCAGGCGGTGCCAGGTGTCGAGCAGGCCAGCGCGACATGCTGCGTTCCGCTGGAAGGCGGGTACGGCCTCCCATTCAATGTCGTAGGACGTCCTCAAGGAAAGGAACCGTTCCATGGCGGCGGGGGCTGGGCCACGGTTTCTCCCGGATACTTCGAGGTTTTCAGAATCCCGGTGAGACGTGGGCGGACTTTCACCGATCGAGACGTCGCAGGAGCGCCCGCCGTCGTGATCATCAATGAAGCGATGGCGAAAGCGTTCTGGAAGGATGGGGAGCCGCTGAAGGACCGGCTCGTCATCGGCAGGGGCGTGATGCGCGAGTTCGCGAGCGAGCCCGAACGGCAGATCATCGGCATCGTGGCCGATTCGCGCGACGGAGGATTGAATAACGACCCGTCCCCGAAGATGTTCATTCCTCAGGCACAAGTCCCGGATCCGGTAAACGCGCTGAACGTTCGGCTGACGCCGATGGCGTGGGTTGTGAGAACCCGCGTGCCGCCGCTGTCGGTCAGCGCAGCGGTTCAGGAACAACTGAGACAGGCCAGCGGCCTTCCGGTGTCTGAAGTGCGTGCGATGACGGAAGTTGTGTCGCGTTCTACGTCGCGCGAGCGTTTCAACATGCTGCTCATGACGGTGTTCGGCGGCTCGGCGCTGCTGCTTGCCGCGATCGGGATTTACGGACTGATGGCGTATTCGGTGCAGCAGCGCACGCAGGAGATCGGTATCAGGATGGCGCTCGGCGCGGTGGCCAGCGATGTGCGGAACATGGTCGTGTTTCAGGGCATGCGGCTGGCGCTGGTTGGGGTCGTCGTCGGCATCGCTGCGGCGCTCGCGCTTGCGCGACTCATCGCGAGCTTCCTGTACGGCGTGCAGGCGCACGACCCCGGCGTATTCGTCTCCATACCCGTGCTGTTGAGTTTCGTGGCGCTGTTCGCGGTGTGGCTGCCTGCCCGCCGCGCGAGTCGCGTCGATCCCATCATTGCTCTGAGGTATCAGTGATTACAGTTCAGAATCTCGAAAAGTCCATCAAAACCGGCGCTGGCGAAACGTTCCTGCTGCGGCGCATCAACCTGAACATCAAGCCGGGCGAGTTCGTGTCGATCATGGGGCCGTCGGGAGCGGGAAAGTCGACGCTCCTTCACATCCTCGGCATGCACGACACCGACTGGCGCGGCGAGTACGAGCTGCAGGGTCAACCCGTTCACACGCTGAGGCAGAAAGATCGGCTCGCTCTGCAGAAAAAACATATCGGGTTCGTATTCCAGAGCTATCACCTGCTCGACAACCTCACGGTGTACGAAAACCTCGAGGTGCCGCTCAGCTACCGCGACGTGCCCCGCCCGCAGCGGCAAAGCATCGTCTCCGATGTGCTCGACCGGTTTCAAATTGTCGCGAAGAAAGACCTGTATCCCAGCCAGTTGTCCGGCGGTCAGCAGCAGCTCGTCGGCGTCGCGCGCGCGGTCGTCGCCAGCCCGGGACTGATTCTCGCCGACGAACCGACGGGCAACCTCCACTCCGACCAGGCGCGCGAGATCATGGAGCTGTTCAAGAAGCTCAATGACGACGGGACGACTATCATCCAGGTGACGCACTCGGAAACGAATGCGCAGTACGGCAACCGCGTCATCAAGCTGCGCGACGGATGGATCGTGCAATGAGTCGTGCGCCACGCGTCCTTCTCGCTGACGACCAGCGGGATATTCTCGAAGCCCTTCAACTGCTCTTGAAGAGCGAGGGCTTTCAGGTGCAGTCCGTGACGTCGCCGGCCGCCGTGCTCGCCGCGACGGACGAAACCGACTTCGATGCCGCGCTCATCGATCTGAATTACGCGCGCGATACGACGTCGGGTCAGGAGGGGCTCGATCTGCTGGCGCGGCTTCACACTGAAGATCCGACCCTTCCTATCGTCGTGCTGACCGCGTGGGCGAGCGTCGATGTGGCGGTCGAGGCGATGCGCCGCGGCGCCCGCGACTTCGTGCAGAAGCCGTGGGACAACGCCCGGCTGCTCGCCATCGTCCGGACGCAGGTCGAATTGAGCCGCGCGTTGCGCCGCGGCCGGCAGCTCGAAGGTGCGGCACGCCTCAGCTTCGACGGCGCGCCTCCGCTGATTGCGCGATCGCCCGCGATGAAGCCCGTAATCGAACTCATCGAGCGGACAGCGCCCTCGGACGCCAACGTGCTGATTACCGGCGAGAACGGGACGGGCAAAGGCCTCGTGGCCCAGGCCATCCACGCGCTGTCTCCGCGGGCGGCTCGACCGATGGTGACGGTCAATGCGGGCGGCGTCTCCGAAACCGTGTTCGAGAGCGAATTGTTCGGCCACGTGCGCGGCGCGTTTACCGATGCGCGAGCCGATCGCGTGGGGCGATTCGAGCTCGCAGACGGCGGAACGCTCTTCCTGGATGAAATCGCGAACGTACCGCCTTCACAGCAGGCGAAACTGCTGCGCGTGATCGCCGCCGGCGAGTTCGAGAGGCTCGGCTCGTCGCGCACACGCCGCGTCGACGTGCGTATTCTGTCGGCCACGAACGCCGACATCGACTCGGAAGTCGCGGCGGGGCGCTTCAGGCAGGACCTGCTGTTCCGGCTCAACACGATCGAGATCGTTATCCCGCCGTTGCGCGATCGCCGCGACGATATCCCGTCGCTCGCCACGCACTTTCTCGAGCAGCATGCGCGGCGCTATCGAAAGAATCTGACCGGATTCGACAGCGCCGCGATGGACGCGCTGCTGCGGCATCCGTGGCCGGGGAACGTGCGCGAGCTCGAGCATGCGATCGAGCGGGCCGTATTGATGGCCCCTGGTCCGACGGTTGCGCCTGGCGATCTCGGCTTGCGCCGTACCCAGGATGGCGCCCAGAGCCTCGAGAACATGGGCCTCGAAGACGTCGAGGCGTTCCTGATTCGGAAGGCCGTCAGCCGGTTCGGCAGCGTGACCGAAGCCGCGAAAGCACTGGGCTTGAGCCGGAGCGCGTTGTATCGTCGACTCGAACGCTACGGAATAGAACCCTAAACCAACAACGAAAAACGAAGAGCGAAAAACGAATAGACCCACACGTTCATGAAGTTGCGCTACGACCGTCGGATTCTCCTGCTGGCGGTAGCCGCCGGGTTTCCGGGCATCATCGGAACGCTCCTCCTTCTGTGGGCCGGCGGGTACTCCACGCAGACGATCGTCACGGCGGGCCTCGCCATGCTGGTGCTCTGGGCGCTGGCCGCCTCGTCCCTTCGACACCGCATCGTGTTTCCGCTGCAGACGATGGCAAATCTGCTCGAGGCGCTGCGCGAGAGCGATTTCTCGTTTCGGGCGCGTGGCGCGCGGCGTGACGATCCCCTCGGTGAGACGCTGTTCGAGATCAATGCGCTCGCCGACACGCTGCGCGACGAGCGCCTGGGCTCGCTAGAGGCGACGGCATTGCTGCGGACCGTGATGAGCGAAATCGACGTCGCAGTATTTGCCTTCGACGATGAACACAAGCTGCGGCTGGTCAATCGAGCCGGCGAGCGGTTGCTCGGCCGCCCGGTTGAGCAGCTGTTGTGGCGGACCGCCGAGGACATCAGGCTCGCGGCGTGCCTCGACGGCAGCGCTCCGCGCGTGCTGAACATTGCATTTCCCGGCGGCAGCGGCCAGTGGCAGGTGCGCCGCGGATCGTTCCGGCAGGGTGGTCTGCCGCACACGCTGGTGGTGCTGAGCGACGTGAACGTGCCGCTACGGCAGCAGGAGCGCGAAGCCTGGCATCGGCTGCTACGCGTGCTTGGCCACGAGCTCAACAATTCACTCGCGCCAATCAAGTCGATCGCCGGCAGTCTCGAGAGCATCGCGTCGCAGGATCCGATGCCCGAGGACTGGCGCGAGGACATGCGCCGCGGCCTCGGCATCATCGCCGGGCGCACGGATGCGCTCAGCCGTTTCACGACGGCGTACACGGCGCTCGCGCGGTTGCCGCGGCCGAACATGCGCGCGGTTGATTTGCCGGCGCTCGTGGAGCGCGTGGCGCGGCTGGAGATGCGCAAGAACATTCAGATCGAGCCCGGCGCGCCCGTGGCCGTGCAGGCCGATCCCGATCAACTCGAGCAGTTGTTGATCAACCTGATGCGGAACGCTGTCGACGCGGCGCTCGAGACCGGAGGGGCCGTGCGCGTCGGCTGGCAGCAGAACAGCCATCGCGTGTCGGTCTTCATAGACGATGAGGGGCCGGGTCTGGCGAACCCATCGAATCTGTTCGTGCCGTTCTTCACGACCAAGTCACAGGGGTCAGGCATCGGTCTCGTGCTCGGCCGCCAGATCGCAGAAGCGCACGGCGGCACGCTGACGCTGGAGCCGCGCGCGGGCGCGAAAGGCGCGCGCGCGACGGTGACGCTGCCGCGCGGATCGTGAGCGTTCTTCTAATCCACCATTGATAGATTGGAAGATTGAGAGATTGACGGAATGTTGTCAGATTGTTGAGTGAAGATTGCGGGATTCTGAGAATCCCCACTCTTCAATCCAACAACATTCTAACAATCTTCCAATCCACCAATCTTCCAATTCATTCAAGCTGGCAGTGCGAAGGCTCTAGCCAGCTCACCATCGTCTTCGATGCCTGAGTACGCGCTTCGCGATGTACTCACCTAGCACAGGCCCGAATTTGAATCCTTCGGCTGTTCCGCCGCCGGCCACCCAGACATTCGAAAATCCCGGGAAGCGGTCGATGATGAAATTTCCCGACGCGCTCATGTCGTAGTGGCACGCGCGCGTTTCGAGGAGGGGCGCCTTCGATAACTGCGGAAAGCGCTCCGCGAGAAATGTGCGCGCAATTGCGTCGTAGCTGCGATCGAACGCGCGGTCGCTCGTGTCCGGATCCGTCGGCGCCGATCCGCGAAGCCGCACGCGGAAGCCGCGATTGTCTGGTGGGAGCGCGGCCCAGCCTGTCACGCCGGGAAAATTCCAGCTCGGGATGTTCGGGAACGTGAAGCGATCGTCGCCCGGCGGCGTGCCGAAATAATGCACGTGCCCGAGCGGTGTCCGGATGCGCGCGGCCATGAGCTCCGGAAATGCTTTAGGAAACCACGGTCCGAGCGCGAGCACGAACGTGGCGGCGGTCAGTGTGGCGGCAGGGGCGGTCGTTCGGATGCTCTGCAGGCGCTCGCCGTCGCGCCCGCCGAGCGCGGCATGACCCATCAGCACCTCGCCGCCAGACTGGCGGAACGCCTCGGCCACCACTTCGCACGCCCGGCGCGCGCGCACGACTCCGGCCCTCGGGTCGTACAACGCAAACGCGATCTTCGTCAGATCGAATTGAGGATACTCGCGCGCGACGTCCTCGACCTTCGGAGTCTCGAACGGAATACCGAGCTGCTTCCAGAGCTCCTGGGTTCTCTCGGTGAACACCTCCGGTGCGGGACGAAAGATGAAGTCGCCGGTGTTGAAAAACAGGCGCACCTTCATCTGCCGGCCCCATTCCCCGTCGAATGTGCTCCATCGATCGATGGCGCGGTTTGCCCAGGTCGTCCATAACTCCGCGCGTATGCCGCGGTCTCCGTACGAGCTGCGCACGCCGCGCGTCTCGTCTCCGGACGTGGAGCGCGAGTTGCCGGGGCCATATGCGTCAACGAGCCTGACGCGCGCGCCCAATTGTCGAAGGTAGTAGGCCGTCCAGCCTCCGAACGCGCCGGCCCCGACCACGATGACGTCAGCGGGTGGGCGTGCCTGGCGCGCGGCCGCCGGTACTGAGCGCCGCGCCGGTGTGCGCCGCCACGACGGTCTTCAGAAAATTGCGGCGGTCCACAGTCATGCGGGCGATTCTATCCGCGGTTCTGGGTTCCAGGTGCTGGGTTCTAGGTTCTCAGTTCGATGGTGTAGCCTTGCATCCATGGAGGCAACATGAACCGCATTGTGACAGCCGCAATCTTGATGCTCATTCTCGCGCCTGCCGCGCCGAGCGGCGAGGCCATGTCGAAGCAGGATCGGGACACAGTTGTGAAATACCTCATGACGACGCGCGATCAGGTGATTGCCGAGACCGAGAAGCTCTCCGACGCGCAGTGGAACTTCAAGCAGGGCCCCGATCGGTGGTCGGTCGGAGAGGTCGTCGAACACCTGGCGCTCGCCGAGAGTTTTCTGGCCGAGGCGCGGCAGAAGGTGATGGATGGGCCCGCGGCCAGCGCGGAGCAATTGGCCAAAGCGAAGGGGCAGGACGCGGTCATTCTGAAGGCGATTCCCGATCGTACGCAGAAAGCGCAGGCGCCCGAGCCGATTCAGCCGAAGCAGCGCCTCGGCCCGCGGGAGAAAGTGGCGGCAATGTATCGGAGCCGGCGCGCGAACACGCTCGCCTATGCGCAGAAGACGACCGATGATTTGCGGTCTCGTGTTGGCGACTCACCGCTTGGTCCGCTCGATGCGTACCAGTGGCTGCTGTTCACTGCCGCCCACAACGAACGGCATCTCGGCCAGATTCGCGAAGTGAAGGCCGATCCGAACTTTCCGAAATAGAACACCAGGACGAAATAGAACATCAGCATTGGAAGATTGGTAGGTTGGTAGATTGCCGGAATGTTGCCAGATTGTCAGATGGAAGATTGCCGGATTCTAAAAATCCACACCCTTCAATCGAACAACATTCTCGCAATCTACCAATCTGCCAATGCAGCGTCAGTTTCCTATTGTTGGCGCAGCGCCACCATTGGGTCGAACCGCGTCGCACGGGCAGGTAGCTCGCCGCGAGCCCGGTGATGATGAGCGTCCCGCGATTGAATCAGGCCCAAGGGAAAGGCGCGGCGATCATTGACAACGCAACGCCACCAACGGGTCAACTTTCGTCGCCCGTCTCGCAGGAAGGTAAGACGCGACCAGGCTGAAGGTCGCAAGCACAGACGCGACTACCGTGAAGATCGTGACATCCACCGGCTCCACGCCAAAGAGCAAGCCCTCCAGCAAGCGGGTTGCGCCCATTGCGCCGAGCAGGCCGATCGCAACGGCAATGAGCGTCAACTTGAGGGTGCGGCCGACGACGAGCCACTGCACCGTGATTGGGCGAGCGCCAAGTGCCAGGCGAATGCCGAACTCGTTGAAACGTCCATTCACATTGAGCGACATCACACCATAAACGCCAACGATGGCCAGCAGGAAGGCGGCCATCGCAAACCAGCCAATCAGAAGGTTCGTGGTTCGTGCGGGTGCCACTGACCGTGCAAGGGCGTCATCGAGAGTCATGATTCTAAAGATTGGTTGTTCTGGATCCAGGCTGGCGATTTGCTGACGCACCAGCGACGCAAGGACGACGGGTTCAGCGGCGGTCCGCACGACGAGCGACATCTCCCGGCGGATTCGCTGAGCGTATGGTTGATAGACATACGGCTTGGCAACTTCGTTGAGCTCGCGATTCTTGACGCTGGACACGACCCCGACAATCGTCATCCAGGCGCCTTGCCCGATCCGAATGCGCTTTCCGGTGGCGTCGTCGTCCGGCCAATACATTCGGGCGAGTGTCTGATCGACGATGGCGACCGGCATGCCACCTTCTCGATCCGCACTATCGAACGGCCTGCCCCTCAACAACGGAATGCCGACCGCGGCGAAGTACCCTGGTGTGACGGCGCGCCACCAGGAATCCCGCGCCGGAGCTCCTGGCTTCGGTTCACGCCCTTCCACGGTAAATGGAGCTCCGCCGCCTCCGCCGCTGAATGGAACGACCTGGCACAATTCTGCGGCCTGCACGCCGGGCAGAACGCGAACGCGCTCGAGCAGCTGATCATAAAAGTTCTTGACCTCAACGTTGGACCGGTAGCGGGCTGCCGGAAGCGACGGAATCTGCCCCATCAGTACATTCTCGGCTCGAAAGCCTGGATCGACCGCCAGTAGATTTCTGAAGCTTTGGATCAGCAGCGTCGCCGTGATGAGCAACACGAGGGAGAGCACCAGCTGCGTCACGGCAAATGCTTCGTTATACCTCCGTGGCGAGCTCGCGGTAGTGCCGCGTGGTCCCTGGTTGATGACATCCTGAAGGTTGGCGCGCGTGCTGCGGAGCGCGGGTGCGAGGCCGCATACCAGCGCGGTAAGCGCCGTCACGAGGAGCGCGAATACGAGTACGCGCCAGTCAGCGCCCACGTCCTCGACGCGAGGGATTTGGCTGGGAGCGGCGACTCTCAGCAGCGTGAGGCTCCCAACTGCTGCCACCAGTCCACCTGCCCCCCCGGCCATCGCGAGCATGCCGCTCTCGACAAATATCTGCTTTGCCAATTGCTGCGAGGTTGCGCCCAGACTTTGCCGCACTGCAAACTCCCGCCGCCGCGACCCGGCGCGAACCAGAAACAGGTTCGCCAAGTTCGCGCACGCAATCAGCAGCACCATGGCCGCGCTGCCGAGCAAGACAAAAAGTACTGCCCTCACGTCACCGACGATGCGTCGATGTAGCGAAATCATGATTGTCGATGCATCCGCTCCGAGCGCTCCCGAGCCGAGTCGAGGGCCGAACTGTACGAGAAAGTCTTCCCACAGAGCGTGAATCTCTCGTTTACTGTCGGCGAGTGTGATGCCTTCTCTGAGCCGCCCAACCGCCGACAGATTCCACGAATTGATATCCTGAGCATTCACCGTTTTCGGCACCCAAACTTGAACCGCCTCACCAAGGTCCGCGCGCTCTGAGCGATGGGGAAAATCAAACCCGGTCGGCATGATGCCGACAACCACCATTGGACGATCGCCGAGCCTGATCGCCTGCCCCAGGATGTTGTCAGCGCCGCCGAATCGACGCTGCCACAGCCCATGGCTCAGGATCACCACCTCGCCGCGGCCGCTGAATTCTTCGTCAGCCAGGAATGTACGACCCTTCAGAGGCAGTCGTTTGAGCACGTCGAAGTAGTTGGAAGAGACACGCGCGCCGAGCAGTACCTCGGGGTGGCCGCCGTTGCCGGTCAGAACAAATCGTCCGACTTCATACGCGGCAATTCCCTCGAAGCGGCGACTCCTGTCGCGGTAGAACGAAAAGAGCGCGTCGTTCAGATTGACCTCATCAAGGCCCTTCGACGGCGCGGCGTGCCAGAAGGTCACCAGTCGTTCAGACTCGGGTAGTGGCAGTGGGCGCAGCACGACCTGATTTACGACGCCGAAGATCGCCGTCGTGGTACCGATGCACACGAACAAGGTCAGTAGCGCGGTTGTCGTAAAGCCAGGCGTTCTCGCCAGGCTGCGAGCTGCGAAGCGAACGTCCTGCCATGCCGTCATGACTGCCTCCTGGAGTTGTCCATTGCCGCACGCCGGATGTTGGACGATGCCGTGGGCGCGAACGTTGTCTTCCCAGGATGGGATTAGGGATAAAGATCTGCGACGCGTGTCCCGCTGATGGGAACGCTCGTCCCATGGGTGAACCAGTCCCCAGTCCCTAGTCCCCAATCCCTCCATGGAAGTGCGAAGTCTCTTGACGGCGCACCTATTGCAAACCCATACGTCGTCCTGTATAGGTAAGCCATAGGAGCAACGAATGGGTGGCGATAAATCCGACGTGTGGCAGGGCACCCTGGCGCTGATGGTGCTGAAAACGCTCGAAACGCTCGGGCCGCTGCACGGTTACGGCGTCGCGCGGCGTATTGAGCAGACCAGCGGCAACAAATTGCTGGTCAATTACGGCACCTTGTATCCCGCGCTGCTGAAACTCGAGCAGGAGGGATACATCACGTCGGAGTGGGGCGTGTCCGACAACAATCGCAAGGCGAAGTTCTACAAGCTGACCCGCGCGGGCCGCAAACAGATCGAGAAGGAAGAGCGCGAGTGGGAGAAGACCACGGCAATTCTAGCAAGGTTCCTGGTAGCGAAAAACGAATAACGAAAAACGAATAGAAACAGGGACTAGGGATTAGGGAGTAGGGATTGGGGCTTAGCCATGTGGAGACTCTGGCGCAGACACGAGCGTGACTTTTCCGCCGAGCTCGAGAGCCATCTGGCCATGCACAGCGCCGATAACGTGCGCGCCGGCATGACGCCGGAGGAGGCGCGGCGGCACGCCCTGATCGCGCTGGGAGGCATCGAACAGACGAAAGAGCGCTATCGCGAACGCCGGACGACCCGCTGGCTTGACGAGTTGATGCAGGACGTCAGATTCGCCGGGCGCATGCTGTTGAGAGATCGCGGGTTCGCGCTGACCGTTGTCGTTGTGCTCGCACTAGGCATCGGCGCCAACTCCGCGATCTTCTCGGTCGTCGACGCGCTGATGCTGCGGCCGCTGCCATTTCATGAGCCGGATCGGCTCGTCATGATCTGGGAGGACGCCAGCCACGTCGGCCACCCGAGGAACACGCCGGCTCCAGGCAATTACTTCAGCTGGAAGGAGCGTAGCCGCGCCTTCACCGGCATGGCCGCGACCCGCGGCGCGACAGCCAATCTCACGGTCGACGGGCCGCCAGAGCTCATCATCGGCCGGCGCGCGACGGCCAACTTCTTCGACGTGCTCGGCGTGCAGCCGCTGCTGGGACGTGCGTTCACGGACGAAGAGGAACAGACGAGCGCGAAGGTTACGCTGATCAGCTACGGATTATGGCAGCGGCGCTACAACGGCGATCGCGACGTCATCGGCAAGAGCATCCTCATGAGCGGCGAGACCCGCACGATTATCGGCGTCATGCCGAGGAATTTCATTTTCCGCGACCGCGATCGTGATTTCTGGACGCCGATCGAGCTCTCGGCTGAGGAGCGCGCGAACCGGCGGTCTCATTACCTCAATGTCGTCGGACGCATCGCCCCCGGTGCCACGATTGACACGGCTCGCGACGACATCGCTCGCGTTACGAATGATCTGCGGCGAGAGCTGCCGGCGACGAATGCCGATATCGGATCGGTCGTGACCCCGCTCAGAAATGACGTCCTGGGCGACCGTCGCGAACAGCTCATCGTGCTGATGGCCGCGGCGCTGTGCGTGCTGCTGATCGCGTGCGCGAACGTCGCCGGGCTGCTGCTGCTCAGAGTCTTCAGTCGTCGCGGCGAGCTGGCCGTGCGCGCGTCGATGGGCGCTACGAGCGGCAGGATCGTCCGTCAGCTCGTCGCTGAGGGAGTGACGCTTGCCATGGCCGGCGCCGCGATCGGGCTTTTCATTGCCCCTGCCGGAACGCAGATGCTGGCCGACTTGGTGCCGAGCGGGATGGCGCCGCTCAGCGACTCGATTCTGGATTTCCGCGTCATCGCCGTCACGCTGGCCATCTCTCTGTTCACGGCTGTGGCGTTCAGCCTCGGTCCCGCGCTGCACGCCTCGCGCGCGCCGCTGGTTGAGAGTCTGCAGCAGGCCGGCCGCTCGCGGCTGTCGAGCGCCAGCATCTCGAGGGACATGCTCGTGGTCGGCCAGATTGCTGTGGCGGTCATCCTCCTCGTGGGAACAGGTCTTCTGCTGCGCACCTTCTCGAATCTGCGGGGCGGCGAGCTCGGATTCGAGCCGGCTCGGCTGCTGACGCTTCGCACGACGATTCCGCTCAGGAAGTATTCGAAGCTTGCGGATCGCGTCGGGTTCTTTGAACGAGTGGTGACCGGCGTGAAGGCGCTGCCCGGCGTGACCAACGCCGCGTATGTGACGACGGCGCCGTTTGGAAGCATCGGCAACACCAGCGGATTCCAGATTGAAGGGGGCAACCCTGCTGAACGGCAGGACGCGCTCGTACGCATCGGCACCGTCGACTATCTCGCGACTATCGAGGCGCAGCTTGTGAATGGCAGGCTGCTCGACAGCCGCGATCAGGAAAACGCGCCGTGGGTGATCGTGATCAACGAGACCTTCGCAAAATTGCATTGGCCCGGCCGCAGCGCGGTCGGGCATCGCATATCGCTTAGCGACGATCGCATGCGCACCATCATTGGTGTCATTCGCGACATCAAGGAGCGTGGGTTCGAGCTCGAGTCGAGGCCTGCGGTGTATTTTCCGGACACGCAGGTTACCGGTACGTTCTTCGTGCCGGAGGTGCTTCTTGTGCGCGCCTCCGGAGACCTCACATCCCTTGTCGCGCCGATTCGGGCGGTCGTTGCGAATGTGGATCCCGAACAGCCGATCAGCGCGATTCGCACGATGGAGGACGTGCTCGACTTGAGCATCGTCGATCGCAAGCGGCAAACGACGTTGCTCGGAGTGTTCGCCTCGATTGCCGTGCTGTTGGCGTCGCTCGGTCTCTATGCAGTGCTCGCGTATGGTGTCGTGCAGCGGAAACACGAGATTGCGGTGCGGATGGCTGTGGGTGCCACGACAGGAGCGGTGATGCGCGGTATCGCGTTCAGCGGGCAGCGGCTCGCGCTGATTGGGCTCGCCGTGGGCCTGGCGGCGTCGTGGGCGCTCTCGAGAACCATCGAAACACTTCTGCATGGGGTGACGCCGTCCGATCCGCTCACGTACGCCGGAGCCGGGACGCTCCTGTTGCTCGTGGCATTTCTTGCGTGCGCGATTCCCGCGCTGCGAGCCGCTCGCGTCAGTCCAGCGGCATTGTTGCGAGGAAACTGAGATGGTCGACGAGATTGCCCAGGACGTCAGGTTCGGCGTTCGCACGCTCATCAAGAACCCGAGCGTCACGATCATCGCCGCGCTGAGCCTCGCGCTGGCGACCGGCGCGACGACGGCCATCTTCAGCCTCATCTACAGCGTCGTGCTTCGGCCGCTTCCGTTTGGCGAGCCGCGCCGGCTCGTGCAGATTGCCGAGACGTCGATGCTGCGGGACGATCTCGAGCAGCTTCGCGCCGAGAGCCGCGCGTTCGAAGCGTTCTCGGAGTACTCGGTCGGTACCAGAAATCTTCACATGTCCTCGACGGTCGAGCGCATCACCACGGTCGTGTCCGATCGCTCACTCTTCGATGTGCTGGGCGCCCAGCCAATTGCCGGGCGTGCGTTTCGACCGGACGATCAGCTCGTCGCCGTCATCAGCGAGCCGTTGTGGCGGTCGCGTTTCGCGGGCGATCCGAATGTGATGGGGAGGAGCGTCACGCTCGACGATCGGTCGTTCACGGTCGTCGGCGTGATGCCGGAGGCCTTTCAATTTCCTTATGGGGCGGCGTCGGTGCTGCGCAGCGCGATGACCGAATCGCGCGTCGACGTGTGGATCGCGGAATACCGGCCGCTGCGTGGCCGCTTGAGCCGGCTGATCGCCCGGCTGAAGCCGGGTGCATCCGCCGACGCAGCCGGTGCAGAGATCGCGGCTGCCGAGATGCATCGCCGATCCCTGACCACCGGTGTGCAGCGGATGGAGCGTGCCAGCGTCGCGCCATATGCGGACGTCGTGCTCGGCCCGACGCGCCGCTCGCTCTGGCTGCTCTTCGGTGCTGTGGCGCTGGTGCTCATTGCGGCGTGCGCCAACGTCGCGAACCTGCTGCTGGCGCTCACCAGCAGCCGGATGCACGAGGTTGCCACGAGGGCCGCGCTCGGCGCGTCGCGCGCGCGCCTCGTGCGGCAGTTCATGATCGAGAGCCTGCTGCTCGCGATTTCGGGCGCTCTCGCCGGCGTGCTCGTCGCGCGATGGACGAGCAACCTGCTCATCGCGTTCGGCTCGGAGCGCATTCCGCGCATGCACGAGGTTGCGTTCGACTGGACCGTGTTCGCGTTTCTTTTGCTCGTGTGCGTCGCGACGGCGCTGTTCTTCGGCGTCGCGCCGGCGCTTGCCGCTGGGCGCGTCGATGCCGGGATTCTGGCCAAGGAGGCCGGGCGTGCAACCGCCGGACGCCGCGACGTCCGCGTGCGCGACGCGCTGGTTGTCGCCGAGGTGGCGCTCGCGTTCGTGCTCGCCAGTGGCGCCGGCCTCGTGATGAGCGAAATGACGCGCCTGCGGGAATCAGACAACGGCATGGTGACGGCCAACGTCGCGACCTTCCATCTTGGCCAGCCCATGACGCCGGGAATCGAATCGCAGTACTACGCGATTGCCGAGCGTGTGGCGCAGGTTCCAGGTGTGCAAGCCGCAGGATTCACGCAGGTGCTGCCGCTTCAAAACTGGGGCTGGTCGAGCAGCTCGACCGACTTCGTGGTGAAGGGCGCGCCTCCGGGCACCGACGCGCCGTTCTCGATCGAGCTGCGCTATGTCACCCCGGGATATTTCCAGGCGCTCGGCATTCCAGTACGCGGCGGTCGAGGTATCGAGACGAGCGACACCGGAAAAGCGCCGCGCGTGATTCTGATCAACGAAACGCTGGCGCGCACGTATTTCGGAACCGCCGATCCGATCGGCACCGAGATGAACCGCGGCCGCATCATCGGGGTCGTCGGAGACGTTCGCCAGGTGGAGCTCGGTCGCCCAAGCGTGCCCGAGATCTATTTTCCGATCGCCCAGAACTGGTCGCAGGTGGCGGATCTCGGGATGACGCTCGTGGTGCGCACGGCCGGCAACCCGAATGCCGTGATCGACGTCGTGCGATCTCGGGTGCTCGAGGTCAATCCCCGCATCGCGATCTTCAACGTCAGGACCATGGAGCAGGTCGTCTCGGATTCGCTCTGGAATCTGAATCTGTATCGGTGGCTGATGGGCTGGTTCGCCATTCTGACGCTGCTGCTGTCGGCAGTCGGACTCTACGGAGTGATGTCCTACAGAGTCACGTCTCGACGCCGCGAGTGGGCCGTGCGGCTCGCGTTGGGATCGCCGCCCGCGGAAGTCGCCCGGATCGTGCTGATGCGAGGGCTTGCGCTGGCCGCGATCGGTGTGTCGGCTGGCGTGGCGCTCATGCTTCTGGCGATCGATGCGTTCGGTGCCGAGTTTCCCGCCATCGCCGCCAACGCCAGCGTGGCAATGTTCGCGGCCGTGGCGGCGTCGATGTTCGCGATTGCGCTGGTTGCCTCATGGCTGCCGGCGGTTCGCGTCGCGCGGATTGCACCCGCGGCCGCGCTCCGCTCTGAGTAACGAAAATCGAAGAACGAAAAACGAATAGAGCACGGGGATCAACACATGTGGCGACGCAAGCGTGACGCTGAGTTTTCGAAAGAGCTCGCAGAGCCATCTCGACATGCATATCGCCGACAACGTCCGCGCCGGCATGACGCCAGACGAAGCGCGCCGGCAGGCGCTCATTGCGCTCGGCGGCATGGAGCAGACACGCGAGCGATACCGCGATGCGGTCACGTTTCGGTGGATCGACGCGTTGCTCAAGGATATTCAGTTCGGCTTCCGGACGATGCGCCGCAGCGCCGGCTTCACGATGCTCGCCATCGTCACCCTTGCGGTCGGCATCGCTGCGACGAACACCGCATTCACGATCATGAACGCCGTCATGATTCGTGAGCTGCCGTTCGACGAGGCGGATCGACTGGTTGACGTCGGCATTGTCGAGCCAGACGATCTCGATTCAAGTTTGTCATATGCGGACTTCAGGGATTGGCAGGCGTCGGCGAGGACGTTCGAGGGGCTTGGCGCGTTCCAGACCGGCAACATCAACGTCGCCGACGACAACATTGCAGCGGAGCGCTTTCTTGGCAGCTCGATCAGCGCGAACACATTCAAGTTGCTCCGAGTACACCCGGCGATCGGCCGCGATTTTACAGCCGATGACGATAAGCCGGGCGCTGCCGCTGTCGTCATCCTGTCGGATCGAGTGTGGCAGCGGCGCTACGGCAGCGATCCGAACATTCTCGGCCGCGCGATTCGCGTGAACGCGGAACCCGTCACTGTCATCGGTGTGATGCCGCCGCAATTGGAATTTCCATTGAACACGGCGCTCTGGCAGCCGCTAGGGACGAGACGCGGGATTAGAAATCAGCCGCGCGACGATCGAAATCTCGCAGTCGTCGGCCGCCTTGGGTATCGCGTCACCCGTGCAGAGGCGGCCGCCGAGCTGAACTCGATTGCGGAGCGTCTGGCGCGCGAATTCCCAGCGACGAACAGCCGGACACGGGCGCACGTGAGCGAGTTCCGGCCAGGGATTGGCGGGCCGCTGTTGATCGTCTTTGGCGCGTTGATGTCTGCCGTCGGCCTGCTACTACTCGTGAGTTGCGCCAACGTGGCGAACCTTCTGCTCTCGAGATCACTTCAACGCTCGCGTGAGGTATCGATCCGCGCGGCAATGGGCGCGACGCGATGGCGGCTCGTTCGTCAATTGCTGGTGGAAAGCCTGATGCTGGCCGCGTCGGCCGGACTGTTCGCGCTCGTGCTCTCCATGGCTGCGATGCAGGTGTTCATGAAGTTCTCCGCCGAGATCGATAGACCGTTCTGGATGGATTTTTCGATGGATGCGAGCGTCTTCTCGTTTCTCTGCGTAGTGTGCCTCGGCACGAGCATCGTCTTTGGCCTCGCTCCGGCTCTGCATCTTTCGCGGACCGGTGCGAACGACGTCTTGAAGGAAGCCGCCGGGAGGACCGGCACCTCCGGCGTCAGGACGCGGCGCTGGAGCGCTGCACTGGTCGTCGCTGAAGTAGTGCTAACCGTCGTTCTTCTGACGGGCGCTGTGTCGATGATGAGGCATCTGGCCGACGAGCTAAGCGTCAAGCGTCAGGTCGACGCTGCGCGCCTGTTGACGATCCGTCTGCGCCTTCCCGCGGAAAAGTATCCGACGCGAGAGGACCTATCTGCATTCTATCGACGGCTCGAGGAACGGCTCGCCGGCCTCTCAAATATTCCGTCCCTTACCCTGGCAAACGTTGCGCCGTTCATGGGCGGAGGACGGCGCCAGATCTCAATCGACGGGCGTGTTTCGGCAGACGGTGAGCGACTCCCAGTTGCCGATGTGTCAATCGTTGGCGCACGGTACTTCGAGACAGTGGGCCTGCGCGTGCTTCGCGGCAGGACGCTGGGAGATGACGATGCTGCCGACGGGCGCGAAGGCGTGGTCGTCGATCAACGGTTCGTGGATCGGCTTCTTAGCGGGCGCGATCCCGTGGGACAGCCGATTACGTTGATTGAAGACGGTGCCGCTCCACGTCGGGTGACCATCGTCGGTGTCGCGCGGGCGCTGCATCATCCCTCTGTCGAGGACCCGGTGCCTGTCGTGTATACGCCGTACTTGAGCGAGCCGGTTACGTCCATCGTGTTTCTCGCGCGCTTGCGTAATTACACCGACGCCAACGGCGTTGCATCGACGTTGCGCGAGGAGATTCGCGCGCTCGATCCAGATCTGCCGCTCTTCGACATGCGTACGCTGGAGGAGTTGCTCAACTGGATACTGTGGCTGAATCGGGTCTTCGGCGGCATGTTCGCGATCTTTGCAGGCGTCGCGGTGTTAATCGCGACGGTGGGCATTTACGGCGTTGCCGCGTATGCCATGAGCCAGCGCACGCAGGAGATCGGCATCCGCATGGCGCTTGGGGCTCCGCGCGCGCGGCTATGGTGGACGATGATGCGGTCGAAGATCATTCAGGTCGCGATTGGCCTCGGCCTGGGTGCTGGCGGCGGCGTTCTGCTGCTGGGACTGATGGGTGGGTTGCTGGTCGGGCAGGTTCGGCCAGGATCCCGCTCACGCTCGCCGCGAGCGCGCGGCTTTCTGCTCGTCGTCGTCGGTCGTGGCGATGTTGTGGCCGATCTGGCGCGCCACGTCGCGGCAGCCCAGTAGCGGCGCTTCGGTACGAATGAGGCAGGGCAAGACCGCCTTCGTCAGGGCTACCGCGGCCAAGAAGCACTGCGTTACGGGTGACACGACCCACGAATCCACGAACCACGAACCCGACGGAACTGGAACTCTGCAGCCGCGAGGGTGTCCAATACTGCGAGCGTCATGTTAAAGGTCCAGGACTTAACCAAACGCTACGCCTCGATCACCGCGGTCGATCACGTATCGTTCGAGGTGCGCCCGGGCGAAGTGTTCGGTCTGCTCGGCCCGAACGGCTCGGGTAAGAGCACGACGGTCAAAATTCTGATGGGGCTGCTCGAGCCGTCGCACGGCCGCGTCGAGCTCGACGGCCGCGATGCGCTCGCGGATCTGCAGGAATACAAGAAGCTGCTTGGCTACGTGCCCGAGGAGCCTCACCTCTACACCTATCTGACAGGCCCTGAATATCTGCAGCTGATCGGCCGCCTTCGCAACATTCCCGAGGCACTGCTGAATCGAGAAGATCGATACTTTCCTGGAGCTGCTCGGAATTTACGACGACCGCTACCAAACGTTGTCGTCGTACTCGAAGGGCATGCGGCAGAAGATTCTCATCGCCGCAGCCGTGCTCCACAATCCGCGCATCGTCATTCTCGACGAGCCGTTCTCGGGTCTTGACGTCACCGCCGCCCGCGTGCTGAAAGCCTTCGTGCGATCGATCGCCGCTGAGGGCAAGATGGTGGTCTTCAGCTCGCACGTGCTCGAGGTCGTGGAGCAAGTCTGCTCGCGCGTCGTCATTCTCAAGGACGGCCGCATCGTCGGTCACGATTCGGTTGCGAACCTCCGCAACACCCTGAAGCTGCCGTCGCTCGACGCCGTGTTCGCGACGCTGGTCGAAGAGGACAACGTCGAGAAACGCACGAACGCGTTGGTTGCGGCGATGCACCTGCAATGAGCAACGCCGACACGCCCTTCAAGATCCTCTGGCGAGTCTTTGTCGAGCAATTTGCCGCGAACGAATCTGCCACCTCCGATATGCAGATGCGGCGCGCTATCATCGGCGTCATCACATTCCTCATCACTCCGGGCCTGTTCCTCATGATGAGGACGATGTCCGGCTACGAGATGATGGTCATGGTGGCCCGGCACAGGAACATGCCGCAGCTCATCGAAGTGTTCCTCGCGCAGATGGCCGTGCTGTTTGTGTCGTATTCCATGATCTCGATAGGCCTGCTGACGGTGTTCATCTGGGACACGCTCGTGTTCGACAAACGCGACGCGATGGTGCTCGGCCCGCTGCCGCTGCGAGGCTCCACGATTGTCGGTGCGAAGCTCGCCGCGCTGGCGACGTTTCTCGTCGGGACGGCGCTCGCCGTCAACGTCGTATCGGGTGTGTCGTTCGCGTGGGTGACCGGTACGCTCGACGGTCGCATTCTCCAGCACCTCTCCGCGCATCTGTCCGGCACGGTTGGCGGCGCGGTCTTCATGTTCTGCGCGCTGGTGGTCGTACGAGGGTTGCTCGTGCTGCTCGTCAGCGAGCACATCGCGACGACTGTCGGCTCGTTGCTGCAGTTCGTGTTTCTCAGCGCCGTTCTCTGCTTCATGATGGTGCCGACCGCGACCGGACAGGTGCTGCCGCCGATTTCCTGGTTCGCCGCGCTCTTCGAGTGGATTCGCGGCTCGGGCGAGGCCGCCGTCCCCGGCCTCGCGCAGTACGCGCTGATCGCTCTGCCAATGTCCGTCGCCGGCGCAATTGGCGTGACCTTCGGCGGCTATTGGAAACAGATGCGCGCGGCGCTGGCGCCATCCGCGCGTGTTGCGTCGACCGCGCGAATCCGTCGCCGCCTTGCCATGCTGATCACTGGCCGCGATCGCGTGGCGCGCGCGACGTCAGACTTCGTCTTGACGACGCTCGCGCGCAGCCGCGTGCAGCAGGCCCCAATTGCAATTGCCGCGGCGCTGGGTGTGGCGATTATCAGTGTGGCCATCGTGACCCGCGAAGGTGGCCTTGCGCAGCTGAGAACGCCGAGAACGGCCGTTCTCTGGATTCCGATCGTCATTGGCTACTGGGTCGTTGTCGGTTTGCGTGCCTCGTTCGTGCTGCCGACAGAGCTGAAAGCCGCGTGGGCGTTCCGCGTGCATTCACAACTTCCGTCGGCGTCTCACTGGTCGGGAGTGCGTGCAGCCATGATCGCGTTCGCGATTGTGCCGGCGCTGTTCGTGAACGCACTCGTCGTGCTTCCCCTCGTCGGCTGGCGGGTCGCGGCGATTCACACGCTCATCGTGTTTCTCGCGATTGTGATAACCGCCCAGTTTTCATCGCTGCTCGTGGACGGCATTCCCTTCACCCGCGCATATCCTCCCGGCCATGCGAAGCTCAAGACGCGCTGGCAGCTTTACCTGCTCGGGATGTGGGCGATCGCGTACCTGCCGGTACGGATGGAACTGAGAGTTCTGGATGATCCGTCGGGACTTGCGGTGTTGATGGCGAAAGGGCTCGCGGTTGTCGTCGTGCTGGAAGTCGCGGGGCGTTACCGTGCGCGCAGGTGGACGATGCTCCCCGAGTCGGAATTGGACGACGCCGATCCCGAGGCGCTCACCTTCCTGAACCTGGGTCCTGGCGCCGGGCACAACCCTCAGCCGGCGATATAAATGACGACGTAATGTTTTTCGTTGAAAGGCTTCAGGAATTTCCGGCGTTCGTGCGATCGCCGCTCCGGCCAGGCTTTGTGCGGATTGCGGCGGCGCTGGGTCGTGCGGCGCTCGAACACCACTTCCACGCCCAACTCGTCTTCGAACTGCTTTCTCAGCCGCGCATACACCGCAGGCTTGGAGCGATCGACAATGATCAGCTTCATGGGGTGCCGATTGTACTTCGTGCGGCAATGCCCGGCGTTGCGCCAGGGAGGACGCGATCGATGTCGGGCTCGGAAGGGCTGATGCGAATGCAGGCCGCATAGTGATTTGGCTGTATTTCGGCTAGCACAGGCTCGAACTGGCTGCAGGCCGCAACGGCATACGGACAGCGCGTGTGGAACCGGCAGCCCGAAGGCGGATTGATGGGCGAGGGCACATCCCCTTCGAGCACAATCCGTCGCCGCTGCGCTTCCGCCGCCGGATCCGGCACGGGTACCGCAGAAATCAGTGCCTTCGTATACGGCATCAGCGGTTGCCGATAGAGCTGGCGCGCCTCGGCGAGCTCGACGACCTTCCCCAGATACATCACCGCCACTCGATGCGACGTGTGACGAATCGCGCGCAGATCGTGCGAGATGAACAGATACGCGAGATGCCGCTCGCGCTGCAGCTTCTCCAGCAGATTGAGAATCTGCGCCTGGATCGATACGTCGAGCGCCGAGATGGGCTCGTCGGCGACGATGAAATCCGGGTTGGCTGCGAGCGCGCGCGCGATACCGATACGCTGCTGCTGCCCGCCTGAGAACTCGTGCGGATACCGGTTGATGAACCGCTCGCTGAGCCCGACCGTTTTCATCAGCTCGCGAATACGCTCGCGCTTTTGTTCGCCTGCGGCAAGACGGAACGTTTCGATGGGCTCCGCGATGATCTGGCCGACCGTCATCCGGGGGTCGAGCGCTGCATAGGGATCCTGGAAGATCATCTGCATATGCTGCCGCGTGCGGCGCAGCTCAGAGCCGGACAACTTCGAAATGTCGATGTCGCGGAACATCACACGCCCGCTCGTCGGTTCGACGAGTCGCAGAACGGCCCGGCCGAGCGTGGTTTTTCCGCATCCGGATTCCCCCACGAGCCCGAGCGTCTCGCCAGGAAAAATATCGAGCGATACGCCGTCGACCGCCTTGACCACGCGGTGCCGCCCGAGATCGAAGTGGACCTTCAGGTCAGCGATTGAGACCAGAGGAGCCATAGACCTCGTGGGCGAAATGACACAGTGAGTAATGGTCGGGCGTCAGCTCGACGAAGGGCGGAAACGTCTCGTGACAGACGGCCTCGGCGCGCGCGCACCGCGGCGCAAACGGACATCCGGGACCGAGATGCGCGACGTCGGGTGGGAGGCCGGGGATCTGGTAGAGCTCTTTCCGGTCCTCACGCGTCGGGTCTGGCACCGACGCGAGCAGCCCCTTCGTGTAAGGATTGCCGGGTCGCGCGAACAGCTCGAGCGTCGGCGCGCGTTCCATGATTTTGCCCGCGTACATCACGACCACGTGGTCCGTCGTCCCGGCGACGACGCCGAGATCGTGCGAGATCAGCATGACGCTGGTGCCGGTCTCGTCCTTGATTTTCTTGATGAGCTCGAGAATCTGGGCCTGAATCGTCACGTCGAGCGCGGTGGTGGGCTCGTCGGCGATCAGCAACTGGGGCTTGCACGACAGCGCCATCGCTATCATCACGCGCTGCCGCATGCCGCCGGAGAACTCGTGGGGATAGCCGTCGGCGCGCCGCCGCGCATCCGGGATGCCGACCGTCTCGAGCATGCGGACTGCGTGCTCATGTGCCTCTTTTCTTGAATGCCCGAGATGGAGCTGCGTCACTTCCATCAGCTGTCTCGAAATGCGCATGAACGGATTCAGCGACGTCATGGGATCCTGAAAGATCATTCCGATCCGTTTTCCGCGAATCGCGCGAATCCCGCTGTCGGACAGCTTCAGCAGATCCTTGCCGTCGAAGATCACCTCGCCGCCGGCAATACGCCCGGGCGGGCTCGGGATGAGCCGCATGATCGACAGGTTCGTCACCGACTTGCCCGACCCGGACTCGCCGACGATGCCGAGCGTCTTGCCGCGTGAGAGATCGAACGACACGCCGTCGACCGCCTTGACGACGCGTCCGTCCTCGTCGAAGTATGTGCGCAGGTTGCGAACGGACAGGAGCGTCAACTTTTTCTCATTTGCGGATCGAGCGCGTCGCGCAGTCCGTCTCCGAGAAAGTTGAGCGAGAACAGCGTGATGGCCATCGTGATACCTGGGCACAGCAGCTGCCATGGGAAGATCGCGATGTTCTGAATGCCGTCAGCCGAGAGGCTGCCCCACGAGGCCAGCGGCGCCTGCACGCCGAGTCCGAGGAATGACAGGAACGCTTCGAGGAGCATGACCGACGGAATCGTCAAAGTCGCGTACACGATGACCGGGCCGAGCGTGTTCGGCACGAGATGGCGCGCGATGATCTTCCATGCCGGCACCCCCGTCGCGCGCGCCGCGAGGATGAATTCCTGATTCTTCAGCGAAATCACCTGCCCGCGGACGATGCGCGCCATGGTCAGCCACGAGACCGCGCCGAGCGCGATAAACAGCAGCACGAGTTGTCCGAGCGGCGACTGGCCGCCGAAGAACGCGAGCAGCACGATGACGATCATCATGTACGGGATCGCGTACAGCACGTCGACCGTGCGCATCATGATCTCGTCGATTTGTCCGCCAAAATAGCCGGCTGTCGCGCCGAAGGTGATGCCGATGAGGAGTGAGACCAGCGTGGAGATGATGCCGACCATCAGGGAGATGCGTCCGCCAAGCAGCACGCGCGCGAGAATGTCGCGCCCTGCGTTGTCGGTCCCCATCGGATGCGTCCACGAGAACGAGCCATCAGGGGCCGTCAACGGCGGCAGCGAGACCAGCAGCTTCGGATCGCTTGGGATGTAGTCGTATGTGTAGCCCGTGGCGAGGCGAATGATGGGCGGGCCGATGGCCGAAACGAGTACGACAAAGCTCACCACCACCATACCGAGTACGGCGAGCCGGTTGCGCCTAAGGCGCTTCCACGCGTCCTTCCAGAGCGAGGTGCCGACGACAGGTTCATCCATGTGGTGTATCAGAATCTGGAAACTAGAATTTTCCGATCTCTTCGGGCGGTTTTAGATTCCAGATTTTAGATTCTAGATTTTAGTTTCCAGATCTCAGCCTCAGTACCTCACTCTCGGATCAAGGAATCCGTACGCAATGTCCACCAGCAGATTGAATACCAGCACCACAATCGAAATGAACGCGACGATGCCGATGATGAGCGGCTCGTCGCGGTTCAGGTTCGCGTTGATGAAGTAGTTGCCGAGGCCCGGCAGCGCGAAGATGCGCTCGACGACGACGGTGCCAGTCAGCAGCAGCGCGAGCGCGGGCCCCGTGAACGACACGACTGGCAGCAGTCCGCCGCGCATCGCGTGCCGCCACAGAACCTGGCGCTCGGGTAATCCTTTCGCCCGGGCGGTGCGGATGTAATTGGATCGCAGCACTTCGAGCATGCCCGAGCGGGTGAGCCGCGCGATGTAGGCCATGTACACCGCCGACAGCGTCAGCACCGGCAGAATCATGTACTCGCTGAACCCTTCCCATCGCGCCGGCGGCAGCACATACCACGTCAACCCGAACAACAGCACGAGTGTCGGTCCGATCACGAAGTTCGGAATCGAGATGCCGAGCATCGCAATCGCCATCGATATGTAGTCGATCCGTGTGTTCTGGTGCAGCGCCGCATACGTGCCGGCAACGATGCCGACGGCAAGCGCCAGCAGGTACGCCGTCAGTCCCAGCGCGACCGACACTGGCACTGCCTGTCTCAGGATGGTGTTGACCGGCTGCCCCTGGTATCGCAGCGACAACCCGAAATCGCCGCGTATGGTGCTCGCGATGGTTTTGCCGTACTGAACGTACCAGGGCTTATCGAGACCGTAGCGCTCGCGGACGTTCTTCTCGATTGCAGGTGGAAGGGGCTTCTCGCCGGTGTAGAAGTTGCCGGGTGCAAGACGAATGAGGCCCCACGTGACCGACACCACGACCAGCACCATGGGAAGGATGACGATGAGCCGGCGGACGATGAACCTTACCACTTGGCGGGATCGTGCTCGATGTAAACGAACTTCCAGGCGTGCAGTGTCACGGGGTTCGGATACATACCCTTGACGTAGGGCTTTTTCATCCAGTTCGTCGAGCTCGTCGCAAGAGGAATGACCGGCTGCGCGTCGAGGAGCATCTTCTCCGCTTTCGCCAGCAGCTCGTAGCGCCGCTTCGGATCCTGTTCGCTATTGGCCTTGCGAAGCGCGGCGACAAATTCGGGTGGCGACCACCCGGTGCCGTTGTCGCCGGTCTTCGTGCTGAAGAGATCGAGGAACGTGTAGGGATCCATGTAGTCGCCGACCCATCCGGTCCGCGCAACCCCCTTGTATTCGAGCTTCGCGCGATAGTCGAGGAAGGTCTTCCACTCCATGTTCTTGAGCGGCACCGTGAGGCCGAGGTTCTGCTTCCACTGTGACTGCACGTATTCGGCAATGTGACGATTACGCTCGTTGGTGTTGTAGGTGAGCTCGACGTCGGCAATCGGAAACATGTTCGGATCGAAACTGCCGTTGGCATCGCCATACCCTGCCTCGACGAGCAACCGCTTCGCGCGCGCCGGGTCGAACGGATCGCCGACCGGCTGCGGGTAGCCGGGGAAAATCCCTTCGGGCGAGAACGCGGTGAGCGGCTTGATGGTGCGCTCGTACGCGGCCAGGCCCACTTTGTCGATCGACATGTTGAACGCCTTGCGCACGCGCACGTCGTCCATCGGCGCTTTCGTGGTGTTCAGCATGTAGTAGTCGATGGCACACTCCGGCTTGTCCATGAGATCTTTCGTCAGTCGCAGGTGATCGATCCACGCGGCCGGCGGGATGTGGTTGTACAGGGCGTCGATCTCGCCGGCCTTGTACAGATTCATCATCGTCGTCGCGTCTTCCATGGGGTAGAACGTGATCGACTCGAGCCTGACGTTCGCCACATCCCAGTACAGCGGATTGCGGACGTAGACGAGCTTGTTGTACGGCTTCCAGGTCTCCAGCGTGAACGCGCCGCTCGTGACGATGTTCTGCGGCTGCGTCCATGCCTGGCCGTACGCCTCGACCGTCTTCCGCGGGACGGGCCGGAAAAACTGATGCGCCATCAACCCCGGAAAGAACGGGACGGGCTGCGCGAGCGTGTACTTGACCGTCCGATCGTCAACGGCCGTCACGCCGACGTCTTCGGCTTTGCCTTTGCCCTCGTTATACGCCTGCGCGCCCTTGATGTAGTACGCGAGATACGCGGTCCGCGCCGCGAACTCCGGCGCGAGGCCGCGCCGCAATGAATACACGAAGTCGTGCGCGGTAATCGGGTCGCCGTTCGACCATTTCGCGTCGCGAAGATGAAACGTGAACTCGGAGTTGTCGGCGTTTGGCTCCCACCGCTCGGCGAGCGCGGGAATGGGCTGCGCCGTTTCCGGATGGTACTCGGTCACGCCGTCGAACAAGCCGACATGCAGGCGCGCCTCGGGCTGGCCTGACGAGACCTGCGGATCGAGCGACTCTGGTTCTGAGCCAGAGATATACCGCATGTGCTGTCCTTCGGGCGGCACGGTCTTGCCGAAATAGCGCGAATCCTCCGCTTTGGCGGAGCACGCCGCGGCAAGCGCAAGCGATACGCCTGCCGCGCCGACCTGTCCGCCGAAGCGCCGCGCGCGGAGGCGGAAGCGATATGCGAAAGAGCGCGCGAAGGCTGGGACCATATAAGGAAGGATTTCGTACTGGGGTATGATCCGTCAATCTCGTACAACAGATTTATGCCGAAAATGCGCTTTGCATCGGTTGCCATCCTCGTGTGCCTGGTCGAGGGCGCCGCCGCCCAGTCGCCACGTCCCCCTTTGAGCAGGGTCGAAGGGTCGGGCATCATCGGTATCCTCCAGGCGGAGCTGTCGCGCAACGCCGACGTGCTCAAACAGCAGCCTGTGCCCGCGTACTACGCGGCCTATACGCTGCACGACTCGCAAAGCACCCAGATTCTGGCCTCGTTCGGCGCCATCGATCGCAGCGACGAGAACCGGCAGCGTTTCGCCACCGTCGAAGTCCGCGTCGGCGACTATCAGCTCGACAACACGCACCCGATCCGCGGCGACGTGCGCGCCCTGTCCCCGCGCCTCCTGCAGGTCAGCCTGCCGCTGTCCGACGAGGAGAAGCCGATTCGCCTCGCGCTGTGGCGGGCCACCGATCGCAGCTACAAGCAGGCCAGCGAGGCGCTGACGCGGGTGCGCACGAATGTCGCGGCCAAAGTGCAGGATGAAAATCCCGCGCCCGACTTCTCGCGGGAACAGAAGCAGGAGCATTCCGGCAGCCCGGCGTCCTATACGCTCGACACACAGGCATGGGAAGCGCGGTTGCGGCGCGTTTCGGCGGTCTTCAGCGAAGACCCGCTGGTGCTGCGCAGCCAGGTGTCGCTGACCGTCGAGGCCGACAATCGGTACTACGTCAACAGCGAAGGCTCGCAGATCGTCACCGGCGGCGTCGGGAGCCGCGTCTTCATTCAGGGCGTGACCAAAGCGGAAGACGGCATGGAGCTGCCGCTCTACACGAGCTACTTCGCGACGTCGCCCGATGGACTGCCCGACGAACGCCAGCTCGTTGCCGAGGCGCGCGCGATGGTCGCTTTGCTCGCGCGCCTTCGCAAAGCTCCGCTCGTCGAGCCGTTCTCGGGGCCGGCCATCCTCTCGGGACGCGCAGCGGGCGTGTTCTTTCACGAGATTTTCGGCCATCGCGTCGAAGGCAACCGGCAGCGCAATGCCGATGATGGGCAGACGTTCACGAGCAGAGTGGGACTTCCGGTGCTCCCCGGTTTCCTGAGCGTGATCTTCGATCCGACGGTGAAGAAAGTCGGAAACGTCGAGCTGATGGGGCACTACCTCTACGACGATCAGGGCGTCAAAGCCCAGCGCGTCACCGTCGTCGACGACGGTGTGCTCAAGACGTTTCTGCTCGACCGCGCTCCGCTGAAGAGTTTTCCGAAATCGAACGGACACGGCAGGGCGGAGCCCGGATTCCTGCCGGTGTCGCGCCAGTCGAACCTGCAGGTGGAGTCGAGCAAGACCGTGTCGCGCGAGCAGCTGATGACCCAGCTGCGCGACGAGGCGCGCCGCCAGGGTAAGCCGTTCGGGTTGTTGTTCGACAACATCGAAGGGGGCTTTACGACAACCGGCCGCGGATCGCCGAACGCCTTCAACGTGCTGCCCAATGTCGTGTATCGGATCTACACCGACGGCCGAGAGCCCGAGCTCGTGCGCGGCGTCGACCTCATCGGCACGCCTCTCGCCGCATTCGGCAAGATCATCGCGACCGACGATCGCATTGATGTGTTCAATGGGGTCTGCGGCGCCGAGAGCGGCGGCGTTCCTGTCTCGGCCTCCTCGCCGTCGCTGCTCGTGAGCGAAGTCGAAGTGCAAAAGAAGTTTCAGTCGCAGGAAACACGGCCGATACTCCCAGCGCCGCCGTCGGCCGGGAGAAAATCGTGACGGTTGGCCGATGGGCCATGGCCATGGGTCGACGGGCGATGGTCGTGTCGATGGTCGTGGCTTCACTGTTCGTCGATGGTCCGCGTGCACAGGAATCGCCCACACTTTCGGCCATGCAGGATGAGATGAAGCGCTCGATGGCCGAGCTGCGGATGAAGGGGGAGGCGGCTCCGTATTACATCGCGTATGAGCTGCTCGACCGCACGATGTCGGACATGTCGGGGCGCCTTGGCGCGATCGTCGAAACCCCTCCGCGCCGCACGCGCACGCTGCGCGTCGAGGTGCGCGTCGGCGATTACACGTTCGACAGCTCGCGTTTCGTCGTCCAGGGCTTCGGCGGCGGCGCCGGACTCTCGGGCGAAACGGTCCTCGCGCCGCTCGACGACGACTACGACGCGATGCGGCGGGAAATCTGGCTGACGACAGACGCGGCATACAAGCGCGCCATCACGATGTTCGCGCGCAAGAAGGCCGCGTTTCAGAACCGCACCGCGAGCGATCCGATTCCTGATTTTTCTCAAGAGCAGCCGGTTGAGACGATCCTTCCTGTTGTCCGGCTAAAGCCGGACCGTGCAGACCTGCTCGCGCGCGTGCAGCAATCGTCGGCGGTGTTCGCGGCGCATCCCGACGTCGATCTCTCCGAAGTGGCGATCACGCAGATCCACGGCACGCGCTATTACCTGAACAGCGAAGGGTTCAAAACGGTTGCTCCCATACAAATAACCTCGCTCACGATGTACGGGGAAGCGCAGGCGGGCGATGGCATGCCGGTACGGCAGACGTTCAGCGAGGCCGGACGCACGCTCGCCGATCTTCCCTCGGCGGCGGATCTGATCGCCCGCGCCAGGCAGATCGCGGCGAACGTCGAGGCCGCGCGCGTGGCGCCGATCGGCGACGAGTTCGCCGGCCCGGTGCTGATTGAAGGCATCGGCAGCGCCCAGTTCGTCGCCGAGACGCTCGCGCAGATGATGCAGGCCCGTCGCCCTCCTGACGCCGAGAATCCGCGCATGACGCAGGCGCCATCGTCGCCGTTTCTGAACCGCACCGGCCTTCGCGTGATGGCGGACGCGTTCACCGCGAGCGATACGCCGTCGTTGACGCACTTCGAGGGCCGGCCGCTCGCCGGCAGCTACGTCGTCGACGACGAGGGCATGCGTGCGAAGGATGTGACGCTTGTCGAAAAAGGACGCCTCACGGCGTTGCTGACCAGCCGCGTGCCGCAGAAAAATTTCGTGCGATCCAACGGTCATGGGCGGTCGACCACCGTGCTCGCCGGCGTCTTTCAGGTGGAAAGCGCGCAGGCGATTCCCGCATCCGAGCTCAAGGACAAATACATCGCGCTCCTCAAAGCGCAGGATAAAACGTTCGGCTATATCGTGCGCGGCGTCCGATCGGACGGTCAGGGCGGCGCCGCGGGCCCTGGCATCGACTCGATTGTGAAGGTGACGCTGGACGGCAAAGAGACGCCGGTGCGTGGCATGCGATTCGGCGCAGTGTCGCCGATGGCGTTCAGAGATCTCGCCGAAGCCTCGAAAGAGCGCGCGGTGTTTTCCTATCGCGCGGGCGCTACGTCGGCGGTCTCGGTGATCGCGCCGAACCTGATCTTCGAGGAGCTCGAAATCCAGCGGGTTCGCGACATTTTGCAGAAACCGCCGGTTGTGCCGTCGCCGTTGAAGCAGGAGGACATGAAGGCGAGGTGAAGAGCCGGAATGCGTAACTGCTTGAATATCCGACCATGTTAGGTATAGATTTCCACGCTCACTCCGAAACAACCCAAGCGGGAGGCGTCATGAGAATGCTGACTCGTCTATTTCTGTCCGCTGCGGCTGTTGCGCTCCTCGGCGGAGCGCCACTCATTGCGCAGACCAAAGCCACTGCCGAAAACGTTCCGACCATTCCGCACACATCTGTGCCGAACTTCTTCAAGCTCCCGGCCGACCTGTATTTCGGCGAAGGCATCGGCATTGCCACCAATTCGAAGGGTCATGTCTTCGTGTATCACCGCAGCGGCGACACGCGGCTCTTCGAGTTCGATCCGGCCGGCACCTTCGTCAAGGAATGGGGCATTGGCCTCTACGGCATCGAGTTCGCGCATCAGGTGCGCGTCGACCCGCAGGACAACGTCTGGGTCGTGGACGAGGGGACGAACATGGTCATCAAGTTCAACCCCGCGGGCCGCGTCGTGATGGTGATCGGCCGCAGGCCGGAGGCGGTTGCCGGCGCGACACCGACGAACACTCCCGACGGCCCGGTGTTGAACAAGAAATACCAGTTCGGACGGCCGACCGACGTGGCGTGGGATCCGCAAGGCAACATCTTCATCTCTGACGGCTACGTCAACTCACGCGCGGTCAAGTACGACAAGAACGGCCGCTTCATCGCGCAGTTCGCCGGCGAGCGCGGGGACGGCGCGAACCAGCTGAGCACGCCGCACTCGATCGCGGTCGATGCGCAGGGCAACGTGTACGTCGGCGATCGCGGCAACCGCCGCATCGTCGTGCTGAACAACGACATGACGTTGAAGACCACGTACAACAACGTGGGAAATCCCTGGGCGGTCTGCGTCTCACCGGGCCCGCATCAGTACCTGTATTCGTCGAATTCGAATCCCGACAGCAACACGCCCGCGTCCTCGTGGGACATCACCGGCGAGATCTACAAAATGGAGCTCGACGGCAAGATCATCGGCAAGTTCGGGAAAGCGGGAAAGGGCCTCGGCGAGTTCAGCACCGTGCATGAGATCGATTGCCGCAACCCGGATCAGCTCTTCGTCTCGGAGATTTCCGCGTGGCGCGCGCAGAAGATCATCCTGAGTCCATCAAAGATGCAGCCGGCCACGTCGTCTGCGGCGGCGCGATAAGGGGTAGCACATGAAGAAAACATTGATCTTCTCAATCGCGGCCGCTCTCGCCATCAGCGGCGGTCTCTTATCCGGACAGACGGTGCCGGCGATTCAGTTCGATGCGAATCCGAGTCCGCTGACGATGCCCGACAACATCCACCTTGGCGAGGTCGCCGGCGTGGCGACGAACTCCCGGGGCGATATCTACGTCTACACGCGAACAGGAAATCCGACGATCACGATCGGCACCGCGCGCGCGGTGGCGCATGGCGGCGGCCGCCTCTTCCAGTTCGATCGCACCGGCAAGTACGTGCGTGAGATCGGGCAGGGCATCTACGGGTTCCTGCAGCCGCAGCAGGTGCGCGTCGATCCGCAGGACAACGTGTGGGTCGTCGATCAGATGTCGACACAGGTCATCAAGTTCGATTCGAACGGACGCGTGCAGATGATCCTCAGCCGCAAGCCCGAAGCGATGACGGTGCCGGCGGCGCGGCTCACACCGCTGCCGTCGGGGGTTCCGGTCATTCAGCCTGAGCCTCCTGCCGGGTGGCGGGCGTGCCGGAGGTGCCGGCGCCGCGCGAGGCGGTGGACCGGCGCCGCTCCCGGGCGCGGGACCGGAAGGTGAGAGCTTTTCGCGGCCGACCGACGTGGCGTGGGATGCGCAAGGCAACATCTACGTGACCGACGGCTACGGCAACTCGCGCGTGGCGAAGTACGCCGCCGACCGGCAAGTGGCTCAAGAACTGGGGTTCGCGCGGAACCGGCCAGGGGCAGTTCAACATCGTCCACGGCATCGCGATCGACGCACAGGGCAACGTCTATGTCGGCGATGAAGGCAACAAGCGCGTGCAGGTGTTCGACACCGAGGGCACCTTCAAGACACAGTTCACCAACGTCGGTGCGCCGACGGCGCTGTGCCTCACGCGTGGAGCGCAGCCGGTGCTGTATGTCGCCCACACGGGCGATCCGGATGGAATGGAAGACGCCGCCATCTACAAGGTGGATCTCAAAGGGAACGTGATCGGCAGGTTCGGCAGCGCCGGCAAACTTCCGAAGGAGTTCGGCCTGGTCAATTCGATCGACTGCCGCAACGAGAACGAGCTGCTCGTGGGCGAGCTCGCCAACTGGCGAGTCCAGAAGATCACGCTGAGAGCGGCTAAATAGGTTCAACGGTTCCAGTTATTACTGATTCGCGGGTTCGGCGTAAACTGAAAGGTATGCGCCGAACTCTTTTTATTTGTACGCTTGCCGTTTTGACGTCCGTGAGTCTGGCTGCGCAAACGCCACCGGCAGCGCCGCCGGCAAACCCGGCAGCCCCGCCCGCAAAACCGGCCGCGCCGCCGCGTGCCGGCGTCCGGCGGCGGCGACGAAGCTCGCCACGATCACCATTCAAGTGACCGACGCGGTGGGCGCGCCTCTCGCCGACACAACGGTGACGACGATAACCGGAGTCGTGTCGCGCGAGGGTGTTACCGCGGCAGATGGCTCGCTGCGGATGGTGAATATGCGCCCGGGCACCTACCGTCTGCGATTTGTGCGCGAGGGGTCGATAACGCTCGAGCGCGAGCTGACTTTGCGGTCTGGCGAGTCGCTGAGTATCGATGTCTCGCTCAGCGCTGCGCCGCCACCTCCAAAGGCGCCCGAGCCTGTCGCGCCGCCGCCGGCGCCCACAGCATTGGGTGCTCCCGGCGAGCCGAGGGTGATTCCGGTTCCGCTGTTCCTCGAGAAGAACTTCATCGGTGGACGCGAAGGGCGCAAGGAGTCTCTGCTTGGCTGTACGTCGACCGGTACGGCAACACTGCACCAGCTTCGCGAGGCATGGCCGGCGCACACCCACGACGACGCCGAGGAATGGATCTATGTCGTGGCCGGCGAAGGCATGCTCCGCCTTGGCACAACCGAGCAGAAGGTCCAGGCGGGCACTTTCAGCCTCGTGCCGCACACGATGTCTCATGCCTTGGTTCCACAGGGACGCAATCCGTTGATCATCATCTCCATGCTGTCGGGGCCCGCGTGTAAGTCGTAGGTACGTCTCTTGCTCGATAGAGGGCATGAACGCACGTCTACTCGCCCTGACTGTCGCGATCTGCTGCACCGCGTCGCTCCACGCCCAGAAGAAAGACCCATACAAGAAGGTGGACAACGACGTCCGTCTGGCGTCACTGCGGCATTCGCAGGTCTGGATGCCAGGCGACATTGCGTCGAGGAACATCAAAGTCGGGCCGCAGGATGGCAATGGCTTCCAACCGGAGGCCATCGTCAAGTGCGAGTACGTGGAAGAGAAGCAGACCGGCACCCCGAAGTTCGACTGTGCCCTTTCGCCGGACGATACGATTCGCGTGAAGTACGGCGAGGAGAACGGCGAGGTTTACTCAGAAGTCGCGGCGTCGCGTCTGTTGTGGGCCCTTGGGTTCGGCGCCGACCGGGTGTATCCGGTGAAAGTCGTCTGCAAGGGATGCCCGGCAGATCCGATGAAGACCCCGAAAAAAGCCGAAGGCACACGCGAGTTCGCCGCCGCGGTTGTCGAGCGCAAGCTCGCCGGAGACGCGATCGAGCTGGGCAAGGACTCGGGCTGGGCCTGGGTCGAGCTGAATTTCGTCGACCAGACAAGCGGCGGTGCACCGCTCGCGCACCGCGACGCGCTGAAACTGCTGGCGGCGATGATTCAGCACACCGACAACAAACCGCAGCAGCAGCGGCTGGTGTGCCTCGACAAGGTGCACGGCAGGACGCCGCAGGAGGACGGAAGCTGCAGCGCAGCCGTTCATGATGATCAACGACCTTGGTAAGACGTTCGGGCAGGCGACGCTGACGAACGCCGACAAGAAGAGCGCCGTGAATTTCGAGGCATGGTCCGGCACGCCGATCTGGAAAGATGCGAAAGGGTGCGTCGCCCAGCTGTCGAAGTCGTTCAGCGGCTCGCTCGAGCACCCGAAAGTCAGCGAGAGCGGACGGCAGTTCCTCGCAGAGCTTCTGTCGCAGCTCTCCGATCAGCAGCTGCGGGACCTGTTCGAGGTCGCGCGCTTCACCAAGCGCGATCCGAAGGTGTCGATCGACGATTGGGTTCGCGCGTTCAAGCAGAAGCGCGACGAGATCGCGAACGCGAGCTGCGCGAATCCCGTGCTTTAAGACGAACAGGAGAATTAGGAGGTTGGGAGAATTTCTTTTCAAGAAGATTTCTCCTACTCTCACTACCCTCCTGTTCTGCATTGGCGTCTGTATGCGTTTTCCAGGCCCGCGTCACGTGTAGACACGACGTCCTCGACTCCCTGATCGTTTTTCACCTGTGTGAACAGAAACGGCCCGTCTCCGCGCATCCTGCGCGCATCTCTTTCCATCACGCCAAGGTCCGCGCCCACGAGCGGCGCGAGGTCAGTTTTGTTGATGATGAGCAAATCGGACTGCGTAATGCCCGGGCCTCCTTTGCGCGGAATCTTGTCACCGCCCGAAACGTCGATGACGTAAATCGTGTAATCGGCGAGATCGCGGCTGAATTGCGCGGCGAGATTATCGCCGCCGCTCTCCACGAACAGCAGCTCGGGGTGGAGGGATTCCATCAGCGCGTCGAGGGCAACGAGATTCGGGCTGATGTCGTCGCGAATGGCGGTGTGCGGGCAGCCGCCGGTCTCGACAGCGCGGATGCGCTCGGCCGGCAGCGCGTCGTGGCGCATCAGGAACTCGGCATCCTCCTTCGTGAAGATATCGTTCGTGACGACCCCCAGCTGATAGCGATCGCGCAGCTTGCGGCACAGCGCCAGCAGGAGTGCGGTCTTGCCGCTGCCAACCGGTCCGCCGATGCCGACGGTAAATGAGCGGCCGCCATAGTCGCGGTGCTTCGGCGAAGCGCGCTGACTGAAGGATCCGGCCGTGACCGGATCGCCGTCGTGGGTATGCGGGTGCTGCTGCGTGATGAAAGCACGGTCTGCTCATGATTGGAATAACCTCGAATACAAGCGATCGTGAGTGGACTGGAACAGATCGATCAACGGGGCGGTTTGCGCAATGTCGTGCGGCGCCAGCGCGCCGCATTCGTGAATCACCGTATCGATGTGCGGTGCGAGGTCGGCTTGTATCGTCTGGGCCTCGTACGCGCCGATGAGGCCGAGCCGTACCGCCGCGGAGCTAACGCTGCGCGACGCGACGAAGACGAACGCTCGCTGGGTATCGATGAGAGACACGTCGAGCAGGTTGAAGAGTGCGCCAAACAGCGGCGCGTAATGGCCCGCGGCCGAGTCTGTTCGAACACGCGCGGCGAAAGGCGTCGTCTGCGCCTCGGGAAACGAGCGTGCGACGGCGGTCAGCAGCGCGCGTCCCTGGGCGCGGCTGGCGCGGTTGCCGACGGGGTTGGACAGGAAGACATCGCACAATTCGTCGAGCTGCGCGACATCCTCCGGGCAGCGGTGAGCCGCCGTCACGAGCGGCAACGCGCTGCGCCCGCACTGTGCCAGCGACTGCCTCGCAAACGCGCGCACGCCGGCGCCGTCGGCGACATGCCCGTGCTGCACCGCCGCTTCGAGCCCCGCCGAATGCGCGAACCCGCCAGAGGGGAACCCTGAATCGATCAATTGCCACACCAAGAAATTCATGTTCTCAATTTCTTAACAGAGATCAGAAGACCAGAAGTATTCTCCTCCAGAAAGGAATTCTCTTGATCTCCGTGATCTTCTGTTAGCAAAGATCCCTAGAACAGAAAATACCGCTGCGCCAGCGGCAGCACCGATGCCGGCTCGCAGCGCAGCTCTTCGCCATCCGCCGTGACGATGTACGTCTCCGGATCCACGTGCATCTTCGGGGTCGCGCTGTTCAGCTTCAGATCGGCTTTCGTCAATCCACGGCAGCCGCGCACGGCATACAGATTCTTGCGGATGCCATAGCGCTGAATCGAGCCCTCGTCCAACGACACCTTCGACACGAACGCCAGCGACGTCGCGGCGCCGGCTGTGCCGTATCCACCGAACATCGGCCGCATGACGACCGGCTGCGGGGTTGGAATCGACGCGTTTGCGTCGCCCATCTGCGACCACGCGATGAAGCCGCCTTTGATGACGAGCTCCGGTTTGACGCCAAAGAAAGCTGGATGCCACAGCACGAGGTCCGCCAGCTTGCCGACCTCAACCGATCCGACTTCGCCGTCGACCCCGTGCGTAATCGCCGGGTTGATCGTGTACTTCGCCACATAGCGCCGGATCCGCAGGTTGTCGTTCGCGCCCTGCTCGCCGGCGAGCGGTCCGCGCTGCTGCCGCATCTTGTGCGCTGTCTGCCACGTCCGCGCGACGACTTCGCCGACGCGCCCCATCGCCTGGCTGTCGCTCGAGATCATGCTGATGGCGCCGAGGTCGTGGAGGATGTCCTCCGCGGCAATCGTCTCGTTGCGGATGCGGCTCTCCGCAAAGGCCACATCCTCGGGGATGTTCTTGTCGAGATGGTGGCAGACCATCAACATGTCGAGGTGCTCGTCGAGCGTGTTGACCGTCAGGGGCCGCGTGGGATTCGTCGAGCTGGGCAGCACGTTCGCCTCGCCGCACACGCGGATGATGTCGGGCGCATGGCCGCCGCCGGCTCCCTCGGTGTGATACGTGTGAATCGCACGCCCCTTGAATGCGGCGATGGAATCGTCCACGAAGCCAGACTCGTTCAGCGTGTCGGTGTGAATCGCCACCTGCACGTCGTACTGATCGGCCACTGACAGGCAGCAATCGATGGCCGCCGGAGTCGAGCCCCAGTCTTCGTGCAGCTTCAGCCCGATTGCGCCTGCCCGAATCTGCTCGTGAAGCCCTTCGGGCATCGAGCTGTTGCCTTTGCCGAGAAATCCAAAGTTCATCGGCAGGGCATCAGTCGCTTGCAGCATTTTCTCGAGATACCACGATCCGGGCGTGCAGGTCGTCGCCTTCGTGCCCGTCGCAGGCCCCGTGCCGCCGCCGATGAAGGTCGTCACGCCGCTCGCGAGCGCGACGTCGATCTGCTGCGGGCAGATGTAATGGATGTGCGCGTCTATCCCGCCGGCCGTCAGGATGAACCCCTCGCCGGCAATCGCCTCGGTCGTGACGCCGACGATGAGGTTCGGTGAGACGCCGGCCATCACGTCGGGATTGCCCGCTTTGCCGATGCCGGCGATCCGGCCGTGCTTCACCCCGACGTCTGCTTTGTAAATGCCGGTCCAGTCGATGATGAGCGCGTTCGTAATCACGAGGTCGAGCGCGCGATCGTCGCTGACTCCCGCGGCCTGGCCCATGCCGTCGCGAAGCACCTTGCCGCCGCCGAACTTGCACTCGTCGCCATACACCGTGTGGTCGCGCTCCACCTGTGCGATGAGATCCGTGTCAGCAAGTCGAACGCGATCGCCTGTTGTCGGGCCGTAAATGTCGGCGTAGTGGCTTCGCAGCATCCGGTGGCTCACAGCAAACCTCCTCGCACTATGCGGTCGCCCGCAATCTCGACGAGCGCCACCGTTCGTACTTCGCCGGGCTCGAATCGCACTGCCGTGCCCGCCGGGATGTCCAGGCGTCGACCGGTCGCCACGGCGCGATCGAACTCGAGCGCGCGGTTGGTTTGCGCGAAGTGGTAATGGCTGCCGACCTGAATCGGCCGATCGCCGCGGTTGGTCACCGTCACCTGCACGGCGTCACGGCCTTCGTTGAGGACGATGTCGCCGTCGGCGGGGAGGATTTCCCCGGCCGACCTGACGGTCGGCACTACGCCTGTCGTAGTGCTGGCCTTCAGGCCAGCCTTTGGCACAGGTAGAAAACTCCCATACAGCGCCAGCTCCATGTTGCCGCGTTCGGCCGCGACGGGGTGGTGGACTGTCACGAGCTTGCTGCCGTCAGGGAAAGTGCCCTCGACCTGCACCTCGACGATCATCTCAGGTACGTGATCCATGACGTCGGCGCGGCCGAGCAGTTGACGGCCGAGATCCATCAGCTCGGCGACGGTGCGGCCGTCGCGGATGAACTCCATCACCTGCGTGCTGATCAACGCGACCGCCTCGGGGTAATTCAACCGAAGCCCGCGCGCCAGCCGTTTCTGCGCGAGATAGCCGGCCTGATGCAGCGCAAGCTTGTCGAGCTCGTGCGGTGTCAGATGCATGCGGTCACCACTTTCTCCTCCAGAGATCGTCGCCGGTCAGCGGCGACAGAAACGCGAGGTACTCGCGCAGCGTATGCCCCATCTGCTCGACGCTCGTGCCGGCCATGCGCAGCAGCGCTCCGCCGTCGCGAAGCCGCGAGGCGGACATGACGAGGTCGGCCTGCCGGTCGATCGGATGCCTGCGAAAGGCGATTCACGATGTCCATGGCGGCAGCAGCCACGAGCGGCCCGGTAATGACTGCGGTCAGCAGCACGTCGAATCGGCCCATTCGTTCGACGACAGAGTCGATGTGCGGCTCGAGCACGAGCGCATCGAAGAAGATCCGCTCCGAGCCGCGCCTGATGTCGAACCGGCTTTCGTAGCGCGAGAACGCCCAGCGTTCGCCTGAGGCATGCCGTCCCGATGTGATCCAGTCCACCATGACGAGGCTCGCATCGCGGATGCAGGTCGTATCGCTGCGTCTGCGTGAAGTCCGCGTCCGCAAAACACACGATCGGATCCGGCACCACGGCGAGGAGCGCATCGGCGTCCACAGATGCCTCCAGACTCTGGCGCGAAGGACGGAGCGATCGATACACCTTCGTCGACGCCTGCGTCGTCAACAACCCGCGCGCGCCAGCGGTAACGTCCGCGCGGAGGCGAATCTCGTCTCCGCCGACAAGCCCTCCGCCGAAGTGTCGCGGCGTAGACCCAGCACGTCGTGCCATGTCCGTTCGTTGCGATCAGCTTCGCAGGGCTGGCGGCGAACGCGCGCGTCAGCACTGTTGCCGGCCCGCTTCGGGTGAACGTGAGATGGGCAGAGCCCGCATGCGCAGTGGTGGGCATCGTCACGAGGTCAGCGCGCGATTTTAGCTGATACGCAGCCGCAATTCGCCTTTCGCTGAACGATGTTCAGGAATGTCGGGCTTCTGAATTCGTCCCTGCGCAGCACCGGCAAGCCAATTGCAACTTGTAACTCGTCGAGGAGGACACAGACATGTTTAGATTGATGACTAGCGCGTGTGCGGCGGCGATGCTGCTGACGATGTCAGCGACGCCGGCTCTCGCACAGGGCCAACCGATGGACGCGCGCACGGAATTCACATTCAACCAGCCGGTGGAAATGCCTGGAGTGACGCTTCCCCCGGGCACCTACATCTTCCGCTTCGTGGACGGGACAACCGGTCGCAAGGTGATGCAGGTGCAGGCGAAAGATGCCAGCAGCAAGACGTATGGGATGTTCATGACGATCAACGCCCAGCGTCCACGGCCGTCCGACGACGCCGAACTGCGTTTCCTGGAGACGCCCGCGGGACAGCCGGCAGCAGTGAAAACCTGGTGGTATCCCGGCAACACGATCGGACGCGAATTCATCTACCCGAAATCGCAGGCCGTTCGTCTCGCAAAAGCGACCAACCAGACGGTGCTGACGACTACAGGCGGCGAACGTGAGCAACGACCAGATGCAGACAGCCGACCTCGCGTATGTCTCGCCAACGGGGCAGGACACGCCATTGACCGATGAGCAGTTGGTTGCGGCCGCTGCCAACACGCCTCCTGTGGGCGTCCCAGAGACTGCGGCTCAGTCCGCCGCTAATGCGGCAGCGAACAGAGCCCCCGCCCAGGAAGGCACCATGGCGCGCACCCGGCTGCCAAAGACGAGCACTCCGATGGCGGGAATCGGCCTTTTGGGGATGATGTCGCTCCTGGGCGGCGCGTGGTTGCGCTTCCGGGCGTAGACTGGAACTAACGAGTAGGGGCGAGGGTCGAAGGGCAAGGGGCAATTACCCCTCACCCCTTACCCCTTACCCCTGTCTGGTTATTCTCCATGAGACGCCTTCTTCCTCTCGCATGCGCATTTGGAGCTCTCACGGCGCCGAGCGCGCAGGAGCCGGCGGCGAGGCCTGATTTTTCCACGCAATCCGAACTGGTCGTACTGCACGTCGCCGTCAAGGACAAGAAAGGCGGGTATGTCGGCGGCCTGGGCCAGGACTCGTTTCGCGTGCTCGAAGATAGACGGCCGCAGGCGATCAGCTTTTTCAACAGCCAGGACGCGCCGGTCACCGTCGGTCTCGTCATCGACTCCAGTGGCAGCATGGCGCCAAACCGCACGATGGTAATCGCGGCGAGCATGGCGTTCACGAAGGCGATGAACCCGCAGGACGAGTTCTTCGTCATGGGTTTCAACGAGCACATCCACACACCGCTCCCTTCTGAAAAACCATTTACCAACTCGGAGCCGGCGCTGCGCGTTGCGCTCGTGCAGGCGATCAAGGCGCGCGGGCAAACGGCGATTTATAACGCCCTCAACGCCGCTCTCGATTACGTGCAGAAGGGCGGCTTCGAGCGCCAGGTGCTCATCGTCCTGAGCGATGGCGGCGACAATGCCAGCAGCACGACTCGCGCGCAGGTGCTCGCGAACGCGCAGGGGTCGAATGCCGTCATCTACACGATCGCGCTCGTCGATCCGATGGATTCGGAGGCCGATCCGGGCTTTCTGAAGCAGTTGTCAGAGTCGACCGGCGGAGTCGCGTTCAGGCCGAAGAACGCCGCACGAAATCGAGAAGTATTCTCCAGCGCGTTGCCCGCGACATCCGCAACATGTACACCATCGGATACGTCCCATCGGACGAAGCTGCAGCGCGCAAGGTGCCGCTCCGACGCGTAGCCGTTGACGTGAGGCTTCCAACTGGCCAGAAGCTCGCGGTGCGGACACGCCGCGCGTATCTGGCGGGCGCCGAGGAGACGTCGAACGATGGTCGGTAATATCCGCGGCAGATGTGTATGTGTGGATGAGCCGCGCGCTCATCGCGCTGGGTCTTGCGTGCCTCATCTTCTACGGCGTTGTCACTGTCCACACATGGCGCTATCAGCGCGCCGCAAAGTCCCGGGTCGAGCAAATGATTTCGGTCGAGCGGCCGGCGGCGGTCCGGGACTACGTGCCGGACGTTTCGAAACCGCTCACAAACCGGCGAGATCATCGGCCGCGTCGACATCCCAAGGCTCAGGCTCTCGGCCGCAGTAGCGGAAGGTGACGACGACAAGACGCTGGGGAATGCGGTCGGCCATCTTCCGGACACGCCGCTGCCGTGGCACCGGCGCGGCAACGTCGCGCTGGCTGCGCACCGCGACGGGTTGTTCCGCTCTCTCGAGGGAATTCGCCTCAATGACGACGTTCGCGTTGTCACTTCGCGCGGCGAGTTCCACTATCGCGTGACGAAGACGCATATCGTCGATCCGGACGATGTGTGGGTGATTGCTCCAACGGACACGCCGACGATTACGTTGATCACGTGTTATCCATTTGCCTTCATCGGCAACGCTCCGCGCAGGTTCATCGTGCAGGCCGAACTCGTAGAGGATGCTGGCGGGTCGGTGCTCAAGGGGTCGGTGGTGCGGTAGGTCGCGCCGCTGTCCTCGAATAGGACAATTTGTCTGGCACGCGCGATGCTCTTTCCTTTGAAGGAAGGCCGACGCCATTTCGAAGGGAGAGTGTATGAGAGCTCCACACGCAATAGCGTTCGTTCTGTGCGGCGTCTTTGCCGCGCCAGCGCTCGTAATGTCGACTGCTGCTGACCAGGGCATTTTCGAGCGGTTTACCACTCAAGAAGTGACTGTCCCCGCGGGCACACAGCTGCCCATCATTCTGGACACTGCCGTCGCTTCGAATACGAGCCGTGTCGAACAGCCGGTGCGCGCGCATCTGTCGCGCGATGTTCGCCTCGGCAACGACGTCGTCATTCCCGCAGGCAGCGAGCTCTACGGCAACGTCACCGCAGTTCGCCGTCCCGGCAAGGTAAAGGGGCGTTCCTACATAGCCATGCGGTTCACCACACTCGTGCCGCGCGGCAGCGGCGAGCGATACAGCGTCGATACCGGCCGCGTCGCGCGCACGGGGCGGGCGACGAAGAAGACAGACGCGATGAAGATCGGCGTTCCCGCTGCCGGTGGCGCCGCGATCGGCGCGCTCATCGGGGGCAAGAAGGGCGCATTGATCGGCGCCGGTGCGGGCGGCGGAGCCGGCACCGCCGTCGTGCTGTCGACGCGAGGAGCGGAGGTGGGGCTTGGCAGAGGCGCACCGGTCGCATTGCGCCTTGCGGCGCCCGTCACGGTGCGGGTACGCCGATAAACGAAGAACGAAAAACGAAAAGCGAATAGAGCCGCATAGCGAAGACGGAAGTAGGAATAGAATCTCTATTCGCTTTTCGTTTTTCGTTCTTCCTTACCGTGTCACTACAGTCGTTCCTAGAGTGGTTTACGCAGGCCTCCATCGGTACTGCTGGCCATCCTCATGGTGGTGCAGTGGACGCGGTGGCGCGATCGCGTCTCGCTCGACATCTTTCTCGTCTTCGGGTCGCTCGCGATCCTGCTGATCCTCGAGCGCACCCTCCGCCTCACGGCGATTCAGGCGGCGTGGATTCGTCCACTCGGCATCAGCGTCCTGCTCGCGCACCCTTACCTGCTGCTGCGGGTCGTCGCGCACTTCCGGCCCGTCTCGCGAACAGTGCAGCGCGCGTCCATCGCAGGGCTCGTCGTGTCGCTGATTGTGACCTGGACGGCGGCCTGGCCGTTTCGCTCGACCGCGCTCGTCGTTTCCGCGTTTGTCTATTTCGTCTGGCTGCTGGGCTACGTCGCCTGGGCGTTTCGGCAGGGCTCGCGCGCCGCCGGCGGTGTTACACATTTTCGCATGCAACACGCGGCGCTCGGCGCGTTGCTGCTTGCGATCGTCTTCGTTCTCGCCGTGCTCATCGCGGTCCTTCCGCTCTTGCGGCCGGCTGCGGCTGCGCTCATCCCGCTGGCCGCGCTCGGCGCGGCCGTGAACTACTACTTCGCGTTCGCGCCGCCGACGTGGATTCGGCGCATGTGGCAGTCATCCGAGCTCTACGGATTCCTTTCCGATCACGCGCCTGCGTCCTCGGGAAACGACGTGCTGAATCGGCTGTGCACATTCGCCGTACCCGCAGTCGGCGCCACCGGCGGCTCCGCCGCATTGTGGGATGACGCGCGCCAGGCCCTGATCGTCGCGGTCAGCCGTTGGGGATATCTGGAGCCAGGCCGTCCAGTTCCGGAAGGCAGTCTGCTCGATGCGTGGCGAAGCAATCGGGCGACGTTCGTGAAGCACCACGCATGGGTTTTGCCTGGCGGAGCGGCGGGCAGCGTCTATGTCGTGCCGATTCCCTGCGAAGTAAGCCCGCGCGGTCTGCTGTTCGTCATTCTGCCGAGAGCCGCGCTGTTCGTGTCGGACGATCTCGCACTGCTGCGCGCGTGCTGCAGCGAGACGGCGGTTCAGCTCGACAACGTGATCATGCGCGAGCGGCAGCAGGCTCTCATCAGCGAGCTCGGCGAGCGGAGCAATCAGCTCTCTGCGGTGAACAAGGAGCTGGAAGCCTTTTCGTATTCCGTCTCGCACGATCTGCGGGCTCCGCTCCGGCACATCAGCGGGTTCACCGAGTTGCTGCAGAAGTCGGCCGGCCCCGAGCTCGACGACAACGGTCGGCGCTATCTGGGTCTGATTTCCGGGAGCGCCGTGAAGATGGGTGAGCTCATCGATTCCCTGCTGATTTTCTCGCGGATGGGGCGGACCGAAATGCTGCACACGCGCGTCGATCTGAACTCCATCGTCCGCCAGGCCCAGCGAGATGTGACGCAGGCGGAGCCGGCGCGCTCGGTCGAGTGGGTGCTCGGGCAACTGCCGACGGTAGCAGGCGATCCCACCATGCTGCAGCTCGTATTCACCAATCTGCTCTCGAACGCATTCAAGTACTCACGACCGCGCCGAGAACGCGACGATCGAAATCGGTACCCGCGACGGAGCGAGCGCCGAGTACGTGGTGTACGTCAAAGACAATGGCGTCGGCTTCGACATGGCGTACGCGAACCGGCTCTTCGGCGTTTTTCAGCGCCTGCATCGCGTGGAAGAGTTCGAAGGGACAGGAATCGGTCTCGCAAACGTGCAGCGCATCGTTTCGCGGCACGGCGGCCGCGTGTGGGCGGAAAGCGAGGTGGGGAAGGGCGCGACGTTCTACGTTGCGTTGCCGAAAGAACGGCAGCCTTAACCGGATTTCAGACATGGTCGAAATATGCTGCCGAACTTCATAGAATCAGTGACGGTCCTTGTATGCTGAAACGCTTATTTCAGTCGTTCTTGGCGCTGGCGATGATCGGATTCGCCGCCGCACTTGGCGCGCGCCTGACGGCCCAGACTACACCGCCGGGGCCGGTTCGGCTAACGGCGACGCCGCCGAAGATTGCAACACCACAGCCCGCAGCGAACACGTCCGACGTCAAAAGCCGGTACGTCGGTTCTCTCACGTGCCAACGCTGCCACGCCGCGACGTTCGAGCGATGGTCGCACACCCGCATGGCGAACGTCGTCACCGACCCAAAAGTGAACCCGGGTGTGGTCTTGGGGGATTTCAGCAAGCCCAACCCACTGGTGAACTTCAAGTTGGAGGACGTCGCGTGGGTCTATGGGACCAAATGGAAGCAGCGATACTTCATTCGCAGCGGCAGCGACTACTATCCCGCGAACGCGCAGTGGGATGTCATCAACAGAACATGGCGTACGTATCATGTTCAGCCGAACACGGAATGGTGGCTGCCGCATTATCCAGCGAAACCCGGTGACAATTCGACACGGCCAACGGGACCGCTGTGCGACGGCTGTCACTCCACTAACTACGACATTCAGACCAAGCAAGTGACCGAGTGGAACGTCGGATGCGAGCGATGTCATGGTCCTGGCAGTGAGCACGTCGCGCGGCCGGGTAAGGCGACAATTATCGATCCATCTCGCCTTCCTTACGTTGCGGCAAACGACGTCTGTCTGCAGTGCCATACACAGGGCAAGCCGACCAAAAATCCCAATGCGGGACAGTACTATGACTGGCCCGTCGGCTTTCATGTCGGTCTGGAGTTGAAAAATTTCTGGACCCTGGAAGAGCACCATCTCGGCGAGACGACGTTCACGCACTATGCGGAAGGAACGGCGAAGAAGAACCGGATGCAGGCGAACGACTTCGTCGACAGCCTCATGTATCGTCGCGGTGTCACGTGCTTCAGCTGTCATGACGTGCACGGCACCAGTCACAACGCCGATCTTCTCAAGCCGCCCCAGCAGCTATGCCTGACGTGTCACAACCCGAACTCGCCGAATGGTCCCCGGTCCGCGTCGATTGAGGAGCATACTCACCATTCCGCCGGCAGCCGGGGCAGTCAGTGTGTCGAATGTCACATGCCGAAGATCGAGCAGACGATTGCTGACGTCAACGTGCGCAGCCACAGCTTCAAATTCATCACGCCGTCGATGACGGAGCAGTACAAAATCCCGAACCCGTGCATCGGTTGCCACACGACAGAGACCAACGAGTGGGCGAAGGAACACCTCAAGAGCTGGTCAAGCGTCTCGCCGTGGCGCGTGCAGTAGCCGCCGCACGGCCGCATCGGACACTATGATCAAGCACGCTGCCGCCCTGTTCATTCTGCTGTTCATCGCTGTGCCGGTTTCGGCGCAGCAAGGCAGGTGTCGCTTCCTCTGTGAGCCAACACTGCTCGTCGAACCGACGATTACATGGGAAAGGGATGCGACGGTGTTCGAGACGATCTTCGCACTCGATCTCTCGACGCCGATGCCGCGCGTCGGCGTGACGCTCGAGGCCATTACCAAGCCGTTCAGTGACGAGAACGAGCTCGAGCTCGAGTCCGAGCTCAAGCTGTACTGGCTCGAGGGGGAGCAGACTAGCGGTTGGCTCTCATCCCACTTCGACATCGTCGATAAGTTCAGTCCGGCCAAGCGGCCTACCGACACGCGCGCCTACACGCACAAACTGAATCTCGAGCTCGACACGGCGGTCGCCGTGTTCAGCCGGTTGCCAGAAAGGAACTGGTTTCGCGACGTGGAGATCGAGGGTTCGCTCGACTACGTTGCCACAGGACTTCCGAAGGATGCCAGCCGTTGGTCATTTTCGTTGGTGTTCGTATTTCCCATCGTCAAGGGACGATAGAGATAGATGCCGAAACTGCATAGACGTCCGGTTGCCTCGCTAGACTCATTCCCATGCGAATGTTCTGATGAGTTGCGTCCACGTCCTGTCGATCGCCATCGCATGGATATCCGCGGCAGCGCGCCGCTCCTTGAACGGCGTAATCCCCGCCTCGCACTTCTAGACCCACACCCATGATGAAAGTGGCCGCAGCCGGCCAGCAAAGCCGCGTCACTGGCCTGGCGGTCATCACCATGGCGCTCGGGCTGCTGGCCCTGGCGACGCCGTTCGGCGGCGCTGAACATCCGGCGTCCAGAATCGGCGCCCTGCTTGGCATCGCAGCGGCCGTCGAGGTCCTGCATTCGTTCAGGCGATCGACGATGACGGCGCGAAGGAAGGGCACGATGAGCGCGGTCATCAGCATGGCGATCGCCCTGTTTCTGATAAACGCCCCGCTCGTCGCGGCTGGGGCGTTGCGGCTCGTAATCGCCGGCTGGTTTTCGGTTGATGCAATCCGGCACGCGTTTGCCGTCGTTCGGACCAGCGAGCGGAAAGAACGTTCGATCGCCACGTGGGCTGCGCTCGGTAACGCCGCCGTCGTGCTGCTGATCCTGCTCGCCCGAGGGTGGCTCTTGACGTGGGTTGTCGCGATAGCCGGTGCGCTTCGGATCTTCGGCATCACCTGGAGCATCATCGTCGAGCCCGTGTACACAACCGCTGAAGCCGACGAAGCGATCGTCGACGAGCTCGGGCTGGCGGACCAACCGGGGGCTGCGGCCATGGCGGTAGAGGTCGAGGCCGCCGAGCGAGTGCGCGCTCCCATCGATCGCGGCTGGACGCTGGCGTTCATCGCCACTTTGTTCTCGATTCACATCTCCCGGATGAGCACTGACTTGACTGTGCTTGGGCTGATTTCTCCTGCAGTGGCTGTCGCCGGCGACATGCTCGTCGCAGTGTTGATCACGCTCCTCGTCATCAATCCGGCACACATGATGCTGCGCAAGCCAACTCGCTGGATCGAGCGGCGCTTGTGGCGCTGGCATCTGAATCGAGCTGACCCCCGAAGCGCCTGGATCGATCGGGTAACCGGAGCCTGGCTTCGCTGGAGGCTGACGATGGCCTTCCGTTTGCGCGAACTACGCTACTCGGTGCCAGCGGCGCTCAATCGCGGGCTGCAGCGCGGCCTCCCGATTGCCGCCATCATCGCGGCTACCGCTCCGGTCTGGGGGATGAGCTGGTATTTCGACACGGAGAACTGGGCGGCCGGAATATGGAATTCCTGGGCGGAGTCGCGGACCGATACCTGGCGCGAATCGATGGTGCGGGCGGTGTTGTCGCAGGAGGGAGGGAGCGCCGGGCCGGCGAGCTTTGCCGTCGATCCACAGGGAATCGGCTCCGGCGATTTCTCGTTTGTCGTCATCGGCGATACGGGCGAAGGCGATGCGAGTCAGCACGTGCTTCGCGATCAACTGCTGTCGGTGACCAACAGCCCTGACGTGCGCTTCGTCGTTGTATCGTCCGACGTCGTCTATCCCACTGGTGCGATGCGCGACTATGAAGCGAAGTTCTGGCTGCCGTTCAAGGGAGTGACGCGCCCTGTCTACGCGATTCCCGGCAATCACGATTGGTACGACGCCCTCGAAAGCTTCGACGCTACATTTCTCCAGGCTGATGCGGCGCGCGCCAGCATCCGCGCGCGGGTCGAATCAGACCTGCGTCTGACGAGCACGACCGACGGCCGGATCGAAGGTCTGATTCAGGAAGCGGCACGCCTGCGTGAGGCGTACCGCGTACCGACCGGGTTTCAGCGGGCGCCTTTCTTCGAGGTTCAAACGGATGGCTTCGCCCTCCTCGCCATCGACACGGGGGTCTTGAGGAAAATCGACACCGCGCAGGAGCGTTGGCTCGAAAGCGCGCTGCGGCGTGCCGCCGGCAAGACGACCATGGCGATAGTAGGTCATCCGTTTTTCGCGGGCGGTCACAACGTGACAGTCGGGGACAACGAGTTCGAGCGGCTGAAACGACTGCTTCTCGGCCATGGCGTCACGATCGTCATGGGAGGCGATACCCACGATCTCGAGTACTACGTCGAAAGGGGCGCCGCAGGGTCTCCCGCGGTGCACCATTTCGTCAACGGCGGCGGCGGAGCATATCTGAGCTTCGGTACAGCATTGAGCTGGCCGACCCAGCCACCGACGCTGGACTGGGCTCATTATCCGGACCGTCTGTCGGTATCAAAGAAGATCGAAGCGAACTCGCCCTGGTGGAAACGGCCAGCCTGGTGGTGGACCACCAGGTTCGATGCGTGGCCGTTTTCAGCTGAGTGGTTGTCGGCTGTCTTCGACAACAACGTTGCCCCGTTTTTCCAGAGCTTTGTCGAAGTAAAGGTCGAGCCGTCGGCAAACCGCGTGCGCATTCTTCCCTACGGTGTTCACGGTCGCCTTACGTGGGCGGACCTGGCGTCGTCCGAGAGCCTCCGCTCGGGCAACGCCGATCGGGCCTTCGTCGAATGGGTGATCCCGATGTCGCGCTAAGCGGCTCATTGCGCCTCCACAAACACGCGGATCTTCTTGGGCCTCACATACAGCCGCTCGCCGATCTTCGGGTTCAACCCATCGTAGTGTTCGCGCGCGACCTCCACCTGCAGCAGCTTTCGCTCGTCATCAAGGAGGTCGAGCTTCACTATCGCGCCGGCGAGGTTGGCGGTCTCGAGGATGGCCCACAATCCGCCGCCGCTGTCGATGCGGGCCACGTCGAGCTCGTGTGGCCGGGCGTACCCGGCAGCCGGCCGCGACTCGGCGGCCGCGTGCTCGGGATAGTCGAGCGCGAGCGGGCCGAGCAGCGCGCGCCCTTTCTCGACCCGGCCATGAAAGATGTTCACGTTGCCGAGAAAGTTCATCACGAACGGGCTTGCGGGATGCTCGAAAACCTCGACCGGGCTCGCGTCCTGCTCGATCTTGCCCTCGTTCATGATGACAATCCGGTCAGCGAGCTCGAGCGCTTCTTCCTGATCGTGCGTCACGAACACGCTCGTCAGGTGAATCTCCTCGTGCAGGCGTCGCAGCCACCGACGAAGCTCCTGCCGCACCTTGGCGTCGAGCGCACCGAAGGGCTCGTCGAGCAGCAAAACCTTTGGCTCGACGGCAAGGGCGCGGGCGAGAGCGACGCGCTGACGCTGGCCTCCGGAGAGCTGGGACGGATACCGATCGCCCAGATAGTCGAGCTGCACGAGCTTCAGCAGGTTCGTGACCTTCGCTGTGATCTCGTTATCCGGCGGCCGGTGCGCTCTCGGGCGCACACGCAGCCCGAACGCGACATTCTCGAACACCGTCATATGCCGGAAAAGCGCGTAGTGTTGAAAAACAAATCCCACGCGCCGCTCGCCAACCCGACGGTTCGTCGCATCCTCGCCATCGAACAGCACGCTGCCTTGATCGGGAGACTCGAGTCCGGCGACGATCCGCAGCAGCGTCGTCTTGCCGCAGCCCGACGGTCCGAGCAGCGCCACGAGCTCGCCGGGACGCACCTCGAAGCTCACGTCGCGCAGCGCCGTGAAGCTGCCGAAGGTTTTGCTGACGTTGCGGATGTCTATGCCCATTGCTGTGTTCTGTAACTAAAGATCTATAGATCTTAGATCTATAGATCTCTAACTACCCGTCTCCCCGATCGGTTCCATCGCTCTCCGCGTTCGGTATTCCACGATTGTCTTCAGGGCAAGCGTGACGAGCGCGAGAAAGGCGAGAATCGACGCGACAGCGAACGCGGCCTGGAACTGATACTCGTTGTACAGGATTTCGACGTGTAGCGGGAGCGTATTCGTCAGACCGCGGATGTGTCCCGACACGACCGATACCGCGCCGAACTCCCCCATCGCACGGGCGTTGCAGAGGATCACGCCGTAGAGCAGGCCCCATTTGATGTTCGGCAGCGTCACGCGAAAGAACGTTTGAAAGCCGCCCGCACCGAGCACGCGCGCCGCCTCCTCTTCCTGTGAGCCAGTCGCTTCCATGACCGGAATGATCTCGCGCGCCACGAACGGGAACGACACGAAAAGTGTGGCGAGCACGATCCCGGGAACGGCGAACACGATGCGGATATCGTGCTCCATCAACCACGGACCGAGGAATCCCTGTCGGCCGAAGAGAAGCACGAACACCATTCCCGAAATGACTGGCGATACCGCAAAAGGCAGGTCGATGAGCGTGATGAGCAGCTGCCTGCCGCGGAACTGGAATTTGCCGATGGCCCATGCCGCGGCCACGCCGAAGATCAAGTTTGCAGGAACAGCAATGGCGGCAGCCGTCAGCGTCAACGTCAAGGCGGCCATCGCGTCGGGCTCCGCGATCGCGTTCACGTATCCACGCCATCCGAGGCGGAACGCCTCCGTAAAGACGGCAGTCAGGGGCAGCGCAAGAAACAGGAACAGAAAGCCGAGCGCCACTGAAGTGAGCAGCCACCTGATGGGCGCGGGCTCGGTCAGGCCCTTCTTCGGATCGCGCGTGCGTCCGGTCTCAACGTGCGCCATCAATGCGCCAGCTTCCGGCTGCTCCAGCCCTGGAGCGCGTTGACGGTGAGCAGCAGGGTGAACGAAATCAGCAGCATGACGACCGCGATGGCCGTCGCGCCTGCGTAGTCATACTGCTCGAGCTTGGTGATGATCAGCAGCGGCGCAATTTCGGTCCGCATGGGCATGTTGCCCGAAATGAAGACGACCGATCCGTATTCGCCCACCGCTCGAGCAAACGCCAGCGCGAAACCTGTGAGCCATGCCGGATACAGGTACGGCAGGATGATGCGCGTCAGCACGTACGGCCGGCTCGCGCCGAGGCTCGTGGCCGCCTCTTCGATCTCAACGTCGAGATCCTCGATGACCGGCTGCAGCGTCCGCACCACAAACGGTAACCCGATGAAGACGAGCGCGATCGTGATGCCCAGGGGCGTGAACGCCACCTTGATGCCGAACTTCTCGAGCGGCGCCCCAAGCCAGCCGTTGGGCGCGTAAAGCGTGGTCAATGTAATGCCGGCGACGGCCGTCGGCAGGGCAAACGGCAAATCTATGAATGCATCGACGATGCGCTTGCCGGGAAACCGGTAGCGCGCCAGCACCCACGCCACGATGAGCCCGAACACGGCGTTGATGCACGCAGCGATCAACGCGGCGCCAACGCTGAGCTTGTACGATGCGACGACGCGCGGATCGCTGACGGTCTGCCAGATCGCATTCCATCCCATCGTGGCCGTACGGGCCGGCAGCGTGACGAGCGGCACGAGCACGATCAGGCAGAGATAGAAGATCGTGAATCCGAGCGTCAGCCGGAACCCGGGCAATACGCTCGAGCGTCTGGTTCCTGCCATGCGACTTAGAACAGCCCTGTCCGCCGCAAATCCGGTAGCGCGTTGTACGAAAAGATGAGATTCGACAACGTTCTTTGAAGCAGGGGGAACTCGTTGCCAACTGCTCTGGTGATGAACGCGGAGGCGGTGAAACGCGGCGAGAAGACGTACGTGGTCATGATGAACACGCGGTTGCCGACGTGAAAGCGGTCGGAGTTGAGGCCGCCGTAGAACCGATCGATGCTGGCATAGCCGCCGTTGACACTGACTTTTCGCGTGAAGGCCTTGGTTGCGGTCACGGCAAATCCATATGCCGGGTTGTCGTTCGTGCGCTTGTAATTCTCGAAGAGAATCGAGTCCACCGCACGCAGCTCTTTCATGTTGAGGTTCGTCGCGGCGCGCCACGTTCGCGCGCCTCCGGCCGACGTGAAGTCAGCGGACACGCCGCCGCGCGCGCCCAGTTTCTTGTCAACGAGGAAGTGTCCGTAGTTCGGACGGTCGTTGAGGTACTTGAGGCGCCTGCTGAATGCCGAGTTCTGCCGGGGTGCTCGAGAAGTAGCCGACCGTCGCCGACATCTCGTCGAAGAAGAACTGTCGCGGCCGCCGTACGGAAACCCGTTCGCCGATGACGTATCCGTCGTCGTCGTACGTCGTGATCTCCGTCGACTCACCTTTGAGAATGTACATGCTTCCATATTGCCCTTCGACTCCGGCAATGGGTTGGGCCGCCAAGTACAGGATCCGAACCGAGAGCGGGCTCTGCCAGTCGCCCAACCCGATGCCCGTGTTGTTCCACCCGCTGGTGAATCGAACCCCTGTGGACGTCCCGAAATTCAAGGCGTATCGTCCGGGCGCGTCGAACTTGAGCCGCGCGCGCAGGGTTTCGCGGTGCTGAATCTGGTTCGTCGTGATCACGCCCTCGCTGCTGTCGATGAATCGATACCGCGTGTTCAGCGTCGCGTTCTGCAGATCAATCCAGCGCGCGAGCGGCGCGACCGGCTTCTGCTCCAGGCTTCGCAGTCTGAGCCTGCGCTGCTGCCGGAGCGCAGGTGAGAACCAGCAGCGCACACCGCGAGGTCACGTGTCGGGTCATAGACCCGACATTCTGACACGAACACCAGAGCGCTAACGGCTCACCGGGCCTGTAGATCTGATCGAAGGTTCCACCGTCCGCGAAGTGGGTCTTCTGCGCGCTGTCCCATCCCCCGAACGCCTGATCGATCGTAAACAGCTTTACCTTGGCGAACGTGCCGGCGTATTTCGCAGCGACTTTCTGGTCGCGCGGACGATAGTGATTCCGGGCGGCGATCTCCTGGCCCTCCGGCGAATACAAGTATTCGAGATAGGCCCGGGCGACGGCCCGTGTCCCGCGCCGATCGACCACCTTGTCCACGACCGCAACCGATGGTTCCGCAAGAATGCTGACGGACGGCACGATGATATCGACTTTGTCTTTCGCTTCTCCGAGCGCCAGATACGCTTCGTTCTCCCATGCGAGAAGCACGTCGCCGATGCCGCGCTCCATGAAAGTCGTCGTCGATCCGCGCGCGCCGGAATCGAGCACCGGCACGTTCTTGTACAGCGCGGCGACGAACTCACGCGCCTTCGCGTCGCTGCCCCCGTTCTGCTGCCGCGCGTATTCCCAGGCCGCAAGATAGTTCCAGCGCGCGCCGCCCGACGTCTTCGGATTCGGCGTGATGACCTGGATGCCCGGCTTTCACCAGATCGTTCCAGTCCTTGATGCCCTTCGGGTTGCCCTTGCGCACGAGAAACACGATCGTCGATGTATACGGGGCGCTGTTGTTCGGCAGGAACTTGATCCAGCCCGGTGTAATCAGGCCTGCCTTTCGAGATCGCCTCGACGTCGTAGGCGAGCGCGAGCGTGACGACATCGGCTTCGAGGCCGTCGATCACCGAGCGCGCCTGTCCGCCCGAGCCCGCGTGAGACTGGCGAAACGTGATTTTCTGTCCACCGGATTTCGCCGCCCAGTATTTGGCGAACGCTTCGTTGAACGCGCGATACAACTCTCGGGTGGGATCGTAGGAGACGTTCAAGAGCGTGGTCTGCGCCTGAGCGGGCAGGGGACCACCGAGCATCAGTCCAGACACGAGCAGAAAAGGACGAGAAGCGGCTTCATCATCGACTCCTGACGCAGATGTGCGCATAACACAGAATAACAAGTAATCACGGGCGTGACGATCGCAGGGATATCCGCATGGTCAAGCCGACGGTTCTGCGATCTCCAGGCTGGCCGACGTAGAGTCCGGTGCCGCCCGCCACCGGGGAGAGCAGATCGAAATACTCCTTGTCCAGCAGGTTGCGGGCCCACAGCGAAAGCGTCCAACCGTCCCTTGCTCGGAAGCCGACCCGGGCATTGAGCAGGGAGTATCCCTCGACAACCAGATACTTCGACGCGCTGGGGCTCGACGAAAATGAGGAGCGATAGCTGGCGTCGATCGCCCCGAAGTACTCTCCCGCTCTGCCCGAGCACATTCCCAGGATTCGCGTACTCGCCGCCGACGGAGCCGGCCCACTCGGAGATGCCTGGGAGAACCGAACCTGAGATGTCCTTGAATCCCGGGCCGCCGGTTTCCTCGAGTGGGGCCGGCGCGTCAGGGAAGGAAATATATTTGCCGTCGGTGTAGGCGGCAGCGCCGTAGAACGACAGATGGTCGTTCACCCTGAGCGTTGCCGTCGAACTCGACACCGCGCACGCGCACTTTTTCAGCGTTGGCGAGATAGCCGCGAAGTACGCCGACAGCGGCGTTCTGGACCTGTGTCTGGAAGTCCTCGATCTCGGTGTCGTAGACGGTGACGTTTGCAGTGACGCCGTCAAACGGCTCGGTCTTGAATCCGGCTTCGATGTGCCGCACATCCTCGGGTCTCACAGTCGCAGCCGACAGGACAGGCCGGCCGATCGCATCGGTTGGCACGCCGCCAAGGTTGAGACCGACCGACTTGAAGCTGGTCGAATACGTCGCATAGGTGTTGACCCTCCGAGCAAGGGCGTAGGCCAGTGTGATCTGCCCCGACAGGTTCGTGTCATCGACATCGGCCGAATAGGTCTGCGGCGCCAGAACGGAGAGCTTCAGCGCGATCAGCGCGGGATCGGTTGTCTGCAGCCCGCCATAGACCTGCTGGTCGAAGTCCACGTCCTTCTTGTCATAGTTGAATCGGAGGCCGGGCAACAGCCGAAGGCGATCGGTCACCGACCATTCGAGCTGGCCGAACACGCGCCGCGCTGGTGTTCCGATAGTTCAGATACTGATCGAAGCCATATCCATCGAGCAGGCCGGGTGTCGCGGCCGCTGGCGGTCGGCGCCAGCAGCCAGCGCGCCGCAGATGCGCCGTGTTCCTGCTTGATCACCGGGTCCGAGTCGATCTGCTGGCTGATAAGCGAATGCGCCGGCAACAAAGTTGGCGTGCGCGAAGAAAGGTCGCCGGCGTATCGGACCTCCTGCGTCCACTGGCGCTGCTTCGACGTGCCCGATGACACCGTCGTGATCGGCAGGCCGATGAAGTCGCGGTCGTTCAACGGATCCCAATCCCAGTAGCGCCATGAGGTCGTGGACGTCAGCCTGCCGCGTGCCCACGCGCCAGTCGGCATTCAGCGAGGCGCCGCCGAGGCCCTGGTTGGATTGCAAGGGCGAGTCAACGTCGGTCAGCCGGTCGAAGGAGTTATAGCTCGGTGGCACATAGCCGACCTCGGCCGCGATGGTCGGCGAATTGCCGGTTTGCCGCACGCAGCGTCGGGGTGACGCCGGCGATGACCTGTGTAGAGCCCCTGACGCGTTGCCGCGTGTTGTCAATCGCGAGCGTGAGGGCGACGCTTATCCGACGGCGTGAACAGCACCTGGCCCCTGACGCCCAGATTGTTGAGGTTGTTCACCGGTTCCTGCGTCTTAACGTTGTAGACAGTGCCGTCACGCTGGGTGCCGGAGAACGACAGCCGCCCGGCGACCTTCCGGCCGACGAGTGGTCCCGTGATTGAACCCTTCGCCTGAACGAATCCGATGCTGCCGTAGTTGAGCTCGAACTCGGTCTCCGGCGTGAAGGCGGGCCGGCGTGTGGTCACGTTGATGGCGCCGGCGGTCGTGTTCTTGCCGAAGAGCGTGCCCTGCGGCCCGCGCAGCACTTCGACCCGCTCCACGTCGAGGAAGTCGAGCGACGCCGAAGCGGGACGAGCGTAGAACACCCCGTCGATGTACATTCCGACGCCGGGCTCGATGCCATCGTTGGTCAGCCCGAACGGTGCGCCGAGCCCGCGGATCTGCACCGACGAGTTGCGAGGATTGGTCGAGTAGAACTGGACGGTGGGGATCTGTTCCTTCAGACGATTGACGTTGAAGGCGCCCGCGTCGGCAATCTGATTTCCGCTCACGACCGAGACCGGAATCGGAACCTCCTGGGCCGCCTCTTCGATGCGGCGGGCGGTGACGACCACCGCTTCCGTGACGCGCGATGGGCTCAGCGTGATGTCGATCGCCAGAGTCTGACTGGTGTCGAGCGACGACCCTGCGCACGGGAGCTTCGAATCCATCCAGCGTCGTCTCCATGCGGTACTGGCCGGGCAACAGCGCGGCGACGCGATACGATCCCTGCCCGTCGCTGATGGCTTCGACGGTTACACCGGTCGCCTCGTTGATGACACGGACGATTGCGCCAGGTATCGCGCCTCCCGACGAATCGCGCACGACGCCGGTGATGGTGCTGGCAGCGGTGCCAGTGCCCGCCTGCGCCAGCAGGCTCGCTGGCGCCGCATGGCCAACGGTGACGACGAACGCGGTCACAAAGACGGCAGATCTGATCAGCTTTCCGGAAACCATTGTCGAGTTCTCCCTCAATGCACAGGCGCATTGCGCCCGCATTCGCTAAGTGTGCAGACAGACAACAGGGGTTGATTAGCGAAGGCCGGCGAATGTGACTAGGGAGAAAAGAACTGCAGGACTTGCGCAGGAGAGCTCTTACCTAGCTGCCGCCGGCACGATACACGAGCATCGACAACAGGCGGTCGAGGTCGCGCGCCGGAGCAGAAGGGAAGAGAACGTCAAGACGCGATAGTTATATCGGCAGACCGCGGATCCTGTCAAATCTGAGCGGTGTACAGTTGTGCACATCGTTGGGTCGCGGTACACGCTACACTGGCGGTGCATGAGCACCGACGACAAACCCAAGAGCGCCGTGGAGCTGGCCATGGAGCGCTTGCGTAGGAAAGACGCGGACAGCGGGGTCGCGGAACGGCTGCACGACTGACGAGCAGAAGGCGCAGATCGCCGAGGCCCGCAACCTTCATGCGTCGAAAGTGGCCGAGCTCGAAATTCTGCATCGTTCGAAAGTAGCCGGTCTGCTCGATCCGGCCGACCGGGCCAGGCCGAGGACGCGTACCGTCGCGATCTGGCGCGGTTACACGACGACCTCGAACGAAAGATTGCAAAAGTGCGCCGGTTGGGGGATTGATTTCTTGTCTACATTTCGGACAATGTGCTATCACATATCCTGCCTCCCCGAAAACGGGGTTTCACGCTCTATCCCGTCTCGCATGTTTCCCCACTTTCGGAGCAGCGACAGCCCGGCACGTGTTGTGCAAGGACGCAAGTCGGATTTAGCTACCTATGCGTGCAATACCCTGTAGGAGGATACACATGCCGCGACGATTCGGAATCCTGGCCCTTGTTGGTGCATTGTTTTTAGTCACCGGCGAAGCGTGGGCCCAGGCACCGGCGGGAATGGAAGAGACAGTACGACCCGCCACCACAAGTGTGTATGGAGATACCGGTCTTTGGTTCGTCCCAACGGGCGAGGTGCTGCGTAACGGTACCTGGTCAGCCAGCGCCTACCGCCTCAACTGGGACGTGCGCCAGGGGTTCACGGACATCTCGCATTTTGAGGGCACGTTCGCCTATGGCGATAAAGGGTACGGCCGAGATCTTCGGCGCGGTCCGGTTCATCACCCGAATCGATCGCGACACGCGCCCGATCTTCGGGTTTGGCGGCGACCGTTATGGCGGCGTGGACAACAACTATCCCTTCGTGCGCGAGGGGTGGATTGGCAACGACTTCGGGGACACGTTCCTCGGCGCGAAGGTCAGTCTGCTGTCGGAATCGCGCCAGTCCCCGGTCGCCCTGGCCCTTCGCGGTATGGTCAAAGTGCCGACGGGCTCTCGAAAGCGGATCAGGTACCGGCAAGATGGACCTGCAATTCGACTTTATCGTCAGCAAGGAAATTGCGAGCACGGCCGAGGTCTCCGGAAGCATCGGCTATCGCCATCGCGGCGACCCGGACGAGTATGACCTGTCGAGCGGCATCCCCTTCGGCATCGGCGCGCAGTTTCCCACGCGCAGCCCGCTGAAGTTCACGACAGAGTGGTACGGCGAGATCTTCAACAACGACGTGGTGACGCGGACGGTTTCGCCCGCGCCTGCTTCGCTCGTTGGCACTGACGGCAGCGTGCCGCTGGTCACATCGAACCTTCCGCTGCAGTCGACGCTGATGTTCGGAGCGACCTGGCAGGCGAGCAGCGGGTTCTTCGCCGGCGGCGGCATCAACTGGTCCGCCAAGGCCGAAAATCGCGAAGATCTCGATGTCGACAGCGACGACAACTTCGGCACGAAGTTCGGCTGGCAGTTCCGTATCGGCTATCACCCCGGCGTGGCAGGCATTCCGGTGGCGCTGCCGCCGCCGCCTCCTCCTCCTACGCCAGTTGCGGCGGCGCCGCACACGCTCACGCTCGACGCGCAGTGCAATCCATGCACGGTCGAAGTGGGCGCCACTTCGAAGGTGACGGCCACGGCACAGGACTCGATCGGCTGCGTCATTACCTATCAGTGGAGCGCGCCGACGGGTACGTTTGCCAATCCGGCACAGCAGAACACGGTGTGGACGGCTCCGAACACGCCAGGCACCGTGCCTGTCACGGTGACCGGCACCTGCCCGAGCGACAGCATGAAGGCGTCCGACACGGTGAATATCCAGGTCGTGCCGCGAGTCGTGAAGACGATAACGTTTGAAGACGTCTACTTCGACTTCGATCGCTACACGCTGACCGACGCCGCACAGCGCATCCTGGCGCAGGCGGTCGAAGCGATGAGGGCTGATCCGACGCTGCGCGTGCGCATCGAAGGGCACACCTGCAGCATCGGCACCGCGGAGTACAACCTGGCGCTCGGTGATCGCCGCGCCCGGTCGGTGCAGCAATACCTGGCGTCGAACGGCATCGCGGCCGATCGACTTACTACTGTCAGCTTCGGTGAAGAGCAGCCGAAGCACGATAACTCACGGGAAGAAACCCGCCGGCTCAATCGCCGCGCGGCCATGACCGTGCAGCTCGTCGCCGGCAACTAAGGGGGAATGTTTATGAACCGCTACGTAAACATCGGCCTGGCTTGTGGGATGTCGGCCTTTCTCGGTGCCGCCGTCGATCTGGGGGCGCAAGCGAAGCCGCAGACCGCCAAGCCAGCCATGGAGCAGTCGTCAGCGCAGGCTGGAAGTTCGGTGAATCTGGGCGCGGTCCGTATCCCGCGAGCCGTCAAGGGCGACGGAAAGGCGCTACCCGCCGGCACATATCAGGTCCGTGTCACGGAAACGCCGGCAACGCCGCAGGCGGCAGGGCAGACGCCGCAGTACGAACGATGGGCGGAATTCATGCGCGACGGCAAGGTCGTGGCGCGTGAGGTGGTCACGATTGTCCCGGCCGGCGACATCAAGCAGGTCGCTGAACAGACACCACCGCCTGCCGGCGGATACCGCGCTGAAGTGCTCAAGGGAAACGATTACCTGCGGCTGTGGATTAACCGCGGTGGAAATCATTACCTGATTCACTTCAATATCTGAACTGGCTTTGTAGCTGGTAGCTGGTAGCTTGTAGCGTTGTTGCTACATTTTACTGGCTACCAGCCACGTCCTGCCCGCTACCGCCCACTAGCTACCATCTATTCCGAACGGCGTACACCTTGCAGATATGCCCGTCGCTATGCCGCGATCAATCTGGAAGGGTTCCATAGCGTTCGGCCTCGTCTCCATCCCAGTCGAGCTGCACACGGCGGTCCGCGATCACCGGCCGAAGTTCCGCATGTTGCACGCGCGCGACAAGTCGCCAGTCCGCTACGAGCGCGTGTGCCAGCGCGAAGGCAAACCGGTTGCGTGGGAAGATCTCGTCAAGGGCTTCGAGTACGAGAAGGGACGTTTCGTCACTCTTACCAAGGAAGACCTGAAGACCGCCGCACTCAGCAAAGATCGCGCGATCGACATCCTGGACTTCGTCAAGGGCGACGAGATCGACGATCGCTATTTCGAAACGCCGTATTACCTGACGCCCCAGAAGGGATCGAGTCACGCATACGCGCTGCTTCGCGATGCGCTCAAGGAATCCGGGCGCGTCGGCGTCGCCAAGATCATCATCCGCGAGGCGCAGCATCTTGCCGCGGTCGAGGTCATCGACGATGCGCTGGTGTTGACGCTCTTGAGATATGCGGACGAGCTGGTCGAGACAGCCCATCTGGAATTTCCTTCGGGCGAGAAGGTGCGCAAAGCCGAGCTCGACATGGCCAAAATGCTCATCGAGAATCTCGCGGCCGAGTGGGATCCGTCGAAGTACACCGATGAGTACCGCGAGAATCTGATGAAGCTCATCAAGGCGCGTATCAAGGGCCAAAAGCCCAGCCTGCCGTCGGCGGAGCCTCCGCCCGAAGGCAAGGTCGTCGACCTGATGGAGCGCCTGCGGCAGAGCCTTGCGCAGAACAAGAGCTCCGCGGCGCGCGCGAAATCGACGAAACGCGTTCGCACGAGACAGGCGAAAAGCCCCGGAAAGAAGAAGACGCACCACGCCGCGTGATGATGATGCGAAGACTTCTTGCGTCGGTCGTGCTCATCGCGATGACCGCGGCCGGGTGTCGCGAAACAGGCGACGTACAGGTGACGTCGATCAACTTCAACGGCGCGAATGCCGTGCAGACGGATGAGCTCAAGGGGGTTCTCGCCACGCAGGAAAGCGGATTCCTGCCGTGGTCGCGCAAGCGGTTTTTCGATCGAACAGAGTTCGATCGCGACGTCAAGCGCATCGAGGCGTTCTATGCCGACCGCGGCTATCCACGAGCGAAAGTGGTCGGCGTCGATGTCGCGCTGAACGACGCCAAGGACAAGGTCGCCATTACCGTTGAAATCAACGAGGGTGAGCCGACGATTATCGAGAAGGTCATCTTCGACGGGTTCGACGGCGTTCCCGCCGACCATCTCGAGCGGCTCCAGGCGCGGCTGCCCCTTGCAGCGAGCAAGCCACGGGATCAGCGGCTCATCCTGGCATCGCACGACATGTCGGTCGCTGAGCTGCGCGATCATGGGTTTCCCTACGCCAACGTGCGCATGGTCGAGCGGCCTGGCTCGAACGAGATGCGCGTCGAGCTGACCGTTGCCGCAGATACGGGCCCGCAAGCCGTGTTCGGTACCATCACCGTCGAAGGTGTTGTATCGGTCGATGAAGACGTCATTCGCCGGGAGCTCGCGTTCAAGGAGGGAGATCTGTACCAGCTCAGCCGCATTACGGAGACGCAGAGGCGGCTCTACAGCCTCGAGCTGTTTCAGTTTGCGAACGTCGTGCCGCGCCTTCCCGAAGATCGGTCGCCACGGGTCCCGGTCGTCGTCACCGTCGCCGAGGGCAAGCATCGGCGCCTTCAACTAGGGGGTGGATTCGGTTCCGAGGAGAAGGCGCGCGGACGCATCAACTGGCGGCACGTGAACTTCGCCGGTGGTGCGCGCACTGGTGAGGTCGAGGCGAAGGCGTCGTCGCTCGAGCAAGGGGTGCGAGGCAGTTTTCTGGAACCGTTCCTGTTTCAACGGGGGCTTTCAGTCCGCCTGACGGGATCCACCTGGTGGGCCGACGAGCCGGTCTACGAGTACCGAAGCAGCGGCGGGAGAATCGCGCTGATCAAGGATTTCAGCCGCGCGAGCATGGGCACAGAGCGTGGAGTCCGCAACACTGTCAGCGCAACGTTGATTCAGGAGTACGAGGATTACATGGTCGCGCCGAGCGTCCTCGCGGATCCAACGTTTCGCGACGAGCTCATCGCATTGGGTCTCAATCCCGTGACCGGCCGTGGTTCTGGCACAGTCACGGCTCTCGAGTTTGACTTCGATCGCAACACGGCGGCGCAGCCGCTCGATCCGCGCCAGGGCTACGTCGTGCACGGACATGTCGAGAAGGCCGGGCAATGGCTGCGCGGCACGTTCGATTACACGGAGTTCTCGGGTGAGCTCCGCGGGTATGTGCCCATAGGTTCACGATTCGTCTGGGCCAACCGAGCCGGCGCTGGGACGCTGGCGGGGCCGAGCGCCGCCCTCATCCCGTTCTACAAACGCTATTTCGTCGGCGGCTCGACCAGCGTCCGTGGGTGGGGACGCTATCAGGTGAGCCCGCTGACGCCCGCTGGAGACCCGATCGGCGGGCGAACCATGATGGAGGTGTCGACGGAAGCACGGTTTGGGATACGCGGAAAGCTTGGCGCCGTCCTGTTCGTGGACGGCGGCAATACCTGGGCAGGTCCATGGGAGGTGCAGATGAAGACACTGCGCTGGGCCGTGGGTCCCGGTATCCGCTACGACACGCCGATTGGCCCGATGCGCCTCGACCTTGGCGTTCAACTGAACCCCATAGATGGCCTCGTCCTCGAGGGGAATCCGGAGAAGCGGAAGTGGCGAGTACACTTCAGCATCGGTCAGGCGTTCTAGGCGTGGGCAGACCCGCGATGCGTGCGTTGCGCCGGCTGTCGCGCTATGTGGCGATTGCCGTGCTGTCGCTCGTCATCGTGCTCGGCGCCGGCGTGGCCGTGACGCAGACGACCTGGTTCAAGAACTGGCTGCGCCAGAAAGCGGTATCCCAGGCCGCGCAGTACCTGAACGGCGAGCTCACCATCACGCGCCTCAGCGGCGACATTTTCACCGGCGTGGCGCTCGAGGGCGTGGCGCTGCGTCACGAAGGGCAGACCGTCGTCGCGATGGACAGGTTGTCGGTGGATTACAGCCTGCTCACGATGATCTCCGATGGTCTCATCTTCGAATCGATGACGCTCGACAACCCGACCATCATGCTCCGGCGCGACAACGCCGGGTGGAACTTCAACCGCTTCGTGAAAACACGCCGCAATACCGGCGGCCGTGGCGCGCCGACGATCACGATGGAGTCGGTTGCGATCAAGAACGGCCACCTCATCGTCAACGATCGCGGCCGGATCCTGGAAGATCTCACTCGTCTGAATACGAAATTCCGCTTTGCTTATGAGAAGCCGGGCATCGCGATTTCGATCGGACAGTTTTCTGCGGCTGCCGGCGAGATGAACGTTCGCCGGCTGGCGGGCGATCTGCGCATCGATCGCGGGTCCGTTCGCGCGCGCGACGTAGCGATCGAAACCGATCGCACGAAACTGGTGACTGCGATCAGCTACAGCGGGCCGCAGGATCGGCTCCTCGACATCGACCTCAACGCTGAGCGCCTCTCGCTACCCGAAATCGCCCGCTATTTCCGGCCGCTCGCGGGCATCAAACTCGATCCGGCTGTCGATGTGAAAGCGCGCGGGACGCTCGACGCACTGAACATGGACGTCAACGTCGTGTCATCTGTGGGCACGGCACGCGGCCCCCTGATCGGTCACTTCGGCACCGGGCCGAAGAGCCTCGGCGGGCGGCTCGACGTGCGCAACGTAGACATGGCGCCTATTCTCAATCGAGCCGAGTGGAAGACGCGGGTCACCGGACAGGCCGACTTTACCTGGACCTTCAGCCCGGCGGAGATCGATTTCAAATTCGCGGGTCCACATGTAGAGGGGCTCGGCTATCAGGCGTCGAACGTCCGCGCGCAGGGCGTGTACGAGGTCCCTCGGCTCGCTGACGCGCGCCCGGGACAGGCCGTTCTGCGTTTCGATGCCAGCGGCGCCTCATACGGCGCTACTGCGACGACGCGCGCGACATTCCGATTCTCGACGCCGTCGCGGCCGTTGTCGTATCACCTCGAAGGTACGTTCCGAAACCTCGATATGCGTCGCCTGCCCGACCGTCTCTCGATGCCGAAGCTCGAAACGCAAGCCGCGGGCAACTATACGTTCGAGGCGCAGGGACGCGACTGGATCGCTGGGGGAACGCTCGACGACTCGATTGTCGAGGGCGCACACTTTGCGCCGGGCACGCTGCTCGCCATGCAATCGCGCAATCGGCAGTTGAGCTACTCTGCGAGCGGCAACGTCGAATGGCTGAACCCGCGCAGATTCGCGGCGCCTCTCGAAATCGCGTGGCTTGACGACGACCGGTTCGGCGGATTGCTGACAGGCGCGTTTACGTTCACCGGCAGCGGCCGGACGGTCGACGATCTCGTGCTGAACACCAACGCGTCGCTCGTCGACTCAACGCTTGCGGGAGCGCGGTTCCCGTCCGCCACGGTGGATTTCCAGATGGCCGCGCGCGAAATTAGCGCGAAGTTCACCGGCCCGTTCGAAGAGCTGCCGGGGTCGCTGTTCACGCAGCGCAAGGAACTTGCGGACACGACGTTGAACGGCTCTGCCGACATGGCGGTCGCGCTGACCGTTCCGAAGGCCGGTCCCACGGAATTATTGAACGTGAGCGGCACCGCGACACTGACGAAATCAACGATCGCCGGAATGGCGATCGACTCGGGCCAGGCAGCGGGATCGTTCGGCAAGGACTTGGCGAACATCAAGGAACTCGTCCTCGCGGGCCCCGATTTGAAAGCCAGCATCGCTGGCACGCTCGCGCTCGGCGACTCTGGAGAATCGAAGTTCGCCTACGACATGGCGGTGACGAACCTCGAGCCGCTCGCGAAGCGCTTCGCTCGGCCACTCGCGGGTTCGGCGCACGTTGTCGGCGAAGCGTCCGGGCCGGCCGCGAATCTGACGATCGTGGGCAAGCTCGGCGCGAACCGGCTGCGCTACGGCACGACTGTCGAAGCGCTCACGGCAAGCGGTACGTACGCCGTGCAGCTTCCGAATTTCGATATCGAGCAGGCGCGCATTCAAGCCGATACGTCCGCGACGTTCGTCACGGTGGCCGGCCGCAATCTCCCGCGCGTAACGGCGAAGACGGTCTACGAAAAAAACCAGCTGCAGTTCGACGCGATGGCCGAGGAAGAGCGCCGGTCGCTCGGACTCGGCGGCAACGTGGTGTTCCATCCGGATCACGACGAGCTCCATCTGCGCGCGCTGAATCTCACCGTCGGCAAGACGCAGTGGGCGCTGCAGCAGGGGCAGGAGGCAACAGCGAAGTACTCGAGCAATTCTGTGACCCTCGAAAATTTTGTGCTGCAGCGCGGCACGCAGCGCGTGACGGCAGCCGGCACGATCGCGATCGGGGCCGCGTCGGCAAACGCCGCGAACGATCTGAACCTGCGGCTCGACAACGTCGAAGTGCAGGACATCAACGAGCTCCTGCTGGGCAACCGCTCGCTTGCCGGCGTCCTGAACGCGAGCGCAGAGATTCGCGGAACGCGCAACGACCCCGTCGTGCAGTCGGATTTCGCGGTGACGGGCGGTACGGTCGAAGGAGTGAAGTTCAACGCGCTCAGCGGCAAGGCCAGTTACTCAGGGCGCGCGGTCGACGTCGACGCCCGGCTCGAGCAGACACCCTCGGCGGTGTTGACGGCCGTTGGCACCATCCCCGTTCCCGACGGTCCGGGCACGACGACGCGTACCGAAGAGTTCGATCTCGCGGTGAAGAGCACGCCCATCGACATCGCGCTGCTCCAGCCGGCAACAACGCAGGTCACGAAGCTGGCGGGGCAGTTCAGCGCCGACGTGCGTGTGCAGGGAACCCTCGAAGCGCCTCTATTGAACGGGCTGGTCGAAACGACCAACGGCGGCTTCAGCGTGGTTGCGACAGGGGTGACGTATACCAACGCGATCGCGCGTCTGTTGTTCGAGGGCGATCGGCTGATGATCGATCGCCTCGAGTTGAGCGACGACGGCCTCGATAAGCTCGTGGCCATCGGCCAACTGGGCATCGAGCGGCGCAGTATCGGGGAGATGAACCTCCAGATATCGACCTCCCAGTTCAAGGTGCTCGATAACCAGTTCGGGGACATGCAGATCGACAGCGACGTGCGCGTCACCGGCGAGGTGGCGAAGCCCATCATCACTGGTGAAATCGTCACACGGCCCGCGCGCCTCGAGGTCGATCAGATTCTCGAGCAGTGGTCCCGGAACCCGTATTCCACCGAAGCGACCGTGGCGACCGAGACTGAAGGGGCCGGGGTTGAGGGGCAAGGAGCGACGCAGGGCGATAACCCGCAAGTAGGCATCTACGACGCCGCGACCGTCGACGTGCGGCTGCGGTTGCCCGACGATCTCGTGCTGCGTGGGCGCGACATGCACGCAAGCTTTTCGCGCGTAGGCCTCGGCGACATCAACATTACGGTGGGCGGCGAGTTGCAGATTCGCAAGCCACCGGCCGCCCAGCCCGACCTGATCGGCACCGTCACAGTGGTACGGGGCTTCTACGACTTCCAGGGGCGACGCTTCGAAGTGTTGCGCGACAGCCAGATCCGGTTCCAGGGTACGCGGCCGATCGATCCCGCTCTGCAGGTGAACGCGCAGCGCATCATTTCCGGGGTGACGGCGATCGTGAACATCCGCGGGACGGCGCGCCAGCCGCAAGTGAACCTCTCGAGCCAGCCGCCGCTCGACGAAGCCGACGTGCTGTCGCTGATCGTGTTCAACCAGCCCATCAATCAGCTCGGCGAAGGCGAGCGGTTGAATATCGCCGAGCGCGCTGGCGGTCTGGCCGTGGGATATCTTGCGACGCCGCTTGCAAACTCCATCGCGCGCGCGCTCGATCTCGACATTTTCGAGATCCGCGCAACCGGCGGCGAGAGCGGACAACCCTCGATCGCTGTCGGTCAGCAATTCGGCTCGCGGCTGTTCGTGTCGTTCCGTCAGGAGTTCGGATCGGACGATTTCAGTCAACTGTCGCTCGAGTACCGCATCAACGAATTGCTACGCCTCGTCAGCACCGTTACACAAGGCTTTCAGCGGTCGCACCGTACTCAGCGCCTCGACAGGACCGGCGTCGACCTGATTTATTCGCTCAGCTACTAGGGGTTTCGGTTCCGGTTCCAGTTCCAGTTCCGGGTTCGGGTTCCGCGTTCGAACCGGAACCGGAACCGGAACCCGGAACCTTCAAGCCCTGTTGGGTTTCATGACAGGTGGCCAGCTTTCTGGTCAATCTGCCGATCCAAACCGGCGTATTGCGAAGCGTCGGCGCGGTTTCCGCCAGATGAAAACGGCCCGAGGCTTGCTAGATATGCCGGCGGGAGTAATGTCATGGGCGATAACGTTTTTGAAATCAACAAGACGCGGCGAGACGACGGCGCCACACCACAACTGCTTGCCAGAGATCTGCTCGTCAGAGTTTTCTCTGCCCTTATCAACGAAGTCGCGCGAATCTGGTGCGGAGTTCACGGCCATCAAGTCATGCTGCACTTCGAGCCCAACAAGCTCTCCCTGCAGTGCTCACTCTGCGGCTACGCAACCGAAGGATGGGACGTCGGCAGGCCAATGACGGCGCGCCGTCAGGCAAACAATCCGCAGGCGCGCCCCGATCGGCGCCGCACGCTGCGGCCCCTGCCCAGCAATGTGCGGCTGGCGTCCTGATAGACTTTAAGAGGTTTTCTTATGATGGATTTGACGTGGACCAATACCTGGCTGGCGATTCTCGCAGTGATCAGCCTCATTCAGTTTCTCTTCGTGTGCGCGGCAGGCTTTTTAGCCTATCGCCTCTATCGTCAGGCGATGATCGACGATCGAGACCGTCGAACGCCTGCATATCGCCCCCTTGCGCGCGCGCGTCGACGGCATGCTCGACCAGGTGCAGGTGATGACCGACAAGATCAGGCACGTGCAGGAGTCGGTGTCTGACGCGCTCAGACACGTCACGGGCACGGGCAGTGCCGTCGCCGGCGCCGTGAAGTCGAAGACCTGGCCCATCGTCGGTATTTTCCAGGGGCTTAAATCGGTCGCCAACAGTCTGATGGGCAACGGCCGCCACGACCCGCCCGACAGGTCGTACGGCGCTATGTAAGGTTTCGCTGCACACATCTTCCGGCTCCGCGCGAAAAATCAGCATTTCTCTGCCGGTACGAGCGTTGCAATTAATCGCGCGACCGGATTCATTTCCGGACTCCTCAGAACCGCTCCCCTTAGCTGTGCGGGGCGACCACAAGCTCGGGAGGCGCCCAACGGGCGCCTCCTCTCGCCATCTCGTCACTCAGCAAGTCAGTGGTAAAGGGTGATGACCGGAGGGCGGAAGGGTTAGGATGATGGGAACGGATTCGAGGACGATGCCGGGCCGAAGCAGAACAAACATCCCACCACCAGAGCGCAGAAAAGACGCTGCGAAGCGGCCGACCCTGGAAGTCGACGGATTTTCCGACGACTACCTCAGCGTCGTCGCTCACGATCTGCGAGGCATCGCTCAACAGCATCATTGGCTGGGCGGAGCTCATAAAGCGTCAAGCGCTGAACGAGGCAGGAAACGTGCGTGCGGGAGAGACGATCATCCGCCAGGCAAAGCAGCAACTCGACCTGGTGAACGAAGTCGTCGACACGTGGCGCCTGCTCTCGGGGAATCTGCGGCTTCACTTGACACCGGTCGACGCGAAAGAGCTGATCAACACCGCCGCCTATGCGGCAAAGGGAGCGACCGCCGGCAAAGGTATCGAATTCGACTTCCGGCTCGAGGCGCTTCCCGGTCCGCTGCTCGCAGACGGTGCGCGTCTTCGTCAGGCACTCATCGGGCTGTTCAACAGCGCCATCCATTTCGCGCCCGACAAGGGCAGCGTTGAAGTGTGCCTGCGGCCATCGGACAACGGGATGGCCGAGTTGACGGTGCACGATGCCGGCGTCGGCGTCGACGCCGACGCGTTACCGTATCTCTTCAGCCGCCAACGGCCTCAGGATCCCAGCAAACATTCGGCGCGTGCCAAGTACGGGCGCGGGCTCGGGCTGGTTCGCGACATCATCGACCTGCACGGCGGCACGATTCGAGCCGAGACCGACGGCGCAATCCGGCGTGACGTTTCGCGTCATGCTGCCGCTGCAGGCCGCTCCGAGCGCAGTTCACGCGGACAAGGTACGCGAAGTGAAGGAAAGCGGCCGCACCGACCTGCGGTCGCGCCTGGCGGACACCCGCGTGTTGATCGTCGACGACGATCCAGATGCGCGAGAGGTGGTTGCGGCGATTCTGCGGCACTACGGCGCATCGGTCATCGTGGCGACGTCCGTGTCGACGGCACTCGTCGCGCTCCGGCGTGAACAGGTTGATGTGCTGGTTGCCGATCTGGGAATGCCGATCGAGGACGGCTATGACCTGATTCGCCACGTGCGCAGCTCTGAAATCGACAAGATCGCGCGGCTGCCTGCCGCGGCCCTGACGGCCTACACGACGGAGGAGGATCGCGACCGCGTGCTGGCGGCGGGCTTCCAGTTCCACCTTGCGAAGCCCGTGGATCCGGCGGTGCTCGTGGCCACGGTCGAGCGGCTGCGCGGCGAGACGCTCTCCGTCCATTAGACATGCATGGCCGGCTCCGAACCCACTCGGCGCAATTTGTTCCGGCACTAATACTCTTTCGAATCTTGTCGTATACTCGCGAGCCGCAGGTCCCAGCGCGGCAGAAGCCAGCACGACGGATTCGAAGGAAGGGTTCATGGCTGTTGAAAGAGCCGCCGGCGGCTCGAGTCTCATCGACGTCCTCGATCGCGTTCTCGACAAGGGGATCGTCATCGATGCATGGGTTCGCGTTTCGCTCGTCGGCATCGACCTCATCACCGTCGAAGCGCGCGTGGTCGTCGCGTCCATCGATACATACTTGAAATACTCGGAGGCGGTCGGCCAGTCAGTGCCGGTCGCGCGGCCCGCGCTCGAGTCGCGGTCCTATGACGAGCTTGCGGCAGAGAACCAGGCGCTGCGCGCGGAATTGAGCGCGGGGAGCGCGCGGCAGACGGTCGCGCGGCGTCGTCGTCCAGGAGTGTAGCGTTTCATGGCGAAAAAAACGACCAAAGACGAAGGAGCGGCGCCCCATGAAGCGGTCCGCGCCGCCTGCGGCGAAGGCGGCGGCCAGGGCGCCGCGCGAAAGAGCCGCGGCGCAGCGGACCAGCCAGAGCGCACGTCGGCGGGCGAAGCGGTCCGCGGCAAATACGTGTACTGCGTCATCCAGTCGGCCGATCCGCTGAAGTTCGGCGCCGCGGGCATCGGCGACAACGGCACCGAGATCCACACGGTGCACTATCGCGATCTCGCGGCGGTCGTCTCGGACGTGCCGCTTGGCGTGCTCGACTCAACGCGCGAAAACGTGCTCGCCCACGAGCGCGTCAACGAAATCGTGATGCGGGATCACACCGTCATTCCGATGTCGTTCGGCACGATCTTCAAGACGCAGGGACGACATCGTGCAGCTCCTGCGCTCGGCCTACGACGCGTTCGGCGACGTGCTGTCGAAGATGCGCGACAAGATGGAGTTCGGCCTCAAGGTGCTGTGGGATCGCGACTCGATCGTCAAGGACATCGAGGACGAAGACGAAGGGCATTCACCGGCTGAAAAACGAGATCGCCCTGCAGAAGGGGTCGACCTACTTCGCGCGGATGCAGTACGGCCGCGCGATCGACGCTGCTCTGCAGTCGCGGTCCGAGCGCTACGGCAGCGAGATACTGGACCGGCTCAGGGATGTCGCCGTGGCGTCGCGCATCAACAAGCCGATCGGCGACAAGATGATCATGAACGCGGCGTTCCTGGTTTCGCGCGATCAGGAGGCGGCGTTCGACTCGCGCGTCAAGTCGATTGCCGCGGAGCACGACAAGCTGACGTTCAAGTACACCGGCCCCTGGCCGCCGTACAACTTCGTGAACATCCGGTTGAAGCTGGAACGCGTCTGATGTTTCTGCTCGACAGCCTCCTCATCAACGGCATCTCGTTCGTGCTCGACAAGGTCGCGACGATTGCCGACGCCGAGCTCAACGATCCCGAGCGCCAGCGCGAGCGGCTGCTCGAGGCGCAGATGAAGCTCGAGACCGGAGAGATCAGCGACGAAGGAGTTCTCCGAGATCGAGGCGGACGTCTTCGAACGTATCCGCGAGATCAAAGCGCGCACGCAGCCGCAGGACGTCATCGTCGACGACGAGCATCGCGTCGCGGGGGTTGAAATAACCGTCGACGACGACGTGTGAGATCGCGACACGTCGCCAGACCGGCCGGCCGAAACGCTCTCCAAACGCCACCTACGTCTATTGCCTCGTGCACTCGGCGAAGGCGCCTTCGCTCCGCGGCGTTCCCGCCAGCGTGCCCGGCGCCGGCACGCCGCGGCTCCTGGCGATCGATCGCGACGTCTGGGCTGTCGTCGCCGATGCGCCGCTCGAGCGCTTCGCCGGCGAGGCGCTGCAGCAGGAGATGCAGGATGTCGAGAGCATTTCGCGCCACGCTTTCGCGCACGCCGCGGTCATCGAATTTTTTTTCCGCCGCTCGCCGGTCATTCCGCTCAAGCTGTTCACGCTCTTCTCGAGCGACGAGAAGGTGCGCGATCGCACGTGCGCAGCCGGCTGGCGTCGTTGAAACGGATGTTCGCCGCGCTGCGCGGGCTCGAGGAATGGGGCGTTCGCATCGTCGCGGGCGAAGTGGAAGCCGAAGCGGCGCGAACGCTCGACAGCGGCCGCGACTATCTGCAGCTGAAGAAGCGCCTGCACGATCAAACGGCCGCGCCGCCGCGCGCAACGACGCAAGCGATCGACGGCGCGCTTCGGCTCGCTCGGCCGCCTTGCGTCGAAGACGCGCAAGGAAACGTTTCCCGCCGCCAGGGCGAGGGCGGCCGATACGTGGCGGCGCATCGTTTCTCGTCAGGGCGAAGCGGCGCACGGCGTGGAAGAAGGAGGCCGCCGAGGATCGCGGCGGCGCTTGCCGCGCAGGGACACCGGCTGGAGATGAGCGGGCCGTGGCCGCCGTATCATTTCGTCAGCAAATAGATGGCTCGCCGCAAGAAACCGCAGGAGTCCGGAGACTGGCTGTTCCCAAAGCTGAACGCCGACGAAGCTGCAATCAGTCGTCGCTGCTCGATGTGGTCGACAACGTTCTCAACAGAGGCGCGGTGCTGAACGGCGACGTCGTGCTCGGCGTCGCGAACGTCGATCTGATCTACGTGAAGCTGTCGGTGCTGCTCGCCGCCTTCGACAAGGTGACGAAGCACAACCCGATCTTCACGCCCGTCGCGGCCGGCGCCGAAAGAGCGCGACGCCGCGAAACGCTGAGTACACGCCATTCTTCCGGTATCGATCGTGCACTGACACTGTGCATGACCGAATACAAAAACACTCCCGATAAGCCGAACTCGGACCCGCGCGACCGCGAGCCCGCCGACGAAGCGCCCGCGACGCCAACTGACGAGCCGCCGCCCGTGCCGGTGCAGGATCCGCCCGTGAGCGAACCCAAGAGCGCCCTTACACAGTGACCAAGGAAGACATCAGCGCGTGAGCGCGTTGTAGCGGTTCTGGACGCTTCGTGCTGCCCTGGAGCGATTCGTGCCGGGCCAGAGCGGTGTCCGGCAGCGGGAGCCAGCTGGCATACCCCGTGCTTCTGGAAACGCAGGTAACTTTTTTCGGAGGATGCGTATGCTCTGGACAATTTTTCTCGTTCTTGTGGTGTTGTGGATGCTCGGTGTCGTCAGCTCCTACACGCTCGGCGGCTTCATCCACGTGCTGCTCGTTCTGGCGATCGTTGCGCTGCTGGTGCAGCTGATCCAAGGCAGGCGGGTCGTCTAAAGGAGATTGGTGTGGATCAACAAACGCAGCTTTCGAAAGTGCTCGCGGGCGCGGCCATCGGGGCGGGCTTCGCGTTTCTGTTCCTGACAGCAAGGGGACACCGGTTGCTCGACAACGCCGAGCCCTGGCTCGACGACGTGATTCGCGATCTGCATCGCCTGCGCAATGCGGCAGGCAAGGCGCGCGAAGCCGTCGACGAAGGCCGCCGCTCGTTCAGCGCCGTGTCAGAGGCGATTCCGTTTGGTCCACTCGAAGGACAAGGACTGGTCGAACGAACCGCATCATTGAAAGGCTGTAACTAGAGATCTTAAGATCCACGCGATCTTCAGATCTCTAGTTACACGGTCCCTCACCGTCGCCTCACTCCTCTACTTCGTCCTCTTCCAATTCGCTGTCAGCGTCGAAGTCTTCGTCTTCTTCGAAGTCTTCATCATCTTCGGCCATTTCGAGCTCATCGTCCTGCTCCTGCGGGACTGATGGCGCGGTTCGGCGTTATCCGGGTCGTTCGATTTCTGCGGCATGGCGATAACCTCCGCGCGCTGATACGCAAGATCGCTGCCTCATATCGCAGCCTGCACGTCGCGGAACGTAAATTGCTGATTTGAGAGCAGGAGGTGCTGATGCTCAAGGGTGCTGCCATTTTCTTGCTCGTCGGGCTCGTCGCCGCGCTGCTCGGATTTACCACGATCGCCGGCGCATCGTTCGCGATTGCGAAGGTGCTCGCGGGAATCTTTCTCTTCATATTCCTGATGCTGCTCGTCCTGGCCCTGTTCGCCACCCGCACTGCGTAAATGGCGTCGCCAGCTGCGCTGCCCGAACGCCGAACGCTTCGCACGCTGAAGAGCGCCGCGCGCGGCTGCCGCGCGTGCCACCTCTGGCGCCGAGCGACACAGACGGTGTTCGGCGAAGGCAGCGCCGGCGCGGAGGTGATGCTGGTCGGTGAGCAGCCAGGCAACGATGAGGATCTCGCAGGGCACCCGTTTGTCGGGCCCGCGGGCCGCATCCTGAACGACGCGCTCGAGCAGGCGGGCATCGAGCGCGAGCGCACCTACGTCACGAACGTCGTCAAACATTTCAAATGGGAGCCGAGGGGCAAGCGCAGGATTCACGCAAAGCCGAAAGCGGGCGAAATCGGCGCGTGCCGCCCGTGGCTCGATGCAGAGATCGCCGCCGTGCATCCGCGCATCATCGTCTGTCTCGGAGCGACAGCCGCCAAGGCGCTGCTCGGCAACGTCGTTCAAGGTATCCGTCGATCGCGGGCGATTCGTCGCAGTCGCCCCTCGCGCCGCTCGTAACGGCCACCGTCCATCCATCATCCATTCTGCGCGAGCCCGACGCTGACGCGCGGCGCGAGGCGATGCGCGCGTTCGTGAAAGATTTGAAGAAAGTAAAAGCGAGGCTTTAACAGAAGATCAAGAGATCAGAAGCTCCCTCTCAGGAAGAATTCTTCTGATCTCCTGGCCTTCTGTTCCGGGTCCTAGAACTTGAACGCCGCGCCGACGTCCCACTTCCAGAAGTTCAGATCGCCGAGATCGAAGTCGACGCCGCTGCCACGGGTTGTCGTCGGTCAGCGTCCGGAAGTACCGCACGTCTCCGCGGAGGCCGACGTGCTCGTTGAAGAACGCCATCACGCCGCCGCCGAAGTTGACAGCGAAGTCATTCGAGCTGATGCGATCGAAGAACTGCCCTTCCTGCGAGTGACACGGAAGAGACCCGCGCCGCCCGTTATATACGGCCGCACGTGGCCGGCCTGATCGGTGCTGCCCATCGGAATGCCGACGATGAGGTTGCCCATCAGGCTCATCTGCGCGATGTCGTCATTGCCACGCCGGCCGAGACGAATTCGGTGCGTAGTTGAATCCGAATTCCGCGCCGAACATGCCGCCGCCCATGAACGCCGCCGATCGCGCCGTACGCGGCCCTGTTGCCCGAGAGATCTCCGCCGAACAACGAGCCGACATACGGCGTCAGCACGACATCGGCGCGCGCCGGTGCCGCCGGAACAAGAAGAAATAGTGCTAGAACCGCCGCTATTGCACATCGAGCTTTCATGATTCGTATCTCCTTCCTTCCGGGTATTAACGGTCGCGATCGAATCGTGGTCTGTTTCCGGTCTTCTTCGGGTCGACCGGTGCGTCGGTGCCCTCCTCATCCTGGGCTTTCCGAATGTTCTCGTTGGCTTCCCTCAGATCTTTCGTCTCACCCTTGCCCGAGTTCTGTTCCGCTTTGTCCTTCGAATCCACGGTTCCTCCTTGACCTGCTCTCTTACTCTGCGACCCGCAACGCATTGGCGACGCTCTTGACCCCGCCGATGTTCATGGCAACGTCGTTGATCTTCCTGCGCTCTTCTTCCGTTCGCACCGTACCTGTCACGCTGACGTCGCCGTTGCTGACGATGAAGCTGATTAGCGCGATTTCTCAGATCGGTGTCGCGAGCAATCGCGAGATTGAGATCGCGGCGGATGCTCCTGATCGGCGGGATTCTGAGGCACCGAACATCGCCGCCGACGCAGTGGTAACGGCTCCGGCACGTATGCTGGTTTCTGGCATGCCGTTCCTGCGTAGCCGTGTCGGCACGACAGCCGATAGACGCGACCACAGCAACGCCCGCAACGATGACGAATAACAGACGCGCCATGCTCATCGATAGAAGTAGCAAACTCCGGTCCCTATGGGACCCTTAGGAGCGACGTGGTCAGTTTGTCGTCAGCGTGTCTGGCGACATGTCTGGAAATTGTTCGATGTTCGTTGAACACTGTGTGGGTAGCCCCTGACGCTGGATGGCACATGACTTGAAGTGATCTTTCCGAGATCAATTTGTTCGTTAAAGATTAAGGAGGAGCCGGCAATGTACGAACCACATTACGAAGAGGAATCAGGCGGCGGCGGTTTTCTGATCGGGCTGCTGTGCGGGACGGCGCTCGGTGCCGCTATCGGGCTGATGTTCGCGCCGAAGGCTGGCTCCGAATTCCGCCAGCGGTTGTACGACTCGACCGGCGATCATCCGCCGCAAGGCGTACGAAACCTACGACCAGGCCAGCGAGCAGGTGAATACGGTGGCCACGAAGGCACGTCAGGCGGTCGAGCGCGGGAAGGAAGCGTTCGACAGCGCGCGGCAGTCGGCGTCCGGCCCGGCAACGGCGGCAACGGCAGCACCACAGATTTCGGCAACCGCTCCGGCGTGTCCGACTTCAACGCGGGCACGCGCACGACCGGCGGCGTCTAGCTCACGGACTGAGAGCAGAGAGCAGGGAGCATCGGGCTCTTTGCTCTTCGCTCTCAGCCGCTTCATCGCATTTCCTGCCAGATTCTCCTGCGATGCCATGTCAGCCCTGTACGGCATAAGCCGTGCAATTTGGCTTGCGTCGCGCGAATCAATACATAAAACAGTATTGATTCACTACAAATTGTAGTATATTAATACATATAGAGGTGGGAGAGTGACCAAAATGGCGACCCGAGTACTTATCATCGACGACGACCGGGATACCGCTGATTTCCTGAAGTTGCTGGTCGAGCCCCGAGGGGACCTGGCCAGGACGGCGTCTGATGCTGCGCAGGCTCGGGAGATTCTCCGGTCGTGGCGGCCGGAAGTGGTCCTGATGGACCTCATGCTGCCCGATGCCGACGGCATCGACCTCCTGAGGGACTTCAAGGAGGCGAGCCCCGAGACCCAGGTCATCATGGTGACCGGCTACGGCAGCGTGCCGAAGGCGGTCGAGGCGATGAAGGCCGGCGCGTTCAGCTTCATCGAAAAGCCGGTGGACGCCGATGTGCTGCTCGTCATGCTCGACAAGGCCACCGAGAAGCTTCAGCTCTCGGCCGAGAACAAGCGCCTCAAAGAGGAGCTGCGCGACCACACGAGCTTCGCGAACATCGTCGCGCGCAGCGACAAGATGCGGCAGCTCTTCCATCTGATCAAGTCGGTGGCGCCGACCGACGCCAGCGTGCTGATCCACGGCGAGAACGGCACGGGCAAAGAGCTCGTGGCCAGCGCCATTCACGAGCACAGTAAGCGGAAGAAAGGCCCGTTCATCAAGATCAACTGCGCGGCGCTGCCAAGCGAGTTGATCGAATCCGAGCTGTTCGGCCACAAGCGCGGCGCGTTTACCGGCGCGGTGTCCGACAAGACCGGTCTGATGGAGCTGGCCGATGGTGGCTCCCTGCTGCTGGACGAGATCGGCGAGATGCCGGCCAGCCTGCAGGTCAAGCTCCTTCGCGTGCTGCAGGATCGCGAGTTCCGGCCGGTGGGTGGCAGCCGCGTGATTCAGCCGAACTTCAGGCTGATCTGCGCGACCAACATCAACCTCGATGCGGCGCTCGGCGAGGGAAAGCTGCGCGAAGACCTGTACTTCCGCATCAACACCGTGACGCTGGCGATTCCGGCGCTTCGCGATCGCACCGAGGACATTCTGCTGCTCGCGGAGCACTTCCTCGATCGCTTCTCCGGACAGCATCAGCGCAACATCCGGTCGATCAAGCCCGAGGCGGCGAAGGCGCTGCTGCGATATCGCTGGCCCGGCAACGTGCGCGAGCTCGAGCACGTCATCGAGCGCGCGGTCATCGTCGCCGAGGGCACCGACATCACGCTCGAGGATCTTCCGCCGTCGATTCGCGATGCCGAACGCCTGCCGAATCAGACCGGCTTCGTCATTCCTCCGCATCACACGCTCGAGGAAATCGAGAAGCTCGCGATTCTGCAGACGCTGGAGCGCACGCGCGGCAACAAGCGGAAGGCCGCGAGCATTCTCGGGGTGTATCGCCCGACGCTTTACAACAAGCTGAAGAAGTACAACCTGATCGAGACGCAGGAGCGCGCGCCGCGGCGCCGCAGCCGGCGGCGCCTGCGCCGGTCGCGCCGGCGCCGCCGGACTTCAAGCCGCCCGTCCCTGAAGTATAGGGACGCGCGGGTTCGCGGGTCTCGGACCCACGTCCGCGAACTACCGGAACCGGCTCGTTACGCTGCTGTCGTGTTACCACCGAGCAGCGTGAGCACTTCTCCTGTGATGTAGCTGGAATCGGGGTTCGAGGCAAAGAAGACGAAGGCCGGCGCGATCTCTTCAGGTTGCGCCGGCCTTTTCATCGGCGTATCGGCGCCGAATCTGGCGACCTTGTCGGCGTCTTTGTCCGACGGGTTCAACGGCGTCCAGACCGGACCGGGCGAAACGCAGTTCACGCGAATCTTCTTGTCGACCAGGTTCTGCGCGAGCGATTTCGTAAATGCGTGAATCGCGCCTTTCGTCGCGCTGTAGTCGAGGAGTTGCTTGCTGCCCTCGAGCCCGGTAATCGAGCCTGTGTTGATGATGGTCGCGCCCGCTTTCAGGTGCGGCAGCGCGGCGCGGGTCATGTAGAAGTAGCCGTAGATGTTCGTGCGAAACGTGCGATCGAGCTGTTCGTCGGTAATGTCCTCGATCGACTCCTGGTGCTGTTGATAGGCGGCATTGTTGACGAGGATATCCAGCTGCCAAAGGCCTCGACCGTTCGCTCTGACGGCTTCAGCACAGAATTTCGACTCTTGCACGTCGCCGGGAATGAGCAGCGCGCGGCGCCCTTCGGCCTCCACTGCCTTCCGGGTGGTCTGCGCGTCTGATTCTTCGACCGGCAGATACACGATCGCGACGTCGGCGCCTTCGCGCGCAAACAGAACGGCGACCGCGCGACCGATGCCGGAGTCGCCGCCGGTGATGAGCGCCGCGCAGTCCTTCAGTTTGTCGGCGCCGCGATATTCGGGCGCCTTGAATTCCGGCCGGGGCCGGATCTTCGATTCGATCCGGGCTTGGGTTGATGCTGGCGTGGAAAAGGTGGGTGTGGGTGCGCTTTCGTACGAGCCATAGGACCTCCGTTGTTATGGTCGCAAGAGTTGCGCCGGGCTATACTCGCTTGCCTCAGCCGTCCCGCGAACCGGCGTCGGTGAGTCTTAACTAACGCCCACTATGCCTAACGATTCCATCCAGGTCGGCCACGCTCGCTGAAGCGGCCTCGTCGACGTTCTCGATCGGGTGCTCGACAAGGGCCTGGTCATCGCCGGCGACATCAAGATTTCGATCGCCGAAGTCGAGCTGCTCACCATCCGCATCCGGCTGATGGTCTGCTCCATCGACAAGGCGGAGCAGATTGGCCTGGACTGGTGGCGGCACGATCGCCACTTCTCGATGGGCAGCGACGAGCTGGCCAGTCGAGAACGAACAGCTCAAGGAGAGAATTCGCCGTGCTCGAGCGGCAGCTGGAAGCGGTGCCGGGCACCGCGCAGCGCGCCCCGCGCTTGCGCGCAAAACGGCACGGATCGAAGCTGATGGATCTCACTTATTGGAGGCAGATGAATGGCCGTTGAACGCGCCGCAGGCGGCTCAAGTCTTATTGACGTTCTCGATCGAGTGCTCGACAAAGGCATCGTCATCGATGCCTGGGTGCGCGTCTCGCTCGTCGGTATCGATCTCATCACCGTCGAGGCGCGCGTCGTCGTCGCGTCGATCGACACGTACCTGAAATACTCCGAGGCGGTCGGTCAGTCGGTGCCGGTTGCGCGGCCCGCGCTCGAATCGCGGCCCTACGACGAACTCGTGGCCGAGAACCAGGCGCTCCGTGCCGAGCTCGATGCGGGCGCGCCGCCGGCCAGCGTCCGACGCGAGCGCGCCACGACTCGACGCCGCGCGCCGCGCGCGTGATGATTGATGGCGATGGCTCGGGACTCCGTGGGAGCGGCGGCGCGCTCGACAATGTCAGCCGAAGCAAAGCTGGCGCTGCTCGAGGACCTGCAGCGGATGCACAGATGCCGCCGCGGCCGCGCAGAGCACGGCCGAGTGGCTGCTCGCGCATTCAGGAGCTGAGCGCACCATTTTCGCCGCGCCCGATCAGGTGCGCGGCATGCTGACGGGCATCGCCGGCAGCGGGCGTGCCCGCGCGACAGGTGAAGAAACTCGCACTCCCGCTCGACGACTCCAATCATCCGCTCATCAACGCGCTCACCAACGGTTCTGCAATCTCCTTTCACAATTCCCGCGACGCGCGTCTCAGCGCCTTTCGGCGACACTCCGTTCACGTCCGTCAAGGTCGGCGGTTCGGCGCGACGACTCGGCGCTCGGCCTGATACTCATCAGCCCGGCGACCGAGATGCACGCCGGCGAACGTCAAGTGGGTCGCCGACGCGCTCGGCCGATGCCTGCGAGCGTGTTGGCGGCCTTCCAGCCGGATTCGGTGAACGACGACCCCCGCGTGCGGCGCGAGCACGCGCTGCTCTTCAGCATCATCAACGCGGCGACCGATCCGATTCTGTTCACGAACATGGAAGGTCAGCTCATCATCGCGAATACGCGAGCGGAGATGCTCTTCACCGCGCCGGACGACGTGAGCGAGGGGCGCCGGCGCGCCGTGCAGCTGAACAACATGTTCTTTTCGGCCGCGCTCTCGCGCACCGCGCTCGGCGAAGGGGAGGCCGGGCGGCGCGAGCTGCTGCTCGTCGATCCGACCGAAGGATCCGACCTGCTCTTCGAGCTGCTCAGCACGGTCGTCAGCGATCCGCGCGAGGGCACCGGCGTCGTGTCGATTCTTCGGAACATCACCGACCTGCGCATGGCGACGCGGCAGATCGACGAGAACTACGCGAAGCTGCGCGCCGCCGAAGCGGAAGTGCGCGCCGAGCGCGACCGGCTGAACCTGCTCATCGACTCGGTTGCCGACCCGATCATCGTCACCGATCAGGAAGGCGAGATCTCGCTGATGAACAACCCGGCCGAGCGCCTGTTCACCGTGGTGCCGGGCTCTGGAGAAGACGCGCAGCGCATCGTTCGCGCCAACGACGCGCACTTCACGTCGTTCGTCTCCGGCCTGCTGTCGACCGGCTGGGAGACCACGCGTCGCGGCGAGATCGCGCTCATGGATCCCAAGACCGGGAAGCTCGTGCCGGTCGAAGCGCTCGCCGCGAAAATGCTGTCCGATATCGGCGAGCTGACGGCGATCGTCACCATCCTGCACGATCGCACCGAGGCGATCGAACGAAATCAGTTGTACGAGCAGTTGAAGCTGGCCTCAGAGGAGCTCGAAGGAAAAGTGCGCGAAGCGACGGGCGAGCTCGCGAACCAGAACGAGCTGCTGCGCCGGCAGGCGCTCGAGCTGGAGCAGGCCTCGGCCGCCAAGTCGCAGTTCCTGGCGAACGTCTCGCACGAACTGCGGACGCCGCTCAACGCCATTCTCGGCTACGCGGCCATGACGCTGCAGGGCGTGTCTGGCGAGCTGCAGCGCGCCGCAGCGGCGGAACCTCTCGCGCATCGACGCCAACGCGCGCCATCTGCTCACGCTGATCAACGAGATTCTCGACATCACCCGCATCGAGGCGGGCCGCATGCCGATCCAGATCGTGGCGTTCAATCTGCCCGACCTGGTGCGCGAGGTGACGACCGAGCTCGAGCCGATCATCGCGAAGTCCGGCCTGCAGGTGATCTGCAAGCTGCCCTCCGATCTGCCGACGCTGCGGACCGACCGGCAGAAGGTGAAGCAGATTCTCGTCAACCTGCTGAGCAACGCCCTCAAGTTCACGCCGAAGGGCAGCATCACCATCAAGGCCAACGTGGTGGCCAGGCAGATGGTGTCGGTCGCTGTCATCGACACCGGCATCGGCATCCCGAAGGGCGATCAGGTGAAGATTTTCGAAGACTTCCGCCAGGTCGATCAAACGCCGCGGCGAGCCTACGGTGGCACGGGTCTTGGTTTGTCGATTTGCCGGCGGCTGACGACGATGCTGAGGGGAACGTTGAAGGTGGACAGCAAACTCGGGCATGGGTCGACCTTTACGCTGACCCTGCCGGCGAACTTACGGAAGTAGCGCAGGGCCGTCACCCTGCCGGTATGAAGGACACGATGCCGACAAAAAACAAGAACGAGCCGCTCGTGCTGGTCGTCGACGATTTCGCCGATGCGCGCGAGATGTACGGCGAGTACTTGAAGTTCTGCGGCTTCCGGGTTGCCGAGGCCCAGAATGGCGTCGAAGCGATCGACAAGGCGAAGCGGCTGAAGCCCGATCTGATTCTGATGGATCTGTCGATGCCGGTCGTGGATGGGTGGGAGGCGACGCGCCGCCTCAAAGCCGATTCGTCGACGAAGGGGATTCCCGTCGTTGCGCTGACCGGCCACGCGATGACGGGCCATTCGGAGAGCGCAAAAAGCGCCGGCTGCGACGTCGTCATCACCAAACCGTGCCTGCCGCACGACTTGATCAAGGAGATCAAGAAGGTGATCGGCGCGCCCGCCGCGAAAGACGGCAAAGCGAAACGCACCAGCGCGTGAAGAAGCCGAAAACGCGCACGCGCGAAGAAGGCGCCGCCGCGCAAGGCTCGGCGAGGTCACGCCGTTCGCTCAACGGCCGACGTCGCGGACGCGACAGGCGCGTGCGTGCCGAAGCGCACGTCACGCAACCACGAGTCCCAGCCGTGCGTTGGAATCCCGATCCTGACGATGTCCAGCGTTCGGTCGTCAAGCTCGTCCTCAGCCTCATCGAATTCATCCGCAAGCTGATGGAGCGCCAGGCCGTCAGACGCCTCGAAGAGAAGACCCTTACGCCCGAAGAGATCGAGAACGTCGGAATCGCCCTGATGAAGCTCGAGCAGACGGTCCATCAGCTCGCCAAGCGCTTCAAGCTCGACCCGAAGGATCTGAACCTCGACCTCGGGCCCGTCGGCAAGCTGCATTAATTCCAGTCATTTCGTTCATCCATCCCGATACAGCACGTTGCACTGTCTCATGAGCGTGCAGCGGCCGACGACCGGCCGTGAGGCACGCACATTGCTGTGTGATTGGCAGGATGACTCGCGGCACGGCCGTTCTCCTCGCGTTCGGATGCCTGACTGGCCTTTCTGTCCAGGGTCTGGCGGGCGCGCCAGCGCCTGCCGTTCCGGCGTCGCCGTCTGAGAATGTCGCGGTGGAGCGTTTTCTCGCCGACATCGAAAAGCCACCCGTGGCGTATCAGGCGCGGCGCCGGCTCGAAGCGTCGAGCGCCAAGCTGAAGGAATCTGCATGGATGGAGGCGGTCACCGACTATGACCCGGCCGTCGGCCTCACGTATTCGATCGTCGCGCAAGGCGGATCCGAACGGATTCGCCGCCGTGTGCTGAAAGCGGTGCTCGAAGCGGAGCAGGAAAATTCCGACGTCGCGCGAATGGCGCAAAGGCAATCTGTCGCGCGCGAACTACGCGTTCGATTTCGGCGGTCGACGCCGGCGACGGCATGCTGAAAATGCAGTTGACGCCGCGGCGGCGCGATTCGCGCCTCGTGCTCGGGTCGGCGCTGCTGACCGCGAAGTCGGGAAACCTGGTTCGCGTGGAAGGACGCCTGTCGAAGTCGCCGTCGTTCTGGGTGCGCTGGGTGAACGTCTCGCGCAGCTATTCGCCCATCGGCGGCTCGATGATGCCGGTCGCCGTCGAATCGACCGCGGACGTCCGCATCGCGGGGATGTCGACATTTTCGATGACCTACGACTACCAGATGGTCGATGGCCAGGCGGTCAATGCCGCGCCCACGAATCCTCGCCGCTCGCTAAGCGCTTTCTTCAACCCTCAGCCCCTCAGCCCTCACCTCATCAGCCCGTCACCCCTCTTCGAGCGATTATGCTAGGAGCGTGAGCTTCATCGAATTCACCCTGAACGGCGAAAGCGTCCGCGTCGAAAACCCGCCGGCGCAGATGACGCTGCTCGATTTCATTCGCGCGCGCGGGCTGACCGGCGCAAAAGAGGGATGCGCCGAAGGTGAGTGCGGCGCGTGCGCGGTCGCTCTGGTGGAAGCGACGGGAGCAGGCAGTTGCTATCGCGTCGTGAACAGCTGCCTCATGTTTCTGCCGATGGCCGCGGGCCGCGAGATCTACACGGTCGAAGCACTCGCAGTCGACGGAGAGCTGAGCGAGGCGCAGCGCGCGATGGCGTCGGGCGGCGGCTCGCAGTGCGGCTACTGCACGCCAGGTTTCGTCGTCAGCCTGTTCGCCGAACAGTATCGGCCCGAGCGCGACGGGACCGTGCGACACGATGGCGCTGGCCGGCAATCTCTGCCGTTGCACCGGCTATCGACCGATCCGCGATGCGGCACGCTCGCTCGGGCCTGCGCCGGACGACGAGTTTCGTCAGCGTCTCGATGCAGCCGGCGCCCGCTCTCGAGCCGTTCTCGACATCAGGATTTTCGAGACCGCCGACGCTCGACGCGTGTCTGTCTCTGCTGCGCGACGCATCCGCGCGCGAAGCTCGTCGCCGGCGCGACGGATCTCGGCAGTCGAGTCGAATCTGTTCGGGCGCCGATGGCCGCATCTGATCAGCCTCGACGCGATCGACGAGCTTCGGGAGTTTTCCAGCACCTCCGAGCGCGTCATGATTGGCGCCGCGCTTCCGCTGCAACGAGATTGGCCGGCGCTGGACCGACGCGCCCGACGCGTTTCGGGAGTGGCTCGCGCTGTTCGCCTCGCCGCTGATTCGCAACCGCGCCACGATCGGCGGCAATCTCGCCACCGCATCGCCGATCGGTGATGCCGCGCCGATGCTGCTCGCCCTCGATGCGATCGTGCACGTCGCCGGATCGTCGGGGCGCCGATCGATTCCGCTGTCGTCGTTCTTCACCGGCTACCGCAAGACGGCCATGGAGGCCGGACGAGCTGATCGCGGCTGTCGAGATTCCGAAGCCGCTTCCGCAGTTCGTGCGCTTCTACAAGGTGGCGAAGCGGCGGCTCGACGACATCAGCACGGTCGCCGCGGCGATGGCGCTCGACATCGATCAGCACGGCAAGGTGCGGCGCGCGCGATTTGCGTTCGGCGGCGTCGCGGCGACGCCAGTCAGAGCCGCCGAGGCCGAAGCCGCGGTCGTCGATCAGCCGTGGAACGACGCGGCGGTCGAGCGCGTGCAGGCGGTTCTCGACCGCACGTTGCAGCCGATGAGCGATCATCGCGGGTCGAAGGAATATCGCCTCGAGGTGTCGAAGTCGCTCGTCGAGAAATTTCAGTGGGAGCACGCGCGGTGAAGATCGACCGGCACGCCGGTTCCGCACGAGAGCGCCCGCGGCCACGTCACCGGCGAGGCGCTGTATGTCGACGACCTCTGCGGCCGCTATCCGAATCTTCTTCATGCGTGGCCCGTGTGCGCGCCGCATGCGCACGCGCTCGTCCGCGAGCTCGATGCGTCGCGCGCGCTCGAAGAGCCTGGCGTGATGACGGTGCTGACGCAGGCCGACGTGCCGGGCGAAGGCGACAGCGGCGCGAATCGCCATGACGAGCCGCTGTTTCCGACCGAGGTGCTCTTCTACCACCAGCCGATCGCCTGGGTGCTCGGCGAAACGCTCGAAGCCGCGCAACGCGGCGCCGCGCGGGTGACAGCCGAGTACGAGCCGCTGCCGGCCATTCTGACGATCGAAGAGGCCATCGAGGCGCGCAGTTTTCTCACCGAAGAGCTGCGGATCGTCGACGGCGACATCGGCCGCCGTCGATGCGAGCCCCGTTCGCATCGAAGGGGAGCTCAGGATCGGCGGCCAGGAGCATTTCTATCTGGAGACGCAGGCGTGCGATCGCGTGGATAGACGAGGCAGGGTTCATCGCGGTCCATTCGTCGACGCAGCATCCGTCGGAGACGCAGGAAGTCGTCGCGCGCGTCCTCGGCGTTCCGCGCAATCACGTGACCGTCGAGTGTCTGCGGATGGGAGGCGCGTTCGGCGGCAAGGAAGTGCAGGCCAATCCGTATGCGGCGATTGCCGCGCTCGGCGCGTGGAAGACGAGGCGCCCCGTGCGCGTCAGGCTGACGCGCGAGCTCGACATCGCGATCACGGGCAAGCGCCATCCGTATCTTGCGAAGTACGCCGCCGGGTTTTCGGCGGACGGCCGGTTGAACGCGCGTGCGCGTCGAGCTGTTTTCCGACGGCGGATGGAGCCTCGATCTCTCCGAGCCCATCATGTGGCGCTCGATGTTCCACATCGACAACGCGTACAAGCTGCCGGCCGTTGAAGTGACCGGCCGCGTGTGCCGCACGCACAAGACATCGCAGACGGCGTTTCGCGGGTTCGGCGGGCCGCAGGGAATGCTCGTGATCGAGGAGATTCTGTCGCGCGCCGCGCAGCGCGCTGAACCTGCCTGCCGACGTGATTCGCGAGCGAAACTTCTACCGCGACGGCGACGAGACGCACTACGGCGAGCAGGTTCGCGACGCCGGCCGCATCGAGCTGATCTGGAACGCGCTGAAGGAATCGAGCAGCTACATCGATCGCCGCGACGCACATCGCGCGCTTCAATGCCGGCAGCATGCATCACAAGCGGGGGCTCGCGATCACGCCGGTGAAGTTCGGCATCTCGTTTACGGCGTCGTTCTACAACCAGGCCGGCGCCGTCGTCCTCGTCTATCGCGACGGCACCGTTCAGGTGAATCACGGCGGCACCGAGATGGGGCAGGGGCTGTTCACGAAGATCCTGCAGATTGCGGCAGACAGCCTCGGCGTGCCAGCGTCGCGCGTGCGCGTGATGTCGACGCGCACCGACAAAGTGCCGAACACCTCGGCGACAGCGGCGTCCTCGGGCAGCGACCTGAACGGTGCGGCGGTGCAGGACGCATGCCTGCAGATCAAAGCGCGGCTCGCTGCGGTTGCGGCGGCGGTGCTCGACTGTGAGCCGGCAGACGTGCAGTTCGATGACGGCATCGCATCGGCACGCGGAACGTCGATCGAGTTCAGCGCGCTGTGCGAGACCGCATACAAGCAGCGCGTGCCGCTGTTCGCCGAGGGTTTCTATCGCACTCCGGATATTCACTTCGACTTCAAGACGTCGCGCGGCAGGCCGTTTCATTACTACGCGTACGGCGCCGCCGTGTCCGAAGTGGAAGTCGATGGCTTTACGGGTCAGTTCAGGCTGCTTCGGACCGACATCCTTCACGACGCGGGCGATTCGATCTCGCCGATCGTCGATCGCGGGCAGATTGAGGGCGGCTTTCTGCAGGGGGTCGGCTGGCTGACGCTCGAAGAGCTGTTGTGGGACGCGAAGGGACGCGTCAGCACGGGCGGCGCGTCGACATACAAGCTGCCGTCGTGGTCTGAGGTGCCCGAGGTGTTCAACGTCGAGATGCTCGAGCGCGCGACACAGCCCGGACGTGGTCATGGGCAGCAAAGCGATCGGAGAGCCGCCGTTGATGCTCGCCTTTCGGTCCGCGAGGCCTTGCGCGACGCCATCGCGGCGTTCGGCGACGGCGAGCCGTTCACGTTCGACAGCCCGGCCACTCCAGAGCGCATCTTCTTTGCCGTGCGCCAGGTGCGCCGCCTGGCGCTCAAGTAATGCAGCTCTTTCGCGCCACCATTTTTCACACGCCAGAGAATCCGCTGCATCTCGACATCAGCGATCGCCGGGCGCTCGTCTGTCATGAGGATGGTGGACTGCTGATCCACGAGGGCCGCGTCGTCGCGTGCGGCGAGTACATCGGCATTCGCGACGCCAATCCAGGCGCCGACACGATCGATTGGCGCGGCGGGTTCATCGTTCCGGGATTCGTGGACGCTCACGTGCATTTTCCGCAGACGCGCATCATCGGCGCGATGGGGCGGACGCTGCTCGACTGGCTCGATGCCGTTGCGCTGCCGGAAGAGGCGAGGATGGCGCGACCGGGCGTACGCTGCCGCGACGGCCGCGCTGTTTCTGCGCGCGCTCGCGTCGCACGGCACGACGACGGCGCTCGTGTTCGGCGCGCATTTTCCAGACGCGACGGCCGAACTGTTCGAGGCGGCCGCCGATTCCGGTCTGCGCGTGGCATCGGGGCTGGTGCTGTCTGACCGCCTGCTCCGGCCGGACCTGCACGTCACTCCGCAGCGCGCGTACGACGAGAGCGCGATGCTGATCGAGCGGTACCACAAGCGCGGCCGCCTGTTATATGCGGTGACTCCGCGTTTCGCGTACTCGACCACGGAATCGATGCTCGAGGTGTGCCAGCAGCTCATGTCGGACCATCCGGATGTGCTGCTGCAGACGCACATCAACGAGAGCACGACAGAGATGGCGAGCTGGAGCGGCTGTTTCCATGGGCCGCGGACTATCTCGCGATCTACGAGCGATATGCACTGAGCGGCGCGACGATCGGTGATGGCGCACAACGTTCACGCGACTCCATCGGAGCTCGACCGGCTCGCGGATGCGGGCACGGCAGTCGCGCATTGTCCCGGCAGCAACGCGGCGCTCGGCAGCGGTTGTTTCCCGCTGCGGCGGCACGTCGACGCGGGGGTGACGTGCGCGCTCGGCACCGACGTCGGCGGCGGGTTGGGATTCGGCATGCTGAAGGAAGGGCTACACGCGTACCTGATGCAGCGGCTGGCGCCGGATCCGAAGGTGCTCGATGCCGCGCGATTGCTGTACATGGCAACCCGCGCCGGCGCTGAGGCGCTTGGGCTCGAGAACGAGATCGGCGATTTTCAACCGGGCAAGGCCGCGGACTTCGTGTATCTGCGGCCGCCGCCGGAGAGCGTGCTGGACGAGTGGTGCGCCACGCCGCACGACCCCGTGCAGGCGCTCGCGGCGCTGTTTACGATGGGGGGCTCGGAGAGCGTTCGCGAAGTCCGCGTCGAAGGCGATATCGTATTTGCGGTTGAGGCGCGAGCGGCGCGGGGCGATGGGCCCGCAAGCGAACGCCGAGGAGCGGGGCGGGAGCCTCGCGAACATGACATTGGCCGAGCTGAACGCGAGCGATCGCAGCGACTTCGTTGACGCGCTCGGATGGATCTTCGAGGACTCGCCGTGGGTGGCCGAGCGCGCGTGGGAGACGAGGCCGTTCGTCACGCTCGACGCGTTGCACGAGGCGATGACATCGGTCGTGACGGCAGCCTCGGCGGAAGAGCAGCTCGCGCTCTTGCGCGCGCATCCGGATCTCGGCGCGGTCCGCCTTCAGGCGGACCCGATGTCGCGATGCGTCGCAGCGCGAGCAGGCCGGTGCCGGGCTCGATGCGCTGACACGCGACGAGCTCGAGCGGCTTTCGAGCGTTGAATGCGGCCTATCGCGAGAAGTTCGGGTTTCCGTTTGTATACGCCGTGAAGGGCAGCACGAAGCACGATATTCTGAGCGCGCTCGAGCGCCGGCTCCCCTCGACGCGCGAGGCGGAGCACCAGGAAGCGCTGCGGCAGGTGTACCGCATCGCCCGCTTCAGGCTGGAGGAACATGATCCCGTGAACAGATTTGCCTCTGGCCCCAAGCGTCACTACTACGGCAAAGGCGACGTCATTGCGTATCGCCTCAACCGCGACGGCAAGGCGCCGGCCGGGCGCGTCCCGGTGTTCGGCGCGAACGTGCTGCTGCTTCTCTACGGCGACACGTTCTGGAAAACGTACACCGAAGGCGACAACAGCGGCCTGATCGCGACCGACTCGATGAAGAATTTCATCCAGCGCGAGACGATGAATTTTCCGGGAAACGATCTGGAGGAATACTGCAGGTTTCTCGGCGAGATGTTTCTCGCGAAGTACGCGCACGTCGAGGGGCTGCAGATCTCGGCGTCCGCGATTCCGTACGCGCCTCTTGACGGGAACGTGGCGTTCGTGCCGTCAGGGCCGGACGTGGCGACGGCGCGCATCGAAATCGATCGCACCGGCATCGTCGAAGCCGTCGTCGGGCGTGCGCGGCTTCAAGCTGCTGCGTCTCGGCGGAAGCGCGTTTCAGAGGATTCGTGCGCGACGAGTACACGACGCTGCCGGACCTGCACAACCGGCCGCTTCACATGTGGCTCGATCTGGAGTGGAGCTACGCCGACCCTGACGCCGCGTTCAGCCGCGGCGCGGTCAGCGCGCGGGTCGCGGCAGATCGTGCGCGACGTGTTCGCGTCTTTCGAGTCCGGCAGCATCCAGCAGGTGATTTATCAGATGGGCATGAAGATGCTCGCCGACATTCCCGCGATATCCGAAGTGCGCCTCGAAGCCAACAACCGCACTTGGGATACGATTGCGGAGCGAGGCGATGAGCTGGGCGTGTACACGGACGCGAGGCCGCCGTACGGGTGCCTTGGGCTTACGCTGAAGAGGCAAGAGCCTTAAACAGAAGATCAGGAGATCAGAAGCAGTCTTTCTAGAAGAAAATCTCCAGATCTCTGAGCTTTTAGATCTTCTGTTCAAAAACTATGGCGCGAATTTCGACTCACGTTCTCGACATTACCCGCGGCGCACCCGCGCAGGGGATTGCCGTCGAGCTGCACCTGGTGAAGGGCGCCGAGCGCCGGCTCATTGCCGCCGTCACGACCAACTCGGACGGCCGCACCGATCAGCCCCTCATCTCAGCCGACCAGCTCGAGACGGGCATCTACGAACTGTCGTTTCATGCCGCGGATTACTTTCATCGCCTCGGCGTGACGCTGACCGATCCGCCCTTCATGGGCGTCATCGTCATTCGCATCGGTGTCGCCAGCTCCGCCGGCAATTACCACGTTCCTCTGCTCGTCTCTCCGTACGGTTACAGCACGTATCGCGGATCATGACGTCGCTCGAGCAGGCCCGCGAGGTGATCCGCTGGTGCCGCCAACTGGCGACGTTCTCCGAAGATCGCAACGCCATCACGCGCACGTTTCTTTCCAAACCGATGCGCGAGGTGCACACGGCGCTCGCCGCGTGGATGGCGCGCGTCGGCATGACGGTGCGGGTGGATGCCATCGGAAACATTCGCGGCGTGTACCCGCCGAGGTTATCGCCCGTGCCCGCTGCCGCGTCGCCGCGGTTCTACATCGGCTCGCATCTCGATACGGTTCCCAACGCCGGTGCATTCGATGGCGTGCTCGGAACGGTGCTCGCCATTGCGCTGGTCGAGCTGCTCGAAGAGAAGCGGTTTCCATTTGCGATCGAGGTCGTCGGATTTTCTGACGAGGAAGGGGTGCGGTTCGGCGTTCCGTTTCTTGGCAGCCGCGCGTTGGCCGGCACCTTCGACACCGCGCTGCTCGATCGCACTTGACGCAGCAGGCCGCTCGCTGCGCGACGCGATACGGCATTTCGGCCTCGATCCCAACCGTATTCCTGACGCGCAGGCGCCGGGCAACGCCCTCGGCTATCTCGAGTTCCACATCGAGCAGGGGCCTGTTCTCGAGAATCTCAATCTTCCACTCGCTGTCGTCGATGTCATTTCCGGTCAAAGCCGGGCAGAACTGACGTTCGAGGGCGCTGCCGGGCATGCCGGAACGACGCCGATGAAAATGCGGAAGGACGCCCTCGCGTGCGCGGCGGCGTGGATTGCCGAAGTCGAGCGCGAGGCCCTCACGACATCGGGACTTGTGGCGACGGTCGGAAGGATCGCGGTCGAGCCAGGAGCCGGGAACGTCGTGGCCGGGCGCGCGGTTGCGTCGCTCGATGTGCGTCATCCGGCCGATCGCATGCGTGAGGCGGCCGTGGAGAGGTTGTCGAAGGCGGCCGAGGAGATCGCGACGCGCCGCGGGTTGACGATGACATGGGAGCCGCGCCTCGAGCAGCCGTCGGTGGCAATGGATCCGGCCGTTGCGGCGATGCTCGATCGCGCGCTCGAGCAGTCGGGTGCTCCGGCCCACCGAATGCCGAGTGGCGCCGGACACGATGCGATGGTTCTTGCCTCGAAAATGCCGGTCGGCATGTTGTTTCTCCGCTGCGAGGGAGGCATCAGCCATCATCCCTCCGAGAACGTTCGCGAAGACGACGTGGCGGCGGCTCTGGATGCCGGACTGAAATTCCTAAACGAACTGGAGACCGCGCTCGTGATTGACACGATCGTCCGCGGCGGCACGCTCGTTCGCCCGGACGGCCGCGTGAAGGCGGACATTCGGATGTCGGAAGGACGCATCGTCGAGATCGCTCCAGCCCTGAACGGCTCGGCGCACGAAATCGATGCGACCGGCCTGCACGTGTTTCCCGGGCTCATCGACGCGCACCTTCATTTCAACGAGCCTGGACGCACGGAGTGGGAAGGAGCCGAAACCGGCAGCCATGCGCTCGCGGCCGGTGGCGGCACGCTGTTCTTCGACATGCCGCTCAATTCGACGCCGTGCACGATCACCGCAGACGCGGTCGATGCGAAGCGCGCGGCGCTCGAAGCGTCGTCGGTCACCGATTTTGCTCTGTGGGGCGGGCTGGTTCCGGGCTCTGTCGACCAGATGGCCGCGATGGCCGAGCGCGGCGTCGTTGGCTTCAAGGCGTTCATGTGTCGATTCGGGCCTTGCGGAGTTCTCGTACGCCGATGACAACACGCTTCGGAACCGGGATGTGCGAGGCGGCGCGCCTCGGCCTGCCGGTGGCCGTCCATGCCGAGAGCGAGGAGATGACGCGAGCACTCGCTGCGAGTCTAACCGGATCGACCGCGCAGGATTTCCTCGCGTCGCGCCCTGTCGAGGCCGAGGTCGACGCGATTGCTCGCGCCGTCGATCTCGCGGGCGAGACCGGCGCGAAGCTTCACATCGTGCACGTCAGCACTGGCAGCGGCGTCGCGAAAGCAGCAGAGGGACGAGCGCGCGGGGTGGACGTGTCGGTAGAGACGTGTCCGCACTACCTGTTTTTCACGGAGCAGGATCTCGATACCATCGGCGTCGGCGTCAAGTGTGCGCCTCCGCTGCGTCATCCCGACGAGCATGCCATGCTCTGGGGTGAATTGCTCGACGGCCGAGTCGATCTCGTCGCATCCGACCACTCGCCTGTCGAGCCATCGCTGAAAGTCAAAGGAGACTTCCGCGCGTCGTGGGGAGGTGTCGCGGGCGTGCAGTCGACGCTGGCCGTGCTGCTCGAGCGGGGTCTCGATGGCCGACGCCTTCGATTCGAGCACATCTCGGGCTTGATCGCGGCTAACCCGGCGGCGCGGTTTCGCATTCCCTCGAAGGGCACTCTGGTAACCGGAAATGACGCCGATTTGCTGCTGCTCGATCCGTCACGTTCGTATACGCTGGCCCCAGCGCAGCTGCTTCAGCGGCATAAAATGAGTCCGTATGTCGGGTTCGAGTTCTCGGGCGTGGTGGTGCGGACTATTCGCCGCGGAGAGACCATTTTCCTGGATGGGCGAATCGTCGCCGGGACGAAGGGGCAGTTTGTTCGACCGATGAGGCAGCCCTGAAGGGCCGTTATGTCTGATTTAGTTGTCAGCGCGGGCCCGTACCGATTTACGGCCAGGCTCGAAAGGGAGAAGGCGCCGCTGACATGCGCGGCGTTTCTCGAGATGCTGCCGTTCAAACAGAACCTGCTGCACGTGCGGTGGAGCGGCGAATCCACATGGGTGCCGCTGGGGAACTTGTCGGTTGCCGTGCCTGCTGAGAACGCGACGACGTATCCTCTTCCAGGGGAGATTCTTCTGTATCCAGGCGGTGTCAGCGAAACGGAGATTCTCATTCCTTACGGACGCACGCAGTTCGGCAGCAAGGCGGGACTCCTCGCCGGAAATCATTTCCTGACGATCGTGTCGGGCGCAGAGCACCTTGCCGATCTCGGCCGGTTGACGCTATGGGAGGGGGCGCAGCCCATCATGATCGATCGTTTCGATGACTGAGACGCGCTGGTTCGGGCATCCCCGTGGGTTGTCGACGCTCTTCTTCACCGAGATGTGGGAGCGTTTCAGCTACTACGGCATGCGCGCCATTCTCGTGTTGTTCATGACCAACGCCGTCGCCACCGGCGGCATGGGCCTGGACGACGTGACGGCGACCGCCATTTACGGCCTCTACACCGCGGCCGTGTATGTCGTCGCGCTGCCGGGCGGATGGATCGCGGACCGGCTGCTCGGCCTGCGCCGCGCCGTGTTCTGGGGCGGCACCATCATTGCGCTCGGACATTTCACGCTCGCCATACCGAACATCATCGCCTTCTACATCGGCCTCACACTCATCGTCATCGGCACCGGCCTTCTCGAAGCCCAACATCAGCGCGATCGTCGGCGATTTGTATCCCGAAGGCGGTTCAAGGCGCGATGCGGGATTCTCGATCTATTACATGGGCATCAACCTCGGTGGATTTCTCGGGCCGCTGGTGTGTGGATACCTCGGCGAAAAGGTCGACTGGCATCTTGGCTTCGGCGCCGCCGGCGTAGGCATGGTGCTCGGGCTGATCCAGTACTCGCTGGGTGGGCGGCATCTCGGCACCGCCGGCGAGCTGAGGCCAGAAGTGCAAGCGCCTGCTGCGCGCTCGGCGGCCCGTCGCGCGCTGCTCCGCACGCTCGAAGGTGTCGCGGGTCTCGTGTTGATCGCGGCGACGCTGCAGGCGATGGGCGTGATTCGACTGTCGCTTGTCGGCTTCGTCGACTGGACCGGTCTGTTCATCGTCTCGCTTGCCGGATCGTATCTTGCTCTACGTCGTGTTGTTCGGCGGATTGACGATCGTCAGAGAAGAAACGTGTCGGAGTGATCGCGGTCTGTTTCCTCGCGGCCGCATGCTTCTGGTCGGGCTTCGAGCAGGCGGGCTCCTCGATGAATTTGTTTGCCGACCGGCTGACGCGCCGAACGATCGCTGGATGGGAGGTGCCGGCGAGCTGGCTGCAGTCCGTCAACGGCGTGTTCATCATTCTGCTCGCGCCGTTGTTCAGCGCGCTGTGGCTCTGGCTTGGATCGCGCAATCCGTCGATCCCCGCGAAGATGGGCTCTGGCCTCATCTTTCTCGGCGTCGGATTCGCGGTGCTCGCGTGGGGCTCGGTGAACGCCACGATAGAGAACCCTGTCAGCCCGAGTCTGGCTCGTCGTGACGTATTTCTTCCACACCATCGGCGAGTTGTGCCTGAGCCCGATCGGCCTCAGCAGCATCACGCGGCTGTCGCCGGCGCGCTACGTGGGGCAGATGATGGGCATCTGGTTCATGGGTGCGGCGCTGGGCAATCTGGTTGCGGGCCGCGTCGCCGGCTTGATCGAATCGCTCCCGATGCCGCAGCTCTTCGGGGCGGTGACGATGTTTTCCGTCGGCGCTGGATTGGTGCTGCTTTTGTTCACGAAGCCGCTGCGCGGGTGGATTGGGAATGCGTAACTGACGCTGATTGGGACTGGGGATTAGGGATTGGGGATTAGGTGAGCATCGATTGCAGATGAGCCCTCCAATAACGTCGAGTTTCTTCACGGCCACGCATTCTTCTCCCTTGTAGAGTCCGACCACATACAAATTTGCGTTTGCTTCAATTGGCCGTGCCACCAGTTCCCTGGCTTCACCGGATTGAAAAGTGCGCTCGTATATTCTTCTATTAGCGTCGCGCTCGATTAAACGCGTACTCGATCCCTCGCCGTGCATCCTCTGCGAAGAGCGAGAAAATCGCATCCAGGTCGCGTCGATTCCAGGCGTCGCAGTAGAGGTCGACGATCGATTTTGCGTTTGTATTTTCGTGAATGTCCTTCTCCTGATCTCCTGCTCTCCTGTTCAGGATCAGGTTCACGATCAGGGAAGCGCGAACGCAACGATCGCGTCGCCAAATCCGAACTCATTCCCTCCACCTGCGGCGATAACCACAAACTGCCGTCCACTTGCTTCGTACGTCATCGGTGTCGCGCGTCCGCCTGCCGGCAGTGGCGCCTTCCAGAGTTCCTTACCGCTCTCGATGTCGAACGCACGGAATGTGCGATCCAGCGTCGCCGCGATGAAGACGAGACGTCCTGCGGTGACGATCGGGCCGCCGAGGTTCGGCATCCCGAGGTTCATCGGTGGCGCAGGAGCGCCCGGCGGCAACGGTGGCGTCCCGAGCGGCACATCCCATAACTTGGTTCCCGTTCGCAGACTGATGGCGACGAGGGCGCCGAACGGCGGCGGCGTGCACGGGACCTGGCCAGGGCCGAGCAGGAGACGGCGCCGCATGATGTAGGGGGTTCCCTCCATCGTCGTATATTCGTACCCTTGTCCCAGGCGGCTCGATTCCTGGCGTGCCGCAGACGAGATCGAACCCCTTCGCTGGAATCAACTGAACGGCCGCGGCAACGCGATTGACGGGCACGACGACGATGCCCGTTTGGTTGTCGGAGGCTACGCCGCCCCAATGTGCGCCACCGATATTCGACGGAATCGCGAGCGTGCCTTCGAGGCTGGGCGGCGTGAAGATCCCTTCATTCCTCAGACCGGCCATCATCTGCTTGCATGCCGCCTGCCCCTCGGCGCTTATTCCGAATGCCTGATCCACAGTGAAGCTATGCGGGCTCAGCGGAGGTGTGACCGTCGTGAATGGCTGTGTTGGCGACGCTTCCTCGCCTGGAATCGTGCTCGCAGGAACTTTGCGTTCTTCCACCGGAAAAATCGGAACGCCGGTCTCTCGATGCAGAACGAAGAGCATCCCCGTTTTCGTCGCCTGGACGACAGCGGGAATGGATTTGCCGTCACGCGTGACCGTGACGAGCGCCGGAGGCGAGGCGTTGTCATAGTCCCAGAGGTCGTGATGCACGGTCTGGAAGTGCCACACGACGCGGCCGGTGGACGCACGCAGCGCCACGATCGAGTTCGCGTAGCGATTCTCGCCGAGGCGAAGCGCGCCGTAGTAATCGGGCGCGGCGCTCGACGTAGGCACGAAGATCAGATCGCGCGCGGGATCGGCCGTGATGATCGACCACACGTTTGCGGCGCCGGTTCGCGCGGCACTGCCGTCGCGCCAGGTCGCGTACGCGGGATCCTTGGGATCCTGCGGGATCGGATGCCACGTCCATCGCAGCGTCCCGGTCCGAGCATCGAATGCGCGCACCTCACCGCTCGCCGGCGCGGGCCGCGAGTTGTCGGCAATGGAGGAGCCTGTGATCACCAGGTCATTTATGACGACTGGCGGTGAGGTCACCTGATAAGCCGAGGGAAACGCAGGCGGAATGCGCAGGCCCTCTCGCAGACCTATCGTGCCCTCGACGCCAAACATCACGCATGGATAGCCGGACGCGGCATCGAGGGAGACCAGCCGCGCGTCCACTGTCGCAACGTAGATGCGGCGCCGGCAGGGCGCGCCGGGCTTCAGCGTGCTGTCGACCCACGCTGCCACGCCGCGGTTCGCGAAATCCCCGTAACCGCCTTTTGGATTGACCCTCGCGTCGTACCGCCAGATCTCGCGTCCGGTCGCCGGCTCGAGCGCCATGACTTTCCCAAGGGGCGTGCTGATGTACATCACGTTGTCGACGACGATCGGCGTGGACTGCAGCGACGGCTGGCGTGCCAGATCGAGCTCCGGCTCGCCTGTGTGATAACGCCACGCCACGATTAGCTTCCCGACGTTGTCGCGCGTGATGCGCGCAAGCGGCGAAAACCTTGTGCCTCCTGCATCGCCGCCGTAAACCGGCCAGTCGCGCACGACTTGGGCGTCGCCAATCGCTCCGACCGTCAATGAAATGGCGAGGACGAGCAGCGCATGCGTCTTCATAGTGGTGCATTATAGTGACCATCCCGCACATGGCTACGAGTTCGGTCTCGGCGTCGCAGGACTTCGTCGAGCTGAACGAGGATGTGTCGGCGAGCCCGTTGTGGAACGCCGATCTTGCGCCGACGCCGTTATCACGGCGCACGTGGTCGACCTATCACATCGCCGCGTTGTGGATCGGCATGAGCGTGGTGATCACGACCTACACGCTCGCGTCCGGTCTGATGGAGCAGGGGATGACGTGGTGGCAGGCCATGCTGACGATTCTGCTTGGCAACACCATCGTGCTCCTGCCGATGATTCTCAACGCGCACGCGGGCACGAAATACGGCGTGTCGTTTCCGGTGCTGTGCCGCGCGAGCTTCGGGGTGAAGGGCGCGAACGTTCCTGCGATCCTGCGCGCGCTGGTCGCGTGCGGATGGTTCGGCATTCAGACGTGGATCGGAGCGGTGGCGTTGAACACACTGATCGCCGCGGTGTGGCCGGCCTGGAGCGCCATGGCGTTCGGCATCTGGATATCATTCGCGGTGTTCTGGCTTGTCCAGGTGTGGATCATTCTGAACGGGCTCGAGGGCATCAAGAAACTGGAAGGATGGTCGGCGCCGCTGCTGCTCGCAGGAGGCGCGCTGTTGCTTGGATGGGCGGTTGTGCGCGGCGGCGGACTCGGCCGCATTCTTGCGGAGTCGTCGCGGCTGCAGCAGCGGAGCGTGCCGTTCTGGCAACTATTCCCAGCAGCCGTCACGGCGAACGTCGGCTACTGGGCGACGCTAAGCCTCAACATTCCCGATTTCACGCGCTACGCGCGCAGTCAGCGCTCGCAGGCGCTGGGGCAGGCGCTTGGGCTGCCCATGACGATGACCGCGTTCGCGTTCATTGGTGTGGCAGTGACAAGCGCGACGATTGTGCTGTTCGGCGAACCAATCTGGGATCCGGTCGTGCTGATCGCGCGCATCGGGAGTCCGGTCGTCGTCGTGTTCGGAGCGCTCATCATCATGCTGGCGCAATTGACGACGAACATGGCGGCGAACGTGGTGTCGCCGGCAAACGATTTCTCGAGCCTCGCCCCGAAATCGATCAGCTATGTCATGGGTGGTCTTATTACAGCTGCCATCGGTGTCCTGATGATGCCGTGGAAGCTGTACGCTGATGCCTCTGCCTACATTTTCACGTGGTTGATTGGGTATTCGAGCCTGATGGGTGCGATCGGTGGAATCCTCATCGCCGATTACTGGATCATCAGGAAGAAGGAGCTCTCGCTCGACGACTTGTTCAAGGTGCACGGGCGCTACAGCTACACGGGCGGCGTCAATCGTCGCGCGATGACGATTTTAATAGTCTCGGTTTTGCCGGTTGTACCCGGGTTCGTTCGCGCTGCCCTTACCCCGGGAGGACAGGTCGCAGGCCCCACCGTCTGGGATTCGCTCTATACATATGCCTGGTTTGTTACCTTCGGGTTGAGTTTCGCGTTATACGTTGCAACATTTCGAAGTGCTCGTCCGTCTGATAGTGCGTAGACATGACGAAGTCCAGGAAAAGGGCTGTGTACGGTGGCGTGGCGGTTTTCGGCCTTGCCGTGATCGGGTGGGGTGCGTCTGCGTATTTTGGTGGACCCGCGAACATTCCTGAGTCAAGGCTCGCGACGGTCGAGCGCGGCACGATCGCCCGGTCGGTGGTTGCGACGGGCAAGATCGAACCCATCACCAAGGTCGAAATCAAGTCGAAAGCCAACGGGATCATCAAACTGCTGCCCGTCGAGGTCGATCAGGAGGTCGAAACGGGCACGGTGCTCGTCGAGCTCGACCGCGAAAATCTGATGGCTCGCGTGCGCGAGGCGAGTGCGACGCTGCAAGGCGCGAGGGCAGCGCTTCAGGCCGCAGAGGCGCAACTCGAAAAAAGCCGTGTGGAAGCCGAGGGCCCGGAAGTCGAGTTCGCGCGGCGCTCGCACGACCGGGCGAAAAGCCTGTTCGAGCGCAGGCTCATCGCCATGAACGAGCTCGAGGAAGCGCGCACGCAGCTCGACCAGGCCGAAAACCGCCAGCGCGCCGCCGAGTCGCAGCTTTCGATCGCGAAAGCACGAGTGTCGGAAGCCTCAGCGAACGTCGCGCAGACGCAGGCGTCTGTCGAGCGCGCAGAAGAAGAGCTCGCCAACGCGACCATCCGAGCGCCCATACGAGGGCGTATTCTCGCGCGCGATGTCGAAATCGGCAGCCCCGTCTCGTCGATACTCAACATGGGCGCAGCGGCGACGTCGGTCATCACGATGGGGGATATCTCGCACGTGTTCGTTCGCGGGCGTGTCGACGAGACCGAAATCGGCAACCTCCGGCTCGGGCAGCCGGCACGCATCCGGGTCGAAACGTTCAAGGAACGCACCTTCCAGGGCAAGGTCACGCAGATCTCGCCGATGGGGGTCGAGCGCGACAACGTCACGAACTTCGAGGTCCGCGTCTCCATCGACAATCCTGGCCACGAGCTCAAAGCGAACATGACGGCGAATGCGGAGATTATGCTCGAGGAGCGCCCCAGCGTGCTGATCGTGCCCGAGGCCGCGATTACCTACGACGCCACGCGAAAGGCGTCTGTCGAGGTGCTCGATGCACGCGAGCGCACCGGCCGCCGGCGCATGCCGATCAAGGTCGGCATCAGCAACGGCACGCGCACGCAGGTGCTGGAGGGATTGAACCAGGGCGATCGGGTTGTGTTACCGAGCTAGATTCCAGATTCTAGATTTCAGATTTCACATTGAAAGAGGCCCTCAAGCAATCCATCGACAACCTTCGCACCAACAAGCTGCGAAGCTGCCTCACCATGTTCGGCATCATGTGGGGCGTCATCTCGATCGTCATCCTGTCGGCGATGGGTGAGGGGTTCCAACGCGGCAATCAAGCCGTCCTCGAAGAGCTCGGCAAAAACATCGTCGTCATCAGAAACGGGCGCACAAGCGTGCAGGCGGGCGGCGAGCGCGCGGGGCGTGTCATCCGGCTGAACATCGGCGACGTGTACGAGCTTCGGAGCAAGTCGCGCCTTATCCAGCACCTCAGTCCAGAGCTGATGCGCGGCGGTGTCTCGATCAAGAGCGCTTACAACGCGGCATCGCTGCAGGTCAGCGGCATCTGGCCCGAGTTTCAGAGTATCAGGACCATCGAGGTGTCGCACGGCCGATTAATCAACGAGGCCGACAATGACGACGCTCGCCGCGTTGTTGTCATCGGCCGCGAGGCATCGACGCAGTTGTTCGCCGACAGGAACCCGATCGGCGAGCCGATCAAGCTGAACGGCCTGACCTACACCGTCATTGGAAAAATCCGTCAGAAGTTTCAGGATTCCAGCTATAGCGGCCGCGATGAGCTCCGGCTGTTCCTGCCCTACGAAGCGATGCGCCGCGATTTTCCGCTGACAGGCCCGTTCGACTCTCCAGATTCCGTCTCCGTCATCATCGCCGCACCATACACGTGGGTGGCCGACTCGCTTCGTGAAGAGTTCGACACGGGCCAGCATGCCAGCGTATTCGGGGTGTTCGGTCAGACGTTGGTCGAACGGGAAATCAGACGCGTGCTTGCGCCGATCAAAGGCTTCGACGCTGACGACAGGGAGGCGCTCTCGCTCTGGAACACCGCGATCGAGTCGGTCATGTTCAGCAAGATGATGCAGAGCATGAAGAATTTTTTCCTCGGCGTCAGCCTCATCACGCTCGTGCTTGGCGGCATCGGCGTCATGAACATCATGTTGATCGCCGTGCGCGAGCGCACGCGCGAGATCGGGCTCCGCAAGGCGCTCGGCGCGACCAGCCACATCATTCATCGCCAGTTCATCGTCGAGGGGCTCGCGCTGACGCTGCTCAGCGGGGCGTTCGGCCTCGTTGCCGGCTGGGGGCTGTGCGAGCTCATCAACATGCTGCCGATGCCTGCCCGGTTCTCTGGAATGATCATCACGCCAGCCACCGGTGCGATCGCAGCAGGTGCGCTGACGATCGTCGGCCTGCTGGCCGCGCTCTATCCCGCTTCGCGCGCCGCGGCGCTGCCTCCGGTCGAATCGTTACGGTACGAGGCCTGACGTGCGGCTGTATCGCGAAGTCATCAGCCAGGCGATCGGCTCGCTCCTCGCGCATCGGTTCCGCGCGGCGCTCACCATGCTCGGCATCTCGTGGGGCATCGTCACGGTCGTCCTCTTGATGGCGTACGGCACTGGATTCCAGCGCGCGATCATGTACGGCTTCCGCAACGCGTTCTCGCAGGGGACGGTGCTGGTCGGCAACGGTCAGACAAGCATGCAGGCGGGAGGGGAGCGATCGGGCCGCCGCATCATGCTCAAGCAGGCTGATGTCGATGCGTTGAAAGAGCTGGGGTCGATCAAGTTCATCAGTCCCGAGTACATGCAGTCGACACCAATCTCATACGGCCTTCGGCAGACCACGGCCGGTGTGCGGGGTGTGGCGCCGGAGTACGGCATCATGCGAACGGAGACTGCCGAGTACGGGCGATTTCTGAATCACGAAGACGTCGAGAACCATCGGCGCGTGGCGTTTCTCGGTTATGAGGTCGCGCGCCGGCTCTTCAGCAACATCCCGGCCGTCGGCGAGACGATACGGATCAACGGCGTGTCGTTCGAAGTCATCGGCGTGATGCCCAACAAGGCGCAGATCTCGAACTACTTCTATCCAGACAAGCTCTCGGTCTTCATTCCCTACACTGTGAACCAGCGCGAATACGTCGACAACATCCTGTTCCAGGCGATCACGCCGGAGCTGCACGAGCAGACGATTCGGCAGGTGCGCGAGCTGCTGGCGAGCCGCCACCGGTTCAACCCACGCGACCTGCGTGCCGTGAATGTTCGCGATACAGGCGACACTGCCGCCATGATCGGCGGCATCACCGAGGGGCTGCAGTTCGTCCTCTATTTCATCGGCACGCTGACGCTGATGATCGGCGGCGTCGGCGTGATGAACATCATGCTCGTATCGGTCACGGAGCGCACCAGGGAGATTGGCGTGAGGAAGGCGCTTGGCGCGAGGCGGCGGCACATCCTTACGCAGTTTCTGCTCGAAGCGTTGACGATCACCTTCCTCGGCGGCGTCATGGGCGTCGTACTGTCCTACCTGCTGGTGTGGGCCATCGGCACGCGGCCGTTCCTCGCAACATTGCTCGACGATCCGACGAGGCGAACCGACATTCAGCTCGTGATGTCGAGCAGCATTCTGGTGACGTCGTCGGCCATCCTCGGCCTGGCGGGAGTTCTGAGCGGGTTGTGGCCGGCGGTACGCGCGTCGCGGCTCGATCCGATAGAAGCGCTGCGCTACGAGTAGTGCGTTTTCGAGAGTTGAAAAATCGAGGTCGATCGGTTCGCCACATACAGTCCGGGCTCGACCTGAGACGCATTCTGCACCCGCGACTTCGGCGTTGCCTTGACGGTTTCGGTTTTGACGTCCTGAACCCGCACCTGCACGCCGACGAGCAACAGCGACAGGACATCCGCGAATTGCTGCACAAGCTCGGCCGATTCGGGCTTGGTAAATCCCGCCTCCTCGACCGTCAGGTCGCTGTCGACCTGAAGCGAGCCGAGCAGCAGGCCGTCGATGTCTTCTGGATTGAAAATCGGGACACTCAAAATACTCATCAACGTCGGCCGTACCAGCGCCTGTTCGTCCACCTGAAGCCCCCACGGCGGACTCGCCGTGATCCGCAGCAGGCCAAGATCCGCGACTGCTGCGCGCCGCTCAGTCACCGCCTTTCCGCTTGCGGCGGCCTTTGCGCCGATCTCGAGATTGCGATCCGGGTCGTTCTCCATGTTATACGCAGTCGCCGCATGCACCTGGCGGCGCTCTCCGTCGGTTGAGAACGTCATGATGTTGGCCCGGACGTGCTTCTCGCGCGGGACAAACGATCGCGCGCAACTCTCGAGCAATTCGCGTATCGCGATCTCCTGCAGGCTCTCGAGCGAGACCGCTCGATCCATGGCCGCAGGCGGCACCGTCGGATCGACCGGGGCACTGGGCGGCGTTGCGCGTCCGCCGACGGCCTCGCCGAGGAGGGCGAGAAATGTCGCGAGTTGCCGGCGCAGTTTCATAAAGCGACCATCTACAGTAACCTACCTCGGAATTCGATGAGTGCTCCAATTTCGATCGGCGTTACGGTCAATGGTGTTCTCCGCGAGCGCGACGTGGAGCCGCGCCTGCTTCTCAGCGATTTCATCCGGCAGGACCTTGCACTGACGGGCACGCACGTCGGGTGCGAGCACGGTGTGTGCGGCGCATGCACGGTGTTGTTCGATGGCGAGCCTGTCCGCTCGTGCATCATGCTCGCGGTTCAGGCCGATGGACACGATCTTCAAACGGTTGAGGCGCTGGCTGGGCCAGCCGGGCAATTGAATCCGCTGCAGAGCGCCTTCCGTACCGCTCACGGGCTGCAGTGCGGGTTTTGCACTCCAGGTTTCCTCATGACGCTGACGGCGTTCCTGCGCGACAACCCGAGCCCAACCGATTCTGAGATTCGCGAGGCGCTGTCTGCGAATCTCTGCCGCTGCACGGGCTACCACCACATTTTCGAGGCCGCCAAACTTGCCAGCCGCTCCACCGTACCTTAGGGCGCGCGTTCCGCGGAACGAAGACGCGCGTCTGCTGACGGGCCGCGCCCTGTTCGTTGACGACGTGCAGCTTCCGGGAATGCTGCACGTTGCGTTCGTGAGGAGCGAGCACGCCCACGGTCGCCTCACGAGTGTCGACGTGTCGGCGGCAAGACGACGGGCAGGCGTGCACGCCGTCTACACGGCGGCCGACCTGGGTGACTACCTCAAGCCGGGGCCGATTCTGGTTTCACCTCCACCGATTCCAAATCTCGTCTTTCACGGATGCACGCAGCTGCCGCTCGCCAAAGACAAGGTTCGTCACGTCGGCGAGCCGCTCGCCATGATCGTGGCAGACAGCCGCTACGTCGCCGAAGATGCGATTCGCGACGTCGTCGTCGAGATCGATCCGATGGATGCGGTTGTCGATCTCGAAAAGGGGCTCGCGCCGGATGCTCCGCTGATTCACGAACATCTCACGTCGAACCTTGCCGCGCATGTCGTGCAGCGAAAAGGGGATTACGCTTCCGCGAAACAGAAGGCCGATGTCATCGTGAAGCGGCGGTTCCACTACGATCGCGGCATTTCGGCGGCGATCGAAAATCGCGCGGTCGCGGTCGACTGGAACGCAAAGTCTGAAGAGATGACGATCTGGGACACCACGCAGGCGCCCATCCCGATTCGAAACGGGCTCGCGGCGATGCTCGGACTTCTCGAATCGCAGGTCAACGTCATCGCGCCGTTTGTCGGGGGCGGCTTCGGCCCGAAGATCATGATGTTCTACCCGGAAGAGGTGCTGCTGCCCTGGGCGGCGATGCGTTTGAATCGGCCGCTGAAGTGGACCGAGGATCGTCAGGAAAACTTTTACGCGACGACGCAGGAACGCGGACAGGTGCACGACGCCGAGATGGCGCTCACCAGCGACGGCCGCATCATCGGCGTGCACGACGCCTTTCTCTTCGACACCGGCGCGTACGACCCGTATGGGCTGACCATTCCCATCAACAGCCAGTGCACGCTGCTCGGGCCCTACGATATTCCCAACTACGAGAGCGAATTTACGGCGGTCTTCACCAACAAGACGATCGTGACGCCGGTGAGAGGCGCCGGGCGGCAGCACGGCGTGTTCGTCAGCGAGCGGCTGCTCGATCTGGCTTCGCGCGAGCTTGGCATCGACCGCGTCGAGATCCGCAAGCGCAACCTGATTGCACCGGACAGGTTTCCGGTGAATCACGAGATCATGTTTCAGGATTCCGCGCCGCTCATTTACGACAGCGGCGATTATCTGCCGACGCTCGAGCTGGCGTCCGAGATCATCGGCTACGAAACCTTCGTGCGCGACGACCAACCGCGGCTGCGCGCCGAAGGACGTCACCTCGGTATCGGAGTCGTGTGCTACGTCGAAGGCACCGGCATCGGCCCCTACGAGGGTGCGCGGGTCACGATCGAGCCGAGCGGCAAGGTTCGGTGCGCGACCGGCGTCGGCACCCAGGGCCAGGGGCACTTCACGGTATTCGCGCAACTCGTCGCCGATGTGCTGGGGGTCGAATGTCGAAGATGTGCGGGTGGTGACGGGAGACACGCGCGAGTTTCACTGGGGGACCGGAACCTTCGCAAGCCGCGGCGCGGTGGTCGCGGGCAGCGCATGCCATGCTGCCGCGATGGCGGTACGCGAGAAAGTGCTGAACCTCGCGAGCGTGGTGCTGGACGTGCCGCACGATCAGCTCGAGCTTGGCGGCGGCCGGGTGTTCGTGAAACATGCGGACGCGCGCGGTCTGTCGTTGGGCGAGCTGTCTGGCAAATCCAATCCGTTGCGCGGCGCCGTCCGTCCCGGTACGGAGCCGGGTCTCGAAAGCACGGCGTACTTCGGCCCCGACCGGGGCAGCACGGCCAGCGGGGTGCACGCGATGATCGTCGAGGTCGATCCCGAAACCGCGATGGTCGAGATCAAGCGCTACCTCGTCGTTCACGACTGCGGCACCATCATCAACCCGATGCTGGTCGAAGGGCAGATTCACGGCGGCGCAGCGCACGGGATCGGCAATGCGTTTTACGAGCAGCTTGATCTACGACGAGCAGGGGCAGTTGCTGAACGCCTCGTTCATGGACTACCTGCTTCCGACGGCGACCGACGTGCCGCCAATCGAGACGGCGCATCGCGAGACGCCATCCCCGTACAACCCGGTCGGCCTGAAAGGCGTGGGCGAGGCGGGCTGCATTCCGACGGGCGCCGTGTTCGCGCAGGCTGTCGAGGATGCGCTCGCCGGGTCGGGCGTGGAGATTACCGAGATTCCATTGAGTCCCAACCGACTGTTCGAGCTGATTGAGGCGGCCAGAAAATGATTCTGAGCGGTACGTTCACCTTTGAAGGCCCGCGCACGCGTGTCTGGGAAATCCTCCAGGATCCGGACGTGCTGGCAAAAGCTCTGCCCGGCACGAAGACACTGACAAAGGTCGGTGACGACCGCTATCAGGGTGTGATGAAGGTGAGCGTCGGTCCGATGAGCGCTGCCGAGTTCGCCATCAGCGTCGAGCTGAAAGATAAAGTCGAACCCGAGAGGTTTGCGATGGTGATCGACGGCAAGGGCGGCGTGGGTTTCACGAAGGGCACCGCGACAATTGCCCTCGAGGAACAGCCTGGGCCGGTCACGGTCATGACCTACACATCGGACGTGCAGATTGGCGGCAAGATCGCCGCCGTTGGACAGCGCCTGCTCGAGTCAGTCGGGAAAATGATGACCAAGCAGGCGCTGGAGGCGTTGAACCAGGAATTGAAGGCACGTCTATGACACTCGCCGAGCGCGAGTATTTTGCCAGCGAGCGCGAGGTGGTTGCTCGGCGCGCGGGAGCGCGCCGAGATCATTGAAGAAAGATGAAACCGGCGCCTTTCGAATACTTCCGTCCCCAAACACTCGACGAAGCGCTCTCGCTGCTGGCCGAGCACGGCGGCGACGCGAAACCGCTGGCCGGCGGGCAAAGCCTCATCCCGGCGATGAACTTCAGGCTTGCGACACCGTCGGTGCTGGTGGATCTGAACGGCCTTCCCGAGCTCAGCTATATAAGAGACGACTCGGGTGATGTGAGAATCGGTGGCATGGCACGCCAGCGCGCCGTTGAGCGCAGCAGGCTCGTGGCCGAGCGCGCGCCTCTCATCGCTGAAACCATGCCGCACATCGCGCATGCGGCCATCCGCAATCGCGGCACGATCGGCGGCAGCCTCGCGCACGCCGATCCGGCCGCCGAGCTGCCCGCAGTTATGCTGGCGCTGAAGGCGGCGCCTGATAGTGAGCAGTACAATCCGGGCCACGCGAGGTTCCGGCCGAGGAGTTTTTCGTCGGGTTGTTTTCTACGGACGTTCAGCCGGGCGAGCTGTTGACGGAGATTCGTATTCCGCCACGGCCGAAGCGCAGCGGCTTCGCGTTCCAGGAAGTGTCGAGGCGGCACGGGGATTTCGCGCTGGTCGGCGCAGCCGCCGTCGTGCAGCTCGACGAGAAAGGCCGTTGCGGCGAAGTGCGTATCGCGCTGCTCAGTGTTGGCGACCGGCCGATGCTCGCCGAGCACGCAGCGAAGGCGCTGACGGGTCAGCTGCCATCGGCCGAATCGATTCGCGCCGCTGCCGATGCAGCGGCGACGCGCGACATCGATCCCTCGAGCGACATCCATGCGTCGGCCCGCTATCGACGCCAACTGGCGAACGTGTTAACCCGGCGCGTGCTCGAACGCGCTTTTGAGCGTGCTGCACTAAGCCGACAGGTGTAGCGATGTTGCGCCGAGCGCGAGCGAAACTATTGCGAGCGCGAGGTGGCAGGTCGTGGGGGTGGGGCCCCACGACAAACTGAGAAACGATGCCAATATGAAAATCTACGATCTCTCCCAACCGCTCAACGAACAGTTTCCCTTCTGGCCGTACTATCCGCCGTTCGAAGTGAAGTACATCAAGCGCAAAGCCGAGCATGGCGTCAACGCGCAGTACATCATGACGTCGAACCACATGGGCACGCACCTCGACGCGCCGCGGCACTTCGTCACCAACGGGCGCACGATCGACGAGATTCCCGTCGAGTGGCTGTGCGGTCCGGGCGTCATCGTGAACCTGTCGGATGCGATGGACGAGCTCGACCTCTACACTCCGAAGATGATCGAAGACCGGGCTGAAGTGCGGAAAGGCGATCTCCTGTATCTGCACACCGGCTGGCACAAGCATGCGCAGTTCGGCGACAAGGCAGACGAAGAGAAATACATTCACCGTCATCCCGGTGCGCATCCCGATCTGGTGCCGTGGCTTCTCGAGAAGGAAATCCGTATCTGGGGAGTCGATTGCGTGTCGACCGATCACCCGATGAACCTGCCGATCGGCCGCTTCCTCGGAAAGGGGCAGCACGGTCACTGCGATCGCGTCCGTAAACAGGCCGAAGACAAATTCGGCGGTAAGGAAGCGGTCGACAAGCTGTTCCCCGATTCGGCGTACCAGCTGACGCATAACGCGCTGTTCCCGAAAGACTGCATGCACATCGAGAATCTCGGCGGCGATATCGCCGCTCCCGAGCTGCAGAACAAGCGGCTGATTCTCGGGTGCTTCCCGTGGAAATTCAAAGGCGGGGAGGCAGCGTTCTGCCGGGCGGTTGCCTTCGTGGGGGATTGGACGCCGTGAGTATCGCCGATCTGTCGGCGATAGAATTGCGGCGGCGGATCGCGGCGAGGGAAGTGACTGTCGTGGAATCGGTCGAGGCGTGTCTCGAGCGAGTCAAGCGGCACAACCCAACCCTCAACGCCATCGTCACGTTGAATCCTCACGCGCTCGAAGACGCCGCGCAGCTCGATCGCCGTATCAGGAAGGGTGACGATCCAGGGCCGCTCTGCGGATTGACCGTCGGCATCAAGGACGTCACGCCCGTCGCAGGGCTTCGGACGACGTTCGGGTCGCCGATCTACGCGGACTACGTGCCGAAGGAAGATGCGCTCGTCGTGAGCCGGCTTCGGCAGGCAGGAGCGGTGATTATCGGTAAGACGAACTGCCCGGAGTTCGCCGCCGGGGCCAATACGTTCAACGAAGTATTCGGACGCACGCGAAATCCGTGGGATACGACGAAATCGGCCGGAGGATCGACTGGAGGTGGCGCGGCCGCGCTTGCGACGGGCATGATCGCGCTCGCCGAGGGCACCGATCTCGGCGGATCACTGCGAATTCCGGCTGCGTTCTGCGGCGTCACCGGGCTGCGTCCGTCTGTCGGGTTGGTGCCGACGCATCCGACCGACTGGGTGTGGGACACGCTGCAGGTGACCGGGCCCATGGCGCGCTCGGCCGAAGACGTGGCGCTGATGCTCCAGACCATCTCCGGGGCGGCCGAGCATTCGCCGTTTGCGCAGCCGATCGACGGGCGCGATTTCGTGCGCGGCGCGAGAGAAACGCGCAAGAACGTCTCGCATGGCGTACTGTCCAGACATCGCCGGCATTGGCGTCGATCCCGGTGTCGAGAGGGTGTGCCGCGAGGCCGCATTCGCACTCGCCGGCAAGGGCGTCATCATTGAAGAGGTTCAGCTCGATCTGTCCGCCGCACGGCCGGCGTTTCTTTCCTTGCGGGGCCTGTGGTTCGTCACTCACATGTTCTCTCGCCTCGATATGCAGGATCGCTTCGGCCCGAACGTCGGCAACAACGTTCGCTCCGGACTCGAAGTGACGTCCAGGGAAATTGCTGCGGCCGAGGTGTATCGCGGCCATCTGTGGCATCAATTCCGGAAGTTCTTCAACGAGTACGATCACCTGCTCACGCCATGTGTTGCGGTGCCGCCATTCCCGGTCGAGCAGAATTATCCCGACACAATCGCTGGCAAGCCGATGCAGACCTACATCGACTGGATTGCGCCGACGTTCGTGTTGAGCCTGACCGGGCTGCCCGTGGCGTGTGTGCCTGCGGGATTGGATCCGGGCGGGATGCCGGTCGGGCTGCAAATCGCCGGTGGACAGTTTGGTGAAGAGGATGTGCTGGCAGTCGCGGCGCAGGTTCAAAAGTTGCGCCCGATCGGATCACCGCCTGCAACGAAAGCGGAATGAGCTCTGGCAGAGATACGGGTCGAACCGTTCAGGCCGAAACCGGTTGCCCGGTTCCGGCCTGTCCGAATCGAAAAGCAGGAGGTCCTGCAGGAACGACTAGCGACCTAGAAACGGTACCGGATGCCGAGTTGAGCCTGGTACCGGGACCGAGGATCATCGGTCTGGAACTTGCGGAAGCTCGTCGCCTTCATCGGCGCGAGGTCGTAGATGATTTTTCCTGTCGCGGCATCGATGCCGCCGTAGCGGAACGGCGATACCTCGTTGAAGTTCGGGTAGCGCACCACGCCCCAATCCTCGTTCAGCATATTCAGGAAGTTCGACACATCGAGGGTGATCTGAAAATTGTTCCGCGCGTGAAGCGGCACATCGAACGCCAGCCGGAAATCCACCAGATTCGTCCACGGTCCCCGCCCGGTATTCCGCTCCGGAATGATCCCGCGCTGACCTTTCATGCTTTCGTCGGCCTCGATGTAGGCATTCAGCTCGTCCCAGGTCCCGTTGAGGACGACGACGTCGCTCGCATTAGCTGGGACGAACACGATGTCGTTGTCCGCGATGTCGCCATTCATGTCATTCGAAAAGGTCGTCGAATACGGGCGGCCCGACTGCATGTTGTAGAAGAACGATGCGGTCAGGGACGTGCCTGCGCCGAGGCCCCGGTTGTACGACGCCGTGGCATTGACACGGTGACGCACGTCCCGATCGGAAATCCCAAGCACAGGAAGATTGGAATTGCCGCGCGTATACAAGAACTGCCAGTTGGAGAACGCCGTGCTGCTGGCGCCGTCGTTGACGGTGTTCGACCGGCCATAGAGGTATGACGCGCTGGCGAACAGGCCGTTGCGCATCCTGCGCTCACTCTTCACACTCGCGGTCCACTGATCGCCCTGATCGGTGTTGGTCAGAAAAAACGCATTGCTGAACGTCTGGTTGACCCGGGTCATGATCGGCCGCCCGTCGGGGCGCGTCTGACCCGATTCTGCATAGTTCAGGTTCTGATAGAAGACGTCCTGCAGCGTCTTGGTCTGCAGGAACTCACCGGTCGTCGTCCAACCGGCGATCGTCCGGTCGTATGCGAGGTTCCAGCGCAGCACCTGGGGGTATTTGTAATCCGGGTCGAGCAGGTTGACCTCGTTCGACGAGGCGGCGCCGACGTTTTTCGGCTGGTTGTGCGGATCCGCGACGAACGGGATGCGATTGGCGTTGTTGAACATGACGGCCGGCCTCGTGAATTCGAGTCCGGTACCCGTGTATTGATTCGACAGCCACACGTACGGCGTTCGTCCGCTGAAGATGCCGACGCCGCCGCGGACCTGTGCTGGGCCGTGCCGCCGAGATTGTAGTTGAAGCCTACACGCGGGGACCACTGCAGTCCTTCGGGCGTCACATCCGTGCGAATACCAAATACCTGCTCCGTCACAGGGTTCTGCGTCGGCGTATTCGGAAACGTCGGAGCGTCAAGTCGAATGCCGTAGGTCAGCGTCAGCGCGGGCCGGACCCTCCATTGATCGCCGGCGTACAGGCTGTACTGGCGCACGCCGAAGTCAGCCGCCTGCAGCGGATCGGCCGTGTTCGAGTACGAATACGCATAGGCCTGGGCGAATCCCGCCTCGAAATTTTCGACGTTCGTGAAGGTGTAAAAGCCGAACGAATTCTGGATGAATAGATTCCTGAAATCGAAGAACTCGTTGTGCGTGCCGAGCGTCACGGTGTGCGCGCCGAGCTGCATCGTGAAATCGTCGGTCACCTCGATGATGTCCTGGTCGAGCTCGTTGGCCGACGAGGACCGCTCACGTCCCACTCGGAACAGGCCGTTCCCTGCACCAAGGCCAAGCTCGATCGACAGCGCTGGGAATTCCGTATCGCCGTCGCGGTCATCGCGCACGCGCTGGTAGTTGACGCGCAGCTCGTTGAACATCCGGCCGAAGGTGCTGTTGAGCTGGCCGACCGTGGAGTTGGTCTTGTTCCTGAAGTGGTAGAAGTAATCGGGAAAGAAAAACTCGGTCAGGCTCAGGCGGCCGATGTCGTTGGTCGCGTCGATGTAATTGTGGCGCACGGTGAACCGGTGGTTCGCGCTGACGTTGGCGTCGCCACGCACGAAGAACTTGTTGTTGTCGATGGCACGTGTGAATTGATCGAGGCCGCCCGGGTCGTAGTTGTACTTCGTCTTGAGCGTGTTGAGGATCCGGTTGGCTTCGTCCTCGCGGCCGAAGTCGACACCCGAAGTGCCGCCGACGGAAAAACCTGAAGGAACGCCACGGCGGTTGACCTCGAAATTGGTGAAGAAGAACGCGCGATTGCGCCGGATCGGTCCGCCGATGCTGCCGCCGCCGAGTTTCTCGCTGAACGCGCCGTAGGGAAGCGACGGGTTCCCGCTGTTCGGGTCGGTATAGTTGCCAACGAAGTTCTCCGAACGGCCCAGGTAATACGCCGTGCCGTGCAGCGCGTTGGTGCCCGACTTCGTGACCGCGTTGACGCCGCCGCCCGAAAACCCGCCCTGCCGCACGTCGTACGGTGCGACCAGGAGCTGCAATTCTTCGATCGCGTCGATGCTGATCGGCTGGGACTCCGTCTGGCCCGCTGGCGCGCCTGTCGCCGACAGGCCGAACAGATCGTTGTTCACCGCGCCGTCGATCTGGATGCTGTTGTAGCGATTGTTCCGTCCCGCCACTGAGAGCGCGCCCGGCTCAGCGTTGACGGCGATCGGAGAAAAATACGGCGACGTGCGCGCGAAGTCTTCGATGCTGCGCGACACCGTCGGGAGGTTCTGGAGCTGATCGGCCGAGACGTTCGCGGCCGGGCCGGTGCGCGACGGATTGATGACAGGGTCAATTTCACCCTCCACCGTGACCGTTTCAGTCACGTTCGCCAGCGACAGCTTGAAGTCCAATGCGATCGTTTCGCCCAGCGGCACGGTGACGTTCGCCTGTTCCTGCGATCGGAAGCCGGCCAGCGTCGCGGTGACCGTGTACGGACCTCCGATGCGAACGCTGGAGATGAAAAATCGTCCGTCGGCGTCGGTGGCCGCTGAATATTGCGTTCCGGTCGGTCCGTGCGTCGCGTCGATCGTGACGCCGGGCAGTACACCGCCCTGCTGGTCGACTGCCACTCCGCTAATCGACCCCGACGTGACGTTTTGGGCGAGTGCCGGTGCGGCGATGCCGAACGCGGCGTACATGACCGCAAGGACGATCGCCCTGGTTCTGAAACTCATGATGTGCTCTCCAGAAAAGAACAGCCGCAAGCGGCCGAGCGGAGCGAAGGGACTCCGCGAGTGATGAATGCTACGTCCGGGCGGCAACGGGCGAGTAACGGAAATTGCAACGAAGGATGAAGTGCGTTGACGCTCAAAAAGCGTAACCGGAATGAAGGTAATGACTGACAAGAGCTTACAGAAGAATGCTGCTGCCGCACCGGACGTACCCACATATTCTGTCTCGCTTTGCCCCTCAGTGCAACCGGCCGCGCGCCGAAGGCGTCACGGCGCAGCACTGATGAACCAAGTTGTCGCGCGCGGGTTTTTGGCTGTTGTCAGGCTGAAGTGGCCTGATCTGTCATCGTTTCGACGTCGCCGCGCCGATCCAAATTATCGGCGAGCAGTGCCAGCACTTCGCGGGTCGCCTTCAGCTTCGCCGGCGAGACGCGAGACAGGGTTCGCGATACCGCGGCTTCGATGGCGCCGACGGCCATGTGGCTCAAGCGCCGCCCTTTTGTCGTCAGCTGAATGCGCAGACGCCGGCGGTCGCGCACGTCGGGCTGCAGCTGCAGGAGCCCACGCTGGCTCATCTGCTGAAGCACGCCCGTCAGCGTGCTCGGATCGAGATGGAGCACCTTCGCGAGATCGCCCGCCGAGATGCCGGGAAATTCGTTGACCACTTGAATGATGAGCCTTTGGCGGCCAGTGACGCCGTACTTCGACTTCATGTAACGCGATGTCGTCGCCAGTCCGTGATTGATCGCCCACAGCACGCGCAGAAAATCGAGTGCGTGACCGAGCGGGCGCGTTTCGTACGGCCCGGTGGATACGGCGTCGGTGGTGGGTTCGTCGAGAGGTTTCATCAATGTCTATAACGACGCCGAACGCGCTGTTGCTTACCCTATCATGGGACCTGAAACGATTCCCTAGGGTGCCAGCCGGAGAATCGTCCAGGTTTTTCCTTTTCGCCGGTAAAGGACGCGATCGTGCAGGCGATGGGGTCGTCCCTGCCACGACTCGATACAATCCGCGACAATCCGGAACCCCCCCCAGTATGGCGGGCACGGAATTCTGCCATCGCCGAAGTGTGCTTGCACGCGAGCAAATTCCTCCTCGAGAAACGATCGTCCTGGAATCTCCGCGCTCTGCGGAGACGCCCATGCGCTGAGACGGCTTTCGCGCGGGCGCGTTTGAAAATATTGCTCCGATTCGCGCCGCGTCAATTTGTGGACACGTCCTTCGACTCGGAACTGCCGCTCGAGTTTCGGCCAGTGAAACACAATGGCCGCGCGAGGATTCCCGCCAAGGTCGGCAGCCTTGCGGCTGTTGTAGTTGGTGTAGAAGACGAAGCCGCCGCGGCTGATGCCGCGATTCAAGACGACGCGCACCGATGGGCGTCCGTCGCGCGTCGCGGTCGCGAGCGACATCGCTTCGGGGAGCGGCTCGCCGGCCTTCTCCGCCTCGCGAAACCACTTCCGGAACAGCGCGAACGGATCGTTGGCGTTTTCAACGCCGCGCCGCCCGGACGCTGAGGAAATCTGCTGTTTTGCGGCCGATCCCGGCGCCTCGGCGCCCCGGCGTTGAGATCCCGTGGTGCGTCGCATTGGCCTGCAATTCTGCCATATGCGAGAATTGGCCTCTATATGTCGAGCCCTAGCGCCGAACGCCAGCCTGAAGCGCCGCCGCGCGATTTCATTCGAGAAATCGTGGCGCAGGACGTGGTGTCGGGCAAACACAGGACCGCCATCGTGACGCGATTTCCGCCGGAGCCCAACGGCCGCCTGCACATCGGCCACGCGAAGGCGATCTGCATCGACTTCGGTGTGGCGCAGGAGTTCGGCGGCCACTGCAATCTCCGGTTCGACGACACGAACCCGGTCAAGGAATCGCAGGAGTACGTCGACGAGATCGAGCGCGACATCAAGTGGCTCGGCTTCGACTGGGGCGACCACCTGTATCACGCGTCGGACTATTTCGAGCAGCTCTACGAGTGGGCCGAGCAGCTCATTCGCGACGGCAAGGCGTACGTCGACAGCCTGACAGCCGACGAGATGCGCGAGTATCGCGGCACGCTCACCGAACCCGGCCGCGACAGCCCGTATCGCAATCGCTCGGTTGCCGAAAATCACGACCTGTTCCGCCGCATGCGCGCGGGCGAGTTCGAGGATGGCGCGCACGTACTGCGCGCCAAGATCGACATGGCCTCGGGCAACATCAACATGCGCGACCCGGTGATGTACCGGATTCGCAAGACGCCACATCAGCGCACGGGCGACAAGTGGGTGATTTACCCGATGTACGACTGGGCGCACGGCCAGTCGGACTACATCGAGGGGGTCACCTATTCACTCTGCTCGCTCGAGTACGAAGATCATCGGCCGCTCTACGACTGGTATCTGGACGCGCTCGGCCTTCGTCCGCCGCGTCCGCGCCAGATCGAGTTCGCGCGTCTCAACCTGAACTACACGGTGATGAGCAAGCGTTTGCTGCTCGAGCTCGTCGAGGGGGGACACGTCGGCGGCTGGGACGATCCGCGCATGCCCACGATTTCGGGATTGCGGAAGCGCGGCTACACGCCCGAGTCGATTCGCAACTTCTGCGATCGCATCGGTGTGGCGAAGCGGAACAACGTGGTCGACCTCGCGAACCTCGAGCACGCAATCCGCGAAGATCTCAACCTGCGCGCGCCGCGCGTGATGGCCGTGTTGAATCCGGTGAAGGTGGTCATCGAGAACTATCCCGAAGGACAGTCGGAAGAGGTCGACGTCATCAACAATCCTGAGGATTCCTCGGCAGGTACGCGCACGAGTGCCGTTCGGCCGCGAACTCTACATCGAGCGCGACGACTTCATGGAGAATCCGCCGAAGAAGTTCTTCCGGCTGTCGCCCGGCAACGAGGTGCGCCTGCGGTGCGCGTATTTCATCAAGTGCACCGGCGTCCTCAAGGATCCGGAGACGGGTGAGATTACGGAGCTACGCGCCGTCTACGATCCGGCAACACGCGGCGGCGATTCATCTGACGGCCGCAAAGTGAAGGCGACACTGCACTGGGTGTCGGCGGCGCACGCGCTCGACGCCGAGGTGCGGATTTACGATCGTCTCTTCACCCACGAAGACCCGGCCGCGACCGAAAACTTCCTCGATCACTTGAATCCCAAATCGCTCGAGGTGCAGCGCCGCGCCAAGGTCGAGCCGTCGCTCTCGAACGCCCAGGCCGGTTCGCGCTATCAGTTCGAGCGCCTCGGCTACTTCTGCGTCGACGCCGATTCCACGCCAGGCGCTCTGGTCTTCAACCGCACGGTGTCGCTCCGCGACACCTGGGCGAAGATTCAAAAGAACGGGTAACTGAGACCTAGAAACTAGAATCTGAAAACTGGAATCTGGGTGCGCCATGAATGGCGCCAGATTCTAGGTTTTAGATTCCAGATTCGCATATAGTTTTAGGCTCCAATGAAGCTGCTTCAAGGCGATAGCGTGCCGTTCGAGCCGGCGGATCCGAGGAATTTTGTGGGATCGGCTCGGGTGAAAAAACTGCCGATGGTCGAGGCGACCGGACAGTCCGTCATCGTGTATCTGGTGGAGTTCGAGCCCCGCGGGCGCACCAACTGGCATCGACACAGCGCTCCGCAGCTGCTGCTCGTGAAGGAAGGCCGTGGCCTGGTCCAGAAATGGGGCGAGCCCGTCCGGGCCATCGCCGCGGGCGACGCGATCTCGCATCGAGCCCCACGAAAAGCACTGGCATGGCGCCGGTGCCGAGACGAGAATGGCGCACTTCGCCGTCAACCTGACGCTGACCACCGAGTGGCTCGAGCCCGTTTCGGACGATCAATATCGTGCATCCTGAGCTGAAAGAAGCCATCGACTTTCACGAAGCGATCGTCGCCGAAGCCGGCAAGGCGCTCGTTGGATACGAGAGGGAAAAAGCGCTCGCCAACATCGTGCTGATGTCGGAGATTCCGACGACGTACGACAAGGATGAACAGCGTCAGGTGAACGCCGGCAACCTCCTCCTCAAAGGCGTGCCCGGCATCGGCAAGACGTTCTTCGGCGTCATCATCGCCGCCATCAGCGACGCGAAGTTCGCGCGAATCCAGGGGCGTGCCGATCTGCAGCCGACCGAAGTCGTCGGGTTCCAGATGATCAACCCGGCAACGGGCGCGTTCATTACCGAATTCGGCCCGCTCGCCTCGGCGGAGGTCATTCTTCTCGATGAGATCAACCGCATTCCGCTCAAATCGCAGAGCGCGTTCCTCGAAGGGCTCCAGGATCGCAAAATCACGGTCGGCAAGACGACGTACGATCTGCCAACCTTCAGCTTCGCAATCGCGACGATGAACCCGGTGGAGCTCGGGTCAGGGCACGTTCCCGCTGTCTGAGGCGGCGACCGACCGGTTCGCCATCATGGTGAACATCGGATACCTGCCGCCTGACGAGGAACAGAAACTCGTCAATTTCGATTTCAAGCAGGTGCACCTCAACTCGCTGATGTCGAAGGAGCGCATCGTGCACCTCCGAGGCGTCATCACCCGCGAGGTGTTCCTGCACGAGAAGCTCGGGAAGTACATCCGGCGTCTTGTCGGCGCGACGCGCCCGTACAACGACGAAACAGATTGGCACCATCGCTCGCCGTCGGAGATGGTGGAACAGCACGTGGACCTCGGGGCGTCTCCTCGCGCGACGATCTGCTGGGGGCGGCTCGTCAAAGTGTGGGCGCTCCTCGTGCACAAACGCGCGGAAGTCTATCCGGAAGACGTCCAGGATTTGGCGAAGTACGATCCTCGGCCATCGCATCTGGCTCGGCCCGCACGCCACCAGCCACGGCATTTCCTCCGAGCAGGTGATCGAGGACATCGTCGCGAAGGTACCGATTCCATGAACGCCCAGCCGGCGGAACTTGTGAATTTCGCCGACATCACCGAGATTGAGCTGCGCGTGCTGCGTCGGATGAAGGAATACACGCTCGGCGATCACGGCAGTGTGTTTCACGGCACAGGCGTCGACTTCGTCGGGCTTCGCGACTGGCAGGCCGGCGACCGAATGTCGTCAATCGACTGGCCCGCAATCGACACTCACGAACTTCACGCCCATGGTCGTGCGCGACTACGAACAGCCAGGCACTGCGCCGATCGTGGTGGTGGCCGATCGATCGCCATCAACCCGCTGCGGCGCCGCGGGCATGCCCATCGCTGCCGGCATCGCGCGCGCCATGGCGACCATAGGCCTCTCGGCCGTGTACTTTCAGGACATGTTCGGGATCATCACCTTCGATAAGGGGTTTACCGGCATGTCGGCGCTTCGTCCGAGGGTCGGGCGCGGCCACGTCATTCACTGCCTCGACGCGTATCAGGGGCGCGTCGGCATGGAGGACGTGAAGGCGGGCCACCGCCTCGCGACGACCGTCGGCGGACATCTGCGCAGGACGACCCTCGTACCGGTGATATCGGATTTTCTGTTCGAGGACGCGTCGGAGCGAATCAAGGAGCTGTCCGAGCTCCATTCCGTACACGACGTGTTTCTCGTAATGATCGACAGCGCGTTCGCCTTCGAGCTACCGGACGTATCGGCGGGATGGATCAACGGATTTGACGTCGAAACGGGGGAGTCGCGGCTGATGTCGCGGCGCGAGCTGCGTGGGCTGGCCTCCGCGGGTGCGCTTATGGCAGGACGGCCTCGAGCGCGAGGCGCACGAGCGCGGTCTCGACGTGCTGCGGATCGGCGTCGATCAGGAAAAGAGTCTGCCCGCCCTGCTGGAATTCGTCATGGTGAGGCGGCTGAGGAAAGCATGACAACTGCAGGGACTAGGGATTGGGTCGCCTTCGCCGAAGGCTTCGGCGAGCGCGCCGTAGCGCGCACGAGTGGTGCGCGCGGAGGCGGGGATTAGGGATTAGCGCAGCGAGGGGCATCGCGCTGGTGCTCGCTCTGCTCGCGCCCGCGTCGCTCGCGGCGCAACCGATGGATCCTGCGCGACGCACGGCCCCCGCCCCCCGCGCGGCCCGCGATCGCTCCAGCGAGCGCTGCGATCCCGCCGAACGCGGCGGCGGTTGTCGTACCGCCGATCGAGTGCTGGTGGAAGACCGATCGCAGCGCCGTGCGTGTCGGTGAGAATTTCACGCTGACCATGACGTGCGCCGTGCTCGACACCGAGCGGGTCAAGGTCGTCGTCGACGAGTCGGGTCTGGCGCCGTCGGCGCTCCATCTCGTTCCGTTCGATATCGTCGGCGGCGAGCGTTTCCGCGACATCCTGAACGCTCCTCGGCGGTTCTTCCAGTATCAGTATTCGATGCGCGTGCTCGGCGAGGAGTTCTTCGGCAGGGAGATCACGCTGCCCCGATTGCAGATCAGCTATCGCGTGCAGAACTCGCTGCAGGGCGGCTCCGCACTGCAGGGACGCGAAGCGCAATACTCGCTCGTCCCAGTGCCCATTCGCGTGCTGTCGCTCGTGCCTGTGGGCACGCGCCGATATCCGCGACACTCCGGTCGATACCTTCGGCGACGTCGACGCGCGTCTGTTCCGGTCCAATCTTTTGTTGATTCTCGCGGCCGTGGCATTTGTGCTGGCCGGGCTGATGGCGGTGATGCTGGTCGCGCGCGCGGCGGTGAAACGGCATGCGACGACGGCGACGCGGCAGCGGCTAATGTCGCCGGGAGCTGTACTGCGCGCAGCCTCGCGCGAGCTCGATGCCGTTCAATCGGAGAGTCAGAGCGGGGGCTGGAACGGCGACCTTGCGGGGCGTGCAGCGGCAGCGCTGCGTCTGGCGGGCGCTGTAATGCTGTCGCGTCCAGTTACTCACAAAGAGGTCGATCGCGGTACGCCGCCGACCGAAGGACAGGTCGCCGCCGCTCCCGGTCTCGGCAGCCTGCGTGGCAGGAGGACGGTGCTGTCAGCGTCGATCACTCCCGATTCGACCGCACTGAACGGCAAATCGGCGTCGGCATCAGAGTCGTGGCGCTCGCTCAGCCAGACGCTGGGTGTATTTACGGCCGTGCGATACAGCCGCGATGGCGGCGTCGACGGCACGGCGCTCGATACTGCATTGTCCGACGCACGCGATGCCGTCAGGCGGTTGCGTCTCACGCAGTGGCGGCGATTCGGACGACGCAGGCGCCACGCCGAAACGACGACCGCACGACAGACATGGGCACGCTGAACGCGCTCATCGAACTGGTCTCGCGGACGCTCAACGAATGGCGTACGTCCGGCATCGGCGATCTCGTGTTCAACGAACGCGACACGGCACTGCTGGCGGCGTCACTGCTGGCGGTCATCGCCGCCATCGTGCTCGTGTGGCGATCACTCCGCGGCAGGCTGCCGGGGCGTACCGCGATTGCATTACCGGCGGTGCTTCCCCGCATCCGCCACTCGCCGCTGTCGTTCGTGCGGCACGCGCCGTTCGTGCTGTTTCTGGCAGGGCTTCCGTTCTTCAGCCTCGCCCTTGCCGATCCGTACTCATCATTGTCGGCGCGGCAGGTGTCGTATCCGGGCCGGCGCATCGCGGTCATCATGGACGCCTCGCTCAGCATGCTGTCGCCCTTCAGCGGCCAGCAGCTGAAGACGCAAAGCGACACGGCGTTCTCGAACACGATGGCCGCGGCGGAGTATTTCATTCGCATGCGGATGAAGGGGCACTATCGCGACTTGATCGCCCTCGAGCAGTTCGGCAACGAGGCGTACGTCATCACGCCGTTCACCACCGACTACGAGAACCTGCTCCTCAGCCTGAAGATGATCAGCGACGTCAACGAATGGCAGCGGTTCCCCGACCAGGGCACGATCATCATGAAGGCGATTGACGAGGGGGTCGACCTGTTCAACGCGTTCGATTTTCTCGACTCGAGCGGCAATATCATGGTGATCTTCAGCGACGGGCAGGACAACAACGTGCAGATCGGCACCATGTCGCTCGAGCAGGTGCTGAAGAAGGCGGTCGACAACAAGGTGCCGGTCTACATGATCCGCACGGCATACGCCCGCGGCCTGTTCGACGTGGTGCCCGATCAGGTCTGGAAAAAGGCGATCGATGCAACCGGCGGGAAGTTCTACCCGGCGGCGAGTCAGGAAACGATCATGCTAGCCATCAAGGAAATCGACGCGGCTGCGACCGGCCGGGTCGATGTGCGCGAGTATGAGGTCAAGCGGCCGCGCTACATGAAGTTCGCGCTCGCCGCGGTGGCATTATGGACGCTCGCGCTCGGTTTGCAGATGACCTTACGCACGTTTCGGACGTTTCCGTAAACGGGGTGGTTCCGGTTCCAGTTCCGCGTTCGTGGTGGCGCCCAGAGTACTCGGCGCATCCTTTCCTAGAACCCGGAACCAGAACGCCGAACTCGGAACCATGAACTCGGAACAGGAACTCGGAACTAGGAACCAGAGGATTCAGCATGCGACGCTCTTTTTCGATCATCATCGGCATCCTTCTCTTAGTCGTCGTTGGCGTGGTGTTCCTCATGGCGGGGCGCTTCGAGCGGCGGATGGCCATTGCGCAGGAAGACATGGCGGTGCTCGACTTCGCCGATCCGCAGGCGGACTATGCCGCGCTCGAAGAGGATCTGGCGGGCATGCCGCTCGTCTCGGAGCGTCCGCTGAGAGAGATTCGCCGCAGGCGTGCGACGCTCCAGTACTGGCAAGCCGACTACGCCGATCTCATCCAGGTCGCCCGCACGGCGAACGAGGCGGACGATGCGGACTCGATCGATCCGGAGATGCGGGTGCTCGCTGCGAACGCGCTCTATCGTGTCGCGCAGCGCGGGCCGCAGGATCGGGCGACGTTGCTCAGGAATCTCGAAGCCGCCATCCGCGCCTACAACGAGGCGCTGCGTGCCGGTGTCGAGCGTCCCGATATCGCGTTCAACTACGAACTGGCCGTACGGATGCGCGACGAGATCGGCGCCGGCAAACGCAAGGTGCTGACGAACCCCAAAACCGACGATACGGAGTCCGATCCGAACATGCATGGCGATCCGGGAGAGCCCCCCAAGGATATGAAGGTGGAGCAGTTCCAGATCAGGATTCCAATGGACCCGAAGGAAATCAAGCAGAGCCAGGAGCAGGCTGCCGGAACCGGCGCGCCGCGCCGGAAGCGCGGGTAAAACGAAAAACGAAGAACGAAAAACGAAAAGAGAAGGCAGTTCGTGTTCGAGCGGTTGATTGATTTCGGATCGATTCGGTTCGGCGAGCAGCTGTACCTGTGGCTGCTCGTCGCGCCGGCGGCGCTGTTCCTGTTGTGGTGCTGGCAGGTCGTGCGCCGCCGGATCGATGCCCGCAAATACCGCGCTGCACGCCTCGTACCGGTCCACGAACGATTCGGGGCGATCGGCGAGCTCGGTTTCTGGCTGGCGTTGATCGCTGCATTGTCGCTGACCATCCTCGCGCTCGCCAGGCCGCAGGGGATCACCGCGATCGTCCACAGCCCTGGCGTCGACATCGTGTTGCTCATGGACGGTTCCACGTCGATGCGCGTGCGCGACATGGGCGCCGACCGCTGGCAGCGTGCGATGCAGTGGGTACGCACGCTGACGAAGACGCTCAGCTGGAACGGCGATCGCATGGCGCTCGCGACCTTCGCCGATATCGCCGTGCCCCAGGTGCGCCTCACACGCGATCCCAACACCATTCTGTTTTTTCTCGATCACCTGGACGATGCTCCGACGTTCAGGCTGGAGAACGAGACGAGCTGGAACACCAACGTCGAGGACGCGATCTACTGGGGCGTGAAGCTCGTCGAGACCGACCAGGAGATGTACGGCCCCAGCAAGAACGCTCGCACATTCGTCGTCGTGTCGGACGGCCAGGTGTGGAGCGGCAACGTGCAGCGCTCCATCGCCGCCGCGGCGAAGCGCGGCATTTCGGTCGACGTCATCGGGGTGGGCACGTCGAACGGCGGGATGATTCCGTTGCCGCGCGACGACAAAGGCATGGTGCTGACGGGATTCGAGCCGATTCGGTCAGTCATCGATCGCACGTCGCTCCGCGAGATCGCGCGCGCCGGCAACGGGGAGTATTTCGAGATCGGCACTGCTGCCGACGAACAGATCGCGGCGCGCATCATTCAGAATGCCGCGCGCCGCTCGGGCAACGAGCAGGTCGACGAGTCGTCCGATGACCTGTACTGGTACTTGCTGGCAGGGGCCGCCGGCTGTCTCGCGCTAGGAGTGCTGTTCGTGAAGCAGCGGCTGCAGCTGGGACTTGGATTCGCGGCAGCGCTTGCGCTGCTCGCGCTGATCTCGAGCCTGCGTTCGTAACGGAAATTCTTAACAGAAGATCAGAAGATCAGAAGGGTTTTTCTTTGAGAAAAATTCCTCCTGATCTTTTGATCTTTTGTTCAGGTTTTCACATGTGGTGAATTACCGCGTCGCCGAACTCACTGCACTTCACTTCCTTCGCGCCCTCCATCAATCGGGCGAAATCGTAGGTGACGGTCCTGGCCGAGATCGCGCCTTCCATCCCTTTGATGATCAGATCCGCGGCTTCCGGCCACTTCAGGTGGCGGAACATCATCTCGCCCGAGAGCACCACCGAGCCCGGATTCACTTTGTCCTGATCGGCGTATTTCGGCGCAGTGCCGTGCGTCGCTTCGAAGATCGCGTGGCCCGTCAGCGAGTTGATGTTGCCGCCAGGCGCGATGCCGATGCCGCCGACCTGCGCCGCCAGCGCGTCGGACAGGTAGTCGCCGTTCAGGTTCGGCGTGGCGATGACATCGAACTCGTCGGGCCGTGTCAGCACCTGCTGCAGGGTGACGTCGGCGATCGAGTCCTTGATCACGATGCCGGCCCCGGGCTTGCCGTCGGGGATTCTGCACCACGGTCCGCCATCGATTTCGACGGCGCCGAAGAAGTCTTTTGCGACCTTGTATCCCCAGTCGCGAAAGGCGCCTTCGGTGAACTTCATGATGTTGCCCTTGTGCACGAGCGTGACATTCCTGCGCTTGTGCGCGACGGCGTAGCTGATGGCGCTGTGCACGAGGCGCTCTGTGCCCAGATAGCTGATCGGCTTGATGCCGATCCCGACCTGGACGTTGACGTCGCGCTTGGGCGCGCCGATCGACTCGAGCACCGATTGCCACTCGCGGCTTGCGTCGAGCGTGCCGAACCGGATCTTCTTGAACTCCCTCGGAAATTCCTTCGCGAAGAAGTCGAGCACCTTCTGCGCTTCCGGCGATCCTGCCGCGTACTCGATGCCGGCGTAGATGTCCTCGGTGTTCTCCCGGAAGATGACCATGTCGACTTTTTCGGGATGCTTCACCGGCGATGGCACGCCCGTGAACCAGCGCACGGGCCGCAAGCAGACGAACAGGTCGAGCACCTGGCGCAGCGCGACGTTCAGCGACCGGATCCCGCCGCCGACTGGCGTCGTGAGCGGGCCCTTGATGCCGACGAGATACGTGCGGAAGGCGTCGAGCGTCTCATCCGGCAGCCAGTTGTTGACCTGCTTGAACGCTTTTTCGCCGGCGAGCACTTCCTTCCACTGCACGCGCCGAGAGCCGCGGTACGCCTTGTCCACTGCGGCGTCGAACACGCGCACGCTCGCGCGCCAGATGTCTGGCCCCGTACCGTCGCCTTCGATGTACGGGATGACGGGGTTGTCGGGGACTTGGAGTCTGCCGTTGCTGATCGTAATGCGGGAGTCCTGCGTCATACGCGTGTGATGTCCTCGTAAAGGAATGGTCGAACGAAGCTGCTAATCCTATCATCGGTACAGGTATCGCATGATTTGTGGGGAGTCGCCAAAAGCACTGGAATTGTGTCATCCGGCAAGACACGACTGTGCGCGGCTTGTTCTTCACTGATACAGGCAGTGCTCGATCGGGGGTGCTCATGCTTCAACTCAATCCGCTCACGATGGTCAAGATCCTTGCGCAGGGCACCGAGCCTCAGGTTGCGGAACGTGTGCGCGGAGAATTCCTGGAAATGCCCGGACTGTCGCTGACCCTGGCGCAGGCCGGCAGGCTGTGGCGCCTCGATACGGTGACGTGCGCCGATGTGCTGTCCCATCTCGTCAGCACCGGATTTCTGTGCCGGCGGGCCGACGGCGCGTTCTGCCGCGCCTCTCAGCGAAACTGACGCCGGACAGAGCAGAGAGCAGAGAGCAGAACAGGACAAACAAAAGGCGCAGGACCGAAGTCACTGCGCCTTTTGTTTGCTCTAGGTTCTGTGCTCTAAGCTCTTTGCTCTAAGCTCTTTGCTCTTATTTGGCCAGCGTCCTCACGTAATTCACGATATCCGTAATTTCTTCCGGCTTCAGGCGTTTGCCGAGCGCCGGCATGTTGCCGATTTCGGTCTTCTTGCCTGCCGTGATCGATTCGTGAATCTGCGCATCAGTCAGCTTCGACATCGTCGCTTTGTCGGTCAGGACGGGAAGCTTGCCCTTCAGGGTTTTCGCCGCCGGGCCGTCGCCGGCGCCGGTGGCGCCGTGGCACATCACGCACTGGCGCTTGTACAAGGCTGCGCCGTTCGTGATCGATTCCGGCGTGGCCGCGGGGGCCGCGGCCGGGGTCGCGCCGGCCGCAGGCTTCGCCTGCCCGGCAAATGCTGCAGTGACACAGACGAGCGATAGCGCTCCAGTCAATCCGACGAATGTCCGCATGGTCATAGATAGCAAGTCCTCGTAGATAGGCGCGTTATACCCAGTTTACCTTAGATGCCCCTGCTGCGCCGACCGCGGTTTCGACCGAGGCGCGCGATCCCTCCGTGCACGACACGGCGAGGACGACGCCGCCGTCAACTACGCTGGGGTCATAGGGGAGATTTTTGAAATTCGGCAGCCGGCACTCGACGAGCAGCCCTACCAGCGTCGCCAGCACTGCGCCCAGCATCGTCGTTTCGTACGCGATGAGACCGACGGTCCAGGGAGCGACGATCGGCATGCCGCCCTTGATGAGCGGATAGTTCAGCGCGGTAATCGTCGCGAGGGAAAGGCCGCCGGCCAGACCGAGGGCGGCGCCGCAGATGGCCCACGTGCGCAGTTTGGTGGGCTTCATGCCCGGTATGAACGGCTCGCCGTGAATCGGCTGCGACGTCATCACGTCCATCGAATCGGGTTGAATGCCTGCCTGGAGCAGCCGGCGAATCGCGATGCGCGCTTCAGCGGGCTGAGAGAATTTTACGAGACAGGTCTGCGACATATGAATCTGAAATCCACAATCTGAAATCTACAATCTGAACGTCCTACCACCAACCACCAACCACCAACCACCTAGTGACCCGGGTGAACGTCGCCCGGAACGGTCTGCCCGACGAAGGTCGGCTCGGCCATTTCGCCGGCATGCTTCGAGGCCACCTGCAGTCCTTCCTGATACTCCCAGATCGAAATCATCGGGCTGAACTTCGCGAACAGGAAATACAGAAGGACGAACAGCCCCAGCGTGCCCGACGCGATCGCGGCTTCGGTGAGCGACGGCCAGTACGTGCCGTAGTTGTACGGCAGAAACGGATGCGTCAGCGTCGGCACGATGATCAGGAACCGTTCGAGCCACATCCCGACGAGGATGCAGCACGACGCGAAGAAGATCAGCGGAATCGTCCGTAGCTTCTTGATGGCCAGGATCGGAAACGGGATGATGAAGTTGCAGACCACCATCAGCCAGAAGAGTGGCGCGAAGCGGCCGGAGACTTTCGACCAGAACACCGGCATTTCCGCCGCATCGTTGCCGTACCACGTGACCAGATATTCGGTGAAGGTGAAGTAGAACCACAGCAGGCTCATCGCGAACAGCATCTTCGCGAGGTTATCGAAGTGAATGGGCTCGAGGTAGCGCTCGAGCTTGAAGTACTTGCGAATCAGGACCATCGCAATCAGCAGTGCGGCGATGCCGGAGAAGATCGCGCCGACCACGAAGTACGGTCCGAAAATCGTGCTGTTCCACATCGGCATCACCGTCATCGCGAAGTCCCACGATACGATGGTGTGGACCGAGACCGCGACGGGGATGATGATGAGCGCCATGATCGAAATGGCCTTCTCGAGCCGCAGCCATTCGCGCTCGGTTCCGCGCCATCCCAGGGCGAGCGTGCGATACAACTTCTTGCGCCAGCCCGTCGCCTTGTCGCGCGCGACCGCCATGTCGGGAATCATCGGCAGGTAGAGATACGTCACGCTGCCGGTCAGATAGGTGTTGATCGCGATGAAGTCCCACATCAGCGGCGACTGGAAGTTCGGCCACAGATAGCGGCTGTTCGGATACGGCACCATCCAGTAGAACAGCCACGCGCGCCCGAGATGGATCAGCGGGAAGAGCGATCCGGTAATGAGCGCGAACGTGGTGATCGCTTCGGCGCAGCGCGTAATCGGACGGCGCCATTCGGCCTGCACGACGCGCAGAATCGCCGAGATGAGCGTGCCCGCGTGGCTGATGCCGATCCAGAAGACGAACGTCGTGATGTAGAGACCCCAGAACGACGGGCGGTTCTTGCCCGCCATGCCGATGCCGTATACGAGCTGGACGCCCCATGCGACGAACACCATGCCGCTGACCGCGAGCAGGATCGCGAGCATCACGTAGTAGATCGGTCCCGTCTTGAAGAGCGGACCGAGCAGGTCGCGATTGATTTGCGCTTCGTTGGGAACGTTCGATGTCGTCGTTGTATGCGCCACGTTACGCGTCCGCTTCCTTGAGATACACGACGCGCGGCCGTGTGCCGAGCTCTTCGAGAAGGCGATAGCCGCGGCGCGAGTGGGCCAGCTGCGAGACGTGGCTGTTCGGGTCGCTCAGATCGCCGAAGACGAGCACCTTCGCGGGGCACGCCTGGGCGCACGCCGGCTGAATGTCTCCGTCTCGCACGGCGCGCGTCTCGTCCTTCGCGGTATCCTGCGCGCGCCGGATGCGCTGCACGCAGAACGTGCACTTCTCCATGATGCCGCTGGTGCGGATCGAGACATCGGGATTGAGCTGCTCGTTGAGCGGGCTGGGCCACTCCGGGGTAAACCACGTGAAATACCGCACGGTGTACGGGCAGTTGTTCGCGCAGAAGCGCGTCCCCACGCAGCGGTTGTACACCTGTGCGTTCAGCCCGTCCGGTGTGTGATACGTCGCGTTGACGGGGCAGACCGGCTCGCACGGCGCCGCATCGCAGTGCTGGCACATGACCGGCATGAAACGCGCGCGGATGTTCGGAAACTCGCCTTCCCAGTAGCGCTCGACGCGAATCCACTGGTGCGTGCGCCCGATCGCAGCCTGCTCGGGCCCGACGATCGGCAGATTGTTCTCGGCATGGCACGCCACGACGCAGGCCTCGCAGCCGGTGCAGCGATCGAGATCGACGGTCATACCCCACTGCGCCATCAGACAATCTCCGCGTTCTAGGTTCTCGGTTATGTGTTCTGGGTTCTCGTTCTTGGTTCTTGGTTCGGGTTCCTCATGAACCCAGCACCGCAGCACCTGGCACCGAGAACCGCTCTATCTATGTAACGGATGCTCGTGATATCCGCGAGCATCTGATGCGCCGAATCTGATCAAGCGTTCATTTCGACCGGTCTTTGTCGCGCTTACCCGGACGCCGGTCTGTACGACGGCGCCGGAGGTTTGATCGAGCGCAGATGCGCTAATCCGGAGCGGGTTCGCTCCGACGTTCTGTGCGTAGCGCCCGAACTGAGTGTGCCCCTGCCCGACGGGAATCGCAATCACGTCGGGGCGCAAGCCCGGATACAGGAACGCCGGAAGCTCGATGGTCCCCTGCGGTGACGTGATCGTCAGAACGTCGCCTTCATGAATGTCGAGTTTGTGCGCGGTCTCTGGATTGATCTCGACCCACGAGCCCCACATGACGGTCGTCATCGGATCGGGCATTTCCTGCAGCCACGGCAGATGCGCCGTTCGGCCGTCGGCAAACGCGGCCGACGGATACAAATGCAGCATGAACGGCATCTGCCCCGCATCGCCGGCAAACACGCGCGCGGCGACAGGCTGCGGCGGCATCACGAAGTTCACGCGTGTCGTCTGCCCTTTGCTCTCTGCTCTCTGCCCTGACGCGGGCGAGGGTTGAGGCGCACTCCACCAGCCTCCAGCTGCAGTCACCTTCTTGAAGAACGCCTCGAAGTCCGCCTCAGCGCCCGCCCCCATCTGCGCATGCACCGATCGGAACGATTCCTTCACCGCCGCCGCCATGTTCTCGAAGGGCATCGCCGCGGCCGCGTTGGCGCCGAGCGCCTTGCCGGCTTCGATCAGGACGTCGCCAGGGTCGCGCGTATCCCACCGTGGTTCGACGACCGGCTGACCTACCGTGCGAATTGTGAATCCGACACCCGGTTCAGGCACGTCATCGACCCAGCGCTCGAGCGTCGTGTGGCTCGGCAGAATCACGTCGGCCATCACAGAGGTCTCGTCGAGGAACGACGCGAAGCTTGCGATGAACGGCACGTTGGCGAGAGCGGAACGCATCTTCTCCGCCTCGGGCAGCGTGAAGAGCGGATTCGTGTCGAGAACGAGGAGCGCTTTGATTTGGCTGCTGCCGATTGCCCCGATGAGCGTGTGGATATCAGGTGCGCTGGGTGCAACAGGTGCATTGGGTGCACCAGGTGCGCGAGACGCTGAGGCGGGCACCGCTGGCACTGGTCCACTCGCCTCGTCAGTGCCGAAGAGGATTCCCCCCGCCTTCCCGAAGGCTCCAACCAGCGCATTCAGCGCATAGATGGCCGTCAGAGACGCGACGTCGCGGCTGTCGCCGACCGCGACGCTCGGGCGGCGAGTGGCAAACTCGCGTGCAACGCGTTGAATGGATGTTGCGGGCACATCGATTTGCGCCGCGATCTTCTCCGGCGCGTACTCTCCCAGCGATGCCGACCATTCGGCGAAGCCACCGGTGCTCTGCCCGACGAACTCGGCGTCGTACAGCTTCTCGTTGACGATGACGTGGGCGATCGAGAGCGCGAGCAGGCCCTCGGTTCCCGGCTTGATCGGCAGCCATTCGTCGGCGCACGCCGCCGTCTGCGACAGCCTGGGCTCCGCGTGCACGAACGCGCCGCGAATGCCCGGCCGGCCCTGACGCATGTGGCCGTAGGAATAAATGTGGCGGACAGGGGAGAGGAACGTCTCGAAGAGATTCGCGTTGAACGAGAGCAGGTAGTTCGCATTCGCGAAATCGACCGCCGGCAGCCGCGACACGCCGGTGACCAGCTCCATTGCCTTCCGAATCGGGGCCGGATCGAACGGGTCGTAGCTGACGACGTTCGTGGTGCCGAGTCCGGAAGCGAAGCGTTCGATGATTGTTCCCATCGTGCCGCGATTCTTCCGGCCGGTCAGCATCGCAATCGCTTGCGGCGTCGCCTGCTGCTGCTGAAGCTGCGTGACGAGCAGTTGCTGTGCCTCTTTCCACGCAATCGGCTGATATTGTCCCGACCCGCGCGGTCCCGAGAGCTTGAGCGGCGTGTGAATGCGATCGGGGTGGTAAAGCACCTGCACGCCCGCCTGGCCTCGCGCGCAGGTGCCGCCCATGCTGATCGGGTGTTCGGGGTTTCCCTCGATCTTTTTCGCCTGGACCGCCTTGACGCGCTTCTGCTGGCCGTCGATCGTGCGAATCGACTCTCCCTGCATGACGCGAACGGTAATGCCGCAACCAGCCGAGCACTGCTGGCAGAGCGTACGCACCCAGCCTTCTTCGCCAGGCACGAAGCGGTCTTCGGCGACGAGCAGGGGAATGAGCTGCTGCGGTTTGCCGCATCCGTCGAGGATGAGGCCGGCCGTACCTGCGATGCCGCCTGTTTTGAGGAAATCTCGTCGTTTCATTTATTTATGACAGACGAGGCAGTCGACGCTCACCTGTTTTTCCTTGTGGCAATCGATGCACTTGCCCATCGTCCACTTGACGTTCTCGCGCATGTCCATCATGTTGGCCATGTCGCCGTGGCAGGTCGAGCACTCGACGCCGGCCTTCACATGCCGTTTATGCGTGAAGTGGACCGCCGCCTGCGGGTGGAAGCCGTACACGCGCACCCACGGCGGCTCCTCGCCGGCCTTCGCGTACGCCGCGAGCTTCTGAATCTCGGGGCTTTCGACCTTGACGTTCTCGTGGCAGACCATGCACTCGGTCACGCTCGGAATTGTCGCCGCGATCGAGCGGTCGGCGTTCACGTGGCACGTCAGACACTCCATCTGGTTGTCAACGACGTGCGTTTTGTGCGGGTAAGCAATCGGCTGAGGCACGCGGCGCGCGGGCCAGAAAGCCGCAGCGGCAGCCGAGGCAATCAGCAGAGTGAGCACAAAAGCGCCAAAAACGTATTTACGCATGCGATAGGTTTTAGATAAGGGAAAACCGCGAAAGTTTATCTCGCTTTGGTTTGTGAAGTCTAGGGAGCAGGAGACAATGAAGGGTCGTTCTTCGAGGGCACGGGCTCGGGCGTGTAAGGAAGGCGTCGCGTGTAGCGCTCGATCCACTCCATTTCGACGTTCATTTTGTACAGCTGGTGTGCGGGCTGCGCCCAATCGTGCCCCTCGTCCGGCGCAATGTGGAGCTCTGTGGGCACTCCCTGTCCTTTCAACGCACGGCTCATTTCCATGGCCTGCGACATGGGGACACGCGAATCGTTTTCGCCGATGAGAAAGAGCGTTGGCGTGCGAGCGGCGGTGACATATTTCAGCGGAGAGTGCTCCCAGTACGTCTCAACAGGCGCATCCTTCTGCCATAGCGTGCCGCCGAACCAGATGTCGCGGTCATAGCGGTTGTCCGACGTGCCATACAGCGAGATCCAGTTCGCGACGCCTGCTCCGGATGACGCGGCCTTGAAACGGGTCGTGAACGTAATCAGCTTGTTCACCAGGTGGCCGCCGGCGCTCCAGCCTGTCATGGCGAGACGATCGGGATCGGCAATACCCATCGAAACGAGGCGATCGACGCCGGCGACGACGTCGTGATGGCTGTTCTTGAAATAGCCCCCGACCGGCTCGCGATAGAACGCATTGCCGTAGCCCGAGCTGCCGCGGTAATTCGGCCGCAGGATGGCGTAGCCGCGCGCCGCCCATGCGGGCTGGTAATAAAAAAAGATCGAGCCCCACCCGAATCGATCTGACGCCTCGGGACCGCCATGAAGCTGTACCACCAGCGGATAGCGCGTGCCGGGCTTGTAGTCGATCGGATAGGTCAGGACGCCTTCGATGCGGGTGCCGTCGATTCCCTTCCATTCGACGCGTTCCTGCCGCGGCAGGGCGAAGTCGCGATCGAGATAGTCGTAAATGCCCGTCACGCGCCTCGGGGCTGCGTCGCCCGGCGTCCACGTATAGATATCGCCGATGCGCGTGGGCTCGTCGATCATGAACACGTGGCGGCCCGCGACCGTACTCCAGAACGGCGGCACCAGCGCATGGTCCCCCTTGGTGATCTGCCGGGGTTTCGGCGACGCGAGATCGACCTGGAACAGATCGATGCGCACGCCGGTGTTCACAATCATCCAGATCGACTTGCCATCGACGGCCCAGCCCGCGCGCAGCACTTCATACTGGAAGTCCGGCATGAGCGCGCGAACGTCGCCCCCTTTCGCCGGAACGAGAAACAGGTTTGCGTTGTAGTACGGCTGCTGGCGGTGATTCGCGCGCGCGACAAACAGCACCTGCGATCCATCCGGTGCGAGCTCGCCGTCTTCTTCTGGAACCGCATTCTTCGTCAGCTGAATCGGCGCGGAGCCGTCAGCCGCAATATTCCACAGCTCCATCCTGTCGGAGTCTGCCGGGAGCCGGGTTGGCCGCCGGCTGATGATGATGCGCTCGCCGTTGGGCGAGATCCTGTACGCGAAGATATAGTCGGTTCCGGTCGTCACTCTCGTCTCGGTTCCGTCGGCCACCGCTGTCCTCCACAAGTGCCGCGGCCGCGTTTCATCGAGCACGACGATGTCGCCGCGAATGCGCTGGCGCTCGCGTTCGACGTCGCTGAGCGCATCCAGGGCGAGGAAATAAATGTGCGTGCCGTCGGGGTGCCATGCGATGTCCGTGACGCCTGTTCGCTTCGACACCTGGCGCGGCATCCCTCCACGGGCCGGCATCACGTAAACGCTGCCGCCCGAGAGGAATGCGATCGTGGAGCTGTCCGGGGACCATCGAGCGCTCGGCGGAGGACCCGGTGCGTCCGAGAGCCGCCGCAGCCCGGTACCGTCGGTGTTGATCCGCCAGAGATGCGCGACGCGCCGATTGGCCGGCCAGTCGGCCGTCGACAGCATGAACGTGATTGCGCTGCCGTCGGGCGAGATCTGCGGGTCGCCGACGCGCGGGATATTGAGCAGGTCGACCAGCGTCATCGGGCGCTTTGGCGCCTGTGTGGCGACGCTTGACGCGAACGCCAGGCACGCAGACACCACGAGCGTGAGGAAGACGACGCGTCGGCTCGGCATGGATGTGAAGCGAGTATAAACTGTCAAAATAGGCTCCAGACTCCGGACTCCGGCTTCAGGCCAGGAGCCCGTAGCCAGAAGCCGAGGAGCGAAGAGTGTCCGATCGTAAGTATCGGCAGAGGGGCTATCAGGATTCACCTCGCGAGCGCCGGCCGGCGCAGAGCGGGCCCGGTGCGCCCCAGCCGCCAAGGCCCCCGGCCGATCGCATCGAGACGCGCGCCGACAAGGCCGAGCGCAAGGCGCTCGAAGGGCGCGCGCCCAGCGTGCCCGGCTTCCACGAAGTGATGCGGTGCTCGCGGTGCGCGAACGTGTTCACCGACGCGATTGCCGCCGACTCGCGGTGCAAGCGCTGCGGCGCCGACCTCCATGCGTGCGCCCAGTGCGAGTCGTTCGACGCCGGCCAGCGGTTCGAATGTACACAGACGATTCCCGCGCGGATCTCCCCGAAGGATGCGCGGAACGCGTGCGAGCTGTTCTCGCCGCGCGTCACCATCGAGCGCGAAACGCACTCGAAGGCGCAGCCTCAGGCCCCAAGCGGCGCGCGCAAGGCGTTCGATGACCTCTTTAAGTAGGTGGTAGGTGGTAGAGGTGGTAGGCAATCCTGTGATCTCCACGCAAACCGTAAGAATCGTGTTTTTCGAACAGTCGATTGGGTGCGAGACATGCCCGCCGACGCGACGTGCACTCGAGCGGATCGCCAGCGACAATCCCGAGATCGCGCTCGAAGTATTGAACCTCGTGCTCGACAAAGAGAAAGCCGCGGAGTACGGCGTCGACCGCGTGCCGGCCATCATCATTGCCGCGCCTGGACGCGATCGCATCAGGTACTACGGAGCGCCGCTCGGGAACGAGCTGCCGACCCTGCTTGAGGCGATCCGCATGACCGCGACTGGAGAGACGGGTCTTGCCGAGGAGAGCCGCGCGCAGCTGAAAGCGTTGACGACACCCGTCGCGCTGCAGGTGTTCTTCACGCCGACGTGCGTGTTCTGTCCTCAGATGATCTCGCTCGCCAATCGGGCTGCCATCGAAAGCCCGCTCGTCACGGCCGTGGCGATTGACGCGACCGAGTTTCCCGATCTCGTCCAGCGCTACAACGTGAACGGCGTGCCGAAAACCGTCATCAACGACGCGATGGAAATCATGGGCGCGGCGCCGGAAGAGGAGTTCGTCGCCGCGATCGCCGGCGACGCTGACAGGGATTAGGGATTTGGGATTCGGGATTCGGCCCGGTTTCGTCGCGCTGTTCGTCTGCTTTAGTGCGCCCGTCTTCGCACAATCACCCGTGACGTATCACGTCAGTTTTCCGGAAGCGCAACACCATCGGATGCAGGTCGAGGTGACGTTTCCCGACGTGCCGGCCGGCGCGCTCGAGGTGATGATGTCGCGCACGTCACCCGGACGGTATGCCATTCACGAATTCGCGCGCAATGTGTACGACGTGCAGATAGACGACGGCGCCGGCGGCCCGCTCGGCGTCGAGCAGCCGAATCCGTCGCAGTGGAATGTAACGGCGCACCGCGGCACGGTTCGGGTGCGATACAAGGTGTTCGGCGACCAACTCAACGGAACGCATCTCTCGATCGACGCGACGCACGCGCACCTGAATATTCCCGCGTCGCTCATGTGGGCGCGCGGATTCGAGGCGCGCGCCGCGCGAGTGACGTTCGACGGCCCGGCGGAGTGGAAGGTCGCGACGCAGCTGCATCCCACGAACGATCCGCGGACGTTTACCGCGGGCAACCTGCATTACCTGGTCGACAGCCCGGTAGAGCTGAGCGCGTTCACGCAGCGCACCTTCGTCGTCGATCGCGAGTTCCGCGTGGCGCTCCATCACGACGGCAGCGGCGCGGATGCCGACCGGTTTGCCGCTGCCCTCGAGAGAATCGTGCGCGAAGAGCGCGCTGTGTTCGGCGAGCTGCCGGCCTTCGAGGCGCCATACACGTTCATTTCGGATTTTCTGCCGTGGGCCGCGTCCGACGGGATGGAACACCGCAACAGCGCCGTCCTGACCGAGCCCGCGCGCCTTCGGGTTCCCGATGAGCAGCTTGCCGCGCTCAGCACTGCCGCACACGAGTTCTTCCACAGCTGGAACGTCGAGCGCATCCGCCCGCGATCGCTCGAGCCGTTCAAGCTCGATGCGCCGAATCCATCTGGCGAGTTGTGGTTCGCCGAGGGGTTTACGAGCTACTACGAGCCGCTGACGCTGCAGCGTTCCGGGCTCTCGGAGGTCGATGAGTTTGCCGGCCGCATGGGGCACATGCTCGATCTCGTGATTCGGAGTCCCGCGCGCAAGTACCGAAGCGCCGAGGAGGTCAGCCGGCTCGCCCAGTTCGTGGATGCGGCGGTGTGGACCGACCCGACGAATACGGACAACAACTTACGTCTCCTATTACGACTGGGGCGCCGTCATCGGCCTTGCGCCTCGATCTGTCGCTGAGGGCCCGCACCGATCACAAGGTGACGCTCGATGACTACATGCGCCGGATGTGGCAGGAATTCGGGCGAGCGACGCCGGCGGTCGAAGGAGTGGTTGCGCGTCCCTACACGATGCAGGATCTGCGGAACAGTGCTCGCCGACGTGTGCGGCGATCGCGCGTTCGCGGACGATTTCTTCGATCGGTTCGTCCAGGGGCGCGAGGTCGTCGACTACGCGCCGCTCCTCGCGCGCGCCGGCATGATTCTCCGCAGGCGTAGTCCCGGCCGCTCCTGGATCGGCGAGCTGTCGTTCGACTTCAGCAACGGCACGCCTCGGATTGCCATGCCGACCATGGAGGACACGCCGGTGTACATGGCCGGCCTCGATCGCGATGACGAGCTGCTGTCGTTCGACGGCGTCGCGGTTGCTGGCCCGAGTCGCCTGGAAGAAGCCGTCCAGCGCCGGCGCCCTGGCGACAAAGTCCGATTGTCGATTCGCCGGCGCGGCGTCGCGCAGGAGCTCACGCTGACCGTCGGCGAAGATCCGCGCCTGCAGCTGGTGCCTGTCGAAAGGACGGGACGGCAGCCCACGGCGGCAGAGCGTGCGTTCCGGAATGCGTGGCTCGCATCGAAGCAGTGAAGACCCCGGCACCCGTTCTATACTGCCGAAGTCTCCATGTCCGAAGACTCCACCCGCAACTGGACCCGGACTTACGTGTCCGTCATCATCATCGAAGTGCTGGCGCTGATGGGCCTGTGGTGGCTGCAAAGCCACTACGGAACGTAATCGATGCACCTTCTCGATTGGGCGGTGGTGGCCGCCTATCTTGCATGGATGGTCTGGGACGGCGTCAGGCGCACGAAGCTCGAACGCACCACCGAGTCCTACTTCCTCGCCAATCGATCGATGCCGTGGTGGGCCGTCGGACTGTCGGTGATGGCCACGCAATTGAGCGCCATCACCCTGGTCGGCACGACGGGGCAGGGGTACAACGACGGCCTTCGGTTCGTGCAGTTCTACTACGGGCTGCCGATCGCGATGATCATCCTGTGCGTCACGCTCGTGCCGTTCTTCTATCGCGCGCGCGTCTACACGGCCTACGAATATCTCGAGCGCAGATTCGATCTGAAAACGCGGACGTTCACGAGCGGGTTGTTCCTGGTGTCGCGCGCCATGTCGTGTGGCGCGATTGCGGCGGCCCCGGCGGTTGTTCTGTCCGTCGTGCTCGGTTGGAGCGTCACGATGACGACGCTCCTCATCCTGGTGCCGGCCGTCATCTACACGATGCTCGGGGGCGTGCAGGCAGTAACCTGGACCGATGTGAAGACGATGGGGCTCACGGTGTTCGCGCTCGTCATCGCGATGGTGTTTCTGGTGAGGGGGCTGCCGAGCGGCGTCGGCGTTGACGATGCGCTGACGATCGCCGGAGGCACCGGGAGGCTGAACGCATTCGACTTCGACTTCACGCTGACCGAAACCTACACATTCTGGTCGGGCATGCTCGGCGGCCTGTTTCTGATGCTGTCGTATTTCGGCTGCGATCAGAGCCAGGTGCAGCGCTATCTCACGGCAAAGTCCGTGGATGATGGACGGACGTCGCTGTTGATGAGCGCGTTCTGGAAAATTCCGCTCCAGGTGCTCGTGCTCATCGTCGGGGTGTTTACGTTTCTGTTCTATCTGTTCCACCAGCCGCCGCTGCTGTTCAACCCGGTCCACGACGAGCGGGTTCGCAGCAGCGCCGCGGCTCCGATCTACGAAGGCCTGGAGCGCGAATTTCAGTCGACCTTCGACGCGCGACGGCAGGCGGCGATCGACATCGCGGCAGCGCGGCACACCGGCGACGTGCGCGAGCAGGCGCGCGCGACCGACGAGTTTTCACGCCAGGACGGCGCGCTGCGATCGATCCGGACGCGCGCGATCGGTCTCGTGCGGAAAGCGACGGACGATGCGGCGTACAACGACGTGAACTATGTGTTTCCCACGTGGATCACCACGGCACTTCCTATAGGCATTGTCGGCTTGTGGATTGCCGCGATCATCACCGCGGCGACCGATTCGATTGCGGCCGAGCTGAACTCGCTGTCGACGGCATCGGTCATCGATTTCTACAAACGGCTCGTCAATACCAACGATTCCGACGCGCATTACCTGCTCGTCTCGCGAGTGACGACGGGATTCTGGGGAATCTTCGCGGGCTTTGTCGCCGTGTACGCGAGCAGCCTCGGGTCGCTCATCGAGGTCGTGAACCGCTTCGGGTCTTTCTTCTACGGGTCGATACTCGGCGTGTTCATGCTCGCCATCCTGACGCGGCGAGCGACGGGCACCGGCGCATTCGTGGGATTGCTCTGCGGGATGGTCGCCGTCGCCTCGGTCGCGTTCGGGCGGCCTGACATCTCGTTCCTGTGGCACAACGTCATCGGGGCCGTGGTGGTGTTCGCCGTCGGACTTATCACTGAGTATTCTTTACAGGAGATCAGGAGATCAGGAGAAAGTTCGATCACAAATCTCCTGATCTCTGATCTCCTGTTCAAAAAACAGAGCAATGCCATTCGACGAGATCGATTTCACGATTGCCGATTCTCCACTCGGACGATTGCTGCTGGCGGCAACGGCGCGCGGCGTGTGCTGCGTGATGATTGGCGACAGCGATCGCACGCTCGAAAAGGATCTGCGCAAGGAGTACCCGCACGCGATCGTGCGGCGCAACGATCGGATTCTGACCGCGCAGGTGCGAGCCTGCTCGATCATCTTCGCGGAAAAACACCGCACGTGGAGCTGCCGATCGATCTGCGGGCGACGGCTTTTCAATGGCGGGTCTGGCGCCAGCTGCAGGCCATCCCGTACGGCGAAACGCGTACGTATCGCGAAGTGGCTGCCGCGATCGGCAAGCCGACGGCGACCCGCGCCGTTGCCCGCGCCTGCGCGACCAATCCGGTGGCGCTGCTGATTCCCTGCCACCGCGTCATCCGGACCGACGGCTCAATGGGCGGATATCGGTGGGGAATCCCACGAAAGGAAAAGCTGCTGGCAGCAAGGAACGCCGGTGCGCGGTGCGCAGGTCAAGAGGCCGGTACACGACTGCGACTGCGACTGAGCGCCTGAGACTGGCGACTCCGACTGTCGACTGCGACTATCGACTAGAATGACTCCGCTTTGGCCAAAACCCACTACGGCACCAGTTACTGGCTGGACCGCTTTCCGTCATCCAGGCGGCCGTCGTATCCGCGGCATCGCGGCGCCCTGCAGACCGAGGTGGCCATCATTGGCGGGGGAGCGCTGGGCTGCGCGACCGCGTATGTGCTCGCGGCTGCTGGAATCGACGTCGCCATCTTCGAACAGGGCCGCCTCGCCCACGCGCAAGCGGGTCGCGGAACCGGCATCGTGGTGCACGAGCCCGAGCCGTTCTTCCACGACCTGGCCAAGCAGCATGGCGTGCGCGATGCGCGCCACATTTATCAGATCGCGCGCCGCGGCTCGCTCGAGTACGTCGCGGCGCTGAAACGGCTTCGCATCGAGTGCGGCCTGCAGATTCGCGACGCCATCCATTTCAGCTCGAGCCCTGACGGCATTCAAGCGCTTCAGAAGGAGTACAGCGCGCGGCGTGAGGCCGGTCTCGACGTCGCGTCGGTGAAAGGGACGCCGCTCTTCCGTAAGATCGCCGCGAACGGTTTCGGTCTGGTGACGCACGGCAATGCGAGCGTCGATCCGTACAAGGCGACGATCGGACTGGCGCGCGCGGCCGTCGGCCGCGGCGCAAAGATCTTCGAGCAGTCGCGGGTCACGCGCATTCGCCCGCGGCGCCGGACAGTTGATATCAAGACAGAAGCGGGTGTGGTGACGGCGTCGAAGGTCGTCCTGGCGACCGGATATCCGACCGACGACTTCAAGCCGCTGCGCCGCCGATTCACGCGCAGCGACGCGTACGTCGTCCTCACCTCAGAGCTGCCTGCAGCAATCCGGCACGAGATGCCGCCGCCGGACGTGATTCTTCGAGATGCCGCCTCGCCCAATCACTGGATGCACTGGAGCGGCAATCGCGTGCTGTTCGCGGGCGCCGATCAGGCAAGCGTCGCCGATCGCGCGCGGGAGCGAGCGTTGATTCAGCGCACAGGGCAGCTGATGTACGAGCTGTCGGTCATGCGTCCGGCGATTTCGGGGCTCATGCCGGAATACTCCTGGGACGTCGAGTCATCGCGCACGATTGACGGCGTTCCGTATTACGGGCCGCACAGAAACTATCCGCATCACTACTTTGCGTTCTCCGGCGGCACCGGCGGCCTTGGGCTGTCGTTCGCGGCGGCGCGCATCATCCTTCGCCACTATCAAGGGACGCCCGACAAGGGCGACGAGCCGTTCTCGTTTACGCGGATACGCGAATGAGCGGACTCGATCTGCTGGCGTTCGGTCCCCATCCCGATGATCTGGAAATCGGCCTGGGCGGCACGCTCGCCAAGCACGCCGCGCTCGGACACTCGGTCGGGTTGTGCGATTTGACGCGGGGCGAAATGTCGAGCAACGGCACGCCAGACCAGCGCGTAAAGGAAGCAGAGGCGGCCGGCAAGGTTCTCGGCGCCGCCTGGCGCGAGAATCTTGCACTGCCCGACAGGGCGATCGGGGATGCCCCCGATCACATACGCCGCGTCGTCGAGCTGATCCGCCGCGTGCGTCCGCGCGCGATTGCCGTTCCGTACTGGCAGGATCGCCATCCCGATCACCAATCGTCGGCAGCGCTGCTCCGGGACGCGGTGTTCAACGCCAAGCTCAAGCGATATGCGGCCGCTGGGCGATCCGTGGCAGCCCGAATGGGTCTGTCATTACTTCATCAACGACGCGGGCCCGGTGTCATTCGTCGTCGACGTGTCCGCGCACTACGACGCCAAGCGGCGGGCGCTCGCGTGTTATGCCAGCCAATTCACTCGCGCAACCGAATCTGCTGAAACGCGTCTTAATTCCCCGAGCTTCAGCCAGCTCATCGAAAGCCGCGATGCGCAGTTCGGCGCGCTGGCAGGCGTACGGTTTGCCGAGGGCATCGTCGTGAACGAGCCGGTCGTGCGTGCACATCTGCTTAAATAGGTGGGAATGCATATCGGAGTGGTGTGTTATGCGTCGGTTGGCGGCAGCGGCATCGTCGCCACGGAGCTGGCGAAGTCGCTGGCTCGCCGCGGTCACCAGGTGCATCTGATCAGCACGGAGCCGCCGTTCCGCCTCGGCGACTACGAGGCCGGGCTCGCATTCCATCGCGTTCATACGCCGAGCTATCCGCTGTTTCGCGAGCCTCAGTACCTGCTCTCGCTCGCGAACAAGATCGTGCAGCTCTCGCGCGAGTTCTCGCTCGACATCGTGCACGCGCATTACGCCATTCCGCACGCGACCGCCGCCTATCTTGCGAAGCACATCATCGCCGCGACCAACGGCGGACCGGATGCAAAGGTGCCGAAAGTCATCACGACGCTTCACGGGACCGACATCACGCTGCTCGGCAGCGACCCTTCGTACTCCGAGACCGTGGCATTTTCGATCGATCAGTCCGACGGCGTGACCGCGGTGTCCGACAGCTTGCGGCGCGACACCTATCACGCGCTGTCGATCAAGCGTGAGATTCGCGTCATCCCGAACTTTCTCGAGTGCGACGAGCATCAGCGCCGCGAGTTGCCGGATCTGCGCGCGCGGCTGTGCCCGCCCGCCAAGTACGACAAGCTGATCATTCATCTGTCGAACTTCCGGCCCGTCAAGCGCGTCGACGCCGTCGTGGAGATCTTCGAGCGGGTGCGCAAGGAGGTGCGCGCGAAGCTGATATTCGTCGGCGAAGGACCCGAGCTCGCGCGCGCGATGCGCATGGTGCACGAGCGCGGGCTGGCCTGCGACGTCGAGGCTCTCGGCGAACAGGACCAGGTCGTGCCGCTGCTCTCGGTGTCCGATCTCTTCCTCCTGCCCTCTGCGCAGGAAAGCTTCGGCCTGGCTGCGCTCGAGGCGATGGCCTGCCAAGTGCCTGTCGTGGCGTCGCGCGTGGGAGGCTTGCCGGAGGTCGTCGAGGACGGCGTAGGCGGATTTCTGCGCGAGCCGGGTGATGTGGATGGGATGGCGAAGGCGGCGATCGCGCTGCTCACCGATCCTGCGCTCCATGAACGCTTCGCGAAGGCGGGGCTCGACCGTGTGAAGCGCCAGTTCTGCTCGGGCCGCGTCGTTCCCCAGTATGAAGCGTATTATCAGGAAGTCATCAAGGGCTGACGCATGAATCCGAAACGCGCAACCTTCGTTGTCGTCGTGTCGGCGGCCCTCGCCGTACTGGGTCCTGCTCAGGCCGGACGCGACGACCTCGAGGCGCAGCTGCGCGTGCGTCCGATCGATCTCGAGGATGGCGCGGTCGCGCTTGGATTGACGCTGCGCCAGCTCAACAGCACCGCCGTGTTCATGCAGGCAACCGCCCATCCCGATGACGAGAACAACGCGCTGCACGTGTATTTGAGTCGCGGGCAGGGTGTGCGCACGGTTCTCGCCACGGCGACGCGCGGCGACGGCGGACAGAACGAAATCGGGCCCGAGCTGTACGACCCGCTGGCGGTGCTGCGAACTGAAGAGCTGCAGGCGATGCACCGCTTCGATGCGACCGAGCAGTATTTCACGCGCGCGATCGACTTCGGCTACTCGTTCAGCATCGAAGAGACGCTGGAGAAGTGGGGGCGCGACGAAATCATCAGCGACTACGTCCGGTTGATTCGCATGACGCGCCCCGACGTCGTGGTCGGGATGAATCCCACTGGCACAGCGGGCGGCCTGCATCATCAGACCTCCGGCCTTCTCAGCAGGGAAGCGTTCAAGGCTGCCGGCGATCCCTCGCGTTATCCGGAACAAATCCGCGAAGGGCTCATGCCGTGGCAGCCTCGCAAGTACTACTACCCGGCAGGAGGTCCTGGCGGCGGCGGCCGCGGCCAGCCCGTCGGCGCCCGTGGCCGGACCGCTGCCGCTTGGCGCGCTGAAGGCGGCCACGTTCGATGTGTCGGACTTCGACCCGCTGCTCGGCCGGACGTACGTCGAGATCGGCACCGAGGAGCGCGGCATGCACAAAAGCCAGGCGATGGCGGGGCTGCTCGCGCTGCCGTCGGGCCGATCTCAGCAGCGCTATCTGCTGATGGATTCGTCGGTGCCGCCGGCGGCAACCCCTGCGGAAGAGCCCTCGTTTTTTCACGGCATCGACACAACCATTCCCGGACTCGCATCGCTCGTGGAGGGCACGCCTCCACCCGCGCTTGTCTCGGGGCTTCGAGCGATTGCCGATCAGGTGGCGGCAGCGCAGAAGCAGTTCGATCTTGGCGGTCCGTTCGCGGCTGCGCCTCCGATCGCCGCCGGTCTCAATGCGGTACGAACGCTTCGCCAGCAGCTCTCGACAATGGGGCTCGCGGCCGAGGCGCGGTTCAATCTCGATGCAAGGTTGAAGACCAAAGAGGATCAATTCACCGACGCCGCGCTGCTGGCGCACGGGCTTCGCGTCGAGGTGCTGTCGGACGATGGCATCGTGGTGCCGGGACAGGACGTGCGCGTGTCGATCAGCATCGGCGATCGCGGGCGGCCCGTCACGGTCTCGTCTGTTGCGCTCGACGGGTTTTCGAAGGCTGCGACGTGCCCGTCGGGGCCGCTGGAGATTGGGGCTGTGTATCGCTGCGATGCCGCCGCGCAGATTCCAGCGAACGCCAGAGTCACCAAACCCTACTGGAAGCCTCTGCCGAAGTTGGCGCGCTACGAGTTCGAGCCCGATGCGCCGTTCGGCCTGCCGTTCCGTCCGACGCCGTTCCGCGCGTCGTTCACGCTGACGGCCGGCGGCACCGAGCTGCACTTCGAGCGGCCGGTTGAGTTCCGTTACGAGGGGCAGCAGCTCGAAGGCGAGAAGCGGATCGAGCTGACCGTCGTGCCGAGGCTCGCCTTGCGGGTGACGCCGCCGATTGCGATCGTTGCTGCCGGGCGCGGCGCGACGGCCGCTGTCGATCGCGAGGTGCGTATCACCGTCGCGAACCATGCCAGGAGCGCGACGACGGGAGAGGTGCGCATGGACGCGCCGTCCGGATGGACGACCACGCCGCCTGTGCAACCCGTGAATTTCACGCGCGAAGACGAGGTGCAGACCGTGCGCTTCGTGCTGCGTCCCGCGGCAAAGACTCCGCTGGGGCAGTACATCGTGAAATCGGTTGCGTCTGTCGGGGCGGAGCGCTTCGAGACCGGATTCCAGACCGTCGAGTACCCGCATATCCGCCGCCGTCAGCTGGAAATTCCCGCATCGGTTGCCGTGAAGGTGATGGACGTCCGCCTCGCGCCGAGCCTGACGGTCGGATACGTGATGGGCACCGGCGACGAGATTCCCGCGGCCCTTCGCGGCCTGGGCGCGACGGTACAGCTGCTCGACGGCGACGAGCTGGCGTGGGGCGACCTGAGACGCTATGACGCGATCTTCATCGGCGTGCGCGCGTACGACAGCCGCGAAGATCTTCGCGCCAACAACAAGCGCGTGCTCGACTACGCGTCTGCCGGCGGCACCGTGGTCGTGCAGTACAACCGCGGCAACACGTGGACGCAGTACGCGCCGTTTCCGGTGCGCTTCAGCAATACGCGCGTGACCGACGAGAACGGCGAGGTGCAGGTTCTCGCAGCGGACGATCCGGTCTTTCATTATCCCAACGAGATCGGCGAAGGCGCGTGGCGCAACTGGGTCCAGGAGCGCGGCACCTATTTCATCGTCCCGGACGATCAACGGTATACGGATCTCATCCAGATTCACGAGCCGTTCGAGCACAACGTCGGATGGAAGAAGGGCGCGCTGGTGACCGCGAATGTCGGGAAGGGCCGTTGGATTTTCGTCGGCCTCGGCCTGTGGCGCCAGGTCGCCGCCGGCACGGACGGCGCCTTCCAGTTGCTCGCCAACCTCGCCAGCCGCGGGAAGCTGCCAGGTAAATGAATCTCGGGTCAGATCTACTGAATCTACCAATCTTTCGATCTACCAATCTACCAATTCGTGTAAGATTCCCGCACCCCCCAGATCTTAGATTTCAGTTTTTCAGATCTGTAGATTCAAGTCCGCCACATCCATGGCCCCCGATTCGCGGGTTCAACATCTGCTGCGTCGCGCCGGGTTCGGTGCGAGCGCCGCCGAAGCGGCGACGTTCAGCGAACGCGGTTTCAACGCCGCGCTGAACGAGCTGATCGACTACCAGCGCGCGCCGGAAGACGTCGACGCGCTCATCGGCCAGGCCGGCTATGCGGCCGTGACGCCATCGGCCGGCGCGATGGAACCGTTCTCGCCTGCGAAGTCCATCAACGACGCCCGCCAGAGGTGGCTGTTCCGCATGGTGCACACACGGCGCCCGCTGCAGGAAAAGATGGCGCTGTTCTGGCACCAGCATTTCGCGACCGCGTACAGCAAGATTGCGAATGCCGTCGGCGGCGAGGGCGCCACGCAGATGATGGCGGCAAAGCGATCGGAGCATCCGGCCGGGCTGCTGGAGCCAGTTGGAGTTGTTCCGCGACTATGCGTTGCCGAACTTCCGGGATCTGCTCGTCGAAGTGGCGAAAGATCCCGCCATGCTGTTCTGGCTCGACGGCCGCCTCAATACGAGAGCGCGTCCGCAGGAGAATTTCGCGCGCGAAGTGATGGAGCTGTTCACGATTGGCGTCGGCCAGTTTTCGGAAAGCGACGTCTACGCCGGCGCGCGCGTGTTTACCGGCTGGAACCTGCAGCGCATCGGCGACGGGCGAGATCCCCTCGGGTTCTATCAGTTCTTCTACAACGGCGCCCAGCACGACACGAACGCGAAGACGTTCAGCTTCCCTGTCTACACCGATGGCTCGAAGACGATTCCAGCAAGGGCGGAGTCAGCAGGAATGCAGGATGGGATCGACCTGCTCGCGGCGCTCGCGCGCCATCCGGCAACGGGCCGGCGGCTCGCGCAAAAGCTGTGGTCGTTTTTCATCAGCGAGATTCAGGCGCCTGACGAGGCATTCGTCAGCCGCATCGCCGGTGTGTACACAAACAGCGACTGCCATATGTCGCCGGTCGTGCGCGCCGTGCTGTCGTCGCGCGAGTTCGATGCGCGCGAGAGTTATTTCGCCAGGTTCTCGTGGCCTGTCGAGTTCGTCGCTCGCGCGCTGAAAGAAGTCGGCCCTGCGGGATTTACGCTCAACAGCGCGCTCGGCCCCCTGTCGAACATGGGGCAGCAGCTCTTCGAGCCGCCGGACGTGGCGGGATGGGAGCGCGGGCCGGCGTGGTTCACGACTGCTGCGATGCTTGCGAGAATGAACTTCGCGGCCACCTTGACGTCGCGGCAACGCAACGATATCGCCGCGGCTGCAACAGGCAACGGGTCGACACCTGAGGCCCTGCTCTCCTTCTATCTCGACCGGCTCTCGCCCGCGCCCTTCGAGCAGGACGCCTATGCAACGCTGCTCGATTACGTGCGACGCGGTACGGTGTGGACCGGTAGCGCCACGCAGCTTCGCGTGAAGGCGCCCGGCCTCATTCACCTGATCGTCGGGTCCTCGGAGTATCAGCTGGTATGAAGTTCACCAGACGCGATTTCGTGCGCGGCGGCGTCAGTGCGTTCAGCCTCGGCTTTGCCGCGCCGCGGTTTCTCTGTGACATTGCGCTCGCGCAAGGCGCCGGCTTCAGAAATCTCGTGGTCCTGTATCTGGGGGGCGGCAACGACTCGCTCAGCATGCTCGTGCCGTATCGCGATTCGTTCTACCAGAGCCGGCGTCCCGCGCTCGCCGTGCCGGCGGGACAGGTGCTGCAGATCGGTCGCGACTCTGCCGGGAATGAGCTCGGCCTTCATCCCCGCCTCACGGGCCTGCGGACGATCTTCAACGAAGGACGGCTCGCGCTGATCCAGCGCACGGGTTACGAGAACTCCAGCCGATCCCATTTCGAAGGTACCGACATCTGGTCGACGGCGAACCCGCTCTTCGACGCAAGGTCCCGGCTGGCTCGGCCGGTACCTCGATACGATTCCGGCGCCGATCGATCCCCTCCACGCGTGGAACACCGGCGCCGAAGTGCCGCACTCGCTGCTGTCGAGGCTCGTCTCCGTTCCGTCGATCAGCAATCCGGCAGCGTATGCCTTCCAAAGCCCCAACGGCACGACGGAGGCGGCGTACGAGCGCGAGGCGGCGATGCGCATCTCGTCACATCTGCCAATGAACCGCCCGCATCTCGCGTTCGTCAACGCGAGCGCGCAGACGGCGTTCGCGACGCTCGATCGTGTCGGGATCGTCGGTGCCTATGTTCCATCGGTCACGTATCCGACGAACGGATTCGCAATGGCGCTGCGCGCGGTCGCCGGCGCGTTGTCCACGCAAATCGGCACGCGCGTGTTCTGGGTGCAGACAGGCGGCTACGATACGCACGCGGCCCAAGGCGGCACATACGCCACGCTGATGACGACGCTGAACGACGGGCTGCTCGCGTTCTATCAGGATTTGAACAATCAGGGGCTGCTGAACGACACGCTCGTGCTGCAGTTCTCGGAGTTCGGGCGGCGCATCATCGAGAACGGGAGCGGCGGCACCGACCACGGCGCCGCGAGCGTGATGATGGCCATCGGCGGCCAGGTGCGAGGCGGCATTTACGGCACTGCGCCGTCGTTGTCGCCGGATCCCGCGAATCCCACGCTCGAGAATGCGGCGAACGACGTGCGATACGAAACCGACTTCCGCTCGGTATACGCGCGCGTCATCGACAACTGGCTCGGCGCCGACTCGGCCGCCATTCTCGGCGGCGACTTCCGGGGCGGGCCGGGGTTCCTGTGAGAACTGGAAACTGAAATCTAGAATCTAGAAACTAAAATCTAGAATCTGAAATCTAGATTACAGATTTTAGTTTCTAGATTCTAGATTTCAGTTTCGCAGTTCCGTCCCACCGCCCCGGGTATGTAATACTTGCGTGTTTACATGCACCGGACGGCCTCGATCCAGATAGCTGCCATCCTGGCAGTCGCGGGATTGTCTACGGTCGCCGTCGCACAAGCAGCGCGCGGCCGACCTGGGTTCGAGACTCCTTCAAACGCCTGCGGTTCGCGCAGCTGTCGACTCCGCCAGAACCGACGAGATGCGGACCATCGACGATCAAATCAGGATCTGCGAGGTCGAGGCTCCGCCGTTTCAGGAAGCGAAACGCGCGGAGCTGTACGCCGGGTTGTTGCGCGAAGCCGGTTTGAAGAGCGTCCGCATCGACGCCGAAGGCAACGTGATCGCCGAGCGGCCAGGCGCGAATCCGCGGCCCAACGTCGTCGTCAGCGCGCACCTCGATACCGTGTTTCCTCGCGGCACCAACGTCAAAGTGCGAAGGGACGGCTATGTGCTTCGGGGGCCCGGCATCGGCGACGATTGCCGCGGGCTCGCCGATCTTCTCGCCGTCGCGAGGGCGCTGAACAAGGCCGGCGTGTCGACACCGGGAACGATCACGTTCGTCGCCACCGTCGGCGAGGAGGGTCTTGGCGACCTGCGCGGGGTGAAGCACCTCTTCAACGAGACGTTGAAAGGCAGGATCGATCGCTTCGTCTCGATCGACGGAGAAGGGCTGGGCGTGACCCACATCGCCATCGGCAGCGCGCGATTCCGCGTCACCTTCAAGGGGCCCGGCGGCCACAGCTTCGGATCGTTCGGCACCGTGAATCCCATCCACGCGCTCGGCAGGGCGATGGCGCGCATTGCCGACTTTCAGGTGCCCAGCTCGCCGCGCACGACGTTCAACGTGGGGCGCATTGGCGGCGGCACGTCGATCAATGCCATCGCGAGCGAAGCCTGGATGGAAGTCGATCTCCGCTCGGGCGACACGGCTTCGCTGCGATCGCTCGAGAAGCAGTTCCGCCAGGCGGTGAATGACGCCGTTGCGCAGGAGAACGCGCGCTGGAACAGCACGGCGCTCACTGTGTCGATCGACACCGTCGGCACGCGCCCCGCGGGGCGCCTGTCCTCGTCGGCGCCGATCGTTCAAGCCGCGATTTCTGTCTCGAAAGCGCTGAATCTGCCGTTATCGTTTGCGGAGGGGTCGACCGACGCGAACCTGCCGCTCAGCCTCGGCATCCCGGCAGTGACGATTGATGCCGGCGGCCGCGGGTCGGGTGCGCACACCGAAAACGAAACATACGACGCGACCGACGCCTGGAAAGGCACGCAGCGCGCCATCCTTCTGACCGTCGCGCTCGCCCAACCCTGAATTACACTTAGTACGCGATGCCTAGCGTCAAAGCGCGACCTCCGATCAAGCGGACGAAGTTCAAGCTCAGCACCGACGAGCTGCTCGAAATGTATTACTGGCTCAAGTTCATCCGAGCTTCGACGAGCGCCTCAGCCTTGGCGTGCGCCAGGGCAAGGTGCGCAGCGGCGTCTACACGGGCATCGGGCAGGAAGCGATCATCGTCGGAAGCTGCTTCGGCCTGCGGCAGGACGACTGGATTTTCCCGCTGCACCGCGATCTCGGCGCTTTCCTGATGAAGGGGGTCACGCGCGCGACAGATGATGGCGCAGATGTTCGCAAAGGAAACCGGCCTCTCGAAGGGGCGCGACTCGGCGCTGCACAGCAGCGTCAACGAGCTCGGCATCTTCGGCAACACCAGCATGCTCGGGGCGAACCTTCCAGTGGCGGCCGGCGTCGGCCTCACGATGAAGATGGAAGGGAAGAGACAGCGTCTGCATCGCGTACTTCGGCGAGGGCGCCAGCAACACCGGCGACTTCCACGAAGCGCTCAACTTTGCCGGCGTCAACAAGCTGCCGATCATTTTCATCTGCGAGAACAATCTCTACGCGTATTCGGTGCCGGTCGAAAAGAGCATGGCGGTCGAAGATGTTGCCGTGCGCGCGGAAGGGTACGGGTTCGACGGTGTGGCGATTAACGGCAACGACGTGCTGGCCGTGTATCAGGCCGTCAAGGGCGCCCGCCGCAGGGCGCGCGCCGGCGAGGGCCCGACGCTGATCGAGTGCAAGACGTATCGGTGGCACGGCCACTCCGAACACGACAAGGCGTTCTATCGCACCAAGGAAGAGCTCGCGATGTGGAAGAGCCGCGATCCCCTCCCGACGTTTACGACATATCTGGAACACATGAGCGTCCTGACTCCCGAGAAGGTCCAGGAGATCGATCAGCGCATCAAAGACACGCTGGATGACGCGGTGCGGTTCGCCGAAGACAGCCCGGACCCGGCGCCGGAAGACGCCGTCACCGATCTCTACGCATAATCCCCTGCATCATGGCGAAAGAAATTACGTATCTGGAAGCGATTCGCGAGGCGCTCTTCGAGGAAATGCGCCGCGATCCGAAAGTGTTCGTGCTCGGCGAGGACGTGGGCGCGTACGGCGGCGCCTTCGGCGTGACCGCCGGCCTGTTCGGACGAGTTCGGCGAGGCGCGCTGCCTCGATACGCCGATCTCTGAATCGGCCATCATCGGCGTCAGCATCGGCGCCTCTCAGCGCGGATACCGGCCGGTGGCCGAGATGCAGTTCGCCGATTTCATCAGCTGCGGCTTCGATCAGATCGTCAACCAGGCGGCGACGCTGCGGTACCGCACCGGCGGCCGCGTCACGTGCCCGATCGTCGTGCGCGCGCCGAGCGGCGGAAACGTCGGCGGCGGGTTGTATCACTCGCAGAATCCCGAGGCATGGTTCATTCACCGGCCCGGGCTGAAAGTGGTGGCGCCGTCGAATGCGTGGGACGCGAAGGGGCTGCTCAAGGCCGCCATCCGCGACGACAATCCCGTCGTGTATATGGAGCACAAGTATCTCTACCGGCGTGCGAAAGGTCCTGTGCCCGAGGGGGATGAGATTGTGCCCATCGGTGTCGCCGCGATCCGCCGCCCCGGAAGCGACGCGACTCTCGTGACCTACGGCGCGATGGTGGCGCCGTCGCTCGAAGCGGCCGATCGGCTGGCGAAGGAAGGCGTCGAGGTGGAAGTGATCGATCTCCGCTCGCTGATGCCGTACGACAAGGCCGCGATTTTTGCGTCGGTCGAGAAAACCAGCCGTCTGCTGATCGTTCACGAAGACGTCAAGACCCTTGGCTTGGGCGCCGAGCTATCGGCTGTTGTCGTGGAGGAGCGCTTCGACGCGCTGGATGCGCCGGTGATGCGCGTCACCTACCCAGACACGCACTGCCCGTTCTCGCAGGTGCTCGAACACTACAACCTGCCGAACGCGGACAAAATATCCGACGCGCTGCGGAAACTCGCCGGTTACTGACTCGCTGGCTTGCGCGGGGGAAAGAGCAGAGAGCGGAGAGCGGAGAGCAGAGAGCAGAGACGAGCCCATCAACAACCAAAGCGGTGTAGCTCTCTGCTCTCTGCACAGATGTCAGCGTTAGTTCCTTTCTTTAAACCCCGCAGGCATGCGCGACATCCGCCGCGGTCACGTTCGACGCAATCTTCAACACGTCGTTGTTGATGGTCATGAACGTGGAACGGGCCGGGTTGGCGTTCGGCTTCGCGGCCGCTTCCTTTTCCTGTTGCTGCTGGCGCCGGCGCATGAAACCGCCGAGTGCTCCGCCGACCGAGAGTGGATTCTGCGTGTCGCCGCTCGAGGCCGAAGAACCGCCAGCCGCCTGCTGCTTCATCTGTTCGGCGCTCTTCACCGCATCGGTCGTGGTCGTCGTCTGAATCGCGGTACCGCCAAAGTCTTCGCGGCTCACGCGCGCCATCGCTTCCTTGAGGCCAGGGAACATGGCCATCGCGGTCGCCAGCTGCTGCGCGTCGACCGCTGAGATCGGGCCGGCTAACTTCTCGTAGTAGCGCCGATCGAAGTCGGCGATCTCTTTCAACGACGGAGCGGACTTGCTCAACCAGGTATCGACGGTCATCACGATGCCGCCGCTCTCTTCGATTTTCTTGCCTTTTTCGCGGACGGTGACCGTGGCGATGACCTGTCGCGTGTCGAAGCCGTTGATGGCCTTCGTCTGCCCGGTATTCTTGACGTCGAAATCGACTTCCAGTTCCTTCCCGTCGTTCTTCGGCGGCGGCTCGTCTTTTGATTCGCGTGATTCGCGGGCGGCGGCTTCGCGAGCCTTCGCTTCGGCCTCGCGCATCTGTCGGCGAATCTCTTCGAACGTCGTCACCTTGTATGTCTTGCGGCGCATGTCGAGGTCGTAGATCTTCTCTTCCCTCAGGTCGATGATCTGGGCCGTGTTGTCGCCGGATGTCGTCATCTTGCGATCGCCGGAGACGGCGACGGTCGACACAACGCCTTCCTTGGCGGACTTTCCGCCGAAGAGATTGACCATCCGGCCGAGCATGCCGGCAAAGGACACCTGATTGCGCTCCTCCTTCTTCACCTCGGCGTGCGCGGGTGCGGCGGCGAGCGCGACGGTGAGGACAAGCGCAGGGATAGAGAGTTGACGGGTCATCGATCTGATCTCCTTGGGAATGAGTCCGGTATCTTAGGCCAGGACGCTGTCCAGCGCCTCATCGATAACGGAATATCGGAACGAAAATCCCAGATCTGTTGCGCGCACCGGCAGTGCGCGCTGGCCGCTCAGCAGCAGCGCGTCGGCCATCTCGCCGAGCGCGATGCGCAGTGCGAACCCCGGCGCGGGAAGCAGGCTCGGCCGCTTCAGCGCGCGTCCGAGCGCCTTCGAGAACTCGGCGTTCGTCACGGGCGACGGGCTCGTCGCGTTCAGAGGACCACGCGCGCCGTCGGCCGTTACGGTCCACGACACCAGCCTCACCCAATCTTCCTTGTGTACCCACGGCATATATTGCCTGCCTGAACCGAGCGGACCTCCCACGAACATCTGGAACGGCGGCAGCATCCTCGGCAGCGCGCCTCCTCGACGGTCGAGCACGATGCCGGTCCGTATCAGCGCCACGCGTGTCAGTTGGGCGACGTCGTTTGCCGCGGCTTCCCAGTCTTGCGACAGACCGGCCAGAAAGTCGGTGCCCGGAGCGGACGCTTCGGTGATCGTTTCATCACCTCGATCGCCGTAGTAGCCGACCGCCGATCCGCTGATGAAGGCGGCCGGCGGGCGGGCGGCCTGGCGGATCGCTGCCGTCAGGCTTCGCGTGGCGAGCAACCGGCTGTCGCGAAGCGTCCGTTTCTGCTGGGCAGACCACCTCTTTGCGGCAATGGACTCGCCGGCAAGGTTGATGACGGCGTCGGCGCCGTTGATGCTGTGCGCCCACGCACCGCTGCTGCCGTCTGGCGTCCAGGGAACGTATGACACGTGCGGCTGCGGGGAGGCGGCCGGCGTGGTTTGTCTGCTCAGGATGGTCACGTCGTGTGCGCTGGTGGCAAGCGCGCGAGTGAGGGCACTCCCGAGAAATCCCGACCCGCCGGCGATGACGATGTGCATGGATCAAAGGATAGGCCCGCTTGACACGGCGCGAGACGTGCGTATTAACTAAACGGTCAGTTAATTATGGCGCGACCCAAGGCCCCGGCCCCGGACACCAGAAAGCGCATCCTCGCCGCCGCGATGCGACGAGTTTGGCGCGCACGGCTTTGCCGCCACCACGGTCGATCGCATCGCCCGCCGCGCATGTGTCAACAAGGCGATGATCTACTACCACTTCCCGAACAAGCGCGCCCTCTACACTTCCATCATCCGAGACGTATTCGCGCCGATCACCGAGCGCGTCCGTGACGCCATGCGAGACGATGAGCCGCCTGCCCGCAAGCTCGATCGTCTCATCGAAACCCTCGTGCGATCGATCGACGAATCCACGTACTTCCTCCCGATCTTTCTTCGCGAAATCGCGGATGGCGGGGCGCATCTTGGGCCCGAAGAGCTGGGACTGCTTGCCGGCATGTTCGCGACCGTCAGCGGCATCATCGCAGAGGGCACGAAACAGAAGTCATTCCAGCCCGTCCATCCGGCACTGGCGCACTTCACGCTGATTGGTCCGTTGGTGATGTTCAGGGCGACCGGGCCGGTGCGCGCGCGAATCAGAAGTCTGCGGCACATCGAGATTCCGGATGCGGATACCGACATGCTCGTCCGCCATTTACAGATGGTTGCGAGAAGGATGTTGGCGCCTGGGGCTCTCTGACGCTGAAAGAGCAGAGAGCAGAAGAGCGAGAGCAAAGAGCGAGAGCAGAGAGCAGAGAGCAAAGATATGAAAACGATCCGTGCAGTGTTCTGTGTTGTCGCCGCGGTTGCGCTCGGTGCGTGCAGGGAAGACGCACCGGCCACGGGGGCACGTGTGTCGGGCCAGGTGGACGCGACCGAGGTGCAGGTGGCGCCCGAAGTCGGCGGGCGCATCATCGAGATGACGATCGCCGAAGGCGATCGGGTGAAGCGCGGAGATGTGGTGGCGCGACTCGATACGCGCGACGTCGATCTCGCGCTGCAGCGCGCGCAGGCCGAGCGATCGCAGGCCGACGCGCAGCTGCGGCTGCTGCTCGCAGGCGCGCGCGGCGAAGACATTCGCCAGGCCGAGGCGCAGGTCGCCGCCGCGTCGGCCGATCTCGCCGCGGCACAGGCCGATCTCGCCGCCGCCGAAACGGACCTTCAGCGGTTCGAGCGGTTGCTCCAGACCAATTCCGGCTCCCAGAAGCAGCGCGACGACGCCGCGACCCGCAGGAACATGGCAAGAGACCGCGTCGCGGCCGCGCGGGCGCGCGAAGCAGGCGCGCGCGAAGGAGTCGCGCGTCTTACGCGCAGGATCTCGGCGCGAGGAAATCGAGGCGGCACGCGCGCGCGTCGCCGGCGTCGACGCTCAGATTGCGACGCTCGAAAAATCCAAAGCCGATGCCGTCATCACGGCACCTATCGACGGCGTCGTCACCGAACGGCTGCTCGATCCCGGTGAAATCGTGTCGCCGCGCGCGCCTGTCGCCGTTCTCACCGATCTCGATCACGCATGGGCCGAAGTGTTCGTCGACGAGCCGATGATTCCGCGCATCAAGCTCGGCCAGGCCGCGACGGTCTATACGGACGCGGGCGGGCCCGGGCTATCGGGAAAGGTGAGTTATGTCGCGTCGAAGGCCGAGTTCACGCCCCGCAACGTCCAGACGGCAGAAGACCGATCGAAGCTCGTCTACCGCGTGAAGATTGCCGTCGACAACGCCAAGGGGATCCTCAAACAGGGGATGCCGGTGGAGGCGGAGATACCGCTGCAATAGAGCATAGAGCAATGAGAGCAGAGAGCAGAGAGCTGAGGAACAGAGAAATGCCTGCACTTGAACTGAATGCCGTAACGAAGCGGTATGACAAGGTCGTGGCGTTACGCGACCTCTCGATGTCGATCGAGGAGGGCGAGATGTTCGGCCTCATCGGGCCGGACGGCGCGGGCAAGACTACCGCGATTCGCCTGATGTGCGGGCTGCTGAAACCCGACGGCGGAACCGTCCGCGTGCTCGGCCGCGACCCGGTGAAGCAGCACCGCGACGTGACCCAGACACTCGGGTACCTGTCTCAGCGGTTCAGCTTGTACGGCGATCTCTCCATCGACGAAAACATCTCATTCTTCGCCGAGATTCACGGCCTCAGCATGCGCGACCCGGCGATTCGCGATCGCCGGGAGCGCCTGCTCGAGTTGACGCAGCTGGCGAAGTTTCGCACACGTCTCGCCGAGCAACTGTCGGGCGGGATGAAACAGAAGCTGGCGCTGGCATGCACGCTGGTGCACGAGCCGAGAATCATTCTGCTCGACGAGCCGACGACGGGCGTCGATCCCGTGTCGCGGCGTGAATTCTGGAAGCTGCTCGCCGAATTTCTTGCGCAGGGAATCACGATTCTGATGGCGACGCCGTACCTCGACGAGGCCGAGCGTTGCTCGCGCGTGGCGCTGCTCCATGAAGGCCGGCTCGTCGCGCTCGACACTCCCGCCAATTTACGCACGGCCCTGCCAGGCATCGTCATGGAGGTCATCGCGCCCGATCGGGATCGCGCGACGAGCGTGCTCGCGCGGCTGCCCGGAATTACCGATGTGCAGCTGTTCGGCGAGCGCGCGCACGTCCGGATCGCCGCGGACGCGCCGTTGAGCGATCCGCAGCAGCTCACCTTGGCCCTGCAAACGGCCGGCATAACCGTCGAGAGCGTGCGCCGCGTACCGGCGTCGCTTGAAGACGTGTTCATCGCGCGAGTCGCGAAGGAAGCAGCATGAAACGCTTAGTGACCGTCTTTCTTCTTCTACTCGGCGGCGCGCACATCGCGGTCGCGCAAACGGCGCCGCTACGCCTGACGCTGGATGAGGCTATCGCGCGGGGCCTCGAGGCGAGTCCTCGCCTCGAGGAACTGCAGTGCCCGGCAGGACGCCGCTCGGGCGCAAGAAGGGCAGCGCGAGGCCGCCGAGCGCCCGCAACTCGCAGCAATCGCGGGCTACACGCGAATCAATCACGTCGATGAGTTCAGCGTGCCCAACGCGGGGGGCGGCGTTCCGAGTGCTTTACCCCGACCTCCGGACCGCGTGCAATCGCGGATCGATCTGCAATGGTCTATTTACACGGGCGGCCGCCTGCAAGCGCTCACCCGTGCTGCCGGGGCAGAGGTCGAGGCGGCTGGACAGGATCGCGAGGCCGCGCGCGCCGATCTGAAGCTCGAAATCACACGCTCGTTCCTGGCGGTGACGACAGCGCGCGCGGCGCTGGATGTCGTACGGCAGGCGCTGGAGCGCACGAACGCGCACCTGAACGACGTCCGCAATCAGCTGAGCGTCGGCCTCGTTCCGCCGAGCGACGTCTTGACGATCGAGGCGCAACACGCCCATGAACGGATGCTCAGCATCGAAGCAGAGAACATCGTCGAGACGACGTCGGCGGAGTTCAAGAGACTTGTCGGCCTGGAACAGGACGTGGCCATCGAGCTGGCGGCTGACTTTTCCGCCGCCGTTCGCGGGATTCCCGCGAGCTCTGGCGAGACCCCTGGCCTTGGCGAAGGTGGCAAGGTCGGCTTCAAGGCTGCCATCGACGAGGCTCGTGGGAGCCGCCCCGAACGGAAGTCGCTTCTTTTTCGCATCAGCGCTGCCGAGGAGCGCGTCGCCGCCGCTTCGGCCGGCAGCCTGCCGGTGCTGACAGCCATCGCCGGCTACGACTTGGCGCGGCCGAATCCGCGCATCTTTCCCATCCAGGAAAAGTGGCAGCCGTCGTGGGACATCGGCGTCAGCATGCGGTGGTCGCTGTTCGACGGAGGACGCGCCCGCGCGGAGACTGCCGAGGCCGCGGCGAATCGGCGCGCCACGGAGGCGCGTCTGCGCGATTTCGATTCGGTCATCGAGGTGGAGATACGCCAGCGGACGGCAGACCTCAACTCTGCGCGGCGCGTCGATCGAGGCGGCCGAAACGGGCGTTCGTGCCGCCACGGAGGCGCGGCGCGTGCTCGCCGAGCGATTCAGTTCGGGCGTCGCGACCAATACCGACGTGCTGGATTCGCAGACCGCGCTTCTCCAGGCCGAGCTCGATCTCACGCGGGCACGTGCGAATGCCGAGATCGCCGGTGCGCGGCTCGACCGGGCACTGGGACGCTGATGGACCCGCGAGCGGCGCCCCCACGACCCATGAATGACCACGCCGCCATTGTCGTGCGCGATCTCACCCGCAGGTTCGGCGCATTTACAGCCGTCGATCGCATCAGCTTCGCCGTCGAGCGGGGAGAGATCTTCGGGTTTCTCGGCGCGAACGGCGCGGGCAAGTCGACGGCGATCCGGATGATGTGCGGGCTGCTGACGCCGACGTCGGGAACGGCGGTCGTCGATGGCGTTGACGTGAGCCGCGATCCCGAGGAAGTCAAGCGGCGCATCGGTTACATGTCGCAGAAGTTCTCCCTGTACGAGGCGCTCACAGTGGAGCAGAACATCCGTTTCTTTGGCGCGTTGTACGGCCTCAGTGACGATCAGATCGCCGCGCGCATGAAGTTTGTCGTCGAGATGGCGGGCCTGTCAGGCCGTGAGAAGACGCGAACGAAAGATCTCGCCGGCGGATGGCGTCAGCGGCTCGCTCTGGGCTGCGCGATTCTGCACGAGCCTCGCATCGTCTTTCTCGACGAGCCCACGGGCGGCGTCGATCCGGTGTCGCGCCGCCAGTTCTGGCGGCTCATTGAAGAGATGTCGCGCAGCGGCGTCACGATACTGGTGACCACCCATTACCTGGACGAGGCAGAGCACTGTCACCGCATCGCGATCGTCAATGCGGGCAAGCTGGCCGCGATGGGGACTTCCAGGCAGCTGAAGGAGGTCTTCGCGCAGAGGCCGATACTCGAAATCCATTCGAACCGCCCGGTCGACGTGATGCGGGCGCTCGAGGATATGCCGGAAGTGGAGAAGACCACGGTGTTCGGCACGGCAGTGCATGCCGTGCTCAAGACGCCGGCTGTCGACGTCGAGGCGCTGACGGAGCGACTGAACGCGCGCGGGCTCGACATTGTCGGCATCGACCGCGTGATGCCGTCGCTCGAGGATGTGTTCCTGGATGTGGTCGAGCATGCGTAAGACACTCGCTGTCGGCCGCAAAGAGTTCCGCCAGATCGCGCGCGATCGCCGCTCGCTGATGGTGCTGCTGTTCGTGCCCGCGTTCTTCCTGCTCCTGTATGGCTATGCCCTCAGCTTCGACGTGCAGAACATCCAGCTCGCCGTACAGGACAACGATCGTTCGCAGGCCAGCCGCGACCTCGTGAACGCGTTCGTGAAATCCGGGTACTTCCAGCTCGCTGCCGATGTGTCGAGCAGCCGCGAATACGAAGAGATGATCGATCGCGGAGACGCGCGCGCAGCCCTGGTGATACCGGCGGGGCTCCAGAGGGATCTTCTCACCGGCCATCGCGTTCCCGTGCAGGTCATCATCAACGGCGACAACTCGAATACCGCGACGACCGTGATGGGGTATGCGCTCAGCGTGCTGCAGACGGCCTCGGCCAAGTATCAGGCGGAGACGTCGACCAGATTCGCGGCCCCGCTCATCACCGTCGAATCGCGCGTCTGGTACAACCCGCAGCTTCGAAGCGCGCTCTTTCTCATTCCGGGCCTCATCGCGTACATCGGCATGATCTCGGCGGTCGATCTCGACGTCCCTCTCCGTCGTGCGCGAGAAAGAGAGAGGCACGATGGAGCAGGTCCGCATGGCGCCTCTCGGCACCGGCTCGTACATCATCGGCAAGACGCTGCCGTACTTCGTCATCTCGCTTGCCACGTCGGTGTTCATCGTGGTGGCATCGATGCTGCTGTTCCGGCTTCCCATGAACGGCTCGTGGCTGCTCTTGCTGCTGGCGCTCTCGCTGTATCTCGCCGGAGCGTTGGGGCTCGGACTGATGATCTCCACCCTCGCGGAATCGCAGCAGGTCGCGTTTCAGATCGCCGTGCTCGCGTCGTTCCTGCCGACGATGATGCTGTCTGGCTTCGTGTTTCCAATCGCCAGCATGCCGGCGCCGATTCAAGTGATCACCTACGTCGTCCCCGCCCGCTACTTCATCGTCGCGCTCCGCTCCATCGTGCTCAAAGGCGCGGATCTGTCGGCGTTCTGGGTCGACCTCGTCGCGCTTGCCGTGTATGCAGCGCTCATGCTGACGCTCGCGTCGAGGCGATTGGCGAGGCAATGGGCATGAGACGGATCTGGTTTGTGATGTGGAAGGAGATCATCGAGCTGCGCCAGGATCCGCGCATCTTCGGCGTCATCTTCATCGCGCCCGTGCTCCAGCTTGCCATTCTTGGATACGCGGCGACCACAGACGTACGCAATGTGCCGATCGTCGTTGCGGATGCCGATCGGAGTCCTGGCAGTCAGGATCTCATCAGCCGGTTCACCGGGTCGGGCATCTTCGACATCGTCGACGTTGTGTCTGACACGCGGGACGTCGATCGATATCTCGAATCTGGCGATGCCTGGATGGCACTGGCGATTCCGGCGAGTTACGGTCAGAACATTGCCGCGGGCAGGCCGACGACATTGCAGGTCGTCGCCGACGGATCCGACGCGAACTCGACGAACATTGCGCTCGGATATGCGAGCAATCTCATCGCCGGCTATACGCAGGAGATGGTGGAAGAGCGGCGTGCTGCAGGGCCGCCGGCCGGTGGAGGCGGCGGCAGTATCGAGCCGCGCGTTCGCGTGTGGTTCAACCCTACGCTCGAGAGCCGCTATTTCATGCTGCCGGGGATATTCGCGCTGTTGTTGCTGGTCGTCACGTCGAACCTGTCGTCGATGGCCATCGTGCGCGAGCGCGAGGTCGGGACGCTGGAGCAGCTGAACGTCACGCCGCTCGGCCGGATGGAGCTGATCATCGGGAAGCTCCTGCCGTACGGCATCATCGGCTTGATCGACGTGCTGATCGTCCTCATCGTGATCGTCTTCTGGTTCGAGGTCCCGCTGCGCGGCAGCTTCTGGCTTCTGTTCGGCATGAGTCTGATCTACCTGCTCACGACCCTGGGCCTGGGGCTCTTCACGTCGACGATCTCTCACACGCAGCAGCAAGCGATGATGACGTCGACGTTCTTCTTCCTGATACCGATGATGTATCTCTCGGGATTCATCTTTCCGATCGAGAACATGCCGGCGGTGATTCAGCCGATTACGTACTTGATTCCGCTGCGGTATTTCGTCGTGATTCTTCGGGGCATTTTTCTCAAGGGCGTCGGCCTCGAGACACTGTGGCCGCAGGCGCTCGCGCTGCTCGGATGGGGCGTGGTCATCTTGACGCTCGCTTACATGCGTTCGAGCAAACGATTGGCGTAAGGTCCGCCTCAGGGTACTCTGGGCGCGATGTCTTCAACACGAAACGTCGATCGCCTTCGCGACGCGATCGCGCTGCTCGAGGCGATCGCGTCGGATCGCACAGTGCTCGAGGGTGTGCCGGCCGAGGAGCGACAGCGCCTGCTCCAGGCGGTGGCGCTCGTCTACAGCCCCGATCGCTCGGAGCGGCGGCGCATGGCGAAGGCCGCGGCGCGAGATCGCAAAGCACAGCGCGTGAGGCAGGACGAAGTCGCACGCGCTGAAACAGGCATCCGCACGCTTCGGCAGAAACCCATCTTCCACACGCCGAACGTGTTTCCGCCTGAGCGCTTCGAGCAGCAGGACGTCGAGGACGAATCGACGGCCTACCGCGTGTCCGAAGAGCTCCAGCACTGTTACGTCTGCAAACAGAAGTACACGCAGATCCACCACTTCTACGACCAGATGTGCCCGTCGTGCGCCGAGCTGAATTTCGCCAAGCGCACGGAGCTTGCGGACCTTCGCGGCCGTGTCGCGCTCTTGACGGGCGGGCGCGTGAAAATCGGATATCAGGCGGGCCTCAAGCTGCTTCGTTCTGGCGCGCATCTCATCGTGACGACGCGCTTTCCCAAGGATTCGGCGTCGCGATACGCGCGCGAGCCCGACTTCGGCGAGTGGGGCGATCGGCTCGAGGTCTTCGGGCTCGACCTGCGGCATACCCCGAGCCTCGAGGCGTTCTGCCGCCAGATGTTGAGGACGCGCGAACGCCTCGACTTCGTCATCAACAACGCGTGCCAGACCGTGCGCCGTCCTCCTGCGTTCTACGCGCACATGATGGAAGGGGAGACCGCCGCGCTGAAGGGCATGCCCGAACATGCGCGGAAGCTCCTCGGCGAATACGACCGCTCTGACGTTCCCGGGCTGGTCCACGCTCCGACGCTGTCGCAGGTGCCGCTGCTCGTCGAAGAGCTCGTTTCGCAGAATGCGATGTTTCCCGCGGGAATGCTGGATCAGGATCTCCAGCAGGTCGATCTGCGCGGGCGCAATTCGTGGCGGTTGCTCCTCGACGAAATTTCCACCGTCGAGATGCTCGAAGTCCAGCTCGTCAATGCGATCGCGCCGTTCATCCTGAATGCGCGGCTGAAGGCGCTCATGACGCGCACCCCCGAGCGCGACAAGCACATCGTCAACGTCTCGGCAATGGAAGGGCAGTTCTACCGCCGTTTCAAGACAACGCGCCACCCGCACACGAACATGGCGAAGGCGGCGCTCAACATGATGACGCGCACGTCGGCGACCGACTATCACGGCGACGGCATTCACATGAACAGCGTCGATACCGGATGGATTACCGATGAAGACCCGATAGAGATCGCCGCGAGGAAAGAGACCGAGCAGCGCTTCAGCCCTCCGCTCGACAGCATCGACGGCGGGGCGCGCATCGTCGATCCGATCATCAGCGGCTTCAACACGGGCACACACGTATGGGGTCAGTTCCTGAAGGACTACCAGGCGACTGATTGGTAGACGTTTCGATAGACTAGCGTTGTGTGAAGAAGCCACTGCTCATCAAACTTGCTGTGGGGATTGCTGCCATTGGTGTCTTCGCCGTGCTGTTCATGCGCTCGCTGGAAGACGCGCGCAGTGAGGCGTACACGGTCGAGCCTGCACATGTCCAGTCATGGACACTGGCGCTCGAGCCGGCATCGGCGGCGAACGATCCGCTCCTCGTGTTACGGCCATCTCCAGAGCTCGCGGCGGGCCTCTTCAAACAGATCTTCGCCAGAGCGATGGAGTCGCTGAATTCACCGACGGCCCCATCCATTCCTGTGGTGCTGCGCGGCGAGTTCGATCGCGTGGCCGGCGATCAACTGTCGCAGGAGGCGATGCTTGCCGCGGCCAAAGCCGCCGGCATCGAGGCTACGGCGCCTTCTCCACGCTGCCTTGTGCAGCGTCGCATCAGCGAGCCGGGTGGCGTCCGCCAGGTGTTTCTGGTGTTCTTCGACGCTCCGGCGATCGCTCAGTTCCGGCGGCAGATCGGTCTCGATCCCGACGCGGTGTCGCCGGTCATGTTTGTCGCCGGAGCCGGAGCAGACTTCAACAGCTGGCTGCCGCAGCGCGTCAACGCCGATGCCGACTGCCTCGCGCCGGTAGAGATCGGACCTTGATGGATCTCTTCGACATTCCGGTAAAGACCATCGAGGGCGAGACCGCGACGCTGAATGAATATCGCGGCCGCGTGCTGTTGATCGTAAACGTGGCCAGCCATTGTGGATTTACTCCGCAGTACGAAGGCCTCGAAGCGTTGTACCGGAAGCACAAGGACAAGGGATTCGCCGTGCTCGGCTTTCCCTGCAATCAATTCGGCCATCAGGAGCCCGGCAGCGAAGCGGAGATCCGCGGCTTCTGCGACCGGCATTACAGCGTCACATTTCCGCTGTTCGCGAAGATTGACGTGAATGGTCCCAACGCGCATCCGCTCTATCGCTATTTGAAGTCGGAGAAGAAGGGATTGCTGGGCCGCGAGACGATCATGTGGAATTTCACGAAGTTTCTCGTCGGCAAAAATGGACAAGTGCTGCGACGATACGCCCCTCGCCGCACACCGGAAGTGATCGACAAGGATGTGGCGGCCCTTGTCTGATCTCGAGCGCCAGTTCGGGCAGATCGACATATATCTGTTCGATCAGCTTCTGCGGGGGCGCATTCGGCCTGGGATGCGCGTGCTGGACGCGGCGTGCGGCGGGGGCCGAAATCTCGTCTACCTTCTGCAGTCAGGCTTCGAGGTCTTTGCGACCGATGCCGACGCTCACGCCGTCGACTCCGTTCGGCGGCTCGCCGCTGAGCTGGCGCCGCAGCTACCGGCGGAGAATTTCCGAGAAGAGCCGGTCGAGCGGATGACATTTCCGGACGCCTTCGCCGACGTGGTTGTCAGCAGTGCTGTTTTACATTTCGCACGCGATGATGCGCAGTTCGACGCGATGGTCCGCGAGATGTGGCGGGTATTGAAATCGGGCGGCATGCTGTTCTGCCGCCTGGCTTCATCGATCGGCATGGAAGATCGCGTTGCGCGGATTACCGGGCGGCGGTTCGGGCTGCCCGACGGCAGCGAGCGCTATCTTGTCGACGAAGCGATGTTGATGGACCTCACCGCTCGTCTTGGCGGCAGGTTGCTCGATCCGCTGAAGACGACGGTCGTTCAGAACCAGCGATGTATGACGACGTGGGTCGTCAGGAAAGTGTGATCGATGGCTGAGCACGCCGACACAACCATTTCTCTCAGGGAAATCACAAAGGAGAACCTGCGCGACATTCTCAAGCTGAAAGTCGCGCCGGAGCAGGAGCGCTTCGTCGCGTCAAACGCCATCTCGATTGCGCAGGCATACTTCGATCGCGACGTCGCGTGGTTCCGGGCCATTTACGCAGGCGATACGCCTGTCGGCTTCGTGATGCTGCACGACGAGCCGGCCGAGCGGAAGTACTACCTGTGGCGATTCATGGTCGATCACCGATACCAGAAACTTGGCTATGGCAGGCGCGCGCTGAACCAGGTGATCGAGTACGTGCGCCAGCGGCCAGGCGCGCACGAGTTTCTGACGAGCGTCGTCCCAGGCGAGGGATGCCCTGGCTCCTTCTACGAGAAGCTGGGCTTCGCCTACACCGGTGACATCGACGAAGGCGAGCGTGTGCTGCGCAAGCCGCTGTAGATTCGGAGCAGGATAACTCAATGATGCGAGAAACCCTTGTTGCGGCTCTGATGTTCGCACAGCCTTTCATGGGCGCTGGAAGCACAGGGGGCACCGCTCCGGTGTCTCCGTCGGTCATGGCGACCGATATGTGCGTTGTCGACCAGGCCGGGCGTGGCACGCTCGAGCTGCTGATCCTGTGGCGGGGCAGTCCGGGTTGGTTTCGGAAGGGCGACGGCGGTAGCTCGGGCGGCGGCAGCAGTGGCGCAGGCGGATCCATGGCCGGCGGGCCGAGTCCCATGATTCGCAGCGCATGGGTTTCGCAGGGAGGCGTCAGCTTGAGCGTGCGATTCGATCCGTCCGCGCGGAAAGCGTGGATCCAGGACCAGGAGATCGCGCTCGACGAAGCGAACGTCGTGCTCGTCGATGGAGTCGATTCGCCGGAAGGACCGCACGTCGTGCGGACACTCCGAATCGATCCCGAATATCAGACGACGATGTCTCCTGCGCCCTATGGTGGCCGGATGGGGCGCGGGCCGCAGATGCGTCCGCAGCCCGTGCCAGCTCAGACTTTCATTCGCCGATCGCCCGAGCTCGTGGAATTTCTGCAGTGCGATGTGTCGGTGCCGGGCCTCCAACCGTACGAACAGAAGGTCTTCGACATGTGGTGTTCGTGGGTGAAACAGCCGTAAAAAAAGGGCGATTGTCGAAAGGCGCCTGGTACGTCGGCCTGTCGTACGTCCTGTGGGGCTTCTTTCCGATCTACTGGAAAGCACTCGCCGGCATTTCCGCCCTTCAGCTCATCTGCCACCGCATCGTCTGGTCGTTCCTCCTGCTCGCTGTGATGATCGCGCGATCGCAGGAGTTTCGCGTCCTATGGCAAGCGATGCAGTCGCCGCGGATCGTCGTCATCTATACGGTGGCGGCTCTCGCCATCGCCAGCAACTGGCTCATCTTCGTGTGGGCGGTCAGCATCAACCAGATCGTACAAATCAGCCTCGGCTATTTCATCAACCCGCTGCTCAGCGTTGTCTTCGGCATGCTCGTCTTCCACGAGCGGCTTCGACGGCTGCAGTGGGTGTCGGTGGCGCTTGCAGCCGCAGGCGTCGTGTACCTGACGGTTGCGCTCGATGCGCTTCCCTGGATCGCGCTGTGGCTGGCGGCGTCGTTCGGTACCTACGGGTTGATGAAAAAGCTGGCGCCGCTGGGTCCCGTGCAGGGGCTGACGTTCGAAACCGGCATCCTGTTCATTCCTGCGGCGGCCTATCTGATCGTCGAGGCGCTTGCCGGACGCGGCGCCTTCATGCACGCGGGCCCCCTGCGCAACCTCTTGATGCTCGCCTCGGGGCCCGTCACGACACTGCCGCTCTTGATGTTTGCGGCCGGCGTCCGCCGCATCCCACTATCGCTTGTCGGGATGCTGCAATACATCAATCCGACGCTTCAAATTACGATCGCCGTGATGCTGTATGAAGAGCCATTTACGCGAATCCAGCTGGTCGGATTCGGTCTGGTCTGGGCCGCGCTGGCGCTGTTTGCCATCGAGGGATACGTCACCAGGCGATGGCCGCAACTGGCCGTGACGGACGTTTCCTGACTCTGTCAAGCGTGTGATATCGTCAACGGCTGTCCACCCAGACATATAGCTCAGGAGGAAGAAATGGATCCCAAGAAAACGGCGCTAGTCCTTATTGAGTACCAGAACGACTTCACGTCGAAGGGCGGCACGCTTCACGATGCCGTGAAGGGCGTGATGGAACAGAACAACATGCTCCAGAACACCATCGAAACGGTGAAAAAGGCGCGCGAAGCCGGCTGCACGATCGTGTACGCGCCAATCACGTTCGTTGAAGGATATGGCGAGCTCAGCAGCGAGCCCTACGGCATTCTCAAGGGCGTCGTCGACAGCAAGTCGTTCCGCAAGGGCAGCTGGGGCGCCGAGATCGTCGACGTGCTCAAGCCGCAGCCGGGCGATATCGTCGTCGAAGGCAAGCGTGGCCTCTGTGGTTTTGCGAGCACGAACCTCGACTTCATTCTTCGCAGCCGCGGCATCGAGACGATCGCCCTCGGCGGCTTCCTGACCAACTGCTGCGTCGAATCGACGATGCGCACGGGGTACGAAAAGGGCTACAAAGTCATCACGTTGAAGGACTGCACCGCGGCCCTGAGCGCCGACGAGCAGCGCCTCGCGACGGAAAAGAATTATCCGATGTTCTCGCGGCCGATGAACCACGACGAATTTCTCACCGAGCTGGCCGGGGAGAAGTCCGGCGTGGCGACGGCGGGACGCGGCTATTCGGCCTAGCTAGCCTGTAGCTGGTAGCAGTGGTAGCTGGTAGGGATTGTAGGAAGCAACTCGAGCGGGACTAACGAACGGCTGCGATGACTCAGGTCTCGCAGCCGTTTGTCATTTGGGAGCCGTAAGCTGCTGATGCACTATCTGCTTTTCTACGAGGCCGGCGCTGATTATGCCGAGCGGCGCAAGCCGTTTCGCAGTGCGCACCTTCAGCACGCCCGCGCGGCGGCGGAGCGTGGCGAGCTCGTGCTCGGTGGTGCGTTGGCGGATCCAGTCGATGGCGCGGTGATCCTGTTCCGCGGCGACTCACCGGCGGCGGTGGAGCAGTTCGCGAAAAGCGATCCCTACGTCGTGAACGGTGTGGTGAAACGCTGGTACATCCGCGAGTGGACGACCGTAGTGGGAGCTGACGCGGAAACCAAGATCTGATCAGCACTTGGTCGTTGGCCTCTTCGCGCCATGGCTGAGACGCGATCAGGTTATCCGCTGCCAGAAGATCGACGGGTCGCGAGAAGTAGAATCCCTGGGCATGCGCGCAGCCGAGCGTTTGGAGCGCGACCATCTGCTCGAGGTTTTCCACCCCTTCGGCGACGACATCCATGCCCAGATTGAGCGCCAGCGCGACGATGGCGCGAACCATCTCCGAGCCTTTCGCATCGACGCCCATGCGGCTGACGAAAGACCGATCGACCTTGACGGTGTTCGCCTGGAGCCGGTGGAGATAGCTGAGCGACGAATAGCCGGTGCCGAAATCGTCGATGCTCCACTCGACGCCCATCGACTGCAGGCTGCGCGAGCGTGGCCTCGGCGCGGCCGACGTCGCCGAGGAACGCGCTTTCGGTGATCTCCAACTTCAGCTTCGACGGCTCGAGCCCGGTCTCATCGAGGATCTTCTCGACTTCGGCAGCGAGATCGTGCTCGCCGAACTGGCCGGCGGAGACGTTGACGCACATGAAGCCCGGCGCAAGGCTGCCGAACTGCCGCTGCCATGCCGCCATCTGCCGGCACGATTCCGCGAGAACGAGCCTGCCGAGCTGCCGAATCATGCCGGTGTCTTCGGCGATCGGAATGAAATCTGCCGGGCTGATCGGGCCGCGCGACGGGATGGTGCCAGCGCGCGAGCGCCTCGAAGCCCTTGATGGCGCCGGTGACGAGCGAGATGATCGGCTGGTAGAGGACCGTAATCTCCCTGTTGTCGATGGCATTCCGCAGATCGGTCTCGAGCTGCAGGCGCGTCAGCGCGCGCTCGCGCATGGCTGGGTCGAAGAGCTCGTAGGCCGCCGAGTTGCCGGCTTTGGCCCGGTGAAGCGCAATCGCCGCATCCTGCAGCACCTGTTCCGGCCCGCTCGTAGCCGGTCGTGCTGACGGTGATTCCGACGACCGCCGACGTGAATACCTGATGCCCTTCGACATCGAACGGCGTGCGAAAGCGCCGCACGAAGACGCTCGGCGACGCGAATGGCATCGCTCGCGTCGGTGATGTCGTCGAGCAGCACCATGAACTCGTCTCCGCCGAGCCGTGCCAGCGTGAATCCGCCACTGTCCCGCGAGACGACGTCGGTTCCGCGCAGGCTCGATCTGAAGCCGCCGCGCAACCGACAATGAGCAGGCGATCGGCGCTCAGCACGCCCGAGGCTCTGATTCACGACCTTGAAGCGATCGAGACCGAGAACCAGCAGCGCAAAGACGTAATCGGGCTGGCGCTCGGTGCGCTTGATGGCGCGCTCGAGCAGATCGACGAAGAGCAGCCGGTTCGGCAACCCGGTGAGCGCATCGGCCACCTTGGTCTCGGTGATGTCGGTCAGCGATCCCGCCAGCCGCGTCACACGGCCCTGCCCATCCGTCACCGCCGCTCCGCGGCAGCGCATCCAGCGATACGTGCCGTCGCGATGGCGAATCCGATGTTCGCTTTCGTAGTGGCCGCTTCCGCTCGCGAGGTACGCCTCCAGCGTCTCCTTCGCACGCTGGGCATCTTCTTGATGGATTCGCGAAAGCCATTCCTCGGGATCGGTGCCGATTTCTCCTTCTCCGTAACCGAGCAGCGCTTTCCAGCGGGCGACCAGTACACCTCATTGGTCGCGATGTTCCAGTCCCAGAGGCCGTCGTTCGCGCCCCGCACGGCAACCGCGTACCGTTCTTCGCTTTCGTGCAGATCCGCCACGGCCCATTTGTGCGAGAGATGTGTACGGATACGCGCGAGCGCGACGGGGAAGTCGATCGGCTTGGTGATGTAGTCGTTCGCGCCAAGGCCGAGCGCTTCGACGATGTCGGCGCTTTGTGCTCCGCGCGGTGACCATGATCACAGGAAGCTCGGTCTGCGAATCGGGTTTCCCGCAGCCGGCTGAGCACGTCGAGGCCGCTCATGCCGGGCATCTCGACGTCGAGCAGGACGAGATCGTACTGGCCGCTCGCGACGCACTCCAGCGCTCCGCTCGCCGTCCGCGGCGGTCTCGACGAGAAAGCCTTTCTGGCCGAGACGGCGCGACAGCGCGTCCCGGTTGAACTCGCTGTCGTCGACGACGAGAATGCGAACCGCGGCGGTTCATGAGGCGGCCACCTTTCCGGCGAGGAGCCATTCGATCTTTTCCAGAAGGGCTTGAAAGCGGATGGGCTTCGTGTCGAAATCGTCGCCGCCCGCCGCGAGCGCTCTGTCGCGGTCGTTGGTCATCGCATGCGCGCTCAAGCACGATGATCGGGATGTGCTGTGTGGCCGCGTCGGACTTCAATTGCCGCGTGGCGTCCCAGCCGTCGAGCACCGGCAGGCCCAGATCCATCAGGATGAGATCTGGCAGCGAGGTCCGCGCCACCGAAACCGCCTGAAGTCCGTCGACGGCCAGCAGCACACGATAGCCATGCCGCTCGAGGCGGCGAGAAAGTGCATCGCGGCTGGCTTCGTTGTCTTCGACCACCAGAATGGTCACCACGGGTTGTACATCCACGTCTGTCATCACGCTCCGGCTACTGCAGGCACCTCGACAGGCGCGGCCTCCAGCGGAAGGCGAACCGTGAACCGCGATCCTTCGTCCGGCCGGCTTACGACCGACACCGATCCGTTCATCAGCTCGCAGAAACGCGATACGAGGGCCAGCCCCAGCCCGGTACCGCCGTACTTTCGGGTCGTCGTCACGTCGGCCTGCGTGAACGCGTCGAAGATCTTCTGCGTCTGCTCGCTCGGTCATGCCGACGCCGGTATCGGTGACCGTGAACTCGACGAAGACCTGTCCGCGCCTTCGGCCCGCCGGCGCGACCTCGAGCGTGACGGCGCCATCGCGCGTGAACTTGCCGGCGTTGCTGAGCAGATTGAGCAGAATCTGCCGGGTCTTCATCAGATCCGAGCTCATCGATGCCGACGTCGTCGCCGCAGTGCACCGTCAGCGTGTTGTTGTTCTTGCGCACGAGCGGTCCGACCGTGTCGAGCAGCTCGTCGATCATCTCGCGGACGTCGAACGTCTCCACGCGAGAGCGCCATCTTGCCGGCCTCGATCTTCGAGAGGTCGAGGATGCCGTTGATGAGCGCGAGCAGATGCTTGCCCGCGGACTGGATCTTCTGAAGATCGGTGATCGACTGCTCTGTTCCGCCTTCGTCCTCGGCCTGTCTCCTGCAGCAGCTCGCTGTAGAGAATGATGGCGTTCAGGGGCGTCCGCAGCTCGTGGCTCATGCTCGCGAGGAAGTCGCTCTTGGCCCGGGTCGCATCTTCGGCCCGCCGCTGCGTGAGACGAAGCTCGGCGACCAGCGTCGCGAGCTGCTCGCTGTTCTGCCGCTGCGTTTCGTGCGCCATGCTCGAGGTCGCTGCGTGTAATTCGGCGAGCGCGGCTTCGCTGCGCCGGCGCTCGGTGATGTCGCGCATGTAGCCGGCGAACATCGCCGCGCCGTCGGACGAGATCGGCGCAATCGCGACCTCGACCGGGAACAATTCGCCGTTTTTCCGAACGGCGGTCAGCTCGAGGCGCCGGTTCATCACCGCGGCTTCGCCGGTCTGCGAGATATCGCGCCAGGCCGTCGTCGATGCGCATCGCGCTGGTCGGGCGGAATGATCAGATCGGCGAGCTGATGGCCGACGGCTTCCGACGCCGTGTAGCCGAACGTCCGCTCGGCCGCCGGGTTGAACTGGACGATGCGGCCGGACGCATCCATCAGAATCACGCAATCGAGCGCCACGTCGAGAATCGCATCGTTGCGCGCCTGGCTGTTTCTCGCGGCGATCTCCGCCTGCTGGCGCGTGCGGACTTCCTGCTCGAGCGCCGCCGTGCGGTCGGCCGTCTCGCGCATCTCGACCATGCTGCGCCGGCACGCGACGACGAGGAAGATATCTTCGAAGATGACCCAGGCCGCGTGCTCGAGCCAGCGCCACTGGCTCGCGACCAGCACGCCGTACACCGACTGCGGCCAGAAGATCCGCGCAGCATGTGATCGAGCGCGACGACGACGTCGCGGGGACCAGCACGCGCCAGTCGCGATAGAACGCGAGAAACGCCAGCGAGCCGAAGACGTGGAAATGCGTTTCGATGCGGCCGCCGGTGAGATGGATGAGCAGCGCGCCCATCAGCATCTGAGCCGTCGCAATCGTGTAGCGCGTGGACGGCCGGCCCGGCCGAAGCAGCGCCAAGGAGCGCCGGAAACAGACTGATGAGGCCGCCGAGCACGACGGCGGCCCACACGTGAAGGTGCGTGCGGCTGGTCGAACCCGACCAGGCGAGCGGCGACACCCACAACGCGAACACGATGCCGCCGATCCACTGCAGCGCCATCAAGCCCGCAAACAGCCGATCGGTGCGCTTGTGAATGCCGTGCTGATACTCGGCAAAGAGCTCGTCGGCGCGGCTGTTCACCGAATCCGCAACTTGACCTGTCTCATGTGGTAAGGCATGCGCGTTCCTCGAGTCGGTTAGAGACCGGAGGCGAAACAGTGAACAGCCGAAGACATTGGTCGCTGTTCGGCGGGGATGATTCGCGATTCAGCAGCTCGACGATGGCTCGACGTCCGTCGTTGTCACCCTGATGCGCGCGTGCGCCAGTGATGCCGCCGGAGAAGAGCAGGGCGCCGGCCTTGTCGTATAGAAGCGTCTGACCCGACGTCGACACGCCGAACCGGCGCGCTTCGATCCCTTCATCGTCGCGCACGACGGTGACGTCCGGAAGCGCTGCCGCGGTTCGCCAGAGATCGCTCTTGGCCCACTCATCGGAAAAGCCGTCTGGCTTCAGAAAGAGCACGTAGGTCTTCGGCCGAACGTCGCGCGCGCGAGCGCTTCGGCGAGCTCGCCAGGCTGGCGCGCGTGCACGTGCATTGCGGATGCGCCAGCAGAACGAGCGTGGGCCGTTCAGTGCGCCCGGACCAGCGTCGTGCCGCCGGGCCAGGTCGCCGGAGCCGTTGCGTCTTCGCCGGGCGCATTGTCCCAGGCCCACAACACTGCCAACCCGGATGAGACCGCGGCGTCAGCCAAAGGGCTGCGGCAAGCCAGAACCAGGGCGACGTCGCTGAGACTCTGTGGACTGAACGCGACGGAATCGGAGAGCAAACCGCTGCCAGATGAGCAAGACAAATCGCCAACCGCTGGGCAGGGAGCTTCGATGTCTGTAAATCTAAGTCTTGACGTAACTTACGACGATAGATCCGTTAGTCTGACGAACGCAGCATTTGTGTCATCGTGGAACACGAACGACGCCAGATCAGTCTGAAAACTATCGTAAATAGCAGAGCGATAAAGGGATACGTGAGTTTCACGCTTCTGAACACTCGCGCACGTATTTTGAGCCTGGAGCGCGTCAACGTATCGCCACGCCCCACGGACTTCTTCCTGCCGGCACCGTCGCGACGACCGTCATCGTTTCCGCGTCGACGACCGACACATCGCCCGACGGTCCGTTCGCCGTGTAAAGCCGCCTGCCGTCGGGGCTGATCTCGACGCCCCACGGCCGCGTGCCGACTTTGACGGAACCGACGACTTCATCCTTGGCGGTGTCGATGGCGAGCAGCATCTGGCCGCGGCCGGTCGTCACGTACACGCGCGTGCCGTCGGGCGAAGCGGTCACGCCCATCGGCCGCGCCATCTCGCCGGTGATTTTCAGCGTCTTGGTCACCGAGTGAGTCCTGGTGTCGACGACGTGCACGGTTCCGCCGTTCTCGGCCGTCACGTACGCGCGCGAGCTGTCGGGAAGGAACGCCGACGAGCGCGGCCGCGCGCCGACCTCGAACATCTTGATCACTTTGTTGCTGGCGGTATCGATCACCGCGATCTGGTTGTCTTCCTCCGACGTGACGTATACCCACTGCCCATTCGGGCTCGTCGTCACGCCTTCCGGCTCGCCGCCCACCTTCACGTTGCCGATGATCTTGTTGCTCGCGATGTCGATGATGCTCGCCGCGCCCGCGTCCTCGTTCGACACGAACACCTTCGATCCGTCGGCGCTCAACGAAATCTGTTCGGGATCGGTGCCGCTCGTGAGCACGGTCGTGACTTTTCGAGCGGCGATATCGACGATGCCGATGCCGTCGGCTGTTCTGTCGGGAGGCGGAAGCTTGCTCTCGTCCGTTCCCGGAGGCGCCATCGGCGATCCGCTCAGCGCGACGAACAGCTTCGTGCCGTCGGGGCTCACCTTGATGCCGCGCGGCCGCTTGCCGAGCGGAATCGTCGCGACGACCTGGTTCGTCCCGCCGTCGATGACTGTGAGATCGCCGCCGATCTCGTTGGTGACGTACACGTGGTACGGCGCCTTCGGCGGCTCAGGCGCCGGCGCCGCCGGCGGTGGCGCCGCGGCTTGTTCCTGCTGGCTGATTCCGCCACCGCACGCAGATGTCACTGCCAGCAAGATCAGCGCAGCCAGCGTGACACGCGCGTTCAGAACTAATCCCAAATCCCTAATCACAAATCCCTCCTAGAATCCGGATGGTTTAATCCAGAAACTTTCCTGCCACGTGCCGCCGGGCTTGATGTACTGCAGTTCCTTGTAACCGCCCTTGTGTGCGAGATTCAACGCGTTGGTGATGCCCGCCATCGGCTCGAAGCAGATGAAGTTCGGCGAGTTCGCAGGGCCAGTCCCGCGACCGCGTCCGCCTCCGCCTCCGCGCGCCGCGCCCGCCGGCGTGCGCCGGCGGCGCATTCGGATTCGGCGGCGCGACCTGGCTGCCGAGGCCGGTGTTCGAGCGGATTCGGCGAGTAGATGACGAGCGATTTGTAATTCGGTCCCTGGCTGATCTCGAGCTGCTGCTTGCGTCCCTTCAGCACGGCCGTCGCGCGCCCCTGCGCGTCGCGCACGAGATCGCTGAACACATCGTCCAGGTTGTAATCCTTCAGCGCGCCTTTGCCGCCGGGAAAAATCTTCTCGACCGGTTCGACGACGCCCGTGGGCACTTTGCGGTAGTCGAGCCTCCACCACGCACGCGCCGGAATCGAGACCGTCCATTCTTCGCGCGGCGAATCGGTCAACTGATAGTACGGGTGCCACCCGAGCGACACCGGCATCGGCTCGATCGCGTGGTTCGTCACCTTGGTCAGCACTTCGAGCGTGCCGTCCTGAAGGCGATAGGTCACATCGATCGTGTGCGCGAACGGCCACTGCTTCATCCACGCCGGCTGCTTGTACGTGTCGAGCCGCGCCGTCACCCACGCGGCCTTGCCGTCGGCTTTGGCTTCGACGACCTGCCACTGATCGGTGCGCGTCATGAACCCGTGAATGGGAATCGCGCCGTTCACGTTTCCAAGCTCCATGTCGAACGGATACCGCTTGCCGTTGGCGTAGAACGCCTGCTCGTCGAGCCTGTTGGCCCACGGCGAGAGCAGCGGAATGCCCGGAAGGCCGGCCGGCTTGGCCCTGAACTCGTCGATTGAATTCGGACCGCGAAGGATGTTCTGTCCTTTCACGTTCATCTCGTAGGCGATCATGCCGACCGACGTGATGATCGACACCGTCGTCTGGTTTTTCTGATCTTCCAGCTGGACGATGTCGCCTTTCTGTCGCGCGGCGTATTGCTGCGCGTGAGCGGGAACGGCCGTCGCAACAGAGGCGAGCATCACCGCCGAGCGCAAGAATCGCGTTTCATCGACATGACGCTACTCCTGTAAGGTGAAGCTGAACACCACGTTGCCGGCCGCGAGCGCGACGTACTGCTTGCCGTCGATCGCATAGCTCATCGGCGACGCCTGATGGTTGCCGCCCGTCTGGAAGTGCCAGAGATATTTCCCGGTCTTCGCGTCGAGCGCGAGGATGTTTCCGTCGCGCGACGACACGAACACGACATTGCCGCCGGTCGCGAGCACGCCGTTGGTGAGCGATCCCTGATAGAGCGGGTGAGACCACACGGTCTTGCCGGTTTCCGGATCGATCGCTTTGATGCCCGCGTTGGTCGCCGGTTGATTCGGGCCGCGCGCCGGCGGCGGTCCGGCGGCGCGGCCGCGGCCGAGATACTGCTGGCCGCGCGTGATCTGCTGCGTCGTGCTCGTATACACCTGCCCGCCTTCTCCGAACGCAAGATAGAACCAGCCGGTCAGCGGGCTGTAGGAGGGTGCCTGGAAGTTCGTCCCGCCGCCGAGCGTCGGATAGACGAGGAAGCTGCCTTTCTCGCTCGAGTTCGATCCCGGGATCGGCTGCGGGCGTCCCGTTTGGCGTCGAAGCCCGCGTTCCAGTTCTGATAAATGAACGGCGTGCCGGACAGGAATTTTCCGTTCGTCCTGTCGAGCACGTAGAAGTGCCCGTTGCGATCGGCGTGCATCAGCAGCTTGCGCTGCTCTCCGCGCCACACGCGATCGACCAGCACCATGTCCTGCACCGAGTCCCAGTCGTGGCCGTCGTCCGGCGTGAACTGGTAGTGCCATTTCAGCGTGCCCGTGTCGGCGTCGAGCGCGACAACCGAGTTGCTGTAGAGGTTGTCCATCTCGCCTCGCGACACGCGATCGAACTCGGGCGCGGGATTTCCAACCGCCCAGTACACAAGGTTGAGTGCGGGATCGAAGCTGCCGGTCAGCCACGTCGGGCCGCCTCCGGTTTTCCAGCTCTCGCCCTTCCATGTGTCGTTTCCGGGTTCGCCCGGCGCCGGGAATCGTGTAGAAGCGCCACTTGCGTTTGCCCGTCGCCGCATCGTACGCATCGAGATGACCCCTCGTCGCGTACTCGCCGCCCGTCATGCCGGTGATGACCATGTCTTTCAGCACGAGCGGCGGGCTCGTGATGCTCGATCCCTCCATCGTGTCGACGACCTGCTGTTCCCAGAGCGTCTGGCCGGTTCGCGCGTCGACTGCGACGAGCGCGCCGTCGAGCGTGCCGACGAAGATGCGGTTGCCGAGAATCGCGACGCCGCGCGCGAACGGATTGATCTCGTACGGGTTCACGATCTTTCTGCTGCCGCGTCCATCGCCAGATCTGCCGGCCGGTGCGCGCGTCGATCGCCGTGACGGTCGCCGGATTGCCGCTGCCGGTCGTGTACATCACGCCGTCGACGACGATCGGCGTCGCTTCGAGCACCGAGTTGCCGCCGAGAATCGGGAAGCTCCACGCCGTCTTCAGCTGACGCGCGTTGTTCGGCGTGATCTGCGTCAGCGCCGAGTAGTGCTGGCCGGAGTAGTCGCCCCAGTACATCATCCAGTTGTGCGGCTCCGCTTTCGCGTTGACGAGCCGTTGATAGGTCACGCCGCCGCTGGCAAGCGGCTGCGTGACGGTCTTGCTGAGGTCGCGCCCCTGCTGCATTCGCAGGAAGCCGACGATGTTCGTGATCTCGTCGGCGGAGAGGCGCGTGGCGTAGTCGTTCGGCATCAGCGAGCGGTTCTCGACCGAGACGGTCGCCTTCAGCTTGTCGAGCAGATGAAGACGGCCCGTCGCGTCGACGATCTGCGCCGAGTACATGTCTTCGTTGCGCCGGACGCCGCGAATCTCGCGGCCGTCCGGCATCTTCGCGACGATCGTCACCGGCGGTGGCGCGCCGCGGCCGCCGCCGCCGCCGCGCGCGCCGGGCGCGGGCGGCAGCGGATCGTTCGGCGCGACGATCTTCTGGCGGATCGCCGCTGCCGCGAGCCGCCCCGCATTCGACAAATCTGGTCCCGTCACGCCGCCGCGCGCGTTGATCTCGTGGCAGCTCGCGCATCCCGCTTTCCCGTAGAAAAGCGCTTCGCCCGCGGCAACGTCGCCTTCGGGCACCATCGCGCCGCGTGCTGCTGAGGGCGCCGCGCCGCGGTTCTGAAGACTGCGGATGTAGCTGACGAGCTGCCAGACCTGCTCGTCGCGCAGTCCTTTATAAGGCGGCATCTGCGTGCCCGACACGCCCTGACGGATCGTGCGGAAGAGGTCGGCATCGCCGTCGCCGTGCTTCAATCCCGTGGTGTTCAGCGCCGGTCCGCCGCGCGCGGCATCGCCGACGCCTGCGGCGCCGTGGCACGTCTGGCAGGTGCCGTCGAACGTGCGCTGTCCTTCGAGAGCCGCCGTCGGATTGTTCGCGAGCGGATTCATCACCGTATCCGACACCGGCGCCTGCTGGGCCAAAAGCACACCGGTGGCCATGGCCGCAACAGAACATGCGACGAGTTTGATTCGGTTGTTCATAGTGAAAGAAACTATACCCCATGGCCCGAACACCTTCGTCCATGAAAGAGCTCGGAACCGCAGGCCCCCGATTTCGAGCTGCGGGATGTGGTGACCGGAAGGGCCGTCTCGCGCAAGGATGTCGCCGGCCCGAAGGGGATGCTCGCGATGTTCATCTGCCGGCACTGTCCGTTCGTCAAGCATGTGCAGGACGAGCTCGCAAGAATCGGCCGCGACTACGCCGGCCGCGGCGTCGGCATCGTCGCCATCAGCTCGAACGACGTGACCTCGCATCCGGAAGACAGCCCGACGAAGCTTGCGTACCAGGCGCAGGAGCTGAAGTTCAACTTTCCATATTTGTTCGACGAGTCGCAGGATGTCGCGCGCGCGTACGACGCGCAGTGCACGCCGGACTTCTTTCTTTACGACGGACAGGGAAGGCTCGTCTACCGCGGCCAGCTCGACGACAGCCGGCCCGGCAGCGAGATTCCGGTCACGGGCAGCGATCTGCGCGCGGCGCTCGACGCGGTGATTGCCGGCCGCGCGATTTCGTCGGAGCAGCGCGCGAGCATCGGCTGCAACATCAAGTGGAGATGAGCGCGACGCCCACCCGCCTCGTTCAGCTGCTGCACGGTCGACACGGCGCGTGGCTCGCGTCGAGGAGCCGTCGCTTCGCCTGCTCGATGGCGTCGACTCTGTGCTGGCGCTCGCGGAGAGCGCGATCGCAGCCGGCACGTCGCTGCCGGCGGTGGTCGAACGGCGCGCGAGCGCAGACGACGCTCGACTACGATGCGATTTACGCGGGCTCGTCTCCGTGGCGTCTGCTGGTGCCGATCGATCATCCCGAGCCGGCGCGGTGTCTCGTAAGCGGGACCGGTCTCACGCATCTTGGCAGCGCCGCGAGCCGCGACAAGATGCATGACAAGTCAGCGACAGACAGACCTTACCGACAGCATGCGGATGTTCCGTTGGGGTCTTGAAGGCGGGCGGCCCGCACCCAACCGCCTCGGAGCGCCGCCCGAGTGGTTCTACAAAGGCAACGGCACCGTGCTGCGCGCGCACGGCGAGGAACTGCTCGTGCCGGGATACGCGGAAGATGGCGGCGAAGAGGCGGAGATCGCCGGCGTGTACGTGATCGATGCGGCCGGGTCGCCCGCACCGTATCGGCATGGCGACCGGCAACGAGTTTTCCGATCACAAGTTCGAGAAACGCAATTACCTGAATCTCGCGGGATCGAAGCTCCGCACGTGCGCGCTTGGCCCCGAGCTCGCGGTCGATCCCGATTTCGGTCGCGTTCCCGGCCGCGTCTCGATCGAGCGCGCCGGGCGCGTCATCTGGGAGCGCGAAATTGCGACAGGCGAGCGGCGAAATGTGTCACAGTGTCGCCAACATCGAGCATCACCACTTCAAGTTCGAAGCGCATCGGCGGCCCGGCGACGTCCACGTGCATTTTTACGGCGCGCACAGCCTCAGCTTCGCAGACGCCGTGGTGCTCGCAGAAGGTGATGTCATGGCCATTCAATTCGCCGGTTTCGGCCGCGCGCTGCGGAATCCCGTAACGATTGCCACTCCCTTGCGCGAGCCTGTCCTCGTGCAGTCGCTTGCGTGACCGCCGTGAAGATTTGCCGCTTTCTCGCCGGTGACGCCGCTGTGCGGATTGGGTTGGTCGATGACGATGCCAACTGTCGTCGACCTGACGCCGGCCGGTATCACGACATTGGCGCAGGTGCTGGAAAGCGCCGATCCCGTCGCGTCTGCTGAACGGAATCGATCGCAAGACGCTCCCGCGCTTTGCCGTCTCCGACGTGATCGTTCGCCCGCCGATCGAGCGGCAGGAAGTGTGGGCTGCTGGCGTGACCTACCTGCGCAGCAAGACCGCGCGCATGGAGGAGTCCGACTTCAGTGCGACGGCCTACGACCGGGTGTACGACGCCGATCGTCCCGAGATTTTCTTCAAGGCGCTCGCCGAGAAGGTCGTGCCGACCGGAGAGGCGGTGGGGATTCGCCGCGATGCCACGTGGAGCGTGCCCGAGCCGGAGCTTGCGCTCGTGATCAACTCGCGCGGGCAGATTGTCGGCTGCACGATCGGCAACGACATGAGCTCGCGCGACATCGAAGGGGAGAACCTGCTGTATCTGCCGCAGGCGAAAGTCTACGACCGCTCCTGCGCGCTCGGCCCATGGATTCGCCTCGGCGTAACGGAAGCCGATGCGCGGGACTGGACGGTGCGCAGCACGATCATCCGCGCCGGCGAGCCGGTGTTTTCCGGAGAGACCGCGCCTCGGCAACATCAAGCGAAGCTTCGAGGAGCTCGCTGGATATTTGTGCCGGTCGCAGACATTTCCCCATGGCGCCGTGTTGCTGACCGGCACCGGCATCGTGCCGCCCGACGACTTCACGCTTCACGAGCACGATGTCGTCGAAATCGAGATCGCGCCTATCGGCGTACTTCGGAATTCCGTTGTCATTGTCTAAGTTATGGCTGACCATCCTGTTCTCATCGGCGGAACGTGGCGTCCTGCGAAGGCGACGAAAACATTTCAGGCAGCCAATCCCGCGACCGGCGAGCTGCTGCCCGGCACCTATCCCGTCAGCGCGTGGGAAGACTGCGACGCCGCGTTGACTGCGGCGGCGGACGCTGCGAACGAGCTGCGCCGCCAGCCGCCCGATGCGATCGCCCGGTTTCTGACGCGATTTGCCGAGCTGCATCGAAGCAGGCAAGACGGCGCTCGTCGAGCAGGCGCACCTCGAAACCGCGCTGCCGATCGTCGCCGCGGCTCGCCGATGTTGAGCTGCCGCGCACGACCGGCCAGCTGCGCCAGGCAGCCGATGCCGCGCTCGAGGGATCGTGGGCGCTCCCGACCATCGACACGAAGAATCAGATTCGCTCGTGCTTCGAGCCGATCGGCCCGGTCGTGGTGTTCGGCCCGAATAACTTTCCGTTTGCGTTTTCCGGCGTCGCCGGAGGCGATTTCGCAGCGGCGATTGCGGCGGGCAATCCCGTCATCGGCAAAGGCGCATCCGCTGCATCCGGGAACGGGACGGTTGCTCGCCGAGGCCGCGGTCGCCGCGCTCCGCGAAACCGGATTGCCGCCGGCAACGGTGCAGATGATCTACAAGATTGACCACCAGTCGGGACAGCGGTTAGTGTCTGACATCCGCGTCGGGCGCCAGCGCATTTACCGGAAGCCGCGCCGCGGGTATGGCGCTGAAAAACGCAGCCGACGCGGTAGGGAAGCCGATTTATCTCGAGATGTCGAGCATCAATCCCGTCGTGATTCTGCCGGGCGCGCTCGCCGAGCGCGGCAGCAAAGTGGCCGCGGATTTCGCGTCGAGCTGCCTGATGGGCGGCGGACAGTTCTGCACGAACGCGGGGTTCGTCCTCCTGTTTGCCGATGCGCGGACCGATCAGTTCATCGATGAGGTGAAGAGCGCATTCGATGCAGCGCAGCCGCCGGCATTGTTGTCTGACGGAGTCGCGAAGGGGCTGGCCTACAGCGTAAAGACGCTTCGGAGCGCTGGTGCCGACCTTCTCACGGCGCCGGGCGCAGGTGCAACGGGCGCGCGCCATCCGAATGCGCTGCTGCGGGTGACGGGAAAACAGTTTCTTGCCGAGCCCGAGAAATTGCAGACAGAGGCGTTCGGCTCTGCTTCGCTGTGCGTCGTCGCGCGCGACGTCGACGAAGCCGAGGCGGTGCTGTCGCACCTCGAAGGCAATCTCACCGGCTGCATCTATTCCGACGCTCAGGGCAGCGACGAAGGTTTGTACGCGCGCGCTGGCGCCCGCGCTTCGCCGGCGGGTCGGCCGACTGCTGAACGACAAAATGCCGACGGGTGTTGCCGTGAGCCCCGCGATGAATCACGGCGGGCCATTTCCCGCGACCGGACATCCCGGATTTACCGCGGTAGGCATTCCGGCGTCGCTGCGCCGCTTCGGCATGCTGTGCTGCTACGACAACGTCCGCGAGCACCGGTTGCCCGCCGCGTTGCGCAATCAGAACCCGAACGGCCGGATGTGGCGGCTCGTGGACGGCAAAATGACACAGGACTCCTGTTCATGAGCATCATTCGCATCGACCCGAGTTTCGACGCGCTCGTTCCGCGTGACGCGCGGATCGAAAAGGTCGCAGGCGGCTTCACGTTCACCGAAGGACCGCTGTGGCGGCCATCGGGCGTCCTGTGGTTCAGCGACGTCGTCGGCAACGTCGTGCGCCAGTGGTCGCCTGACGGCACGGTAAAGGAGTTGCTGCGGCCCGGCGGCTACGACGGCAACAGTCTTCCGGCCGGCGGTTTCATCGGGCCAAACGGCATGACGACGGCACCGAATGGCGATGTGCTGCTGTGCCAGCACGGCAACCGCCGCATCGTGCAGGTGACGAACGGTCTTTGCGTGACAACGCTCGTCGACAAGTTCGACGGCAAGCGGTTGAACGCACCGAACGATCTCGTGTTTCGATCTGACGGCACTTTGTTCTTCACCGATCCGCCCTATGGTCTGCCGCGGCAGGACGACGATCCCGAGAAGGATATTCCGTTCAACGGCGTGTTCAAGGTGAGCGACGGCAAGGTCGATGCCATCATCACGGATCTGACGCGGCCCAACGGAATCGCGTTTTCGCCTGACGAGAAAACGCTGTACGTGTCGAACTCGGATGACAAGCGGCGCATCTGGATGCGGTACGACATCGCGGCATCTGGAACCGTCAGCAACGGCCGCGTCTTCTTCGATACGACGGCTCACGAAGACGGCGGCGTGCCGGATGGAATGAAGATCGACGTTCGCGGCAACCTGTGGGCGACCGGTCCCAGCGCGGTCTTCGTGTTCTCGCCCGATGGAACGCACCTCGGCACGATCAAGCCGCCGGAAGATCCCGCCAATTGCGGATGGGGCGACGACGGCCGGACGTTGTACATCACGGCGGAGACGGGTCTCTATCGAATCAAGACCTCCGTAATGGGGCAAGCGCCGGTGTACTCGTTAGATTTTAGATTCTAGATTTCAGTTTCGGAGCTCTCCTATGATTCAGGTCCACGTCGAGCTCGCCGTCGATCCTGCGAAAGAGCAGGAGATGCTGCGTTACTTCCAAACCGTTTTCCGCCCTGCGGCCATGAAGTTCCGAGGCTACGTCGACGTGCGCATGCTGAAGGTGCTGGCGGTGCCGGTCGGCACGGCGCCCGCCGGCCTCAACTATCGGTTCGCCATCACGTACGAGAGTGAGGAGCTGCGCCAGAAATGGGTGGCCTCCGAGATCCATCAGGAGGTCTGGGGCGCCATGGAGAAGATGTTGTCGACGCCGGACTACACCGTTATTTTGTTCGAGGTGATATGACAAAAAAACTACTCGTCGTCGTAATGTCGATCGTCGCGATGACGGCGGGCGTGCTGCTGGCGCAGCAAGGCGCGCCTGCAAGTCCGCAGAAGCTGCCGCTCGCCGAGCGGATCTCTCACACGGTGCCAGGCAAGTATCGAGCGTCTCCCAGCGTGCACGGCGGTCCCGGCCAGCTCGACTACATGGGACTCTTCAACGCCACCGCCCTCGACACGAACCTGTACTTCCTGCACCGGGGCATCATCCAGCCGAAGAGCGGCATCGGCGCCCACTTCCATAATCAGTGCGAAGAGATGTTCGTCATCTTCGACGGGGAAGCGCAGTTCACGATCGACGGCCGCACGTCAGTGCTGAAAGGACCGGCCGGCGCGCCCGTCCGCATGGGGCACTCACACGCCATCTACAACCACACCGACAAGCCCGTGCAGTGGATGAATATCAACGTGTCGGCCCGCAAAGGGCGTGTACGACGCGTTCGATCTGAGCGACGGCCGCGTCAGTGCGCCGCCTCGATCCGATCCCGACGTTCATGACGATGCGGCTGGATCAGGCGCTGCTGCGGCCGGCAGCGGGCCCTGCCACCACCGCAGCCAAGGGTACCGTGCAGTATCGCCGCGCGCTGCCGCCGTCGGTGTTTCTCGGGCCGTGGGCGTACGTCGATCATCTCCTGCTCGCGCCCGGCAGCGCGACCGCTCCGCAGGCACATCAGGAGATCGGCGAGTTCTACTACGTGATGAACGGGGAGGGCACCGTCAAAGTCGGCTCTGAAACCGCGACGATTCGATCGGGCGACGCCGTGCCGATTCAGCTGAACGAGACGAAATCGTTCGAGAACGCCGGAACCGCGCCGCTCGAACTGCTCGTAGTGGGCATCGTGCGCGATGCCGACCGGAAGTTCGACGTCGTGCAGCCGCCCGCGCGCGGAGGACGAGGAAACTGATGGTCGCGTGCACTGCTGCTCGCCGCGTGGCTGGCCCTGGCGCCGGCCGTCTGTTCTGCACAGGCATTGCGGTTGTTTTTCATCGACGTCGAAGGCGGACAGGCGACGCTCGTCGTCACGCCGTCGGGGCAGTCGTTGCTGGTCGACACCGGTTGGCCGACAGACAACTTGCGCGACGCCGAGCGCATTGCCGCCGCAGTCAAGAAAGCCGGCGTCGGCACGGTCGACTATCTCGTCATCACGCACTACCACGCCGATCACGTCGGCGGCATGGAGCAGCTGGCGTCTCGCGTGAAGTTCCGGAACGTCATGACCCACGGGCCGACGACCGAGACCGGCAAGGGCGCCGACACCATGATGGCGACGTTTCGCGCCGCGCTGGCGGCAAGCGGCGCGAAAGAGATCGTCGTCAAGCCGGGCGACACGATTCCGCTGAAAGGCGTCGACGTGAAAGTGCTCGCGTCGAACCGGCAGCTGATCGACGCGCCGCCGAAGGGCGCGACCCCCAATGCGCTGTGCGAGGGAGTCGTGCCGCGACGGGCGGATACGTCGGACAACTCCGCGTCGGTCGGGATGCTGTTTACGTTCGGCGCATTCCGTTTTCTCGATCTCGGGGATCTCACGCAGGATCTGGAGTTCCAGATGGCGTGCCCGGTGAACCGCATCGGCGAGGTGGATTTGTTCCTGACCACGCACCATGGGTCAGGACAGTCGAACGCTCCGGTGCTGGTGCACGCGCTGAAGTCGCGCGTCGCCATCATGAACAACGGCGCACGAAAAGGGGGCGATCTTCCGGTGCTGCAGACGATCAAAAGCGCGCCCGGCCTCGAGGATCTCTGGATGCTGCACTATGCCGTCGTGGCCGGCAGTGAGGGCAACGTCGCCGAGCCGCAAATCGCGAACCTCGGTGACGTCTCGGATCCGGCTGTGAAGGACACGGGGTTCGGCATCAACGTCACGGTGCAGCCGGATGGGTCGTTCACGGTGGTGAACGAACGGAACAATCAGACGAAGACGTACAAACCGCACGAAGTAAGCTCGTTCTGAATTGGTAGATGGGCTAGATTGTTAGATTGAAAGACTGTTGGTGGGATTGGTTGACCGTGACACGATTCCGACCAGATTACTGCGGGTATTCTTCCATCGACATTCTTCAGTCCGACAACATTCTTCCAATCTGCAATCTACCAATCTCCCGATCTATGCACTCTCCCCGCCGGCCTCCGCGGGGCTGGCGTCCATCTCCTGCACGTCGAGGACCCCCTTTTGCGCCGCAATACCCAGGATCATGAACTCGAGATCGACCTTGCCCGTATTCCGGAAAGCGTGCGGGTCGCTCAACTGCAGCGGAACCGCGTCTCCCTTGCGGATCGCTGTCGTCTCGCTGCCCACTGACGCCTCGCCATCACCGTTGATCACGTAGTACACCTCTTCGACACCGGTGTGGCGGTGAAGACCTTCGGACGCACCGGGCGGCAGCACGAGATGATCCACGTACGACCAGTTGGTGAGGAACACGCTCGGATCGAGCGCGCGACGATACATCGCCGTGCCCTGGCCTCCGCGAAATCTTTCAGCCGGACGCAGCAGGCTCTTCTCGAGGCGCATGGTCATGAACACCGGCTTCTCGTCCTTGGGTGCGCCCACCCTCGCGTCGTTCAGGTCGAACGCATCGTACTTGCCCTTGACCGCCGAGACGTTGATGTTCATGAACTCGACGGGCGTCTTTCCAGGGTTATAGATTGCATGCGAATGTCCCATGCGCACCGGCGCGCCGACCGTTCCCTTCAGCAGCGACGTGCGGCCGTCCACGGTGAACTCCGCTTCGCCGTCGAAGATGACGAACATCTCTTCGGTGGTGTTGTGGAAATGATGGCCAACGCCGCCACCGGGCGTGATCTGGCAGCGATGCAGGAAGTAGAGGTTCGTGAGAAGTGCGCTGCCCGGCAGCAGCGTCATGCAGTTCATGTCGCCCACGCTGCCGTGCGAGCGCCCCGCGCGATACCGGCTCGGATCGTGATGGCCGACGCGCTCGGCAAGGCCGGCGCGCTGCGCAAGCGGATCCCGGCCCGAGAGTGCGAGCGTCAGGAGCAGGGCAGTCAGGAACAACAGCGGGCGCACGGCTTTCATGTGTGCTCCTTGCAACCGAGCTAGCGGCTCAGCTTTGCGAGGTTGAGATTGTCGACGACCTGCACGGTCGATCGAGATTTGTTCAGCGTGTAGAAGTGTAGCCCCGGCGCGCCTTCCCGCAGCAGTTCTTCGCACTGCTGCGTCGCGTACTCGATCCCGAACTGCGCGACCGCTTCGTCATTGTCGCCGCGCTTATCGAGCTCGGTCACGAACGGCTGCGGCAGATCTGCGCCGCACAGGGCGACGATCCGTTTGATCTGCGCCGCACTCTGAATCGGCATGATGCCCGGCACGAGCGGCACGGTGACGCCCAGCGATGTCAGATAGTCCCGGAACTCGAAGTAATCACGGTTGCTGAAGAACAGCTGGGTGATGACGAAATCGGCGCCCTGATCGATCTTGTGCTTGAGGTGCTGCCAGTCGGCGTACTTGCCGTCGGTTTGCGCGATGTGTCCTTCAGGAAATCCCGCGACGCCGATTGAGAAGCTGCCCATGTCCTTGATGAAGCGCACGAGCTCGTACGAGTACTCGAATCCGCCTTCCGTCTTCTGAAAATCGCCGACGCCGCCGGGCGGATCGCCGCGCAGCGCGAGGATGTTCGTAATGCCGAGGGCGCGCGCCTGCTCCAGCACGCTCGCGGTGTCTTCGCGCGTAGCGTTGACGCAGGTCATGTGCGCCATCGCCGTCAGTCCCTGCTGCCGCTGGATGCGGTCGACAATCGCGAGCGTTTTCTCGCGCGTGCTGCCGCCGGCGCCATAGGTGACCGAGCAGAAGTCGGGCTTCAGCTGGCCAAGCGCGGGGATGGTCTTCTCGAGCAGCGTCCGCTCGCCTTCGGGCGTTTTCGTCGGAAAAAACTCGAAGGAAATCACCGGCCGCCGCGCCTCGCGCGCGCCGGCAAAGATATCGCGTATGAAACGCATGTGCAGATATCCTATCGCAATGAGGATCACCGCGTTTCTGCTCGCCGTCCTGTGCGCCGCGCCGTCCGCCGGGCTTGCGCAGGATGCGATCGAGTGGTCGCTCGAGCGCAGGCTCACGAAAGGCGACTTCAAGGGGCGAGTCCCCGCGGCGGCTCCAAATGCGTCAATGAGCTCCATCAGGATCGACGCCTCATGGGAATGCGAGCGCGGTGCGCTCGTCGCGGCGGCCCGTGCGACGTTCGATCCATCGCGGTCGTGGTGGCGGAGTGCGGGCGGTAGTGTGTGGGGGAGTGCTGGAGAGCGGATGAGCAGCAGTCAGGCGCAACAAGAGGCGCGACGCAGCGCGCTGCAGCGCGACATGCAGCTGCTCGATCACGAACAGCTCCATTTCGATATCGCAGAGGTGGTGGTCAGAAAGATCAAGGCGCGCCTCGCGGATTTCAAGAACGCATGCGCCGAACCCGGCGGGACCGATCCGATTCAGCAGATGGTCGTCGAGGCGGATCGCGAATTACAGGAAGAGCAGCAGCGGTACGACCGTGAGACCGGCCACGGTGTGAACGCGCGCGCGCAGGAACAGTGGAAAGCGGCGCATTCGCGCGATTGCTGAACTGACAGTGCCGCGCTATCGCTTCAACGAATTCATTCTGTCGCCGCGGCGTCGAATGCTCCTCCGCAGCGGCCGCGAGCAGCCGCTCATCCCGCGATATTTCGATCTGCTCGTGTATCTGATTGAGCGGCGCGGCGAAGCAGTGCATCGCCGCGATATCTTCGACCGCATCTGGAGCGATGTCATCGTCTCCGACAGCGCCCTCAGCCAGGCCATCCGCACAATCCGCCGCGTGCTTGGCGACGACTCGCGCGAGCCGCGGTTCGTTCGCACCGTCTCACGCCACGGATACCAGTTCGTCTTCGCAGACGTGGTCGAAGAGGATGACCAGGCCGAATGGCAGGTTGGAGACGTCTCGCCGGCAGACCGTCTTGCGCCATCTGACGTTGCCGTCGATCCGTACGAGCCTCTGATGCAGCGCGTGACCCGTGTTGCGGCCAGCGCGGGCGAGGAGGAAGAGCAGCGCGAGGCGGCCGAATTGCTGCACGCGCTCGGCACGTCAGAGGCGCTTCGGCGCATCGGCACTCGCCCACGCCACGCATTCGCGCGAGCGCTGTTGCGCGATACGCGGTGGGACGCCGCCGAGTCCGGCCCGGTCCCGATTCTCGGAGAGCCCGCACCTCTTGCGACGGCGCGCGAGCTGGTCACCCTGAGGCTGCGCCGCGCCGCCGCACTCGCCGCGGCACGATGGGCTGGAGCGTCGATTGGCGGTGGCCTTGCGGGGTTTTTCGGTGGCGCCGCCGGAGGGTTGATCCTTGCAGCCACTCCAGGAAGCGCTGCGTCTCTTCCGGTTGTTCCCGTGCTGGCCGTCATCGGAGGATGCTGCGGAGCAGGCGGCGGTGCCGGCGTCGGCGCGGGGTTGTCGGTGGCGGAGTCGATTGCGCGATCGCGACGCGCCTTGGCGCTGGTCTGTGGCGCGGCACTCGGTGGCGGCTTCGCCGGCTCTGCCGCGCAGTGGCTGGGCCGATGGAGCCTCGCCGCGCTCGTCGGCGTGAACAGTCGACGTCGGCGGCGGCCTCGAAGGGCTCGCGATTGGCGCAGCGGCGGGACTCGGCTACGCCGTTACAACGCCGCGATCCGAGGGCGGACTGGCTGCGCCGCGCGGCCGCCGGCGACTCGTTGTGGCGGGCGCGACCGCCGCTGCCTGCGGCCTGGCCGCGTTGGCTCTCACGCTTGCGGGCCGTCCTCTTGTCGGCGGCACGATTCACGTCATCGCGGAGTCATCGGCGGGGTCGCAGGCGACCTTGACCGCCCTCGGCCGATTCATCGGCGAACCCGATTTTGGTCCGCTCACAGCCGCGCTGATCTGCAACGGCCGAAGGCGCGCTGTTCGGCTTCGGCCTGGCGCTCGGTCTCACGCGCCGCCCCTGACTGCCTCGAGACCGCAGTTATCCTACGGCTCACGAACATCTCACTGAACGCTCACGTATCGCTGAAGACTCCGGACCCGCCGACCGCCGATGATCCGCGTGGAGGACATCGATGGAAACGCTCGCACCCATTTCAGCCTGCCGTCACACCACCCGCATTCATGTCACGACCACATCTCCGACCGAGTTCATCGACCTGACCGACAGACTCGAAAGGCTTGTCGCCGACGCCGGCCTTCGCTTCGGCATCCTGAACGTTCAGACGTTGCACACGACGACAGCCATCATCGTCAACGAGCATGAACCGTTGCTGCTGGCCGACTTCCAGTCACTTCTCGAAGCTGCTGCCCCCGTCGATGGCCGATACCAGCACGATGACACGAGCGCGAGAACCGTGAACCTGACTGAGGTAGAGCGGGCGAACGGGCACGCGCACTGCCGCGCCTTGCTGCTGCCGCCCTCGGCTTGCCTGAACGTGGCGGGCGGCCGTCTGCTGCTCGGGCGCTGGCAGCGTGTGTTCCTGGTCGAGCTGGATGGTCCGCGCGAGCGCGAGATTTCGGTGATCATCTTCGGAGAGGACGGGCGATGAAGGTCAAGATGATCCTTCCAGCCCTTACCGAGGCGACAGGCCCTTACTGGCGCCCCATCAAATACTCGCTGTTTCCTCCGCTCGGCCTCGCCACGCTGGCCGCGTATCTGGGAGATGACTGCGACGTGGAGATTCAGGACGAGCACGTCGAGTCGCTCAACCTGAATGATGCGCCGGACCTCGTCGTCATACAGGTCTACATTACTTCCGCGAATCGTGCGTATCGGATCGCCGACGACTACCGGCGCCGGGGTGCGTACGTGGCGCTCGGCGGACTGCATGTGACATCGCTGCCGGAAGAGGCCGCTTTGCACGCCGACACGATCTTCCTCGGCCCCGGCGAGGACACATGGCCGCAGTTTCTGGACGATTTCGCGCGCGGATGTGCGAAGCGCGTGTATCAGTCAACGCTCAGGACCCTCGCGGGCCTTCCGCCGATCCGGCGCGATCTGATCAAGCGGCGGCTCTACCTCGTCCCGAACTCGATCGTCGTGTCGCGCGGATGCCCGCACGTGTGCGATTTCTGTTACAAGGACGCCTTCTTCGAAGGTGGCCGCTCGTTTTATACGCAGACCGTCGATGCGGCGCTGGCCGAGATCGAGCGGCTGCCCGGCCGTCATCTGTACTTCCTCGATGATCACCTGTTCGGCGACCGCCGTTTCGCGTCGGCTCTCTTCGACGGCATGCGCGGCATGGGACGCCTGTGGCAGGCCGCCGGCACCGTGAATGCCGTCCTCGCGCCCGATCTGCTCGAGCGTGCCGTGGCTGCGGGACTCCGCAGTCTCTTCGTCGGATTCGAGACGCTGAACCCGGCGAACCTCGCCGAGCAGCGGAAGTACCAGAACATGCGGCGCGATTACACAGCTGCCATCCGGCGTCTGCACGATCTTGGCGTCATGATCAACGGCAGCTTTGTCTTCGGGATGGACGCCGACTCCGGCGCGGTGTTCGAGCGCACCGTCGAATGGGCGATCGAGCACGGCATCGAGACGGCGACATTTCACATTCTCACGCCATACCCGGGAACGGCGCTATACCGCCGCATGTCGGATCAAGGCCGGCTCACGGTTCAGGACTGGGATCTCTACGACACGCGTCATGCCGTCTTTCGTCCGGCGCGCATGACGGCCTCGGAGCTCGAATACGGGTATCAGTGGGCGTACCGCGAGTTCTACCGATGGCGCTCGATCGTGCGCGGCGCATCGGCGCACGACGATCTTCTGGCCGGCCTGCGCCACCTGGGATACTCCGCAGGGTGGAAGAAGTTCGAGCCCATGTGGGATTTCATCATTCGGGCGAAACGCGCGGGGACGATGTTGCCGGTGCTCGAGACGATACTCAGCGAATTTGGCAGGCGCTCGGCAGAAGCGCAGGACTCTCGCGCTTCTGCATTGGCAGATTGGAAGATTGATGGAGTGGTAGATTCTTAAGGGATTGACGATTGATGCTACCGCCAGCGCAGCAACCGGCGCTCCAGGCGCTCGGCGAGCGCAAACAGCACGAGCACGAACGCCATGATCACGACGATCAGCGCCATCGTGAGGCCGGCGTTGTATGTGCTCTGCGCGAACTGCAGCAGGTAGCCGAGGCCGCGGCTCGATGCGACGAACTCGCCGACCACGGCGCCGGTAAACGCGAAGCCCACCGCCACCTTGAGGTTCCCCATCACCCATGCGGTCACCGACGGCACGTACACTTCGCGAATCAAGAACTGCGTTCCGCCTCCAAGCGTGCGGATTCGTTCAACCAGCCGCTGATCCACTTCCTTGATGCCGTTGTACACCGCAAAGAACATCAGCACGGCGACAAGGATCAAGGCGAGCGCCACCTTCGACGCCAGATCAATCCCGAGCCAGATAACGAACAGCGGCGCCAGGATCACGCGGGGGATCGCGTTGAGCAGGATCATGACCGGCTCCAGCAGCTCGGCCAGCATCGGCGATAGCGCGGCTGCAAACCCCAGACCCACGCCCAGCACGAGCCCGGCCGCAAGGCCTCCGAATGCCGCGACAAGCGTCGCTTGAAGGTGCGGCCAGATCTGACCGCCGGCGAAGAGTTGGACCATGACGTTGCCGACTGTCGATGGAGCCGGCACGTAGAAGGGGTCCAGCCATCCGAGCCGCGAAGCCGATTCCCACAATGCGAGCAACAGAACGAGCGCGAGGATGCGACGGGTCCTCATGACGACAGCTCGTTCCACAAGCGCTCGAACATCGGTGCAAACAGCGGATCGCTCCGCGTCTCGAGCACGCTGCGCGGCCTGGCAATCGTCACTTCGTGGCGCGCGCGAATGGTGGCACGCGGCCCCTGCGAGAGTACGTAGACGACATCCGACACGCTGATCGCCTCCTGCAGATCGTGCGTGACAAGCAGTACCGTCAGATGCTCCCGCTCGACCCAGCCGAGAAGCTCCTGCGTGATACGCGTTCGCACGATCGCGTCGAGCGAGGCGAACGGCTCGTCCATAAGAAGCAGCTTCGGCTGGAGCACCAGTACCTGCGCGATGGCCACGCGCTTGCGCTGGCCTCCGGAAAGCTGGCGGGGATAGCGGTCGCCAAGCCCTTCGAGTCCGAGCAGAGAGAGCCAGCGCTCGGCCTTCTCCGCAGCGATGTCAGCGGCGACGCCGCGGATGCGCAGGCCGAGCGCAACGTTCTGGCGCACGGTCCTCCAGGGTAGAAGCGCGTCGTCCTGAAACAGGAAACCCACATCGTTGAGAGGAACATCAAGGGTAACCGTGCCGCGCTCCGGGCTCAGAAGCGCGGTGACCGCGCGCAGGATACTCGTTTTGCCCGAGCCGGATGGACCGATCAGGCTGGTGAATTGGCCCGGCTTCACATCGAGGTCGATGCCTTCGAGGATCGGTTGGCGGCCGAATGCGACTGTCAGGCCGCGAACCTGGAGCACCTAGCCCTCGACTGCCGCCATATCCAGCAGAGTGTTCAGGTCCACCGCTCCCGGCTTGAGAAGGTCGGCGATCTCCTGGGCTCTCACGACCCGCTGAACGGCGTCGAGGTCAATTCTCACGTTTTCGGGATAGAGCGAAAGGCGGTAGCGCTCGATGATCTGTTTGAGCTGCGCGACGTCGCTTCCGGCGAGTAACGCCTCGGGAAGCGCGGCGATGATTTCGTCGGGCGGGATGGTTCTCGTGTCCGCCAGGCCATTCGCGAGAGCCTGGGCAACTCTGCGCATCTCGGGCAAACGTTGGTCGCGCTCGGTGGAGCGCACGGCCACGCCCATGAATTCGTAAGACCCGCCAAGATGCGTGCGCGAGTCTTCGATCTCCATGAAATTCACCAGCTCGCGCCCGCCGGCTCCGGCGATCAGGGAGAGCGCCGGCTCCTGCACCATCGCGGCATCGACCTGCCCGATGCGGAGGGCATCGAAGAGATTGGTCCCGATCGTCGCGAAACGGATCGTGCTTGCGTCGGCGCCCGCTTGATCGAGGAGATAGAGCAGCAGCGCGTGGTCCGCGTTGCCCAGGCCCGATATCCCGATTGTTGTGCCTTCGAGGCTCTTCACGGTCCGGATCGTATCCGCCCGCTGGGGCGCAACCGCAAGCGCGAAGAGAGGCAGCCGGCCGGTAGAAGCGAAGCGGCGGATCGCCGCGCCGTTGGCCACAGCCTGAAGCGCGACATCAAACGAAGTGCCGGCGTATTCGACAGCGCCCCCGACCAGCGCCTGCATGGCCGCGTTGCCGCCGCGAGTGTAGACGAGTTCGATATCGAAACCCTGGTCGGCGAAGTGACCTCGCGCGCGCGCCACTTCGTACGGCACAACACAGAGCAGTTGGCCGCAGAAGGCAAGCCGCAACTTTGTGGCCTCGCCCACCGGCTTCGGGCCGCACGCGCTGACAAACATCACTCCGGCGAAACCGAGTATGCCTTTCAGCGCCGTGCGCCGGTCGAAGGTGATCGAGGCTTCTCCTGATAAGAAGGAACGCCGATCAGGTCAGGATTCGTTGCTTCGCAGCAGCCCATGGTGGCCCTCAAGTATGGCCCTGCTGTCCAGTGGGAGTGGTAGATTCTTCAGAGAAATGGAGGGACGGGATGAACATCCTGCTCTGGGTGCTCCAGGTGTTGCTCGCGCTGGCGTTCGTCGCCCATGGGTGGATGTTGCTCTTTCCACCGGCGGCGATAGTCGAGCAGATGAACGCAACAATGCCGCGCTGGTTTCAGCTCTTTCTCGGCGTCGCCGAAGTATTGGCAGCAGTGGGACTGACGCTTCCGGGTGTCTCGCGCATTCAGCCGTGGCTCGTTTCCTGTGCGGCCGCTGGCATCATGATCGTGATGATTTGTGCCACGATTTTTCACGTGGCGCGTAGCGAAATGAGCTCGGCCGCCATCACAGCGGTACTGCTGGTGATGGCAACGTTCGTCGCGTATATGCGCTGGCGGGTCGCTCCGATCCAGCCTCGACGCGTTAGATAGATTTCTGGCTCGGCAGCTAGAAGGATGAGGATCTACTGCCGTTCGGGCACTCCTGCCGTGCACAGGAGTTCAGTGACGCCGCCGTCGAATCGACGATCCCCGCTGGGCAAATAGCGGCGACGCAGCTCATTGATGCCGAGATCCGAGATCATTGTGAGGCCCTGTCGCGCGATAAACCGATCTCGATTCTCGTCTCGGATGGTATAGCGGTCGCGCGCGGTTTGTGGAACACTTGGCCGAATGGCGGCGTTCCTCCTCCGCAGGTTCGTCTATACGGTCCTGCTCGTCATCATCTCCACGTCGGTCGCCTACGTGCTGGCGGCCACTCAGCTCAACCCGCGGTCGCGCTACGAAGGGCGCAATCCTCCGCCGCCGCCGGAGGTCGTCGACGCGGTGCTCGACGCGCTGAACATGAACGACAAGACGCCGCTCGTCGATCGCTTTACCCGTTGGGCGGGCGGCGTCGTCCGCGGCGATCTCGGGCGAACCATCGACAACACGCCGGTCAACGAGGAGATCGGCCGCCGGATGTGGGTGAGCCTGCGGCTGGTCCTGCTCGGCGCGCTCGTCGGCACGACGCTCGGCGTCGCGGCCGGCGCGTTCAGCGCCGTCAAGCAGCATCGTCCCGTCGGATCACTTCGTCACGGTGTTCTCGTTCGTCGACCTTGTCGATCCCGGTGGTGGTCCTCGCGGTCCTGTTCAAGAACGCCGGCATCGGGCTGAACAACGCGCTCGGCTTCACCGGCGACACCAAGCTGCTCTACACGACCGGCGAGATCACGCCGGGGCTGGAGTTCTGGTCGTGGGAAGGGCTCGTCGACCGGGCCGCTCACCTGGTGCTGCCGTCGCTCGTCCTCATCGCCATGGCCGTCGCGTTCTACGGACGCTATCAGCGCAACGCCATGCTCGACGTGCTCGGCAGCGACTTCCTGCGTACCGCGCAGGCCAAGGGGCTGCGGCGCTCGCGCGCGCTCGTCAAGCACGGGCTCCGCACGGCGCTCATCCCGATGGCGACGTTCTTCGCCTATCAGTTCGCGCTGCTGTTCGTCGGCGCCACGTTCACCGAGAGAATCTTCGGCTGGCACGGCATGGGCGAATATTTCGTCGACTCGGTCACCAAGAACGACGTCAACTCGGTGGCCGCCGTCACGCTCTTCGTGGCCGTGCTCGTGCTCATCGCCGGGTTCCTGTCGGACTTCGCCTACGCGGTGCTCGATCCGCGCGTGCGCACCTGACGCCATGCCGTCGCTACCGGAGCCAGGGAGACACCGCGTCGGCGATCGTCCAGCCGCAGGCCGTCATCGAGCCGACGTCCGTCGACGAGGCTGCCTCGCGGTGGACGCTCGTACGGCGCCGCCTCGTCCGCACGCCGCGCGCGGTCGTCGGCCTCGTTCTGGTCCTGCTCCTGTTCGCGCTCGCCTACCTGAGCCCGTACTTCGTCACGTGGCAGTACAACGAGCTCGATACGACGGCGTTTCTGTCGCCGCCGTCGGCCGAGCACTGGTTCGGCACGACGCAGAACGGCTTCGACATGTTCGCGCTGACGATGCGCGGGATGCAGAAGTCGTTGATCATCGGTTTGCTGGGCGCGCTGATTGCGACGTCGCTGGCCGCGGTGGTCGGCTCGTTCGCCGGCTATTTCGGCGGCAGGCTCAACACGCTGCTGCTGGTGCTGGTCGATCTGCTGCTGGTGCTGCCGGCGTTCCTCATCATCGCGATCCTCTCGCCGGCGTTCCGCGGACGGACGTGGCTGCTCTTCGTGGTCCTGCTCTCGGTCTTTCACTGGATGGTGACGGCGCGCATCGTGCGCGGGATGACGCTATCGCTGAAGGAGCGCGAGTTCGTGCAGGCCGCCCGCTTCATGGGCGTGCCGGGATGGCGCATCATCTTCCGCCACATCCTGCCGAACATGTCGTCGCTGCTCATCATCGACGCCACGATCAACGTGAGCGCGCTGATCCTCGCGGAAGTGGGCCTGTCGTTCTTCGGCTTCGGCGTGCAGCCGCCGGACGTGTCGCTCGGGACGCTCATCGGCAACTACGCGAACGCGGCCCTCACCTACCCGTGGCAGTTTTACTTTCCCGGCCGCCTCGCTCGTCGTGCTGGTGCTGTCGATCAACCTGGTCGGCGACGCGCTGCGCGACGCGCTCGATCCGCAACGCAGCGGCCCGGGGTCCACGGTGACTCGAGCCGGCACTCCACACAGCACACCGGCGTCCGTCCTGGACGTCGACGACCTCTCGGTGACGTTCCGCAGCGAGGCCGGCGACGTCGCCGCGGTGCGCGGCGTCTCGTATCAGGTGCGCGCCGGCGAGGTGCTGGGAATTGTCGGCGAGTCCGGGTCGGGCAAGTCCGTGTCGTCGCTGGCCGTCATGGGCCTGCTGCCGGAGAACGCGCGAGTGACGGGATCGGTTCGCTTTCGCGAGCGCGAGCTGATCGGACTGAGCGATCGGGAGCTGTCCGAGATCCGGGGCCGGCGCATCTCGATGATTTTCCAGGACCCGCTGTCGGCGCTCACGCCTGTCTACACCGTCGGCGATCAGATCGCCGAGGCGGTTCTGGTTCACAACGACGTGACGCGACAGGCGGCGCATGCGCGCGCCGTCGAACTGCTGGCGCTGGTCGGCATCCCGAACGCCGAGCGCAGCGCGCGCTCAGCGTTTCCGCACGAGTTCTCGGGCGGCATGCGCCAGCGCGTGATGATCGCGATGGCGATCGCCAACCAGCCGGACGTGATCATCGCCGACGAGCCGACCACCGCGCTCGACGTCACGATCCAGGCGCAGATTCTGGACGTGCTCAAGACGGCCAAAGAGGCGACCGGCGCGGCGGTCGTGCTGATCACGCACGACCTCGGCGTCGTCGCCGGCTTCGCCGACCGCGTGGCCGTGATGTACGCCGGGCGCATCGTCGAAATCGGCGATGTCGACGATGTGTTCTATCGGCCGCGGATGCCGTACACGCTGGGATTGCTCGGATCGATTCCGCGGCTCGACGTCGGACGCAGGCAGCGGCTCACGCCCATCGAGGGCCACCCGCCATCGCTCGTTCACCTACCGTCGGGATGTCCGTTCTGGCCGCGATGTCCGATGCGCATCGAGAAATGTGTCGAGGTCGAGCCGGCGCTGCTGCCGATTCAGGGACACGATCCGTCGCACCGCGCCGCGTGTCACCGCAGCGACGAAATCGAACAGCAGAAGATGACGAGCACCGACATCTTTCCCGTGCAGCCAGCAGCCGCCGGAGGCCGACGCGGCGTCGCGGGACACGCGCACCACGGTGCTCGCCGTGCAGCGATCTCGTCAAGCAGTATCCCGCTGCTGAAGAAGGGGATGCTGCGGCGGCGCGTCGGCACCGTGCACGCGGTCGACGGCATCAGCTTCGACATCCGCGAGCGGGAGACGCTGGGGCTGGTCGGCGAGTCGGGCTGCGGCAAGACAACCGCCATCATGGAGATCCTGAACCTCGTCAAACCGCAGGCCGGCACCATCGTGGTGCTGGGCACGCGACACGGCCGCGCTCACACCGGACGAGCGGTTTGCGATCCGGCGCGACCTGCAGGTCGTCTTCCAGGATCCGCTGGCGTCGCTCGATCCGCGCCTTCCAATCGGCGACATCCTGGCCGAGCCGCTCGACACGCACGGCGTGCCGGCCGCCGAGCGTGCTCGGCGGGTGCGCGAGCTGCTGACACTTGTCGGTCTTCAGCCGGAGCACGCGAACCGATATCCGCAGGCGTTCTCGGGCGGACAGCGTCAGCGCATCGGCATCGCACGCGCGCTCGCGCTCGAGCCGAAGGTGCTCGTGCTGGACGAGCCGGTATCGGCGCTCGACGTGTCGATCCGCGCCGGCATCATCAACCTGCTGGAAGAGCTGCAGGCCGCGCTCGGCCTGTCGTACCTCTTCGTCGCCCACGACCTGTCGGTGGTCCGCCACATCGCGGATCGCGTGGCGGTGATGTACCTGGGCCGGATTGCGGAAATCGGCGGCGTCGACGAGGTGTTCGAACGGCCGGCGCATCCGTACACGCAGGCGCTGCTCTCGGCGATTCCGCTGCCGGATCCGCAGAAAGAGCGGCAGCGGCGGCGCATCGTCCTGCAGGGCGATCTGCCGAACCCGGCCGATCCGCCGTCGGGCTGCCGGTTCCGCACGCGCTGCCAGAAATTCGCGGACGAACTGACGGACCGAGCAGCGGACGCTCTGCGTCGAGCAGCACCCGCCGCTGCTGCCGCGAACCGGCGGTCCCGACCAGCTCGATGCGTGCCACTACGCGCAGCGCCGATCCCGTGTTGTGAAGAAAGGGTTACTCTGTGAGAGGCCGACTGCGATGGCCGGCATGGAGGCGATGTCATGAACGGTTCCTGGCGCATTACGTCATCCCTGCTGCTCGCACTGCTCTTGATGCTTGGCTCGCTGGCCTGCGGCGGCGCGAGGAACGAGATCGCTCCGAGCGACGACGGCGAGCGAAGGCCCTCGCTCGGCCACCGAAAACCAGATCAACGCGCTGCCGCGCGATCAGGTGCAGGATGGCGGCACGTCTGACCTGGCCCATCAACTCGATGCCGGTCACCTACAACTACCTCGCACATCGACGGCACCGAGCGCGACCACGCGTATCGAAGCTCGCGCTGATGCCGCGGATCTACCTCGCGCGATGCCGGCGGCACTCCGATCTGGAATCCGGACTACCTGGCGTCCGAGCCGACGCTGGTCACCGAGCCGAAGCAGGTCGTCACCTACAAGATCAATCCGAAGGCGATCTGGTACGACGGCACGCCGATCACCTGGGAAGACTTCTACTGGCAGTGGCGAGCGCAGCAACGGCTCCAACAAGGCGTATCAGATCTCGTCGTCCACCGGCTACTCGGACATCGAGAACGTGGAGCGCGGCCGCGACGACCGCGAGGTGATCGTCACGTTCAAGAACAAGTACGCCGACTGGCAGGCGCTCTTCTACGCCGCTGTATCCCGCCTCGACGAACAAGTCGCCGAAGATCTTCAACGACGGATGGCGGGACGCGTCCGCTGACGACGGCCGGCCCGTTCAAGCTCGGCAGCATCGACCAGACCGCGAAGACGCGTGACGCTCGTGCGCAACGAGAAATGGTGGGGCAAGCCGGCAAAGCTCGAGAGCATCGTCTTTCGCGCGATCGATGCCGACGCGCAGATCGACGCGCTCGCCAACGGCGAGATCGACGCCATGGACATCGGCCCCGACGTCAACAAGTACAACGCGCGCCAAGGGCATCGCAGGTACCGAGATCCGCGTCGCCGGCGGGCCGAACTTCCGGCACTTCACGATCAATGGCACCGGCGCCGATCCTGCAGGACGTCAAGGTGCGGCAGGCGCTGGCGATGGCGATCGATCGCGCGGCGATTGCCAGGGCGATGCTCGGCCCGCTCGGCATCGATCCGACGACGCTCGGCAACCACATCTTCATGCGGAACCAGATCGGCTACCAGGACAACTCCGGCGACGTCGGCAAGTACAACCCGGCACGCGCGGCACAGCTGCTGGACGAGGCCGGCTGGAAGCTCGACGGCAACGTGCGGCGGAAGGACGGCCGCACGCTGGAGATCACCTGCGTGATTCCGTCGGCCGTCGCCACGTCCCGGCAGGAATCGGAGCTGATTCAGAACATGCTCGGCCAGATCGGCGTGAAGCTGAACATCAACACGGTGCCATCGCCAGACTTCTTCGAGAAGTACATCAGGCCAGGGCAGTTCGACTTCACGGTCTTCTCGTGGATGGGCACGCCGTTTCCGATCAGCTCGTCACGGTCGCTCTACGCGAAGCCGACCATGGGACCCAAGAGGCGAGCTCGCCATCCAGCAGAACTACGCGCGCGTCGGATCGGACGAAATCGATCGGCTGTTCGACGAGGCGACGCAGGAGCTCGACCGTAAACGGGCCATCGAGCTGGCCAATCGCATCGACGCGCTGATCTGGCAGGAGGTGCATTCGCTGACGCTCTATCAGCGTCCCGAGATGTGGGTGGCGAAGAAGGATCTCGCCAACTTCGGCGCGTTCGGGTTTGCCGAAATCGTCTACGAGGACATCGGCTGGGCGAAACGATGAAGCACATGATCGGGTTCAATTTGTCATGAGCTGGTTCGCATGGCTTGGCCTTGCAGTGCTCATCACAGCCGTTGCTGCAATCAGCGGCATCAAACCGAAGGGCACACGACACGTCGCCCATACCCGCCTGATGGGAGTGGCACGACTCGTTCTCTTGGTGATCGTTATTGTCTTCGCCTACTTCGCGTTTCGAGCACGCTCCGGCGGGTGATAAATGATCGGACGAGACTCGTCCTTCGATCTATTCCGGGAATGATGTCGCTGGCTTACTTCGTCGGCACGAGGCGCTTCAGCTCCTCGAACCAGTTCTGCACGAAAATCATCTGGGCCGGTGCCAGATCGTTGGCAGTTCCTTGTTGAGCGTCAGCAGGAACCGCTGTCCATCCGGCGCGACGTCGTAATTTCTTCCCCAGGCGCTCGCGAGATCAGCACTTTCGAATAGGGTTTCGGGCGTGCCGGCCACGAATGTCGGCGTCGTCCCGATGCTGACGGACATGAGTTTCCTTGCCCGCGGCGCCGGACGCTCCGCCCTGCACATAGAACAGTTCCCGACCATTCCCGCTCCACGCGGGTTGCTCGCCGCCGTTGGTTGAAATCAGATGACGCTCTCCTGGGCCGGGATAGGGCTGCACGTAGACCTCGTGGCGTCCGGATTCGTTCGAGACGTACGCCAGCCAGCGGCCGTCCGGGGAAAACTCGGGTGACGTCTCGTTGGCGGCCGTCTGGATGAGCGCGCGGGTCTTGCGATCGCCGATCGACAACACCCAGATATCGAACTGAAAGATCTGACTCTGACCATGGGAATCTCCCTCTTCGACAAAGGCGAGCGTCGTCCCGTCGGGCGACCAGGAGGCTGGCGTCTGGCTGCGCGCACTCGTGGTGAGGCGTTCCACGGACCCGCTCCCGTCGGCGGCCTTCCAATAGAGGTTGTCCTCACCGCCCGCCGCGCCCGAGCGGAAGACGATCCGTTTCCCGTCTGGCGCAAAAATGCCGTATGTGCTCCGCCCGTCAACGGTGACCGCGCTGAGCGCGCCGCGTGCGATGTCGTAGCTCCACACCTGACGGATATCCTCGTGGTGGAGACAGCCACGTGCCGGCCGTCGGGCGACAGTCGTGGAATGCGATACGGCGCGGCGGCGCCGGCAGCGCCTGGCTCGTTCCCTGCCGATCCACCCACGCCAGCGAGCGTTCAGTCGCAGGCACGGCGCCACCAGTCACATAGACGAGCGCCCCCGTATCCGAGACCGTGAACTGGGCGGCCAACGTATTTTCCATGTCGCTGAGGTTACGATTCGCGGCCTGCATGACGCCGTCGATCAGGCCTGTCGCGCCCCCGGTGACGCGCGAGTCGAACAGGGTCGAAGGGAACGGCCATCAGAGTTCCCAGACGGACGTAGACCAGATGTCCCGTAGGACACATAGCGCCCATCCGCTCCGCCCTCGAGGAGCACGGTCTGCTGGCCCGTTTCAAGCGACCGCACGACGATCTGCGTGTCGTCCCACTGATTCGCGCCCTTCGAGATCGTGAAGATCACGGCACGGCCGCCGGGCAAGATGTGGGGCAACCGATGACTGTACTCGCCCGGCTGAAGGGTTGTGAGCGCCTCGGGTGTGCCTCCCGCGGCCGACACCCGCCACAAGCCCCCGTTCCGGGCGGTCGCAAACACGATGGTACCGTCGCTGCCCCAGCTCGCCCCGAAGAGCGCCGCTGCCTTGCACAGCGTCACCGCCGGTCCGCCACTGAGAGGAACCTTCCTGAGCTCGCCCTCCGCCGCCCAAAAGCCGACCCATTGCCCGTCGGGCGAGAAAAAGGGACTGCTCCCACCGCTCGTGCCCGAGATCGGTGTCGCGCTGAGTTGGTCCATCGCGCGCGCGTACAGTTGCTGAGCGCCGCCCCAGATCGCGCCGAACACGAGCGTCTTGCCATCGGGCGAGAGCGCGACCGCCGTCCGGTTCGGTCGCGCGCCTCCAGCCCGTTGCTCCAGTGGATTCGCCCCCAATGGCTGATCGGTGGGCGCCACACTCACGAGCGTGCGAGTCGTCTCCAGAGGGACCGGCAGAGAGCGGGTGGCCCATGCCGCCATCGCAGCAGCCGTCAATCCGACAAGCAACAGCGCGGCTGCCCACATGAGGCGCTCACGGGTCCGCGAGAAAGAACGGGCCACAGGCGCATCAATGTGCGAGCCGCTCAGCGCGTCATCGATCTCCAGTCGGGCATCGGCGATGTCGGCGAGCCTTCGCTTGCGATCCTTCTCGAGGCAGCGGCGAAGCAATCGTCGGATCAACGGAGGTGTGTCCGCCGGCAGCGTCGACCAGTCCGGCTCGCGTGTCAGGATGGAGGCCAGCGCTTCCGGCACGTTCTCACTTTGGATGGCGCGCCGGCCCGTCAGCATCTCGAACAAGACGACGCCGAACGCCCAGATATCGCTGCGCCGGTCGGCTGCGCGGCCCTTCGCCTGCTCGGGGCTCATGTAGGCGGCCGTGCCCAGGATCACTCCGGCGCCCGTCAGGGCGGCCGGAGTGGTGATGGTCGGCGAATTGGCGAGCGCAGCCGCGGCCGCTGACGACGACAGCGGGTCGATCGCTTTCGCGAGGCCGAAGTCGAGCACCTTCACTGTGCCATCGCCACGGACCTTGATGTTCGCGGGCTTGAGATCGCGGTGGATGATCCCTTGCTCGTGCGCCGCCTCCAGCGCCTCGGCGATCTGTTTCGCGATCGGCAATGCCTCGTCAATGGGAATCGGCCCGCGCGCGATCCGCGTTGAGAGGTCTTCTCCCTCGACGAGCTCCATCACGAGCGCGCGCACACCGCCGGATTCTTCGAAGCCGTGGATGCCGCCGATGTTCGGGTGATTCAGGGAAGCGAGGACCTGCGCTTCCCGCTGGAATCGCGCGAGGCGATCGGGATCGTTGGCGAACGACTCAGGCAGGACTTTGATTGCGACGTCGCGTTGCAGCTTCGTATCGCGGGCCCGATACACTTCGCCCATCCCGCCCGCGCCGAGCGCCGCGACGATTTCGTAGGGACCCAGGCGGATACCAGCGGCGAGGGCCGGGTGCGATGGCGTGTAGTCCATCGATATTGGAGGCGGCCGATCGAGGACGCTTGCGTCCGCGGCGTCCCACGTCAACAGCGACTCGACTTCACGACGCAAAGCTTCGTCGTCACCCGTCGAGGCGGCCAGAAAGGCGTCGCGCTCGCCGGGCGGCCGGTCCGATGCGGCTTGAAACAGCGCCTTCACTCGCGGCCATCGCTCGTCCGTCACGATTCCCCTTCCGGGCCGGGCTGGCGATTAAGCCAGTTACGGCGATTGACACAAGCGGTCAGTGCAGCGGGACCCGAAACAGATTGCGCTGCAGGTCTGTCTTGGTAAACACGTATAGCGACGGGCTGGGCCCTGAAACCGGGCTATGGTCGAACACACGCGCACCTTCCGCACTAAAGCCGCCGTCAGCCAGGTCTATTCCCGACGCGGGTAAATCCGGCAGCGATCTCCCCGCGGGCAAAGGTATCGCCAGCGTCTTTCCCGGCGAGGTCGCGGAAGCACCTCCGCGGGATCCGACATAGAAGAATCGTCCGTCGGAAGACCAGCTCGGATTGCAATCTCCGCAGATTCTGATAGGAGCACCGCCGCGGACGGGGACCGCGAATACGCCGCGTTCACGCGATTCACCTTCGCCCTGCCAGGTAAGACAGCAACCACCCACTCGACCGTCGGCCGACACGGCCCCCTTGTCCAGAATGGTCGTCGTCGTAACCTGTTCTCGTCGAGTCCCATCCTTATTAATGCGAGCCAACCGGTTCGTCGTCTCATCCAACGAACGAAAAATAATGTCTCCGTCGCGTGCCGAATGACACTTGATCTCCGCCTTCAGCGATCAGGCGAGGTGGTGTCACGCCGGTCGAGCGAGGCCAGCCAAATCTGCGATAGTCCATCCGTTTCCGTCGTGGTGAAGGTCACTTCCTTCTCGTCGCGAGAAACATCGTAATCGCTCACGGATACGCCCGGCAGCACACTGTCCGTCTTCCCAGAGGCGAGATCTACCACGCGCAATTCGGACGAGGCCGCAGTCCAACCAGCCGACGACAGCTTCCAATCGCGCGCAACGAGGTAGAAGACGCGCTTGCCATCCTGGGAAAGGCGCGGCTCCCCGCCGTAGCCTTCCGAAGAAAGGGCCCGCTCGCCGGCCGCGTCGTGAATCCATATCGCGCTCCGCCGCATCCCGATCGATGTCACCAGCGATCGGCCGTCCGGCGCCAGCGCAATGCCCTCCGCTTCAGTCGGGCCGAACGTGATTTGTTCGGGGGTACCGTCCGGAAACTCCTGGCGCCAGAGGTGCGAGCTGCCTCCAACGACCGCGCCAAAGTACATCCACCTGCCATCTGTAGACCATGCGGCCGCTGTGCATGTGCCCTGAGGTCCGACTTGCCGCCCGGCAGAGCTTCCATCGAACGGGAGCAGCCTGCAAGGCTGATGAAACGCGTGCGTCTGATCCATCTCGACGACAAGCACCGAGCGACGATCCGGTGACGCGTAGGCATAGTGCGCCATCGCGTTCAAGTGCGCTGGGAAATAGATCTCGCGAGACTCGGCCCTGCTCTCCGTCGAGGTCACAATCCCCATGTGGAGGCCAGTCTTGATCTCAGCAAACAGCACCCGCCGATCGGCGATCCACGTCAGTCCCGACGCGTTGGGCAGGAACAGCGTGGGGTCGCCTCCGAGAACGGGAACAGTCCAGGTATCCCACAAAGTGGAGGTCCCTGAGCTCGAGACGTCGGTATACGCAATTCGCGACCCATCCGGAGTGAACACCGGCCCGTATTTGCGACCGCCGCCGCTGGTAAGCCGTACCGATTCACCATTCGGAAGCAACTTGACGTAGATCTGCCCGGCGCTCAAGAAGCTATCTCCACCGCGAATGAACGCCACCATTCGGCCATCGGGAGACAAGCTGGGGGCCACAACTGAGTCGGTGAAGTTCGTGATCTGCGTGTACTCCGCGGCTGAAGTGAGGGGAATCGAGGATTTCCACAAGTAAGACACCGCGGCGCCTCCGGTCAGCAAGAGGGCGAAGGCGCTGGTCGCAATGGCTGGAGCGAACCTCCGCCACAGCGGCACCACGGCTGGTGCGTCGGAGCGCGTGCTGCGCGCACCGGGTGTGAGCGCATCGCGCAGCTCTATTCGCGCATCGCCGATGTCCCGGAGCCGGTGTTTGGGATCCTTTTCGAGACACCGCTTCAGTAGTCGCCAAATACTGGGAGGTACGTTCGCCGGCAGCGCATTCCAGTCCGGCTCACGGTCGAGAATCGCGGCGATTGTGTCCGAGATGGTGTCGCCGGCGAAGGGCACGCGCCGCGTGAGCATTTCGTAGAGCACGCATCCGAACGACCAGATGTCCGTCCGCCGGTCGAGCAGCTTGCAACGCGCCTGCTCGGGGCTCATGTACGCCGGAGTGCCCATAATGGTCCGCTCGGCGATATCGGTCGCGGTCAGCGTCGGCGAGCCTGAGAGGTCAGCCTGCGGGGCGCCGTCCCACACCTTCGCCAGCCCGAAATCGAGCACCTTGACCACGCCATTAGGGTCGGTCTTGATATTCGCCGGCTTGACGTCGCGATGAATGATTCCTTTTTCGTGAGCCGCTTCCAGCGCTTCGGCAATCTGCCGTCCGATGGTGAGCGCCTCTTCCAGCGGAATCGGTGCGAGCGCGATTCGGTCTGCCAGTGTCGGCCCATCGACCAACTCCAACACCAGAGCCTGCGTACCGTTCGACTCTTCGAGGCCGTAGATCGCGGCGATGTTCGGATGATTGAGCGTCGCGAGCATATGTGCTTCCCGCTGGAATCGCGCGAGGCGATCGGGATCGTTGGCGAACGACTCAGGCAGGACTTTGATTGCGACGTCGCGTTGCAGCTTCGTATCGCGGGCCCGATACACTTCGCCCATACCGCCCGCGCCGAGCGCCGCGACGATTTCGTAGGGACCCACGCGAAGACCAGCGGCGAGGGCCGGGTGAGACGGGGTGTGGTCCATCGCTGCCGGTGGCGGCCGATCAAAGATGCTGTGGTCTGAAGCGTCCCACGTCAACAGCGACTCGACTTCACGACGCAGCGCCTCGTCGCCACCCGTCGCGGCGGCCAGAAACGCGGCGCGCTCGCCGTCCGGCCGGTTTGCAGCGGATTGAAACAGCGCCTTCACGCGCGGCCAGCGCTCGTCCGTCACGATTCCCCCTCCGGGCCGCGCTGGCGACTAAGCCAGTTACGGCCTCTGTTCCTTCTGAAGCAAGAAATTGCACCGTCGAGGCGCTCTCACGCTGTACCGGATTGCACAGGGGAAGGGCGTGGTCATAAGGGCTGAATCACGTCACGGTCGGACTTCGGAGCCGAGCTCACGATTCAGCCACGCTTTCGCGGTCCGCCAATCGCGCTTGGCAGTCGAAGGCGAGACGCTGAGGACATGGGCCGCTTCCTCGATGGTGAGTCCCCCAAACGCGCGAAGCTCGACGATTCTGGCCAGTTCAGCGTCGACCTTTTCAAGGCGATCGAGCGCGCAATCCAACGCGAGGATGGGGATCTCGTCAGACGCGGCAACGTCCCTGGCTTCGTCGATTGACACACACCGCACACCGTCGCCCCGCTTGCTCGCGGAGTGACGCCGGGCGTGATCGACCAGGATCCTGCGCATCACCTGCGCGGAGACACCGAAGAAATGCGCCCGATTCTGCCAATCGACGTGGCGCTGGTCGACGAGCCGCATGTACACCTCGTGAACGAGGGCCGTCGGCTGTAGGGTGTGGTCGGCCCGCTCGTCCCGAAGCTGGCGCGCCGCAACGCGGCGGAGCTCCGCATAAACGAGTGGCAGCAACTGGTTGAGCGCGGCCCGGTTGCCGCGACTCCAATCGCCGAGCAGGGCCGTGACGTCGGGGGGCGAGATCATTGGAGCCCTTATTCAGTTGGGCTGGGAATCACAGCATAGCACCCGGACGGCTGGCTTACCGGTTGACCCATTGCGAGCCCGACTTGCGCGATCTCCATTTAGCGGACGCACTGAAAGCGTCAAGCCTGGACCATTCGGAAACTGGCGGCAACGCCGAGGAGTGTGCATGAAATTTGCGATTGTTCTCACGAAGGGCGTGGTTTTTGGGTGCGTGTGCGCCGGGGCATTGGCTGCGGGCGCGTGTGCCGATGGACGCGTGGTTCCGACGAGTCCAAGCGCGAGTGCGGCTGTGTCTGGCTTGATGCCGAACACGCCCGGCACTCAGGGCGCCGCAGGACAGGCGGTCGCTTCGTCAGCGGCGGCACGAAGCGGAGCTCTTCACGTGACGAAAGACTGCACTGAAAACACTGGCCAGGCTGGATCCTTCTGCAGGATCACGTCTTCGAACGTCGAGGCGATCGAGGTTGGCTCGAGGATCATCTATGCGAAGGCGCCTGAAGCAACCGTGCTGGACAGCGATATCGTCCTCGATATCCCGGGTCCGGGCAACAACAAGGCCTTCGGCCATTGCAGACTCGATCGTCTGAAACTAGTCGGGCTATGCACATTCTCTGGCGGGACCGGGAAGTTCACTCACTTTGAGGCACGCGCGGAGGTCTCGCACCTCGGCGCGCGCAACTGGGCCTGGGAGGGGACATACAGCTTCAGCCCGCAGGATTGAGTCGATAGCGGGACTCACGGGGGGCAGTGCCGCCCGTGAGTCCCAGTTCGTAGCGACGTTCTAGGTGTCTCGAAAAGGACAGGCAATCCTTTCGGTACGCCGGATAATCTGAGTGGCGCTGACCGCGTCCTTCAAATCATGACATTCGATCCGACGTGGCTGATGTTGTCTCTCATCCCGAGCGGGATCGGATACGTACTGTTCACGTACGGAAGGAAGCAGCAACGCTGGCCGCATCTTGCCGCCGGCGTGCTGTTCATGGTGTACCCCTATTTCGCCACCACCGTGACGTCACTGCTCGCCGCCGGTGGAGCTATCGGGTTCGGTCTCTGGTATGCGGTTCATCTCGACTGGTAGCGTGGACGCCTAAGCCGTTGATCTAACCATAGCTCGGCTACACTCGCCCCTCATCCCTTAAGGGCTAAGAGGTGTCTCCCATGCGATCTGAGATGCAGGCTGCAATGCGTGAGGCCGTAGTGACACTCGCCGTCGTGATCGGCACAGTCTCGAGTCTCGGATCTGAGACCGCAGCACAGCGCAGCCTGCTCGCGCACCGGTTTGTCGTCAGTGCGAATAATTGTGAGGTCAATCTTGGCAGTTGGTCGAAAGCCACCGGCTTGGATGTCACATTTGATCTGGCCGAGTATCGCTCCGGATACCACGCCAACAGTTTCCGGCGACGGCTTCGTGCGTCTTTCAACAATGGAACGGTGACGCTGAGTCGAGCGGCCAGTAGTGAAAGCGCACTTGTTCAGGATTGGCTCGCGCAATTGGCACAGTCCCTCGATACGGCCACGCTTCACATCACATTGATCGACGACTCGCGGCGAACCGGTCGCGAGCTGGGAACTCACAGGCGTCGTTCCCCTCCACTGGCAGATTTCCGCCTTTGAAGCCGGTCAGTCCAAGGTTGCGACAGAGACTCTGGTTATCGCGCATGAAGGGTTCGTCGTCGAAAGATCGACTCCAGGCTGCTAGACAGCAGCTTGACCCTCTTTGACATTCACGAACGACAGCACCGCCGCGCCGGCGAGAAAGAACACCACCACGCTCAGAATCGCGCTGCGGCTCGATCCGGTGGTGCGGCTCGCCATTTCGAATACCGCGGGTCCCAATATCGCGCCGAATTTCTCGAAGATGGAGAAGAAGCCGAAGAACTCTGACGACCGCGCCTTGGGAATCATGCTGGCGAAGAGCGATCGGCTGAGCGCCTGGGTTCCACCCTGCACCGTCGCGACCATCAGCGCGAGGACATAGAAATCGCGCTCGGTCTTCATGTAGTACGCGCTGATGGTCAGAACGACGTACACGGCGAGCCCGATGAAGATCGACGTCTTCGCGCCGATGCGGCCGGCGAGCATCCCGAAGAGAAACGCGAACGGGATGCCCGCGAACTGAACCAGCAGAATGGCGGTGATCAGCGCGCCCTGATCGATGCCGAGCTCGGTGCCGTAGCTCGTCGCGAGCCGATGAATGGTGCCGATGCCGTCGGCATAGATGACGAAGGCAATCAGCAGCAGCAACGCGTTCCGGTATCGCCGCAGCTCCCGGAGGGTGTGCAGCAGCCCGGCGAATGACATGCCTGATGAGCTCGACAGTCGATCGAGCCTTGCGCGCCGACACGGATCGCCGGCTCCGGCACGCGCCTGAACAGCGGAATCGAGAACAGAAACCACCAGAGCGCGACGCTCGCGAACGACAGGCGCGACGCCTGCGCGGCATCGCGCAGGCCGAACGTCGCCGGCGACAGAATCCACGCGACGTTCAGCGCCAGCAGGACGCCGCCGCCGAGATAGCCGAGAGCGTAACCGCCCGTCGACACGCGATCGATCTCATCCTCGCGGGCGATGTGGGGCAGGAGCGAATCGTAGAACGTGAGGCTCGCGGTGAATCCGATGTTGCCGATGCCGAAGCAGACGGCCGCGAGGAACCAGTCGCCGCGGGTCACGAGCGCGAGGCAGCCGGCCGCGATGCAGCCGATCGCCATGAACAGTCCGAGCAGCCGCTTCTTGATCGGCGCGTAGTCGGCAAGCGCGCCGAGGAAGGGCGCCAGCACCGCCGATGTCGCCAGCGCAATCGTCGTGGTTCGGGCAAGCAGCCGCGTCGCTTCGCCGGGCGGAAGGTCGGCGCCGGCCACCGACGTGAAGTACACGGGGAAAATTGCGGTGATGATGGTCGTGGCGAATGCGGAGTTCGCGCGGTCGTACATCGCCCACGCGCGAATCTCGGGGCGCTGCAGCCCGAGCCTCGCTAGAAGGTTTTTCGGGCGATCCATTCGCGCATCAGGGAATCGACGAGCACATAGCGCGTCGCCTTCGCGCGCGACGAGGTCCTCGCGGGCGAGCGCCTGGAGCGCGGTCTGCACCGTCGACGCGCCGCCGAGCCGATAGCGGTCGCGCAGGTCCGCCGACAGCAGCTCACGCCCTTCCGCCAGCACGACCGCGCGCAGCGTCGCCCGCTGCGCAAGCGTCAGGCGCTGCCAGACGGCCTCGAACATCGTGTCCTGCTCGGCCAGCAGCCGGTGCAGCGTCTGCGTGCAGATCGTCGACGCCAATCCGCCGCTTGCCCGCGGCGCGCGCGTCGTCCCAGCTCTCGTGGGCGAGCCGCTGCACGTCGTACGGCATGTTGCCGGCAAGATCGACGATCGACGCGCCGAGGCCGGCTTCCGGCTTGATGCCTGTTTTCGAAAATCTCGACTCGATGAACGCGGAAAAGAGATCGGGAGGAATTTTCTCGAGCCGCATCACCGGGCCGGCTTTGTAGAACGGCCGTTTCGGCCCGAGCATCCGCTCCATCAGGCTGGGCTCGGATCCGGCGAACACGTAACCGACGCTGCGTTGATGCTGAACGGCCGCGCGCAACGCGTGCTCGACGCTGCCGCCGTTGAATCCGTTGATCGCCTGAAATTCGTCGAGCGCGACGACGATGCGGGTCTTGCGCAGATTCGCTGAGGCGGCCGGGCAGCGCGAACACGTCGGCCGCCAGTCGCGAGATGTCGCGATCGGTGCGGACGCTCGGAAACTTCACCGACAAGCCCATGGTGCCGGTCGAGTCGGCTTCGAGCCGCAGCTCCGGCTTCGCGGCGCCGATGGCGTTCTCTGAGCCAGCTGCGCGCCTTGTCCCAGCCGGTCTGCATCGTCGAGCAGCGACCGGGTATAGCCTTCGAGGAATGCGAGGTAGGAGCTGTAGCTGCTGACCGTGACTTCGGCGGTGAGGGCGCCGCCGCGGCCGATGGCGCGCAGCGCCTGCCGGATCAGCGAAGACTTGCCGTACCGTCTCGGCGAGATGAGAAACACCTTCTGGCCCGACGCCAGGTCGCGCACGAGCCGATCCAGCTCGTCGATGCGGTCGACGAACGATGCCGCGGGCACGACCTCGCCGTACACGAATGGATTTTCCATTACGTCAATCTACGTAACGGTTACGTATTATAACGTAATGGACGGGATGCTGACCTCCGCTACTGCGGAGACTGCCAGACGGCGCGGCCGACGAAGAACGGCCCGAGGCGGTCGAGGTAGAGCGACGTCTGCTGGGTCTTCCTCATCGCCTGGACGATGTGCGAGAGGGGAAAGAGCTCCTTGCCGAGCAGCCCGATGACGAAGTCGTTGTCGTTCTTGTCGAGGCCGTAACAGGCGAGCCTGATGTCGTGCGCGTAGTCGCCCGCGCCGTACGACATGCCGATGGTGCCGTGCTCGGCGAGAATCACGCGCTGCTCCTCGGGCGGGAGCTGCGCGAAGCGCCCGCTCCGGCGCAGCGGGTACCACACCGCCCAGGGCCAATCCTTGTTCAGCACCGTGCGGCGTGGCCGATGGAGAATCGCCTCGGGCAGGTCGGGCTCGTAGCCGAGCGCATAGGTCCGTCCGAGCATCGTGAACTCCGGCTTCGCCTCGAGCGACTCGAACGCGCGGCCCGTTCAAGCAGCGGCCGCAGCGTGTCGAGAAAGAAGTTCGGATCCTTCGTCAGCGACAGGATGGCGACCCCCTGCGGGTCGTTGGCATCTTCGTACACGGCGCCTTCGACGCCTGCGCCCGACAAGCGCGTCCGCCACGGCTCGCGAGTCGCGGCAGCCGCCATAGACGAGAAGCTGCATGAACAGGCGCTCGTCCGAACGCTGGGGCTGGCCGTTCTTCATGCCGCCGCGTTCGGCGAGATCCGGCGGTTCAGGTCCGCGGCGCGCGTGGGTGGGGGTGTCTTGTGTCATAGAGTTCATCGTCTCCATCTGAAATCTAGATTGTCAGATTCTAGTTTCAGTTTCCAGTTTCAGCGTCCCCGTATAGATGGCCATGCCCACGACCGCGTCGATACCCAAGCGCATCGAGCTCGTCGATCTCCGCCTGTGTCGTGACGCCGCCGGCGGCGATCAGCGGACGCCGCGTCGCGTCGCGCACGGCGCGGATGGCGGCGATGTCGGTGCCTTTCATCAGGCCTTCCTTGTCGACGTGCGTGTAGAGGAACTCGCCGCAATAGGGTTCGAGCGCCCGCACCGCATCGACGGCCGTCGTCGCGGTCGACGTCTTCCACCCGTGCGTGACGACACGACCCGCCCTTGCTGTCGACCGCGCCGATGAGGCGATCGACGCCGACGGCGTCGGCAAACCGCTGCGCGCTCGCGTTGTCGGCGACACCGTCCTTGAACAGCGCCGATCCGACGATCACTTTTTTCGCGCCGATCGCGCACAGCTCGAGCCGCGCGCTCGGGCGAGCGCACGCCGCCGCCGACCTGGCAGGGCAGGCGCGTGCAGATCTCGCGAACGAGATGATCGTTCGAGCCCGAGCTCATGGCGGCGTCGAGGTCGATGACGTTGACCCGGCGAAATCCGGAGAAACGCTCGATCCAGTAGTCGAGATCCGATCGTTTCGATGGCGAGCTTCTCGCCCTGAATCAGCTGGACGACCTTGCCGCCCTTGAGATCGATGGCTGGAATCAGCATGTCTAGAGCCGCACCGGAATTCCGCGCTCGTGCAGCATTTCCTTCAGATCGCGGACCGCGTGCTCGGAGAAGTGAAAAATCGACGCCGCGAGCGCCGCATCGGCGCAGCCGTCGATGAAGACCTCGGAAAAATGCTCGAGCGACCCCGCGCCGCCGGACGCGATCACCGGAATCGGCACGGCGCGCGACACCGCCGCAGTCAGCTCGCAATCGAATCCGCTCTTCGTGCCGTCGCGATCGATCGAGGTCAGCAGAATTTCGCCGGCGCCCCGATCGGCGGCTTCCTTCGCCCACTCGACCGCCTCGCGCTCGCGTGCCCGCCTGTCCGCTGCGCGCGTACACGAGCGCTTTGCCGTCGACCCACTTCGCGTCGATCGCGACGATGGCCGCCTGGCTGCCGTAGCGCGCCGCCAGCTTCGTGATGAGCGCGGGATCGTTCAGCGCGGCCGTGTTCAGGCTGACCTTCTCGGCGCCTGCGTCGATTGCCGCCGCCGCATCGTCTTCCGACCGGATGCCGCCGCCGACGGTCAGCGGAATGAAGATGCGCTTTGCCACAGCCGAGACCGTTGCCGCGAGCGCGCGGCGGCCTTCGAGCGTCGCGGTCACGTCGAGGATGACGACCTCGTCGATCCCTTCCTCGTTGTAGCGCTCGGCGAGCTCCGCCGGATCGCCGGCGTTGCGCAGCCCTTCGAAATTGACGCCCTTGACGACCTGCCCGTTGCGCACGTCGAGGCACGCGATGATTCGTTTAGACAGCATTGAGAAAATTCTTCAGCACACGTAAGCCGACGTCGCCCGGATTTTTCCGGGTGAAACTGCACACCGTACACCTGTCCGCGCTCGACCGCGCTGGCAAACGGCACGACGTGCGTCGTCACCGCCGTCGCCTCGTCGGTAACCGGCGCCGCGTACGAATGCGTGAAATACACCTGCGAGCGATCGTTGATGCCCTCGAACAGCCGCGACGCGCGCGGAAACTCGAGCTCGTTCCATCCGACGTGCGGCACTTTGAACGGCCACTCGGCCTTCAGCCGCTCGCACTGTCCGCTCATCAACGAAACCCCTCGCACCCGGGAGCCTCGCTGCTGCCTTCGAAGAGCCATTGCAGGCCGAGGCAGATGCCGAGCAGCGGCCGGCCGCGCTCGACTACGCCGATGATGGCGTCGCGCCATTCGCGGTCGAGCGCCGCGGTCTGCTGAAAGTTGCCGACGCCAGGGACGATGACACCCTCGACGTCGTCGAGATCGGACGGCACGCGCGGTGTGCAGCACCTCGGCGCCGACCGCCGCGAGCGCTTTGCGCACCGACGTCAGGTTGCCGGCGCCGTAATCGATCAGCGCAATCACAGCAGCCCCTTCGTGCTGGGAAGCGTGCGCGCAAGCTGCTTGTCGCGCGAGCACGCCACGCGCAGCGCCCGCCCGAACGCCTTGAACACCGCCTCGACGTGATGATGGCTCGAACGCCCGTACAGCACCTTCACATGGACGTTGCCCCGCACGCCCTGCGCGAACCCTTCGAAGAAATCGTGAATGAGCTCGCTCTGCAAATCGCCGACGCGCTCGACGTGCAGCGCCAGATCGACGACCGCGTGCGGGCGTCCGCCGAGATCGACGGCGGCAACGGCAAGCGTTTCGTCCATCGGCATGATGAAGTAGCCGGCCCGGTTGATGCCGCGGCGCGTGCCGAGCGCCTTCGAAATCGCCTCGCCCAGCGCGATGCCGAGATCTTCGACCGTGTGATGCTGATCGACGTCGAGATCGCCGGCGGCGCGCACCTCGAGATCGAACGCGCCGTGGCGCGTCATCAGCTCGAGCATGTGATCGAGAAAACGGATGCCGGTCCGAATGTCGTAGCGGCCCTTGCCTTCGATGCCGAGGCGGACGCGAATCTGCGTCTCTCGCGTTTTTCTGTCGATTACGGCACGGCGCACAAACCCTCCAACGCTTCCACGGCGATCTCCGTGTGGCGAACGACGCCCGCCGTGATGCGGATGCAGCCGGCACAGCCGGGATCGCGCGAGCGATCGCGAACCAGAATGCCACGCTCCGCAAACGCCCGAACGATGTCTGCCGGCTCGCCCGATCGCTCGACGTTGATCAGCACGAAATTGCCGGCGCTTTTCCAGTAGGGAAGCGCGAGCCGCTCGCATGCCGCGTAGATGCAGCTCGCGCGACTCCGACACCTGCGTGCGATACCACGTCGAGGTACTCGCGATCGCGCAGTGCTGCGCGCCATCCGGCGACCGCAAACACGCTGAGGCTGTATGGCGGCACGACCTCGCGCACCGCCTCGAGCCTGCGCGGGATCGCCGATGAGGCATCCGGCTCGCAGACCGGCCAGGCCGTGAGCTTTCGCGAACGTCCGGCCGATGACGACATTCGCATGGCCGCCAAGCTCGGTGAGAAATGTCTCGCCGCAGAAATCGTAGTACGCCTCGTCGATCACGATCGTCACTTCCGGCGGCGCGCAGCGCACGATCTCGCGGATGGCATCGCGCGGAATGAGCTGCCCCGTGGGATTGTTCGGATTGGTCAGGAAAATAATCCGCGTGCGATCGCTGATGGCCTCGCACACGTCTTCGAGCTGAAATGCGAAGTCCGGGTCTGGGCGGAACGGACACGACGCGCCCGCCGGCGGCCTTCACGAAGACGGAGTACATCTCGAACGCGGGCGTGGGAACGATCGCTTCAGGAAGCCCGTTCGAGCTCTGCATTGCGCGGAACGCGCTGACCGTTACGCCGAGCAGGCCTTCATCCAGCCCGTTCGTGAGCACAAGCTGTGCTTCGCTGACGCCAAGGTACGCGGCGCATTCGCGCGCGAGCATGGCGTAGTCCGGGTAGTACGCGACATCTTCGGCGGAGATCTGTCGGATCGCGTCGATGACGGCCTGAGAGCAGCCGCCTGTGTTCTCGTTGAGGTGCAGCCGCAGCGCCCCTGCGCGATCGGCCGGACGGGCATAGTACGTCATCGCAGGCGCACCTCGATCGAGCGGGCGTGCGCCTCGAGCCCTTCCTGCGCGCGCGAGCGTGATGACGGTCGGCGCCAGGCTCTCGCAGCCCCTGCCGCGTCATCCGCTGAATCGTCGACACGCGCACGAAGTCCGCGGTGTGCAGGCCGCCGCGGAAACGCGCGGCGCCGTTGGTCGGCAGCACGTGGTTCGAGCCGATCGCATAATCGCCCGCCACCTGTGCCGTGTACGACCCGACGAAAATCGCGCCGGCCGCGCCAACCGCACTCGGCAAACCGGTCGTCGTCGCACACCAGATGCTCGGGAGCCGCGCGATTGGCGAGCGTCGACCGCTTCGTCGCGGCTGCCGGCGATGATGATGCCGCCGTGCCGCGCGAGCGATTCCCGGGCCGGTCCGGTCTTCGGCATCTGCGCGGCCACCGCGCGGGCAACTTTCAACGCGAGCTGGCGGCTCGTGGTAATCAGCAGCGCGCGCGCCTGCGGATCGTGCTCGGCCTGCGCGATCAGATCGGCCGCGATCCACTCGGGATTGCCCTTGTCCGAGACGATGACGATCTCGGTAGGGCCGGCGTAGAAATCGATGGCGCAGTCGGTGGCGACGAGCGCCTTCGCCGCGGCGACGTACTGATTGCCGGGGCCGACGATCTTGTCGACGCGCGGAACGGTCTTCGTGCCGTACGCCAGGGCGGCAATCGCCTGCGCGCCTCCCATTCTGAAACAGCCGTCGTCACACCCGCTGCGCGCGCAGCCGCCATCACGACGGGCGCGGGACGCGGGCAGGCGACGATGATCTCGCGGACGCCTGCCGCTCGCGCGGGAATCGCGGTCATCAACAACGAAGAGGGCAGTGGATACCGTCCGCCCGGAACATAGCAGCCGACGCGATCGAGCGGCGTGACGCGCTGCTCGACGGTGACGCCCGGCGCAGTCTTCACCGTCCAGCCCTGCGGCCGCTGGCGGCGGGCGACCTTCTCGATGTTCCTGGCCGCCGCCGCGATCGCCGCGCGCACTTTCGGCGGCACCCGAACGGCCAGCTCTTCGATCTCATCGCGCGAGACTTCGAGATCGCCGTCGAGGCGATCGAAGCGCTGCGCGTACGCCAGCAGCGCGGCATCGCCCCGCGCCCGAACCGCCGACACGATCTTCGCGACAGCCGCGGATGTCCTGCGGTCGCCGCCAGCTCGATCGGCCGTCAGCAGCCGCTCGACGGCTTTCACGTTGGTCGAGGACAAGAATCTTCATCACACGACGATCTTGTTCAGCGGATATTCGACGATCCCCTGCGCGCGCGCCGTCTTCAGCTTCGGGATGAGATCGCGAACCGTCCGCTCTTCGATGATGGTGTTGACGGCAACCCAGCCGTCTTCGCTGAGAGGGGAGATCGTCGGCCTCTGCAGCGCGGGCAGCAGCGCGAGCACCGCCTTCAGATCCTCGTTGCGGACGTTCAGCATGATGCCGACGCGCCCCTGGGCTTCGATCGCCGCCTTCAGCAGCAGCGAGATGTTCTCGATTTTCGTGCGCTTCCACTCGTCGTTCATCGCCGCGCCGTTGGCGATGAACTGCGTGTTGCTCTCCATCACGGTGTCGAGGATGCGCAGGCGGTTCGCGCGAAGCGTCGATCCGGTTTCCGTCGCCTCGACGATGGCATCGGCCAGAACCGGGGGCTTGACTTCGGTCGCGCCCCACGAGAACTCGACGTTCACGTTCACGCCAAGCCGATCGAAATACGCCTTGGTCGCGCGCACGAGCTCGGTGGCGATCGTGGCGCCCTCGAGATCCTGCGGCTTCTTGAAGCGGGAGTCTTCGGGCGCCGCGAGCACCCAGCGGACTTTGCCGAAGCTCTGCTTCGAGTAAATCAGATCGGCGACCGGCACGAGCGACGCAGGCGTCGCGAGGCCGCTCTGGTGCTCGGCGATCCAGTCCTGCCCCGTCAGTCCGCAGTCGAGCACGCCGTCGGCGACGTAGCGCGCCATTTCCTGCGCGCGAATCAGCATGCATTCGATTTCCGGATCGTCGATGGTCGGAAAGTACGACCGCGAGCTCACGTAGATGGTGAACCCCGCGCGCGCGAACAGCTGCACGGTCGAGTCCTGCAGCGATCCTTTCGGTAGACCCAGCTTGAGTGTGGGCATCTTAGTCGTGGGGCCTCTCCAGCTCTGCTCGGCCTCTCTGCTGCTAGATCATCGCGAAACACGTCCGTGCGCCGGTGTGACAGACGTTGCCGTCGCCGAGCCGCTTCACCTTCACGAGCACCGTGTCGTCATCGCAATCGATCAGAATCTGCTGCACCGCGAGCTTGTTGCCGGACGTTTCCCCTTTCGTCCACAGCTGCTGCCGCGACCGGCTGTAGAACGTGGCGAATCCGGTCTCTCTCGTTTTCGCGAGCGCGGTGTCGTTCATGAAGCCGACCATCAGCACCTCGCCGCTGTCTGCGTCCTGAATGACTGCGGGCACGAGGCCGTCAGTTTTGTGTAATCCATGTTGTCAGTTTGTCGTGGGGCCCCACCCCCGACGACTGTACTCGCGACGTCGGTCGCTGGCGGTGATAGCAGCAGTTATCTGCTTAGTGTTGCGTTCTAAAAACTGCTCCTGAAACAAAAAACCCCGCCGGTTGTGGCGGGGCAGTGGATGCTCGGTTGTTTATCGTGTTCGATCTATCCGCAGCTCCGCCGGCCCGTCACGTGACGGTGATGATGGTGATGATGATGCCGGTGCGCGACGAACGTCATGAGGCATTTAGCCTACTGCACGCTCCCAAATGGTGTCAAACTGTCGCGCTATGAACGCCATTCGCGTGCATCAATTCGGCGATCCGTCCGTGATGAAACTGGAAGTGGTGCCCGACCCGTCCGCAGGCGCGGGACAGGTGCTCGTCGACGTAAAAGCCGCCGGCGTCAATCCCGTCGACACATACATCCGCAGTGGACAATACGCGTCGCTGCCGCCGCTGCCGTATACGCCGGGATCCGATGCCGCCGGCGTCGTCGAAGCCGTAGGCAGCGATGTGCACGACTTCAAGGCGGGCGACCGGGTGTACATCAGCGGCACTGTCGACGGCCGCGCTTACGGCTCGTACGCGCAACGCGCGGTCTGCACGATCGACCAGGTTCATCACCTTCCAGACCACGTGACGTTTGCCGAAGGCGCGGGCGTCGGCGTTCCCTACGTCACCGCCTGGCGTGCGCTCTTCGACAAAGGGCGCGCGGTCCCGGGCGAGACGGTGTTGATTCATGGCGCCAGCGGCGCCGTCGGCGTCGCCGCCACGCAAATGGCGAGCGCCGCCGGATTGCGCGTCTTCGGCACGGCGGGAACCGAGCGCGGCAGACAGCTCGCGCGCGAGCAGGGCGCGCACGAGGTATTCGATCATTCGGCGCCCGGCTACGAGAAGGACATCCTGGCGAAGACCGGCGGGCGCGGCGTCGACTTGATTATCGAGATGCTCGCGAACGTCAATCTCGTGAGAGATCTCGACCTGATCGCCAAGCGCGGCCGCATCGCCATCGTCGGCAATCGCGGCGCGCTCGAGCTGAATCCCCGCGCAATCATGGGGAAGGACGCGACGGTCGTCGGCTTTACGAACTGGAACGCGCTGCCGGCCGAGCTCGCCACCGCGCATGCCGCGATTGTGGCCGGCATGGAGCGTTCCGGATACAAGCCGCAGGTCGGGAAGGAGCTGCCGCTCGCGGATGCGGCGCGCGCGCACGAAGAAGTGCTGAAGCCCGGCGCCTACGGAAAGATTGTACTGATTCCGTAGGTGTACTAAGATCGCGCTGTTTGTGATCTCTCTTGATTATGGAAGTAGCAATAGCTCTGGCCCTCGTTGTTGCCGGTCTCGCCTTTCTCCTCGGCCGCTCCGTCGGATCTGCCAGGGGCAAGGCGGCGGGAGAGCGGGAATTGCGGTCTCTTCGAGACGAATTGGGCGAGGCGCAGAGGCGTCTTGCGGTCTCGGAGAGCCGAAACGTGGCATACGGCGAAGCCGAAAAAATTCTGAAAGACACCTTCAGCGTTCTTGCCGGATCGGCGTTGACCTCGAATTCAGAACAATTCCTGCAGCGGGCCGAAGAGCGCTTCAGGAATCTCCAGGTCGATACGACGACCGAGCTCGACAAAAGAAAAGTGGCAATCGAGAACCTGATTGCGCCGCTCGATCTGTCGCTGAAGAGCCTCGACTCGAAAGTTGCCGATCTCGAAGCCAAACGGATCGAAGCCTACGCCGAGGTGAAGACCCAAATCTCGGAGTTAGGCAGCGTCAACAGGGAGCTTCGCAACCAGACCGGCAGCCTCGTGCAGGCGTTGCGATCGCCAAACGTACGCGGCGACTGGGGACAGATGCAGCTGCGGCGCACAGTCGAGATGGCCGGAATGCTCGGCCACTGCGATTTCTTCGAACAGGTGTCGGAAGCGTCCGAGAGCGGGCGTTTGACGCCAGACATGATCGTCAGGCTTCCAGGCGATCGCAGAGTCGTCGTCGACGCGAAGGCGCCGCGCATGTACCTCGAGGGGCTTGCCGACCGAACGGAAGCGGAGAAATCGCAGTACCTGCGCGATCACGCCGCGAAGGTCCGCGCCCACATGACACAGCTCGCGGGCAAGCGGTATTGGGAGCAATTCGCTCCAACGCCAGAGTTCGTCATCATGTTCCTGCCCGTTGAGGCATTATTCGCGGCGGCGCTGCAGGAGGATCCTGGTCTGCTGGAATTCGGGGCCGACAAGAAAGTGATTCCGGCCAGTCCACTGACCCTGATCGCGCTGCTGCGGGCCGTGAACTACGGATGGAAGCAGGAGTCACTGGCTCACGATGCGTCCAGAATTCGTGAGCTCGGAAAGGAGCTCTACAGCTCCGTTCGTGTGCTCGCAGGCCACCTCGTCAAGATGCGCGACAACCTCGAAGACACGGTCGAGGCGTTCAACGCGTCGATCGGGTCGGTCGAGCGCAGCTTCTTGAGCAAGGCGAGAAAGCTTGTCGAGTTGAATGCGGCAGGCGATGAGGTCATTCCGCAAGTCGACCCGATCGACGAGCGACTGCGTGGACTCGAAGCCATCGAGCTGCGCGCGGAGCTGGGGGACACGCCGATGTTGGAAGGGCTCGATTCTGGAACCCAGCGACCGGGAACCATAGGTCGCGACCGAGACCTGGACTCGTGCTGTTTCTCGTTCACCACGGCGATGCGGTAGGGCCCGATGTGGATCCGATGCGGCCGCTGTCAGTTCGCGGCCGGGTCGAGGTCGACATGCTGGCGCAGAAGGCAGCCGAGCGCGGCGCGAAGCCCGACGTCATCTGGCACAGCGGAAAGCTACGCGCGCGCCAGACCGCCGAAGCCTATTGGAAGCGCTGTAATCCACTGGCAGCCTTCTCCGCGTCGCGCGGCCTCCAGCCTACCGATCCCACCAACTGGATCCTCGACTCGCTCGAGGGAGAGACGAAGCACATCCTGCTCGCCGGTCACTTTCCACATCTGCCGCGAGTGCTTGGCAGATTGACGACCGGAAATCCTGACGCCGAGTCCTGTGGACTTTCCGTTGAATGGCATCGTTGCGCTGGAAGAGGCCGACGGGAAGTGGGTGGAGCGGTGGCGGCTGAAACCGTAAAAACAAAAAGGGCAGGTCCGGAATCCGAACCTGCCCTGAGCTCTCAGCTCTAAGCTCTCAGCTCTTCTATCATCTTTCCACGGTCACCGTAGCGGGCGATCCCATCCGCACCGTTACGGTCGATCCTTGCGGCAGCGTCGCGGCGTTCGCTTCACTCGCCGCCACTGCCACACCGCCGCCAGCCGCGCCAACCGTGCTGCCGATGATCGCGCCTTTCTTGCCGCCGAAAATCGCGCCAAGCACTGCGCCACCGACCGCGCCGCCGCCGATCTTCGCCGCGCTCTCACGCGCCGGCGATTCTCCGTCACGGTAGATCGTCTCGGTGTTGATCGGCAGCCGCGTGCCATCGGCCAGCACAATCGTGTGGAACCGGATGCCGAGGCGCGATTGATCCTTCAGTCGTCCGCCGCGCTCGACGAGCGTGACCGATCCTTCGGCACGGGCGCCCGCGGGAATCGCGACCTGCTCGCCCACGCGGACGTCGCGCGTCACTCGCGCACGGACCTGATCTTCAACCTTGGCGCGCTCTGTCGTGACGGCGTTCTCGACCTGCAGGCCGATGACGGAATCGGCCGGAATGACCAGCTCGTCATACAGCTTGCGCGCCGGCTCCTGGACGACCGGTCCGCGCTCGACTGTCGTGTTTTCCAGCGGCTCGATCGCCGCCGACACTGGCGGATCGACGGGCGCGCCGGATGGCGTATATGCCGGCGATGAAGAAGAGGCGGTCTCGCCGGAGCTCGTCGACGTGCGAGTGCGCTGTGACGCAGGCGGCGTCGTGCGCACCGGAGCGGGAGCGCGGCGCACCACGTTCGCGGGACGCGAAGGCGCGGGCGCCGGTTCCGCTGCCATGAGCGGCGCGGGTTCGACGGCGACCGCGGGCGTCGCGATGCTGTTTTCGGTTTCAGTCACCGCGCCCGTCGCAGGGGCTGAAGAGACCGGCGCCGGTTGCATTGCCGCGTCATTGTGGCGATTCGCCAGGTAGGCGCCTCCGCCTGCCGCGACGACTCCGAAGACTGCAAGGGCACCAAATGCCGCCCGATTGATTTCCATGGAATAACTCCTCGGTTACTGTAACAGCAAGGCCCGTACCCGTCGAATCTGGGTGAAAAGCGCGAAAATAAAGGGGTTTCTGCGGGCGCGGCCCGCAGCGTTGTCCCCTTCAGACCCCCATTGTCCTTCGAAGGGAGCACCGCGAGGCTGCGTGAGATGATAAGCACGTTGGGACAAAGCCGTGCCGGATTGTGACGTTGCGGTTATCGGCGCGGGAGTGATCGGCGCGGCCATCACCTATGAGCTGGTGGCCCGCGGCGCATCTGTCACGCTCCTCGATTGCCGTGGCGCCGGTCTGGGGTCGACGCAGGCCGCCGCAGGAATGCTCGTGCCGTACCTCGAAGGATTCGGCCGGCCGCTGCTGCCGCTCGCGACGAAAAGCCTCGAGATGTACGACGCATTCGTCGATCGCGTGTCGCGCGATGCGGGTATTGGCGTCGAGTATCGGCGCAGCGGATCGCTGCAGGTTGTCACCGCCGATCAGCCGATCGAGGAGCTGCGGCACATCGCCGCCGACGCGCGCGCGGCCGGGCTCGAGTGCGAGCTCCTCGACGAGCGCGCGGTGCGGGAGGCGGAACCGCAATTGACGCCCGAGGTGTCCGCAGCGCTGTTCATGAAATCGCACGGGTTTGTCGTGACCGCGGATCTGTCCGGAGCGCTGGTCGCCGCCGCCATCAAGCACGGCGCGCGGGTGAGAGTGCCCGCGCGCGCACAGCGCATCGAGCATCGAGACGATCACATCAGCATCCAGCTCGACAGCGACACGGCGGTCACCGCGCATCACGTTGTGGTCGCTGCCGGAAGCTGGTCGGGGCACATCGATATCGAAGGAATTCCGGCACTGCCGGTAAGGCCGATCCGCGGGCAGTTGCTGCAACTCGCGTCCGACGGTCCCGCGCTCAATCGCATCGTGTGGGGACCGCGATGCTATCTCGTCCCGGCGAGCGGCGGTTCGATTCTCGTCGGCGCCACCGTGGAAGACGCGGGATTCGACGAGCGCACGACCGTCGCCGGCGTGCGCGATTTGCTGGACAGCGCCTGTGACCTGGTTCCACATCTGTGGCAGGCGACCTTCGTGGGCGCGCGCGTGGGACTGCGCCCGGCAACGGTCGACGAGATGCCGATCATCGGCCGCTCGAAGAAAATGCCAGGTCTGGTGTACGCGACAGGACACTACCGGAACGGAGTGCTGCTCGCGCCACTTACCGCGCGCGCCGTCGCCGATCTGGTTCTCGACAACCGTGACGATCCGCTGTTGACGACGGCTTCGCCGCAGCGGCTGGGGGAGTACTGAGATGGCCATTCTGTCCGATCAGGAAGTGCAGCGGCAGCTGAAGGAACTCGCGGACTGGAGCGTCGAGGGGCGGGCGATCAGGAAGCAGTACACGTTCGCCGATTTTCCGGCGGCTGTGGCGTTCGTCAACCGACTCGTGCCGGACGCCGAAGCCGCGGATCATCATCCCGACATCATCATCAACTATCGCAAGGTGACGTTGCTTTACAGTACGCACGACGAAGGGGGCATCACGCAGAAAGACTTCGACGGGGCGGCGATGGCCGATCGCAAGGCGGCCGCGCGATGACGCGCGATCGGCGCGGCGGAGCGGGGGGAAGGGGCCCCCGCGACTAAAAATGCGGCCCGATCTCAAGAAGAATTACAGCTCGCGCGAGGTGGCCGCCATCACGGGCCTTTCAGCCCGCCAGCTTCAGTGGTGGGATTCGCGAAGGCTGATCAAACCGTCGATTGCCTCGCATCGCACCGAGGCCGGCGGGTTTACAGAGCGGCGGTATCGCCCGTCGATCTGTTCGAGCTGGTCGTGCTCGCCGACTTGAGGCGCAACGGTCTGTCGGTGTCGAAAATGCGTCTGCTCGTCGAGACGCTGCGCAAGAGATTCGGCATCAGGCTGTTCGATGCCATCGGCGGCGGCGGCGCGATTACACTTTTGACAGACGGCAAAGAGGTCTACGCCCGAACGGAGAACGGCCAGTTTTTCAACCTTTTGCGCGCTCCCAGCCAGCCGATGCTCGTCGTGGGAAATGAAGGCAGGCTGCAAGAACTGAAGCTGCGCATGCGCTCGAAGCCCCGCCGGCGAAAAAAATCACCCCAATAGAGCGCGACGCAGGAACGACGCCGATTGTTGTGTGTTCGGTATTGGCGTCGCCGTCGTTTATACAGTCATGTCCGAAACGAGTCCTCAGTACCCTAATTACGGAATTGTCGGAAATCCGGCGGCGCGCGCCTCCGATTGGCCACGACACGCTGGTCAGCCGCCTGCATACCGCGCTCGATACGTACGTCAAATCGAAGTCGCTTGGACGGCTATGGGTCGGCGTCGAGGTCGTCCTCGATCAACGCGAACACATCATCCTGCAACCTGACATCACGTTCATCGTCGACGGCCGGGAATCGATCGTCAGGGATCGCGTCTGGGGTCCTCCCGACATGGTTCTCGACGTGACGTCGCCGCTCACGCACCCGGGACAGCTGCAGGAACGGATCGCGTGGTTTTCACTCTACGGTGTGCGCGAGTACTGGCTGGTGCAGCCGCAACCGAAGAACATCGCGATCCTCGAGCTCGCGCACGGCGCCGTCCGCCGCCGAAGGCTCTTCGACGAGTTCACGCCTGTCACATCTCCGCTGTTGCCCGAGTTCGGTCGCTGCGTGGGAGAGTTTCTGATGTAGCAGTTCTTAGCCGATCGGAAAAATCTTTTCGAGGTCTTCAGCGGGACGCGCGATGACGTGGACGCCGATGAGCTCGCCTACACGCCTGGCGGCGGCCGCGCCTGCGTCGGTTGCCGCTTTCACCGATGCGACATCGCCGCGCACGATGGCGGTCACCAGGCCGGCGTCGACTTTCTGCCAGCCGACGAACACGACGTTGGCAGCCTTCACCATCGCGTCGGTCGCTTCCACCATGCCGACAAAGCCTCGCGTTTCGACGAGGCCGAGCGCTTCGCCGAGCTCGGGCTTGGGGGTTGTCTGATTTTTCGGGCGGTCAGCGGTCATTTGAGGGTAGAGCGGACCAATGCTCAGGCACGCTTACTGCGCCGGCATTTCGAGATTCAGATTCAGCGTTTGACCTTCGGCCAGCGAAAAGCTGCGCGCGCGCGGGCGAAGCTGTTCGAGTACAGCGGGATCGTTCTGTAAACCGTTTTCGAGAGCGGGAACGACCGCGGCGAGATAACGTCCGGGAGGCAGCCCCTTGATGCTGAAGGTGCCGTTCTGGTTTGGCCGCGTCGTCTGCACGAAGCGCGACTGCGCGCCCCAGAGTTTCGTATTCTCGGGAAAGGCGACGAGCACGTAGTCGGCGACCGGCTCACCGCGGCCATCGCGCACGCTGCCGGTGATCTCGCTCAGTTGATCGGTCAGGGTGATGACCAGGCCTGTCACGTTGTTGCCGGGCTTGAAGTCGTACGGCGTATCGGTGATGTCGGCTCCATCGAGCGTAATGCTCTTCAGGCCCCAACCCACAGGAAGGCTCTGCACGCGAATCATCTGAAGTCCGGCGAGGCCGCGCAGCTCGAACGTGCCGTCCTGGTTGACCCGTCCGCCGCCGAGCGCGCGCGCGTTGATCAGCTGGCCGATCGGGGCGGCGCCTCCCGACGGCGGCGCCGCCGTCACCTGCAGCGTCGGCTTCGGGGCGCCTTGTCCTTGATACGCGACGCGTCCCGACACCGTCACGCCAGGTGTCGTCATCACGGTGAGATTGTCGATGTCCCCGCCGGAGACGCTGAGGGGCATCGAGGCAAACTCGAGCTGCGACAGGTTGATGTCCTGCGCGTTCCGGATGTTCTGCGGCCGCTGCTGAACGTCGAGCACGTATTCGCCGGGCGGCACGTTCGTCAACTGAAAGCTGCCATCGGGCCGAACCTGGTCCGCCGGCGTTTCCGATGATGTTCATCCTCAACGGGCCCATTCCCGCGCCGCCGCGGGCGCGGATCATCACCATTGCGCCGGCGAGCGGACGCCCATCCGATCCCATCACGGTTCCTGAGATTCGCGACAGGCGCGCTGGCACCAGCGGAAACCCGATGGAGCTCAGCTCCTGGCCGAGCGCAGCCGTTACCGTCTGGGCCTGGCTGACGTCGGCGACGCCGGGATAGTACGTGCCGGGATATCCGGTTTGCTCTGTTTCCGCGCCACGCGGTCCCTGCGGCATGTTCGGACGCGCCGACGCACGGATGATGTAGTCGCCCGGCATGAGCCCGAAAATGCGGTACGCGCCAAGGTCGTCCGTCTGTGCCGTGCCGCCCGGCGTCGACGAGCTGCCGCTCTCCGTTGAGGAATTGATAGCGCAGCGCCTGCACCTGCACGTCGGTAATCGGATCGCCGAACTCATCGGTGATGCGTCCGGTAATGGCGCTGCCGCGAGGCAGGCTGAAATCGATTTTTTCGAGTACCTGCCCAGCTGTGATGTCGAGCGGCTTGCCCGCCTCGAACGGGCGCGCCTGGCCGTACTCGAGGGCCACATATCCGGCTTTGTTCACGAACAGGCGATAACGCCCGGCTGGCAGCGCGGCCAGCTCGTAACGCCCTTCGCTGTCGGTCGTGACGTTGCGGTTGAACTGCGCATCACGCGAGTTGATGCTGATCTGCGCCCGCCGAATCGGCGTGCCCGTGTCTGCCGCGATGACACGGCCGCTCAGCTTTGCGGTACCTGTCGGTGTCTGCGCGTTATCGCGCGGGGGAATGCCGCCGAAGCGGCCGCCGCGTCCACCGGGCAGCAGCGGACCTTGACCGCCGCGTCCGCCCGGGCCGGGGCCCGGCGCTTGTGCGGCGGCAGTCGTCGCGAGTGCGATCAGCAGCAACGCGATCGCGAAGATTCGTAGCATCAGGTTCATTCGGTCAACGTCAGGTTCAGCGGGAGGCTCTGGCCTTCAGCTAGTTTAAAGCTTATTGCGCTGGGTCTGACCCTTTCCAAAAACGCGGGATCCCATTCGCCTTCGATCGGCAGCGACATCGCCGGCACGGCCGCGGCGAGATAGTCGCCCGCCGGCAAGTTCCTGATGCGGTAAACACCGTCAGGGTCGGGACGAATCGTCCGCTGCCGGGACTGTCTTTCCCAACTCTCAAACTGCCCGACGGGAAAGAACGTGACGATGAAGTCGTTCCTGCCGATGCCGCGAGTGTCTCTTACGGTGCCGGTGATGGTCGTCACTTGGTTGGTCAGCACAACCTCGATGCCGTCGAGATCGGCGCTCACGTCGAATCCTGGACTCGTCACGTCGACGCCTCTCACCAATACCCTCTTCACGAACCAGCCAGCGCCGCCGCCTGTTACACGCACTTTGCCGCGCACGCCGACAATCCTGAATCGCCCCGCCGTATCAACCGGGCTGTTCGCGAACGTCGGTGGGAGGCCGAGGCTTTGAACAGAGAGGTCCATCTCGCGCGCCGCTATCGTCAATCCCTTCATAGCAGGGGGAGGCGTAGAGCTTTCGAACGTCACTCTACCTGATATAGCGAATCCGGGCGAGGTCGTCAGGATCAGATCCGAGATATTTTCGCCGGCGACATTCACGTGCATGGCGGCCGATTCCACATTCGCGGTGAACGGTCTTCCGTTGCGCGGCGCGCGGGGCGCACGTGCAGCAGGTACTGGCCCGGCAGCACATGCTCAAACGTGAAGCTGCCGTCATCGCTCACCATCGACATATCAGTCTGGCCGAAGCCGGATACGCGCGGTGCATTCATCGTCACCCGCATGCCCGCAGCAGGGCGCCCCTCTGAGTCGCGAGCGATGCCCGACACGCGAGCCCGTCTCGCTGGTATCATCGCGAAGTTCGCAACGCTATCCAGCCCGAAATCGACGCGCACCGTGTGCGCCTCCGGTTCGTTCAGCGTCCCGGGGTAATAGGTCTTTCCAAAACCCAGAGGCGAGTCATCGATCATTGTGGCCGTCGCCATCACCATGTATGTCCCCGGGTTGAGTCCATACACGCGGTAGCGTCCTTCGTCATCGGTCTGGATTGGCATCGGCGCCCGCCCTGCCGGATTGAAGAAGCGTCCGTTGGGCCCGAACTGCTCGCGCATCGCTACGACGTAAGCGCCCTCCAGCGGATCCCCAGCCTCGTCCGTGATGACACCTGTGATGGCCGCGCCGCGATGCAGCCGAAAGTCCATCCCATCGAGGTGCTCTCCTTCGGCAAGCTCGAGCAACCGGTATCGTGCGAGCGGGTTCGGTTGATCGAAATTCTGCTCGAGATAGCCTGTGCGCGATGCGATAAGCGAATACCGCCCCGCCGGAAGGTTCGCGAATTCGTAACCGCCGTTCGAATCAGTCCTTACGGTGCGTCGGACGAACGGATTCCCGCCGCTCAGCGCGACGGTTGCGAGTAGTAGAGGGCGTCCTGTTGCGGCGGTCACGACACGGCCGCGGATGCGCGCCGAGCTGCCGCTCGGCGTCTGCGCCTCAACGGCGCCGCGAACGATCCGGCAAGAGCATTGCGACCAAAAACTGTTTCATGTCACCCTCGCCGGCGCGTGCTACGGCATCAGCTGCAGGTCCAGTACGAGCTGCTGGCCTTCCTTCAAGGTGAACGGTGTAGCGGTTGAGCGCATGCGTTTCTGGAACGCAGGATTGTAGTGGCCGTCCCGGCTGATGGACTCGACCGCAGCGGCTACATATTGTCCAGGCGGCAGGCCTTTGACTTGATAACGGCCTTGTTGGTCGGGGCGAGCGGTCTGAATAAATCGTGTGGGGTTGACGCCAGGCCTCACTTCGCTCGGGAGAACCACGACGACGTAGTCAGTCGCGGGTTGGTAGCGTTCGCCCTTCGCCGTCCCCGACACGCGCGTCTCGCGATCGGTCATCACGACTTCGAGGCCATCGATGTCGCTGGTGACGTTGTAGCCGACGTCGGTGATATCGGCGCCGGCGATTCGCACCGCCTTCAGCGTCCACGGATCGGCGCGGCCGATAAATGAAGAATGAAATACAACGTGGCCGTGGACGCCGACGATAGAGAAATTGTCTTTCGCGTCTACGGTGCCATTGCCCTCGCCAACACCCGACACCGGCGTTGCCGTTGACATTCGTCGGATCGGCTGCGCCGAACCGTAATGCGCTGCGTTGCAAAAGGTTGTGGCGAGCGTCCTTCCCAGATCACGCGCCCGGTGATGGTCGCGCCCGGTTTCATCGAAATCATCAGGTCAGTGATGTCGTGCCCATCGACGGCAATCGGGAACGACGACGAACTCGACAGTCGTCGGGTTGCGACCGTACCGGCGATACTTCGATCGTGTAGTTGCCGGGAGCGACCGCTGGGAATTTCAAACGTGCCGTCCGGGCGTGTCGTGCCCGCTGCTGCGCGTGGCGACGCTGACTTTCGGTGCGCGAGCCGAGCATCAGTTGGCGCCAGCCGACGGGCCGCCCGCCAGAATCGACAATCGTGCCCGAGACGCGCGCGAGTGGCGCCGCGGTCAACGCGAAATGGACCGGCACGTCCTGTCCGATCTCAACCTCCACCGATTGAGCTTCGTCAACGTTCACCGTTCCGGGATAGTACGTGACGCCCTGGACGGCGGGCTCCGGCATGCCCATCATTCCGTGGGCGTCGGCGCCGGCAGTCGACGATGTAACTGCCGGGCATGAGGCCGTAAATCCGGTACTGTCCGAGATCGTCGGTGAGGATTCGATCAAACAAACCGGGCGACGTCGGCTCGAGCTGGCGTGCTCCGCTTGGGCGCCACGAAAACCGCAGCGCGCTGCATCTGGAATGCCGGCTTGCGGCTCGCCGTTGTGATCGGTGATGCGGCCCGTAATCACGCCGCCGCGTGAAAGCGCGAAGTCGATCCGATCGAGCGTTTGACCATCGAGTAGCTCGAGGTCGCGGCCCGGCTGGAACGGCCGCGTCTGGCCATATTCGAGCGAGACGAAACCAGGCCGCGACACGGAAATCTTGTACCGCCCGGCGCCGAGTCCGGTCACTTCATATCGGCCGCTCTGCATCGGTGGTTATCTGCCGCTGCTTGGCCAGCGCGGGCGAACTAATCTGCACCTGCGCACGTGCGAGCGGGTTGCCCGTATCCGCGGCGACGACGCGTCCGGTGATGCGCCCGCCGCCGGTCGTCGCAGGCGCCGTCGTGCTCGCGCGGCGGTGCTGGAGCTGACGCGACGATTGGACGAGCGCCAGCGACGAACAACCTGCGGCGGAATTTCATGTGCCTTACTGCGTCAGCGCCAGCTCGATCGTCGCCGCCTGACCCTCGTTGAGCCTGAATCGTTTCGCCGCCGGCTCGATCTGTTTGCGGAATGCGGGATCCCAGTGGCCGCCTTGCTCCAGCGACTCGACGGCGGCGGCGAAATAGTCGCCGGGCGGAAGGCCGCGTGTTTCGAAAGCGTCCCTGTTGATCGGGACGAACGGTCCGTGTGTAGCGGCCAGGCATCGCGCCTTCTTTCAGACGGTCCGGAAAAATGACCACAGTGTAATCAGTAGTCTGTTCTCCTCGCGGATTCTTGACCGTTCCCGACAGCGTCGTCTGCTTGTCGGTCATCACGATCTCGATTCTGGTGTCATCTCCCGCCGTCGAGACATCGAAAGGAATGTCTGTGACGTTCTCGCCATCGATCGTGACGGATTTGAGAAACCAGCCCGGCATTCCTGCGCCTGGCATCGCGGGAAAGACATTGAACACGGCACGGCCGCGACAGGCCTCGAATCTGGAATCGGCCCTTTTCGTCGACGACACCCTGCGTGTTGTCGTAGATGCGCGTGGGCACGGGGCCGCCCGGATCGGGAGACGACGCATTGACACGGAATGATGTCTGAGCTGCAGCCGCGCCTTCGAAAATAACCTGTCCGGAGATCGTCTTTCCTGGACTCGTCGTGATGACGAGGTCGGTGATGTCCTGGCCGCCCGCCGTAATCGGCACCGATGCAGACTCTTCGTCGCCCGGCCGAGGAGAGACTTCGATGAAGTGCTCGCCGGGCGGCACGCTGGCGACGCTGAACCGTCCATCCGGGCCGGCCATCGCAAGCCCGCGCATCGATCATCGCCGCCTCCCGATTGCGTGCGGAGGCTGAGGCTCGCAGCCAGCGGTTGTCCCTGAGAGTCGCGGACGATTCCGTTGATGCGTCGTCATCCGCTGCGGCACGAGTGCGAACGAGGCATCGGCGACCTCTGCGAGGCCGACCGTAATCGACTGCGCTTCGTCAACGTTGATCGTGCCGGGATAGTACGTGATCCCGTGCCCGTCGTTTGGCGCACCTGCGACGCCGGCGCGCCCGGGGCCATCATCATGCCGCCAAGTTCGACAGGTGCAGCACTGACGACGTAGGTGCCCGGCATCAGGCTGTACAGCCGGAATTCTCCAAGATCATTCGTCGTGAGGCCGACGAAGAATCCGCCGCCGCCTACCGGTGTCGAGCTGTCTCTGGCCGTTCGGCAGATATTGATACCGCATCGCCTGCATGCGAACGCCCGCGAGCGGCTCGCCAAGCTCGTCGGTCACGCGTCCTGCGATGACGCCGCCGCGCGGCAGCGCGAAGTCGATCCTCTCGACGATCTGCGCATTGCCCACGTCGAGCGGCCGCCCGCTCTCGAATGGCCGCCGCTGTCCGAACTGCAGCGAGACGTATCCGCTTCGCGCGACGAAAATGTTGTAGCGTCCCGCGGGCAGCTCGGAGAATTCATAGCGTCCCTCGGCGTCTGTGCTGGCGCTTCGATTGATGCGCAACTCCGCCGCCGAGACTCGCACCTGCGCGCGCCGCAGGGGAGTGCCGTTGTCTGCCGCGACCACGCGGCCGCGAATGCGCGCGGTGCCCGTCGGCACTTCGGCGGCGCGCCGTCGCGCGGAGGCATCTGCATGCGGCGGTCCGGTGGGCCTGGTTGCGACCGCCCTGAGGAATGGGTGGGGCCTGCGCTGCGAGCGGTTGGGGGAAGAGAAGAATGCCCGACGGCCAGAGAACCCAGGGTAAGCGCTCTCATTGCGACCTCCGGTTTTGTGAGGGCTGAGACCTGCCCTAGGTCTGCCCTTGCCCTCTGCTCTAACGTGAATCGAGCAGTTAGACCCCGCGCACCCGCACTCGGCTCTGCTCGCGCATGAATTGCTGCACGTAGTAGGGGCCGCCGGTGCCGCGGCCGGTCGAGCCGCTGGCTTTCCATCCGCCGAACGGGTTGATGCCCGGCCAGGCGCCGGTCGTCGCTCCTGCGCGCCGGTTCGCATAGGTGACGCCGGCCTGGATGCGATCGAAGAACGTTTTCAGCTCGTCTTCGTTCTCGGAATAAATGCCGGCCGTCAGATCCGTATTCGGTGCGGTTCGCGAGCTCGAGCGCCTGGTCGAGCGTCATCACATCGGCGATGACCGTGATCGGCACGAACAGCTCTTCGGAAAACAGCGGATGGCCCGGCGGAAGACCGTCGATGATGGTCGGCTCCACGAAGTAGCCGCGATCGAACGGCGGCTCGGTTATCCGTCTTCCGCCTACAAGAATCTTTCCGCCATCCTTCTTCGCGCGCTCGATCGCGGAGAGATAGGTCCTGACCGCGGCTTCGTTGATGACCGGTCCCATCCACACGTCGCGCTCGAGCGGATTGCCGATCTTGATGCGCTTGGTTTTCTCGACCAGCAGCTGCACGAACTTATCGCGCACATCCTTCTGGATGTACACGCGCGAGCAGGCGGAGCATTTCTGTCCCTGCGCGCCGAACGCCGAGCGCATGACGCCGTCGGTCGCCTTGTCGAGGTCGGCGCTGCTCGTGATGATGGCGGGATTCTTTCCGCCCATTTCGATAATCAACGGACGCGGCACCGCGCGCGCCGCGTTGTCGCGGATCAGCTTCAACCCGACTTCCTTCGAGCCGGTGAAGACGATGCCGTCGATGCCGTCGTTATCGATGAGCTCCTGCCCGACGGTCGAGCCCGGGCCGGTGACGAAGTTGAACACGCCAGCGCGGCAGGCCGGCCTCGATCACCATCTCGGTGAGCTTCGCGCCGAGCAAAGGCGTGTCGCTCGCAGGCTTGAAGACGACGGTGTTTCCCGCCGCAAGCGCGCCGCCGGCCGGGCCCGCCGCGAGCGCGAGCGGAAAATTGAACGGCGAGATGACGGCCCACACCCCATACGGCCGCAGCACGCTGACGTTGTCTTCGCCGGGCCCGAGCGTGCCCATTTTTTCGACGAAGCCGTTGTGCTGCTCGATCTGATCGCAGTAGTAGGCCATCAGATCGGCGGCTTCTTCGACGTCGCCGACGCATTCGAGCCGGTTCTTGCCGACCTCGTAGCCCATCAGCGCGGAGAGCTCGTAGCGGTGGTTGCGAATCGCATCGGCGATGCGGCGCACGTACGCGAGCCTGTCCTGCCATGAGAGCGCGGCCCACGCGGGATACGCCGCACGCGCCGCGGCGACGGCCGATTTCGCGTGCTCGCGATTGCCTTTCTGAAACGTGCCGAGGGCGATGCTCGTGTCGATGGGGCTGCGATCGTCGAACTGCGCGTCCGCTTTGAGGTGCTTGCCGTTGATGTAGAGAAGATGCTCGCGCCCGAACGTCTGCGGCGCGCTCGCGATGGCCGCGTCCAGCTCGCGATGAAGCTCTTCGAGCGATTCGCCGCCAAGGGTCGCGTAAGTGATCTTGGTTGCCATGGTGATGCTTCGGTAGGGCTACGGCTTCAGCCGGACCGTGTCGCATCAATCGTTGGAACTTACTGACCGGCGGGCGTTGGTACACGATCTTGCCGTCGAAGATGGTCACGGTCACGGCGGTCTCGCGGAGCGCCTCCGGGCGCGGTTCGAAGATGTCGTTCGACAGAATCACGATGTCCGCGAGCATCCCCCGCGCGAGCGTGCCCTTGCGCTGCTCGTCGTAAGACGCATACGCCGCGTGGCTCGTATACGCGTCGATCGCATTGCGCAGCTCGCCGGGTGCCGCGACCGCGTCTTCGATGGCATCTCGCGGATCGAGCGACGCCGCCGGCCAGTTGCTGCCGAACAGAATGCGCGCCTGTCCATCGCTGAGGAGGCTCTCGTCGAGGCGATTGCGGCGGTCGCGCGCTGGAGTCGGATTCGCTGCCGCCGCGTGTTCGAACGCATTGACTGCCGCGTGCACATCGGCGCCGTTGACGGTCTGCACCATCACGTGCCAGCCGTGTTTGTCGAGCAGCGCGACGGCACGCTCGATCTGCGGCGCGTCGCACGGGCACATCGACCATGACGCCGCCGAGCTTCAGCGCCGGATCGTCGGGAAACTCATCACGCAGCTTGTTCAGCTCGAGCACGTCCGCTTCGGACACGGTCGGCGGCACGGCGATCGACGCGTAGACGCGAACGGCGAGGTCTCCCTCCTTGCGGATTTCGTCGAGCAGCTCGAGCTCTTCGTGGGTCGGACTGACGGAATGCACGCTCGTGATGCCGAGCCTGTTCGCTTCGCCGATGGCCGCCCGCAGCGCCGCCAGCTTCTCGGCTCGCGTCGGTTCGGGCACCAGCCGCGACACGAGGTCGACGGCGTCGTCCTTGAGGACTCCGGTCGGCTCGCCCGTGCGGCGATCCTTCACGACGATCCCCGACCGCGGATTTCGCGTCTTACGGGTGATGCCGGCAAGCTCGAGCGCTTTCGAGTTGGCCCAGGCGACGTCGCCGTCTTCGCTCGTGACGAGCACCGGCCGGTCTTGCACCGCCTCGTCGAGAATCTTTCGTGCCGGCGCGTTCGCCGCGGCGAGCAGATCGCACGTCGCCGTTCCGGCCGAGCAGCCAGGAGGTCGACGGCTTGTCTTCGGCGTAATGGCGAAGTTCGGTTTCGATATCGTCGGTCGTTCTCGCGGGGGACAGATTCAGGTGCTCGAGCGTCAGTGCGCCGCTCATGAGCTGCACGCGCGCGTCGTTCAACCCCGGCAGGACGGTCGCGCCGTGCGCGTCGAGCACGACGGTCTGCGCGCGGCGCAGGCGCTTGACCTCGCGATTCGATCCGACCCGGAGTATCTGGTTGCCGCGAACGGCGACGGCTTCCTGAAGGTCGGCGCCGCCGCCTGGATAGACTTTGCCGTTGACGATGATGAGGTCGACGGGGCCGCTCGCATCATCGCGCTGCGCGCCGACGATGAGGCCGGCGATGAAGGTGGCGCCGACGATGACGGCAACAAGAATGGTCGTAAGGCGCGTCGCCATTTTCGAGGATATAGCGTAGCATCTAGGGCTGTTTTCAAGGGAGGGGAAAGATGAGGGACAACGTGCTCGTCAGTACCGAATTGGGTCGCTGACCATCTCAAGGATCCGAAGGTTCGCATCGTCGAGGTCGACGTCGACACGGCGGCCTACGATCAGGGTCATGTGCCCGGCGCGGTCGGCTGGAACTGGACGACGCAGTTGTGCGACACGGTCGTGCGCGACGTGATTCCGAAGAACAAGCTCGAAGAGCTGCTCGGCGCGTCCGGGATCGACAACGACACCACGGTTGTCCTGTATGGCGACAACAACAACTGGTTTGCCGCCTGGGCGTTCTGGCAGTTGAAGCTGTACGGCCACCAGGATGTCCGAATCATGGACGGCGGCCGCAAGAAATGGCTGGCCGAAGGCAAGGAGCTGAGCACCGACGCGCCGAATACCCCGAAGAAAACGTACAAAGCAAAGGATCAGGACGACTCGCTTCGCGCGTTCCTCCCCGAAGTGATGGAAGCGGTCAAGAACAAGAGCGCCTCGCTCGTCGACGTCCGCAGCCCGGCGGAATTTACTGGCGAAATCCTCGCGCCTCCCGGACTTCCCGAGACGTGCCAGCGCGGCGGCCACATTCCCGGCGCGAAGAGCATGCCGTGGGCGAAGCTGGCGAATGAAGACGGCACGTTCAAGAGCGACGCAGAGATCAAGGCGCTGTACGACGGCGTGGGCGTGAAGCGGCGACAAACCGATCATCGCGTATTGCCGCATCGGCGAGCGGTCGAGCCACAGCTGGTTCGCGTTGAAGTATCTGCTCGGATATAAGAACGTGAAGAACTACGACGGCTCCTGGACCGAGTGGGGCAACCTCGTCCGCGCGCCGGTCGAAAAACCGTAACGTAGGCCGACCTTCAGTCGGCCGAATATGAAAGCCGAAGAGTACACAGAGCGCAACGAGACGATCGACACCTGGCCCATCCACATCGTCACGTACCGCATCGGTGACAAGTACTACTGCACGATAGACAACGTCGACCCCGGCGCGCGATTTGCGCGCGCCGAGGGCGCGACCCGCGAAGACGCCGAGCGCGTCGCGCTCGAGAAGGCGCAGAAGTATCTCGCGCCAGACCCGCCGCTTTCCGACGGCCACGTAACGAACGTTTCAGTGGGCACCGCCATTCCGGTCTCCATCTCCGAGCTTCAGCAGCGTCTGGCCGGCGAGCACTACATCGCGGATCGCGGCCTTGCGATCGCGATGTTTCTCGCGCTTCGCTTGAAGCGCCCGCTCTTCCTCGAAGGGGAGTCCGGCGTCGGCAAGACCGCGCTTGCGGCGGCCGTTGCGGCTGCGCTCGGAAGAGATCTCATACGCCTTCAATGCTACGAGGGGCTCGACGTCGGGCCACGCTCTGTACGAGTGGGACTACGCGCGCCAGCTCCTGGAGCTGCGCATTCTCGAGGCGACGCGCACGCTCGATCGAGAAAGCGCGCGGCGCGATCTCTACAGCGAGCCGTTTCTCATCAAGCGTCCGCTGCTCCAGGCGATCGATCCTCGCCGTGCGCGTCCGGCCGTCCTGCTGATCGACGAAATCGATCGGGCCGACGAGGAGTTCGAAGGATTTCTCCTCGAGCTGCTCTCCGAATTTCAAATCACCATTCCCGAGCTCGGGACCGTGCGGGCGATCGAGCCACCGCTCGTGATTCTCACGTCGAACCGCACGCGCGAAGTGCACGACGCGCTCAAACGCCGATGCCTGTATCAATGGATTGAATATCCATCGTTCGAGAAGGAAGTGGCGATCGTTCGCGAGCGCGCTCCCGAGGCGTCGTCGCGGCTGTCCCACCAGGTGACCGCGATGGTGCAGGAGTTGCGCGCCGAAGACCTCTACAAGGTGCCCGGCGTGTCGGAGACCATCGACTGGGTAACCGCGCTCGTCGCCCTCGACACGGACACGCTCGACGCCGCTGTGATCGACGAAACGCTCGGTGTCGTGTTGAAGGCGAAGGAAGATCTGGAAACGGTTCGCGGACCGCGCGCCGCCGAGCTGCTCGATCGGGCGATGTCGCGACGCAGCTCTCGGGCGTGAAGCGAGGCTCGGGATGTCCCAACTTCTCGACAATCTGCTCGCTGTTCGGCCGCGTCCTGCGGCGCGAAGGCATCGATGTCCATCCCGGGCGTGTGCTCGACGTCGTCGAGGCGCTCGGACACGTGAACCTGGGTGCACGGGACGAGGTGTATCACGCCTGCCGCGCGCTGCTCGTCCATCGCCACGAACAGCTCGTCATCTTCGATCGGGTGTTCGAGGCCTTCTGGCGCCGGCACCGCCACCCCGATGTTCGGATCGACGCACCATCCGATGAGCCGCGCACGTCCGCCAGGTGCGATCGAGGTCGTGCTCGCGCTCGAAGAGCGCGTCCGATGCTGCCGTCGATGCAGAAGGCAATGTGCCAGCGCCGGAACAGAGGCGTGAAGATCTGGAGCGATCGGGGCGGAGTGGCCGACAAGGATTTTGCCGCACTCACGCCTGACGAGATTGTCGAGGCGCGTAAGGCGCTGTCTCGCCTGGTGTGGAATCCTGGAATGCGCCGGACACGGCGATGGATACGCGGGCGCGGCGCGCGTATCGACCTTCGGCGCGCCATCGCCGGAAGCCTCCGCAGCGGCGGAGACGTGGTGACGCTGCCCACGCGGACGCGGCGCGTGCGCCCTCGTCCGCTGGTGTTGCTGTGCGACGTCAGCGGCTCGATGGAGCGCTATTCGCGCATGCTGCTGCATTTCGCTCACGCGCTTACGTCGCGGCATCGGCGAGTCGAAGCGTTTCTCTTTTCCACCCAGCTGACGAGAATCACCAGACAACTGTGCGCGCGGCGGCCGGATGAGGCGATCGCCGCGGTGTCGCGATCGGTGCCGGATTGGTCGGGAGGCACGCGTATCGGCGGCGCCATCAAGGAGTTTCACCAGAGATGGGGCCGCCGCGTATTGAATGGCGGCCCGGTCGTTCTGCTGATTTCTGATGGCTGGGACCGCGGGGACCCGGAGGTGTTGGGTGCGCAAATCGCGCGACTGCAGCGGCGCTGTTATCGGCTGGTCTGGCTCAACCCGCTGATCGGTACTGCCGGCTACTCGCCGCTGACGCGCGGTCTTGAGGCCGCGCTGCCGTATGTGGACGATTTCCTGCCAGCGCGAACGCTGACGAATCTTGCGGACCTGGCGGCGCACCTGAACACGCTCGCCTGCCACGGACGGCTAAGCGGACACTACCGCGGTAGTGTCCGCCTTCAGGCGGACCAGGCGATCCAGGCGTGGAATTTGCCATCGGACGCGCCATGATCACAAACAATCCTGGCCACCTGAAAGGCTTCAGCTACGTCGGTCTCCATCGATATTCCCTGACATTCTGCACGGACGGGCGGCGACGAGTGTTTACCGACGCTGCCGTGGTCGAGTTGGTCGTGCAGCAACTTGTGCGCGCTGCAAGTGAGCAGAAGTTTTCAGTTATTGCGTACTGCTTCATGCCCGACCATCTGCATCTCTTGATCGAAGGGACTTCCGACGACTCAGATGGCAGGCGCTTCATCAAAGCGTTCAAGCAGTACTCGGGCTATTACTACTCGCAGAAGCGGCACGAGAGATTGTGGCAGCGATACGGATTCGAGCATGTTCTTCGCGACGACGAAACAACGGTCGAGGTCGTCAAGTACATTCTCGCGAATCCCGTTCGCGCGGGCCTCGCAGGCAACAGTTGAAGATTATCCGTTCGTCGGATCGCTGACTTATGAGTTGAAGGATTTGATCAGCAGCGTCCAGTAAAGCTGGCAACCGGTACCGGTCCGGCTAAAGCCGGACTCTACATGTGCGCTCGCGCGCGCTAGCGCCGGCGTAGGGCGCGTTCGGTGAAGACCGGAATCATCGCGCGCCGATATTCCTTGCTGGCGTGGATGTCGGAGTTGAGGTCCTCCAGCGTGGCGCCTGCGGTGCGCACCGCGGCGGCGATGGTGCGATGCGGACGCGAGCTTGCCCGGCGAGCGCGTCTTCGACGTCCGTCAGGCGCGTGGCGTGCGAGCTCGCTCCGGTCACGCCGATTCGCGCCGACGTGATGACTCCTTTGCTCACGTCGAGCGCCGCCGCCACTCCGACGATGGCGAAGTGGGACGCGCGCTGATAGAGCTTGGCGTACGCCGCAGCCTTCACCGGCGCGAACTGCACGGCGACGATGATCTCGTCCGCCGCCAGATCGACCGTGAACAATCCTCGAAAGAAGTCCCGCGCCTTTACGACGCGCGCGCCGTTCGGGCCCTTGAGGTGGATGTCGGCATCGAGCGCCAGCATCGCCGCGGGGTAGTCGGCCGACGGATCGGCATGCGCGATGCTGCCGCCGAGCGTTCCGCGATTGCGCACCTGCGGATCGCCGATCGTCGCCGCGGCCTCGGCGATCATCGGACACTCCTGCTGCAGCAGCGCGGATGTGGCGACGTCGTGATGGACGGTGCCGGCGCCGATCTCGATCTTGTCGCCCTTCTTGCGAATACCGGACAGCTCGGGAATGCGGCCGATGTCGATCAGCATCTTCGGCTCGCTGAGGCGGAACTTCATGACGGGGATCAGACTGTGGCCGCCCGCGATGAGCTTCGCCTCGCCATTCGCCGCGCGAAGCTTCGCCAGCGCATCGTCTACCGACGTCGCCCGGCTGTATTCGAATGCCGTCGAAATCACGATTGGCCTCCCTGAATGATGCGCCACAGTTTTTCGGGTCGAAGCATCATGTCGATGTGTTTCACGCCGAACTCGCTGAGCGCGTCGACGGCCGCCGCGACGACGCTTGGCGTCGAGCCCAGCGTGCCGGCCTCTCCGACGCCTTTCGCGCCCAGCGGGTTGACGGGCGTCGGTGTGACGGCGGACGTCAGCTCGAAGCGCGGAAAGTCGATGGCGCGCGGAATCGCGTAGTCCATGAACGATCCCGTCAGCAATTGACCGTGCTCGTCGTAGACCACTTCTTCGATCATCGCCTGGCCGATGCCCTGGGCGAGGCCGCCATGAATCTGTCCCTCGACGATGAGCGGGTTGATGAGATTCCCGGCATCGTCGACGGCGAACATCTTGAGAAGTGTCGGCTCGCCGGTTTTGCGATCGATCTCGAGCATCGAGATGTGGCAGCCGAAAGGATAGGTGTTGTTGGACGGTTCGAAGAATGCTTCATCGCTCAATCCCAGGCTCGAGCCCCTCTGGAAGCGGCACGGGAATGTATGCGAACGACGCCACGCTCGCGAACGATTTGCCTGAAGCGGGCGATCCCTTGACCGAAATCATTCCGTTCTCGAACACGAGATCGTCCTCGTGGGCTTCGAGCATGGCTGCGGCAAACTTCGCCATCTTCGTCTTCACCTTTGCGCCCGCCATCTGCAGAGCGACGCCACCGACAGCCTGCGACCGGCTGCCGAACGTGCCGATGCCCTGCTTCACGACTCCCGTATCGCCATGAAGGATGGTGATGTGCTCGAACGGCACGCCGAACTGATCGGCGAGCATCTGGGCGAACGTCGTTTCGTTGCCCTGTCCGTGCGGCGACGCGCCAGTCGTCGCGCTGATGCGGCCGTCGCGTTCGATCGTCACCTGCGAGTGTTCCCACCCGCCGGTCGGCAGCGACGAGGAAGGACCGATTCCGCAGACCTCGACATACATCGAGAGTCCGAGACCCACCAGCCGGCCCTCGGCGCGCGCGGCGTCGCGTTCGGCCTTGAGCCGATCCCACTGCGCAGCCTTCAACGCGACGTTGAGCGCGTTCTCGTAGTTGCCCGAGTCGTACATCGCGCCCACCTGCGTCGTGAACGGGAACTGATTCGGCTGGATGAAATTTTTTCGGCGAAGCTCCGCCGGATCCATCTTCAGCTCACGCGCGAGCATGTCCATCGCGCGCTCGACGAAGTACGTGGCTTCGGGGCGTCCTGCGCCGCGATACGCGTCGGTCGGCGTCTTGTTCGTGAATACCTCGGTCAGCGTGGTGCGGATAGCCGGAATGTTATAGGTGGCATTCGCCATCATCATCGTGAGCGTCGGGATGGCAGCCGTGAGGAGCATGTTGTACGCGCCGATATCGGCGATCAGGCGGAGCTTGAGGCCGAGCAGCGTGCCGTCGCGCTTCGCCGCGAGATCGACGTAGCCGAGAATGTCGCGTCCGTGCGTCGTGGCCACGAACGCTTCGGAACGGTCCTCGATCCACTTCACCGGAATGCCCAGACGTTTCGAGATCGGCGGAGGCGACGTACTCTTCGCCGTAGATGTTGATCTTCGCGCCGAAGCCGCCGCCCACTTCCGGAGCGATGGCGCGGACCTGGTCCTGGCCCAGTCCGTTCAGCGCCGCGATGAACGTCCGCAGAATGTGCGGGTTCTGCGTCGACGACCAGATCGTCATCGTGCCCTTGCCCGGTTCGAAGTGGGCGACCACGCCTCTCGGCTCCATCGCCGACGGTGCGAGGCGCTGGTTCACCATCCGCTGCGAGATGACGACTTCGGCCTTCTTGAACGCCGCGTCGATGGCGGAATCGTCCACCGCTCCCGACGCGCTCACGCCGGTGCCGCTCGGCACCAGCGCCACGGCAAGGTTGTTCGGAAAGTCGGCATGCACGAGCGTCGGCTTGCCCGTCATCGCGGTTTCGAGGTCGACGACCGCCGGCAGCATGTCGTACGTCACCACGATCGCCTCGGCCGCGTCGCGGGCCACGTACCGATCGCTTGCCACAACCACGGCGACCGGTTCGCCCCCATACCGGACAGTGTCTACTGCAACCGCTCGATGCTCCGGCGAAGGAAATGGAGTGCCGATCGGCATCGGCGGCAACAGTTCGGCGATTTGCGCGCCGGTAAAAACAGCCTCGACCCCTTCCATCGCCTCCGCCGCACTCGTATCGATGGAGACGATGCGTCCGTGGGCCACGTCGCTGCGCTTGAAGACGATGTGCTGCATGCCGACCAAGCGCAATGTCATCGACATAGGTCCCGCGGCCCTGAATGAGGCGGGGATCTTCGCGCCGCTTGACGCGCTGGCCAACGAGCTTCGGCAACACGGGAGTTGTAGGCATGAGTTACCCCTTCTTTGCCGCGTTCTGAATGGCGTTGACGATGTGCTGATAGCCCGTGCAGCGGCAGAGATTGCCGGAAATGCCTTCGCGTATTTCGCGTTCGGACGGTTCGGGGTTGTCTTTCAGCAGCGTCACCGCCGCCATGATCATTCCGGGCGTGCAGTAGCCGCACTGAAGGCCATGCTCCTCCCAGAAACCCTCCTGCAAGGGATGCAGCTGCCCCTCCGGCGCGAGTCCCTCGATTGTCGTGATCGTCGACCCATCGGCCTGGACCGCGAAGACCGTGCAGGACTTGGCGCTCCGGCCATCGATCAGCACGGTGCAGGCGCCGCACTGACTCGTGTCGCAGCCGATATGCGTGCCGGTGAGCCGCAGCTGCTCGCGCAGGAAGTGAACGAGAAGCATGCGCGGTTCGACGTTGCCTTTGCGCACCTTGCCGTTGACGGTGAGCGATACTTGGGCCATAGGCTCCTCTTGTGGTGGCGAAGGGGGGTAGCCTAACTCAAAACGCCGGGGCTGCGAAATTTTTCGAGCGCGCCGCGGCGCTCCGACGGATCGACGAGCGGGAACGTGGTCAGCACGTGCGCGAACTCGTCTTCGGTCAGCCCGTAGCAGCGCGCGGCGAGCGCCTGGACCCGCGCATGCGCGACGTCGACATGCCCCTTCCTCAACTGGTGCGCCATCTCTACGATTTCTTCGAATAGCGGCGAGTCGTAGCGCGGCTTCGGCACCCGAAGCGCTTCGACCGTCGCCGATCCCAGATGTGTCGTCATCACCTGCCGCACGAGATAGTTCGCCACGTAGCTGTTGAGCATCGCGCACAGAAATGCCTGCGTTGTCGCTCGATAGCATCGTTTTCAGGCAGAAGAGCGAATGCGTCGTCACCACGCCGGCCGGAAGCACGGCGGCGATGAGCGAGAGACGGTTCGTCGAGCTGGCCACATCGCGATAGGCCAGGCGGGCGCGCGAGAACGTGGTTGCGGCGTCGAGCAGACGGCTCGCGCTGCGTTCTGAGATTCGCAGCGTCGAGCGATCGGCATGGACGCGAAACGGCTCGATGTGCTTTCCTTCGAGCACCGGCAGTCCGCCGCGGCCTGCCGCGCCGGAGCCTTGGGCGAAGGCGGGACCGCTGCGAAAATGGCGGCGATCGTCGGTCGCATTCAGCTCGCGGCCGAACCGCACGCTCCAGCCGTCCGCGGCGTCCAGCCGCGGAATGCTGTGCACGACGCGCTCGAGGATGCGCAGGTCGGTCTCGGTGCGCAACTCGGGTATGGCGAACGTGTGTCCACTGAGCGCGTCGATGAACGAGGGCGTCAGCGCTATCGGATGCGAGCGGTGCCGGCCGGTCGCCGCCGTCGGGAATGGTCTCGAGCTCGGCCGGATCGTCGATGCCGAAGCGGCAGGCGATGTGGCGCGTCGGCCTCTCCCACGGTCGACGTGCAGATGAGGAAGCGAACGCTTCTGTGAATCGGGAAAGATGGCGCGCCGATTGTCGAAGCCGCTGATGGTGTCGATGTTCGTGCGGCTCAGCAGCGTGCGCCGCAACGGCGCTGATGTGTGATCGGTGGCGAAGCCGGCCGGCAGCACGAGACCGATTCGGCCGCCGCGCTTCGTCAACGTCAGCGCGCGCTCGACGAACATCTGGTAGCGGTTGATGTGCCCCGCGCCCTGGTGGCGATACACGCCGGAGCTTCGGAAGAACGTCTTCTCGGCGCCGCCCGCGCGCAGCATGTCCCACGGCGGGTTTCCCAGCACCGCGTCGAAGCCGCCGTCCGCGAGCGGTTGTCCCGCCTCGTCGAAGTACGCCTCAGGAAATTCGAGCATCCAGTGAAAGAAGCGATGCGCGTCGGTGATGCGTGCGGCGTCGTGAAGAAGCGGCTGCCGACGTCTTTTCCGGCAGTCCGCAGCGCCCCGTCATCAATTTGTCTGCGAGCGATGCGAATACCGCCGGGTCCGGCGCCGTGTGCGGGTCCGGCCACATCCAGCACGCGCACCAGAGATCGGCGACCGACTTCCATCGCTCGCCCGCGCGCAATCGCATCGAGCCGGCGTTCTTTTTCCCGGACGACATCGGCGGTGTCGTCGCGCGTGTCGGCCAGCCAGCGGCGCTCGACGACGGCGCGCGCGAGCGAAGGCTCGAGATCGGCGTCGGAGAAGAGCGGCATGCCGGCATGCGATTCGCGCGGCCGCCGCGAGTCGCGCGCCCGGCGGCTGTCTCGCGATGTCGATGGGCGACGCGCCGATGAGGCTGTTGCCGCAGACAAGGTGATGATCGAGAAACGTCAGCGGCTTGTTGGCCGACAGCGTCGCGAGCCAGAGCGACAGGCGCGCAAGCTGCACCGCCGTCGGATTCAGGTCGACGCCGAAGAGGCATCGCTGCGCGACGAGCCGCCTGAACGAGCGCGCGGTCCGCTTCGTCGATATCGGCGGCGTCGGCCAGCCGTCGCGAACCAGCGCCCGCTCGTACGCGCGCGCGAGATATCGGCACGCCGAGACGAGAAAGGCGGCGCTGCCCATCGCTGGATCCACGACGCGCAAGCTGAAGAATGCGATCGGCCGGCGCTCCGTCGACCAGCGGATGCAGCGTGCGCCGCACGACGTAGTCGGTGAGCGTCTGCGGCGTGTAGAACGAGCCGGTCGACTTGCGCGCGTCGCCGCCGCGCCGAAGCAGAATCTGGTCTCGTCTCGAGTCTGCATAGGCGGGCTCGTAATCGAGCACGCTTTCGTACACCGCGCCGAGCTGCTCGACGCCGAGGTCGCGATAGTCGATGCGCGTGCGCTTCCGCGCGTGTCGGCCTGTTGCTGTCGACAGCGACAAGCAGCGCCTGCCGCGCGACCTCGTCGTCTACGGCGCACGATTCGGCGATGGGCGAGCGCGCGGGAGAAAACAGCCGGCCGTTGAACGGCGGCACGACGAGGCTGCCCGCGCGACAGCCTTTGTGCGCGAGCCGCGCGATCGCCTGCAGCGCTTCCCACAGACCCGGCACTTTGCCGGGACGCTCCGCGCGCTCGCGCAGCGACTCGACGGTGTAGCTCTCGCGGTAAATCGGATGCCAGTTGGGCACGAGGTTGCGCGACTCGGCAAACATGAGGAAGAGGACGCGGTACACGACGGTGAGCGACTCGTCGAACAGCCGCGAGAGGTCGTGGCTGTCCTGACCGCATTTGTTGAGGCCGCCGAGCAGGTGCTGCACCGACTCGATGACGCCGACGCGCAACGATCGGCTGACAGCCTGCCCGTGCCGCGCAGAGGAGCGGATGATCTCGAGCACGAGAGGAGACTCGCCCGGGCCATGCCGAAACGCCTCCTCGCGCAGCACGCCCCAGAGCACGCCGAAGGTCGGCGGATGCTCGGCCGCCTGTTGAAGATCGAACTGAAGGTACGCCCGCGAATAGGTTCGCTGCGTGTCGACGAGGCGCAGCTCGCGTCCGTTTGTGCAGAGCACCCATGCCGCATCGAGACCGATTCCTCGCCGCGCCGCTTCGCGCCACAGGTTGTCGAGCGAGACATTCCACGTCGCGGCGACGAGCGCGACGCGTCCGCTCGAAGACGATCAGTAGTGCGTGTCGAGTGTCCGTGCCGTCGCCGCGGGCGGAAGGCCAGCGGTGAAGCCAAGGAGCTCGACAAGCGGGACGGCAGCCAAGTCCCAGATCGATCGGATGCTCGATGCCGGCCCGAGCTGGGAGGCCTGCGTGTGCCACCAGCCGAGCGAACGATCTGCTCGGCGGCCGCCAGCGAGCGTGTCGCCGAGCCGGCCGGAGAATTCCTGCTGCAGAATTCGCTCGGCGAAGTAGTGCGATACGAGCGAGCCGCTCAGCCCTGCGAGCATTGGATGAGCAGCATGACGAGCTCGGGGTCGTGCGCCAGATCGGACGCTCGGAGTCGGCGTCGAGCAGATGACGCGCGAGCCTCGCTTTCCGCGCCGGATGGCATCGCGACGTTCGTCTCCCGCCCATTTCTCTTTCAACGCTCGACTGTCGAAGAGTCCGGCTTGCACCAGCGGTGGGCCGCATGCGGCGACGCAATCGGCAATCCGCCGCTCGCGCGTGCCGCGGATGTCGCGATCGATTCAGCAGCGTCGAGCGCGATGTGCGCGCGCGCGTTCGTCTGCATGGGCGTGCGCGTGCCGAAGCAGCTCGGGCCCGAAGCGCGCGATCAGCGATTCGGCAAGGGCGCGTGCCTCTTTCCGCCCGAGGCGGAAATCGCAGGCGATCGAGAGGGAGGCGGACAGGGACGAGCAGTCTGTCTTCAATCAACCGGCCCGCGCGCTGTCACGAGCCGAATGCGAAAGAACGAGATGAGCGATGTATCGCGAGATTTGACGACCGTGACCGGTACAACCTCGCTCGCGAAGTGTTCGATCGCACCGCATCTGAGCGGCGGGTATCGGCGATGTGCTGCGCCGCCGCGCGAGCCTCGATGCCGAGGTCGATGGTCTGTGTGCAGGTCTCAACGTGCACGGATCGCGGCGGCGGTTCCGATCGGCTGATGACGCACGCGGCGATGTCGATCTCGCTCATCCGGATCCGATCGATGCGCCGCAACAGACTGGCCAGCACCGTTCGCTCTGCCGTGCCTTCGGCCAACAGGTTGATGGCGTGCACCGTGCGCGTCTGGCCGATGCGATCGACCCGGCCGATGCGCTGCTCGAGGCGAATCGGGTTCCACGGCAGCTCGAGATTGACGACGAGCCTGCAGGTGCCTTGAAGGTTCAAGCCCTTCCGAGCCCGCATCGGTGGCGATCATCACGTCGGCGGCGCCGTTCGTGAACGCGCGCACCGACTGCGCGCCGCTCGTGCGCGGTCTGACCGCCATGAAGCGTGGTGATGCGCCGAAGGCCGCCGATGGCATCTCGTATCGCATCGAGCGTGTCGCGATACTCGGTGAAGATGATGAGCGGCTCGCCCACGCGCCGGACGATGCGCCGAAGCGCGTGCATCTTGCGGCTCGCCGCTCTGCGCTTTCCGCGCCGCGTCGAGGAGCCGGTGCAACACCGCGCGCTCGTCATCCGTCCGTTCGAACGCGGGCGCGATCGGCAGCTGGGCCTCGTCCGACGCATCGTCTTCGAAGCTGAGAGGCAGCGCGCCTTGTGTGGCTCCATCGATCTCGCCGGTGAGCCCAGCCATGCGCCGTTCGAGCGATGTGGCCAGCGACCGCGCGCTCGAGAACGCGCGCTTGGCCAGAACCATCGCCACGAGCTGCACATCGCGTTTGCCCGACTCGCGCGCGATCGTCCAGAGCTGTGCGAGATATCCGTCCAGCAGGCGATGCATCTCGACGCCGTCTGGCGTTGTCTTCACTGGCAGCAGGTGCACGCGCCGCGATCGCGGCAGGCCCGCCAGTTCCCGCGTTCGGCGGAAGAGAAGAATCGGATCGATGCCGTGCGCTGTCGAGGCGACTCGCCTATCGCGCACAACGCTCGATACGCGCGATCGTCGCCGGCATGCGGAGTGGCGGTGAGGAGCATCACGTGCCGCGCGCGTTTCGCCAGCGCGTTGACGGCGTCGTAACGCAGGGAGGCGATCGTCGCTTGATGCGCCTCGTCGACAATCAGCACGTCCCACAACAGTGCGGCAAGACCGCGCAGCACTTCAGACTGCTTGAGAAAATCGATCGACGCAATCGCGACGGGCTCGACGGTCCACGGATTCACGTCGAACGGCAGCGAATCCGTAAGCGCCGCGAGCGATGCGGCGTCCATGACCGCCGCGCGCATGTCGAATCGGTGCCGGAGCTCGTCGGCCCACTGTTGCCGCAGCCCGGCCGGCGTGACGATGAGCGCGTGCTCGCACCAGCCGCGCTGGCGCAGTTCCGCGAGCATCAGGCCGGCTTGAATGGTCTTGCCAAGCCCGACTTCGTCGGCGAGCAGAAATCGCGTCGCGCGTCCGCGAGCGAGCGCGAGCGCAGGCTCGAGCTGAAACGGCAGGATGTCCATCGCGGCGCGCTGCGGCGCCCGCAACTCGCCGAACGCGCGAACCTCGGACAGATGCGCTTGCAGGTGACGCATCCAGCGCCGCCGCGTCGTCGCGCGGATTACCGGACTGCGCCTGGTCGCGACAGGGCGGTCGAACGGTGAGAGCAGGCGGCAGCGGCGATGCGCGTGACGGTCATCCGCTCTGGAGAGTCCGAGCAGCGTGACGTCGCCGAACGCCGTCGCCTCCTGCACGACCCATCGTTCTCCGCGCACAGTGACGCGATCGCCGGCGACAAAGGCCATGCGTCGCGCCATGGCAATGCGCGTACCATGGAAAAATTACCCGTAGTGTCCGTCTTTAGGCGGATCAGCGGATCCGCTGGCTTTCGGCGCAGCTACGCTTTCAGGATGGCAATAGTTGCGCCCAAATGCGACGCCGCATCGTCAAAAAACTGCAACACGAGCGGATGGCGTTCCAGGGCCTGCTGCACGATGCCGCGCTGCACCCCTGCCCCGCGGCCATGGATGAGCCGCACCTCACGCAGGCCGGCGGCGTGTGCCTCGTTCAGGTACTCTTCGACGACGGAAGGGATGTCGCGGGGCGCAAAGGCGTGAAGGTCGAGGTGCCCTTCGATCGGAATCCGAAGCGGGTCTTGATCTTGCACTCTCAGGGTGTGGCTGGTTTCTCGTAGCGGACGGTCACTTCGGTCTTGATTCCGCCGCGAACGGAGAAGTCGCCGACAACCGTCATCCGCCGCGGCTGGCAGGCGGCGACAAGATCGTCGAGAATCTGATTCGTCACGTTTTCGTAGAAAATGCCTTTGTTGCGGAACTCGACAAGGTAGTATTTGAGGGCCTTCAATTCGATGCACAGCCGATCCGGCACATATGTGATGCGAATCTCGCCGAAATCGGGCAGTCCGGTTTTCGGACAGACGGATGTGAACTCCGGGCAGCGGATGGCGATTTCGTAGTCGCGATTGGGTTGTGGATTGGGAAACGTTTCGAGGGTCGTGCTTGACATGATCAAAAAATTCTAGCAGGATACGGCGTTTTTTTGATTCGTAATCCGCGAGTGCCGCTGCGCGCACAGGTACTCGCGGCCTTATCACGCGCGCACTAGTCAGGGGGACGCCGATGGCGGACGCCCGCAGAATGGGCAAGTCGGAACTCTTCTCACACTTCGCCGAGCGGTTCGAAGTGAAGCGAACCCAGGCTCGCGAGTTTTTTGACGAGCTGACGACGCTGGCCGAGAAGGAATTGAAGCGGTCGGGCGAGTTCGTGCTGCCCGGAATGGTGAAGCTCGTGAAGCAGCATCGCAAAGCCCGGATGGGACGCAATCCCGCCACAGGCGAAGCGATCAAGATCCCGGCGAAGACCGTCGTCAAGGCCAGGATTGCCAAGCAGCTGAAAGACGCGGTTCTGCCGCGCAAGTAGCGTGGCACTCGCACCCCAACGCGGCTGTCGCGTTGGGGCCCGCGGCCTGGTTGATTACGCGGCGGCGCGCGCGAGCTTACGGCTGTAAAGCGTCGCGGGCATCAGCCGCGCCACACGCCATTCCAGAGCACCCAGCGAGCTGCCATCCACAATGATGCGATCGCCGGGCCCGAGCACGGTCTCGGAAGTGTACCTCTGCGTGCCACGCTCGGTTCTGGCTTCGAAGTAGTCCACCGTGTACGCCCGCCCTTCAATCTCAATCCGATCGGTCTTGACGAGCCTGCGCGAGAGCATATAACTGCCTCCGTGCTCTTAACCGGCCACGGCCGCGACGGCGGCCGGCGTTGTGCGACCGGGAAGCGCATCGTAAACGTCGTGCCTTTGCCGACCTCGCTCGTGACGGAGATCGTCCCGCCGAGCTGCTCGACGATGCGCTTGGTGATGGCCAATCCCAGGCCGAGGCCGCGCTTCTTCGTGGTGACGAAGTCGTCGAAGATCGCGCCGAGGCGCTCGGCCGGGATGCCGGAGCCGGTGTCGGTGATGCTCACTTCCACCTTGTCGCGATTTCTGGCGGTGGCAATCGTCACGCGGCCGCCGGCCTGTGTTGCCTGAATGGCGTTCGTGATGAGGTTGCGATATACGCGCCCCAGCGCGAACACGTCTCCTTCGATGATGACGGGCTCCGACGCGAATCTCGACTCGATTGAAATGCCCGATTCGTCCGCGAAGCCGCGCATCGACTCGACGATGTCCGCGACCGAGCGGTTGACGTCGAGGGGGAAGCGCTCGACGGGCGCGGGCCGCGCGACATTGCGCAGGTCGTCGAGCACGCGCTTGAGCGTTTCCATCTCGCGGTCGATGGTGCGCGTGAACGTCTCGCGGTACTCGGGATCGTCGAAGACGCGCACGATCAGCTTGCAGCTGTTGCCGATGTTCTGGACTGGATGCGACAGATCGTGAACGAGGCCGGCCGCCATGCGGCCGAACATGGCCTGCCTTTCCTTCTTTCGCACGTCCTCGGTGAGCTCGACGAGCTTGTCGGCCATGCCATTGAAGGCGTCGCCCAGCTCCTGAAACTCGTCGCGCGACGTAATCGTGACGCGCTCGTTGAGCCGCCCTGCCGCGACCGCGATGCGTGCCGCGCATGAGCGCGAAGATCGGCTGGATGAACGACCGCCCGAAAAAGTAGCCGACGCTCACCGTGACGAGCAGCGCAAGGCCGATGATGTACATCAGCTGCCGCGTCAGGACGTCCGCTACCGCGTAGGCTTCGCTGCGCGGCTGCTCGACCATCACCGTCCAGCCCAGCAGCTCGAGCGGCGCGGCGACGCCGAGCATCTGCACGCCCGCGTCACTGGCGTACTCGAGCGAAGCCGGCGCGGCGTTGCGCTGGCCATGCACGAGGCGGACGAGCGGCTGAGTGGCGAGATTGTCGCCCCGCGCCACACGCGGCTTCTCGTTGGAGTTGCCATGCGCGATCAGCTGTCCGTTGCGCGGCGACGACGAGCGCATAGCCCTGATCGCCGACGCGAATCCGATCGACCATCCGCCACATTTCTTCGAGGCTGATTTCGCCGACAAGCGATCCGGAGTTTTGGCCGAGCTGCGTCAGCTTGATGCCTACGACGGCGGTTGGCAGGAAATCGTCGTCGATGCCGATCGGCGAGAGCGTGATGTTCGGATCCGAAGCTCGTGCCGGACTGCGGAAACTGCAATTTCGATTGCCCGACGCGGCTCGAGGCGAGTTGCGCGCCCGCCGCGTCGTACAGCGTGATCTCGCGGAACTCTGAAAAGTCGAGAACGGCGTTTTTCAGAATGCGATCCTGTTGCCACTGTGCGAGGTTCGTGTCCGTGAGATTTCCGGCAACGGATTGAAGGATGTCGACATTCGTCTGAACGTAGAGACCAATCTGCTCGGCAACACGACGCGCGACGTTTTCGTTGCCGGTGATCACAGACCGCCGCGTAGCGTCTCGCAGCGAGATAGATCGAGACTGCTCCATAGACCAGCAACGGCACAATCCCGGCTGCCGCGAGCAGGAGGACGAAACGCGACGTGATCCTTCTCAATTCGCCATCCTTGCGCGCCGGTCAGCAAGGCGCCAATCCGGGATCGTCGGGAGGATGTCGGTGTCCGGCAGGCGCGACTACGTCGAAATCGTTTGCTGACGGCGCGCGTGATTTCTCCAAGCGCGAGGAAAATCGCCGGCGGATCGTCAAACGTTTGCTGTCTGAAACTGCCGAAACGCCTCGCGGTATTCGGTGTCGTTCGGCGCGCGACGAGATTCGTCAAGAGCGTGATCGAGAGCGGGGTTGTTGATAACCCCATACGTTCTGCGTGCTCTGTGAATGCCAGAAGCTGAATGGCCGGCTGGCGCTGTTTCCAACGACGAGTTCCAGTAAGACTGCATCGAAATCGCCTTTCGACAATTCGCTCGATTGAACTCTTCGACAGGCACGTCTCGAGCTGCATATCGACGCCGATCTCCGCGAGATCCCGTTGGACAAGCAGCGCCATGCGCTCCCACAAGGCGAAATTCTCTGGCACTAGACACGTGAAGTGAAGCTTGGCTGCGCGGTCGTTCGCCGGAGCTCCGCAAGGTCTCGCGATGACCCGCGCTGATCCAGAAGCGCTGATGCGCTCGACCAGGGTCATACGAGATAGTCGGCGACAGACGAATCGTAACGCCCAGTGCTGCGGCCAAGCAGGTCCGCTGATGCGGTTTGCCACGGCCACTGAAGCGCCTGTTGAACGATTGCTTCGCGATCAATTGCGTAGTTGAGTGCGCGCCGAACTCGCGCGTCTCGAAAGATATCTCGCCTGGCGTTGAAGATCACACCGTAAGCGTAGTTTCGCAAGAAACGAGAAAGACGTTCACCGATGTCTTCACCCTCGATGAACTCCACGTGCTTCTGGCGCCGACCTCGTACAGAAAATCGATTTCGCCTCGCATCATCGCGGCCCATGCCGTTCGAACGGCCGGGTAGGTCTCCATCACGATTCGATCAATGTCGGGCTCGTCCCCGATAGTAGTTCGGGAAACGCATGTCATGACGATTTCGCCGTTCGACGTCGAGCTCATGCACGAAACGGCCCTGTGCCGACGGTTCCGTCCATTCGATCCTGGTTTGACGATTGCGACCGTCAAGATCATCCAGAAGAAACGTCGAACGTTGACGCAGACGGATTACTGACTTCGAGTTCGTTCGGAGGTGCTCTATCGCCAGATGATGTCTGCAAGCCCGGGCGAGCGATCTCGCTCGGGGCCAGCAATCGATCGCTCGAGAGACGCCTTGATGGCGTGGCAGTCACCGGCGTACCGTCGTGAAAAACAGCATTGCGTCGAAGGTGAACGTCCACGTTAAACCGTCGGCGGACTCTGGCCAGCTTTCGGCAAGTCGCGGATGCGGCCGGCCATCGCGCGCAAGATATGACAAGACCTTCAAAGCTTAATAGGCGCGCGAGCTTGCTGGCGCCGTGAAGCGGATCTCGTCCTGTTTGAACGGGAAGCCAATTGTGAGAGTCACGAGCCGGAGTAGCCGGCTGGGCTGCGGGCGTCGAACGGGAGCTGCACAGCGAGGACAGGACGAAAAGACGGCAAAAGCGCAATACAGGCAGAGACGCCTGCCATTATGCCCGTTTTTGTCTGTGCATCTAGCTGATACATCGTTAGCTCCTCTGCCGATGTGCCAATCCCGGCGACGAGAGATCTCCACCGCCGGGCACGGAAATCCCGGCAATCGAAGAGCTTTTCGGCGCGAAAACGCTAAATATTTAGCGTTTCTTACTTCTGCGGCGCAGGATCGCCGGTGTCGATGATCCAGGGGCAGTAGTTCTACAGGCTTCGCGCTCTCTTTGCCGGACTTGATGACCTTGATTTTTGCCATGATTGTCGTCTCCTAAGACGCGCTGGCCGCTTCATGCGCCAGCGATACGAGTGCCGATTCGAAAGCCGGCTTGTGACACGTCGGCATGTTCATGTCGCCAAGCTCGGTGTGTGAGGCGACCGAGCAGCCGCCCGCGCACACCGGAATAAACGCGCAGTCTCCGCACTTGTGCCACGCCGCCAGGTGCTCGAACCGCTCCGCCGCCGACATCCGCCAGCTTTCCGTGCGACCGTCGATGTGACCGGTCGCCAACGTGGGCTCACCCGTGAAACCCGGGCACGCGTAGGTCGCGCCGTTCGGACCGATCGTGTAGGCGTGGCGTCTTGTGGATTTCGCACGGCCCCATGTGGACACCGTCCACGGTTGGGAATCCGCGCTTCTTTGTCTCTTCCCGCAGGTGCGACAGTTGCTCGTCGACGAACTGGCAGGTGTCGCAGATGCTCGAGCCGCCCGATCCAGCGGCCGTCATGCACGTGCCGTTCAGCGGCTTGTCCGTAATCGCCGTGAGGGGAATGATGTTTTTCGGGACCTGCCGCTCGCGCACGACCGGCTTGAACGCCACCTTCGCCAGCTTGTCCGCGAAATCCTGCTCCTTGAGAAAGTCGAGCAGCGCCGGAAAGCTCGCCACCGAGTCGGCGTCGAAGTTGCCGCCTACCGCGATCCGTATCTTGCCGGCAACCTTGCGGACGTTCTCGATAATCCTGTCAAAGGTGCCCTGGCCGCCGCGCAGCGGACGCATCTTGTTGTGCGTGTCGCGGTCGCCGTCGAGCGTTACCTTCACATAGCCAAGGCCGTAGGGCAGCAGGCGATCGACCAGCTCTTCGGTGAGCAGCAGCCCATTGGTAATGATGCCCAGCGCCAGCGTGACGCCGCGCTTCTGGCATGCGGCAAACGCCCGCTCGGCCTGGTCGTACACGACCGGAATGTTGAGCAGCGGCTCGCCGCCGAAGAACGTAATCGTCAGCCGTTTCGGCTTCAGCTCGTCGAGGCGCTGCTCGATCCAGTCTGCCAGCCGGGCGCTGTCGTCGAGCGACATCTTGTCCGCGTGCTTGTTGTGATCGCCGTGGTCGCCCTGAAAGCAGTAGTCGCACGCGAAGTTGCACTGGAGCGTCGTCAACACCGTGACGCGCATCTGCTCGGTGTCTTCGCGGTAATCCGTGAAGAACTTGTTCAGCGCCTCCGTGTCGGTCGCGCGGCTCGGGACGATGAACCCGTGCTCAGTGAGCGTCACCAGCGCCTCGCGCCCTTCGCTGTCGAGCCGCTCTGGTGCGAGCGAAGCCGGGTCGCTCGATACACGCTCGAGCATGCCCGCGATCTCGTCCGAGACAATGAGCTGCGCGTCGGTGAGCGTGTTCATCAGGAACACCTCTCCGCGGTCGGCGAGCGGGACACGAACGTTAAACATTGATTGCTGCATATGCTCGAACTTGTCGTTGGAGTTGCTGGGATGAACGCGTCAGGCTGGATTCGGGTCCGCGTTTGACCCGTATCTGAATCCTCGTCTGTGCGTAGAGCAACTGCCGTTCCATTAGATCTTCACACAATTTGTGCTAGCGTAAATACTCTGTGAAACAACGACTTGTGCAGGCGCATGTAGTGATGGAAGACATCCAGGCGATTCTGAGTAGGGCTAACAGCTTGGCCGCGCAGTAGTGGAGTCCGTCCGACGGGGTGTTTGTAACTAACTGAAAAAGGGCAGGTTAGTTCACCGGTCCGTGGTTTGGCCGGTGTGGCCAATAGATTGGCCGCAGTTAGGAAATGTGGCTAGGCCCCGCGAAGTTTTTTAGCGAGCTCGCGAATGTCGAGTCGATCCATCTTGAATTTGAGCGTGCTGAGAGGAATTCCCAGATACCGTGCCGTCGCCGTGACGTTCCAGCCGGATTTTTCCAGCGCGCGCAGGATGAAGTTACGCTCGAACGTGTTCGTGGCCTCCTGGAACAGACTCTCGCCCTGCGACGGCACGCGATCGAGCTGGGCGAAATGGAACTCGAACGGCAGATCCTCGTCCGTAATCCACTCCTTGTCGGTCACCGCGACGAGCCGCTCGATGAGATTCTCGAGCTCGCGAATGTTGCCGGGCCACCAGTAACTTGACAGAATTTTCACCGTCGAGTCCGAGATGCCCTGAATGTTCTTCCTGAAGCGCAGCTTGTAGCGACTGAGGAAGAAACGCACGAGTTCGGGGAGGTCTTCGATACGATCGCGAAGCGGGGGCAGTTTGATGGGGATGACGTTGATGCGATAGTAGAGGTCTTCGCGAAACCGGCTGTCCTTGACGGCCTTCTCGAGGTCGACGTTGGTCGCGGCAATCAGGCGGAAATCGGTCTTGATTGGTTTCGCGCCGCCGACCCGCTCGATTTCCCCTTCCTGTATCGCGCGCAGCAGCTTCGACTGGAGGTCAAGCGGCAGATCGCCGATTTCGTCGAGAAACAGCGTGCCGCCCGACGCGAGCTCGAATTTGCCGAGCTGCTGCTTCAGCGCGCCGGTGAACGATCCGCGCTCGTGGCCGAACAGGGTGCTTTCGACGAGCTCTCGCGGAATCGCCGCGAGGTTGACGGCAATGAACGGCGCCTCAGCGTTGCCTCCCTCGCGATGGATGAGGCGCGCGAGCAGCTCTTTGCCCGTGCCACTCTCGCCGAGAACCAGCACGGTCGCCGACAGCTTCGCGACCTTCCCCACCAGATCGACAATGTCGCGCGTCAGTTTGCTCGGCCCGACGACGAACTCGCGATCGCCCTGGTCGGCGACCTGCGCGCTCAGCGTCAGCACCTGGCGATTCAGATCCTGCCGCTCGCTCGCGTTGTGTACCAGCGAGCGAATCGTCTCGTAATCGAACTCCTTCGTGGCGTAGTGGTACGCGCCGAACTTCATCGCCTTGACGGCGGTTTCGACGTCGGTAATCGCCGAAATCATGATGACTTCGATGAGGCTGTAATTTTCTCTGACGATGCGGAGCACGTCGAAGCCGTCGATGCCGGGGAGGCGCACGTCGAGGAGCATCAAATCGACGTCCTCGCGGTTCAGGATGGCGAGCGCCGCTTCGCCCGTTGCCGCGCGCAACACGCGATAGTCCCGCCGGAAGATGGCGTTCAGCGTGTCACGCATCCCCTCGTCATCGTCGACGATGAGGATCGTTTTCGGCTTGGGATTCATGGAGAAAACAGCCGGTATTGTATCGCGTTTCCCGCCTCCGCTCGTCTGATCAGGCCAGGCTTCGGCGCGGCCTCGCCGTAGCGCGCCGGATCACGCGCGCGAAGGCGGGCGCTTGCTTGACACCCTCCGGCCCGCCTAGTAAGTTGCGCTGTTGGCCTGCCGCGCCGTAGCGGTGTGCATAGTGAGTGCGAAGGCGGGAGTTCACATGGCGAACGAGTTCGATGTAGTGGTGATTGGCGCGGGCACCGGCGGCTACGTCGCGGCCATCCGAGCGGCGCAGCTGGGGCTGAAGACCGCCGTCGTCGAGAAGCAGAAAGCGCTCGGCGGCACCTGCCTCATCTGGGGATGCATTCCCACCAAAGCCCTGCTCGAGCACGCGCACGCGCTCAAGGTCGTGCAGAACGTCAAGGAGTGGGGCGTCACGATCGGTGAAGGCGCCGTCGGCATCGACATGAATCAGGTGCAGGCGCGTAAAGACAAAATCGTGACGGGGCTGACCAAGGGCATCGAGTTCCTGTTCAAGAAAAACAAGATCGAATGGATCAAAGGCACCGCGACGATTACCGGACGCGGGACGATCGACATCGTCGAAGGCGACAAGCAGAGCCTGACGGCCTCGAAGGAAATCGTCATCGCGACCGGCTCCGTGCCGAGAAGCGTTCCGGGCGTCGAGATCGATCGCAAGCGGATCATCACGAGCGACGAGGCGATTGCGCTGCGCGAAGTGCCGAAGTCGATGATCATTCTCGGCAGCGGGGCGGTCGGCGTGGAGTTCGCGTCGATCTTCCGGCGCTTCGGCAGCCAGGTGACCATCATCGAGCTGCTGCCACGCATCGTGCCGGTTGAAGACGAAGCGATCTCGGCAGAGCTCGAGAAGTCGTTCAGGAAGCAGGGCATGACGATCCACACGGGTACCAAAGTGACGAAGGCGGCGGCCGGTTCCACGGGCGTCGAGATCGAGGCGCAGCTGCCTGACGGCAAGGTTGAAAAAATGAGCGCCGATTATCTGCTCGTCGCCACCGGGCGCGGTCCGGTCACTCAGGGTGTCGGCGTGGAAGCACTCGGCCTCAGCACCGATCGCGGCTACATTGCCGTCGACAATTTATTTCGCACGGGCGTTCCCGGGTTCTCGGCTGTTGGCGATGTCATCTCGTTCGGCGCTGGAAGCCCGCCGCATCCCCAACTCGCCCACGTGTCGTCAGCCGAAGGGGTCATCACCGCCGAGCGGATAGCGGGCCAGGACGTCAAGCCCATCAACTACGATCACGTGCCCGCATGCACCTATTGCGATCCCGAGATTGGCAGTGTCGGGCTGACGGAGCGCGAAGCGCAGGAAAAGGGCTACGAGGTGCGGGTCGGAACGTTTCCGTTCTTCGTGCTGGGCCGCGCGAAGATGGCGGGCGAGGCCGAGGGGTTCGTGAAAATCGTCGCCGACAAGAAGTACGATGAAGTGTTGGGCGTACACATGATCGGCCCACGGGCGACAGAACTGGTGGCCGAAGCGACGCTGGCGCTGCGCCTCGAATGTACAGTCGAGGAATTAATCAGGACCATTCACGCGCACCCGACGTTCTCAGAGGCCGTTGGCGAAGCGGCGCACGCGACGCACGGCGCGGCGATACATATGTAGGTCGTAGCTGGTAGCTGGTAGGAAAAAAATGGCGAAACAAGTGGTCATGCCACAGATGGGCGAGTCGGTGGCTGAGGGCACCATCGTCCGATGGCTGAAGAAGGTTGGCGACGCGGTCGAGCGCGACGAGCCGCTGTTCGAGATCTCGACCGACAAGGTCGACGCCGAGATACCGTCGCCCGCCGCCGGCGTTGTCAGCGAGGTGAAGGTGAAAGAGGGCGAGACGGTGCCCATCAACACCGTTGTCGCGGTCATCGATGAGACCGCGTCCAAGCCCGCGGCCCCGACTGCCAAGCCTGCGGCCGCTGCGAAGCCGGCGGAAGCACCGGCTAAGCCCGCAAAAGCTCCCGAGAAGGAAGCCCCACCCGTCTCTTCTCCGCAGGGGGACGGCGATACTTCTGCGCGTAACGGTCCGTACGCGCCCGTCACCCCTGACAAGCCCGTCGCATCCGCCTCCGCACCGCCGGCACCATCCGGTGCTACGGCGAGACAAGCCTCCGCACCCATTGCACGGCGCAGCGACGGCGCCCGCACCCGTTGCACCCGGCTTAGCGAAGCCCTGGTCGGCAGCGGAAGCGCGAGAGTTGCGGTTGTCGCCGGTCGTGCGAAAGATTGCCCAGGAGCATCACGTCGACGTGCGGAACATCGCGGGTAGCGGCGAGGGCGGCCGCGTGACGAAGAACGACATCCTCGCCTACATCGATGCCGGTTCTCCCACCTCCGCGGCTGCCGGCGCTTCCGACTTCGCGTCCGCCTCCGCACCGCAAGGCGGGCTACGGCGGACGGCACCCTTGTTGGCTCCGAATCCCGCCGCGACGGCCGGACTCGACCTCGCAAGTACGAGCGCACGCCGATGAGCGTGATGCGCCGGAAGATCGCCGAGCACATGGTGATGAGCAAGCGCACATCGCCGCACGTTCACTCGGCGTTCGAGATCGATTTCACCAAGGTGGACGAGATTCGCAAGGCGAAGAAAGCTGAGTACGAAAAGGCCGGCGGCAAACTCACCTATATGTCGTTCATCACCAAGGCGTGCGCCGAGGGCCTCAAGAAAGTGCCGATCGTCAACGCATCGGTGGACGGCACCGACGTCATTTACAAGAAGGACATCAACATCGGCGTGGCCGTGGCGCTCGACTGGGGCTTGATCGTACCGGTGATCAAGAATGCCGACTCGATGAGCCTTCTCGACATCAGCAAGGCGATTGCCGACGTCGCGGCGCGGGCTCGCGAGAAAAAGCTCAAGCCCGAGGACGTGCAGGGCGGAACCTTCACAATCACGAACCCCGGCGTGTTCGGCGCGCTGTTCGGGATGCCGATCATCAGCCAGCCGCAGGTCGCTATCGTTGGCGTCGGCGCGGTCGAAAAGCGGCCGGTCGTTCTGGACGACACCATCACGATCCGGCTGCGGGCCTACATGACCATCGGCTACGACCATCGAGTCATCGACGGCGCTATCGCCGATGAGTTCATGCAGGTCGTCAAGAAGACGATCGAGAACTGGGACGCGTCTTCCGGCTGAGAAAGTACAACGCTCCGGGCTGCGTTCCCTGCTCCCTGATCTCGAAGCCCGACGATTCGAGCAGCGTTCGCCATCGGCCCGGATTCGCCGCGGGGTGATGCCCGAACGCGTGCGGCGACGCAAAGCGTGCCCAGGCATCGACGTTCACAATCGTCAGCAGAAACTCTCCTCCAGGCTTCAGCACACGCGCCGCTTCAGCCAGTGCCTTCGGGATGCCGGCGCGAGGCAGATGATCGATCGCGGCCACGCTGATCGCGCCGTCATACGTGCTGGTAGCGAGCGGCAGCTCACGCGCGTCGCCCACTCTTGCCTCTGCCCGGTCGGCGACGCCGGCAATGCGAGCGTTGAGCATGAACCGTTCTGGCGTGTTGTCATCGATTCCGTAATAGCCCGAGTAGATGTCGACCGCAGTGACGGTCACGCGGGGTCTTGCCAGCAGCAGCCCAATGGATGCCCGGCCGGAGCCCGCGCCGATATCGACGACGCGTCCGCTGCCTGAGGAGAGAAAGTGCTCCGTTGGAAGGTCCACAGGAAAATTGAGCCCGAAAAGGAAATGCGTCATCAGCAGGCCTGCGACCGCCCAGGCCGCCAGCACGCTGGAGGTGATGACCACCCATCGACGCCATTTGAGCCGCAGCGCCAGAACCGCGAGGCGCCGAACAGCGCGATGGGGACCAGATAGTCCCCAGCCTATCCACCAGCTATAGCCGAACTCGTAAGTGAAAGGAGTTGTCATGGCGGCTACGATATCGGGCCTCGAATGAACGTGACATGAATGGCTCGTTCAGCCGGCGTTCAGGATTAACCTAACACCCTAAGCAGCCTGATGAGAGTTCTGGTCGTCGAAGACGAAGCGTCGTTGTCGCAACAACTGTCTGCGGCGCTGACCGGCGCCGGGTATGCCGTCGACTGCGCGGCCGACGGCGAACGTGCCGATTTCCTTGCGCGAACGGAAGGCTACGACGCGGTGCTGCTCGATCTCGGACTCCCTCGCGTCGATGGCCTGACGGTCCTGCGCGGCTGGCGCAGCTCCGGCCTTGCCATCCCCATCCTTGTGCTGACAGCGCGCGGCAGCTGGCACGAGACGGTCCAGGGAATCGACGAAGGTGCGGACGACTACGTCTCGAAGCCGTTCAGGATGGAAGAGGTGCTGGCCAGGCTGCGTGCGCTCATTCGGAGGTCGAGCGGGCAGACGCAACCCGCGATGCGCTGCGGCGCCGTGACGCTCGATCCACGGCTGGCCCGCGTCACGCGCGACGGCGTCGCGGTGAAGCTGACGAGCCACGAGTTCCGCGTGCTCTCGTACCTGATGCATCACCGCACGCGCGTCGTGTCGCAGAGCGAGCTGACCGAGCACATCTACGCGCAGGACTTCGACCGCGACTCGAACACCGTCGAAGTGTTCATCGCGCGGCTGCGCCGCAAGCTGGGCGCGTCGATCATCGAAACGGTACGCGGTCTCGGGTATCGCGTTGCGCAGTGACGCAATGACGAGACCGCCCTCGCTGCGGAGCCGCGTTCTGCTTCGGCGGCGTGCTCTGGACGATCGGGCTGATGATCATGGCCAGCGCCGCTTTGATCACCGCCATCGAGCACCATCCCGGCGTACGCCCTCGCCATCGTGGTGCACGACGTATTCCGGCGGCCATTGGTGATGATGTTCGGGGTGTTCGCCATGGTCGCCGGGTCTCGTGCAAGTGCGCCGCGGCGTTTCGCCCATCAACAACCTTCGGACCCGTCTTGCCGGATTGCACCAGGGCCGCGATCGGCGCGTCGAGGGCAACTACCCGACAGAAGTGCAGCCGCTCGTCAACGATCTCAACGCGCTGCTCGACCAGCGGGAGCAGGCCGTCAGCCGTGCGGTTGCGAAGGCCGGCGACCTGGCCCACGGTCTGAAGACGCCGCTCGCCATCATTGCGCACGAGGCGGAGCGGGCGAGGGCTGCGGGCCAGCCGGAGGTTGCCGCTGCCGATTCAGCAGCAGGTCGATCGCATGCGGAGGCAGGTCGATTATCACCTCGCCCACGCGCGCGCCGCGGCGTCGGGCGCAATCGCAGGAGCGCTCTGCTCGATCAAGGAATCGGCGGACGGACTGGCGCGCGCGCTGCATCGTCTCTACGCCGAGCGTGGAATCGCCATCGACGTACGCGTGCCGCCCGATCTGTCGGTGCGCGTTCAGCGCGAAGATCTCGACGAGATGATCGGCAACCTGCTCGACAACGCATGCAAGTGGGGACGCGCGCACGTGAGTATCGACGCCGCGGCAGAGCGGAGCGGCGGTGGAGATTACCGTCGACGATGACGGCAGCGGGTTGGCGGATGAGATGCGCGAAGCGGTGCTTGCAGCGCGGCGTGAGGGCCGACGAAGCCGCGCCCGGGTCTGGTCTCGGACTCGCGATCGTCCGTGACATCGCCGAGGTGTATGGTGGATCGATCTCACTGGAGGCGTCGCCGCTGGGCGGCCTGAGAGCGCGACTACGGTTTCCGCGAGCTCAACCACACGACCCACGCTACCATTAGGGAGTGCGTGAGTTGGAAGTCCGACGGCTTGGCGTCGTTCCGTATGCCGTTGCCAGCGATATGCAGCGCGCGCTCGTCGAAGAGCGGCGGGCCGGGCGCGTCCCGGACCTGCTTCTCCTGCTCGAGCACCCTCATGTCATTACGCTTGGCGTCAAGGCCGATGCGGCGAGATCGCACCTGATCGCCACGCCCGATGTGCTCACCGCACGGCAGGTCGAGGTGCACGAGACGGGCCGCGGCGGCGACATCACCTATCACGGCCCCGGGCAGCTCGTCGGCTATCCCATCCTGGATCTCCGGCCGGATCGATGCGACGTGCACAAGTACGTGCGCGACCTCGAGGACGTCATGATCCGCACCACCCGCGATTTCGGCCTCGAAAGCGCGCGCATTGCGGGGCTGTCGGGCGCGTGGGTTGGTGCCGAAAAGATAGGTGCGATTGGTGTGCGCATCTCGCGCTGGATTACGAGCCATGGATTTGCGTTCAACGTGACGACCGATCTCGATTTCTTCAATCTCATCGTGCCGTGCGGCATCGCGACCGGCGGCGTGACGTCCCTGTCGCGCGCGGCCGGGCGTGCGCATCTCCATGCGCGACGCGGAAGCGGCGATCGTGCGGAATTTTGCCGCGGTGTTCGATCGGACTGTTGTCGAGGCTGTTGCCAGATGAAGATGATCTATCGTCCTACGCTCTCTGACGCTGCTGGGCGTCGGTACCACGATTGCGGCGATCTCCGGGACGACGGGCTACATCCTGGGTCGGGCGCCGTCGATACCGGCGCTTGCTTCCGGTGCACTTCGACGATCAGGCCATCGCCGACAGGTTCGTTCGCGCGTCGTACGCATCATCCTCGTGCCCGTGTGGATTCAATTGGCGCTGGCGATCGTGTTCGGCGCGATCGCGAGCGTCCTGCTGTATCGCACTCAAAAGACCCGCTCGGCAGTCGAAAACGAAGTGAGCCGCCAGGAGCGCGAGCGGATGCTGGTGACGGCGGAAGCCATCAGCCTGCTCGCCGCTATCTGGGTGACCTTCCAGGGGTTGCTCGCGATCCGCCTGATCATGATGTGGCAGCTCATGTGCTGCGGTCTTGGCGATATCTACTACCAGAGCCTCGTCGTCTGTATCGTGTGTCGGCGAGTTGTGGGAGTGCGGGCGGCGGTCTATCTTCAGTATCCGAAGCCCGTCGTGCGCAAGACCGAGGACGTCCACTGGCGGTTTCGCAGCCTGTATTTCAACCGGCAGGACCCGGCGCTGTTCGTGCCGCGGCGCAACGGGCTTGGCTGGACCGTGAATTTCGGCAGGCCGCAAGCCGTTGTGTTCCTTGGACTTGTCTCTCCTTGTTAGCATCGCGGCGCCCATCTTCATCTTTAAGGTCCTGCTCGGGGAATAAAACCCACCCCGGGGGTGTTCTTATAACCAGAGGACGCCATGACCCAGGGAGCACCCACGAAAAACCTTGTCGAAAGATTACGCGCGCAGGATCCGACAGCGGTCGCGGACCTCGCCGACTCTTACGGAGCGAAGATCTATCAACTTGCCTTCCGTTATCTGAGGAACCGCGAGGACGCCGAAGAAGTCGCGCAGGACGTGCTGCTGAAGGTGTATCAGAAAATCGACGCATTCCGCGGCGATGCGGCGCTGTCATCCTGGATTTATCGCATTACGTTCAATGCGGCGATGTCGCGTCTCCGCGAGTTCAAGCAGAACCTGCCGAACGCGATGGAGAAGACGGGCGACGAAGACAGCATCCAGCCGTTGAAGCGGGAGGTCGTCGACTGGGCGCCGCTCGCCGACGAAGACATGCTGCGCGCGGAGATGCGGCAGGCGCTTGTCCGCGCGTTGAAGGACATGCCGGTGCTCTATCGCGCGCCGGTCATTCTTCGCGACGTGCAAGGGCTCAGCACGGAAGAGGCCAGCGCGGTGCTGCACGTCAAAGAGCAGACGCTGAAGTCGAGGCTGCATCGCGGACGTCTGATGCTGCGCGAACAGCTCGCTGATTTTTCAACCGGATTGTCGCTGCATTAAGCGGTCCGACACCAGACCCGAAGCGTCGCGAAAAAAGACGACGGGCACCGTTCCCATTCGCATGAACCTTTCGTGAAAGGCTCTCGGCGAATAGGCGGTGCCCATATTCTTTCTGGCCTGCTCTCGCAGCGAGATAATTGCGTTCTTGCCAAGGTTGTACGCGATGGCCTGCGTCGGCCACTTCGAGTAGCGGTAGATCGCCGATCGGCTGTCGTCGCACGCCGCGCGCGCATCCGGGTCCGTTCTTCACCGCACGCCCCTGGATAGAACTCCACGTGCTCCACGTAATAGTCGCGTGCCTCGTCGAATGTCATCCGGCCGGTGTGAATGCCGACGTCGACGCGCACTCGCACGGCCCGCGTCATCTGGCCCTGCAGCTCATAGAGATACTCCGGCGCCGAATAGAAGCCGTACGGCCGGCCCGCAACGGGTTCGGCCATCAGCTCTTCCGCATACAGTCCCCATCCCTCTGCCGCCAGTGAGTCACTCCACATGGACGATGAGTCCTCGACGGCTCCAGGGGTGAGCCACCGGATGTTGGAGATCTGATCCGCATGCTGCGTCATGTATTTGAAGTGCCAGTCGTGGCCCGGGAACCCCTCGTGGATCGCCGTGTCTGCGATTGACGCGCGGTTCTTGAGCCTCAACTTCGCCGGGTCGTTGCCTGTCGGCGTGAGATAGAAACGGCCTACGCCCGATTGCTTGAACGGCGGCGCCATGTAGTACGCCGCGTCGATGCTATTTTCGAGGACCGGCGGAGTCGGCAGAATATCGAGCTTGTAATCGTCGGGCACGTCGAACATGCGGTGCTCGCGCCCGTACGCGACGGCGCGTGCGGCCGTTTCGCGATACCACGCGAACAACTCGTCGTCGTTCCTCGGGGAATCCTTTGCCAGGTGGCTGACGACATCGCGCGTCGTTGACGCGCGCCAAGACCGGCATCCTTCGCGATGGTTGCGACGACTTCCTGGATGCAGACGCGAGTACAACGCGACCTGCTGCGCGCCGTAATCGTAGAGTTGTTCTGCCGTTCGCGTATCGCCGAAGATATGCCGGACACGCCATTCGTACTCTTCGGTGCCCGCCGCAAAGCGATCCTGCCGGGACTTTAAACCTGCCTCGTAGGTCGTGCGGAGAAAATCTGCAAATGCCTGCCACTCGGTGGCTGCGCGATCGCCCGCCTGTTTCAGCTGCGGCATCAGCGTCTGGCCGAACGGCCGGTTGCCGATAAAGCCGGCGGCGGTTTCGGGAAGCGTGCGCCGGAAATATTCCACGCTGGCAACGCTGGATTCAATGCCGTTCCGCTGCACCATGCGCCAATCGGGCACGTTGCCAGCCTGCCCGACCCGCGAGCAGATTGGCTCGCGCGTGGCCGAGGTAGCCGGGAATCGCCTCGACCCTGGTGACAAGATGCTTCCACTCCGCCTCGGTGCCCCGCAGGCCGCTGCCGACGTCCTGCATCTGCTGCATCTGCCAGTCGACGCCTCGAAATGGCTCAGTTGTGTAAGTGTCGACCGCGCGTTGGTGATACTTCCGATCCGCCGATCAGGCGGATGAGGAACGTCAGTTGCGCCTCCATCACGCGATGATCCACCTGATGCGGCGGCGGCAGGCTGTCGCGCGCGATGTCGCGGAGTTCCTTGTGCACCTCCCGATAGAACGCCAGCTCTCTCGCGAGCGCGCCCTCCGAGTAATCCTTCAACGCCCCATTCGTCGACTGAAGGACGTCGCTGTAGCCATCTGCGCCGAGATAGGTAGCGGTGACAGGGTTGAAAAGAAGATGTCGAACGAAGTAACGATTGCGAAGGGTCTCGAATCGCTCGATCGCGGCTCTATTTTCAATCTCGATGCCGAATCCGATCGAACAGCCGCCGCCGCCGCTGCCCGACGCGCAGCCGACCGCAAACATGGACACGGCGATCAACCACTTTCGACTTTCCACTGTCGACTTTCTACTTTCAGATTCACCTACGGCCGCGTCGTCAACTCGACCGATGCCTTCACTTCCTTCCCGTCACGTACGACGACCACGTCGACGCGATCGCCGGGTTTCTTTTCCCGCAGCGCGAACGTGAAGTCATACAGCGTCTTGATCGGCATGCCACCGAAGGCGATCATCACGTCGCCGCCTCGGAGGCCAGCCTTGGCGGCCGGACTGCCGGTCGCGCACTTCGGCGAACTTCACTCCCTGACCCTCGTTTGCGAAATCCGGCACCGATCCGAAATACGGACCGTATCCCGACACGGCGCCGACGTTTCCGCTCGAGTGCGGGTCCTGCTCCTGCTGCACCGTTTCGACGAACGGCGGACGCTCCGCGCGGTTGGCGAGCTGTCGCACAAGCGCGAGGGCAAGATCGGCGACACCCGCACCGCCCGCGGCGTCGATCTTGTCCCACGTGTCGCTTGGCCGGTGATAGTCCGAATGGAAGCCGGAGAAGAAATTAATCGACGGAATCTTCCTGAGCAGGAACGTGGCGTCGTCGCTCGCTCCGGCGCCGGGTCCGCCGCGCAGCGCACGAAGCTTGAGCGAGCTCGCCGACTCGGCGGCGGTCAGATCGCCCTCCATCGACGGCGAATTCGCCAGGCCGTCGACCATGATTCGTCCTCCGGCCCGCCCCACCATGTCCAGGTTGATCATGGCGATCGTCCTGTCGAGCGGCAGCCGTCGGATGGTTGACGTAGTACGACGAGCCGAGCAGGCCGTGTTCTTCTCCCGCGAAGGTCATGAACACGATACTGCGGCGGAACTCCTTGCGCGCTTCGACGGCGGCCTTTGCCATCTCGATGATCGCGGCGGTGCCTGACGCGTTATCGTCGGCCCCATGATGAATCTGCCCGGTCGTGTTCTGCGACATCGAGAAGCGGCCGCTCCGGCCGAGATGGTCGTAATGGGCGCCGATGACGATCACTTCGGACTGCAGCGCCGGGTCGCTGCCTTTCAAGGTGCCGATGACATTGCGCACGGGCCGGCGCACTCTCGTCGTGCGATCGAGCGCGTTCACGGTCAGGTCGCTGAGCGATCGCGACTTCGGCGAGAAGTCCCGATCGATCTCGGCCGACGTCGTTTCAAGATTCAGCCGGGTACCGAGCGCACGCTGAACCAGGTCGCGCGAGAGGAAGAACACCGGAATCCCGTAATCCTCGGCCTGCGGCTCCCGCAGCCATCGACGGAATCGATCGGGCGAGGGCCGATGGTTGGTGTCATCGACGACGAGGATGGCTTTTGCGCCGTTCTTTCGGGCCACCTCTACCTTTCGCATCATCGTCGAATGCACCGTGTTCGTTTGTCCTTCGAACGCGCTTCTCGCATCGTTTTCCTGCGGCTCGTGCGTGAAAACCAGCACGGCTTTACCCGCGGCGTCGATACCCGCGTAGTCGTCATAGTGAAGCGCCGGTGCTGAAATACCGTAACCGGCGAACACCACCGGCAATGTCTCCGCGGCCGACGTCTGATTACCCGACGTCGACACGATCTCGTAGTCGCGTCCTACGTCGAACCGCACCGCGCTTCGGCCGGAATGCAGCGTGACCGAATTGCCCGGCTCCACCGACATCCCCGTCGTCATCTCGAAGCGCTGAAAGAACGTGCCGCCATCGCCTGCGGGCTCGAGGCCGGCCTCGCGGAATTGTCGCGGCGATATATTCGGCGGCGCTTTCGAGGCCGCGGCTGCCGTTTCCACGCCCCTCGAGATCCTCAGACGCGAGAAACTTCACATGCTCCAGATAGGCCTTCGGATCGATGCGGCGCGGATCCGCCTGCAGCGAAACGGCACAGAGCGCGGCGACAAGCAGACCAACTGACACACGTCTCATTGCAGTACCTCATCAACGACAACCTGGTCGCGGACCGATAGCACGGGCGTGGTGACACGCTCGAGTCCGGATGCGCCAATCGAAACTGGCCACGCACATACGGGCGCCTGGGTTCCGTTGTCCCGATCCAGCGACACGAACGCGCTGAAGATGCGGCGCGATCCGGTCACAACACTCTCACAGAATAACGCCGCCGCCGTGCCGAGGGCATTCGGGCCCGGGGGCCACAGGCCACGCAGCCGCCGTTCGACTCCGATTCAATTGCGGCGGCGTCAACGCGGCCGCCACGCTGTGTCCCCCGACGGAGGCTTCGCTCCAGGGAATCACGATCTTGTCCGGCGGCCTGCCGATTACCATCAGCGCTACCTGATTTGACGCCGCGCGCGCTTCGATGGCCACGAGCGCTCGTGCGGTCGCCGCCAGCGACTCTGGCGACGATCCGATGACGCGGCGCCGCGGGAGCCCAAGCTCGTCAAAAGCCTGCTGCATCAGTGTGTGCTGCATGGCGCCCGCGCAGATGAGAACTGAACGATCGAGATACCCGCCCGTTTTCAGGCGGCGCAGCAGGGCCAACGCGGCCTCGCCGCTCCATTCGGCTGAGCCGACAGGGTCGGCGAGCACGATCGCGGACGCGCCTGCCGCGGCTGCCAGATCTGCCGCACCGTCGATACGCGTATCAGATCGGGAAATAGGGCCGGATTGCATCAGATCGAGGGCCTTTCCCGCGGCAACCGATTCCTTGTCGTCGATCAGGCGGACGGCGTCGACTCGGGCCCGCGACGCAAGGGTGCGTGCGACAGCTCCGCCGATTTCGCCCGCGCCGATAATCGCAACCAGGGACATCCGGCGGTCAATATTACTAGTGAGACCCTGTCAGCCATGCCGGCGGCTCTGAATTCGTTCTGACGCCCCGCTGCGTCTCCCGGCGGAGGTCGGGATTGCTGAGGGGATTGCTGAAGGCCGGGTTTGAAAGGAACTTCTCGTCGGTGAGGGTGTGCAGAAAGGCGACGAGGTCGTCCGTCTCCGCAGGCGAGATGGCAAAGCCCGCGAACCTTGTCGCTCTTCGGCCGGGCGTGTCGGCCACCAGCCGCGTAATGGGTGACGACCTCTTTCAATGTCGCGATGCTCCCGTCGTGCATGTACGGGGCCGTGACGGCGATGTTGCGCAGCGTCGGCGCGCGGAATTTCGCCGGTTCCTTTGCGACGCCGGTATCGTGAAAGAACGCTTCGGGGTCGGACGGCATGGCGCCCGTAAACATGGTCGGGCCGGAGATGTTGACGCTGCCGTGGCACTCGCTGCACTTGAGGCGGTCCGAGAAAAACAGCGCCACGCCACGTTTGGCGGCCGGCGACATCCCGCTGTGGTCGTCTTTATACAGGTACCGGTCGAACGCTGAGTCGGCGGACACGATGGTCCGCTCGAACGACGCGATGGCCTTCACGATGTTCGGCAGCGTCACCGGGTGCGGGTCGCCAGGGAATGCGCTGCGAAAGCGCGCGACGTAATCGGCATCAGCGACGAATCGTTCAATCACTTCGGCTTCGTTCCCCTTCACTCCCATCTCGACGGGGTGCTCGTTGTACATCGGCACCTCCATCTGCGACTCGAGGCTCCACGTGCGATCGCCCCATCCGAACGATGCGTTGTAGACGATGTTCGCGAGCGACATGCTGGAACGCTGATGCTGGCCGCCGGTAGAGCCAATCGCCTGCGCAAGACCGTCGGTGAACGCGAGAGACTGCTGATGGCAGCTCGCGCACGAATAGGTGCTGTTTCCGGAAAGCATCGGCTCGTAGAACAAATGCCGGCCGAGCTCGACCTTCTCCTCTGTCACGGGATTATCGGCGGGAACTTTCGGGACCGGAAACCATCGCGGCAAACGATCTGCGAAAAACTCGGCTGCCGAAGGCGTGCCCGGCGCAGCCGCGGCGAAGTCGGGCTGCGCGGACACCGGCCATGCAGCGATGCTGACGAGAATCAGGCCCGCGAACGCCAGCCATGCCTTCACGAGGTCACTTCCAGTCCGGAGAGTTGTGGCCGAGATTGACGACAGAGGAGGCGAGTGTGTCGCGCTCGCGAACCCACGCGTCGAACGCGTCGATCGCAGCGGGTTCGATACCCGCGGGTTGGGCACGATGTGTCTCGACCCATGTCTTCATCGCCTTCATCAGCACATTCGAGGCGATGCGGTCGTGCACGAACAGATGCATGTACGCCTGTTTCGCGTCGGTCAGGCGATTCAGGCCGAGATACGCTTCGGCTCGATACTCGATCGCCTCGGATGACGTCGGCGCAAGCGCCAACGCGCGTTCGTAGCTCTCGAGTGCGCGCTCGTAATTACCGAGCTTTCGCAGCGAGTAGCCGGCGCCATTGTGAGCGCGGTAATTGTCGGGCGCCGCAGCGGCCGCCACCTGAAAATCCTTGAGCGCCGCCTCGTATTCCTTGCGCGCCTGCTTCGGGTTCTTCGGCTCGATCTGGTCGGCCCTCTCGAGCCGCTTGAGCCCGCTGTTGAGCGCCTCGGTCGCTGCGGCTTCGGAGGACTTTTTCGGCGCGTCCGATGCCTGCGGCTTGTTGCGTATAGCGAGAAGCCCGCTGCCGGCCGAGCCGGCGAACATCAGCGCGAAAACCGCCCCTGCCAACCTTCGTGACATGCCCCTCTCCTTGCCTGGTGAAATGCTATTGTAGCGCCTTGACGCAGCTGCGCCGCCTTTCTTCCTGGCTCGCGGTCGCGGGGCTCCTTGTCGCGTGTCCGCGCCCGGCCGAGCCTTCCTTCGGACAATCGCCACCGCCTGATCGATTCCAGCAGTGGCTCGCGGCCATCGACGCCCACAAGCCAGGTGACCCTGGCAAGATCGCGGTTGATGTGTCGACCTGGACCGGACAGGAGCTCGAGGCGGTGGTGATGGAGGCGAGGCGCTACGCGCGCACGCTGGCCAAAACCGATTCAGAGCGGGCCAATCAGATTCTTCTTCGCGGCGCGGCACTGCATGCCGACATCGGCAGGCTGATTCCCGAAGACACCGTCCGACGATCGCCTAACCAGAAAACCGCCTACATCGTTAGCGACGGCCGCTGGGTGGGCGTTCGGTACGTCAGCATGCACTGGCAGCTCGGACGGTCGCTGCTCGACAGCGTGGTGCCGAGCCCCCGCGGCGCATCCCGGTGTCCGCGCGTGGTACCTGGAGACGTCGGCAGATTTGCTCCGGATGCGCCAATCCGCGGCGGCAGTTGAGCACTACGCGCGCGCGCGGCAGCTCTTTCCTTCGGATCCGGAGATTCTGTTCGGTAGCGGCGTGCTGCACGAGGGGTTCGCCTCGACGGCGCTTCAGGCGGCTGCCGAGTCGGTCACCGAATCGAACCGCACGTCGGCTGACGTCGGCTCGGCGCGCGGCGAGCTCGTGAGGGCGGAACGGTTCTTCCGCGACTCGCTGGTACAGCGCCCGAACCATCTCGAAGCGCGCGTCCGGCACGGACACGTGCTCGACGACCTGGGACGACACGACGAGGCCTCGGAAGAGCTGCGCCGCGCGATTGCGGACGGTGCGAGCGATCAGCTCTTGTATCTGGCGCAGTTGTTTCTCGGGCGCGCGGAAGAGGCGCTCGGACATGACGAGGAGGCGCGCGCTGCGTTCGAGCGGGCGTCGGCGCTGTATCCGAAGGCGCAGTCGCCGCGGTTTGCGCTGAGCCAGATTGCGCGTCGCGCAGGTAACCGCACGGCCGCGCAGCGCGAGCTTCATGCTATTGCCGCGCTGCCTGATGATGAACGGCAACGGGAGGATCCGTGGTGGCTCTACTACCACGTCCGTTAATTGCTCTGTCGATCGCTGCCGCCTTCGCGCCCGGCGCTTCGGCGCCTAAACAGACGACCTTTTCGCAGCCGTATCGATGCCGTGCGCGTCGATGTGCTGGTGACCGAGAACGGCCGGCCGGTAGAGGGGCTGATGCCGAACGATTTCGAGGTGCTGGACAACGGCGTGCGCCAGCGCGTCGATCTCGCGAGCTTCGAACAGATTCCGTTGAACGTGGTGCTCGCGCTCGACATGAGCGCGAGCCTCCAGGGCCTGCGGCTCGGACACTTGCAGACCGCCGGCAAGAGAGTGCTCGACGGCTTGAAGCCTGGCGATCGCGCCGCCCTCGTCGCGTTCAGCCACGTCGTCGCGCCGACCCAGGGGCTCACCGACAATCTCGATCGCGTTCGCACCGCTCTCGATCAAGCGCGGGGCGAGGGGATGACCTCGCTCATCGATGCCACGCACGCCGGCATGCTGCTCGGCGAGTCCGATGCGGGGCGGTCGCTGTTGATTGTCTTCAGCGACGGAGTCGACACGTCCAGCTGGCTCACCGCCGACCGCCGTCCTCGAGACCGCGCGCCGCGGCGACGTGGTGGTCTACGGCGTCGAGGTCGGCGAGCGGCGAGCGAGCTTTCCTCGCGATCTGAGCGAGGTAACTGGTGGCCGGCTGTTCGCCATTGAATCCACGAAAGATCTATCCGCTGCGTTTTCCAGAATTCTCGAAGAGTTCCGCATGCGTTATCTCATCAGCTATTCGCCGCAGGGCGTCACGACGGGCGGCTGGCATCGCCTGGAAGTGCGCGTGAAAAATCGCGGCGTCACTGTGCAGGCGAGACCCGGCTATTTCGGATCGTAGTGTCCGGCTTCAGCCGGACCATGTATATTCTGCGGATGGGCACTCCACTCGAAGGCAAGGTCGCGATCGTCACGGGCGGATCGCGCGGTATCGGGCGCGCGATTGCGGCGGCTCTTCTGCAGAAGGGTACTCACGTCGCGATCAGCGGGATCAACAAGGATCATCTCGAGAAAGCGGAAGCCGAACTCACCCGCCTCGCGACCGGCGGAGCACGGGTGCTGATCTTTGCGGCCGACGTGCGCGACCACCTCGCGGTGCAGTCGCTCGTCGACGAGACCGCGCGCCGGCAGGGCGGGATCGACATTCTCGTCAACAACGCGGGGGTCGGATGGTTCGGCAGCCTCGAGTCGCAGGGACATGACGAGTGGCGGCGCGTGATGGACACCAACGTCACCGGCGTCTTCAACTGCTGCAAAGCGGCGATCCCTCATCTTCGGCGGCGGGGCGGCGGCTACATCGTCAACATCAGCAGTCTGGCCGGCACGAATCCGTTCGTGGGCGGGGCGGCGTACTGCGCGTCGAAGGCGGCAGTCGATGTCTTCAGCGAAGCGCTCATGCAGGAAGTGCGGCACGACGGCATTCGTGTCAGCTACATCAAGCCCGGATCGGTGAACACCGACTTCACAGGACAGGCGGACCCGGACAACGAATGGAAGCTGCGTCCTGAGGACGTCGCGCAGGTCGTGGTCGATTTGGTGTCGCACGACCAGCGCAGCCTCGCCAGCCGCGTCGAGATGCGGCCGTCGCGGCCTCCCAAGAAATAACCGCGCGCATGCCTGACGCCATTACACACTACAAAGTTCTGGCTCCGTTAGGGGTCGGCGGCCTCGGCGAGGTCTATCGCGCGCGCGATACGAACCTCGGACGAACCGTGGCCGTGAAGGTTCTGCCCAGCAGTGTCACGGGAGATCCCGCGCTGTTCGACGCGTTGGACGACACCTGTCGCCGATTGTTGGACCTGTCGCATCCGAATATCGCGATGTTGTTCGAGATGGGCCAGGAGGGAACTCGTCCCTTCCTGGTGTTCGAGTTCGTGCAGGGACAGCCGCTCGGGTCGCTGATCAACGGCCGCGCGCTGCACGTCCGCAGGGCACTCGAGTTCGGCATCAACCTCGCCGACGCTCTTGCCGATGCCCATGCTGCCGACATGATGCACGGCGACATCAGGCCCGACACCATCATGATCACGCCGAAGGATCGCGCAAAGTTCATGAACTTCGGGTTGTCGCGCTTTACCGCCGGCGGCGCGGGACGCCTCACGGCCGCAGTTCCGTACGTCGCACCCGAAGAGCTCGCCGGAGGCACCGGTGATGCGCGCAGCGACATCTATTCGCTGGGCGCCGTGATGTTCGAGATGCTCACCGGCAGGCAGCGCGCGCGCGGTCTGGTGCTGACGGGCCTGAACGCCAACGTGCCTCCGGAGCTCGAACAAACCATCGGCCGGATGCTTGCGGCGAACGTTGAGCACCGTGCCCAAAGTGCTGCGACGATCGCTGCCGAGTTTCGGAGTGTTGCGGCGATCCTCGACCTCCGCACGGAAGCGGCGGAGGCTGCCGAGGCGGCCGAGCCGGTCCGACGCCGCAAGCAGCGGCGCACGGGCGTCATTGCGATGGTCATCGTTATGCTGGTGCTGGCGGCGGCGATCGCAGCGTGGTGGATGCAATGATCGTCGAGACACGCGCGATTCCGCCGTTCCAGAAGAACGGCTACGTGGTTGCCTGCGAGACGACACGCGAGGCTGTCGTCATCGATCCGGGTGATGAAGTCGACATGCTGCTCGATGTCGTCGGGCGCCAGTCGCTCGACGTGCAAAGCATCCTGCTGACGCATGCGCACGTCGATCACGTAACGGGGGTCTCACGCGCGAAGCAGGTGCTGCAGGTTCCTGTGTACCTGCATCGCGACGATCAGTTTCTCTACGATGCGGCTCCCCAGCAGGCAGCCTACTTCGGACTGCACTGCGACGCGCTGCCGGCGATCGATGTCTACTACGATCTCGTCGGAGACGCTGTCGTTCGGCGGATACGAAGTCGCGATCCATCACACACCAGGACATTGTCCCGGCGGTGTCTGTCTTGCGATTGGCCGCAAGGGGGCGAAGAAAGACGATCTGTTCGTCGGCGATACGTTGTTCGCCGGCTCGATCGGCAGGACCGATCTCCCTGGTGGCGATCACCCGACCCTGATTCGATCGATCACGCAGGTACTGCTTTCCTTCGGCGATGCGGCACGGGTGTACTCGGGGCATGGTCCCCAAACGACCATCGGACATGAGCGTCGGACGAATATGTTCCTGAGGCCCGGCTGAGGTTCGCCGCAGGTCCGGCTAAGGTCCGTCCGGCTGAAGCCGGACGCTACGTGACACGATCAACTCGAGCCGGCCGACCGACAACCTGTCGCCCTCGCGCAGCTCCGCTGCCTTTACCCGTCTGCCGTTGACGAACGTGCCGTTCGTGCTGCCGAGGTCCTTCACCTGAAGGGCATCTGCAGTCGCCGTGAGCTGGCAGTGCAGCCGCGAAACCAGCGCAGCGTCGACGATGAATTCCGCACCTGGGGACCTACCGATTGTTTTCACCGAGCCCGGGGGAAGCCGGAAAGTCACAGTGTCGACAGACGAATCATTGGTCTCCAGGGTCCACATGTTTACTTCTGCGGTTCGGGAGTGAGCGCTTTGGCAAGCCACGATGTCAGCTCGAGCGTCGCGGCTGGGCTGATGCTGCGTTGCGTCAGCGTTCCGTATTCGGAGGTCTCACCCGTGGCCGCTCGCGCGAGCAGGTGATTGACGCCGGCCAACTGGGCGAACTCGGTCGCTCTGCGCGCGCGGACGCGAGCGCGCGAGCTGCGCAAGCTGCTCGCCGTGATACGCCGGCACTTCCCGGTCGAGCATCGGGTGCATGACGAGCAGCGGCTGCCGTGTCTTCACAATGACCTGCGCCGGCTCGAACATCAGGAAGCTGCGATAGAGCGGCGTGTCGACACGTTTGCGCATGTCGGGGTTGAAATCTTCCCACCCCTTCCCGGACACGACTGCCTCCAGAATCTTCTTCTGCTGCTCGACGGCCGCCTGTTGGACGGCCGGGCTGGTCGAGCTTCCTTCGAACATGAGCCGCTGCTGCTCGAGCACCAGCTCCGTTCCGGGCGTCGATGGCGTGGCAATCAATCCGATCGCAGCGATTTTCTCGTCGCGGGCGCCGACGACCAGGGCAATCCAGCCTCCTTCGCCGTACCCGACAAGCGAGATTTTCTTCGGATCGACATCGCGGCGCTTCATCAGATACGTCACAACGGCGCGCGCGTCGACGGCGAACTCTTCGATCGTGGCCGACTCCTGGCGTCCTCCGCTCTGACCGGCGCCTCGCTCGTCATAGCGCACGACCAGATAGCCCGCATCGGCGAGCGCGTTGGCCAGCTGGGCGAAGATCGGAATGCCGGCGACGAACTCGTCGCGATCGGTCGGCCCGGAGCCCGACACGAGCACAACCGCGGGAAGACGCACCGGAGCAGGCTTTCGCCCGGGGACCGGCGCCGGCGCGGCTGGCGCGACGGGTCTGGAAATCGTCGCCGCAAGACTGAAGCCGTTCGCGGGGATCGTCACTTCCTCGTCATTCGGCCGCGCCATGGTGACGAGACGTGCCGACACGCTCGCGATGTCATCGCGCAGCACGGTAAGCATCTGGGTCGGAATGTCGACGCGTAAGAGGCGGCTGCCTTCGGTCCATACCTCCATCTCGAGTTTGGCGGAGCCGCCGCCGCCGCCTAAGTGCAGCGTCCACCGTCGCGCCGCAATCACGCGTCCCGGGGTCTTGATGGTCTCATCGGTCACGTTGTGAATGAGCGCGGAGAGCGCATCCTGAGGCGCGATGAACACCTGCAGCTGCGAGCCGATTTTTTCCATCGCCAACCGCGCGGCGAGCGCTTCGTACGCGCCGAAGATGAGGTTCGGCAGCACGACAGTGTCGGTGGCCACGGTGCTGGTGCGGCGCTGAACCTGCCCTTCCTGCGTGATATCACTCGATGCGATCGTGCCCTTGAAGGTCGTGTGGACGCTCCACCGCTTGGCGCTCTCGGTGAGGTTGATCGTGAGCTCGATCGGCTTCCAGGCGCGGTCGTAACGAGCCTCCCAGAAGTCCATCGACCAGGTTGACCGGTGCGCGCAGCTTTCCCGACCCTCGAAGGGTCCAGCCATCGGCCGATTCGAGCACCGTGACTTCTTCCATTCCGGTGTCGACGCCGCGCACGAACACGCGGAACGTATGTGCCGCGCTCGTCTGCGCCGCGGCGTCCTGGACCGTCGCGCAGAACGCGACGAAGAGCGCCGCAACAACAGCCCCCTTCGGGCAGGTAAAATGTCTGAGGGAGTTCACTCTTCATCAGGATAGCAGATGTTTTCTCTCGACCAGTACAACGCCGCGCACAATTCGGCCGCGCTCATCGATCGCTCGTCGCAAGGCACGATTGCGCTCACGGGCGGCGATCGCGCGTCGTTTCTGCACGCGCTGCTGACCAACGACATCGCGCGCCTGACGAGCGGGCAAGGGGTTTATGCGGCGTACCTGACCCCGCAGGGGCGGATGATTTCAGATATGGGCGTCATCGAAACGGGCGACCGCATGCTGCTGAATGTGGCGCGCAACATCGCCGCTCCGCTCGCCGAGCGTTTCGATACGCTGATTTTCTCCGAGGACGTACAGGTGAAAGACGTCACGAGCGATGTGATCGCGATCGGCGTGCACGGCCCCTCCGCCGCGCGGATGATCCAGCAGGCGGCCGGCATATCGGTCACCGGGCTCGCCGATCAGTACGACAACATCACGTCCGGATCGGTGACGATCGTGCGCGATGATGCGCTTGGGTTGCCTGGATACGACGTGTACGTGCCGGCGGGCGACGCCGATGTGATGCGCGCGACGCTCGTCGAGGCCGGCGCGGTGACGGCAAGCGAGGAAACGGGTGAGACGCTTCGCATAGAAGCCGCACGTCCGCGCTTCGGAATCGATATGAACACGGATACGATTCCGCTCGAAGCGGGGATCGAAGATCGCGCCATCAGCTTCACGAAAGGCTGCTACGTCGGCCAGGAGGTCATCATCCGCGTGATGCATCGAGGACACGGCCGCGTCGCGCGCCGGCTCGTCTCGATCGTCGTGACCGACGGAACCGTGCCCGCGCGCGGGAGCAAGATCCAGTCAGGCGATCGTGTCGTCGGAGAGATCACCAGCGCCACAGCGTCGCCCAGGCTCGGCACGCCTCTGGCGCTGGCCTATGTTCAGCGCGAACACGCCGTGCCTGGCACCGAGCTTGACCGTAAGCGGCTCACAGGCTCGCGTTTTTCAACCCGTCAATTAGCTCTGCATCGGCCGGCGGAAAGTCCAGCGCGCCAAAGTCGTCGCGCGTAATCCAGCGAAGCTCCTGGCCGAGCACCGGCTGCGCCTCGCCCGTCAGCTCGGCGCGATAGAAATGCAGCTCGACGATCAGCTCGGGATAGGCATGAGCGGTGTGGAAAATCTTCCGCGCCTTCGAGATTCCCGTGTTCAGTTCTTCTGATATCTCCCGCTGCAGCGCCCCTTCCTGGGTTTCTCCCTCATGGACCTTTCCGCCGGGAAACTCCCAGTAGCCGGCGAGGTGCGTGCCCTTCAGGCGCCGCGCGACGAGGAAGCGCCCGTCCTGCTCGATCACCGCCGCAACGACGACGATGCGCTCAGGCACGTTGCTCGTTCTCGGGGTTGTGGGGATACGCGGCGCAATGCGCCGCCATCGGGCAGATCAGGCACTTGGGCTTTCTCGCCGTGCACAGCGTGGCCCCGAAGTCCATCAGCGCCTGATTGAAGTCGAACGCGCGGTTTCGCGGGACGAGCGCCGCCGAGATGCTCCACAGGTTCTTCTTCGTCGCGTGCGCCTTCGGCACTCCTTTCCCGATGAACACGCGAAACAGCACGCGCGCCACATTCGTGTCGAGGATCGCCGCGCGCTCGCGGAACGCGAAGCTGCGAATGGCGCCCGCCGTATACGCGCCAATGCCCTTGAACGACAGCAGCGTCGCTTCATCGGATGGCAGCTCGTCCGCCGTAGGTCGCGACCGCCTCTCGCGCGATCGCCTGCAGCCGCTTGGGCCGGATGTTGTAACCCAACGGCCGCCATGTCTCCGTCACATCACGTTCGGGCGCATCGGCGAGCGCTTCGAGCGAGGGATACTTCTCGAGCCACTCGTGGTATTTCGGCAGCACGCGATCGACCTGCGTCTGCTGCAGCATGATTTCCGATACGAGGATGTGATACGGATCGGACGTCTCGCGCCAGGGCAGTGTCCGCCCGTTCCGGTCGTACCAGTCCAGCAGCCGGCGCCTGAAGCGGCGGCGCGACGGCGCCGGTGCGAACGAAGGGTTTTACGTATACTGGCGGCCATGAAGATTTACACGCGCACCGGCGACGCCGGCGGCACTGCGCTCTTCGGCGGAACCCGCGTCTCGAAGGCCGATCCGCGCGTGGCCGCCTATGGGGACGTGGACGAGTTGAATGCCTGCCTGGGAGCCGTGCGCGCGCAAAGCGAGCTCGCCGGCGATATGACCGCCCTGCTCGAGCAGCTGCAGAAAGATTTGTTCGCGATAGGCGCGCGGCTCGCCGATCCGTCCGAAAAGATTGCGGAGCGCGTGACCAAGGCGGCAGTGACCGACGCCGATATTCAGCGCCTCGAAGATTGGATCGATCGATTCGAGGCCGAGCTGCCGCCGCTGCGCCGCTTCATTCTGCCCGGCGGCAATCGAGCGGGCGCCCTGCTGCACTTCTCGAGGACCGTATGCCGCCGCGCGGAGCGATCGATTGTGGCGCTCGGTGCCGGCAGCGTCGAGACGCACCTGCTCGCGTACGTCAATCGGCTGTCCGATCTGCTGTTCGTACTGGCGCGGGCCGTCAATCATCGTGCGGGCCAGCCCGAAGTGGAGTGGTAGCGCGTCAGCATCGCTTCTCCAGGTCCCCTCTCACAGCGTCGAAGACTTTCCGCGCGAGCTCCTGAGACACACGCTCGCGCACCGCTCCGCACTCGACCAGAATCGGTCGCATTCACCGTTTCGATGGCCACGTCCCAGCGATCGCGCGCGATCCCTTCGGGCCGATCGTCGAAGGCTGTCGGCTGCAGATGCTGCGCCGACTCCCACCGCGGCGATACGAACGCGGCGATCGGCGAGCCGTTGATCAGCACGCGCACGGCCATGATCTCGTTCTTGTCGATAGGCGTCGTGCCGTAATAAAAATGCTCCGCATCCCCGCTGAACAGCGTCAGCGCCGGGTCGGTCGGCAGCTCGACGATGATGGTGCGGCCGAGGGCCAGCTCGTCCTCCCGCGCCTTGCGGTGCCGCTTCCGGTAGAAATGCAGCGAGGTGAGCAGGCTCAACGCGAAGAAAATGAGCGCGGCGGCGACGAGCGCGGCTACGGCGTCGCGCATCTGCAATCGCCGGTAGAATAACGTTCTTGCCGATGCGCACAAGTGGGATGCAACCCGACGCGGACGCCCTGCGGGCCGCATACGCCGAGTGCGAGCGCCTCGCACGAACCCACTACGAAAATTTTCCTGTGGCTTCCTGGCTGGTGCCCGCGCACATGCGGCCGCACGTGGCGGCGTTGTACGCGTTCGCCCGTACAGCGGACGACTTCGCCGACGAGGGACGGCGGCCCGACACAGAGCGGTTGAGGCTGCTGGATGATTGGCAGAATCGGCTGCACGCGTGCGTAACGGAATGCGCTCCTGACGACCGTGTGTTTGTCGCGCTGGGTGCGACCATTCGCGCGTGTCATCTTCCGATGTCGCTCTTCGACGATCTGCTCAGCGCGTTCCGTCAGGATATCACGACGCATCGCTACGAGACGTGGGCGGGCCTGCTCGATTACTGCCGCCGCTCGGCGAATCCGGTCGGCCGGCTCGTGCTTCGCATCGCCGGACACGACGACGCGCAGCTCGATCGCTCGTCGGACGCGCTCTGCACCGCGCTGCAGCTCACGAACTTCTGGCAGGATCTCGATCGCGATTGGCGGAACGGCCGTCTCTACGTGCCGCTCGACGACGTCGAAGCCGAGGGCGCGCGCATGCAGGACCTCGACGATCGGCGGTTGACGGAGTCCTGGCGGCGTGTCCTGGTCCGCGTGGCGGCGCGCACGCGGCTGTCATTCGATGCGGGAAGGGACGTCTGCGACGGCGTTCGCGGCCGGCTTCGCCATGAGCTGCGCCTCACGTGGCTCGGCGGAACGCGGATTCTCGACCGGCTCGATCGCGTCGACTACAACGTCTTCATGTGCAGGCCGGCGCTCGGCGTCATGGACATGCCGCCGCTCATCGTGGCGCGCGCTGTTATGGAAGGGCGTATGAGCGGGCGCGCGCACCAGCTTCTACTATTCCTTCCTTGCGCTGCCCGCCGACAAGCGCAGCGCAATCGTCGCGGTGTGGGACTTTTGCCGCGCCGTCGACGATGCCGTGGACGAGCCTGGGGAACGGGACCCCGTCTCGGCGCTCGAGGAATGGCGCACGGAGGTCGCACATCTCTACGAAGGGCGTGAGCCGGTCACGCCGCAGGGAATGCGCCTGGCTCCGTTCATCGTCAGGTTTGCGCTTCCAAGGTCGGCCTTCGAGGATTTGATCGACGGCGTCGCCATGGATCTGCAGCGCAACCGTTACGATACGTTCGACGAGCTGCGCCAGGTACTGTCTGCGCGTTGCGTCTGCGGTGGGTCTGATCTGCGTCGAGATTTTCGGGTATCGCGATTTGCAGACGCGCGATTACGCGATCGACCTCGGCATCGCGCTGCAATTGACGAACATCATCCGCGACGTGGCGCCGGATCTCGAGCGCGGCCGCGTGTACATTCCAACCGAGGATCTGCGGCGTTTTGGCTGCACCGAGGATGACTTGAGGAGCGGGCAGTTGAGCGAGAAAGTGCAGCGGCTGCTCGCGTTTCAAGTGGAACGCGCGCGCCGGTTTTATCGCAAAGCTGATGGCGCGCTCCCGCGCCGCGACGAGCGCCGTCTGGTGGCGGCGCGCATCATGGGCGCGATTTATTTCGAGCTGCTTCGCGCGATCGAGCGCGCAGGGTACGACGTGTTTCGCGGGCGCGTGCGCGTCGCGCGGCCGCGACAGGCGATGATCGCCGGATTCACGTGGCTGAAAGTCATGGTGTCCTTCAAGTGACGGCGCCAGACGTCATCGTCATCGGGGCCGGCGTGGCGGGTCTTCGCGCCGCTGTAGAGCTCGCTGCTCGAGGCGCGCGTGTCACCGTCCTCGAATCGAAGGCGGTGCTCGGCGGGCGCGCGACGGCGTTCAACGATCCGCAGACAGGCGAGCGGGTCGACAACGGTCAGCACGTGATGCTCGGCTGCTATCACGAGACCTTCGCGTTTCTGCGGCAGATAGGCACTGAGGACCGTGTGCGCGTGCAGCCCGGCCTCGAGGTCGATTTCGTCGATCGCGCTGGAGAGCGAAGCCGGCTGAGCCTTCCCGGTCTGCCGCCGCCCCTCAACTTCGCGGCGGGGCTGCTCGACTGGAGCGCCCTGGGATGGCGGGACCGGTTGGCCGCGATGCGGTTGGCTGCGCCGATACGCATCGCGCAGAGAGGGCAGAGGGCAGAGAGCAGAGGGCAGAAGACGACGCTCATCGCGGCGTCGCCTGGTGAGACCGTCGAAGAGTGGCTCATCAACAACGGGCAGACGGCGCGAATCCGAGAGATGCTGTGGGAGCCGCTTGCGCTGGCGGCGTTGAATCAGTCGATACGCGTGGCAGCCGCGCCGCCGTTCGCGGCGGTGCTCGCGCAGATGTTCGGCGGCGGACCTCAGGACGCGTCGCTCGCGCTGCCGACGTGGCCGCTCGATCAGGTCTACGCGGAGCCGGCACGCCGATTCATCGAGGAGCGCGGCGGAGAGGTGCGCATCGGTTGCACGGCCCGGATTCACCTCGAGAATGGAGCGGTCAGCCACGTCGAAGCGCGGGGGGAGCGTTTCGAGGCGGGCTCGGTCGTGGCGGCGGTTCCCTGGTACGCGCTGGTCGATCTGTTTGCGGGAGACGTCGCTCCCATTGAGGCCCTCCGCGCGGCGGCCGCCGCTACGACGCCTTCGCCGATTGCGAGCGTAAACCTGTGGCTGAATCGCCGGATCCTGCGGACGCCGTTTCTCGGTCTGCCGGGGCGGACGCTGCAGTGGGTGTTCGACAAGGAGCAGATGTTCGAGACGGAGACGTCGCACATCACCCTCGTATCCAGCGGCGCCGATGATGTGATGGTCCTGCAGAACGAGGAGTTGATCGCGCTCGCGCTCGGAGAGCTTCGGGATGCGGTGCCGGAGTCGCGTGCGGCCAAGGTCGTGCGTGCGTCGGTCGTCAAGGAGCGGCGCGCGACATACTCGCTCGCGCCCGGGCAGCCAAGACGGCCGGCGACGGTTACAGACGTGAAAGGCCTGGTGCTGGCGGGGGACTGGATTGAGACCGGCCTGCCCGCTACGATCGAAGGCGCTGCCATCAGCGGCCGCCGCGCGGCCGAGGCCATCTCATGAATTCGGTCGTCGTCCACTACCAGGAAATCGCGCTGAAGGGACGCAACCGGCCGTGGTTTATCGCGCGGCTCGTGCGCAACATCAAGACCGCGACGAGCGACCTCGAACGTGACGCGTGTGATCACGAAGATGGGGCGCATAGAGATTATGCTCGGCAGCCCCGACGCGTGGGAGCCCGTGGCCGAGCGACTGCGCCACGTGTTCGGCATCGCGAATTTTTCGCGCGCCGCGCTCGTGCCTCTCGACGTCGACGGCATCGCGGAGGCTATCCTCAACGATCTCGGCGATCTGCGCGTTTCCACGTTCCGCGTGTCGGCGAAGCGGGCCGACAAGCGATTCCCACTCACGTCACCGCAGATCGAGCGCGAGGTGGGCGGCCGCATCAAGGAAGCCAAGGGATGGACCGTCGATCTCGACAATCCGGAATTCACGATCCACGTCGAGGCGCTCACAGGCGAAGCGTTCTACCACTTCGGGAAGAACGCGGGCCCGGGCGGCATGCCGACCGGTGTGAGCGGGCGTGTCGTCGCACTGCTCTCGGGCGGCATCGATTCGCCGGTGGCCTGCTATCGGCTGATGAAGCGTGGATGCCGCGTCATCCCGGTGCACTTTCACAGCTATCCGATTCTGTCGCGGGCATCGCAGGAGAAGGTGCGCGAGCTGGCGGCGGTGCTGACGCGCTACCAGCAATTCACGCGTCTGTACATGGTGGCCTTCGGCGAGATCCAGCAGCAGGTGATGCTCTCGGTGTCACCGCCGCTGCGCGTCGTCATTTATCGGCGGCTGATGCTGCGCATCGCGCAGGGGATTGCCGGAAAGTCGCATGCCGGCGCGCTCGTGACCGGCGAAGTGATCGGTCAGGTCGCGTCGCAGACGCTCGAGAACATGGCGACGATCGGCTCTGTGTCGACGCTGCCCGTGTTCCGGCCGCTGATCGGCATGGACAAGGATGAAATCACGGTCGAAGCGCAGCGGCTCGGCACCTATCCGATATCGATCATCGAAGACCAGGACTGCTGTCAGCTGTTCACGCCGAAGCATCCGGCGACCAAGGCGCGCCGTGAGGATATCGAAGGCGCCGAGCGCGCACTGCCGATCGACGATTTTGTGCGGCGGGCCGTCGAATCGGCCGTCGTTGAGGACTTCAACTACCCGGGTGCTAAAATAGCGCTTTCTTAGCGGAAGGACATCATGGCAGTTCAAAGTGTCGGTTCGAAAATCGAAGAAATACTCGGAGACGAAGCGGCCAGCCTGCTTCAGTACCAGTGCAAGACCATCCCGAAGGAGACGCTGCATCTCCCCGGGCCGGATTACGTCGAGCGCATCTACAGCATTTCCGACCGGCCGACGCGCGTGCTGACGACCCTTCAGTCGCTGCTCGATCACGGACGGCTCGGCGGTACCGGTTACGTGTCGATTCTCCCGGTCGACCAGGGCATCGAGCACTCGGCAGGCGCGTCGTTTGCGCCGAACCCGATGTACTTCGATCCCGAGAACATCGTGAAGCTCGCGATCGAAGGCGGCTGCAACGCCGTCGCGTCGACGCTTGGCGTGCTCGGATCGGTGGCGCGGAAATACGCGCACAAGATCCCCTTCCTGCTGAAGCTGAACCACAACGAGTTCCTCTCGTATCCGAATGCGTACGATCAGATCAAATTCGGCTCCGTGACGCAGGCGTTCGAGATGGGCGCGCAGGGCGTGGGCGCAACGATTTACTTCGGGTCGGAAGAGTCGAAGCGGCAGATCGTGGAAGTGACGGAGTGCTTCCAGGAAGCGCACGAGCTCGGGATGTTCACCGTGCTGTGGTGCTATCTGCGCAACCCGGCGTTCAAGACGAAGGAAAAGGACTTCCACGTCGCGGCCGACCTGACCGGCCAGGCCAATCACCTCGGCGTGACGATTGAGGCCGACATCATCAAGCAGAAGCTGCCGGAGAACAACGGCGGGTACAACGCGGTGAACTTCGGCAAGACGCACAAGAAGGTGTACTCCGACCTGTCGTCGGATCACCCAATCGATCTGACGCGGTATCAGCTCGCGAATTGCTACATGGGACGGGCCGGCCTCATCAACTCAGGCGGCGCGTCGTCTGGCGAGAGCGATCTGAAGGAAGCCGTGAAGACCGCGATCATCAACAAGCGGGCCGGCGGCATGGGCCTCATCTCGGGCCGCAAGGCGTTTCAGCGGCCGATGAAGGAAGGCGCGCAGCTGCTGAACGCGATTCAGGACATCTACCTGAACAAGGACGTCACTATCGCTTGATCGTGTCGGTGCCGCTGACCGGTCCGTTGCAGGACGTGCCGGCGTAATTCACAAGGATGTTCGACGTGCCCTGGAAGGTGCCGGTACCGGTCATGCTGAAGGGGCACGTCGCCGTGCCTTTCGTGGCCGTGCCGGTTGCCGCCCAGGGAATCGACGTCTCGCCGTGCGTCGCCGTCATCGTGCCTGCCAGGCTCACACCGTCGGCACACGCCGCAGAAAAATCTCCGCTGGCCTGACCGCCCGTCTGAGAGGTGACCTTCCACTGCAGGCTGCCGCAGCTCTGCGCAACCGGCGCGACCGTCGGTGCCCGCCCAGGTGCCGAGATACGACCGTACGTCGCCGGTGTTGCTCGGCTCGGTGGGCGAGGTGAACAGATTCTTGAACGTATCATAGCCGCAGGCCGTCGAGGCGACGGCGAGCGTGACAATCAGCGCGATTTTGAGAAGCTTCATCTCCTTTGTGTATCGGCCCCGCTAGGAGCCGGCTTTAGGTCTGTTGGATAATCAACTCCATGTCGCTGTTGAAGGTTGCCCGCATGGGCCATCCAGTGCTGCGCGCCCGCGCGCGCGAGATCGATCGCGCGGAGCTGAAGCACGCATCGATGCAGAAGCTGATTGACGACATGATCGACACCATGCACGAGTACCACGGTGTCGGTCTTGCTGCGCCGCAGATACATGAAGGGCTCCGCATTTTCGTCGCCGCCATCGCGCCGGAGAACGAAGATCCATTATCGCCCGACGACGAGCCGATGGTGTTCATCAATCCGGTCATCACACCAGCCGGGCCTGAGATCGTGGAGGACTGGGAAGGCTGCCTGAGCATCCCGGACATCCGCGGGCGCGTGCCGCGGGCACGAGCCATCAGGGTGACGGCGATGGATCGCGCCGGCGGAAAGATTGACATCACCTCGCACGATTTTCCGGCCCGCGTGATCCAGCACGAGACCGATCATCTCGACGGCGTGCTCTTCTTCGATCGCATGCGCACGTTCGAGACGCTGTCCTATCTCGAGGAGTACGCGCGGTACTGGTCGAAAGACAGGGGAGACTGATGAATTGGAAGATTGGTGGATTGGAAGATTGAAGGATTGTTTTCAGATTGGCAGATTTCTGATTGGTGGATTACGGAGATGCCCCAATCTTGCTGGGACATTGATTCCGCCAATCAACACTCTTCAATCCGGCAACAATCTTCCCATCCACCAATCTCACGATCTTCCAATGCTATGTTTTAGCCTGGCGTTTCTTTTCCGCCGCACGCTCTGCCTTCAGCCGCTCCAGTTCCACTTCTGAGTGATCCGCGTAACTCATCGCGTCCGCGATGAGGCGGTGGCCCGCCTGTTCGGCGATGAGTTTGTGCATCGCCTGGCAGATGCGGCGATAGGCGGGGTGTCCTTGCGGCGCGGTGCGCAGCTCGATCAGGTGCATCGCCTCGCGCGCGTTCATTTCCATGTAGTAACGAATGCGATAGGCCATCGAAACAGCGTATGGCGCGACGGCTGGGAGGCCGGCCGCGTGCAGCCTGTCGTGCAGCTCGGCCGACGCGTCCATGACATCGGTCCAGTCCTTGTGTGCCCCCGCAGCCTCAATCGCGTCAGGCTCGACATACCCCTGGCGCGCGCCGAGAGGCTGCCATTCCATCGTCAGCAGCCGATGGCGCTGCAGGTCGCGAAACGCGCCATAGTCGGAGATCACATCGAAGCGATAGCTCGTCCTCTCGAACGCTCGCCCGGGCTTGTGACGCCGGTTCGCGCGATTGCCGACGTAGGCGCGCAGCACGCTCGCGCGATCGTCGGCCGACATCCTGCGCGCCACATCGAAGAGCTGATCGTCGGGCAGATCCGACACCGCATAGAGCGCGGCGGCGACGACCTTGACCTCTCCGTCAGGATCGAAATCGGTGAGCGTCACCTCGGATCGTGATTCGCGCTCTGCGCCGGAGAGAAGTCGCTGGGCGACGCTTTCTGTCGCGCTCCGGGTCTCGGTGAAATATTGGGTCCACCGGACACCCCGATCAGGTTGATCCACGCGCGTAAGGAACGCGGGAATCACTTTTCGCAGCTCCGTCAGCATCAGGTCGGCGTACTCGCGAGACTCTGCCAGCGGATTGGCTCGCATGCGAAGCAGCAGCGCTTCGTACGCCTGGCCCGTCCCGAACAACCCCATGTTCGACTGCACTGCGGCGGGCAGAAGGCCGCGGAGCGTGTCGAGCGCCTTTGCGCGAATCGCTGCGCGATACACGCCGTCACTATCGGCCGGGTCCTTCGGAAATCGTGCGCGAAAATGCTCCTGCATCGGCTCGAACCATCGCGCGTAGGTCTCGAACGTGCGATCGAGCGTTTCGCGATAGCGGGCTTGCAGCGGGGTTCCCTCGAGCTCTGTCGGCACGTAGTACTTCCAGCGGCCGCCCGGGCGGTCCGTATAAGGAACGTAGCGCGTTGACTGCTCGAGATAGGCCATCAGGCGGCCCCATTCGAGGATCTTGGTCAGAACGTTCGACACTCCCTCGCATGCGAGATGCACGCCGCCGAGCTGCGCAACCGAGTCGTCTCCGTACTCCGCGAACACTTTGGCGTAGAGTTTTTCCGCGCGCGCAACGCCAACCTGCGTGTCGGCGACCGCGGCGCCACGCAGATCGCCGATGAACTCGTCGAGGAACAACCGGCGCAGCGATTTCGCCGAACGGGAGTATCGCGAGAAGAGCGCACCCTTGACGGTGTCGGGCAGGTTGGTGAGCGCGAACACGGGACCGTCGAGATTCGAAAAATACGGTGAGAGCGCGGCGCGCTCGTCGGGCGTGAATTCGGACACGGCGTCAGAGTACACTATCCAACGGTCTGGTCGTATTCCATGCCCGCATTTCGATTTCGCCATCAGCTTCAGGCGCGCTTCCGCGATTGCGACCTGTTCGGCCACGTAAACAACGCCGTGTACTTCACGTACATGGAAGAAGCGCGGTGGGCGTATTGGCGCGAGCTCACAGGGGACTTCCCGCACGATCGGCTTCCGGGACTGATCCTCGCGCGTGCCGAGTGTGATTTCATCCGGCCGGTGAATCCGGGCGAGCGCATCGATATCTGGATGGGCACGACGAAGATCGGTCGGACGAGCATGTCGATCGATTGCGAGATGCTCGACCTGCGCGGCGAGGCTGTTGCGAAGGGTCGCGCGGTGATGGTCACCTACGACTACACGGCCGCGAAACCGGTCCCCGTGCCTGACTGGGCGCGCACACGCATCGAAGAGTACGAAGGACGCCAGCTTTCCCGCCCGTAAAACGTTTCTGTGTGGCCTCTTCCTTGATCGAGCTCGAGCAGGTGAGCAAGCATTTCGACGGCCGGCGGCGTGTCACAGCGCTGCAGGACATCACGCTCGAGATTCCCAAGGGGGAGATGGTCTCCATCGTCGGCCCCTCGGGATCCGGAAAGTCGACACTCCTGAATCTCATCGGAGGGTTGGACCGTCCGACCTCGGGCACCATCACGCTCGACGGGCAACGTCTCGACGGCCTCGCAGACGATGGGTTGACGGCGGTGCGGCGGGACAAGCTTGGATTCATCTTTCAGTTCTTCAATCTGCTGCCGAGTTTGTCGTGCGTCGAGAACGTGGCGCTGCCGCTGCATCTGCGCGGCTGGCCGCGGAAGAAGATCAACGATCGCGCCCGCGAGCTGCTCGACCTCGTGAAGCTGTCCGAGCGAATGGACCATCTTCCAGACGAACTGTCCGGTGGAGAGCGCCAGCGCGTCGCCATTGCGCGCGCGCTGTCCGTATATCCGCCGATCCTGCTGGCGGACGAGCCGACAGGAAATCTCGACACGCAGACTGGCGCCGACATTCTGCGGCTCGTAAGCGATCTCCACGTCACCCTCGGCTCGACAATTCTCATCGTGACCCACGACGCGCACGTGGCCCAGACGTGCCAGCGGACCATCACCATCCGCGACGGGAAAATCGTCGGTGACGCAAGGCGGTAAGGGATCATGCGCCTGCTCCGACTCATCAGCTGGCCGTATCTGAAGAAACACGCCGTCCGTTCGCTGCTCACGGTCATCGGGATCGTGCTCGGCGTGGCCGTGTTCGTGGCCATGCATACCGCGAATCAGGCGGTGTTCTTCGCGTTCGAGCGGACGGTCGATCGGATCGCGGGTGCGGCGCAACTGCAGGTGACGGCCGGTGAGGCCGGATTTCCTGAGGAAGTCCTCGAGCGGGTGCAGGCGATTCCAGAGGTACAGGTGGCCGTCCCCGTCATCGAAGCACCTGCGGGCACACGCCTGTCCGGTCAGGGGAACATCCTGATTCTCGGCGTCGACATGACAGGGGATCGCAGCCTGCGAGAGTACGACCTCGAGAGCGGCGACGAAGCGGTCATCGACGACCCGCTGGTGTTCCTCGCGCAGCCCGATTCGATCATCATCACGAACGAGTTCTCGGAGCGGAACAATCTCGACGTCGGAGATCGCCTTACGCTGTCGACGATGGTCGGAGACAAGCCGTTCAGGGTTCGCGGGATCATGCGCTCGGGAGGCCTGACCAGTGCCTTCGGGGGCAATCTCGCCATCATGGACATCTACGCCGCGCAGCAGGTATTCGGGCGCGGGCGGCGTTTCGACCGCATCGATCTGAAATTGAGGGACGGAGTGGCTGTCGACGCCGGACAGGCGTCCATTAGAAAGGTGCTCGGCGTAGGGTTCGACGTCGAGCCTCCGGCATCGCGCGGCCAGCAACTCGAATCGACGCTGGCCGTCTATGCGATCTCGATGAACGTGTCCAGCGTGTTCGCGCTCTTCATCGGCATGTTCATCATCTACAACTCATTCTCGATTGCCGTCACTCAGCGGCGATCGGAGATTGGGATTCTGCGGGCGCTCGGCGCACCGCGCCGGCAGATCAGGAATCTCTTCCTCATCGAGAGTGCGGCGAGCGGTTTGCTCGGTTCAATCGCCGGCATTGCGCTGGGCATTGTCATGGCACGCGGCATGGTGGGATCGATCTCGAACATGCTCGAGGGCATCTACGGCGTTGCCGAGCGTGCCGAGGAAGTATCTGCCGATCCGCGGCTGCTCGCCGCCGCCATCGCCATCGGCATCACGACCAGCATGATTGCGGCCTGGCTTCCCGCGCGGAGCGCATCGCGCGTCGATCCGGTGCAGGCGCTGCAGAAAGGGAAGTATCAGGTTCTCACGGCCGGCGAGAACCGAGCGCGGCGATTGGCTGCCGCCGTGTTGATGACCGTGGCGCTCGTCATGCTGTGGGTCGGGACATCGATCTGGTTCTATGCCGGCTACACGCTCATCATTCTGGCGGCGTTGATGCTCGTGCCGACGGTGGCCCTGTGGTTCTCACGCGTATTGAAGCCGGTGCTGAAGTGGCTCCGGCCCGTCGAAGGGGCGCTCGCGGCCGACAGTCTGATCCAGTCGCCGCGCCGCACGTCGGGGGCCGTCGCTGCGCTCATGCTGTCGCTCGGCCAGGTCATCGGGCTCGGCGGCATCGGCCGCGAAAGCTACAACTCGATCGTCGACTGGCTGAATACGGCGTTGAATCCCGATCTGTTCGTGTCGGGATCGCAGAATCTCTCGGACCGAACGTTCAGATTTCCCAAGGCCCTCGCAGACTCCATCATCGCGATTCCCGGTGTCGAAGACGTCCAGCACGTGCGAAGCCTCCGCGTGCATATCGGAGGCGGCCCGGTGATGGTGATCGCCATCGACACCGCCAGCTTCGAGCGTCGCGCCCACCGCCCCACGGTGGCCGAAGATCCGCGCGGTATGTATCCGATGGCGCGCGCCGGTCAGGGCGTGATCGTGTCCGACAACTTCGCGCGGCTCCAGCGTAAACAGGTCGGCGATCGCGTAGACATTCCGACGCCCGGCGGGCTCCTGAGTCTTCCGATCGCCGGCATCATTACTGACTGGTCCGACCAGCAGGGATCGGTGTTTCTCGACCGTGCGGTCTACGAACAGTACTGGCAGGACGACACCGTCAACGTCTTTCGTGTGTACGTCACGCCGGGAACGGATCCACAGGCGGTGAGGCAGCGCCTTCTCGAGCGCCTGTCGCCGAATCATCCGCGCCTGCTGGTGCTCACCAATGCCGAGGTGCGAAGCTGGGTGCTGAAGTTGACCGAGCAGTGGCTGCAGTTGACCTACAGCCAGGTGTTTATCGCCGTGATCGTTGCCATCCTCGGCATTGTCAACACTCTGACGGTGTCGATCATCGATCGCAAGCGGGAGCTTGGCGTACTGCGCGCGGTCGGCGGGTTCCGGCGGCAGATCCGTCAGACTGTATGGATGGAAGCCGTCGCGATTGGATTGGTTGGCCTGGCGCTTGGATTGTTGTTCGGGGGCGCGAATCTGTATTTCCTGTTGCAGATTACCGGGCGCGACCTGTCGGGGATGCATCTGCCGTACCGGTACCCGTTCAGCATCGCGGCCATGCTGCTTCCGACTATTCTTGCAGCGGCATTTTTCTCGGCGCTCTGGCCGGCCGAGTCTGCCGTTCGCACATCATTAGTCGAGGCCCTCGAGTATGAGTGATCGTCCAGTGTCGATCGTTCATCGATCGCGGGCGACTGCGCTCGCTCTCGTCCTTTCGATAGTTGCGCCGCTTTCCGCGCAAGACGATGCGCGGAAGATCGTCGAAGAGGCGCAGCGCCGCGCCGAATCGAAATCGCAGCGGTACGAGGGGCTGCTTCAGGTGCTCGACAACAAGGGCAAGGTTGCCGACAAGCGCTGGCTCTTCATGCGGCTCGGATCGCACGGCCGGAGCAAGGCGGTTCTTCGATTCGTGGCGCCCGCCGAGGTCAAAGGCGTGGCCCTGCTGATCGTCAATCATCCGGATCGCGCCTCCGATCAGTGGATGTGGACGCCGGCGCTGCAGCGCGAGCGCCGCATCGCGCTGCAGGATCGGTCGACCAGATTCTTCGGCACCGATTTCAGCTTCGAAGATCTCGAAGAGCGCGATGTGGATCAGTACAACTATCGCCTGGCCGGCGAGGAGATCATCGACGGCGCGGCGTGCTGGCGTGTCGAGTCGACGCCGTCGCAGAAGAAGACCTCGCAGTACACCAAAGCGGACGTCTGGATCAGGAAGGACAACCACGCCATCGCGCAGGTCGAGAGTTACGTAAAGACCGACGTGGTTCGCCGCCTGAAATACAGCGAGTTCCTGCAGGTGCAGGGCATCTGGACCGCCCGCCGGCTGGAGATGGTCGATCTGCGGCGCAAGAGCCGCACGGTTCTGACCCTCGAGAAGCTCGAATACAACATCCCGCTCAAAGACGAAGACTTCACGCTCCAGGCGCTGCGAAACCCATTGTGAGAGTGCTGCTCCTCCTTCTGGTCTTTGCCATTCCGGCAAGCGCCCAGGAGTTTACATATCGCGGCTTCGCTCAAATCCAGTCGACCGTATATCCGCAGAGCACTCCGCAGAATGACGAGCAAGTGGTACACGAGGCGCTGTTTCGGATCGAGCCCGCGTATAAACCGGCCGAGTGGCTGACCCTTTCGGGATCGCTGGACGCGCGAATCGACACGATCGAGCAAGTGGAGCGCGAATGGCGTGTCGATGTGCGGGACCGGGGCCTGCGGCGGCCGGCGTTGTCGCTGCGCGACGCGCGAGCGGTTGTCCGAAATGGAACCCTCACCCTGGAGCTGGGCAAGCAATTCATTCGCTGGGGCAAGGCGGACATCCTGAATCCGACCGATCGGTTTGCGCCTCGCGATTTTCTCGAAGTGACCGATAGCGAATTCCTCGCGGTTATCGGGGCGCGCGGGCAGTACGAGCACGGCCCGCACTCCCTCGACGTCGTCTGGGTCCCGACGTTCACGCCGAGCCGCACGCCCCTGATTGGCGGCCGATGGGCGCCGCTGCCACCGGAGACGTTCGGCCCGAGCGGGTTCCTCGACCTGGGATCCGTGTTTCCGGACCGTTCGCAGTACGGTACTCGCTGGAATGTGCTCGGACCAGGTTTCGAGTTCTCGCTTTCGTACTTCGACGGCTTCAACCACCTTCCGCAGTACACCGCGATACCGCTGTCGAGTCAGCCGCTCATTGCACTTCGGCGCACCTACGCCCCGCTGCGCATGGGCGGCGTGGACGCGGCTGTCCCGCTCCGCTGGTTTACGGTGAAGGGAGAAATCGCGTCGTTCTTCACCACCAGCGATGACGCTGACGATGTCGTGATGTACGTGGTTCAACTCGAGCGGCAGTCCGGCGAGCTGAGTCTTGTCGCCGGATACGCGGGCGAGATCGTCACCGCCCAGCGCTCGATGTTCGAATTCGCGCCCGATCGTGGGCTCACGCGCGCGTTTCTGGGGCGCGCGGCCTACACGCTCGGCCCCACGAGTGATGTTTCGTTCGAAGCCGCCGTGCGGCAGAATCTCGACGGCGTGTGGCTCGAGGGGCAGTATTCTCGTGCGCTCGGATCGCACTGGCGGGGGACGGTCGCAGGCACGGTCATTGGCGGCGACGAGGACGACTTCATCGGGCAGTACCACCGCAACTCGCACCTGCTCGCAACGCTAAGATATAGTTTCTAGACGATGTCGCCGATCGTCACGCCTGAGGAGCTTTCGCGCGAGCTTGCGTCCTCTCAACCGCCCCTCCTGATCGATCTGCGTCCCGCAGAGAATTATTGCGGAAGCCACCTTGCCTGGCGCGGTGCACCTCGATCTGTTCGGCATCAGCAGCGTCGACACCGATCCGGCGCCACTGAAGGCTTTTTTCTGGATCATCGAGCACCTGCTCGCCTCGCGCGGTGTGTCGAACGACGTCGCTGTCGTCGTCTACGACGACACATCGGGCATTCGGGCGGCGCGGGCATTCTGGTTTCTCGAGTTCTTTGGTCATCCGAACACTCGCGTGCTCGACGGCGGCTTCAACGCCTGGACGCGAAAAGGACTGCCGGTTGCGCAGCAGGCGCAGAAGCCGCAGCCGACGGACTGGACGGGCTCGCGCGCCGAAGGAATACTCGCCAGTTGGAGCGACGTGAACGATCGCCTCGGCAGCGCGGACGCCGTCATCCTCGATACACGAAGCGACGGTGAGTATTGCGGCACCACCGTTCGAGCGGCGAGAGGCGGCGCGGTACCGGGCGCGGTCCACCTGGAGTGGACGAACAACCTTGGGCCCGACGGCGCGTTCAAGAGTGCCGGCGAGCTGAGGCAGATGTACGAGCGCGCAGGCGTCGCTCCCAATCGCGAGATCGTGACCTACTGCCAGGGGGGCTACCGTGCCGCGCATTCGTATCTCGCCCTCCGGCTCGCCGGTTACCCGCGCGTTCGCAATTACATTGGATCGTGGAAAGAGTGGGGCGATCGAGTCGATCTGCCCATCGAGCACCCGAAGCGCCCGCGGCCCGAGTGAGGCGCGCAGCCGCCGAGCGAGAGCGAGCGGGGGTGGGGCCCCGCGAGCAATGAATAAGGAACCACAAATGGACAACATCGACAAAGTCGTTGATTACATCAACGTGCAGCGCGATCGCTACGTCGACGAGCTGAAGCAATACCTCGCGATTCCGAGCATCAGCGCGCTTCCGGAGCACCAACCCGACGTGCGGCGCGCGGCCGAATGGAGCGCCGATCACATGAAGAGCATCGGCCTCGAGAACGTCCGGCTGTTCGATACGCCTGGCAATCCGATCGTCTACGGGGAATGGCTGAATGCCCCAGGCGCACCGACGATCCTCTTTTACGGCCACTACGACGTGCAGCCCGTGGATCCAATCGACCTCTGGGAATCGCCGCCGTTCGAAGCGACGGTGCGCGAGAACGAAATCTACGCGCGCGGTGCCGCCGACGACAAGGGGCAGGTCTTCATGCACTTCAAGGCTATCGAAGCGCACATGAAGCAGTCCGGCCGCCTGCCGCTCAACATCAAAGTCTTTCTCGAGGGAGAAGAGGAAGTCGGCAGCCTGCACCTCGATGAGTTCGTGCGGCAGAACAAGCCGCTCCTCGCCGCCGACGTCGTCGTGATTTCCGACTCTGCCATGTTCGCCCGCGAGATCCCGTCGATCTGCTACGGGCTGCGCGGGCTCGTGTATTACCAGATCGATCTACGCGGGACGAAAAGCGATTTGCACTCCGGCGTCTTTGGCGGCGCGATGGCCAATCCGGCGTTCGTGTTGTCGCAAATGCTGGCGCAGATGAAGGACAAGAGCGGTCGCGTGAAAATCGCCGGCTTTTACGACGACGTGCGGGATCTTACCGAGGCGGAACGTGCGGAATGGAAGAAGCTGCCGTTCGACGAGAAGAAATACCGCAAGGAATGGGGCGCACCGAAGCTGGCGGGCGAGTCGGGTTACACCGTGCTGGAGCGGGTGTGGGGCAGACCCACGTTCGAAGTCAACGGGTTGCTGTCAGGCTTTACGGGCGAAGGGCCGAAGACCGTTCTGCCGGCCGTCGCGATGGCGAAGGTCAGCATGCGTCTGGTGCCGAACCAGGACCCCGACAAGATTGCGAAACTGTTCGAGGAGTACGTCGGGAAAGTCGCGCCGCCCACTGTCGAGCTCAAGCTGACGCGGCTGCACGGCGGGAAGCCGTGGATGGCCGAGTTCGACAGTCCGTACATCCGGGCGGCCGGCCGGGCGATCGAGAAAGGCTTTGGCAAAACGCCCGTGTTCACGCGCGAGGGCGGATCGATTCCGGTCGTCGCGACGTTTCAGGAGGAGCTTGGCATTCCGAGCGTGCTGTTCGGGGTCGGGCTGCCCGACGAGAACGCACATGCCCCGAATGAAAAGCTCGATCTCGGAAATTTTCATGGCGGCGTCATCGCGTCGGCGCATCTCTACGAGGAGATTGCGAAGCTTCGTGCGTGAACATGCTTGAGGTGATGGACAGGCTCGAGCGGTTCTATGGACCATTGCCGGTCCCACCCGAGGATCCATTCGCTCTGTACGTTTGGGACGTGCTCGGTGTTCGCACCACTGCCGCGCGGCGAGATGCGGCGATGGGCGCCTTGCGGCGGATACCGGCGCTGACTCCGGACTCGATGGGAAAGGTCGCACGCGCGAAGCTCGAAAAAGCCATCGCCCTTGCCGGGCCCTACCGGGAGGAGCGACTTCGTGCGCTCACCTCCGGCGTCGATGTGTTCAAGCGCAATCGCGATCTTCCCAAAAGACTCCGCAGCGGCATCGACGCCGCGAGAGACGCGCTGGCGCTGCTGCCGCATCTCACGGCAATCTCCGGGCAGTGGCTGCTGCTGTTCGCGGGAGGTCATCCGCTGTTCCCGGACGATCCGCACGTTGCGCGGGTTCTCACGCGGCTCGGGATTGACGCCGACTCCGCGACCGCGCAGTTTGGGGGAGTCGTGACGGCCATGCAGCGCGCGACGCTGTACCTCTCTCATCACGGGCGTGCTACGTGCCTCGACGTGGATCCCTTGTGTCATATCTGCCCGTTGCGAGCGGAGTGCCCGTTTCCCCGCCTTCGCAGCCAGCCGCCCAAAACTGCTTCCGCGGGGCAGGCGCGCCGCAGCGGGCCTTCCAACCTTCTTCGGCGAGGCGGGCTGGTCGCCCTCCTCTTCGCCGTCTGCGCGCTGCGGCCGACGTTCGCAGCGCCGCCTGCATTCGTCGACATCACATGGATGTCCATCTCGAACATGTATTACGAGATCGGACCTCTCAATATCGTGACCGACGGGTACATTACCCGCCTTCCCCAGGATGCGTTCTTCGGTGGCGGCGGCGGCTATGCGCAGACGCGGCGGCCGTTCAAGCCCGACGTGGCAGCCGTGAGGCGTGTGATGGATGCGCTCAGCCGGCCTACAAGGGTGAATCTGTTACTCACGGGGCACAGCCATTGGGATCACTCGTTCGACACGGCGACATGGTCGACGTTGACGGGCGCTCGCATCATCGGGTCGAAGACGACGTGCCTCCAGGCGCAGGCGGAAGCAGTGGCCGCCGAGCGGTGCCGAGCCGTCAACGGCGGTGAGACAATTGCGCTCTCCGAAGGCGTCACGATGAGAGTGGTGCGATGGAATCACAGTGGAGACCCGTCGGTGAATCCCGAGCAGCACAATCCCGTGGAGCTGAATGCCGTCCCGGTGCGAGATCCGGCGACCGGCGGGCTGCGTGCCGGGGTCGCCGAAGATTTTCCCAATGGCGGCGGCAATCGCGCCTATCTCTTCACGGTCGACGGCCCCGATGGGCGATTCAGCTGGTTCTTCAGCAATTCGGCAAGCGCGGTCGACCTGCACGTCCCGATTGTTGTCGACGGTGTCGATCATGGGGCGCCGATCGAGAACCTGAAATCGGCGATGACCGACGCGAAGCTGACGTCGGTGGATTTGTGGATCGGATCGAGCGCAGCGCCGGTTGCGAAGCTCGTCGTGCCTATCCTCAGGCCGAAGGCATTTCTTCCCGTCCACTGGGACGGACTGTGGGGAGCATTCGAAGCGGGCGTCCCGAAGCCGTACGGTGATTCGGGCGTCGAGGCCGTTCTCGCGGCGTCGGGCGTCAGCGTTGTAAGGCCCGCGCAATACATGGACAAATGGCGACTCGATCGGAACGGCGTACGGCCGGTGGCCAACACTGAGGTGAAGAAGGCGCTTGGGTTCCACTAAACGCATCGCAGCACTGATATTCGATTTCGATGGCTTGATTGTCGACAGTGAAACCCCAGGCTTCCAGGCGTGGTCCGAGGTCTATGCCATGCATGGATGCTCACTTCCATTCGACAAATATTCGGCCTGTATCGGGACGATCGGTGGGTTCGACCTGCACGCCTACCTTGAGGAGCAATCCGGGCGTGCGTTTGATCGCGCGGATCTCGAACGGGCCTGCAATACGCGTTGGCTGCAGCTCATGCACGCGCAGCCGCTGCTTCCCGGCATTGCGTCGTGCATCTCGTCGGCGAAACGGCGCGGATTGAAGTTGGCGATCGCGTCCAGCTCCACGCAGAAATGGGTGACTCGCAATCTTCGGAAGTTCGGGCTCCTGGACGAGTTCGATGCCGTATGCACGAGCGACTACGTGAGCGCCGTGAAGCCAGACCCTGCCTTGTATCTGCTTGCGCTCGAGAAGCTCGGCGTGCGGGCTGACGAGGCGATCGCGTTCGAAGATTCGCCGAACGGCATTCTCGCGGCCAAGCGGGCCGGCATCTTCTGCGTCGCGATTCCAAATCCGCTCACGAAAGACCTGCCATTGGAGCTCGCCGACCGGCGCTTGCGCTCGCTCGAGGAGTTCGACCTGGACGATGAGTGATAGCGCGCGAAAGCGGGACATCATCGCGATTGGCGGAGGAGGGTTTCTCGCCGAGCCGCGCAACTATGCGCTCGAAAAGTACATCCTCGATCAGACCGGAAAGGAGCGGCCGAACGTGCTCATGATTTCCACGGCGCGAGGCGACGACGCGGAGTACGTGGCGAAGTTTCACTCGGCGTTCGGCGAGCTCGGCGCGAGAACGCAGCACCTGCCGTTGTTTCATCGGACGCCCGACCTCCGCCCGCTGCTTCTCGCCCAGGACGCCATCTTTGTCGGCGGCGGCAATACAAAGAGCATGCTGGCGGTGTGGCGTGAGTGGGGATTGCCCGAGGCCCTCAAACGGGCCTACGATTCCGGCATCGTCCTCGGCGGCCAGAGCGCCGGCGCGATTTGCTGGTTTGAGCAGGGGGTCACCGATTCGTGGGCTGATCGGCTGCGCCCGCTCGACTGCCTGGGATTCTTATCTGGCAGCTGCTGTCCGCACTATGACGGCGAGGCCGAGCGCAGGCCCGCGTATCACACCTTGATGCAGAGCGGACAGGTGAAGCCGGGCTACGCCATCGAGGACGCCGTTGCCGCACACTTCAGGAACGGACGTCTCGAGCGTGTCGTGTCGAAAAAGGCCGGCGCGAAAGCATTCCATGTGTCTGCCGACGGAGGGACGGTAACGGAGGAGACGCTCGAAGTGTTGTTGCTGCCTCGCGTATGATCGATGCGATCCAATGAACGTGACACGCTACGAGACCGCGGAAGCATTTCTCCAGGTCGCTCAGCCCCTGCTGATGACGGCGGAGGCGGAGAACAACCTCATGCTCGGCGTGGCACAAGGCATCGCACGGAACCCCGCAGCCGTGGCAAACCCGTACCTCGCGACCGTAGGGGACGAAACCGGTGTGCTCGCGTGTGCCGTGCACATCGCGCCCTTCAAGCTTGTCATCACCCGCGCGAGCCGAGAACCGCTCGCCGCGCTGGCGGGTGACGTCTTCGAAGCCGTGCCTCAACTGGACGGTGTCACAGGTCCGTCGCGCTCGGCAGACGATTTCTCGCTGGCGTGGAGCAAGCTGTCGGGCATTGAGCCCGTGCTCGCCATGCGCCTTCGCATTCACGAGACGCGCAAAGTGGTCGATTCAGATCTCCCTTCTGCGCCTGGACATTTTCGGCCCGCGGCTCAGGCGGATCTCAATCTCCTGGCGACATGGACCGAAGTGTTCGTGTCGGAGGCGCGCATCGTCGAGCCTGTGGATGCGTCGCGCGTTGTCGAGGACGCCATCAGACGCGGCCGTCTGCATGTGTGGGAAAACGCAGGACCGGTGTCGATGGCGGCATGGACGGGGAAGACACCGAGCGGCGTGCGCATCAACTTCGTGTACACACCGCGCGAGCTGCGCTGTAAGGGCTACGGCACCGCCTGCGTCAAGGCGCTCACGAAGCAGCAGCTGGAGCAGGGCAATGCCTTCTGCTGGCTGTACACAGATACCTCCAGTGCCGCCCCGCCGAAGATTTTCAAACGGATCGGCTATTGGCCGGTTTCGGACGTGAGTGAGTACTACCTGAAGTATAGCCGGTAGCTGGTAGGAAGTCGCTACAAGCTAACAGCTAGCAGCTAGTTCAGCGAAGCGACTCGGCGGCGGAGCGTCTTTACGTGCTCCCAGAGTTGCTCGTGGTCGCTGCGACCTTCTTCGTCGACTTCCGAGCCGGCAGTGGAATGGAGATATTGCTGCAGGTCGCGCAGAGCCGCAGCGAAGTCGTTCATGTGGTACGCAAGCAGGCCGCGGTCGCGCAGTTCGGCGAGTGCGGGCGGATCGACCGCGAGCAGCAGCTCGGTGACGTTTCGCGCCTGTGGGAACGAGTGCAGCCTCACGTAGATGCGCTTCAGATTCAGCAGCATGCGCGTCAGCATCTGCGGCTTGGTTGCCGGCGCCAGCAATGCGGGATCGAACGCCGCCTCGTCGCCCACATGCCGCTGCAGCAAGCGGCGGCAGTCGTGCTCGGATAACCGCGCGCCCCGATGAAACGGATCGAGAATCAGCGGCGTGAAGCGCATGAGGAAGTGCCCCGGAAAGTTCACCCCTTCGATCTGAATGCCCGCGCGCCGCGCCACTTCCATGTAAACGAGCGCAAGCGTAATCGGAATACCTGTCCGGCGCTCGAGCACTTCGTTGAGAAAGCTGTTGCTGGGGTCATCGTAGCGATCGCGGTTGCCGGTAAACCCTTCCTCGTCGAACAGGTACGCGTTCAGGACGTCCACGGCCGTTTCCGATGTCCGCGCATCCTGCAGGCACCCGCTTGCCATCAGCCGCTCACGCGCGGCAGCGCCCATGGCATCGAGTTTCTCGAGATACGGTGCGGGATTGAGCGACGGACATTCCAGTCGCGCAATCATCAGGGCCGGAGTGGCAATATCGCGATCCGGAATGGCGGCAAGCGTGGAGAACTGAGTGATGAAGATGTCTTTCATCGGGCGGTCCATTATCGCGCAGTATCGCGTGCGACTCAACGGCGCCGCGATGTTTAGAACGCCGTCAGCTCAGCTGAAACGATCGCAGCGCAACTCGGGCAGACAAGGACGCGGCCACGCCGCGGAAGAGTCGACGTGAAGTTGACTTGCGTACGAAGGAGACGAACCGCCTGCAGCGTGGAGATGGTTTCTCTGCATTGCGGGCAGCGCACGGCGCTTTCGAGTCGATACACCGCATCGGAGCCTGGGCGCTGAGCGGCTGCCTCTGAAGACGAGGCTGACGCTACGACGGGTTCCGCACCGGACTCCGCCGCGGCCTGGAGCAATATTCGCTCGAACCCTTTTCACCAGCACATCGGGAGGGAACGGCTTCTCGAGGAATTCTCCAACGGGCGCGCCCTCGAATTGAATCGCGCTGGATGGCATCCGATCCCGCGCCAGACATGTAGAGCACGGGAGTTCCCGGGCGTTTCGCAACCAGGGCTTGTGCCAGGGCCATCCCATTGCTGGTCGGCAGAATGATGTCCGTCAGGATCAGGTGTATATCCGTCGGGCAGGCATTCGACACGTGCTGCGCCTCCTGCATATCGGCCGCTGCGAGCACCTGATAGCCTTGATTTCTGAGCACCTGCGTGACGAACATCTGCACGCCCATGTCATCGTCGATCACGAGAATTGTCTTGGAAGCAAGGGTTCACGGGCATTGCCTTGAGGGCGCGATGAGCGGCGTTAGTTTCCATCCAGAACCTCGCGGACCTTTCGCTTCAGTGCATTGGCGGCAAATGGCTTTTGCAGCAGTGGGACTCCTGGATCGAGCTGGCCTCCATCAACCATCGTGGGATCGGTGTATCCCGAGAGATACAGCACTCTCAAGTTTGACTGCCGGTGGACCAACCGCTCGAAGAGCTTGGGTCCGCTGGAGCCGGGCATGACGACGTCAGTGAGCAGCAGGTTGAACGTATTGGGATGCCGTCCGAACAGCTCCTCGGCCTGTTGCGGATTCGGGGCGTCAAACACCCGGTACCGGGCCTCTTCGAGAATCCTGCGCGTCAGCAGCCTGACTGCTTCTTCGTCCTCGACGACCAGGATGGTTTCCGTTCCCACGCAAGGTGTGTCATCCGGCGAAGGTGGCTTCGCGACCTGGGCGTCTTCCTCCGAGCGCGGCAAATACACCTTGAACGACGTGCCCTTGCCGAGATCGCTGAATACCCACACATACCCGCCGCTCTGCTTCACGATGCCGTAAACGGTTGCGAGCCCGAGTCCCGTTCCCTTCCCTGGCCCTTTCGTAGTGAAGAACGGTTCAAATAACCGGCTCTTTGTCGCTTCCGTCATCCCGTCGCCGGTGTCGCTGACCGCCAGCATCACATAGGGACCGGGGTGAATTTTCACATCCTGCATGAACGAGCCGTCGAGCTCGACATTCGCCGTCTGGATCATCAAGCGTCCGCCCGAGGGCATCGCATCCCGGGCGTTTACCACGAGGTTCATCAGTACCTGTTCGAGCTGCCCTGGATCCGCGCGCACGTTGGACAGTTCGGGCGCCAGACTGGGGACCAGCTCCACCTGCTCGCCGATCAGTCGGCTGAGCATCGGATGCATCCCGGTGATTAACGCATTCAAGTCGAGCCTGGTGGGCTGCAGCACCTGCTTCCGGCTGAACGCCAGCAGTTGTCGTGTCAGTCCGGCGGCGCGTTCGCCGGCCTTGATGACCTCTTCCATGTCGGTGCGGCGCTCATCCTGGGAGAGAAACTGTCTATCACGAAGCCTGAGTATCCGAGGATGGACGTCAGGAGGTTGTTGAAGTCGTGCGCCACTCCGCCGGCCAGTTGTCCGACGGCTTCCATCTTCTGTGCCTGCCGGAACTGCGCCTCGAGCGTTTTGCGCTCGCCGATATCCATGATGACGCCGAGCCAATGCGGCGACTCGTCCTCTCGCACGCGCGAGAGCCGGGCGCGGCCGGCGATCGAATGCGAGCTGGAATCGGGCCAGAGCACGCGAAATTCTTCCTTGAAGTCCGTTCCTGCCTGTTCGGCCTGACTGAAGGATGCCTCCACCATTTGCCGATCGTCAGGATGGATGAGCTGGAAAAAGCCCTGCACGTCGCCGGGCGCCTGTTCCGGCCGAAGACCAAACACCGGCGCCATTGTCGGGGACCACGTGATCTGCCGGGTCGCGATGTCGAGCTCCCAGATGCCCATGAGGGTTGCGCCAAGCGCGTAGGTCGTTCGTTCCTCGTTCTTTCGCAGGGCAGCCGCATGCTCCTCGAGCAACGTTGTCCGGTCCAGCAGGTCAGCTGTGGATTTTTGCAGAGCTGTTTCGACGAGTCGGCGCTCGGTAATGTCGCTACCAGAGCTCAGCACACCGCAAACGTCCCCTGCGTCATCGCGCAAGACGGTGTTGCGCCATTCGATGAGCCGCTCTTCACCAGACTTCGTGAGGATCGGATTCTCGAGGACGGTCAAACGGCCGCCTATCACTGTATGAAGCTTCTCCGTCAGGGTGGCGCGCATGCGGTGCGGAAGGCACGTGTCGATCCACTTTCGCCCTATCAACTCGTCGGCTGTCCATCCCAGGATGGAGCACGCGTAGCGATTGACCAGCGTGATGCGACCGTCCAGGTCGACAGCGAGCAGGATGACGTCAGGCGTGTCCAGGTACCGCTGTGCACGGTCCCGCTCCTGACGCAGCGCCTCCTGGGCTTTGGCAAGCAGTACCGGGGTGTGGCTCTTGGCATCGACGACCGCATCGATCTGACCGGAGAGCAGCGCCTCGATCGTGGCTTCAGCCTCGGCGAGCCGCTGCGTCAGGTACCGCGACTCGTTGTTCCTCGGTAGTCGGGATCATGCACTGGCCAGTGCGAGGAGAACCTGGCTTCGTGTCACTGAGGTTGCCGACGACTCGCTGCACCGGCAACGGCAGCAGTTTGAGGAGGGTCGGCGTCACGATGATCCCATCGGCCAGCGCTCGAAGCGGCTGCGCGAGCAGATCGACAATTTCGAGCTCACAGCGCGACTCGAAGTGGTTCGCGCAGATCGCCTTGGCGTTGGCGATCGCGCGCACCGAGTTCGGAGCATTCCCTGAGACATACAGACGCAACCGTACCTGCACCGGATTCGTCTCCGGCGGGACCACGCTAGTGGGTTTTGGCATGGTGATTCCTTCGTTCGACCACCAACCTTGATCGCGGCGCGCGTCTTGACGGGTTCGGCATCGGCGTGACGCATCTTGCGCAGCACTGCCTGATCGGTCTTCAGAAGTCGCGTCGCCGATCCGGTGGCGAGCGCCAGGACCGACATCTCGGCACTGCGGGCCTCCATTTCCGTCTGGACGACCTGAAGGCGCGCCGACCGCCTCGGCCTGCGCGAGCTGCAGTTGCAGCCGCTTGAGCTCCGCCGCCACCGTTGTGCGCTCCTGCGTCGCCGCCGCTCTTCCTGCTCCCACTCCCAGCGGGCCACGCCCATGAGCACTTTGCCCTGGGCGATGAAGACATCGGTGAGGGTGACGCCGTCGTTGGACAGCGTGAGCTCTCGCACCTGGTTCGAGTGCCCGGTCCCGCGCGACTTGACGATCGTCAGGGCGCGGTTGCGCTCGCCATCCTGCACGACATAGGAGACGTGAATCCAGGTATCGGCGATGGTCGAAATGCCGGTGGCCGTCGCCTCGTCGGTGCTGAGCCCGTCCATCAAGGAGGTATTGACGACCGTGATGCCTTCGCCCTTGAGAAAGTCCAGGAACTGCTGCGCCGCGTCGGCCGAGGCGAGGTGCGCGAGCTTGGTAGAGAGCGCCGAGAGCGGATCGATCGACCAGGCAGCGGGGACTGTGCGCGCGCACCTTCGCGCGCAGCTCGCCGAACTGGTCTTCGACGTTGGGTCCGCGCGTGCGCGTCGAGTACATCTCGAGCAGGCCCGACTTCAGGTGCGGAGCGAGATCGAATGTCCGACCGATCTGCAGATTGCGCACGATCTGGTCCGCGCCTTCGTCGAAGCTCACGTACAGCGTGCGCTCGCCGCGCTCGCAGGCGGCGGCCGCGAAGAGACCGGAGAGCGTCGACTTGGCGGTGCCGGGCGCGCCCGAGATGAGGACGTTGCTGCCGCGGTGATACCCGCCGCGCAGCATGTGGTCGAGACGCGGCAAGCCCGGTCGGAGATCCGCTCGTCGGTGACCTCGTACTTCAGCTCGGTGGGCCCGCGATTGGTGAGCTGCATGCCTTCGGCCGTGAGCGAGATCGGGAACTCGTCGCCCGCAAAGCCCGAGCCGCGATATTTCATGACGCGCAGGTTGCGGAACGCCGATCCGTCGACGACCTGATGCCGGAGCACGACGACGCAATCGACCATGAACTGCAGGAAGCTGTAGCGCTGGTCGCGTCGTCCCCGCCGACCTTCTGCGTGATGATGCCGGTCAGCCCCGTTCTGCGCGAGCCAGTCGCGGATGCGGTAGATCTCGCGCCGCTCCGCGGCCGGGTCATCGAGAAGGCCGAGCAGCACGTCGATCCCGTCGAAGACGATGCGCGTCGCATGCAATCTCCTTCGGCCTTGGCCTGCAAGGAGCGTCGAGCATGCCGATCGAGGTCGAACTCGCCGGCCTTCACGACCTCGGGAGAGAGCTGCGCATCGAGGAAGAACAGCTTCTTCTTTTCGAGCGCCGGGAAGATCCCAGCCGAACGTGGCGGCGTTGGCGACGATCTGGCGCGTGCTCTCCTCGAAGGCGACGAAGATGCCGGCTTCCTTCTCTGGTGCGCGCCATTGACCAGCGCCTGGAGCGCGAAGACGGTCTTACCGCAGCCCGGTCCCCCCATAACGAGGGTCGTTCGTCCGCACGGCAGGCCACCGCCGGTGATTTCGTCGAACCCCTGAATTCCGGTAGGCGCTTTGGTAACCGCGGCCTGCCGTGCATATAGCTTCATTTTGAAATCCCTCGTCTGCCGTGAACCGAACGATGAATGACAACCGGGAGGTGGCGGATGGTGCTATTCGAGCGAGTCGAGCCAGGCTTGGAGTTCCGCGTTCTCTTCGTCCGACTTGGATGGGCGGACGCCCGACGCGACCGCGGCATCATGCCAAACCATGGATCGTTCCAGCGCCTGGCGTACGCCGGGTGCGTCGAAAGGTTTGGTCAGGTAGGCCAGGATGCCGGGACGCAGGCTTGTCGTGGCAGGCACAGTGGTGACGCCCGTAGCCAGGATGATAGCGGTCTGCGGAAATTGTGCGCGAAGAACGCCGGCGAGCCAGAGTCCGCCTTGACCGGGCATCTGGACATCGCAGAAGACCACTGCTGCCGGATTGGCGGTCATGGCCGCGAGGCCAGCCTCTCCGGAATCGGCTTCGACGGTCTTGTACCCGATGACCTTAATCCATCGAGCGAGGACCTGCCTTATGGATGCTTCATCGTCGACGAGCAGGACATGGTCGGATACCACCTGCTGAGAGTGTCACGGTGCACACCGACGGTGATGTACTGAAGTGCACAGTGCTCGAAAATGGTACTGGCTGGCCCGGTCGACCTTCACCGCGGATTTTCGCGAATGAGGGCCTCGATGTTCGACAGCGTCAGGTCGCTGAGGGCTTCGACGACCAGATCGGCCTTGCCGAGCTCGGCCGCCGGGTACGTATGCGTCACCGCTACGCATCGCAGGCCCGCGCGCTGGGCCGCTTCGAGTCCCCAGCGCGAATCTTCGATCGCGATGCATGCTGCCGGATCGATGGCGCCAGGTAATCGATCCTTCAGCTTGGCCATCGCAAGAAGATACAGATCGGGCGCCGGCTTGCCGCGGACGCCGTCCGATGCCGAGGCGATCGCCGTAAAGGAGCTGCGCAAATCGGCATGCTGGAGGACGATCTCGATTTCCGGTCCGAGCGCTCCAGACGCGACCGCGAGGGGCACCCGTTCCGCAAACATCCTCACGCATGCCGCCGCGCCGGGAAACAGGATCGCGTCGCTCGACAGCATCTCTTCGACGATCGATGACTTGGCGGCGACCCACTCGTCGATTTTCTCGTTCGACAGGGAGATGTGTCGATCCTTCGTCAGCGCATCGAACAACCCCACATCGTCGTAGCCGAGATAACGCGCGTAATACTCGGACTTGTTCAAATCGATGCCGTCCGCCTGGAGCACGGCCTGATAGGCGCGGAGGTGCAGCGGCTCGGTGTCGGCGATGACGCCGTCGAAATCAAAAACCACCGCTTGCAGGACGCTCACGGTAAACGTTCACCGGCGCGAATGGGCAGCGGAAGGCGGCTTTCGCGCGGCGGGTACGGGCAGTCGAAGTCCGCGTTGTAGTAGCAGTACGGGTTGTACGCGTTGTTGAAATCGATGGTGTATACGCCAGACGAGGTGCGAATCCAGCTCGAGATACCGGCCCGCTGCGTACGTCTCGGTGCCGCTCGTCATGTCGCTGAACGGCACGAACAGGCGATTGAGGCCAGCGCCGGCCTCGACGAACGCGCCCAGCGTGAGCGGCTGACCTTTGAGCGTGAACTCGAGGACACCCACGCGCTGGTGTTTCCGGATTTTGCCCTGCGACGTGGGCATCTCGACCTCGATGCGTTCCTTCGAAGGATTCAGCGATGCGGGCACCACGTATTCGGGGTCGGGCGGAAAATATTTGAGGGGGAGGAAGTCGCTGACCTTGCCGGGCGGCACCGGCTCGTTCGGTTGCTCGCGAAAGGCCTGGTCCTTCGCTGCGCGAGCCACCTGAATCTGGCTGACGTAATCGCCCTCGTTCTCCGCAGGCGGCGGCGGATTGCCGGCGTTACAGCCACCAAACGCCGATGCCGGCGACGAACAGAATCAGAATCGTTCGCAACGGTGTCATTGAAAGATGTAGCTTCCGCGCCGGACGGTCTCGTCCGCGATGCTCCGGCGCCTGCTTACGGTATCAATCGGCATCACCTTGAGCAACCGCCTGAGCGCCGCCAGATGCGTACGAAGTGTATCGCCTTCCGCCATCGCCGCGAGCTGCTGCTTCGCGCCGGCTTCCACGCGCGATGCCGCGTCGTTGATGAACACCGACGCCGCATCGACATGAAAGGGGGCCATCGGGCCGGTGGCAGCCGATGCTCGCAGCAGCGCGCTTTCCGCACATGCGACCGCAATCACGATATCGGCAATCCCCATCAGCACTTCCTGCTGTTCCGTGAGCTCCTCGCCATAGCGCTGCATCGCCAGACCAAGCGACATGAGCGCGATCTTCTTGAATGCGCGCACAGCGGCTCGCTGCTCGTCGAGCAGTCCGTCTGTGCGCGGCTCGAGTCCGCCGGGGCCGGACAGGAGCTCGTCCTGCAGCTTGCGTGCTGCGGGGATCAGCGCGAGGTCCCCCTTTACCGCGCGTCTGATCAGCATGCCGGAAATCAGCAGCCGGTTAATCTCGTTCGTTCCTTCGAAAATACGGTTTACCCGCGCGTCGCGGTAATGACGCTCGGCGGGGTAGTCCTTCACGAATCCGTTGCCGCCGTGTATCTGCACGTTCTCGTCGAGAACGAAATGCAGCGTTTCGCTTCCGGCAACTTTCGCAATCGACGCTTCGATCGCAAACTCTTCCATCGCGGCGAGCACGGCGCCCGGCCCGCCGTTCTGCTCGATCGAGGCGTCAATGAGCCCAGCCGTTCGATAGAGCAGGCTTTCGATCGCATACGTCTGGACCGTCATCTCCGCCAGCTTGTGCTTGATCGCGCCGAACGCCGCGATCGGTTTGCCGAACTGCCTGCGTGTGGCGGCGTACCGCGCGCTCTCGCCGATCGCGATATAGCAGCCGCCCACGCACATCCCTCCGAGCTTGTAGCGCCCGAAGTTCAGGACGTTGAAGGCGACCTTGTGTCCTTTGCCGATTTCACCGAGCAGATTCGCGGCGGGCACGCGAGCATCCTGCAGGATCAACGGCGTCGTCGACGAGCCGTGCAGCCCCATCTTGTGCTCTTCATGGCCCGTGCTCACGCCCGTGAATCCGCGCTCGACGATAAAGGCGGAGAAGTGCTCGCCGTCGACTTTCGCGAACACGATGAAGATGTCGGCGAAGCCGCCGTTGGTAATCCACATCTTCTCGCCCGTCAGCGCGAATCCGCCGTCGGGCAGCCGGATCGCGCGCGCGGATGCGCCGAGCGCATCCGATCCCGACCCCGATTCGCTCAGCGCATACGCGCCGACCGTTTCGCCCGCGATCAGCTTCGGCAGATAGCGCGTCTTCTGATCGGGCGTACCGAAGTACAGGATCGGGCTGATGGCAAGGTTGCTTTGCGCGCCAAACGCAGCGCTGAACGAGGCGCTGCCGGCCGTGTGGCTGCTGACGACGAGCGCAGCCGCTTTGTCGAGTCCCACGCCGCCGAACTCTTCGGGCGCATCGACCCCGAGCAAGCCAAGCTCGCCGGCGCGTTGAAGGAGCTGGCGCGCAAATGCCCAGTCCTTCTTCTCGAGGCGATCGATTCCAGGGACGACTTCTTTCTCGGCAAACTCGCGGGCAGTCTGCGCGATAAGCCGGTGCTCATCGGACAGGCGCTCGGGTGTCAGCACAGAGGCAGCGTCACCAGGCTCGAGCAGCCATGCCGCGCCTTTGTGTGCGAGTGCCGGCGTCATGCTATTCGCTCCAGAATACCGGCCGCACCCATTCCGCCTCCGACGCACATCGTCACAAGGCCATAGCGCGCCTGGCGCCGCTGCATCTCGTAGATGAGTGTCGTCGTCAGTTTCGCGCCTGTGCAGCCCAACGGGTGCCCGAGGGCAATCGCGCCACCGTTCACGTTCAGGCGCGCCTCGTCCATCGGCAGCTCGCGCAGGCATGCCAGCACCTGTGCCGCAAATGCTTCATTCAGCTCGATGAGATCGATATCGTCCATCGACAGGCCAGCCAGCTTCAGCACCTTCTGTATCGCGGGGACGGGGCCTGTGCCGAAGCGCTCCGGCGGGACACCGGCGGTCGCATATGCAACGAATCGGGCGAGTGGCTTCAACCTGCGCTCTCTCGCAAATTCCTCGGACGTCACGAGCACGGCGGCGGCGCCGTCGCTGGTCTGCGATGAATTGCCGGCGGTCACGGTGCCTTTGACGTGAAACGCGGGCCGTAGCTTCGAGAGCGCGTCGAGCGACGTGTCGCGGCGCGGGCCTTCGTCCGAGGCAAACGCGCCGATGGCGATGGTCTCGTCGCGGAACTTGCCGGCGTCGAGCGCGGCAAGCGCGCGCTGATGACTGCGAAGCGCGAACGCATCCTGCTCGTCGCGCGAGATTCCGTGGTCTCGCGCATGATTTTCCGCCACGAGCCCCGTCGTCAGATACACGTCGGGGTAGTGGTCGACCAGCGCGGGATTCGGCGAGACTTTGTTACCGCCCATGGGCACGAGGCTCATGCTCTCCGTTCCACCGGCGATGATGGCGCTCGCCGAACCGCCCTTGATGCGGTCGGCGGCAAATGCAATGGCCTGCAATCCCGACGCGCAGAATCTGTTGATGGTGACGGCCGACACCTCGACAGGCAATCCGGCTCGAAGGCTCGCGATGCGCGCGACGTTCAGCCCTTGCTCGGCTTCGGGCATGGCGCAGCCGAGAATGACGTCCTCGATCTCGGCCGCTGCGACACCAGAGGCGCGATGCATGACTTCGCGCATCACAGTGGCGGCGAGCTCGTCGGGACGCGTCGATCGGAGCGACCCGTTCGGCGCTTTTCCGACTGGTGTTCGAACCGCAGCGACAATCAGCGCGTCAGTCATTGAAATCCTGAAGTAGATCCTCGATCGCGTCGCCGACCTCGGAGACCTTGCCGTCGAACAGATGATCGGCGCCGTCGATGACGACGAGCTCTTTCGGCTCCGGCAGCAACGCGTAGAACTTTCGTATCTCTTGCAACGGAATCAGCTCGTCGCGCTCGCCATGAATCAGGAACGTCGGCTTGCCTGCGGCCACGACTGCCGAGTAATCGTACTTGGTGACGGGGCAGGCGATGCCGATGAGCGCTGTGACGCGTGGATCCTCAGCGCCGACCGTAAGGGCCACCCACGACCCGAATGACATCCCTCCGCACCAGACGCGCCTCACATCAGGATAGCGCGCCATCATGAAGGCGAGGGCGGCACGAAAATCCTCCCGCTCGCCGGGGCCATCCGAAAACGACCCGGCGCTTCGCCCGACGCCGCGGAAATTGAACCGCAGCACGGGCACATCGATCCGGGCCAGCGCCTTTGCCGCGTGGAACACAGCTTTGGTGTGCATGGTTCCACCGGCCGTCGGAAGCGGATGGCCGAGCACAGCGATAGCCCTGGGCTCGGTTCCGGTCTTTGCGTTGATCAGCCCCTCGAGCAGTCCGGCGGGACCTGAAATCTCGACGTTGATCGCACGAATATCGTCGGTCATAGAGTTCGGCAGAATCGCGAGACGATGGCGGCAAATCGATCGGGCGCCAGCACGGTCCCGAGATGGCCGGTCCGTTCGAACAGCTGGAAGCGCGAGCCGCGTATGAGATGCAGAGTAGCTCATGGTCTCGTCGCTGGGCACGACCTGATCGAGCTCGCGCTCGCCTGTCACGATCAGCGTGGGGGCCGTGACGCACATGCAGTCGGCTTCGAAGTCCTGGCGCTCGACAAGACGTGCGCGGCGGCTCATACGGCGCGGCACTGCCGGCGCTCGGACGACGCGCCACGCGGTGCTCACGCAGGCCGACAGCCTCGAACGCGGATGCGGATGCAGCGCACACATCTCTCGCCATCCGCGGCGAACGGCGCCGATCGCGAACAGCGGACTCGCGAGAGTCGGCCACTTTGCATATCGTTCCTGGGTCGGATTCATCCTCCAGTGGGGTCCGGGCGTCGATACGAGGATCAACCCGCGGACGCGGTCACTGCGCCTCGCTGCATAGCGCAAAGCGATGAGTCCGCCAAACGACACACCGCAGATGACGGCGCTCGCAACACCGGAGGCATCGAGCACCTCGTCGAGGTGCCGGACGAACACATCAAAATCGGCGTCGGCATCGAACGACGTACCGACGCCCGGCTCTCCAGGCAGCGACGCGGTAATGACTCTGTAATCGCGAGCCAGCGCCTCAATGGAGGGCCCCATCCATTCCCACCGCCCTTGAATTCCCGGAACGAGCACCAACGGAATTCTCGCGCTCTCATCGACCATCAATTTCTCAACGTCTTGCCGGTTTTCAGCGTGTACTGAATGCGTTCGAGCGTCTTCGGCTCACCGCACAGGCTGAGAAACGCCTCACGCTCGAGATCCAACAATCGATCTTCGCTGACTTTCCCGGCGTGTGGCAAGGAACCGCCTGCCAGAATCCATGAGAGCTTGCGGCCGATGACCGCGTCGTGATCGGAAATGCGGCCTGCACGCCATGCGAGATGCACGCCGAGATCGAGCGTCGCTCGAATGGCGTCTCCACCGACGGGAATTTCCGACGGTCGCACAGGTGGGCGATATCCTTCCTGCGCGCGTTTCAGTGCCAGCTGCTTGGCATCGAACACCAGGCGATCGCGGTTCATCGTCCAGCCATCGACGTCTCGCAGGTACCCGAAACGGCGCGCATCCGGTGCCGAGGTCGACGTCTTCGCGAATCCGATCGTCTCGAACGCTTTCTCCGGTCCGAGCCGAAGCAGCATCTCCTTGGTCCCGCCTCCTGCAGGGATGAGCCCCACGCCGACTTCCACGAGACCGATGTAGCTTTCAGCAGCGGCCTGCACGCGATCGCCGTGCAACACGATTTCGCAGCCTCCGCCAAGGGCCAGCCCGAATGGCGCGACGACGACAGGCACTTCCGAATAGCGGAGGCCGATGGTCGACCTTCTGAAACGATCGAATCATCGCGTCGATGTCTTCCCAGTTGCCCTCCTGCGCTTCGAGCAGCAGCAGCATGAGGTTGGCGCCGACGGAGAAATTCGGTCCCTCGGCCGCGACGACGAGCGCCGAAAAATTGTCGGACGCTTCACGCACGCCCCGCTGGAGCATGTCGAGCGCATCGCCGCCGATCGCGTTCATCTTCGAGTGGAGCGAGACGGCGAGCACGCCATCGCCGAGATCGATGAGGCTGGCGCCCGCATTCGACGCGACCACCTTGTCTCGATCGCGCGCGCTGCGCAGGATCTCGAGCTCGGGGCTCGCAGGTCCGAGCGGCGCACTGCGAAAGGGCTTGTCGTTGAGCCCGATCGCGTCGGCAAGCTCGAACGGGCCGAGCGGCCACCCGTACCCCCACTGCATCGCGCGATCGATGTCGTCGATCGAGTGCGCAATCTCCGGCGCGACCTCCGCGACGTATCGCAGCGGAGCCGGAAGCGTCGATTGGAGAAAATCGGCGACGCGATCCGTTTCCGGAAAAGAGCTTTCGCATGCGCTCGGGCAGCGGTAAGCGGCGCGGCCGCATCGAGCGAGGGCAGCTTGACCGGCTGTCTGGGCCGATACTCCATGTTCTGCGGATCGAGCGCCCAGATGTCTGTCTCGCCCGCGTCATTTTTTCTGCGTTCGTAAAAGCCGCGGCCGGCCTTCTCGCCGATCCAGCCGCGCGTGAGCATCTCGTGCACGAACTGGAGGGAATTGAAACTGCGAGCCGCGGCCATGCGGAAGGCGCGCGGCGAGATCGTTGGCGACGTGCACGAGGATGTCGAGCCCGGCGATGTCGACCGTGCGGAACGTCGCGCTCTTCGGCCTCCCGATCGCGGCGCCTGTGATGGCATCGATTTCCTCGACCGTATACGTCCCTTCGGCCAGCGCCTCGAAAATGCGCACGAGACCGTGCATGGCGACATGGTTGGCGATGAATCCCGGCGTGTCCTTCGCGATGACCACGTTCTTTCCGAGCCGGCGATCGGCAAAGTCGCGCACCGCCGCGACGACGGCCGGATCCGTGTCCGCCGTCGGAATCACTTCGAGCAACGGCAGGTATCGAGGCGGGTTGAAAAAATGCGTGCCGAGCCAATGGTTGCGGAAATCGTCACTGCGCCCCTCGGCGAGACCTGCAATCGACAGGCCTGATGTATTCGAGCTGACGATGGAGCCGGCGCGGCGGTGCGTGTCGACACGCTCGAGAAGGGAGCGCTTCGCATCCGCCTGCTCAATCACTGCTTCGATAATCCAGTCGGCCTGCGCGATCCATTCGAGATCCGAATCGAATCCTCCGGTCCGGATGCGGCCCGCTGCGTCCGGCAAAAAAAACGGATCGGGTTTGAGCTTACGCGCGCGCTCGAGCCCTTCGCGCGCGGCCTGCGAGGACACGTCGAGCAGCGAGACCGGGTATCCCGCGTTACCCAGATGTGCCGCGATCTGCGCGCCCATTGTCCCGGCGCCCAGCACGCAGACGGATCGTATTCTTAGTGAAGCGGACGGCATGTTTCGTCATGTTACACTTTCGCCGCATCCCCCTTTCAATCCGGAGGTCACCTCCATGTCACAACGGATTACGCTGTCGCTTGCGGCATGCTGTCTGGGTCTTTCAACTGTCGCGGCAGGGCAGACGCGCGCCACAACGGCCGATCTTGGCGGGACGATCGTGGATCAGTCGTCGGCGGTCCTCCCCGGCGCGACAGTGACGGCGCAGAACGTCGACACGAACCAGGCTCGCAGCGCGATGACCGACGAGCGGGGGCATTTTCTGATTCCGGCGCTCCCGCCAGGCACCTATGACGTGCGAGCCGAGCTGCAGGGATTCGCGCCGCGAACGCTCGAGGACGTCGTGCTGACGCTCGGCAGTCTGCTCGATGTCCGACTGTCGTTGAACGTCGCAGGGGGCCAGGAGACCGTGCTCGTCGCGGGAGACGCGCCCGTCATCGACCCGCAGCGGACGGTCGTCTCGAGCGTGATCTCGCAGGAGCAGATTCGGCACCTTCCGATTAACGGTCGAAATTTCATCGGGTTCTCGCTGCTCGCGCCGGGTGTGGCGACCGACCGGACGCCTCAGCAGGGGGCGTCGGGGACCTCTGGTCTATCGTTCGCCGGCCAGCGCGCGCGATCGAACAACATCACGGTCGACGGGCTCGACAACAACGATTCGACCATCGGGAGCGTACGCGCGACGTTCAGCCAGGAGGCGGTCCGCGAGTTCCAGGTGCTCACCAACTCGTTTTCTGCCGAGTTCGGCAAGGCCTCCGGCGGGGTCGTCAACATCGTGACCAAGAGCGGCACGAACACGATGGCCGGCAATCTGTTCTTCTTTCTTCGTGACGGGGCGCTGAATTCGAAGGATCACTTCGAGCGCTTCAATCCGGCGGGGCAGGCCATCGATCGCGAGAAGGCCCCGTACTCGCAGAAGCAGTACGGCGCGACGCTCGGCGGTCCGCTGAAGCGTGATCGCACGTTCTATTTCCTGTCGTTCGAACGGCTCGACATTGCCGCCCACAACTTCGTGACGATCGACGATACGAACAACGTCACGTTTCTCGGCCAGAACTTCGGCACGCCGGCCGCGATCCTCCGTCGCGCCGGTTTCGAAATCGAGACGGGCCACGTCCCGTACGACATCCGCTCGAACCAGCTTCTCGGAAAAATCGATCATCAGCTGAACTCGAGCAATTCGTTGACGGGGCGGATCAACTGGGCGAACGACCTCAACGAGAACATCGAGCCCTTCGGCGGTAACGTGGCGCGCAGCCGCGGGGCAGTGCTGGAGAGCGAGGACATGATGTTCGCGCTGTCGCATCTGTGGGTCGGTTCGGCGAAGTTCGTGAACGAAATCCGCTTCCTGTCTGCGAACCGCGATCAGACAGTGAATTCGCTCGACCCGAAGTGCGGTGGTGCTTGCACGCTCGAGAACCAGGGCGGGCCGACACTCGAAGTGCTGGGCGTGGCCAGCGTCGGACGCCAGCGCTTTACGCCGCAGCCACGCAAGAACCAGCGCTTCCAGGTGCTTGACACTGTCAGCTACTTCACCGGGCCGCATCAGTTCAAGGCGGGATTCGATTACAACTATATCGATGCGGGCAGTCAGAACCTTCCGTTGCACTTCGGCGGGCGGTACATCTTCGGCAGCATTCCCGCGGCGTCCGCACCGCTGTTCGGTCTGCCGGCCGTCGAGGTACCGGCGATCGTGGCCGTGCAGCTGGGACTTCCGGGACGCTACGTGCAGGGCTACGGCGACTCGGCTACGCCGTATACCTACAGCGACTTCTCGCTCTTCGCGCAGGATGACTGGCGTATCACTCCGCGCCTGACGGCGAAGATCGGCGTTCGATATCAAGTGCAGCTCGTGGCCCGATATCTCCTACAACGTGACCGGCTACCCGTCGCCATACACATTCCCGGGTGACGGAAACAACGTCGCGCCGCGGTTGGGTCTCGTGTGGGATCCGATCGGCGACAGAAAGACGACGATACACGGAGCCTACGGGTTGTACTACGACAATCTCATCACCGGAGTCGCCGGCATTACGAAAGGGATCAACGGCCGCGATCGCGTGCGCACGCTCGTGGCCTCGCTGCCGACGACGATCGGGGCGTGGAACTCGCCGGGTCGCAAGCTGCCAGAGCCGGCGGGCGCGTATCCGAGTCTCGTCATCTCGATCGATCCGGGGCTCGTAGACGCCCTACGCGCATCATGCTCTCGGCTGGCATGCAGCGCGAACTCCCAGGCAGAATCGCGCTTGCCGCCGATTTCATTTACGTGCGCGGCTTCAAGCAGCCGTCAACGCTCGATTACAATCCACTCGTCCCGTCGCTTGGTGCCAACAGGCGCCCCTCAGACGTGAACGGTGTCGCCGGAACATCTGCGTCGGTGCTCCAGTACACGTCGTTCGGCGAGACCTGGTATCGCGGCGTCACGGTCGACGGCGTCGCGCCGATTCATCGATCGCCATCAGCTCTTGATCAACTACACGCTGTCGAAGGCCGAGGATAACGGCACCGACTTCCAGAGCGAGTTCATCGCGCAGGACAGCGGCCGCGGTCGCAATCCGAACGACCTGAACGGGTTGCCTCTCGGGTTCGATCCGGACTCCGAAAAAGGCGCGTCGCGTGCAGGATCAACGGCACCGGCTCGTTGCGAGCGGTATCTACATGCTGCCGAAAGACGTCGAGTTGTCGTCGATCGTCACGGTGGGCTCTGGGCGGCCATACAACATTCTTGCGGGTGTCGATCTCAACGGGGATGGGGACGGCGGTGCGACGGACCGCGCGAGATCGACGCTCGCCGATATTGCCACGTCTGTGCGGCGCAACGCAGGCACCCTGCCCGCGCAGGCGGCCGTCGATATCAGGCTGGCGCGACGATTCCGAGTGGGCCGTGCCAGCATCGACGGCATCTTCGAGGTCTTCAACCTCTTCAACCGCTCGAATTACACCGCGGTGAACAATGTATTCGGTACGGGATCGTATCCCGCCAGTCCCGCTCCGACGTTCGGGCAGTTCACACAGGCGGCGCCCCCGCGGCAGGTGCAGCTGGCGGTGAAACTCGGGTTCTAGGTGCTGGGTTCGAACCCCGAACTGCTCAATCCACCAGCCCCTGCTGAATACCGTAGTGCATCAGCTCAGCCGTCGTCTTCATCCCCATCTTGTCGAGGACGCGCGCGCGATACGTGCTGATCGTCTTGACACTGAGGGTCAGCCGCATCGAAATCTGCGAGACCGTGAGCCCAGACGCGATCATCCGCAGTACCTGATACTCGCGATCGGACAGTACCTCGTGCGGCCGCTGCGACAGCTCCGGCCGCTGCTGCAGGTCGAGCTCTTCGATCACCGCCGCGTTGAGGTAGCGGCGTCCCGCCATGACTTCACCGACAGCTTTGACGAGCTCGGTAGGCGCGCTGTCCTTGGTGAGATATCCGGACGCGCCGGCATTCATCGCGCGGCGTGCGAACTGATCCGACGGATGCATACTGAGAATGAGTACCGGAAGAGCCGGCCGTTCGCGCCTGAGATCTTTCAGCAAATCCATCCCGCTCGCGCCCGGAAGCGACAGGTCGAGCACCATGACATCCCACTCGGTGCTGAGCACTTCGCTCATGCCTTCTTCGGCAGTCGCGGCTTCGCCGACGAGCGCGGGATGGAACGCTCCGGACAGCACCTGCTTGATGCCCTGGCGGACGACAGGATGATCGTCGACGAGAAGAATACGCGTCATTTTTGATCCGGGCGCCCCTGCCCCTGCGTTAATGTCTCTTACTACTTATCGGGACAGTGACGGTCACCGTCGTGCCTCGACCCGGCACACCGGTAATCGTCATCCGACCGCCCAGCAGGCGGGCGCGGTCGGTCATACCCAGCAGCCCGATCGACTCGACGCTCGAGCGCTCTGCCTTTGTAATGCCTCGTCCGTTGTCACGGATGGTCAACGTCAACATTCTCCCGCGGTCGCGCACGCTGATCCGCACTGCGCCGGCGTGTGCGTGGCGAACGACATTCGTGAGGGCCTCCTGCAGAATGCGGAATATCGCCAGTTGCCGAGTGCGATCCGCCAGATCCGTTTTCAAGGCCCAGGTCAGCCGGCACCGAATGCCCGTGCGCGCCTCGAACTTCGTCGCGGTCCACTCAATCGCTTCTCTCAACCCCAGATGATCCAGCACGGCCGGCCGAAGGTCGCTCGAGATCTGACGAACCGACTGAATGCTGACTTCGATCAATCCTATCGACGACTGGAGTTTGTTGACGAGCTGAATGCCGGGCTTCGGCTCGTTGTTCCGCAGCTGGTCAACCAGCCACATGAACTCGAGCTTGAGGCTCGTGAGCACCTGCCCGAGCTCGTCATGCAGCTCTCGTGCGACTCGAGCGCGTTCTTCCTCGCGCGCCTGCTCCAGCCGAAGCGCGAGAGCATTCAGGCCTTGCCCCGATGTGCGACGCGTCGCGCGCCGCGCCGGGCGGCGTCCCGCCCGCGGTCGCTTCATTTTTCGTCTGAAGTCCTATTGATCGCCAAGAGGGATGACGCGTAAGTATAGCTTTCGTAAAGGACACAGCACTCATCAAAAGCCTTTCCGGTGCTGTACGGGCCTGATGTCAGAGAAACCCTTACATTGCCTTAAGGGTTTGCTCCGGTGCACATCCGGGACGTTAGAACCGATAATCGGCTAGGAACGGGTCCCATCGAAATACCACTTCGCAACGACGTACCTCGGTCTCCAGGTAAAGTGCTCCTGGTAGACGACGAGGCGGCCAATATCCGGCTGCTGAAGACGATGCTCACGCGCGAAGGATATAGCGTGGTGACGGCTTCAGATGGCGACCAGGCACTTGCGATGGTCGCGTCTGAGCAGCCCGACCTCGTCGTGATGGATGTGTTGATGCCGGGGCTCAGCGGGTACGACGTCTGCGAGCGAATCAAACACAACCCCGCGACCCGGCTGACCCCCGTCGTGCTGATCACCGCGCTGCACGAACGCGAAGACAGAATTCGCGGCATCAACGCCGGCGCCGACGACTTTCTGACCAAGCCGGTGGATTCGCACGAGCTGAAGGCGCGCGCGCGCTCGCTCGTGCGGTTGAAGCACTACACGGATGACCTCGACTCGGCCGAGTCGGTCATCATGAGCCTCGCGCTCGTGATCGAAGCACGCGATGCGTACACCGATGGGCACTGCCAGCGACTCGCCGCGTACGCGACGAGTTTCGGTAAAGCACTGGAGCTGAGCGAAGAAGATCTCGCCGCGCTGTTTCGCGGCGGATATCTGCACGACGTCGGCAAGATCGGCATTCCCGACGAGATTCTGCTGAAGCCTGGCCGTTTGAGCGAGAGCGAATACCATCAGATCCAGCAGCACCCGGTCATCGGCGATCGTCTCTGCGGCGAGCTGCGTTCGCTGCGCCAGGTGCGGCCGATCGTGCGACATCATCACGAGCGGCTCGACGGGAGCGGTTATCCCGACGGCCTCAAGGGGGACGCCATTCCACTGCTCGCGCAGCTCATGGGAATTGTTGATGTATACGATGCCATTACGACAACGCGCCCGTACAAGCCCGCAGCGACGGCGAAACAGGCCTACGTGGAGCTGTTGCAGGAAGTGGATAAGGGCTGGCGGCGCAGGGATCTGGTCGACGCGTTCATCACACTGAACGGCCAGGCTGCTGAGGAAATCCGACCGTGATGACCGAACTGAAGCGCATCGTACTGGCGGAAGACAACCCGAACGACGTCGAGTTGACCCTTGCGGCGCTTGGCGAGATCAATCTTGCGAATGAAGTTGTTGTCCTGCGCGACGGCGCCGAAACCCTCGACTACCTGTACCGCCGCAACGTATATGCACGGCGGGCGCCGGGGAACCCGGCGGTGCTCCTGCTCGATCTGAAGATGCCGAAGGTCGATGGCCTCGACGTGCTCCGCGCGTTGAAAGCCGACGAGGCGCTGAAGACCATCCCGGTAGTGATGCTCACGTCCTCGCGCGAAGAACAGGATCTGGTTCGCAGCTACAAACTCGGAGCCAACGCCTACGTCGTGAAGCCGGTCGACTTCCGGTCGTTCATCGACGCGGTCCGTCAGCTTGGCGCATTCTGGGCGGTTGTCAATGAGCCTCCCCCGGCGGGGAGCGACCGAACATAACCGGCGCAGGCTGATCGGTTCATGGACGAAAGGTTGACAGATTGGACGCGGATCGCAATTTCGTGCCGACATGAAGAACCTGTTGGGTATCATCATCGGGTACAGCAATCTCCTCCTCGATGAGATGCCGCCCGACGATCCGAAGCGGTCCGACCTCGCAGAAATCCGCACCGCCGGAGAAAGTGCCATTGTGCTGCTGAACGACTGGGACGATCAGCGATCGTGACCTAGTACGCGGCAACCTTCTCGATCGCTCTCAGCAAGTCTTCGGTCTGCGGCAGGATCACTTCCTCGAGTTCTGGTGCGTATGCGACGGGTGTGTCCATCGCGCCTACGCGAGTCACGGGGGCATCCAGATACTCGAACAGGTCCTCTGAAATGCGCGCGGCAATCTCGGCGCCGAAGCCGCACGTCAGCTGATCTTCGTGAGCCACGATCACACGGCTGGTCCGTTTCACGGCCTCGGCGATCGTCTCGAAGTCGTAGGGCAGGATCGTGCGCAGGTCGATCACGCCGACGCTCCGGCCCTTTTTCTCGGCCATCTGAGCGGCAACGAGCGCTCGTTGCACCAGCGCCCCCCACGTGACGATGACGACGTCGTCCCCCTCGCGTCGCTGCGCGGCCCTTGCGAACGGGATCATGTAGTCGGGCCCCGGATACTCTCCCTTGTTGTATGTCTGCCGGTAGAGATGCTTGTGCTCGAGAAACATCACCGGGTCGTCGCAGCGGATCGCTGTACGCAGGAGCCCCGCCGCATCACTGGCGGTCGAGGGAAACGCGATGCGGAGCCCGGGGCAATGCGCGAAGATGCTCTCGCCCGACTGGCTGTGGTAGACGCCGCCCCCGCGCAAGTACCCGCCGATCGCCACGCGGAGGACGACGGGCGCCTTGAATGTGTTCGCGGAGCGATACCGCAGCATCGAGAGCTCGTCGCGAATCTGCATCATCGCCGGCCAGATGTAGTCGAAGAACTGAATCTCGGCGACCGGCTTGATGCCGCGCACCGCCATGCCAATCGATCGCCCGACGATGTTGGCTTCAGCAAGCGGCGAGTTGAAGACGCGATGATTGCCGAACGCGCGCTGCAGCCCGTGCGTCGCCTTGAACACGCCGCCTTTGCCAGGCACCTTCTCGATAATCTCGCACTTGCTCGCGTCGGCGACATCCTGGCCGAACACGACCATCAGCGGATTCCGCCTCATCTCGTCGTGCAGCGTGCGGTTGATCGCCGAGACCATCGTGATCGGATCGCCCTGGGGTGATGGGGGCGTGCTGAACTGATCGGACGTGGGATCGACATCCGGCGAGTAGACGTAAAGTCCCGCGGTCTCCGGGGCGGGCCGCGGGGCTCTCAGTGCGCGGTCGGCGGCTTCGACGACTTCGGCGTCGACGTCCTTGCGAATCGCGTCGAGCTCCTTCGCGGTGGCCAGCTGCTCCGAAAGAAGGAGCTTGGTAAGGTTCGTGATCGGATCGCGCTCGGCTTCGAGCTCGCGCTCCTCGACCGTCTTGTAGTTGCGCTCGTCGTCCGAGTGCGAGTGTGAGTACGGGCGAATCACCTTCGCGTGAACCAGCGCCGGGCCCTTGCGCGCGCGCGCGTACGCGACCGCTTCGCGCATGGCCCGATAGCTCTGTATGAGATCAGTCCCGTCGACGCGGATGACTTCGAGGTGCGGAAACGATTCGACGAGCCTCGAGATATCGCCGCCGGCGGTGTGATATTCGGCCGGGCACGAAATCGCATAACCGTTGTCTTCGACCACGCACACGACGGGGAGGCGCTCGGTGCAGATCGTGTTCATGAACTCCCAGAACTCGCCTTCGCCTGTCGCGCCGTCGCCGATGGAGACGTAGGTGACTTCGTCCTGCTCGACCTGCGGAGGAGGCGCGCCCATGAGCGGCAGCCGTTTCGACGCTTCGGCGCTGCCGGCGCCCTGCAGGCATTGCATGCCGGTGGCACTCGAGCGGTTCATGATGTGCAGCGCGGGCTTGCTCCAGTGCGAGGGCATCATGCGGCCGCCCGAGGACGGATCCTCAGACGAGCCGACAGCCGAGAGCAGCATTTCGTACGGCGTCATACCGAGCATGAGCGTCAGCGCGCGGTCGCGATAGTACGGAAAGAACCAGTCATATCCCGGCTTGAGCGCCATGCCGGCGGCCACGAGAATGGCCTCATGGCCGGCGCCGCTGATCTGGAAGAAAATCTGGCTTTGGTTCTTGAGCTGAATTTCCTTGTCGTCGAGGCGTCTCGACAACACCATCCAGCGATACGACGTGAGCAGATCGTCGCGGGTGAGGCCTTCGTAGGAGCGCGGCGCCCTGGCGTGGGTCTTGTGTCCGTTGGTCACCGTCGAAGCCTTCATGCACGCTCCCCGACCGCTTCCGCTACACTGCAGCGAGTCCGCCGAGGCATTTAGCGCCGGCGGAACAGCAAATTATACATCGGTTCCGGATGTATAATCGCGTCCCAAGGCCGCCGGCGCAAGCGGTAAAACTCCTCAGACAAACTACACATTGCAGCCTTATCGTCTGTTTCGCTGGGACGAAATCGCGCTCGAAAAAGTGACCGAGATGGTTTCCCGGAAATTCGTGTCGGGAGAGAGGGAGACGGTCGCACAGATTTACCTGAAGCGTGGCGCCGTCGTGCCGCAGCACGCGCACGACAGCGAGCAGATGACCTACGTGCTGCAGGGTGCGCTGAAGCTGCTGGTCGCCGGCGACGAAGTCACCCTTCGAGACGGTGAACTGCTGCACATCAAACCGGGCGTGGCACACCAGGTCGAGGCGCTCGACGACACATTCGTGCTCGGCGTCTTCAGCCCCGTTCGACGCGATTGGGTGGAGAAACAGGAGGTACCGTGACCTGGATTGTGCTCGGGATTGTCGCTCTGGTGGTGTTCTGGGCCATCGCCATTTACAACCGCCTGATAGGACTTCGCAACCAGGTGCTCAATGGCTGGCGGCAGATTGACGTACAACTGAAGCGCCGTCACGATTTGATTCCGAACCTGGTCAACACCGTGCGCGGGGCGATGGAGTTCGAGCGCGACACGTTGACGCAGGTGATGGAGGCCCGGGCCCGGGCCGTGTCGGCGACCGGGCCGGCTGACGCCGCCCGGAAAGAGGGGGAGCTCTCGCAAGCGCTCGGCCGTCTGTTTGCGGTCGCGGAGAATTACCCGACGCTGCGCGCGAACGACAACGTGAAGATGCTGCAGGAAGAGCTGACGTCCACGGAGAACAAGGTGGGCTTTGCCCGGCAGTTCTACAACGACATCGCGACCAAGTTCAATACCGCGCAGCAGACGTTTCCATCGAACATGTTCGCGTCGATGCTCGGATTCAAGCCTGCCGAGCTCTTCGAGATTACCGATGCCGCCGAGCGCCAGGTGCCGGCCGTCGATCTCTCGATGAGGAAGTAGGTCTGGCCGGCAATCTCTTCGAGCAGCAGGCCTCGAACCGCCGGCGCACGTGGGCGGTCATGGCGGTGTTCGTCGCGTTCCTGCTGTTTCTCGGCTACGGGTTCGATCGCTTCTACTTCGGAGATGGCGAAGTCGTGTTTCCCATCGGCACGCTGGCGGCCCTCGGCGTCGGCAGCGTCTCGGCATTCACCAGCTACTACTCCGGCGATCGAGCGGTGCTGCTCTCTACGGGCGCCGTGCCGATCGATCGCGCGCTGTCTGCGGCCGCGACCGAAGACGACACACTCAAGATCCGCCAGCTGGACAACGTCGTCGAGGAGATGAGCATCGCGGCGGGTCTGCCGAAACCCAAGGTGTACGTCGTGCCCGATCCCGATCCGAATGCGTTTGCGACCGGCCGCGATCCCGAGCACGCGTCGATTGCGGTGACGCGCGGGCTGCTCGACGCCGTGACGCGAGACGAACTGCAGGGCGTCGTCGCGCACGAGCTGAGCCACGTGCGTAATCTCGATATCCGGTTGATGACCGTTATCGCGGCAATGGTAGGCACGATCGCGCTGCTCTCCGACTGGACAGGCCGCGGCCTGCGCCACGGCTCGGCCGGCGGAGGGAGCCGCAGAGGACGGGGCAAGGACAAGGGCGGCGGCGCCATCATCCTGCTGGTCGGTCTGGATCGTCGCGATCCTTCTCGCGCCGATCATCGGGCAGCATGCTGGCGATGATGGTGTCGCGCCGGCGCGAGTATCTCGCGGATGCGTCGGGAGCCGAGCTGACGCGAAATCCGCTCGCGCTTGCGAGCGCGCTCGAGAAAATCGATCACGCCCACGCTCCGACGCAGTCCGTGAAGCGCGGCACAGCGCACCTCTGCATCGCGGATCCGCTCGGGAGAGCCGTCGGATTGCGCCAGGGATGGGTGCCTGATCTGCTCGCGTCGCATCCGCCCATGGCGAACCGCATTACTGCGCTGCGGCAAATGGGGTTTCAGGAGTAATGGCCCGCTTTCGCGCTTCGCGCTTCGGCGAGGCCGGCGCCGCAGGGCAGACGTCCGCTGGAGGCCGCGCCCAAGTCGCCGCCTTGGTGCTGCTCCGCCTGTTTCTCGGCGTGTTCATGTTTTTCTTCGGCTTGGACAAGGTGTCCTGGCTGCTCGATGCGACGCCGCTTGCCGCGCAACTCTCGTCCTGGCTGCTCGATGCGCCGCCTGCAAGCCGGTGGTACCTCGAGCGAATCATTCCGGGTGCGCCGGTCTTTGCGCGGGTCGTCCCACTGGCAGCGATGCTCGGCGGTATTGCACTGGCGTTCGGGTTCTGGGCGAGAATCGCCGCGGCCGTGTCGCTCGTCGTCGTGTTGAGCCTGCAGCTCGCGGCCGGGTCGATGTTCCGGTATAGCTACCTGATGGATGCGAGCGGGCTCCCGCTGGTCGGTGGGTTGCTGGCGCTGATGATCGGAGGCGAGCGGAGAAAGGAAAAACGACGAACGAAGAACGAATAGAGCCCGGCGAGATCTCTATTCCTTTTTCGATCTGCGTTTTTCGTTTTCAGTGCACTCTCTTGTCCCAATCGCTTTTCCCACCTGTGTGCACTCCGAATTTCTTCCTCGCGCGATCCATTTTCCAGCGGAGATACCGATAGCGCACTTCGTTGGCTGGGCTCAGGCGCCTGCCGCGCAGCATGATGAATCCCGCGACGAGCCCGCCGAGATGCGTGATGTGTGCGATCCCGCTTCCGCTGTCTCCCATCGATGAGAGCAGGGCGATGGCGCCCATAATCATGACGAAGTACTTCGCCGGGATGGCAAAGATGAAGTAGATGTAAATCGGCCGATTCGGAAACGTCAGCCCGTAGGCGAGCAGCAGCCCGTAAATCGCGCCCGATGCGCCGATCGTCACGGTGTTGTACATGCCGGCGGCCGCGGCGAACGGCGCAAGAGACACGACGATCGTGGTAATGGCTGCCGCGATGCCCGTTGCGAAGTAATACCGCAGGAATGCTTTCGTCCCCCACATCCGCTCGAGTTCCGTACCGAACATCCACAGCGCGAGCATGTTGAAGAGGATGTGACCGAAGGCACGGGTGTCGTGCAGGAACATGTAGGTGACGGGCTGCCACAGACGAAAGGACTCGAAGACCGCGGCCGGCACCAATCCAAGGAATTCCTGCACGGCCTGCCTCAGTCCGGCGGGCATCAACCACATGAGAAGGAATATCGCGACGTTTGCGGCGATGAGGGCTTTGATCGCGGGAGAGAGGGGGCCGGGCCCAAACGAAAATGACGAGTACGAAGGTCCGCGCGACGGATAACGGCGCATCAGGTCGAATCTACCACGTTCAGAAGGGTGACACCCGGCGTCTGAACTGTGAGAACTCCTCAATCCTCAGCAGGTGGGCGGAGACGGCGAGCACAGCCATACCGGTGCCGATGGCGCCGAAGACCCGGACCGCTTGCTGGATGGCGTCACCACCTCCGAACGGTACATGGAAGGCGCGTTCGGAATAGTACGCCGCCAGCGCCATTGCTGTGGATGCGAGCGAGATTTTCACGCACGCTACGAGAAGCCGGCGGCCCTCGAGGCCTCCCAGCCGCGCGCGAAGCAGCACAAGAAGCACGCCGGCGTTCAGTAACGCGGCCGCCGCGGTGCCGAGCGCGAGGCCGCGATGTCCCAGCGAACGAACGAGAACGAGATTGATGACGACGTTGAACGCGACGCTCGCTCCGCTCGCGATCGCCGGAATCCGGCTGTTGCCAAGCGCGTAGAAGGCAGGAGAGACCAGCTTGACCGTTGAATATCCGATCAGCCCAGGGGCATAACACATGAGCGCGGCGGCGGTGGCCGCGGTGTCGGCGTCGGTAAATCGCCCGCGCTCGAAGATCAACCGAACGATGGGCGTCGCCAGCATCATCAGCCCGACCGTCGCTGGCACGTTCAGCATCAGCATCATTCGCAGCCCGCTCGAAACTGCTCGCCGGACTCCCGGATCGTTGCGGTCGGCCGCGTGCGCCGAGATTGTCGGCAGCGAGGCCGTCGCGATGGAGACGCCGAACAGGCCAATCGGCATGTACATCAGGCGGAACGCATAATCGAGCCACGAGACCGCGCCGGTTCCCAGCCCGGCCGCGAGCCAGCTGTTGACCAGCAGATTGATCTGCACCGCCGCCAGCCCGGCCACGCCCGGCACCATCAAGCGCCCGATGTCGCGCAACCACGGATCGCGCACGTCGAAGACAGGCCGATAGCGAAAGCCCTCGCGCCGCAACGCCGGCCACTGCAGCAGGAGTCTGTCCCACACCGCCGATGAGCGTGCCGGCGGCAATCGCAACGATGGGCTCGATCCCCAGGTGCTGCGACAGCGGCACGGCGATGACTGCGCAGATGATGGTGGCGACGTTGAACATTGCGGGCGAGAGCGCGGGTATGAAGAAGTGATGCAGCGCGTTGAGCATCGCCATCATCACGGCGGCCGTGGCCACCATCGCCAGAAACGGGAACATGATGCGCGTGAGGCGGATGGTGAGCTCGATTTTTCCAGGGACGTCGCGAAACCCCTGGGCGTACATCCGCACAAGCGGGTCGGCGAACAGGATTCCCGCGACGATGACGGCGCTGGAAATCAGCAGGAGGACGGTGATGACATTCGACGCCAGACGCCACGCAGCGGCCTTGTCGCCCGTTGCGAGCGCTCGCGTAAACGTCGGCACGAACGCGGCGCTGAGCGCGCCTTCGGCGAAGAGATCGCGCAGGACGTTGGGGAGGCGGAAAGCGATGCGGAAGGCGTCCATCGCATCGCCGGCGCCGAAGAAAAATGCGAGGACCTGATCGCGCAAGAGTCCCAGCACCCGGCTGGTCATCGTCGCGATGCCGATGACGCCGGCCGAGCGGATGAGCCCCTTCGCCCCGCGTCCGCCGTCGTTCGCTGTGTTCACGCGAACTCTGGCGTGACCAGGCCGAAGCACGCGAAGGCGGGCCGCTCGCGGCTCATCCGAGCTTGCGTCGTACCAGCTCGTTCACGGCTTTTCCGTCGACGGTCTGGCCCGCCAGATCCGCCATCACCGCCTTCATCACTTTTCCCATGTCCTTTGCCGACGCCGCTCCCGTCGACGCGATCGCGTTGTCGACGACGCGTTCGAGCTCGGCTGTGTCGACGGCAGGGGGCAGGTAGCTTTCCAGCACCACGATCTCCGCCGTTTCCTTGTCGGCGAGATCCTTCCGTCCGCCTTTCGTGAACTGCTCGATCGAATCGCGGCGCTGCTTGACGAGCGCCGATGACCACCTGGCGCGCCTCGTTCTCGTCGAGCGCCCGGCCGCGCTCGACTTCACGATTCATCAACGCCGCCTTCAGCATGCGCAGCGCGACAAGGCGCTGCGCATCCTTCGCCTTCATCGCGTCGGTAATGGCACGGCTCACGTCTTCGACAAGCGTCATCGTCAATCCCACTCTCTGATGCTCACGACATCCTGATCCGAGTCACCCAGCGTGATATGCCAATCGTCGGTTTCCCTGTAGAACTTTGCGGGCACGGTCACGGCATTGATCTTCGCCGCCAGCGTCAGCGGCTTCGGTCTCATCTGGAAATATCCGGAGTGCCGCATGATCCGGCGGAACCCGAAGTGCGACGCGTAGCAGCGGATCTTATCCGAGCCGGCCTCTCGCGCTTCGGCGTCGACCCAGCGCAGCAGCGTCTTGAACCCCATTTCGTCGTGCGTGTCGGCGAGGAAGTCGACGAGCAGCGTCACGCGGCCGCGCGGCTCCTGCGCGTGGCGGTACACCGCATAGCCTTCGGGGCGCCCGTCGCGTTTGAGCGCTGCGACCGAGTACCGCACATGCGGCGGCTCGATGAATTTCCAGTTCAGGTACGCAGCGTCGCGGCGAACGGCGAGCTCGAAGCGATCGGCGAGCCTCTCCCACAGATCGGTGAACGATGCGTCGAAGCGGCGTATCGGCTCGACGTCTGCGCGCAGTGGCCGCACGCGCGCGGCGACACGCACGATCGGAAGCGTTACAGCGGAGACAAAGCGATTGAGCGCCATCGGCCACTGTGGCATGCGGACGGCGCGGCGGGTCAGCGGCTTGACGACGCCTGGGATCGGCGCCACGTCGGGGAAGTGGATCTTCTTCAGCAGCGCTGAAGAAGACTCGGACAGTCCGAGTCCAAGCGCTGCGCCCACGCTGCGATCCCACGTGCGGAACAGCTCTTCGCCGAGGCCGCGCCGCTGCCGCTCCGGCGCCACCATGGCGTCGGTTCCCCACGCCGCTTGAATTTCCTTTCCGCCAAGCGACAAACGCACCGGCATCGTCGCGTAGTGGCCGATGATGGTCGGTCCCTCGCGCACGACCCAGAGCAACGGTTGCCCATCGGGGTTGTTCGGATTGCGCCGGTACTGCCAATCCCAGCGCAGACGGCTTGCGGCCGCGGCGTCAGGGCCGAAGACACGTCGATAGAGCGCCTCTACCCCGCGCTGGTCCTCCGGCCGGTACCGATCGATCTCTGGCATTGGTGAGCGTGTCTCGGTCGCTGGGGGCGACTGCGGAATTGTATCGCGACGGACGCTTATCGGTCGGCCTGCGGCGGACGCGCGCGCGTGGTCGGCGGCGCCTGCACGGCCGGGGCTGGCGGCGCGAGACTCGGCTGCGCGGTACCGGTTGGTACGTTCCACGGATTCGTCGGCGACTCCTACTCCCGGCGCGGTAGGCGCCGGCTTCTGTTGCGCTGCGCCGCCTGGCGGCATCAGCGGTGCGGGAACAGCCGACGGTCCGGGGTTGAGCGCAGGAACGGGAACGAGACCGGCGGCAGCGGCTGCCGCGATTGCCGGATCGTCCATCTGATCCGCGGCATCTGCCGGCTCGGGCAGCGTCCCGGGCGAGAGGGGCACCTCAGGATTGGGACGCAGCTGCGTGACGTTCGCGCCGCCCTGGGCGGCACCATACATCCCATATGCATGCCTGTGAATCCTGGTCCCGGCTGCTGCGGCCGAAGCGGCGCAACCGCGGTCGTCGTCGCCATGATGAGTATGCGGTCGTAGAGCGAAGCATCGGCAACTGGCGTCGCGCGCGGCAGCGCCACGTAGCCCGGGATCGGTACGCAGAACAATATCGAGCGCCTGCTTTTCAGGAATGTCGTCGAACTTCAGCGTAATCGGACCGCCGGTGATGCGCTCGACGTTAACGATGTGTGTCTTGCCGATGCGCGCCCACTCCGTGAGGATCTGCCGCACCGTCACATCCTGCGCGTCGAGTGACACGAGCCCGTCCTGCATAGTCAGCGTGAGACCGGCGGCCCAGGAGGGCGACGCCGACCAGACCAGCAGCAACAGCGCAAAAACAAGCCTTTTCATAGGTTTCCGAGGAAACCTCATTATAAGTCAGGACCGTTCGGTTCGGAAGTAATCGATGACTTTGGTGATGATTTCGTTGAGCTGCACTTTTGGCTCGTAGCCGACGAGCTGGCGGACTTTCGTCAGGTCCGGCACGCGCCGCGGCATGTCCTCGAACCCCTCTTCATACGCCTTGTCGTACGGGACGAACTCGATCGGCGACGCCGACCCCGTGAGCGACTTCACGATTTCGGCGAGCTTCAGGATGGTGACTTCTTCCTTATTGCCGATGTTGAACACCTGGCCGATCGCCTTCGGCTCGTTGACGAGCTTCAAAAGGCATTCGACGACGTCGCCGACGTAGGTGAAGCTGCGTGATTGCGTCCCATCGCCGAACACGGTGATCGGCGCTCCCGAAAGCGCCTGCTGCACGAACGATGGCAGGACCATGCCGTACTGGCCCGTCTGGCGCGGCCCGACCGTGTTGAAGAACCGCACGATGATGACGGGAAGGCCCCGTTCCTTGTAGTACGCGAGCGCCAGGAACTCGTCGATGGCCTTGCTGCACGCATACGCCCATCGGTGTTTCACCGTCGCGCCCATCACGAGATCGGCGTCCTCGCGGAACGGCACGTCGGTGCTTTTGCCGTACACCTCCGACGTCGACGCAATGACGACCTTCTTTCTCTTCTTGTTGGCGTGCTTCAGCACGACCTCGGTGCCGTGCACGTTGGTCTCGATGGTGTGCACCGGCTCTTCGACGATGAGCTTGACGCCGACGGCGGCCGCGAAATGAAAGATGACGTCGTTGCGATCGATCAGCTCGGCGAGCAGCGGCTCGTTGGTGAGCGTGTCGATGGTGTACCTGAACCGCGGGTTTGACTTGAGGTGGCCGACGTTGCGGATGGAGCCCGTCGACAGGTTGTCGATGATGTCGACCTCGTGCCCTGCGTTGAGCAGGGCCTCGGCGAGATGAGAACCAATGAACCCTGCGCCTCCGGTGATTAACGCTCTCACGAAGATGATTCCTTTCGAACGGCCTCAGCGACCGTTGCGACGGCAGTCGGCGGCTAAACCCGGATAGAGCGGCAGCGAGAGTACTTCGCCGGCCGCACGCACGGCGTGCGGACAATCGGCCGGGTACAGCGACTGCGAAAGCCGGTTGCTGAGAAATGGGTGTCGGATAGTGCACGAGTGTTTCGATGCCAGACGCGCGAAGACGATCCTGCAAGCGCCGCGCGCTGGCGCGCTCTGATCGGAAACAGATGATACACGTGTCCCGGATCCATTTCGGGAGGAACAGCGATCGGCGCGCCGTCGAGCAGCGATCGATATCTCGCGGCGAGCGCACGCCGCTGTTCCGTGCGTGCGCGCAGTTGCGGCAGCCGCGTTCGAAGGATGGCCGCCTGCATCTCGTCGAGGCGGCTGTTGATCCCGATTTCGACGTGACGGTATCGATCGGTTTGTCCGCCGTTGCGCAGCCGCCCCACGCGAGCGGCAAGTGCCGCATCGCGGGTCACCACCGCGCCGCCATCGCCGAGCGCGCCGAGATTCTTCGTGGGGTAGAAACTGAACGCGCCCGCGGCGCCGAAGGTGCCGACCGGCTGCCCCGCGCACGTCGCGAGATGAGCCTGGCAGCAATCTTCGACGAGCGCGATTCCCCTCCGGCTGGCGAGCGCCGCAAGAGCCTGCCATATCTGCAGGCTGGCCGTACAGGTGCACCGGCAACAGTGCCGCCGTCCGGCTCGTGATTGCCTGGTCGGCAGCAGCGGGGTCCAGCGTGAGTCGCTCCGGATCGATGTCGGCAAACACCGGGCGAGCGCCCGCCATCACAATCGCAATCGCCGTGTAAGCGGCCGAGAGCGGCGGTCGTCACGACTTCGTCCCCGGCGCCGATGCCGAGGGCTCGAAGAATCAGCGCGAGCGCGTCGGTGCCGTTACCGACGCCGACGGCGTACGGAGCGCCGGACGCCGCGGCAAACTCCCGCTCGAATGCCTCGACCTCGGGCCCCAGCACGAACCACGCGCGATCGATCACGCGCCCGATCGCCTCGTGAACGGCGGCCGACTCCTCGGCGAGGTGAAGATCCACGAACGGGACTCGAACAGCTCATGCGACGCGACGGCGCCGGGTCGTCGAGGTATTCGCCGACATGCGCGCGGTAGTACTCGAGCGTCTGTGCGAAGCCGGAGCGCAGCGGTACGCGCGGCTCCCAGCCGACCGCGTGACGGAAGCGCGACGAATCGGCATAGAAACTGCCGATGTCGATCGCCTTCTTTTCCTCGGGCCATGGCACATGCCGCACGGACCCGGCGCCGGCGACGTCGATCAGCAACGCCACCAGATCTTTGTGCGTCATCGGCTCCGATCCGCCGACGTTGAAGACCTGGCCGTTGCAGGCGTCCGAGGCGCCGGCCCGCAGGAACGCAGTCGCCGCATCGTCGACGTACACGAAGTCGCGAATCTGCGAGCCGTCGCCGAAGATCTGGATCTCACCGCCCTCGAGCGCGAGGCGGATGAACCAGCCGATGAATCCCTGGCGATTGTGCTTGATGAGCTGCCGCGGCCCGTACACGTTGGTGAGGCGGAGCGAGCAGGCGCGCACCTTGAACACGTTGTTGTAGAGCAGGTGGTAGTTTTCGCCGGCAGCCTTGTTGATGCCGTTGACGTCGACCGGTCTCACGAGATGGGCTTCGGTGACGGGCAGCGAGTCGGGCTTGCCGTACACCTGGCGCGTGCCGGCAAACACCACCTTTACCGCCGGATTGAACTTGCGGCACGCTTCGAGAATCGACAACTGGCTGCGGCAGTTGATTTCCAGATCCGTATAGGGATCTTTCATGCTGTCGATGTGGCTCACCTGTCCGGCGAGATTGAAGATGACCTCGCGATCGCGGACCAGGTGGTTCATCGTGCTTTCCTGGCGGACGTCGGCGATGTTGACGCGCACTTTGTCGGCGATCCCGTCGATATTGAAGAAATTCGCGCCCGATCCGGGAATCAGCGAGTCCATCAACAGCACGTCGGAGCCAAGCTCGACGAGGTGCCGGGCAATGTTGCTGCCGATGAAGCCGAGGCCGCCGGTGATCATCACGCGGCGGCCGCGATAGAACTCCTGATACGACGGCGTCACAGCACCCGCAGTCGCGCGCTGCGGCGCGACGCCTCATCGGTGGCGGGGTCGGACGACCGTCGATGCGTCTGTCGCACGACGAGCGCGTACCACAGCTTCAGCACGTCGATGCCCGTGCGGATCACGCGGCGGAAGTTGAAGAACTGCGACTGCCCATGAGCGCGGTGGTAGTGGTGAACGGGGACTTCGACGATGCTGAAGCCGGCGTCCTGGATTTTCTTCATCATCTCCAGGCAGATGACGCCGCTGTTCTTCTCGAGCCGCACGCGCTCGAAAATCGACCGCCGCAGCAGGCGGAAATCGCAGTCGACGTCGCGCACGCGCAGTCCGAACATCAACTTCACAGTGTGGTGATAAATCCGGCCGATGACGATGCGATGCCACGGATCCGAGCGGCTGATCTTGTAGCCGTTCACGAGGTCGACGCCGGGCGCCATCTTCGGCCACAGCAACTCGATCTCTGCGGGGTCGTATTGCGCGTCGCCGTCGGTGTAGAAGATGACGTCCTTCGACGCGGTCGCGAACCCGCTGCGAAGCGCGCCGCCGTAGCCCCGATTCGCCTCATGCGTCACGATTTTCAGCTGCGGATACACCCGCGCAAGCTCGTCCAGAATCTGCGCGGTCGAGTCGGAGCTGCCGTCGTTGACGACGATCACTTCATAGTTCGGCGTCAGCTTCGGGGCGCTCTGCAGCGCGGTGATGACGAGGCTGGCGATCGTCCCGCCGTCGTTGTATGCAGGGAAAAAGACGCTGAGGCTCGATGGAGAAGCCCGCTCGGAGTCTGTCATCTTCGATGATGAGGACACGTTAATACACTAGGGCTTCAGGCGCAATCGCCACGGCACGATGGCCGACTCCAGCAGCACGCTCGATGAGATTTTCGACGAGCCTTCGCGCCGTTCCACGAAGATGATCGGCACCTCCCGAACGCGGCAGCCGATGCGCCGCGCGAGGTGCAGCTGCTCGACGAGAAAGGCATAGCCATCCGAAAACAATCCCTCGAGCGGAAGCCGCGCGAGCGCCTCGCGCCGCCAGCATCGAAATCCCGTGGTGCAGTCGCTGACATCGAGCCCGGTAATGGTGCGGATATAGCGATTCGCAAAGCTGCTCAGCATGATGCGGTGCAGCGGCCAGTTCACGACGCTGACGCCCCGCAGATAGCGCGACCCCAGCACGAGATCGGCATCGGCCGCGGCGGCCGCCATGTCGGGCAGGTACTTCGGATCGTGCGAAAAGTCGGCGTCCATCTGGAAGATCAGGTCTGCGCCGCTTTCCAGCGCGCGCTGGAGCCCTGCCACGAGCGAGCGCCCCAGGCCGCGCGCGCCTGTGCGGTGTATCACCGATACCCTGTCGGGAAATGCTGCGGCGAGCTCATCCGCGAGCGCGCCCGTGCCGTCGGGCGAATCGTCGTCGACGACAATGATGCGGTAGCCGGCGTGCTCGAGAATGGCCGAGACCAGCCCGCCTAGATTTTCCCGCTCGTTGTAAGTGGCGATGACGACGGCCGCATTCATCGAGGTCCTTCCGAGCGCATGGTCGAAATCTGCTCGGAAACAAGTCCGACGAGGAAAATCACAACGGCAAGGACGAGCAGCAGAACGGACGAGTCGGTGATGTCGTGCCGCGTAATCGTGGTCCAGATCGGCGTATGCGGCGCCAAGCACGAAAAACGCGCCCGCGATTGGCAGAAAAATCCGCAGCGGGCTGAAGATCGTGATGACCTTCAGCAGGATCATCAGAAATCTCGCGCCGTCGGACACGAGCTTGATTTTCGACTTGCCGAGTCTCGCCCCGACTGTAATCGGCTCGAAGCGCACGCTGTAGCCGGCCTTCACGAACGACAGCGTCGTCGTGGTGGGCGTCGAGAATCCGTTGGGGAGAAGATGAAGAAACTCGCGCAGGCCGCTCGTCCGCGCCGCGCGCAGCCCCGACGTGAGGTCGGGAATTGCGCGTCCGGTCAGATAGCTGGCGACCCAGTTGAGCGCGTTGTTGCCCATGTGGCGCGCCGTCGACGCCTGCTGAGTCGAACCCGCCCGCGTTCCGACGACGAGATCGTACTCGCCGAGAAACGCCACCAGTCGCAAGGCATCCGCCGCGGTGTGCTGGCCGTCGGCATCGACGATGAGCACGTATTCGCCGGACGGCGTGGCGGATGCCCGTCTTGACGGCCGCGCCGTTTCCTTTGTTGTACGGATGCTTGATGACCTGCGCGCCAGCCGCCGACGCGACTGTCGCGGTCTCGTCTGCCGATCCGTCATCGATGACGAGGACCTCGCGCCAGGTTGCCGCGGCGCGTAACGACTGGACAACGACCCCCACAGCCGACGCTTCTTCAAAGGCCGGGATGACCACACTGACGTTCGATGGATCAGCCACGTGTGCGAAATCGTATCATGCTGTAAACATGGGGGCGAAAATTTAGCGTAACTCTTTGGCTATCTACATTTTAACCGTTGACATCACCAGGCCTGTCCTCTACTATCGCCATGGACTTTTTTGGAGAGAAATGGAGTAGCCGAGCGTGCTTCGGGGCAACTCGCCGGCGAAAATTGACGATCGGGGGAGACTCAAAATTCCCAACTGGTTCCGCTCGTTCATCGAGGATGAACACGGGCGCGAACTCTTCGTTACCAGTCTGCTCGGCGATTCGGTGCGCATCTACCCCATGCCGGTGTGGACGGACATCGAAAAGAAGCTCGCGCAGATCCCCTCGACCCATCCATCCCGAGCGAAATTTCTGGACCGCGTGAATTTCTACGGTCAGGTCTCCGAAATCGACACTCAGGGGCGTGTGGTGATTCCGCCGCGGCTGCGCGAGTCGGCCACGATGGTCGGCGAAGTCGACGTGTTCGGCCAGTTCAATTTTCTCGAAGTGTGGAACCACGAACGGTTCATCGCGAAGCTGCAGCGCGAGCCGTTCACCGACGACGACGCACGGGCGCTGTCGGATCTCGGCCTTTAGGACGCGACACGCATGCTACACGAGCCGGTGATGACGCGCGAGGTGCTCGCGTTCCTGCAGCCCGAAAAAGGCGGCGTGTTCGTCGACTGCACTGTAGGCATGGGCGGACACGCGCTCGCGCTGCTCGAAGCCGGAGCCACGAAGGTGATCGGGCTCGATCGCGATCCTGCGGCACTGCGCATCGCCGCCGAGACGCTGAGCCCGTACCGCGATCGCGTAGAGCTCGTGCACTCGGATTATCGGGAGATCGCGTCGGTGCTTGAGGCCCGCGGGATCGATCGCGTCGACGGCACGCTGACCGACATGGGGATGTCGTCGTATCAGCTCGAAGCCGAAGGGCGCGGGTTCAGCTTCCGGCGGGAAGACCCGCTCGACATGCGGATGGACACGACATCTGGCCCGACCGCGGCGGAGTTGCTGCGCGGCGCGGAAGAGGCCGAGATTGCGGACGCGATCTACAGGTTCGGCGAGGAGCGATTCTCGCGGCGCATCGCCCGCGGCATCGTGCAGGCGCGCGAATCGGCGCCGCTCGAGACGACCGCTCAGCTGGCCACGATTGTGAGACGAGCGGTGCCACGGCACGGATTCTCGCGGATCGATCCGGCGACGCGCACGTTTCAGGCGCTTCGCATCTGGGTGAACCGGGAGCTCGACGGGATCGACGAATTTCTGAACGCCGTGGCGCGGCGCCTGAAGACGGGCGCGCGCCTGGTGGTGATTACGTTTCACTCGCTCGAGGATCGGATCGTCAAGCACACGCTGCGCGCGCTGGCGCCACGCGAGGGCGCACGCTTGCGCATTTTGACGAAGAAACCGATCACGCCCCAGCCCGACGAGCTCGAACGGAATCCGCGCGCGCGCAGCGCGAAACTGCGCGCGGCGGAGTGCTTGGACGCGTGAACGACATCGACGTCGCCGACGCGAATGTCGGCAGAGGCACACGAATGGCCACATCTTCTGAAGCATTCGAATACGCCATCAAGAAAGACGTTCGGAACAATCCGATCGTTCGCGAGGTCGACGAACGCCGGCAGCAGGAGCAATGGCGATCGGTGGCCGTGGGCGTGCTGTTCGTCGCGGTGCTCCTGTTCTCCGGCTGGCAGCGCGTCGAGCTGCTGCAGCACGGCTATCGTGTCGAACAGATGCAGAAGGAGCGCGGAAACGAAGAAGAGATCAATCGCCACCTGCGCCTGGAGATTGAAACGCTCAAGTCGCCGCAGCGCATCGAGATGCTTGCGACCAGACGACTGAAGCTCGTGGCGCCCGAGACAGGCGCCGCGATCGTGATCGAGCGCGTCGTGCCGCCAGAACCCCCGCCGGCGTCGGTGGTGGCAAAGGCGCTGGAGTAAACAGGTGAGCGAGCCGACCTCACCCAACTGGCGCGCCACGATCCGCAGCCGGCTCCTGGTCGGGGCCGCCATCTTCATGCTGTGGGCCGTCGGCATTCAGGCGCGGCTCCTGTATCTGCAGGTGCACAAGCATCACGACCTTCAGTCGCGCGCCGAGAACCAATCGGCGCGTACGATGGATATCTCCGCCAAGCGGGGCGACATTCTCGACCGCCACGGACGTGTGCTCGCCTACAGCGTCGACGCCGATTCCGTTTACGGCGTCCCCAGTGAAATCGAACACGCCGGGAAGACCGCGTCGATGCTCTGCGCGGCGCTGGCCGACTGCACGCAGAAGGAGCAGGATGCGCTGACCGCGCGCCTGCGGCAGAAACGCGCGTTTGTCTACGTGCGCCGGCGCGTGACGCCTCACCAGGCGACGCGGATCGCGGAACTTGGTCTTGACGGCGTCGGATTCATCAAGGAAGACCGCCGCTTCTATCCGAAGAAACAGCTTGCCGCTCAGCTGCTGGGCTTTGTCGGGGTCGACAACAAAGGGCTCGCCGGCATCGAGGCAGCCTACGACAGCCATATCAGCGGCGCTGTCGGTAAGCTGCTGTATCAGACCGACGCGCGCGGGCGCGCCTTCAGCCGGCTCGAGCGCCCGCCGACCACAGGCGCGACCGTCGAGCTGACGGTCGACGAATACCTGCAGCATATTGCCGAGCGCGAGCTGCGCGATGCTGTCGCGCAGAACCGCGCCGCCGGCGGCACCGTGGTGATCATGGCGCCGAAGACCGGCGAAATCCTTGCGCTCGCGAACGAGCCGACCTTCAATCCCAACGCGTTCTCGACCGCATCTGCCAGAAGATCGCCGCAACCGGGCCGTGCAGGATATCTACGAGCCAGGATCGACGTTCAAGGTCGTGACCGCGAGTGCGGCACTGGAAGAGCACCTTATCGGCGTCGACGACCTGATCGACGTCTCCGGCGGAAAAATCCGATTCGGATCGCGCGTGATCGACGACACGCACGATTACGGGACGCTGTCGTTTACCGACGTGCTGGTGAAATCGAGCAACGTCGGCGCCATCAAGATGGGGCTGAGGCTCGGGCCAGAGCGGCTCGGGCTGTACGTGCGCCGCTTCGGATTCGGTCGCGCGCTCTCGCCCGATTTTCCGGCTGAGACGGCGGGCATTGTGTGGGATCCGCGAAAGCTCGACAGCAGCGCGCTTGCGTCGATGTCGATGGGCTATCAGGTGGGGGTGACCCCGCTGCAGATGGTGGCGGCCATCAGCTCGGTGGCCAATGGCGGCGATCTGATCCAGCCGCGCGTCGTGCGCGCGCTCGTTCGCGACGGCAAGCGTGTCGAAGTGAAGCGGACCGTCCTCGGCCGGACGATCTCGAAAGACACCGCCATTACGCTCACCGGCATCATGGAACAGATCGTGGACCGTGGAACAGCGACCACCGCGCAAGTCGCGGGGTACACCATCGCCGGCAAGACCGGAACGGCATCGAAGCTCGTGAACGGCCGCTACTCGAATACGGACTACTACGCATCATTTGTCGGATTCCTCCCATCGCGAAACCCTGTAGCGACCATCATCGTCGTCATCGATTCGCCCCATGCGCGCGGCTACTACGGCGGTCCGATTGCAGGTCCGGTGTTTCAGCGCATCGCTGAGGCAACGCTTCGGCACCTTGGCGTACCGCCGACGTTGAATGCTCCGCCTCCAATAGTTGTCGCGCGACGCACGGAACGCCCGGACATTCAACCGGCACGCAACCAGCGCGATGCCTCGATTGTTCATGTGGGTGCGAGCGGCGACGTGCGCGATTTGCCGGATTTCCGCGGACTCAGCGCGCGCGAAGCGCTGCGTGTCTTGACGAAGATTGGATTGACTGCGCGCCTCACCGGGAACGGTGCCGTAACCAGTCAGGTGCCCGCGCCGGGAACGCCGATTGAGCCGGGCATGGCGTTCGAGCTGAGGCTCGAACGTGCCCCGCTCGCCGTTGCGTCGCTGGCTGTGGGGCCATGAAGCTTGCCGCGCTCCCAGGAATCGACATTCGCGGCCTCGCGTACGACTCGCGCCAGGTGAAGCCAGGCGATGTCTTCATCGCGTTGAAGGGATTGAAAGCCGTCGGGATCGGATTTTGCCGCGGATGCCATCCGCCGCGGAGCGGTTGCTGTCGTGGCGGAGCGGGCGACGGACGAGCCGACGGCGGTGCCGTGGGTGATTGTTCCAGACGCGCGCGCGGCGATGGCATCCCTGGCGGCGGAGTTGTACGGGCATCCCAGCCGGTCGATGCAGGTCGTCGGCATCACGGGGACGAACGGCAAGACGACCACCGCGTATTTATTACGCGCCGTGTTCGAATCGGCCGGAAAAAAGTGCGGTCTTCTCGGCACGGTCGCCTACTCGGTTGGCGACCAGGAGCTGCCGGCCGCGCGCACGACGCCGGAGGCACCGGATGTGCAACGGATGTTTCGGCAGATGGTCGATGCGGGATGCGGCGCGTGCGTCATGGAAGTGTCTTCGCATGCGCTCGCACTGCGTCGGGTCGACGACACGGTCTTCGCTGCTGCGGTGTTCACAAATCTGACGCGGGATCATCTCGACTATCACGGCGATATGGAGTCGTACTTCGCCGCCAAAAGGCGGCTGTTCGACATGCTTCCGCCGGGAGCGCCCGGCTGCGATCAACCTCGACGATCCACGCGGTGACTCGCTGAGGAAAGCGGTGGCCACGCCGGTCACCTATGCGATCAACAAGCCGGCAGACGTCACGCCAGGCCCGCTGACGCTGACGTTTGAAGGCCTCGAGTTCGACGCGCGAACGCCGAAAGGCGACGTGCACGTCAAGTCGAGGCTGGTCGGGCGCCCGAACGTATCGAACATCCTCGCGACCGTCGCCGTGGCCAGCGCACTCGACGTTCCGACGGGCGCGATCGAGGAGGGGCTGGCGCGCCTGGCCGGAGTGCCGGGCCGGTTCGAACTCGTGTCGGGTGCCAAGGACGACATCACCGTCGTGATTGATTACGCCCACACGGACGACGCGCTCAAGAACCTGCTCGAAACCGCGCGTCCGCTGGCGCCGCGCCGCGTCATTACCGTTTTCGGTTGCGGTGGGGATCGCGATCGCACAAAGCGGCCGCTGATGGGCGCGGTGGCCGCGCGCCTCAGCGATGTTGTCGTGATGACGTCCGACAATCCGCGCACAGAGGATCCGGCGCGCATCATCGAAGAGATCAAGCGCGGGATTCCGCCGGCGTCCGATCGCGGCGCGGCCACGTTTGCGATCGTCGACCGGAAAGAGGCAATTCAGTTCGCGATCAAGAAAGCAGAGCCCGGAGATCTGGTTCTGCTCGTGGGCAAAGGGCATGAACAAACGCAGATGATCGGCAGCGACGAGCTGCCGTTCGACGAGGCAGCCATCGCGCGAGCGGCGCTGGAGCGGAGACGCTGACGCCTTCCGCCGTCGCCGCTGTCATAGGCACGAGCGTGTCGGGGCCCGGGGGCGAGCGCGAGATATCAGGATTTTCGATCGACACGCGGACGCTTTCACCCGGCGACTTGTTCGTGGCGATACGCGGCGATCGATTCGACGGCAACGCATACGTCCGCGAGGCTGTCGGCAAGGGCGCCGTTGGCGCGATCGTCAGCGACGCGGCGCTGACCGGCGCCGAGGAATTGGCGGGAACGCCGCTCCTTCTCGTGCCGGAGACGATTGCGGCGCTGCAGACCCTGGCCAACCGGGTGCGGCGCGATTCGGGCGCGGCTGTCGTGGCGGTGACCGGCAGCGCAGGCAAGTCGACGACGAAGGAAATCACGGCGGAGTTTCTCGCCGCGCGTTACACGGTATTTCGCAACAGGGGCAACTTGAACAACCACATCGGCCTTCCCCTCTCGCTGCTCGAGTTACGGAAGAAGCCGGACATCGGGGTGCTCGAGCTGGGAATGAACCATTCCGGTGAGATCAGCGCGCTCGTCAAGATTGCCGAGCCCGACGTCCGTGTGTGGACCAACGTGGGTCCGGCGCACCTGGAGTTCTTTTCGACAGTCGACGCGATCGCAGAGGCGAAGGCGGAAATCCTCGAAGGCGCAGATAAAGACTCGCTGCTCGTCGCGAACGCAGACGATGACCTGGTGATGCGTCACGCCGGACGGTTCAAGGGCCGCGTGCGGACATTCGGCGTCGAGCGGCCGGCTGATGTGCGGGCGCTCGCCGTTCGCGATCTCGGCATCGACGGCACAGCAGCCATCGTGCGGACGCCGATTGGAGAAGCGGAACTGCGCACACCTCTTCCAGGAACGGCAAATCTCTCGAACGCGCTCGCTGCTGCGGCGGTCGCGATCCGCTTCGATGTGCCGCTTGCGGACATCGTCGAGCGTGCGGCCGGGCTGAAACCTGTCGCACGCCGCGGCGAAGTGATTCGTGCCGGGGGCGTGACTATCGTGGACGACTCGTACAACTCGAACCCGAAGGCCCTGTCGCGCGCACTCGCAATGCTCGCCGGCGAGACGCGTTTTGCGCGCCGCGTGGTGATCATCGGTGAGATGCTCGAACTGGGTGCCGCATCACCCGAGCTGCACCGCGCGGCGGGAGAAGAAGCCGCGGGCGCGCACGTCAGCGAGCTTGTCGCCGTCGGAGGCGCGAACGCCCGGACCGTGGCGGAGGGCGCACTCGCAGCTGGAATGCCCGCGTCGTGCGTGCACTACGTCGAGAACAGCACGGCGGCAGGCGATCTCGCCCTCACGCTTGTGAAGTCCGGCGATGTCGTGCTCGTCAAGGGCTCGCGCGGCATCCGCACCGAGGTTGTGGTCGAACGTCTCAAGGCGGAATTCGCCTGATGCTGTTCAATCTCCTCTACCAATTTCACACGGAAGTGCCGGTGCTGAACGTCATTCAGTACATCACCTTCCGCACCGCGGCGGCGAGCCTGACGGCGCTGGTCATCAGTCTGCTTCTCGGCCCTTGGCTCATCCGAAAGCTCCGAGAGTTTCAGATTGGCCAGATCGTACGGCACGAAGGCCCTGCATCGCACGCGCCCAAGGCCGGTACCCCCACGATGGGCGGCCTGCTCATACTGACAGCAGCGATCGTGCCGACGCTGCTGTGGGCCGACCTGCTGAACTCATACATCTGGATCGCCGTGCTCTCGACGGTGGCATTCGGCGCCATTGGATTCACCGACGACTACCTGAAGATTGTCCGGCGGTCTCATCACGGACTGTGGCCGCGCTACAAGATGCTGGGCCTGATGGTTGTCGCGTTGTTCGTCGGTCTCACGCTCATCTACCTGGCCAACTACCATCAGCCGCCCCTCTACAACACGCGGCTGATTTTTCCGTTCTTCAAGTCCCTGATTCCTGACTTGGGGTGGGGCTACGTGTTTTTTGCCCTGATCGTGCTCGTCGGCTCATCGAACGCGGTAAACCTGACCGACGGCCTCGATGGCCTCGCAATCGGCACCTTTGCGGTCGCGGCCGCTGCGTTCACGGCCCTCGCCTATGTCACAGGCCATCGCGTGCTCGCGGAGTACCTGCTCCTCGTTCATTTTCCACAGTCCGCCGAGTTGACGATCTTCTGCGGGTCGCTCGTCGGCGCGAGCCTCGGATTCCTTTGGTACAACTCGTACCCGGCCGAAATCTTCATGGGTGATGTCGGGTCGCTCGCGCTGGGCGGCGCGCTCGGTACCGTTGCCATTCTCATCAAGCAGGAGCTGCTCCTGCCGATCGTCGGTGGTGTGTTCGTACTCGAGGCCCTTTCGGTGATTATCCAGGTCGTGTCGTTCAAGCTGACCGGCAAGCGGGTCTTCAAGATGGCGCCTCTGCATCACCACTTCGAGTTGATTGGCTGGAGCGAGCCGAAGGTGATTACCCGGTTCATGATCGTGGCCATCATCTTCGCGCTCTTCAGTCTGACGACTTTGAAACTGAGATGACATTCTCTGTGCGCGGACAGAACGTCACAGTCGTCGGCGCGGCACGCAGCGGCGTTGCCGCCGCTCTGCTGCTCGCCGAGCGCGGCGCGCGTGTGACGCTCACCGACGCCGGCTCTGAGATTGACCAGAGCGCCGCCGGGCAGCTGCGTAACGCCGGTGTCGAGCTCGAGCTGGGTGCGCACCGCCGCGAGACGTTCGCGTCGGCCGACTTGCTGGTGTTGAGCCCGGGTGTTCCACCCGATCAACCGGCAATTGTTGTGGCGCGGCAGGCCGGCGTTCGGGTCATAGGAGAGATCGAGCTCGCATCGCGATGGCTGAGCGGGCGCATCGTCGCCATCACCGGAACGAAAGGCAAGTCGACGACGACCACGTTGACCGGCCGCATGTTCACCGCTGGCGGGCTCCACGCGATCGTGGGCGGAAACATCGGCACGCCGCTCAGCTCGCAGGTCGCGGCGTCGACACCGGAGACGTTTCATATCGTTGAAGTCAGCAGCTTTCAGCTGGAAGCGACGGACACGTTTCACCCATGGATTGCCGTGCTGCTGAACCTGTCGTCCGACCATCTCGACCGTCACGGCTCGATGGAGGTGTACGGCGCCGCGAAAGCAAAGATTTTCGCGAACCAGACTCCGGACGACTGGGCGGTCATCAACGCGGACGATCCGCAGACGCTGGCGCTCGCGCGCGCCGCTCGCGCGAAGAAGGTGTTCTTTTCAGCCAACACGCCGATCGTGCCTCTCTCATCGATACGCCTCATCGGCAAGCATCTGGCCGCCGACGTGATGGCCGCGGCGACCGTCGCGCAGATCGCCGGCATACCTCAGGACGCGATCGTGCGCGCGGTGGAATCGTTCACCGGCCTCGAGCACGCACTCGAGCCGGTCGCCGTCATCGGCGGCGTGCGATTCGTCAACGATTCGAAAGCGACAAACGTCGAGGCCGCGCAGCGGGCGATTGAGAGCTTCGATCGGGGACTCGTCGTGATCATGGGTGGACGCTTCAAGAGCGGAGATTTTGTGCTGCTGCGCGAACCCCTCCGGGTGCGCGACGCAAAGGTCATCGCAATCGGGGAAGCGACGCCGTTGATTGTGAGAGCGTTCGAGGGGGCGGTGCCTGTGGAGCAGGTGGCGACGCTGCAGGGCGCCGTTCGCCGGTCGTACGAGCTTGCGCCGAAAGACGGAGTGGTCCTGCTTGCGCCTGCGTGCGCGAGCTTCGACATGTTCCGCGATTATGCGGAGCGTGGTCAGGTGTTTAAAGAGGAAGTGCTGAAGCTGGTGGAGGAAAGCAACTCGCGCGAGCGGTGAACAGTCGTCAGTCGGCTAGGTGCGGTAGGGAGCTGGCTGCTGGGAACACAGGCCGCCCCGGCCCGTGAAGCTGGTGTCCCCACCCTAAGGCTGGCTGATGACTGTTGACTGCTCGCGCGACGTTCCTCCTACTTCTCGGCACCGGTGACGTAGACCTTTAACTATGGCGCGAAAACTGAAGTCCGACAAGGTACTGTTCCTCGCCACGCTGCTGCTGGTGTGCTCGAGCGTGGTGATGGTCTACAGCGCCTCGGCAGTGCTCGCGATGAACCGCTTCAACCAGCCCTATTTTTTCCTTACCAAGCAGGCGATGTGGGCGGCGCTCGGCCTGGCCGCGATGAGCATTGCCATGCGCTTCGACTATCGGCACTACCGCGAGCCCTCGTTCATCTGGATGGCGCTCGGCGTCGTCGTCCTTGCGCTGGTTGCGGTGCTGTTCAGCGCGCCGATCAACGGAAGCCGCCGCTGGTTCGGCGTCGCAGGCTTTGGAGTGCAGCCGTCCGAGCTCGCGAAACTCAGCGCCATCTTCTTTATTGCGGCGCTGCTCGAGCGGCGCATGGATCGTATCGACGAGGTTCCGCACGCGCTGGTGCCCATAGGTGTTGTGGTGGGTGGACTCGTCGGATTGATTCTTCTCGAACCGGATCTCGGCACCGCGATGACACTGCTTTTGATTGCGGTGGTGATGATATTCGCGGCAGGGCTCAGCTATCGATACGTGGTCGGCGCGATTCTCTGCGGGCTTCCCGTCATCTATTTCATTCTGATGAGCGCTGCATACCGCCGGCGCCGGCTCATGGCCTTCTGGGATCCGTGGAGCGATCCGCTGGGTGACGGATTTCAAGTCATACAGTCGCTGATCGCGGTGGGGTCCGGCGGGCTGATTGGACGCGGATTCATGGCAGGTGTTCAGAAACTCTTTTATCTGCCGGAGCCGCACACGGACTTCATCTTCGCTGTCATCGGCGAGGAATTCGGGTTACTCGGGACGACGCTCGTGTTGGCGTCGTTCCTCGTGATTGCGTGGCGCGGCTTCACGATCGCGATGCAGGCACCGGATCGCTTCGGCGCATTCCTCGCGGTCGGGCTGACGACGATGATCGCCGCGCAGGCATTTTTCAACATCAGCGTCGTGCTCGGGCTCGTCCCGACCAAAGGGATACCACTGCCGTTTGTGAGCCACGGCGGATCGTCCTTGCTGATTAGTCTGCTGGGCATGGGTATCTTGCTCAATGTATCCCAGCACACGGCCCCGGAATCGGGAGGAGGGTGACGGGGTCGCGAAGCAGCGTGGGGCGCCGGGGTCCCCGCGACTAAACATGCGCGTCGTCATTGCGGGAGGCGGCACGGGCGGCCACCTGTTTCCCGGGTTGGCTGTGGCGCACGCGCTGAAAGCTCGGCTGCCGGATTCGGAAATCTCGTTCGCCGGCACGGCTGCTGGAATCGAAGCGCGCGTGATTCCGGCGACCGAGTTCGCGCTCGATTTCATTCGCAGCGCGGGGTTGAAAGGGAAGTCGCTGGCTGCGCGCGCGCGGGGCGCGGCGCTTGTGCCGCTCGGGGGAGTCGACGCCTGGCGGTTGATATCGCGGCGGAGGCCCGACGTCGTGATCGGCGTCGGTGGGTACAGCTCGGGGCCGGTAGTGGCCGTGGCGGCGATGCGGGGCATAGCCACAATGGTGCTCGAGCAGAACGCCGTGCCGGGATTGACCAACAGGCTGCTCGCACGGTTCGTGGGCCGCGCGGCTGTGACCTACGACGCGTCGGTGAAATATTTCGGTGCGAAGGCGTTTGTCAGCGGTAATCCGGTTCGCCGGGAGTTCCTGGAGGTTGACGATGATCCCAGTCACGACGCGGCCATCAACGCTTCACGGGTGCGGGTCCTAGTCTTTGGCGGCTCTCAGGGGGCGCACGCAATCAACATGGCCATTGTGGAGGCGGCGCCGAGGCTGGCTGCGCGCAGCCGAAACCCTCGATCTCGTCTGCCAAACGGGCACACGCGACTTCGAGATGGTTCGAGCGGCGTTCGAGCGGCACGGCGTGCAAGGCCGCGTGGAACGGTTCATCGATGCGATGGACCGAGAGATGAAATCGGCCGGCCTGGTCGTCTCGCGCGCAGGCGCTACAACGCTCGCGGAAGTGACGGCCGCCGGCCGTCCGGCGATTCTTATTCCGCTGCCGACGGCGACCGACGACCACCAGCGGCACAATGCGCGCGCCTTGGAGAAGGCGGGTGCGGCCGAGTTGATTGAACAGGGCGATCTGACCGGCGAGCGACTCGCCGGCCGCATCATTGCGCTGGCGGGCGACCGCGCGCTGCGCCGCCGAATGTCGGCAGCGGCGCGACAGCTCGCCAAACCGCGCGCGGCGGAGGACATTGTGGATGCTGTCATCGAGTTGTTAGTCGCGACGCGGCGCGGGGCATCGGGGCCCCGCAAGCGGAGCGACGGGAGTGGGGCGGGGGGCCCCCGCGACTAAACATGAGCGGCGTGCTCGGGCAAGCCAGGCGCATTCATTTCATCGGCGTCGGCGGCATCGGGATGAGCGGAATCGCCGAGCTGCTGGTCAATCTCGGATACGAGGTAAGCGGGTCCGATATGCAGCGCACTGACATCACCGACCGGCTCGAGTCGCTCGGGAGCACGCATCACGCAGGGACACGATGCGCGCAACGTCAGCGATGCGGAGGTCGTGGTGTATTCGTCGGCGGTGCGATCGACCAACGCCGAAATGGTGGCTGCGCGCGAGCGCGGTCTGGCAGTCGTTGCTCGCGCCGAGGTCCTCGCAGAACTCATGCAGCTGCGCCAGGGCATCGCCGTCGCGGGCGCGCACGGGAAAACAACGACGACATCGATGATCGCCCTCGTGCTCGACATGGCCGGCCTCGATCCCACGGTTGTGATCGGCGGCCGTGTCAGCTCGTTCGGCAGCAACGCCAAGCTCGGACGCGGCAAGTATCTCGTCGCGGAAGCTGACGAGAGCGATCGGTCGTTCCTGAAGCTGTCACCGCGCTTCGCCGTCATCACCAACATCGATCGCGAGCACCTCGAGGCGTACCGCGACTTCGACGACTTGAAGGCCGCATTCGCGCAATTCGCCAACGGCATTCCAGCGAACGGCGCCGTGATCATGTGCGTCGACGATGTCCATTTGAGAGACATGCGCGGGGACATCAAGCGCCATGTCGTGACGTACGGATTTGGAGAGGCTGCGGATGTGATAGGGCTGGACGTGCAGATGAAGGGATTCGGATCCGTGTGCTCGGTGCGCGCACGCCGGCCCGGAGGCCGAGTCGTCGAGCTCGGGCAGCTGCAGCTTGCCATTCCAGGACGGCACAACGTGCTGAACGCGCTCGCCGCCGTGGCGATGGCGAGAGAGCTCGGCATCGCGTGGAGCGATATTTCGCGCGGTCTCGGTGGATTTCAGGGCGCCGATCGCCGTTTTCAGCGGCGCGGCGAAGCCGGAGGCGTCACCGTCGTCGAAGACTACGGACATCATCCGACCGAGATCGCGGCTGTCGTCGCTGCGGCAAGACCGCTTGCGTCAGGACGCTTGATCCTGGCGTTTCAGCCGCATCGCTTTACGCGCACCCAATTCCTGTTGAGCGAGTTCGGCCATGCGTTCACGGGCGCCGACGTACTGATGCTCACCGATATCTATGCCGCCGGCGAAGACCCAATCCCGGGTGTGAACCTCGACACCCTTGCGGATACCGTGCGGGGCGGATTCATCGGCGAGCTGCGGATCGTGCGCGCGCTTGCCGACGTGTCGCGCGAGCTTGCGGCGCTGGCAAAGCCGGGGGACCTGATCGTGCTGCTCGGCGCCGGATCGATCGGGTCCATCGCAGATTCTGTGCTGAGCGCGCTGGGGAGCAAGGACTGACATGCCTGTCACAGCTCCAGCGGACCGGCGTTTTCGACGGGCACACATCAGGCCGGCCCGTAAGCGCGCTGGACTTACGTCGCGAGGCTGGCGCGCTGTACTTTTCGTCGCTGTGTTCGGCCTGGCGTTGTATGCTGGCCATCGCGCGATTGCCGTTGTCGCCGCACTCGAGATATTTCAAGTCGACCAGATCAACGTGCGAGGGAATCATCGGTTGTCGAAGGGCGAGGTGCTCGCCATGCTCCAAAGCCTGCGGGGCCGCAGCGTACTGTCGGTCGATCTCGCCGACTGGCGGCAGGCCTTGCTGAGCTCGCCGTGGGTCGCGGATGCATCGCTTCGCAGGACGCTTCCGTCGACGATCGACGTCGTGATTCTGGAGCGCGCGCCGCTCGGCATCGGGCGCATCAACGGATCGCTGTATCTCGTCGACGATAGGGGCGCCGTCATCGATGACTATGGGCCCAACTATGCAGATTTGGATTTGCCGATCATCGACGGGCTGACCGGTCATTCTGCCGCCGTTTCCGCGTCGGCGGCGCCTTCAGGCGAGGAAAACGCCAACGTATATCGCGCCGTGCTCGCGCGGCGGCTGCTGGATGCGCTCCGCGCGCGGAACATGACGGCGCAGATTTCCCAGATCGATGTGAGCGATTCTCGGAATGCAGTCGTGCTGCTGCATGGCGATTCAACGCTCATCCGGCTCGGCAACGAGCGTTTCGTCGAGCGCCTCCAGTCGTATCACGAGCTGGCTCCTGTGCTGCACGACCGCGTGCCGGATATCGATTACGTCGATCTCAGGTTCGACGAGCGGGTCTACGTGGGGCCTGCACGCAAAGGGCGGTCGGCGACCGGCCGCGCGAAGACGGCGCCGGCAAAGGGCGGAAGACGGACGCAGACGGGCTAAGGGGGTCTATGGCAAGCAGGGAACGCTATGTTGTCGGGCTGGACATCGGCACCTCGAAGGTCGCGGCCATCGTCGGCGAGATGATGGATGACGGGAGTCTCGAGGTGATCGGCATCGGCGTGTCCGAATCGAAGGGCATTCGGCGCGGCGCGGTCGTCAACCTGGAAGCCGCCGTCGACTCAATCAAACACGCCGTCGATGAGGCGGAGCTGATGGCTGGCGTCGAAGTCGACACCGTGCACATCGCCATTTCGGGTCCGCACATCAAGGGGTTCAACAGCCGAGGTGTCATCGCGGTTGCGGGCAAGAACCGCGAGATCACCCGCGACGACGTGCGGCGCGCGATCGATGCCGCGAAGGCAGTGGCGCTGCCGACGGGCAGAGAGATTCTCCACGTGCTGCCACAGGACTTCGTTGTCGACGACCAGGATGGGATTGGCGCGCCGGTGGGGATGACGGGCGCTCGTTTGGAAGTCAACGTTCACATCGTGACCGGCGGCACGACAGCGACGCAGAACGTCGTGGCGTGCGTGAATCGCGCCGGCATCAGCGTCGTCGATACGGTCATCGCGCAGCTCGCTGCAAGCGAGGCCGTGCTGACACCGGATGAGAAGGAGCTTGGCGTAGCGCTGGTCGACATCGGCGGCGGCACGACCGACCTGGCGATTTTCGAGCGCGGCAGTCTCTGGCACACGGGCGTTATCGGTATCGGCGGCGATCACTTCACCAATGACATGGCCGTCGGCCTTCGCACGCCCATTCCGGATGCCGAAAAACTGAAGCGCAAGTGCGGATGCGCGCTCTCGTCAATCGTCGACGAAGACGAGACGATGGAAGTGGCGAGTGTGGGTGGCAGGAAGCCGCGGTTGATGGCGCGGCGCGTGCTGTCGGAGATCCTTCAGCCGCGGGCGGAAGAAATTTTTCATCAGGTCTGGGACGAAATTCGACGTGCGGGGTACGAAAAGTCACTGAATTCCGGTATCGTGTTGACGGGAGGCGGCGCGATTCTCGAAGGGATGCCGGAGATCGCCGAGCAGATCTTCGATTTGCCGGTCAGGCGCGGGTTACCGGTCGGCGTGGGCGGCCTCGCCGATCACGTGGGCAACCCGGAGTTCGCGACGGTTGTGGGGCTCGCGCTATACGCGCAGCGGAATCACATGGGCGAGGCCGGCCGGATGGTCGGCGTCGGCACGTTCGGACGCGTGGCGGGACGGCTGCGCGGATTGTTCAAGGAATTCTTCTAATACTGGAGGTCGCGAATGTCAAACATGCGAGAACACCCGTTGCGATTGAAGCTGGCCGATGAAAGTCGCGCGGGCGCGCGCATAAAGGTCGTCGGCGTCGGCGGCGGGGGCGGCAATGCCGTCAACCGCATGGCGATCGTCGGCCTCGAAGGCGTCGAGTTCATCGTCGCCAATACCGACCTGCAGGCGCTTCAGCAGAATGCTGCGCCCGTCAAGATTCAGATTGGCGCGAAGCTCACCAAGGGGCTCGGCGCCGGTGCTGACCCGAATGTCGGACGCGAAGCTGCGCTCGAAGACACCGACAGTCTGATTCAGGCGCTGACCGGCGCGGACATGGTGTTCGTCACCACCGGGCTCGGCGGTGGCACGGGAACCGGAGCGGCTCCCGTGATCGCCAGCCTGGCAAGCGAGCTTGGCGCGCTGACGATAGCGGTTGTGACCAAGCCATTCCGGTTCGAAGGCAAGAAGCGGCTGGCGCAGGCCGAGCGCGGTCTGGCAGCACTCCGCGAATGTGTCGACACCATCATCACGATTCCGAACGAGCGGCTCCTGACGATCATCGATCGGGGGACGCCGTTGCCTGAGGCATTCGCTACAGCGGACGACGTGCTGCGCCAGGCTATTCAGGGCATCTCGGACCTCATCCTCGTGCCTGGGCTCATCAACCTGGACTTCGCCGACGTGAAAACCATCATGTCGGGGATGGGCATCGCGATGATGGGTACGGGCGTGATGTCCGGCGAGAACCGGACGATCGAAGCGGCGAAGGCCGCGATTTCGAGTCCGTTGCTCGAAGGCGCCTCGGTGCAGGGCGCCCGCGGCGTCATCATCAACATCACCGGCGGCCACGACCTGTCGTTGATGGAAGTGAACGAGGCGTCGCTGTTGATCCAGGAAGCGGCGCACGAAGACGCGAACATCATCTTCGGTGCCGTCGTCGACCCGACCCTCGACGGCCGCGTGAAGGTAACGGTCATCGCAACCGGCTTCGACTGCGCCGAGGCGCGCCAGCCCGTGTCCTCGAGCAGCCAGACGCCCGTCGATCTGCAGCATTACACGGCGCACCTGAAGGAGAAGATCGAAGTGCCGGTACCGGCGATGGAGATCGGTCGCCTCTCGATTGCCAGAAGACCGTCGCTGGACCTGGCTCCGGCAGCGGCTGCTGCGTTGGGACTGTCGGAACGATCCTCGGCGCTGGATGCAGGCGAAATGGATCTCGAATCTCTCTCCGCGTTCGACGTGCCGGCGTTCCTGCGTCGCGAAGGGTAGAGTGGTAGACTAGAAATATCCACGGCAGACGAGATCGTCTGCGACGCAGGTAGAGCATCCTGCTGCCGGGATCGTGTTTCATCCATGAACTCCTGGCAGCAGAAAGAAGCCGCACAAGCGACACTCGCGAAGGAAGTCGGCTACATCCGTAAGCCGCACACCGATCGTCTGCGTGTCGCCCTCGCATTTCCCAACACGTACTGGGTTGGGATGTCGAATCTCGGTTTTCAGACGGTGTATCAGCTGTTCAACGCACACGACGACGTGGTGTGTGAGCGCATCTTTCTTCCTCCGAAACAGCAGCTGAAGGAACAGCTGGCGTCGAAGACGCCGCTGATCACGCTTGAATCGCAGTCGCTCGCCCGCGACTTCGACGTGATCGCGTTCTCGGTCTCGTTCGAGTGGGACTACACGAACATCCTGACGATGCTCCGCCTCGCGGGCGTGCCGGTCCGTGCGAGCGCCCGCACCGCTCGTGATCCCCTCGTCGTGATTGGCGGCGCCGTCACGTTCGTGAACCCGGAGCCGCTGTCGATGTTCGCAGACGTGATTGCGGCTGGCGAAGGGGAAGAGCTCGTTCCGGACCTGATGAGCTCGTTCCACGAAGAAGGTGGGCGTCGCGATCTGCTGATGTCTCTCGCCAAGAAGCGCGGTTTTTACATCCCGTCGTTTTACGATGTCGAGTACAAAGCCGACGGTACCATCGATCGATTCGTTCCGAAGGAAGGCACTGGGGCGCCGCCAGCGGTGAGAAAAGCCGCGGTCCCCACGACGGAAGCGCTCGATCCGCCATGCACCCGCATCTTCACGCCCGACACAGAGTTCGGGTCGCGCTTCCTCGTCGAGGTCGTCCGCGGCTGTGCCAACCTCTGCCGCTTCTGCTGGGCCGGCTACAACTACCTGCCGGTCCGCGCGTTTCCGGCCGATCGCATCCTGGAGAGAGCGCGCGAGGCGCGTGCGCACGCACAACAGGCCGGCCTGGTATCGATTGCGCTCTGCGATCACCCGGAGATCGATCGGATCCTCACTGGGCTCTCGGACATGGGCTATTCGATTAGCCCCGCTTCGCTTCGGCTCGACGACCTGACCGAGTCTATCGTGCGCCAGCTTCGAGCGAGTGGCGAGAAGACGCTGACCATCGCGCCCGAGACCGGATCTGACCGCCTGCGGCGGGTGATCAACAAGACCGTGACGAATGACGAGATTCTCGATCGCGCCGAGTTGATTTTCGCCAGCGGCATCGAGAACCTGAAGTTGTACTACATGATCGGGCTGCCGACCGAGACCGACGATGATCTCGTTGCGATTCGCGAGCTGACGCTGCAGATTCACGACATCATGCTGCGGCATGCGAAAGGCAGGGGGCACATCGGACGTGTTATCGCGAGCGTGAACCCCCTGGTGCCGAAGCCCTCTACGGCATATCAGTGGCTGCCGATGGAAGACGGGGCGGTCATCGACGCGAAAGTGCAGCGGTTGCGCGAGCTGACGTCGAATATCGACAACGTCTTCTTCAATATCAAATCTGAACGTCATTCGTTTTACCAGGCGCTGCTCTCGCTCGGCGACCGCCGTGTGGCGCCCGCGATTGAGGCCGCTGAAGCCAACGGCGGCGACTGGCGGCGCGCCGTCGCCGACACCGGCGTGGATGCCGACTTCTTCGTTTTCCGCGATCGCACCAGCGACACGGTGCTGCCGTGGAGCATCATCGACGGCGGTATGAAGGAAACGTTCTTTCGCAGCGAGCTCGACAAGAGCCTTCGCGAGGAGTGGACGCTTCCGCCGAAGCGGGCCGCCGAGAACGCAAAACTGATTGCGATTGAGCGGTAGGAAATACTCCTATCGCCCAATCACTTCTCACCTAACCCTCCAATGGTTATTCCGCGACCGCCAGCTGCTCTTCATGCTCGCGGTACGCCTGCAGGATGAGATCGCGCAGCCGGTCCTGCGCCGTCGAATCGGTAATCGGGCGCAACAGCGCAAAGCTCCGCCGCTCGCCGTTGACCGAGTACTGCCGGGCCGGAAAGGTGACGTTCCGGCCGTTGCCATTGCGTCGCTCCCACACCGCGAACCCGACCAGCTTCAATCCCTGGAAGTACCCGTCCTCGAAATGCACTTCTGCTTCTGCGAGTTTGCCCGGCGGTGTGCCCTTGTCGTTTGGTGTGATCTTGACAGTCATGATGCGCTCCTTTGAACCGCTTCCAAGGCAAGGGCAATACCAGGGCGCGCTGGTCGCGCGCGTGGAGCGAATCTGCTGACGCGGAAGAGGTTACAGCCGGACCAGGAGTCTCGCGGAGCGCGGGCCTGCGCGGGGGCGCGCAAATGACAACTATAGGAGCAGCATCACCTGCGCGATGGCGAGGGTCTGCGAGTGCGTAATCGTGAGGAGCGAGCTATTTGCCTTCAATTGGGCCAGTCGTCGGGCCGCGCCGCCGTGAAACCGCAGTTGCGGTGGTCCTCCGGGCGCGCGCACCACCTCGATGTCGCGCCACAGGACTCCCTGCGAGTGCCCGGTGCCGAGTGCCTTCATCGCCGCCTCTTTCGCGGCAAACCGGCCTGCGAAATGCGGCGCAGGATTCCTCCGCTTCGTGGCGTACGCGATTTCGCCATCGGTGAAGACGCGGTGCAGAAAACGGTCGCCGTAGCGGGCGATCGTCGATTCGATGCGATCAATTTCCGTGGCATCCATCCCGATGCCGATAATATTTGTCGACATGCTACTTCCACAGCCTAACGGCGAGTTTGAATGGGTGCAAGAGTCCTGGGGAGCGGCGCTGCTGTGCCGGCCCCTGGGCGCCGTCGCCCATCATTGCTTCAGCACGCGCGGGCTGGAACTGGAAGGCGCTCGCGCCGATGGTGTGCCGCGGTGGCAGGATCTGGCGAACACGTTGGGCGTTAAGCTCGAGTCCCTCGTCCGCATGCGTCAGGTGCACGGCGCCGACGTGTTTGAAGCGCGAAAAAGGGGACGGGAATCGTTTTCGCAGGTCGTAGACGAAAACGATTCCCGTCCTCTTTATGACAGCTGTCCTGATGCCGACATCGCCATCGCTGGCGACCCAGACGTCGCTGTCAGCGTAAAGACGGCCGACTGCGTGCCCATCCTGCTCGCCGATCGGCGAACTGGCGCGGTTGCGGCTATTCATGCAGGCTGGAAGGGGACGGCGGCGGGTGCGGCGATCGTCGCCGTTCGGGCATTGACGTCGCGATACGGAACAAACCCCGGAGATGTCATCGCGGCCGTTGGCCCGAGCATCGGGCCGTGCTGTTACGAGGTGGGCTCGGACCTCGCGGCGCAATTTTCCTCCCATCCGGAAGCGCCGACGTGGTTCTCGCGAGCTGAGAAACCGCATCTCGATTTGTGGCGTGCCACCCGCGACCAGCTCGCGCGCGCGGGCGTGCCGCCTGCGCCAGATTCACGTGTGCGCGCTGTGCACATTCGATCACGCCGCGGTGTTCCATTCCTATCGCCGCGACGGTAAAGGCGCAGGCAGGCTCGTGGCCGCTGATTAGAAGTGCAGCAGGTAGGACGCCTTGAAAAAGAGCGCGCGCGCCGTCGTCGTATAACGGTCGAACTCCAGGTCCTCGAGCTCCCTGCCGAACAGCGATCCGTAGCCGGCATGAACGACCGTCCCCGGTGATAGTTCATACGAGGCCAGAAAATCCCCCAGGACGCGCTTGCGCGACGAATCGAATTGCGCCACCGCACGTATGAAGAATCGCGGAGTGAACTGGTAGGTGTTTCGAAGGTTCAGCACGTGAACGCGATAGACGTTGAGACCGGTGACGCGGCTCTTGAACGTGACGAAGCTGTAAGAGGTGTTGCTGTTGAGCCGGGCGTTCGGCTGCAGCCCGATGCGCAGGTTTACCGAGCGCCTGTCGCCTTGGTATGGCGCTTCGGTGTCGTAAAAAATCGCCGGTCCGGCCTGGGTGCCACCGCCGATGTTCAGCCATCGGGTGAACTGCGCGCCGCCGTCAATCATCGCGCGGCCAATCACGAACTTCTGTCCTGCGTATGTTTCGTGGCCGGTTCCGTAATCGACGCGTAAATATCCTGAGCGGGTGAAATTGAATCGCACAGCCGGCAGATAGAAAATTTCGGTTCCCATCTGATTGCGATCTTCGGCACCAGAGACCCACACGAACGGGTTGATGCGTTTGATCCACTTGTATCGCGGATGCGACGGATAAAAGTTCAGCGCTTGATACTGCCATCCACGCGTGACACCGACGCGGTTGATGAACGCGGTGTCCATCCGGAATCCGCGTGTCGTAGTGCTCGGCCTGGCCGGCAATGGTGAAGCGCTGGGTGCTGTAGTCGTACGACGCCTGGGTGCCGCGGCCCTGGCTCGACTGACCCTCCAGCGTGCGCGAGCTGGAGAACGAGGTACGACGCGTTGCCTTGAAAGTGCTCGCCCTGTTTGAACGCGACGTCTCCGCCCACGACTCGATTGTGGTCGTTGCCGTATTCGGTATCCGAAACAAGGAACCCTGCATATTGGCCCCTGCCGAAGTTCATCACTTCTCGCCCGACCGTAAATGCGCGCTGCCGCTCACCTGGCGGAGCCGCGTCCGCGGACGAGAGTACTCCAAACGTATGCCGGCCTTGCGCCCCTGTGAGCTTGAGGCCGGCGCTCGGATCAATGATCTTCCTCGTGTGAACCGCTGTCCGCATCGTCGAATCGCCGCCGGTTCCGGCGATGTTGAACAGGCCCATCCCTTCCATGAAGAACGGGCGCTTTTCGCTGAAGAAGACCGGAAAACGCTGGTTCACCTCGACTTCAAACGCGTCGCTTTCAACCTGACTGAAGTCCGGGTTGACGGTGGCATCGAGTGCAACCGCCGACGACAGGCCGTACTTCACGCTGACGCCCACGTCTCCTCGTGCCTTTGTGGCATCCCAGCTCGAGCGATCGGATCGGATTTGGTTGCCCGAGAACGTCGCGCTCGGGATCATCTCGAACAGGCGTCGAGACTGGAGCTCGTCAAACGAGACGACCGCATTGGACTCGAACACCCACTTGCTGGGCGCCATTTCCGGCCATGACGTCGACACGCCCGTGCGGCTCAGTCGCCGCCAGAACAGCACGCCCATGCGAACGTCGGCGCCGCTCCGAAACCGAATGTTTTCAAGCGGTATGCGGATTTCTGCGGACCACCCGTCAGCGCCTACATGCCCGGCGCTCTGCCATACCCAGTCGGGCGCAAAATCTTCGCCCGTCGTTCCGCTCTGCAGCGCATCCATCTGGATGCCGCTTGGATTCACGAACAGGTGATAGGCAAGTTGTCCTGCGCGGCTGGAATCGAGGCTGACGCCGACCCAGTCGTCGGAGAACGCATTATCGCGGCGGCTGATCGTCGTCCGAATTTTGTCGGGTTGAGTATCGAGACAACGGAACGCGAAGTACACCGCTTCGGCGTCGTACCCGACCCAGACCTCCGTCTTTTCTGCCGCCGCCTCCCCTCGCATCGGGTTGTACGATATCCATCCATCGAGCGGAAGCGGGTCTCCGGACCACGCCTCGTCGTCGAGGATGCCGTCGAGCTTTGGCGCTGTGGTGATACGGACCGCGCGGAGGTCGGCGCGTGCACCTGTCTGTGCGAGCAGTCGCGCCGGCGAAGCCGCATGAAGAAGCCCAATTGCCGTGAAAATCAGCGCTTTCGCGAACATGCGTGTAATACGGAATGGTCCCGGCGCCAGTTGCACGACGGGTTTGACGGTACCACAACGGAATTGGTTGTAGGCTCTGCAACAAGAACCCGGATTTTCCCGTAGAGAGACATAGAGCGTGCCTGCCAGCGACGTTGAATTGGTTCGTGGAGCGCTCGACGGGACCGAGTCGGCGTTTCGCGAGATCGTCATGCGCTATCAGCGGCCGATTTATGGCCTGATCGCGCGGATGGTCAGGGACCCTGGGCGGGCGGAGGAGCTGGCCCAGGATACGTTCGTGAAGGCGTTCCGCGCGCTCCACACCTACGATACGCAGCGGAAGTTTTCGGCCTGGCTTCTCACGATTGCGCACCACGTGGCGATCGACGAATTGAGAAAGTGCTCGCTCGACACTGAGCCGCTCGAGCAGGCGACCGAGAATGGCGAGCGGACACGCGAGTTTGCCGACACAAGGGCCTCGACGCCTGCGGTTCTTGCCGAGCGCTCCCAACTTGCGACGGTGCTGCAGATCGCAATCGGACGCCTGAGGCCGGAGTATCGCGAGGTTGTCACCCTGCGTTACGAGCGCGAGCTCGACTACGACGAGATTGCGGAAATAACGGGATTACCGATGGGCACGGTAAAGAGCTCGCTTCATCGCGCCCGAAAAGAACTGGCCGAACATCTGGAGAACCTGGGATGGAGCGCGACAACCCACTCGACGATCTGACCGACGACGAGCTGCTGGTGCTCTACAAAAGCGTCGATGCACCCGCGCCATCCCGCGATTTCACTGCGAGGACGATGCGTGCCGTCGTGCGCGCGTCTCTGCCGGCCGGACGAAAGGCTCTTCGCGATCCACTGGCGTCGATGTTCGGCTGGGCGGCCGTCATCGCTGCCGTTACGTTTGCGGTGTTGACGATCGCGCTGAGCCAGCCGATCGTCGCGGCGAGCTTCTCGAGGCTCATCACGCACGGCGTCGGTACTGGCGTGCGGCTCATGCAGCTCGGCCAGATGGGGTTGAGACTGCTCGACGTGCTCGCCACGGCAGGTCTCGCAGTGTCGCGAGCGGCCGTCACGGCTGAAGGATCGACTGGCCTGGTGTTGACGGCTCTCGTGGGCGCCGTGTCGCTCTCGGCGCTGCACCGGCTGTTGATATCGAAAGGAGAGGACTCACCATGGCAAGAACTTTCATAACGGTACCGATGCTCCTGATGCTGACGGTGATCACCGTGTCGGCACAGAGTCAGGTAGACGACCTTCGCACGCGGCTCGAGCCGCGGTTTGAGATAGTGCCGATAGCGAACGGCATCGTGCTGACGCCGCGCTTCAAGACGTCGATCAAGTCAGTCGAGGTTTCGGATTCGACGATTGCAATCGACGGCGCGCCGGTCACCGGCGGAGAACTGCGCGAGCGTCTCGGCAGTGATGCTGAGCTGGTGCTGCAGGTGTCGTATCTCGCCACGGCGGCGCGGCGATCGCTTGCGGCGGACAAAACGCCGACGCCCCCGAAAGCAGTTGAGACGGCACCAACGATTGATCCCGGACCAATGGAGCCACAAGTGCCGCGCACGCCGCGTGCGCGCCGCCGTGAAGACATCGTTCGCGTCGGCGGATCCGTAACGGTGGACAGCGATGAATTTGTGCGGGGCGACGTGGTTGTGGTCGGCGGCAGTGCGAGCATCAACGGCGAAGTCGACGGGGAGGTAGTCGTCGTCGGCGGATCGGCGCGGTTCGGGCCGCAGGCCGATGTTCGCGGTGACATCACCGTTATCGGCGGCGGGCTCTCGCGCGATCCCGGCGCCGTCATCCGAGGAGCGATCAACGAGGTCGGGTTCGGCGGCATTCCGTGGCGCGGAGAGTGGGGGCGCCATGCAAACTGGGACTGGATGAACGGCATCTATCCCGTCGCGCGATTGACCGGCACGCTCGTGCGCATCACGCTCCTGTTTCTTTTGACGACTCTGGTTCTGTTCGTCGCCAAGACACCCGTCGAACAGATCGCCGACCGCGTCGCGGCCGATCCGGTAAAGTCGTGGTTCATCGGCTTCCTCGCGGAAATGCTGTTCATCCCCGTACTCATCATGACGGCGTTCGTCCTCGCAATCTCAATCATCGGTATCCCGCTGCTCGTGCTGCTGCCCGTCGCAATTGTCGCGCTGCTCGTCGTCATGCTTGTCGGGTTCACCGCCGTGGCCTATCACATCGGCCGGCTGCTGCAGGACAAAGTGGATAGTTTGCGCACGCGTGCATACGCAGCGACGTTCGTCGGTATTCTCCTGATCGTGTCGCCGGTGCTGCTGGCGCGGCTCGTCGGGCTCACCGGCGATCTCGGATTCGTTGTCTGGCCGATCGCCGCCGTAGGCTTCCTGCTGGAATATAGCGTCTGGACCGCCGGGCTCGGCGCCGCCGCGCTGGTGCGCTTCAATCGGCCGTCGCAGCCGCCATCGTCGGCGATGACAACGACGACGGTGACAACGTAGGTCGCGTCAGTGGATGAGGGATTTGCTGGGTGCGTGCGGTCAGCCGGACTGTGCTCCGTAGACGCCGCGATACTCCGGCGGCAGGAGGTCTGCGACAGCCTGGCCGACGCGGTCCATCATCATCTGGCGATCCCTGCGAAATTGCTCGCGCAGATCGGACGCCAGCAGCGGTCGGCCGATATTCATCGAAATCGGCACCGGATGCAGCACGGCCCCGTCGATTGGAAACAGTTTCTCGGTGCCGGCAATGCCGATCGGCAGCACCCAGGTGCCTGGCAGTTCGAGATATCGCGCCGTGCCAGACAGAAATTGCTGCATCTGTGCCGTTCGACTCCGGCTGCCCTCCGCAAAAATCAACAGCGCCTCGCCTAGCGTGAGGCGTTCCTGCGCAATCTGAATCGCACGGCGCGCCGCGCGCGCGACGTCGCGGGGATTCATCACCGCGTCCTCGCTCGAACGCTCAGAACTTTGCGGCACTTTGATGGTTCCGAAGCACAAGCTCGAGAAGCGGCGGGTGACGTTCGAGTAGACTTTCGGTCCTGCAATTGCGGTCAGTCGATCCGCCAGGCAGCTTGCGCCGGCGCTGCGCAGGATCACTTCGACGACGTTGGCATCCGAGTAGGACAGATGGTTCGCGAAGATCACGAGAGGCGTGCCCCTCACCTTGTCGAGATGGTGCGTGCCTCGTACAACGGGTTCTGGCTGCAGAACGCGTGAAGCCAAGGCGTGATGAATACGGCGCGCGAGCGGGTCGTGAGGGTAATAGGCCCAATCGGCACCGGCTCCCAGCAGTCGCGCGCTCAGCAAATCGATCGCGCCAGGCCCTGACTCGTCGATCGCGCGCTCGACGCACTCGCGGATCTCGCGCGCGTCCGTGACGCGCTCGCGTCCGAGAAACCTGACGATCGTCTCGACGAGCGGCTCACGGCCGCAGCCGGCGTCTGTTTTCACTAATCCCCATTCCCCAATTCCCTGGATTGCCTAATCCCTGGATTTCGTGCCTTCGTCCATTGCCAGGTTCGCCAGCCGGTCCGCTTCCTTGTTCTGCTCGCGCCGCACGTGCTCGTACACGATGCGGTCGAGGGTCTGCGCAATCGTGCGCGCCTGCTGGTACAGCGGAAGCAGGCCGGCGTTTTTCACTTTGTACTCGCCGCGCATCTGCTTCACGAGCAGCTCAGAGTCAGATTTGATCCGAATCGTGCGGTATCCGTGCTGCTGCGCGTACTTGAGCGCTGCGAGAAGTCCGCTGTACTCGGCCACATTGTTGGTCGACGTGCCGAGAAAGCCGTTGAACTCGTGGACAAGGCTGCCGTGCTCGTCTTCGATGCGCACGCCATAACCGGCGGGGCCGGGATTGCCGCGGGCCCCCCCATCGATATACGCGACGATGCTCATTTACACCTGGGAGACGGGCGTGGACGCTTCAGTGGTGCCGGCGAAATAGAGAATCCGGCGACAGCTGTCGCACTGGATGATCGACTCGTTCTTCCGAACCTCGTTGAATACCTGCGGACGAAGGCGCACGTGGCAAATCGTGCACAGCCCGTCCCTCGCTTCGGCGACGGCGACCCCCTTCCGTCCCTTGGCGGTCGTTTCAAAGATGCTGAGGACATGGCGGTCGATCTCGGCCACGAGCGTCTCGCGTTCGGCGGTTGTCCGCTCGATTTCGGACTGCATTCGGGCCATCTCGGTGTCGAGGACGGCGCGCTCGGCGGCAACGTCTTTCTCAGCGGCTTTCAACTCGGCTTCGCTCGTCTTGATGGCGGCATTGAGCTCGTCGGCCTCCATCATGATTTCGAGAATGCGATCCTCACGCGTGCGGATGTCGTTCTGCGCCGCTTCGATCTCGTGGAGCATCGCCGTGTACTCGCGGTTGGTTTTCACCTCGAGCAGTTGGTCCTTGTATTTCGCGAGCCGCGTCTGCACGCCGGCGACTTCCTTCTCTTCGGCTCGACGTTTGTCAGCCGCAGCGGCCATCCGCGCCTTGATACCGCCGACCGCGTCGCGGGCGGCTTCAAGCCGCGCGTCGAGAGCTTGCGTGCGTGCCGGGTGATCGGCAATCTTCCGGCGCGCCTCGTCGGCGGCGGTCTCGAGCTGTTGCAGGCGGATCAGGCGCGTGAGGTCAGGATTCATAGAAAACTTCGCCACTAACAAAAAAAGCCCCGGAAGGGGCTTCGCAGACTTCGCTGTAAGTGGAAAGTAAAAAGTGAAAAGTAAAAAGTAAGTCCGGAAAGGTTGCCCTTCCGTCCTTGCTTTCCACTTTCTACTTTTTACTTTCAACTTTCGTGTATCCATCGATAAGTGGGCCCACCAGGATTCGAACCTGGGACAGGCCGGTTATGAGCCGGCGGCTCTGACCGCTGAGCTATAGGCCCGTAAAGAGTCGATAGTCAATAGTCTAAAGTCGCATAGTCGACAGTCGAGCTCAGTCAAGTGCCATCGACTATCGACTTGCCGACTGTCGACTCGATCGACTTATCGACTACTAATCGTTCGTCCTTCCAGGAACGCACGAAGTTTCCGGCTGCGCGACGGATGGCGGAGCTTGCGCAGCGCCTTGGCCTCGATCTGGCGGATGCGCTCGCGCGTGACCGCGAAATTCTGCCCCACCTCCTCGAGCGTGTGCTCGCTGCCGTCGCCGACACCGAAGCGCATCTTGATGACCCGCTCTTCGCGCGGCGTCAGCGTCTTCAGCACCGACTCGGTCTGCTCCTTCAGGTTCAGGTTGATCACCGCCTCGGCCGGGGACACCACCTGGCGATCCTCGATGAAGTCGCCGAGATGCGAGTCTTCCTCTTCGCCAATCGGCGTTTCCAGCGAGATCGGCTCCTGCGCGATCTTCAGCACCTTCCGGACCTTCGACACCGGGATATCCATCCGCTTCGCGATCTCCTCCGACGTCGGCTCGCGGCCGAGCTCCTGCACGAGCGCGCGCGAGGTGCGGATCAGCTTGTTGATCGTCTCGATCATGTGCACCGGGATGCGGATGGTGCGCGCCTGGTCCGCAATGGCGCGGGTAATCGCCTGGCGGATCCACCACGTCGCATACGTCGAGAACTTGTACCCGCGGCGGTATCGAACTTGTCGACCGCCTTCATCAGGCCGATGTTGCCCTCCTGAATCAGGTCGAGGAACTGAAGGCCGCGGTTCGTGTATTTCTTCGCGATCGAGACGACGAGGCGGAGGTTGGCTTCGACCAGCTCTTTCTTGGCCTGCTCGGCCTGCACTTCGCCGCGATAGATGGTGTCGAGCGTGGCGCGCAGATGCTCGGTCGTCTGCTCGAGCTCGTCGGTGCGCACCTTCACGGCCGCCCGCAGATCCTTGATGCGGCGCAGCATGTTCTTCTTGTCGTCGTCCTTGAGCTTCGGCGGCTTCTTGCCCTTCGGGTTCATCTGCCGCTCGATGCCCTCGGCCTCGCGCTCGATCTTGCGGACCGACTCGACCTCGTCCTTGATCTGCTCGATGAGGCGGCGCTTCACCAGCTCGGTGAACTCGACTTCGCGCACGAGCTGCGAGAGCTCCACCTGCGCGCGCATGACGGCCCAGCGAGCTTTGCGATACTTCCGCTTCTGGCGCGTGTCCGTGCCCTTGGCGGTCTCGTTCAGCTTCTCTTCGAGCTTCTGCACGACCGCGCGCTGCTTGCGGATCGCGTCGATCTGCTTCAGCACTTCCTTCGCGCGCTCGTCCACCCGCTCGTCGGTAATCTCATCGTCCTGGAAGATGACGAGCTCCCGGATGGTGCGCGTGCCGGCTTTGAGCTGATCGCCCATCGCGATGATCATCTTGGCGACGGTCGGCGTGCGCGAGATCGACTTGATGACGGCGAGCTTGCCGCGCTCGATGCGGCGCGCGATCTCGACTTCGCCTTCGCGCGTGAGCAGCGGAACCGTGCCCATCTCGCGCAGGTACATGCGGACCGGGTCGTTCGTCTTGTCGAGCGCGCCGGGCGTGAGGTCGAGCTCCATTTCCTCGCTGCCCTCGGCCGTCCGGTCGAACTGCTTCTCCTGCAGGTAGGTCTTCTCGGAGTCGACGACCTCGATGCCCGCGCTGCCAAACGTATTGAACAGGTCGTCGAGCTCGTCCGACGAGGTGATCTCGGCCGGCAGCAGTTCGTTGACCTCGTCGTACAGCAGATAGCCCTTTTCTTTCCCGATGGAAATCAGCTGCCGTACTTCGTCGTATTTTTCTTCAATCGACAAGCGTTCCTCCTACAAGGCACCCGTGTTGCTCGAACCCGAAATGATAACCGATAACGATGACTCCTGCTCGCTAATGCACTGTTCGCGACAGCACTTCATTCGCGGACCAAGTTGCGTTCTTTCGCGAGCAGATCCGTAATTTCCGAATCGTGCGATCGCCCCGAGTTCCTGAAGCCGATCGATTTCCCGCTGGATCGGCGGCAATTTCGCGCTCGACCCGAAGCTGCTGCAATTCCCGGACGCAGCTGAGCGGCGGGCCGGGAGGCGCCGGTGCGGCCGCGATGCCCGTGACGAGCTGGGCCTCCACAGGATTTAGACGCTCAAGAAGGGCAGAAGGCAACATGGCCGGGGCGCGGTCGGCGAGCGCGCGCGCCTCTTCGAGAATGTGCGCGTCGGCAAGCCTTCTAAGTCATTATCCTGCAAAACGTTGAGGGCTGCCATCCCTTGTTCCGGTTCGTGAATGAGGGCCCAGATCAGCCCTTTTTCGGCCTGTTTCACCTGGCCGAAGTTCGGAATGCTCGCGCGCCGTCAGCTCGGCCGCTTCTGGACGGCCGCCTTTCGGACTTCCGCGCGGACCACCTCTTCTGTAATACGAGCCTTGTGCGCCAAACGATCACCGAACTGGTCGCGCGCGGCCGGATCCGGAATCCGGGCCGCCACGGCGAGCATCGCGGTCAGAAACTGCCGCCGCCCTTCGTCGTGAGTGAGGTCGTGCGCCGCCGCGGCGCGGTCGAGCAGGTATTCGAGATACGGCTGCGAGTCTTGAGCAGATCCAGATAGGCGTCCCGGCCTCGTTTCTGTACGAAGCTGTCGGGATCTTCGCCGGCGGGCAGCACCGCCACGTTCACCTCGAACCCTTCCGCCACGAGCAGCTCGCACGATCGCGCCGCGGCGCCTTGGCCGGCGGCGTCGGGATCGAAGCTCAGAATCACTTTTGACGTGAAGCGCCGCAGCAGTTGCGCCTGCGCAGGCGTCAGCGCCGTGCCGCATGAAGCGACGACCGGCGTAATGCCCGCCTGCACCAGCTGCGCGAAATCGAAATACCCTTCGACGAGGACGGCGTAGCCGAGCCGGCGGATGTCGCCTTGGTGAGATTCAGTCCGTAGAGGGTCCGGCCCTTGGTGTAGATCGACGTTTCGGGCGAGTTCAGGTACTTCGGCTGCTGATCCTTCTCCATCGCGCGGCCGCCGAACGCGACGATCGAGCCGGCGTCGCGCGCAATCGGAATCATCAGCCGTCCGCGGAATCGATCGACGGTCTGGCCGTTGTCTCTCTCGACGGCGAGCCCGCTTCGTACCAGCGAGCGGCAGCGGCAAACCTTCCTTGACCAGCGCCGCTTTCATCCCTTCATAAGCCGGGGGCGCGTAGCCGATGCCGAGTCTCTCGATCGTGTCGGCCGTGATGCCGCGGTCGTGAAGCATCCGCTGCGCTTTTCTGCCTGCCGGTGCCGAGAGCTGCGCCTGAAAATATTCCGCGGCGCGCTCGTGCGCTTTCAGCAGGGCCTCGCGCTCGGCCGCGTCCGCGTGCGCTTCGCGGCCGCCTACCTCCTCGGGAATCGGCATGCCGAATTCGACGCCAGGTGCTTGACGGCGTCGACGAAGCCGAGCTTCTCCTGCAGCTCGAGGAACTTGAACACGTCGCCGCCGACCCCGCAGCCGAAGCAGTGAAAGAACCCTTTGTCGCGGTTGACGTGGAAGGACGGGCTCTTTTCGGAGTGAAACGGGCAGAGGCCTTTGTACGTGGCGCCCGATTTTCTGAGCGACACATACTCCTGCACGACCTGCACGATGTCGGCCTGCATGCGCAGGTCGTCAATGAATGACTGTGGAAAGCCCATGGTTGAGCAGAGTGCAGAGAGCCGAGAGCATAGCGTA
>CAWBEG010000007.1:0-195441 GCA_963787755.1 Vicinamibacterales bacterium
CCGGCGGCGTCGAATGTGGACGTGTGGACGTTCGATTTGCGGTCCGGCACTTCCGGGCGCTTCACGTTTGGGGCGCTCGAGGAAGCGACGCCCGTGTGGGCACCAGATGGAAGTCGCATCGCGTACGGGTCGTCGGACACAGGGATGGAGGTCAAGTTAACCACGGGCCTGGAGAAGGAACGCATCATCGCACAGCGCCCCGTGTCGAGGCTTTCGATGGGTGGAGGCCTCGTGAGTCCAACCTCGTGGGCTCGGAGTGGCAAATACATTGTCACCCGCATTGACGGCACCGGCCAATCGCCCTCGCATCTTGCGCTGTTCAATATCGGTGAGCAGAAGCTGACACGGATGCTTGACAGCAAGGCCAACGAGGCGAACGGCCAAATATCGCCGGATGGAAACTGGCTCGCCTACGCCAGTGATGAGTCCGGCGGATGGAACATTTACGTGACGACGTTTCCGGGCGCCGCCGGGAAGTTTCAGGTGTCGGTTGGCGGTGGCACCGAACCGCGCTGGCGTGACGATGGGAAGGAGATGTTCTATCTCGACACCAAGGGTGTACTCACGGCGGTGTCAATCATCCCTGGCTCGACGTTTTCCAGCGGTACTCCGCAGCCGCTCTTCCGCGTGCGCGCGAGGACGCCGCTCTCGAATACCGATGTCTTCAGTTACGACGTCGTGAAGGACGGCTCCCGATTCATCGTGAACCGGTATGTCAAGCCTTCTTTCGTGCCCCCACTCGGCATTCTGCTGAACGCGACGGCAGCGGCTGCAGAATCAAGAGACTGAACGATCCTGAATTTCGATGGCTCAGTCGCGTCGGGTTAGGATCCGCTTCTTCCTGGTTTTCAGCGACCCTCGCGCACGATCACGAACCCGTTGATCGGTTGCCCTTCCGCACGCCGAAAACAGCCGGCCGACTTGCTTCGTGGAGAGTTGAAGCTCACGACAGATCAGCACCAGCCCCGGCGCTCGACTCGCTCTGAGTTCCTTACTCATGAATAGCTCGCTGCCGAATACGGCCGCCGTGACCGGCAGCAACTGCGCGAGATGGTCCAGATCGATCCGGCTGAGCTCGCGTTTCCGCAGCAGCAGCAGGTCGATCTTGGCGGCGAGCTGCGCTTGCTCGGCGGCTTGCCGCGCTTGCTCGACGCGCATCACCGCGAGCGTGTCCTCGATGCCGCGCAGCCGCGCCGACACATCGTCCGCCACACGTCGGATCTGGGGTGCGGAATGGCGCGTGCGGTCGTGAGTCTCACTAGTGCGCATGTCTCAGCCAATCGGCCTGTACACGGCCGATTTCAACAGCCAGCCAAACCGGGCGATCTGGCGACTTGGCGAAAACCCGGCGACCCGGCGACTTTTCCGCGACCCCGGCGACTCGGCGACTTTTCCGCGACTCGGCGACGGCGAGCGGCGCTCGGCAGCGGCGAGTCGTCATTGGCCCCCTGCCAGCCTGCTGGGAGCCGGGGGGCCGAAACAGTTGACCGCGCGGCACCGCTGGGACCGGCGCGCTGCCGAGGCACGCACCGCTGCGGAATTGACGATGCCCTATCAAACTCAGCGAAAACAGGCCGAAAAGCGCCCGCAGCGCCACGGTGGCGCGTTTTTGGGCGCGCCGCCTCGGGCTGTGTTCGTTTTCCCCACCGATTACGTTGAGAGTCCGTTGATAGTTGACGGCGGTGACGTGATCCAGAACCGGGACAGCGTCCCGCCGTGAACTCGTTCGTTTCATCATTCGGTCAGAAAAGGAGTTGATGGTCATGCGCAGGCTCAGGAAACACGTAATCGCACTACTCGCTGCAGTCACAGTTGCGGCCACTAGTCTGGTCGCCACCCCGCAGGCATCGGCGATGGTGAACTGCAACCACCGCATCGCGCTTTCGTGGACCTACATCGGTGTGGGCGACGCGGTACTTTGCCGTCGGCAATTACACGATGGCCCTAGTCTGGTACGAGAAGGCCGACACCATCGTCTTCGGCTGCTACTAGGTAACGCCGCCGACGGCGACGATCCGCGCGGCCGGGCGCAGACTGCCCCGCAAACCGACCAGCGGCGGTGCGGCGCTGGGCCCGAGGTTCCAGCCTCGCCGTCGGCCAAATCGCCTGTGCGCCGCTGCCGTCGTCGTCGGTCTCGTCGTCGCACTCGCGATTCTCCGACCCGCGCCCGCTGCAGCACAAGTCGCTCTGGGTCAACTCCAAGCTCGAGTCGTAGCGCTGGAAAAGTTGGTGGCCACGCTCCAAGGTCAGATCGGCAGCCTAGCCGCCGAGGCAGCCGCCCGCAGCGCGGCCGATACTGCGCTGCAGGTCAATATCGACAGCGAGAGTGCTGCTCGCGGTGCCGCAGTTGGAGCTCCAGAGTCAGGTCAACAACATCCCCACGGTGCCCCAGAATCTGCTGGACTTGGCGAACTACGTCTCAGTCGATCTGAACACGCTCAACGACCTCGTTGGCCCGCACGTCATCTTCTCTGGGGCGAACGTCCATATTCAAAACGGAAGCGGGGTCACGGGATTTAAGAATGGTCTGGGCAATTTCATCGTCGGCTACGATGAATTAGATATCCTAACCGAGGCTCAGGGACGGGTCACACAATATCGTCGTGGGCAAGGGCCACGGCTATTCTTCGTACGGTGGCCTGGTCGCGGGAGACAACGAGATCGCTGGTCCTTTCGCCTCGGTCAGCGGCGGCGCAAAGAACAGGGCCCTCGGCGTCGTCGCGGCGGTCAGCGGCGGCAAGGCTCAACAGCGCATACGGCGCCCTATGCTTCGGTCAGCGGCGGCCTTGGCAACAACGCAAACCGTCTCTATTCCTCGGTCAGCGGCGGCGAATTTAACACTGCAGACGCATCTCGGGCAACCGTCAGCGGCGGCTATGGCAACACTGCAAACGGAATTGATTCGACGGTCAGCGGTGGAGCTTCTAACACCGCGAGCGGAGATTGGGCGACGGTCGCTGGCGGCGTTTCTAATGTTGCTGCGGTCAACGGTTCGCACGTTCCGTAGCAGGAGCAAACCGACCGGCCGCTGCGCATGCGGCGGCCGGTTTCCCAACTTCGATCTGGCTATTCAGTTTTCAAGGATCCGCCTGAGTGATCCGCAGGTCGTCGGCGAGGAGTTGTTCGACCCACGCGCGCAGCGAGGCTTCCGCCTGGGCGCGCGTGCGACATGAGTTGCAAGACCGATTTCCCCTGCGGGTCGGCTGCCGAGCAGCACTTCGCGCTCGAAACGATACCCGCGCCCGTCCCGGTCTCACCACTAACGGCCCGATTAACATCCCCTTGGAAGACCTCACACTGGCCGACGGGCGATTCTTCTTCCTGACCCACGCGCGGGTTCAACCGTACGTCCTGGTTGGCGCTGGCTTTCCGTGGCTCACTATCAAGGACGGCAGCTTTCTGGAAAACCAGCCTGATGCCGGCGTCGGTGACGGTAGCTTCAGGGGTTACGCGCTCAATACCGAGGTTGGGGTGACGGTCTATCCTCACCCGCAGATGGGGATCGTCCTCGGGTACGGCTACCGCCCGATTTGGTTCGACCGCGCCACCGGTATCAGCGACACGCCGTACGAGCTGCGGCCGCGTTTTCGTGAGAGCATCAAAGGCGTCGTCTTCACGACGCTTGTGACGTTCTGATACGTTTTCGTTCGGACGAGGCCTTGTTAGGCGCCATGTCGGTAGTGGACCCATGCCCAGCCAAACAGTGTTGCCGCCAAGAATGGGTAGGCGAAGAACGGCAACGGCTGGGACATCGGTGTCAGCGCGTACCCCAGGAAAATCTGCACAGCCACGACAGTGAACAGGAGTGATCCAATAAGTCCGACCCGGACCAAGGAGTCATGGCCCCGGACGCGCTGACCAGGGCGAGTGACGCCGCCCACAAACTCACTCCGGCCCCGAATGACGGCGCACTGGCCACCAGGTCCATGGCCGCGCTGGATAAAATCAGCCCCTCGCCGACGAGAAGACAAGAAAGCCGGCCGCTGCGCATCGTTACCCCGGCGAAAGTAATGAACTGTAAGTAGCGCGGCTGCAACAATCAGAGCGGTACCGTCCAAGCCCCAGGCAAGTCCGCGCAGTGAAGCAGACGGAGCAAACGAGCCAGCCATCCCAAGGACCGCGCCGATAACGAGCCCCAGCGACGCGATCACTCGGAGACGCGAATCGCTCAAGCTTGACTCTCCAAAGTGACCGACCTCTATTTCGACAGGTCCTACGCGCGCCTCGCAGCATAACGCAAGACAGCGTCACGATTGGAGCGACCGCCGGTAAAATTCTCGTTGTCGACGATGAATTGCAGAATGTAGCGGTGCTCAGCCGCACCAGGCTGTGGACGCCGTCCACGCGAGGGGATGGGGATCTGACACGACGCCGCTTCCGCTCTCCGCGATGGGGGGAAGAAGTCGGAGGTGCTTTGCCATACTTCGCGTACACCGAGAATAGAAAGGCCAGCATCTGCTGGCCTTTCTTGGCACACCCGCACGTACGAAAGACTCTTAGTAACCTCCGGCCTGCACCAGGACGATCGCGGCTCCGCCCGCGCAGTCCCGTCGTCGTAGCCCGCCGGTAGGTAGACCAGCGAGTCCTGCCGGATGGAATCGCCCAGCAAGTTTCCCTTGAGTTGGGTTGCCGTGACAGTGTGCGTTGCGAAGCGCCCGCCCGCTCCTTGCGAAGCGCTCGGCGCCAGTGCCGAAGAAATCAGAATCAGTGCCAGTAACGGCACCAACCTGGACGGCGCTGGATGCCTCGTGATCATAACGTCATCGTAGGAGGGCCAGGTCGACTTGACGATAAGGGACTGTCTTGACTGAGCGAAGAAGCCCTTAAGCTAGTCTACGTTGACGAACCCGAACATCCAGTTGGACAGGTAGTGGTTCCGGTTCATGCAGACCACGAGAAATCGACCGTTCTTCTCGAAGCGAACCTGCAGCAGGGTCCCGGCGGTTGTCTCGGTCGCGCCCGTGAGAAACACGCCGGCGACGTTACCGACCTGAGTGGATGTCGCCAGCAGTCTGTCGGTCGGATCGTCGACTCGTTGGACTGGTGGATTCGTTCCCGTCACCATCACGACGTTGTCCTTCGCATCGCGAATCGTGTGGTTCGCGTTGGCGAATGTTGGATCGGCGCACGCGTGCGTCACCGGATCGCGGGCGCAGAGCTGCGCGGTAATGTCCTCGCGTGTTGTGTTCGTGCTGACCGGATATATCGCGATGCCGTGGCCTGGCCCGTTGACGACGAACGTGACCGTTCCGCCCTTGCCAATCGTCACGTCCTCGGGAACCACTACCTGATTGGCGGCGCCCGGCAATACAACCGGATCGCCGAAATTCACGATGATGTCTGTCGGCGGCTCTTGATCTTGGCCGTTGTCGTCGGTCCGGACGGTCAGCGGAAAGGCGAACGCTAGAGCGAGCGCGGCGGCAGCGACAGGAAACGCTCGGCGGAATTTCATTCGCTGCTCCTTTTGAAACGCATTGATCAGGTTTTCGTCCTGGACTTGGATGAGTCTGCGCCGCAATCGCTGTCATGGCATCCGAGCGTACACGGCGTTCTCGAAGTCGGTCCATCTGCATCATCAATGTTGTACTGGACGTTCAGCGAATCACCTTCGAGCTTGCCGGTCGCACGCCATGTACCAATGTTGCTCTTGGCGACCCACGTAAAGTCGATGAACGCCATTCTCTTCCGTATACGAACCGCGATAAAGACCGCCAAGATTCAGGTACTGCAGTGCAAACGCGCCGTTATCGTAGAGGACGAAGCGCGACTTTTCCGTGTACACGGCGACCCGATAATCTGCACGCTCGAATATGAAGGTGCGCGAAGGTCCAGACAAGGGAGGAAAGCTTGGCGGAGGAAGTGTCACGGGTCGGCATCATCGGTGTCAGACCCGGCAGAGGAGTCCCACTCGGCGAAGGAGATGTTCCAGTTGGTGAGGTAGGCACCGAACCCCCGCATGCCGCGGAAAGCGCCAGGAGTACGACGACTGCGCCGCGACGAACAGTGGCGCTCATGATGCTGCCTCCTATGAGAGAACGAAGATGCACTCTCATGGAACTCCTGTCAAGAGTCGCATCTGGGCGGCCTCTCTCGAATCCTGTTGGGGCTACGCCGCCCGCCTAAACTGCCCGCGCATCAATTTATACACGCTGTAATTTGCCCTTGCGGGGTCGAACCCGTGAAGCGACACGATTCTGCCCGTTCAGGCCGCAATCCCAGAAAATCGCGACTCCACCTTGTCGCGATTCCCCTTGGGGAGTCGAACCCGCGGACCCGAGGGTGCAACCTTTCGCGAATGCCCCGGGCGCGCCATCCGCCTCCGGTCCATTCCTGGCGCATAGGTAACACTTCATTCCGGCCGGGGCCATAGGTAACACTTTCGCCGCAAACGGATTTTCAATCGCCTCGAGGCGACATGTTTCGTCGTCGAAGTTGCCCAGGTCGTAGTCCATAAGACTCACTACCAAATCCGGTCGCTCACTTGTTGGATGTCGATGTGCTGTTTGGCGTAAACCACACTTTATTATCCGCGGTACTTTTCGCTTTTGCGATGTGGGTACGATCCCAGGTGGCCGTCAACCCAGGGGGGGAGCCACGTGGCACAATGCGTGCATGTCGATCGGTTTCGTGGAGCTGCGATACGAATAGGTCATGCTTTCCTCCTGATTACAAATCTGACGCTTGAAGATCTGGAATCCGACGGATATTTGTCTCCCAATTGCAAGAAATGTTGGTAGATTGAGAGTGCACGAAGGGGCACCTCGAGGCGAAGGCATTCGGATACAACATCTTGCAGACCTCACCCCACTTGGATAGCGCCTTGCACCGACCGGTCTGCCTGCTCGAAACGCTTTGACGACGTAACCTGTTCTTCTCCAGAGAAAAGTCATGACAAATACAAGGTCGGCGTTGCTCTCCTGCGTCTCCGCGCTCGCGCTCGTGCTTCTCAATAGCACCGAAAGACGGCTGTATGCCCAAGGCACTGAGGAATACAATCGTGCAATTCCAAAACGGGACGCCACGGGGTCGGTGCGTCGAGTCGCTGCGGCGAACGCGGGCGCGGCTATACGTTTCGTTGATACCGGTGTGAGCCGGGCGGCGGTGCGGGTGGCGAACTCGAAGCAGGCGCTCGTTGCCTTACAGCGAAATCCCGCCGTCGTGTCGATTGTGCCGCATTGTCGCTTCGTGTACCAGCATGGCGATGCCATCAATGGCAATCCCAACAAGGGCGGCGGCGGAGGGCAGCAGGGTCAGACTATTCCGGCTGGCGTTGTGCGCGTCGGATAGCCCATCGCGTTGTTGAATGGCTCTGGCATCGGCGTGGCCGTCTGGACACGGGCATTGATCTGGCACATCCGGATCTTGCCGTGGCGATGAGTGGATTCAGCGCCTTTGGAGCAAGCTGTCAGGACTGCCAAGGGCATGGCACGCACGTGGGGTCCGTGGCGGCTCGCGATAATGGCGCAGATGTATTAGGTATCGCTCCGGCGGCGCAGCTGTATTGCGTCAAGGTGCTCGACAATAGTGGAAGTGGTTCCGATGCGACAGTCATGGCCGGCCTCGACTGGGTGCTGAACAACCACAATTCGGTCGTGCCTATCAAAGTCATCAATATGAGCAATGGCTGGCCGGGCACGGTCAACGACGGTGGTGATGCGCGATCTGATTTCGCGGCTTGACGGTGCTGGTATCTGACCGTCGTAGCGGCAGGCAACGATCCACTGGCGGACGTGAGCGGGCAAATTCCTGCCGCGTATCCGGAAGTAATTGCAGTCGCCAGCACAACGGCGCGCATCGGCTCGAATCAATGCCGTTTTCTGGGCAGTGCCATAGCCGCTGATACGGCTTCCCATTTCACGACCGATGGCATTGGTGTGACTGTCTCCGCGCCCGGTGAGGAGCAGGAAGACGTGAACCGCAGCTGCTTCATCCAATCGATCGGTATTCTCTCGACCAGGCTTGGCGGCGGCACAACGCGAATGAGCGGAACAAGCATGGCCTCGCCGCACGTGGCCGGAGTCGCAGCGCGCTACTACCAGCAAGATCCTGCTCTTGCGCCGTCCTGAGTGAGTTCTGGATTGCTCAGAGCCAAGCAGACCGGACGTCGCGCCGCTGGATTCGCCAACGAGCAGTTACACCTTCGATGGAGTCAAGGAAGGCATCGTCAGGGCGACTGGCGATAATCGATCCCTAAGCGCGGGCACGTTTTAATCAGCGTGACGATGGAGTAGGTCGCGGTCGACGAGTTCGATTGACCCTTCTAAGCCGGGGGTCGCAGGTTCGAGACCTGCCGGGCGCGCCACCTTCGCTCGCTCACTTCGCAGGCGAGCTAAATCGACCGGAGCTGCGCCGGCCGCGTAGTGGTGTTCGGCGCGCACGCGAACGAGGATGAGCGGCGCGATCGCGGCGCGCGCTCACGCCGCGAAGCACAGCAGAGTCTTGATTGCGGTCCTAGGCACTCCACGGCTTATTGCGGTGTCTAAGGCAAATGATGATCGAGACGACGAATCCTTTCACGCGCAGCGCAGAGCTTGGGCGTGCTCGGACTGCTCTTCGCGTCGGCCTGTGGGGAAGGGCATCCAGAGCCGCCAGATCCGCCGCCTGCGCCGAGGCCATTTGCAGTCGCTGCCCGCATACGATCCGAAACGTAGGTATCGGGTCCATCCGGCAGCTCGTGGTTGTATATAAGACTGAAAGAATATCGTTCGGCAACATCGCCTTTCGGGAAACGACAAATAACCAAGATGTCCACGGCGGAGTTCGAACGCTGGTGCTTTTCAACCATCTGTTGGATGGAAAGGTGATTAACCCTATGGTGGTCGATTGGCACGATGGCGAACGTCGGCCCTTCACAGGAGATTTCACGTACGACCTTGTTCTGAACCAACTCAATCCGACCATATTCGTGTAGTTCGCATCCGTCGAGACCACTAAAGGCTAAAAAGGCGGCGACGTCGCCACCACCAGTGGAGGGCACATCAAAGGCCCTGTACCGTCAGGGGCGTCCATGCCGGAGCCAATGCCATCGATTCGTGTCCAACAGTAATGAAACAATGATCGGTGAGCGTCCCGTTGGAGATCGACAGGATCGCCCCAGTGCCGCCTGTTCACGCTGCAATCCCTTGGAATTTGAGCGTGCAACCTTTCGCGGATCTTGCCGGGCGCGACATTATTTGCACCGAGTTACAGGAATTCTGACGAACGCAAACCCATCCGCTGCCGCCGCGACTTTCCTGCCGGCGGGTCCGACATATTTCATTGATAGAGGAATGCCGGAGCGCCGCCGGTAGGCAGCGCTCCCGACGCGGGAAAGCGCGACGACTGCTTGCGGCGGTAGCGACGCGCGACCATGCCAGCGAAGCCGGTGCCGAGCAGGAGGAGCGAAGCGGGTTCCGGAACGGCGGTGCCGTCAGGAGGTGGTGGACCAGACTCGTAAAGAAACTCTCTCCGAATGCCTGGTTCAACCCCTGGCCACCAAAGCTGACCGGATTTGTCGCCGCTCCAGTTGTCGTATTGACCGTATAGATTTGCGTCACAAAGCGTTCGATTTCCGCAGCTGGGGAGATAAAAGGCTCGCTGCGCGCCGTCCTTCGCTCGCGGATTTCGCGCGCGAGTGCACACGACTGCGCTCAGCGCACCTTGTCAGTTTTGGGACTCTACTAACGACACCACTCTGACGACCAACGTCCCGTTTTGCCATGTGCCTGGGGCTTTGTCGTCGCTCCAGGGATCGGGCAGTCCATGATGTGACGATCTTTTCGCGATACCAGATGTGGGGACATTGCAGGCACTCGTACCACGTTACGAGACTGGTGGCTTCGTAGGCGCGTAGGGCCATCGGGCGCACCTGCGTGCTGTCACACATCCGGCACTGGCATTCTTTTGGGATGTAGGCCATTGGAAAAGCGTAAGCTTACAACCGGGATCAGGCGCCTGCCTGTCCAAACAGAACACCGCCGCGACGCCATGATCTGAGCGTCGGATGTAGGGAGCTAAACGGTGCACAGGCCGATGCATGTGTGCCGATCAAGCCCCACGCGCCCGGGGCTCCATCTTCGACGATAAACGACTTCTCGGTGTATCCCTCGCCGTCCTGATTCTCCACGCTCAACAAGCGTTTGCGCGCGCGCGGATAGCCGTCCCACGCGTCATTTCAGTAGAGGTCCTCCGCGATGTTGGCGTGCTCCAGCTCCGCAATGAGCAGTTGCTGGCCGATGATGTTCCATCGCGCGTGCGACTCGGCGAAGCCCTGCTCGAGCCACTGTTCCTGCTCGTACCCGAGCATGGTATAGCGGCCGGTTTCTGCGGCTTCGCACCGCAGAGCTTCGCCATCGCCGCAGGGGTTGTCGGTGCGATACTACCGATCGTCGAGCATCGAAAACTCGGCGAGTTTGCCGAACTGCAGCATTGGACACCTCAATGGCCCTTTCTACGCCCAGAGTTTGAACTTCGCTTGACGGCTGCATCAATTCTGTGAGGCACATTACGAACTCGCATGTCGCGGTTCGCGTCCGCGTTCGTAACAGGAATGTAACGACGTGGCGTCATGATGGGTGGCAACTCTAGCGACAACAGATGCAGGTCCGTCGAAATCAGACGATCATCACGAGTAAAGCGATGAATCAAGATCGCCGCCACGTCGCCCACGAACTCGAAGAGCTGAAGGCACGCCTGCTGGCAATGGGTGGACTAGCGGAAGATCATTTGCGAAAGGCCATGCGGGGCCTTGTCGATCGCAACCTGCCGTTGCTGGCTGATGTCATTGCCGGCGATTCCCGTATCGACGATTTACAGATGGAAATCGATAGTCGATGCTTCACCCTCATCGCTCTGCATCAGCCTGTCGCGCTCGATCTCCGAATGCTCGTTTCGGCGCCCAGGATCAGCGCCGACCTGGAGCGCGTCGGAGACCTCGCCGTGAATATCAGCGAGGTTGCGCAGCGATATCTCCTGCACCCCCCAGTCAAGCCGCTGATCGATTTGCCGCGAATGGGCGACCTGGCGCTTAAAATGCTGCACGAAGCCCTCGACGCGTTTCTGTCGGGAGACGTGAGTCTCGCCAAAACGGTGCTGGGACAGGACGACTGGCTGGATGCGCTGAAAGATCAAGTCTTCCGTGAGGTGCTCACATATATGCTGGGGGATCCGCAGACGATCGAACCTGGCGTCGACCTCATTCTCATGGCACGCCACCTCGAGCGCGTCGGTGATCACGCCACGAGTATCGCCGAGGACGTCATCTTCATCGTCGAGGCGCGAGACGTCCGCCACTCTTCCATCAAACAGATCGTCACGACGAATCAAGCTGGCGGGACGATGATCGAACGCCGAAAGAACTCCCGCGTATCCCCCGTGTGAGCGCCGGGGCTCGAGCCGAATCGGGCTTCACATTCTTACAGCAACGGCCCGGGGCGGTCCTTATAATTGGGGGCACGCGATGCAAATCGACCCGATTGTGGCGTTGTGCAAACGAGCCTTTCCCTTCGCTGGAGCGGTGCTGTTCAGCGTCGTCGCTCTGCACGCGGCGGACTGGCCGCAATGGCAGGGGCCCGATCGCACGCGACTGTCGACAGAGACCGGACTCCTGAAGCAGTGGCCGGCGGCCGGACCGCCGATCGTCTGGACGGCGACCGGACTCGGAGGCGGCTACGGTTCGATGGCCGTTGCTGGCGATCGCGTGTTCGTCCAAGGCGCGCGCGGTCGCAACAGCGTCGTCATCGCGCTCAATCGTGCGGATGGGAAGGAAGTCTGGTCGAAGGCGCTGGGTGCTTCGCAGGCGGACGATCGAGGACCGGGCCCGCGCGGCACTCCGACCGTCGACGGCGATCGCGTTTACGTGCTCAGCGAGAACGGCGATCTCGCGTGCCTCAAGATCGATGGCACTGCGGTGTGGCAGCGCAATATCCTTCGCGATTTTGGCGGCCGGCAGCTGCCATGGCTGATCAGCGAGTCCCCGTTGGTCGACGGCCCGCATGTCGTGGTTTCTCCCGGCGGGCCTGGCGCCGGCATGGTGAAGCTGGACAAGATGACGGGAAAGACCGTCTGGACCGCGAAGGATCTCAGCGATCCCGCAGCGTACTCGTCGGTCATCGCCGCGGACGTGCAAGGCGTGCGCACCTACATGACTTTCACGTCAGCGGCAGGCGTCGGCGTGCGCGCGTCCGACGGCAAGGTGATGTTCCGATATCCGAACGCCGCGAACTACGTCGCCAACGTCGCGACGCCGATCTTCTCGAACAACAAGGTGTTTTTCACGTCCGCGTACGGCACCGGCGGCGGGCTTCTCGATCTGACCGTGCAGAACGGCGAGGTGCGCGCGAAAGAGGTGTACTTCACGCGCAGCATGAACAACCATCATGGCGGCGTCGTCCTCGTCGACGGCTATCTGTACGGGTTCAACGACTCGATCCTGACCTGCCTCGAGTTTGCGACGGGCAAGATGATGTGGCGGGATCGCAGCGTCGGCAAAGGCTCGGTGACATTCGCCGACGGCAGCCTTTACATTCAGAGCGAGGACAACGAATTCGGGCTGGCGGAAGCGACGCCGTCGGGCTACCGCGAAAAGGGACGCTTCCGCATTCCCGACAAGGGCCTTCCGAGCTGGGCGCATCCCGTGATCAGCGACGGCCGCCTGTACGTCCGCAATCAGGATACGGTGATCGTGTACGACATCAAGGACCGCACGGCGTCCTGACTCGCTCACGGCTGTAAGGGCTGTCAGGAGTGTTCAGCGCTGTAAAGTAAAGATGGCAGCGATCGCAGCCCAGCACGATGTGTGTGCGCGGGATGGGTCAAAAATCACTTCCTGAACGCCATCTCTGGGCTCGCCGACAAGGGGAGGACCCGTCCAGCCGTTCGAGCGCCCCTCTCCGTCTTCTTCACCAGTCGGCCCAGACAGAACGGACATGCGACCGGGTCTGCCAAGCACTCCTCGAGGGGATTGTGCGGTGATTCATCAGCGACATACCGCCCGGGCTCTAGCCGCTGTGTGGCCGAGTCGCACAGACGCCGGACGCCAGTTAACTCGCATTTCGTTGGTTGACCCATCGCATGCATGTATCGGCTCCTACGCTCTTCGGCCTGAATGGCCGAGCGTAAATGTACCGAGGATGTGTGCTGGGAAAGTCGTCTTACCGCTGTCCAAGTTTGTAACAGTTTCCGTCGGCGGCCTGTATAAATTCCGTTCGCGTGATCCGGCCCCAATCTCAAAGAACGGCAATGCCCGTTGCGACAGTGAAAACGTGCTGCCGGCTCGCTCGAAGCCCAGAGCAGCGTCACGTGGATCAGTGCTGCAAGTGCGACACGTGGCATCGAGAGCCGGTCGAAGCGAAGCGTCAAGACGCCGGCGCGTGCTCCTGTTCATCGACCGGTGAATGCGCGCTCCCTGCGCTACCCACCAACTTTCTGGCCTCTTCCGGTGTCTAATACCCGGTGGTGTCTCGCTGCCGTCTGCAGTGTAGGATGACCCTGTACAAGCCATGAAAAAGCCGTATCTGCTGCTTGGTTTCATCCTGGTGGTCCTGGTCGGCGCGCTTGCCGTCGTGCGCGGCGTGCGCGCGGGCGGTCCCGATGAGGAGGAGGAGGCCGGCGCGCCAGGGAACGGCGTCGTTGAAGGTCGCGCGCGGCCCGTTCGTCAAGACGCTGCGGATGACCGGCCTCGTTGAATCCATCCATTTTCATAACGTTGCGGCGCCCCGGCTCGTCGGCGCGACGGGACCGGGCAGCAACACGCTCATCATCACGAAGCTCATGCCCAGCGGCACGCAGGTCGTGCCCGGCCAGCTCCTCGTCGAATTCGACCGGCAGAATCAGTTGAAGGCCGCCATCGACAAGCGGTCCGAGCACCGCGATCTCGAGGAGCAGATTCGGAAGAAACGCGCGGAGCAGGAACAGGCGCGCGCGAAGGACGATACGGAGCTCGCGGTCGCGGCGAATGCCGTCGAGAACGCCCACCTCGAGATGAAGAAGAACGCCTATCTGGGCCGCATCGATCAGGAAAAGAACGAGCAGCGGCTGGAAGAGGCGGAGGCGAAGCAGAAACAGCTCACGGCGACGTTCGATCTGAAGCGCCGCGCCGAGCAGGCCGAGCTGCGCATTCTCGAGATCCAGCGCGATCGCGCGTACAAGGCGATGAAATCGGCCGAGGACAACGCCACGCGGATGGTCGTCACGTCGCCGATTTCGGGCATGGTCGGTGCTGCGGATGGTGTGGCGGCGCGGGACAGACAGGTGGAGATCCAGGAGGGCGAGGAAGCGCGTCCGGGCATGCCGATCATGCAGGTCGTCGATCCGGCGGCGATGCTGGTGCGCGTGAAGGTGAATCAGGCCGATGTGCACCTCCTGCAGGTCGGCCAGCCGGCGCGGATCTCGCTCGACGCCTATCCCGAGCTTCAATTCGAGGGTCGCGTCGAGCAGGTCGCACCCGTCGGCACGACGAGCATGCTGACGACGCGCGTGCGCAACTTCGTCGCGATTGTCAGCATCAAGGGAAGCCATCCGAAGCTGCTGCCCGACCTGTCGGCGGCTGTCGACGTCGAGCTCGAACGGAAGGACAACGTCATCGTCGTGCCCCGCGACGCCGTCGTGCGCGAGAACGACACGTTCACGGTGCGGGTGCTGGACGGGGACCGCGCCCGGACGCGCACAGTCACGCTCGGCGCGATGAACGATCACGAAGTGATTGTCGCGTCCGGTCTGGAGCCGGGAGTGACGGTGCAGCGGCATGTGGCGCAATAACAAACGCACGATCATCGCCTCGGTCGCCGGCCTCGCGATCGTCGTCGCCATTGCCGGCGTGAGCGGCGCGTTCGGCGGCGGCGCGGCGGTCGATGTTCCGACCACCGCCGGTCATCAAGGGGGAGTTCATCGACTACCTGCAGGTGCGCGGCGAGGTGAAAGCGGTGCGTTCGGTTGCGCTGACCGTACCCACCACGGGTGGGGGCGACCTGCAGATCCTCGAGCTCGCCAAGAACGGCATGAACATCAAGAAAGGCGATGTCGTCGTCCGGTTCGATCCGATGACCGTCCAGCGCACGCTGAACGACAGGCGCTCCGAGTTCAAACAGGCCGAGGAGGAAATCGCGCAAGACGCGGGCGCAGTTCCGGATTCAGGAGCAGCAGGCACAGACGGACCTGACGAAGGCGCGCTACGACGTTCGGCGCGCGGAGCTCGACGCCGTGCCGCAGCGAATTTCTCCCGCGAATGGAGCGCGAGCAGAAGGAGCTCGCGCTGGCGGACGCGAAGGCGAGGCTTGAGCGAGGCCGAGCGGAAGCTGAAAGCGCTGGGCGACATCGAGAAGGCAGAGTTGGGCAGCAAGATCCAGAAGCGGGACAAGGCGCGCTTCGATATGGAGCACGCCGAACGTCAGCTCGGCGGCCTCGCAGATCCTGGCGCCCGTGGACGGTGTGGTGGCGATCATGCCGAACTGGCGCTCGTGCTGTCCGCCGCCCGACTTCAAGCCGGGCGACCGCGCGTGGCCCGGGCAAATCATCGCCGAAGTGCCGGATCTGTCGACGCTGCGGGTGACGGCGCGGCTCGAAGAGGCGGAACGCGGCCGTATGCAGCCGGGCCAGCGCGTCATCGTCCGCGCCGACGCCGTGCCCGACAAGGAACTGGTCGGGAAGATCGGCGACATCAGCGCGCTCGCGCGCGTCGATTTTTCCAACTGGCCGCCACAGCGCAACTTCGACATGATCGTCCAAATCGATCAGATGGATCCGCGGCTGCGGCCGGGGATGAATACAACCGTGCGCGTGGCCGTCGATCGCGTGCCGGACGCCGTGTTGATTCCCGCGCGCGCGGTCTTCGAAAAAGACGGCCGCTCGGTGGCCTACGTGCAACGGTCGCGCGGCGGCTGGGACGAGCGGCTCGTGCAGATCGCGCGGCGCGGCCAGGAACAGCTCGTCGTGCGCGAAGGCGTGCAGCCCGGCGAGCGCGTGGCGCTGAAGGATCCGATTCCGCCGGTGAAATGAACCTGTCATGACAAAACCGAATCGTAAGCGTCTCGGCTGGTCGCTCGCAGGTGTGCTGGGCATCGCGCTCGTCGATCGCCGCGATCGTCGCGGCCCCGATGCAGGGTGTGCAGACCGACGGCAACGTCATTCCGACCGCGCGCGTCGCCCAGGGCGACGTGCCGGTCGTGGTGCACGCGACAGGCGAGCTCAGGCCTTTGAAGGCGCAGGCGCTCGTGGCGCCGGCGGTCGGCGGTCCGATGCAAATCCTCTCCATCGCCGCCACCGGAACGCCCGTCAAGGAGGGCGATGTCGTCGTCGAGTTCGATCAGAGCGAGCAGGAAGAGCGGCTCGACACGGCGAGGTCGGAGCTCGCGCAGGCGGAGCAGGAGATCGCGAAGATGCGCGCCGACGCCATCGTGCAGGGCGCGCAGGACGAGGTGACGCTGCTCACGGCGCGGTTCGACGTCCGGCGCGGGGAGCTCGACGTGCAGGGCTCCGAGCTTCAGCAGCGCAATCGACAAGCAGAAGTTCGTGCTGACGCTCGAAGAGGCAAAGGGCCGGCTCGCGCAGCTCCAGGACGATCTGAAGTCGCGCACGGCCAGCGACCGCGCGTCGCTGGCGGTGCTCGAGGAAAAGCGCAACAAAGCCAGGCTCCAGATGGACAACGCCCAGCGCAACATCGACAACATGAAGCTGCGCGCGCCGTTCGACGGTCTGGTCGCCGTGAAAGCCAACGACATGAACAACGCGGCGTGGGCCGGCGTGGTCGTGCCGGAGTTCCGCGCCGGCGACACGGTGTATCCCGGGGCGGCCGGTCGCAGAGGTGCTGCACCAGTCGGGCATCGAGCTCATCGCCAAGGTGAGCGAATACGATCGCGCGCACCTGAACGCCGGTCAAAAGGCGGAAGTGACGATTCACGCGGTGCAGGGCAAGATGCTGCCGGCGACGATCAAGGCGGTGGCGGGCGCCAGCCGCCGCGAGGTGTGGGCGTGGAACGATCCGACGCGGACGTTCGACGTCAGCTTCGACGTGACGGGCAGCAATCCTGCGCAGTCTGCGGCCGGGCCTCACCACGCAGGTGCGCGTCACGGGCGCGCCAATCAAGGACGGCCCTGTACCTGCCGCGCCAGGCGCTCTTCGAACAGGACGGCAAGCCGGTCGTGTTCGTCCGCCAGGGCCGCTCGTTCGAGCCGCGCGAAGTGAAGGTGTCGCATCGCACCGAAACGCCACATCGTCGTGACGAATCTGCCGGTCGGGACCGAAGTGGCGCTGCGGAATCCGCTCGCCGATGAAAAGAAGGGCGCGGGAAGCGCCGGACCGGTGCAGCCAAGGGCAGGCTCGTGATCCGGGCATTTCTTCGCGATCCCAAGTCGCAGCTCGGCAGCGGGCTTCAGGATCTGCAGCTCGGGCTCGACAACCTCCGCGTCCACAAGCTGCGCTCGCTGCTGACGATGCTCGGCATGATCTTCGGCGTCGCGGCCGTCGTCGCGATGCTGTCGATCGGCGCCGGCGCGCAGCAGCAGGTGATGGCGTTCATCGAGCAGCTCGGCGTGCGCAACGTGATCGTCGAGGCGCGCGAGACGACCGATCCTCAGGCGTTCGGAAAGGTGCGGAGCTCGTCGCCCGGGCTGACCTTCCAGGACTACCGCGTCATCCGCGCGACGATGGAAGGGGTGAGCGCCGCGACGCCGCGCAAGCGCTTCCTGCCATCGAAGATGCTGCCGAAGCCGCAGCGCGATATGCCGGCCGTGTACGGCGTCACGCCTTCGTACATTCCGATCGGCAACCTGCGGCTCGCGGCGGGGCGCTTCTTCGATGAAGGGCGAGACCGAGCGCGCCACGCCGGTGGCGGTGCTGGGCGAAGGCGCAAAGGCGGCGCTGTTCGGCCCTGAAGAAGCGGTCGGCCGGTACATCAAGGTGAACGACCAGTGGCTGCGGGTGATCGGCGTGGCCGGGCCGCAGCTCAGCGCGCAGACCGACACGGCTCGGCGTCCCGGAACAGGACCGCAACAACCTGATCTACGTTCCGCTCTGGACGGCGATGCTCCGCCTCGAAGACAACTACAGCCAGTTCCGCGACGAGATCGACGGCATCTATCTGCAGCTCGAGCCCGGGATGGACAGCGTGGCGGGCGCCGAGGTGATCCGCGGCGTGCTGAACGCGTCGCACCGGAACACGCCGGACTTCAGCGTCATCGTGCCGGCCGCGCTGCTGGCGGAGCAGCGCCGGACGCAGCGCATTTTCGAGGTCGTCATGGTGGCGCTCGCGTCGATTTCCTTGCTGGTCGGCGGCATCGGCATCATGAACATCATGCTCGCCAGCATTCTCGAGCGGACGCGCGAGATCGGCGTGCGCCGGGCGCTCGGCGCGCGCCGGACCGACATCGTGCGGCAGTTCCTGATCGAGACGGTTCTGATCTCGTTTGTCGGCGGCACGATCGGTGTGATTGCCGGCGTCGGGATCTCTCAGCCTGATTGGCTACTTCGCCGGCTGGTCCACGATTGTGACGGCGAGCTCGATTCTGCTCGCGTTCGTCGTGTCGGTCTCCGTCGGCCTCGTGTTCGGTCTGTACCCCGCGCGGCGCGCCGCGCGCCTGGATCCCATCGAAGCCCTCAGATACGAATAGCCGTTATTGAATCTTGTCGAGTCCTTCCGTCAATTCGATGTACGTGCCCCAGGGATCGGTAAAAAATGCGATGGCGATGCCCAGCGCGGGCACACTGCGATAGGGAGTCGTCACTTTGACTCCGTTGGCTTCCAACGTTTTCGTAAACTCCGCGAGATTCTTCACCTCGAACCCGACGTGATCGATCGCCCTGCCCTGCGTGCCGACCACGGGCGCCGGCGACGAGGAAAAGTTCAGCGCCACGCCAGGCAGCAGCGCGGCAGGAAACGCGCCGCCGAGCCGGGAGGTCGCGCCAAACGTTTTGACATACCACGCCTGCATCTCGGTGTTCGCGGGATTGAAGAAGTGCACATGGTGAAGCGCGATCGGACTCGTCTGCTTCGGCGCTTCGACGAATTCGACCTTGATGTCGTCCGGTGCCTGCACGAACGCGATCGAAGAACCTCCGGCAGGCGGCGGACCGGCAATATCGTCTTTTACCTGACGATCCGGCGTCGCTTCCGTACTCGTGATCATCGGGTACCCGCTCGCCTTCACTTTATCGACCATCGCCCGAAGATTCGGCACGGAAAATCCGATGTGATTGACCGTCGTTCCCCGCGTGCCGCCAGGTGCCGCCGGAACCTGGCGGAAAAATGATCAGTCAGGTTGTTCGTCCCGATCTTGATCGGCACGCCTCCCAGGGTATCGACGAAAAATTTCTTCTGGGCGTCGATATTCGTGGTGTTCACGTGATGATGGCCATACACAACTGGTCCATCTTTGGCGGCAGTGAGCTGCGCTGACACGTCTGCCGCACGAGTGAGCAGCAGGCCTGAGGCAAGCAGCAAGACGGCAAGACATCGCTTCATGGCTATGACCTACGGTTTGGAACGAAGATATTCGTCACCCAATACGTGATGGAGCTGCCTGCATTTGGCACCACCCAGTGCACGGTCTTGATCGGAATGTGATACATCGCGCCGATCACAATCTTTGAAGTGTTGCCACCCTTGACCGTTTTCTTGCCATCGGGTCCATCGACAATTTCTCCACCGAGAGTGACCATGCCCTCTCCACTGGTGAACACCAGGAAGTGAGAAAACGCGTCGTGAATCTCAGGAGCAGCGTCGGGGTTTCGTCGCTGAATGCTCGCGGTGTAATGACCGAAATTGCCAAGGTTTCCGGGCGTTGTCAGCTTGTCGCCCGACCAGACATCAAAGGGCGAGGTGCTGACTGGTTGCGGTTTCCCCCCGCGTCCACCCTGCGCTGACAGGCCCACGCCCGCCACAACCATCACGACGCAAAGAACGAGGGGCGAAACGATTTTCATACGCATACCATCCTCCTGTTTTTAGCCACGTTTTGAGGCGCCGCTCAGTCTATCCGAAGCAGGTCCGTTCAGAAGCTCTAGTTGCAGCCTTCTGCAACAGATTCGCTCATGGGCACACTCATTGCACTTGGGCATCCAGGCGATGTGTACGAATTCACGCAGTCTGTCCGTCTGGCTCCGCCTTACGGCGGTGTTCATTGTCCTGTGCGGGTTGGCTCTTGCTGCGTGGATCTGGCCACTCAGAACCGCCGTCAACTTTGACTTTGACGAGTTCGCCGCTTGGCTTGCGGCACATCGCCATGCCTGGTACGCGCTGCCTGCTGTCGTGTTCGCCTTCGTCGTGCTGGGACTGGCAATGGTGCCTGTCATCCTGTTGATCGCGGCCACCGGTATCGCCTTTGGCCCGCTACTGGGACCGGTATACGCGATGGCGGGATGTCTGGCCAGTGCGTCAACCGGATTTGCGATCGGCCGCTGGATGGGCCTGCGGCGCGTTACGCAACTGGGCGGCGAACGAATCACCCGCGTCACGCGCACCCTCAAACGCAATGGCACACTTGCCGTCTTTCTCGTTCGCAAAGTTCCAGCGCCCTTCACGCTCGTGAACATCATCGTCGGCGCATCAACGATTCGCTTCCGCGATTTCATCATCGGCACAGCGCTCGGCATGGGCGCGTTCGTCGTCGGCCTCGCCGGGTTCGGATATCAGGTGACAAACGCGTTGCGCGATCCGTCGCCGGGAACGTTGATCGGCGCGGCAATGTTCGTTGTGGTGCCGCTGACGCTGGCGTTGCTGATCAACCGCACGTTCAGCCGATTGAGGCCGGCCGAGTGATCGGCACCGCACCGCGTGTTGAACGCGACATCGCAAACTCGCCAGAAAGAATCGTCCAGCCCGGAAAAAACTGCTGGCGCGTTGATCGCGCGTCCCGCTTTTACTGCATTCAGGATGCTGCCGACTACTTCCGCCTGGTCCGGCAGGCCCTGCTCAGCGCCCGCAAGACCGTGTTCAGTCTGGGCTGGGACATCACGGCTCACATCGATCTGGACCCCGGCGTCGCAGCGCCGGACGCGCCGACGCGGCTCGACAAGCTACTGGCCTATGTCGCGCGGCGACGCCCAGCAGCTTCGGTGCTACATCCTGACGTGGGACTACGGCGCACTCTACACGCTCGAGCGCGATCCGTTGACGCGATGGCGGCTCGGATGGCGGATGCCTCGCGGCGTTCGACTCGGATTTGACGATCACCATCCCGTCGGCGCCTCCCATCACCAGAAGATTGTCGTGGTCGACGATCAACTGGCGTTCTGCGGCGGCATCGATTTGACGGGCCATCGCTGGGACACGAGCGCGCATCGGCCGGAAGAACCGGCGCAGAAAGACGCCAACTCGGCACGGCATACGGGCCGTATCACGAAGTCCAGGCCATGGTCATGGGACCCGCGGCGGCCAGCCTTGGCGTGCTGGCGCGCGATCGCTGGCGCGCGTTGGGGCAGGAACGGATGCCGTCCGCCGACACGTCCACTGAGGATCTTTGGCCGTCCGGATATCACGCCCGATCTCACCGACGTCGACGTCGCTATCGCCCGGACGATGCCTGCATCCGAATCGCGGCCGGCGATCCGGGAGTGCGAGGCGCTGTTCCTGGATTCGATCGCCCAGGCGAAACAGACGATCTACATCGAAAGCCAGTACTTCACGAACGACAAGCTCGCCGACGCGCTGGCGGCGCGCCTTCGGGAGCCGGATGGCCCGGAGATCATCGTGATCTCGCCGAAGGAATGCCACGGCTGGCTCGAAAAGAGCACGATGGGAACGTTTCGCGACGGCGCGTTCCGGCAGCTGATCGCCGCGGACGAGTACAAGCGGCTGCGGCTCGTGTATCCGGCAGCCTCGCGCTCGCGCGACGTGCCGACGTTCGTCCACTCAAAGGTGATGATCGTCGACGACGTGCTGGCGCGGATCGGGTCGGCCAACTTTTCGCATCGCTCAATGGGAATGGACACGGAATGCGATCTGGCGGTCGACGCCGGCGGCGATCCGGACGCGCGCGCGAGGCATTCGCCACGTACGCGATCGGCTTCTCGCGGAACATCTCGGCTTGTCAGTGGATGACGTCGCTCGCGGGATCGAGCGCAGCGGATCGATCGGCGCGTTCATCGATACGCGAGAGAGTGCCGAGCACACGCTCGTCCGGCTCGATGTGTCAGAAGAGGCCGCAGCGCCGTCGCCGGTGCTTCGGGCCGCCGCCGATCCCGACGAGCCCGCAGCGTTTGGCTCTTCGATCGAGTCCCTGGTCCCGGCGGTCGACGCAACGAGCGGGCGCGGTCCTCTTCGCATCTGGATTCTGCCCGCTCGTTGTCCTCGCGGCAGCGACCGCCGTCGCGTTGCGGTCTTCCCACACGCTCGATTCGATTGCGGTCGCGCCGTCATCTCTATGGATCGGGATGGGCGTCTTTGTGCTGGCCGGGCTCCTGCTGATCCCGCTCGAACTGCTGGCGATCGCCGCGGGCGTGTGTTTCGGCGCACTTCGCGGCGGTTTTGTGGCGCTCGTCGGATCGCTCGCCGCGGCCGTCATCGGCTATGTTGCCGGCCGGGCGATTGGCGCGACCGGGCTCACGCACTGGATCAGCCGGCGATCGTACCGATCGATCCGGCAACTGAGTGCGCGAGGCGTGATTGGCGTGGTCGTGCTGCGCCTCGCCAGCGTGGCGAGCGCCGGTTCGATTCACTTGCTCTGCGGTGCGGGGCGAGTTCCGTTCGCGACCTATATGGCCGGCCACGGCAATCAGTCTCGCGCCGACGATCGCCGCGCTCAGCGGACTGGGCGGCTTGCTTCGGCACACGCTCCTGAATCCATCAATGTCGAACGCATTCACCACCATCGGCGCAGCCGTGCTGCTGTTCGCGCTGGCATCCGGGCTGCGGGCGTTTCTCCTGGTTCGTCAGTTTGCCTCGGCGGTCTCCAGCCATCGCGACCGAGCGGAGTTCGGCTAGTGGCCTCGCCGACGCCGCTCCGGATCGCGACCTACAACGTGCACGCATGTGTGGGGAGGGACGGACGTCACGATCCGGATCGCGTGGCGACCGTGATCGGGGAGTTGAACGCGGACGTCGTCGCGCTGCAGGAGTTCACGTATCCAGCCAGCGTCGCACTGGAAACGCGCACGCCGGTCGTCCTCACGACGCTCGATCGCTATGAGTGCGCGCTCGGCCCGACACGACACAGGACGCGGCAGACCGTGACGGAATGCTTCGGCAACGCGCTGCTTACGCGCCATCCCATCGTGGAAGTGCATCGCATCGATCTGTCGATGGAGCGCCGCGAGCCGCGTGGTGCGCTGGCGGCGACGATCGATGCCGGTGGCACGCCCCTGCACGTGCTCGCGACACATCTTGGCCTTCGCATTCACGAACGCCGATTTCAAGTGCGGCAGATCCTGGACTATCTCGATTCCGTTCGCGATACGTCAGTCGTCGTGCTTGGCGACTTCAATGACTGGCTGCCTGGGCGGTCGGCCGCGCACGTGCTCGATCGCCGCATGGGGCGGCCGCCGCGTCCCGCGACGTTTCCAGTCGCGTGGCCACTCGTCGCGCTGGATCGCATCTGGGTTCACCCGAGAGCGGCGCTTCAACGGATCTCCGTCCACGCAACTCCGATTGCCCGGCTCGCATCGGATCACTTTCCCGTGGTGGCAGAGATCGACGCCTGCTACACACCCGTCGGCGGTGTCGACTGAAGAAGCTCAGCCACCCGTGTCTCCAGTTCGTTGAGCTCTACCGGTTTCGCAATGTGCATCTGATAGCCCGCCTCGAGTGCCTGCGCGGCATCTTCCGCCCGCGCAAACGCACTGAGCGCGATCGCCGGAATACGGCCAGCGCGGCCCGATAGTGCGCGGACCCGGCGTATGAGCGAGAGGCCATCCTCAGCGGGCATCGCGATATCGCTGATCAACACATCGGCGCTCTCAACCTTGAGCAACTGCACGGCCCGAAGAGCCGAGTCGGCCGTCAACACGCGGGCGCCTGCCGCGCCAAGCGCCTCCATCAGCACTTCTCGCGTGCTTTGATCGTCGTCCACGACCAGAATCCGTACGCCCTGGAGATCCACAGGTGCATGCCTCTCACGAACGATCAGCGCGACGGGCGAGTCAGCCATCGCGGCCGACGCCAGTGGAAACCGAACGACAAACATGGCGCCGCGATTTGTCCCGTCACTGAATGCTTCGATCGATCCTCCCTGCAGTTCCACGAGGTGCCGGACGATCGCCAGGCCCAGTCCCAACCCGGTGTGAGCGCGCGTCGTCGAGCTGTCAGCCTGACGAAACCGCTCGAACACGTGCGGAAGGAACTCGGGTGTGATGCCGACGCCGGTGTCGCGCACCGACAGGTGCGCACGATCGCGTTCCGTTTTCAGCTCGACCTCGATACGACCATTCGGTGGCGTGAATTTGACCGCATTGGATATAAGGTTCCAGACGATCTGCTGCACGCGCTCGGGGTCGGCTCGCACCGTGATGGGCGATGCTGCAATTCGCGATTCCGTCCGGATGCCCTTGTCTTCGGCGCTCGGCCGCAGCGATTCGACGGCGGCGGCGATGAGCGGCGCCAGCTCGACCGGCCTGAGACGGAGCCGCATTTTGCCCACCACGATTCGCGAGATATCCAGCAGGTCTTCTATGAGCTCCGACTGTAGACGGGCATTGCGCTCGATTACCTCTAGCGCGTGAGGCTGACGTTCGGCTCGGACCGCTCCGCCGCGCAGCATCGTCACCCATCCGAGGATCGTATTCAGCGGCGTTCGGAGCTCGTGTGACAGTGTCGCAAGGAATTCGTCCTTCGTCCGATCGGCGGCTTGTGCCTGGGCTTCGCTCTGGCGCAGCGCTTCCTGTGAGGCGCGAAGCTCCATCTCGTGCCGTGTGACCGTTTCCCACGCGCGGATTTGAGCACGGGTGACGAGAAACAACAGCGTCGAAAGCAGGAGGCCCCCGAGCAGGGGTTCCAAAGCGAGTCGCGGTTCGAGGGCAATTGGAGCGTCCGTCGATCTGACGACGACCAACCACTCGCGGCCAGCGGCATTGACCACACCGTTCGACTCGTCAGCCGTCGGAATTGGAGTACCGGCGAGTCCGCCAAGCAAGCGCTGTGGACTAGCGGAGCTACCGTCGTACACGTCGAACACGACAGGAAGAGAGGCCTGCTTCACGATCTGCTGAATCAGAACCGAAGCGGTGATCGGACTAAAGACAAATCCCACGAGCGCGCCGTGGCGGTCTTCGGCCGTGCGCACCGGCATGCCAACGCGATACACGGGGACCAGGACGATGAACGTCGGCTGCCCAGGGTCGTCGAACGGCGACGCGGCGGTCAACCTGCCTGAGGCCGTCGGCTGTCCTGTATCGCGTGCTAGTTCCATCGCCGCGTGAAACGTCGGATCCGTCGGAACGTCATAGCCAACAAAGCTCTGTTGCATGGGTGCGGTTGGCTCCAGGAGCAGGACCGGGTAGTGCTCTGGTCGTGGTGGCGGGTGCCACGATTGAAGAGCGAATATGCCATCAAGCTCAGTTGCCTGGCGGAAGGCTTGCAGCTCGGCCTCGCGGACACGTGGAGCAAAGCCAATCGCCCGTACTTCCGGATAGCGCTCATGCAGCTGGAGGCCAGTCACGAACGTTCGGAATTCCACGTGGCTGATTTCGTTGCTCGCCGCCAACAGCGCCGCACCGGCGCGAATGAGCTCTACGTTTGTGTTCAGCCGCACCTGAATCAGCTGGCGCGTTCGCTCAGCGTCGGTCAGGAACCTCTCGTGGGTGCTGAGTCGCTGCGCTTGGACTCGAGACGAGCGGGTCGAGGAGACGTACCAGCTGGCGGCTATTGTAAGAACAAGGGCAATCGCGAAGAGCGCGAATGGCACCCAACGACGGAGTACCCAGCGCCGAAATGTCTTGCCGGGAAGTCCCCGACTTGCCATACAAGCATTGTAATGAGTCTCGGCCTGCGCGCGTCGCGGATACGCGCACCGATGGGAGCGGCATTCCGAATGGCGACCGTCCTCCCAAGTCACGTGCCTGAACGTCCAATGCCCTCAGGAGGGCAGCATGACCACACACGCCGATCGCACACGACGCCCGTTCGCGCTGGCCGACGCCGTCTCCATCCTCGAGCGGACGCCGGCGACGCTCGACGCGCTGCTGCGCGGCCTTCCCGACGACTGGATCGCGGCGAACGAAGGCGGCGACACCTGGAGCGCTTTCGACGTCATCGGACACCTCATCCACGGCGAACGGACCGATTGGGTGCCGCGCGCCAGGATCATCCTCGAGCATGGCGAGGCGCGCACATTCGACACGTTCGATCGGTTGGCGCAGTTTTCGGAATCGGAGGGACGCACGCTTGCGAGCCTGCTCAACGAGTTTGCGACCCTGCGTCGGCAAAGCCTCCGCGAGCTGGAGATGCTGCACCTGTCGGGCACCGACCTTGACCGCCGCGGGCGTCATCCCGCATTTGGCGTCGTGACGCTGCGCCAGTTGCTCGCGACCTGGGTGGCGCACGATCTCGATCACGTGATGCAGATCTCGCGGGTGCTCGCCCGGCAGTACTCGGATGAAGTCGGACCTTGGCGAGCCTACCTGCGAATCATTGGTGGAACGCAGGGCTGATCTCCTGATGAAGAAAGCGCCTCGAGTCGCGACAAATGTTTCCCTGGTCAGATTGACGAGGGCGGAACCGTTGGGGAAGTGCCCGAGCCCGCGACGATGACACTGCTCGTCACCGGGTTGGCAGTAGGCGCGGCACGGCGCCGGTATCGTTCGCGCAGGCAGTAAACATCAGACCAGGTACTCGTTAACGGCTTTCTCGTTCCACGATACGCCGCTCCCTGCGTGACCGGATGGCATCGCCATACCGTTCTCTATGTGGAGCGGCTCAGCCACTATCGGATTCCACCAATCAGCGTATTCCAGCCAGTGGGCCATGGGCGAAGTGCTCAGCAACTGCGCGCTGATCTCGGGCCACAAATGACTTGAAATGCGAAGCCCGTGCGCTTCGGCGATCGCCGCCGCACGCCGCCAGCCGGTGACGCCGCCGATTTTCATCGCTTCGAGCATGACAAAGTCAGACGCGCCCGCGTGTATCGCCTGCCGCAGATCCAGCGTGCCCCACCAGTTCTCGCCGCACTGAATCGGCGTGTCGATGCTCCTGGCGATCATCGCGTGCCCCTCGTGATCATGAGACAGGGTCGGCTCCTCAACCCATGTCAGACCCAAGCCTTCCAAAGAGTGAAGACGCTGGATGGCGTCGGCGGGAGTCAAGGACTGGTTGTAATCGACCATGATGGCGACCTCCTCGCCAACAGCGTTGCGGATCGCGCGGATGACCTCGACATCTTCCGCGACGCTCTGATATCCGATTTTTGCCTTTACTCCGCGAAAACCCCGCGCGGCCCATCCTTCGGCGACGCGAGCTGAACCGGCCGCTCCGTCATACCCAACGGCGCCGTACGCTTGCAGCGGCCTTTCGCGACCGCCGAGAAGGCGCACCAGCGAGCGTCGAATGCAGACGCGCAAGGGCGTCCCACAGCGCCATATCGATGCCCGCCAACGCCATGCCCATGAGCCCCTGCGTGCCCAGCAACCTGAAGCGCGCATTCAGTTTGTCGGAGATGCTGCCTGGCGTGAGAGGCTCGCCAACGACCAGCGGCTCGAGATTGACGACAAGGTCCGCGACCGGTTTCAGGGCCGCTGTGGTGTACGTGAACAGGATTCCGTGTCCCACAAGGCCATCGTCAGCGAAGGCATCAACCAGCACGAGCGGAGACTCCGTAATGACGCCGCTGGCGGTGCGATGGGGTTCCTTCATCGGGACGCGGACCGCGCGCGCGCGGAGGGCTCGAATCACGGGCAATTGGGAGTCATTCATATCGCCGATCCTACCGGTACTTGACGTCCGGCCCTGCTATACTCCTGATGTCTGCTTTCCTGAGCTCTGCTGCCGCGTCGCCCCATCTCCTGGGACGCACGTCCCCAGCCCTCACCAAAGCCTGGAGTAACCATGCTGATCCTCATTGGCGTTACGCTGGCTGTCTGCGTGTTTGTCCTCACCGTCATTGCTTCGGCTGGACGGCGTTCCGGCCTGCTCGAACTGGGAGCGGTCAGCACGCAGTGGCTTGCCGAGCATCGTGAGTATCAGGAGGGGGGCAGATCGCGATGACCGAGAACGTCGCCGTTCCGGTGACGCCCGTCGCGTGTCCCGACTGCCTCACCGACCAGATCAAAGGGCCGGATCAGCCTGGCACAGGCCTTTCGTACTGGCGCTGCCTGAAATGTGGCGTCGTCTGGAATCCGGAGCGACCGCCCGATCGAAGCCGGCAGCGCCGCCCCGAACGGACGATGCAGCGCAACAACAACAGCGACTACTGGCACAATAAGTAGCAGCGAGGCTATGCTTCGCTCGCATGAGGATTGTCGACGTCCGTGCGACAACCGTCGCCGTACCCCTTGAAGCTCCGCTACGACATGCGAACGGCTGCCACTGGGGCCGCTTCGTTCGCACCATCGTCGAAATCGAAACAGACACTGGATTAATCGGGCTCGGCGAAATGGGCGGCGGCGGCGAATCCGCGGTGGCCGGCATCCGAGCGCTGAAGACGTATCTCGTCGGCCGCGATCCTGCGCGGCTCGAGGAGATGCGGTTTCTGCTCGCCAATCCCACCGCATCGCTTTACAACAACCGCACGCAGATGGTCGCCGCAATCGAGTTTGCGTGTCTCGATCTGCTGGGACAGGCCTGGGGCGTCCCTGTGTGCGACATTCTCGGCGGCCGCGTCCGCGATCGCGTGCCCTTTGCGTCGTACCTGTTCTTCCGATATGCAGCGCCAAACGGAGCTGGCACGATCCGGACGGCCGATCAGCTGGTCACGTGCGCCCGCGCGCTGAAGGCCTCGCATGGCTTTACGAGTCACAAAATGAAAGGCGGCGTGTTCCATCCGGATTACGAGCTCGAGTGCTACCGCGCACTCGCCGCGGCATTTCCAGGCGATCGATTCAGATTCGATCCGAACGGCGTCTGGACGACGGAGCAGGCAATCCGGTTCGGCCGTGCCATCGAAGATCTCGACAACGACTATCTCGAAGATCCGGTGTTCGGCCTCGCGGGCATGCGCAGCGCGCGCGAGCGACTGCGCGTGCCGCTCGCGACGAACACGGTCGTCGTCAACTTCGAACAGCTTGCGGTCAATATCCTGCAGCGAGCTGTCGATGTCATTCTTCTCGACACTACGTTCTGGGGCGGCATTCGCGCCTGCGTGAAGGCTGCCGCCGTGTGCGACACCTTCCAGCTCGGTGTTGCGGTGCACTCGTCGGGCGAGCTCGGTATTCAGCTCGCGACGATGCTCCACCTCGGCGCCGTGGTGCCGAACCTCTCGTTCGCGGCAGACGCGCACTACCACCATCTCGAAGACGATGTGATTGAAGGCGGCAAGCTGAAGTACGAGAACGGCGCGATTCGGATCCCCGAAGGCCCGGGCCTCGGCGTACGCCTCGATCGGAGCAAGGTGGCCCAATACGAGGAGCTCTATCGCGAGTTGGGGCCGTATCCCTACGACCAGGATCCCGGGCGGCCTGGCTGGACCGCACTCGTGCCGAACGATCGCTGGGCCGACTCGAACGACGAGAGCGAGCCATTCGTGGAGGCGAAGCGCGATGGCGGGTGACAAGTCCAGAGGTTACGAAGCCCTGGCACAGCGATTTATCGCCATCCGCAGCCCCACAATTGGGGCGTCGAGCGTGCGCGACTGGAGCCGCGCATTGCCACGTGGAGCGAGCGTCCTGGATCTCGCCTGCGGAAGCGGCATGCCGGTGTCCGCAGTGCTGACGGCCGAAGGCTTCGAGGTCTATGCCGTTGACGCTTCGCCAACATTGATCGAGGCCTACCGCCAACGATTTCCTGGGGTCCGCGTGGAATGCGCCGCCGCCGAGGATTCCACATTTTTCGACCGTCACTTTGACGGGATCGTCGCGTGGGGACTGATGTTTCTCTTACCGGCCAACATCCAGCGCGATGTGATCGGCAAAGCGGCGCGCGCGCTCGCTCCCGGCGGGAAGTTTCTCTTCACGTCGGGGGCCGTAGCAGATGTCTGGCACGACGCGATGACCGGACGTGAATCGATCTCGCTCGGCGCCGAGGAGTACCGCAAGATTCTTCGGGATGCGGGGCTCACCGTCGAAGATGAGATGAGTGACGAGGGAGAGAACTACTATTACTCGGCTCGCAAGGAATGATGTTTGCGTGGATCAGCATTTGCACATCGTTCAGTCGCATTCACGAAATAACTGCATCCGGAGGTGGTATGGCACAGCGAACGACGGACACGACGACGCCAAGCAAAGGTAAGGAAACAGGCGACTCGGTTATCGAGCAAGCCGCGCGTGCGGTCGGCGAGCTGGTCGAGTCTGGAGCGACAGCGATGAGCCGCAAGCTCGCTGCGGGCGTTGAGGGAATGGCAAATCTCACGGCGCGCGCGGGCGAGATGACAGGTATCACGTCGCCGAGCGCCGTAGGGAAGACTGCTGTAAGCGCTGCACGAACGACGATGACTGCGGCGCGATCGGCGGCACGCTCGGCTGGACGGGCAACGCAGCGTGCCGCGCGAACCACCGCAACCGCGGCAAGGCTGAGGGCTGGTAGTGCCATGCGTGCAGCGAAGCGCGCGGTCGGCAGGAAGCGCACAACGAAGAAGGTCACGCCGAAGGTCACGCCGAAGCGCGCTGCGCCGAAGGCGTCGACTCAGAAGGGGCGCCGGAAAGTGTCTCAATCGAAATCAATGCAGTCCAGACGGACCGGCGCGAAGAGCGGCCGGAGCCGGAAGCGCTCGTGAGGCACGCCTGAACGCGTGTTGGCGTACCGGTTGCACTGTCACAAGGCATGGAGTTGGTGCATGGGAAAGGTGGCGTGAAATGTGGTCCGCGCGACCTCGGCCGGTATGAATACCAGGTCGAAGTCAGCGCGGGTGGGCAGGCCAGCCTTGTGAAGTTCGAGCATCAGCCGAAAGCTAAGGATGGCGACACTCTCCATCTGACGCTCGAAGACGGCCGGATGCTCGATTGCCAGGTCATCGACTCGTCACAGTTCTGCGCAGTCGTCGGCGATGGCCCGTATTTGGACAGGCGCCAATCAGATCGGTAATCTACAGGGCGCATGAACGAGCGCCTTGCCCGCCAGATTGCCTTTCTCGTTGAAGCGGACAAACTGAAATCCATCGTTCGGCATACGTCGCTCGTGGATCTGTCGCGCCTCGAGAACTCCGCTGAACATTCGTGGCATCTCGTGCTCGTGATTATGGTCTTGCGCGAGTACGGACCGGCAGACGTCGACTGGATGCGCGTGATGGAGATGGTCGCCGTCCACGATCTCGTCGAGATAGACGCGGGAGACGTGTCCGCCTACAACGTGGATGCGTTGAAGGCGGTGCGCGAACAGGCGGCGGCGGACAGGATTTTCGCGCTACTCCCAGCCGATCAGCACGAGCGGTTCCGGCAGCTATGGGACGAGTTCGAGGGGCATGCGACGCCCGGAAGCGCGGTTCGCCAACGCCGTCGATCGACTTCAGCCGCTCCTTCAGAACGCCCACGCGGCTGGCGGAAGCTGGCGGGGCCAGGCGCTCGTGCGCGCGCAGATCCTGGACCGGATGGCGCCGATCGAATCGTCGCTGCCCGATGTGTGGCCGCACGTGCTCGACGTGGTCGAGTCGTTCTGTGTGGCGGGGGTATTACGGCGCGACTAGCGGTGCTTCAGCTGAGAGTCGTGGTGTGACTCGCCCATGTCCGTCGAGCTGTATGCGAGCATCGCAAACAGAAAAATCACCAGCGACGCGACGACGACGCCGAGACCGATGTACATCCACCACATGGATCACCTCGAGTTCGTGCTGGCTGCCGGATTGGGGTGAGTCCGGAATCGTATACCAGAACACCCTTCGTCAAGCGTAATTATTCCGCGCCGGTCCTGACCCATAATGTCTGCCGCATGACGACCGAGACGTACTCCCCCGGCGAGGAAACCTTCAATCGGCGACGCCAGGCATTCGGCCTGGTCGTTGGCCCGCTGCTCGCTCTCGCGATCTTGTTCATGCCGAGCGCGTTGCCTCCGGCCGCTCAGCGCGTAGGGGCGGTACTCGCGCTGATGATCGTCTTCTGGATGACCGAGGCACTGCCGCTTGCTGTGACCGCACTGCTCGGTCCCACGCTCTGCGTCATCCTCGGTGTCGCCACGGCTCAAGCGGCGTATGCGCCCTTCGCGGACCCCGTCATTTTTCTCTTCATCGGCAGCTTCATCCTTGCCGAAGGGATGATCGTCCACCGCCTCGATCGTCGGCTGGCGTTCACCGCGCTCGCATCGGTATGGGTGGGTTCGAGCGGCCTGCGGCTCGTCGTGGCGTATGCCGGCGTCACCTGTTTCCTCTCGATGTGGATGAGCAATACGGCGACGACAGCCATGATGTTTCCGCTCGGTCTGGCTGTGCTGTCCGAGCTCGGGCGCGAACGAAAAGGCGACAGCGAATTTCAACACTATGCGATGGCGATGATGCTCGTCACGTCGTTCGCGGCGACGATCGGCGGCATGGGCACACCGGTGGGCACGCCCCCGAACCTCATCGGCATCGGCCTGCTGCGCACGACTGCCGGCATCAACGTGTCTTTCACAGGATGGATGATGGTGGGCGTGCCGATCATGATGGTCACGATGGGGTCGCTCGTCGTGTGGTTTCTGCTGCCGAGGTCTCGCGGCATCCACCTCGGACCGGATACCGTGCGCACGGTTGCCGACGAGCTGCACAAGCTGGGATCGATGACAAGGGGTGAGCGCAATGTCGTATACGCGTTCTCCGTGACAGTCGCTCTGTGGATATTGCCAGGTGTGTTCAGTCTCGCGCTCGGTGAGACGCACGCAGCGACGCGCAGATTCGCGACCCTCTTCCCCGAGTCGGTTGCCGCGATCGTCGGTGCGCTGTTGCTGCTCATGATTCCGGTGAGCTGGCGCGAGCGTCGTTTCACGCTCTCGTGGGTCGAAGCGTCACGCATCGACTGGGGCATCGTGTTGCTGTTCGGTGGCGGCCTGGCGATGGGACGGCTGTCGGACTCGACGGGGTTGTCGGCCGCGCTCGGCCACGGCATCGCTGCGCGTTTTCCCGACGCGGGCGTTGTGGGCCTGACGCTGGTGTTTACCGCGATCGCAGTCGTGATGTCGGAAACTGCCTCGAACACGGCTGCCGCGAACATCATCGTGCCGACGGCGATCGCCGTGTCGCAGGCGGCGGGAGTGTCGCCGCTCGAGCCGGCGCTCGGCGCAACGATCGGCGCGAGCCTCGGCTTCATGATGCCGATTTCCACCCCGCCGAATGCCATTGTCTACAGCAGCGGTTACATTCCACTCAGCGCGATGGTGCGCAATGGCTTCGTGCTCGACGTCGTCGGCTACTTTATCGTGGTCGCAGGGGTACTCGCCTTAAGCGGATTCCTGAGGTGATTGGCGGCACTACAACGACTTGCAACCCTGAAGGAATCGCGAGCTCTGCAGCCATTCCTGGTCTGGATAGTAGGCAAAGATCACGCTGCCGCCGCGGATGCGATCGATCACTTTTGACGCGATCGCCGGGCGCAACGCGGGGCATCCCCAGCTGCGTCCGATTCGTCCCTGCGCCGCCGCCAGCTGCGCATCCACGTACGGCGCGCCGTGCATGACGATCGCGCGGTCGCGGGCGCGATCATTGAATCCCACGTCGAGTCCATCGAGCCGCAACGAATAACCGTTGCTGCCTACGTACGGATCATCGGTCACGAAGAGGCCGAGGCTCGTCTGACGGCTGTCCATGCTGTTCGAAAATTTTGTGGCGAGGTTGTCGCCCGTATTTCTGCCGTGGGCCACGAGCTCTCTGAATAGAAGGTCGCCGGTGGCGAGATCGAATACCCACAGCCGCGGCTCCACAGAGGGGCGCGAATAGTCGATCAGGGTGAGCGTAGGCGGCTTTTCGATCGCACCGGACGTGGTCGCGCACGAGGTCGCATTCAGCGCCAGCTCGAGCACATCTGGCGACACACCTGCCTCAACCGCTTTCGAGACATTGATCGCCGCTCCTGCGTGGGGTCGTTGAACATCGTTCACGGTACTAACAGCACTCGGGGCGACTGGAGGCGCCGGAGCGGGCGTGGCGGTGCCCGGAGGAATCGCGGCGGCGAAACACACCGCCAGCACACCGGGGGCAATTCGATTCAACAAACTCGAACCTCCTTGATTCTGCGCGGTTTCAGATCTGCGGCGAATCTCCAGTGTCGCGCACATCGCGGGCGCTGCCAAGACTTGACATCCTGGCAGTGGATGTGTGGTTGTAAGATGCAGGCAGGCTGATGATGTCGAGGATCCGAAGTCACGCCGCTGCCTCCCAGTATTCCGCCGGAAAACTCCCCTCTCGAGGGGATGCCAGAACGTGGCAGGACGAAGGAAAGTACAGGGTCCCGATTGGAGTGTGTGTGATGTGGATCACAGGTCAGGTTTGCGATGATCGTGGTCGAGCACTGCCCGACGCGCTGACGACTTACGTTGTTACCATCAACGCGCGGTTGCAGGCCAGCGAACAACGGTCCGGGTAAGCGCACCGCATCAGCCGTCGTCAGAGTAGTACCCACAGAAGCCAGAAGGCCGCCCCCCAGCTCCAGGCTCAGCAACCAATCGCGGCGGCGCGGCCACGCGTCGCCAGCTCTATAGCAGGAGCATCTGTGACGACTTCGGCCCAACCGGTAATTTCACGCGAGACACGCCGGCTGCTCATCACTATCGTGCTGGCGGTGGCCGCGCTGTGGGTGCTGGCGCGGATACGATTCCATGAGCGCCCTGTCACATCGACGCCCGTCCCGAACGTTCTCGCGCAACTCCGACCCACCTCGAGTTACGAGGATCTCGCGCGCCTGATCGCAGAGATTCGGCCGGTCATCACCGCTGCAGTATCTGCGTCACAAGGCGGCGCCCCAGCGCTCCGCATAACCAGCGATGCCGCCGTGACGTTATTACCGGGTCGGGCCGACACGCTGCTGATGTCGGATCGGGCGACAGGCCTCGCGATTGTTCGACATGAGCACGGCGACATGCCGGGTGTTATGCCATGGGCACCTCGCCTGCTCGATTACCCACGGTACCTCGTGGCTGCCGAGTTGACCCGAGAGCACGTCGCACTGCGACCGATGTTCATCGGCGGGCTGTTTCCTGTGGCGAGCCCCCTGTGGTCCGGAGAATTATGGACGCTTCCGACCGCGACGGCGTTGATGCCCGGGACGTTCGTGTTCACGACCGACGGCGCACTTGCCGGACTCACCGTGAGCCACGACGGCCAGATCGCAATCGTTCCCGCTGCTCTTCTTTTCAGCGCGGTTGAGCGCTTGCAGCAAGAGAGTGGGGAAGCCGGCGACCTCGGCATCGTGATCCAACCGCTTTCGTCCGCCATAGCGTCGGCAACCGGCGCAACGACGGGCGTGGTCATCAGCACGATTGATCCGGACGGAGCCGCCGCGGGCAGACTCGTCCCAACGGAAGTGATCGAAGCAATCGACGGGCAGGACATACGCACGCCCGATCATTGGAGGGCGCGTGTGGCGCGTGTAAACGCAGGTGACGCCCTCACGCTCCGCGTTCGCAGCGGCGAAGGCGTGCGAGACGTACAGCTCACAGCCGCTCCTTTCACTCCTCTTTCCGAATCGGCTGACGAGTCATCGCTCGGATTGACACTGCGAGCCATCCCCAAAGTGGGAGCGGAAGTGCTCTCGGTGCAGCCGCGATCGCGCGCCGCTCGCGCGGCAATACGGCAGGGAGATGTCATCACGGTCGCGAGCGGGCAGCCATCACCAACACCTGCACAGGTGATGCGAGCCTTCGCGTCGCTTCCGGACGGCGGCGCGCTCCTGGTCGCGATAGCCAGCGGAAGCGAGTATCGCGTGGTGGTAATCGAAAAATGATGTCGTGGTCTACGTCCGCGCTGCTGTTGCTGCTCGGGATTGGCGCCGGGCCGTATGGACTCAACCTCCTGTCGTCGCGGGTTCTCTTGCTCCTCGACCCTCTCATCGTCATGGCGCTCGGCATGCTTGGCGTCTTCATCGGCCTCGGAGTTGACATCCGACGGCCGCGGCCGACCGCGCCCGCTGTGCTGGCGGTGCTCGGCGGCATCGTTCTGGTTGCGATTCGCGATGCGACCGTGGCCGCGCTTGTGTTGGTGGAACTTGGCATTACCGGAGTCGCAATCGCCGTCGCGTTTGCCGGGTGGCTGCTCGTCGGGCAGGCCGATTCCGAGCGCGAGCAGCAGGTCTTCGTCATCGGCTCGCTTTTGCTGCTCGGTGGGGGAGCCGCCTACGCGTCGCTGTCAGCCGTGTTTGCCGGGCTGCTCGCCGGCATTGTCTGGAACGTCGGCGGCGACCTTGCCAGGGCGCGCATCGTGCAGCATCTCGGCTACTTCCAACATCCGCTTCTCGTCGTGATGCTGCTTGTGACGGGCGCGTCGATGACCGCCTCGGTGGAGACACTCGCGGTGCTCGTGATCGTCGCGGCGCTCCACGCGGTAGGACGCCCTGTCGTCGATCCGTTTCCGGTGTCCGCAGGTGCAGCCGCGATCGCGGTCGCGCTCGACGTCTTCCGAGGAGCGCTGCGGTGATTCGATTGGCCGCAGTCGCACTCATCGTCGCCGCCATGGTGGTGATTCGGCAACTCGGCTCGGCCGCGTCGGAAGACGCGCGTGGCACGGCGCTCGCGCTCGGCTTCACGCTGATTGTCGCTCTGGTGACGGGAGAGTTTCTGCGGCGATTCCGGCTACCCCGCCTGACAGGCTATCTGCTTTTCGGGCTGTTGGTCGGACCGTACCTGGGCAACGTGATCACCGAAGCGATGGCGAGGCAACTTCAGCTCGTCACCGGTATCGCCACGACGCTCATCGCGTTCATCGCGGGATTGACGCTCAACATCGAGCGCCTCGAGCGGCGGGTGGCGGGAGCGGGCGTCACCACCCTCATCACGCTTGCGTTCGCGATGTCGGGCATGGCTCTGCTGGCGTGGATTGTGTGGCCGTGGCTGCCGATTGCGCCTGATGCGATCGGCACCGAGAAGGTTGTGATCATCGCGCTGCTCGTCGTCATCGTCGTCAGCTTCTCGCCCACGATGAGCGCGGCGGTGATTGCTGAAACCGGATCGCGAGGAAAGCTCAGCGATTTCGTACTGGCGATGGTGGTGCTCGCCGACCTCGTGGTCCTGGTTCTGTTTTCTCTGGTCATGCAGCTGGCTCGCGCCACGTTGAGTGCCAGCGCACCTGAAGACGTGAACGTGCTCGTCAGGCTCGCGTGGGAGATTGGCGGGGCGATCGCATTCGGCAGTCTCGTTGGCGCACTGTTCGCGCTGTACCTTGAGGTACGTCCGGCGCGAGGTGACGCTCGCGCTTCTTGTGGTGACCCTGGTTTTGAGTCAGGTGGGCGTGAGCCAGCGCGTCGAACCACTGCTGGCGGCAATGGCCGCCGGCATCGTCATCGCGAACGTCGCTGTCGCTCAGGGGGACGCGCTGAAAACGGCCATTCGATCAGGCGCACTGCCGCTGCTGGTGGTCTTTTTCGTTGCGGTGGGGACCTCGCTGCGGCTCGACACGCTCGCCGCTGCTGGTGTTGCCGCAATAGGTCTCGCCGCGGCGCGCATCGGGCTGATCTGGATCGGTGCGAGGATCGGATTACGCGCCGCCAAGGTAAAGGACCGTGCGGGCGAGTACGTCTGGACCGGTCTGGTGTCGCAGGCCGGCATCACGCTGGGTCTCGCGGCCGCGGTTGCGACGGAGTTTCCGACATGGGGCACACAGGTGCAGATGTTGCTGGTGGCGCTCATCGCGATCGACGAGCTCGTCGGACCAGCCCTTTTCCGCACCGGCCTGGTCAGGGTTGGCGAAATCGATGCGACGGCGCCGCGGCCGCTGCTCGTCGTGTCCAACCGCGAGCCGTATCTTCATAACTTCGACGAACGCGGCCTCATTGCGTGCGCTACTGCCACAGGTGGGGTGCCGGTGGCGCTCGATGCGCTGATGCGCGAGCGCGGCGGCACATGGATCGCGCATGGCGCGGGTACTGCCGATCGCGAGACGGTTGATGCCGGTGACAAGGTGCGCGTGCCGCCAGGCAATCCGTCCTACGACCTGCGGCGATTGTGGATTCCCGCAGACGAGTTCGCCGCTTACTATGGAGGATTTGCGAACGAGGGCTTGTGGCCCCTCTGCCATCTCGTCGACGTGCGGCCGAAGTTCCGGACGGAGGACTGGGCCGCCTATAAGAATGTGAATGCGCAGTTTGCCGCGGCGATCGACGCGGAAATGCCGACTTCCGACACGCCGGTGTTTCTCCAGGACTATCACCTCGCAATGGCGGCACTGTATCTGCGCCGGCGGCGCCCGAATGTGCGGACGGCGTTGTTCTGGCACATCCCGTGGCCGAATCCGGATCGTCTGTTGATGTGCCAGTGGCGGCGCGAGCTGCTCGCGGGGCTCCTCGCCAACGATCTGCTCGCATTTCAAGTCGAGCGCGATCGACGCAATTTCGTCCTCTCGGTGCAGGACGAGCTGGGCGCCGAGATCGAAGCAGATGGCTCGAGCGTACGGTTCAAGGGACGCAGCACGACGGTCGTGGCGGTCCCTATTGGCGTCGACTACGATCGCATTCAAGGCGTGGTGACCAGCGCGGTGTTCGATGCCGAGCAATTGCGGCTTCGTCACATGTTTGGACTGACCATGACGAACATCGTCGGTGTCGGCGTCGACCGGCTCGACTACACGAAAGGGATTCCAGAGCGGCTCGAGGCGATCGACCGCGTACTGACGCGTCGGCCCGAGCTGCGCGGCCGCTTGACGTTCGTCCAGATCGGCGTGCCGTCGCGATCGGAGCTCGAAAGCTACGGTGCGATTGAATCCGAAATCGATCGGAAGGTCGAGGAAGTGAATGCCCGCCACGCGGTGGCCGGCTGCGCCTTGCCGATCTACTATCACAAGAGCGCCCTTGACCTCGCCGATCTCGTCGCACTGTATCGCATGGCGCATTTCTGCGTGGTCAGCTCGCTTGCCGACGGCATGAACCTCGTGGCGAAGGAATTCGTGGCGTCGCGCGACGACGAGGATGGCGTGCTGGTGCTCAGCGCCCTGGCCGGAGCGTCGGAGGAGCTGCGCGAAGCGCTCATCATCAATCCGTACGACGTAGACGGGTTTGCCGCCGCCATCACCCGCGCGATCGACATGAGCCCGGAGGAGCGCGCGCTTCGGATGCGCGCCATGCGCCGCACCGTGGCGGGCCGCAACGTCTTCAGCTGGGCGTCGGACATCCTCGAAGGATTGGAGAGCCTGTGGACCAAACCGCTGCAGTACGCCGCGCGCGCCCCGGAAGACGCGCCGGTTTAATGGGTCGCCCACTTGGAACTCATGTTGCAGTAAGGGAGCGTGCCCATGGTCCCTAAACGGTCGTTGGACGAGACACTTCAGGAGCTCAAACGGTGGTTTGCGAGGAACCGGCGGAATGTACGCATGGTCCCCAGACGGTCGTTGGACGAGACACTTCAGGAGCTTAAACGGCGGTTTGTGGCGCACCGGCGGGCAGCCGTGGCGGCCGTTGGGATCGTCTGCCTGCTGTTCGTCGTCGGGCTCTGGGCGCTCACGTCCGGCCTTCCCAGCCGCGACGAGCTCCGTTCGCTTGGGGAAATGCCCCAAGCGACGACGCTGTACGACGTGCACAACCGTCCGGTCTTTACGATTTTCAAGGAATATCGCATCGAAGTCCCGCTGGCCGAAGTGTCGCCTCATCTGCGCAGGGCGATTGTCGCGTTTGAGGACCAGCGGTTCGCGAATCACAGCGGAATCGACATCATCCGCATCTTCGGTGCGGTCTGGGCCGATCTGCGCGAGGGTCGCAGGGCGCAGGGGGGCAGCACGCTGACGCAGCAGCTCGCCCGGCAAAGTTTTCTCACCCGGGAAAAAAGGTTATGGCGGAAGGTCCAGGAAATCGCCCTCGCCAGGCGGATCGAGCGCATGTATTCGAAGGATCGAAATCCTCGAGCTCTATCTAAACAAAATCTATTTCGGCGACGGTCTCTACGGCGCTGAAGCGGCGGCCCGCGGATACTTCGGGAAGCCCGCGGCCGATCTGGATCTGGCTGAAGCCGCGCTGCTCGCGGGTCTCGTCAACGCGCCGTCAGTGAATGCGCCTACCGTGAGCATGTCCCGGGCGCTGGCGCGTCGCGCGCTCGTCCTGAACACAATGCGCGAGCAGGAGATCATCACGACCGAGGCATTCGAGCGCGCGTCGAAGGAGAAGATCCAGCTCGTCGATACACTCCGCCGCGAAGAGCCGCTCGGGCAGTACTTCAAGGAAGAAGTCCGGCAGCAGCTCGTGAAGCAGTTTGGCTGGGAGAGGTTGTCGGAAGGCGGCCTGCGGGTGTACACGACGATCGATGCCGCCATGCAGCGGGCTGCCGAAGCACAGGTCGCGACGGCCCTCCAGCAGATCGAAGCGCGGCGAGCGAAGAGAAAAGTGGCCCCGACCGGCGAGCAATTGGAAGCCGCGCTTGTCGCGATGGATCCCACGACCGGCGAAGTGCGCGCGATGGTCGGTGGGCGCGATTTCAAGGCCAGCCGTTTCAATCGCGCGACGCAGGCTTTTCGCCAGCCGGGCTCAGCGTTCAAACCCTTTGTGTATGCGGCGGCGCTCGAGGCGGGGTATTCGCCCTCTTCGCTGGTCACGCGGCTCGACGAGCCGATCCAGACGCTGGAGGGCGCGTGGATGCCCGAAGACGAGCATTCGGACGGACCGGCGATGACCGTGAGGGCGGCGCTGCGCACGTCGAGCAATCGCGCGGCTGTGCGCATGCTCGAGGACGTGGGCATCGCGAAAGCCGTTGCGCAGGCGCGGAAGATGGGGATGGGCAACGTGCCGAGCGTGCCATCGCTCGCGCTCGGCTCGGGCGAAGTCACGCTGATGGCGATGACATCGGCCTATGCCGCCTTTGCCGATCAGGGAATGTTGCGTCCCGCCACATTCATCCGCCGAGTGGAAGACGCCAACGGAAAAGTGCTGTTCGATGCGAAGCCAGCGGCGGAGCAAGTCGTCTCCGCGCAGACCGCGTTTCTGATGACGAGCATGCTCTCCGACGTCGTCAACTTCGGTACCGCGTACAAGGCGCGGCAGGAAGGATTCACGCATCCCGCGGCGGGGAAGACGGGCACGACGAACGACTACGTCGATGCGTGGTTCGTCGGCTTCACGCCGCATCTCGTGACCGGCGTGTGGGTCGGCTTCGACAAGCCGCGCACGATCATCGCGAACGGGTTCGCCGGCGAGCTGGCGGTGCCGATGTGGGCGCGCTTCATGAAGCAGGCGACCGCGGCGGACAAGCCCGACACGTTCAAGGCGCCTCGAGGATTGACAGCTGTCGGCGTCTGCCGCCTTTCGGGGCAGCTGCCGAACGGCGCGTGCGATCGCGTCATCACGGAGTACTTCGCCATCGGCAGCCCGCCGACGCAGCTTTGCCAGGAGCACAGCTTTTTCACCGGTTCGGGGCAGCTTGCGGCCGCATATCCGGGAGGCGCCGTCGTCGGCAGCAATGCCGGTAGCGGGGCGTACATGCCTCAGCCAGTTGCGCGAACGAACGACGCGCCTGTCGTTGCGGCGTCGCAAGGGCCGTCGGACATCGTGATGGCCGTGACCGGAAGAGCAGCCGAAGAAGAAGCGGGGCTTCTGGGGACGCGTCTTCGGGCGCGGCGACAAGAACAAAAACAACGACGAGAACGCAAACAGGAGAGCGAAAGACTAGACGAACGTTCCTGTCATAGTATTTGTCGCGTGAGCTCCCCCTATCCCAGGGTCGCGTCGTTGAAGACGGCGGCGGCCTTTCGCGCACACCTCGAACGCTCGCACATACCTCTTTCATTTGACGACACGGTCGATCCATCAGGCGCGCTCGCGCAGCCGATTGAGGTCGACGGTATCCGCGTTGGGAACCGCTTCTGCATTCTTCCGATGGAAGGGTGGGACGGCACGCGCGATGGCGAACCGAGCGATTTGACGCGACGGCGGTGGCGGAATTTCGGCATCAGCGGCGCGAAACTGATGTGGGGAGGCGAAGCCGTCGCGATTCGTCACGACGGCCGCGCCAATCCGAACCAATTGATGCTGACGCCTGCGACCCAGCGGTCAATCGCCGGGCTGCGCGACGAGCTCGTGTCGGCGCATCGCGAGCGCTTTGGCGCCAACGCCGACAGCGATCTCTATCTCGGCCTGCAGATTACGCACTCCGGGCGCTTCGCGCGGCCGGATATCTGGGACAAATCGGCGCCGCTCGCGGCCTGTCCTCATCCGATTCTCGACAAACGATTCACCGGCGGCGTCCGCGTGCTGACCGACGCGGAAATCGACGGCATCGTCGACGATTACGCGGCGGCGGCGCGGCTGGCGCAGGCGTGCGGATATCAGTTCGTGGACGCGAAGGCATGCCACGGGTACCTCGGGCACGAAATGCTCGGCGCCACGACACGCCCGGGCAAGTATGGCGGATCGCTCGAGAACAGGATGCGCTTCATCACGCAGATCGTTCAGGCGATTCGCAGCGCCGCGCCCGGGCTTCGCATCGTCGTCCGCGTGTCGATCTTCGATCTCGTTCCACACAGAAAGAGTGCGAGCGGCATCGGCGTTCCGGAGCAGACGACGGGTGACGAGCCAGGTTTCGGTGTGCTCCACGATGAAGACATGGATGGCGCGCTGAATGATGGGCGCGCGCTGTTGACGCATCTCGAGACGCTCGGCGTGAAGTGGATTTGCACGTCAGCAGGCAGCCCGTACTACAACCCGCACATTCAGCGGCCTGCGTTCTTTCCGCCCCTCGACGGCTACGAGCCGCCGGAAGATCCGCTGCGCGGTGTCGCGCGGCAGATCGACGCGACCGCGAGGCTGAAAGCGGAGTTTCCGAACCTCGCCTTCGTCGGGTCCGCGTACAGCTATCTTCAGGAGTGGCTGCCGAACGTCGGGCAGTACAACGTGCGCAACGGGCTGGCCGATTTCGTGGGCCTCGGCCGCGTCGCGTTGTCCTATCCGGATTTGCCGGCGGATGTGCTGAGCGGAAAGCGGCTGCGGCGCGCGGCCATCTGCCGTACGTTCAGCGACTGCACCACCGGTCCCCGCATGGGTATGGTGTCAGGTTGTTATCCCCTCGATCCGTTTTACGAAGCGCGGCCCGAAGCGGAGCGCATTCGCACAGTGCGCGTCACTTCGCGGGTCTGAACGCCGCAAGGCTGTTGCGCAGCCACTGCGGCGTCGCGCCCGGCGTGGCAGGTCGAGCACGCATTGGGGCTGTCGATGTTGCCGAAGCGCTCCGTCATCTCCGCATCGGGGATGTCGTCGATCTCGTGCGAGCGTGCCTGAAACAGCACCGCCTCCATGATGCGCGGCATGTGGCACGACACGCACCGGCTCGCTTCGGTGCCGGCCGCGTGCCGCGTATGCCGCTCGGGCCGTTCGCGCAAATCCGTGTGGCACTGCACGCACATCGCATCGGCATCCTCGCTGAATTTCAGCGAGGTCGGATTCTGCGCCGCATTCGGCGGATGGGGATCGTGGCACGATCCGCACGTCGCGTTCCCTTTGCGAAAACACTCCGTGCGCGCAAATGCTTCGCTGATGAACGTCGTCGCGCGGTAGCGGCCGTCGCGATAGAACGCCTTGCGTGAAAAGGCCGCGGGAAGCTCGAGCGAGTACGTCCGGAAGGGCTCGCCCCGTCTCGGAATGATTCACGGCTCCGCCCGGCTGTGCGTCGTGCACCGCCGACTGCGCATGGCACTGCGCGCACACCGCCACGTATCGCTGCGCGGGCAGGCGTCGAAAACTGATTGGGGAATTCGCCGTGCGTCGATGCCGCGTGTGGCGCCGCCCTTGAGCCGCTCGACGTGATCGCGAGAGGGCCCATGGCACATTTCGCAGTTGACGCCCCCCTCGCGAAACGTTGCGGCGGCCGGCTCCACGGCGCCGGCCGCAAACGACAGCTGGCTCGTATGACATGGCGCGCATGTCGTCTGATACACCGCATCGCCAGGCGCGCGATGGAACTGCGAGATATCCGTGCGCGGCGACCCCGGCGTGTCGACCAGCTGCCAGTAGTTGACCCACGCCGATTGCAACCGGCTGTACTGGATCGGGAAGACGAGCAGGCGGGAGTCGGGGAGCTTTGTCGCGTAGGCCTGCTGCCACTTCGATCCGATCACGTAATCGACGGGATACCGAACCCATTCGCCGTTGTCGCCTCGGCGGATCTCGATGAAATGGCGCGTTCCGTCTGTCACCGCGCGCGCGTGACCTGACACGATCTGCTTGCCAGAGAAGTCGCCGATCACGTCGGCGGGGCGATAGTCCCGAAACATCCGCGCCATCCCCGTCGATTGCCAGCTTCCATACACGCGTGCATGGCATTCGCGACACGCTTGCGATCCCGCATATCTTCCCGGCTCGCGCGGCCGATTCACGGGCACAGCCGGTTCCGGCGGGTTCCATGTGAGCCCCGCTCGCCACGCGTCGAAGCTCACGCCGGCGGCGGCGCTGCGCGCGTGCAGCGCACGCAGCGCGTCGCGTGCAGCCGTGGCCATTGCGCCATCGGTCTGCGCCACGCGCGAGAAGGCGCGCGCCGCACCCTCGTCTGCTCGAACGGCCATTCGAACGACGCCGATGGTGTAGAGCGCTTCGATGTCGTCTGGATTCAGCGTCAGCGAGGCGAGCAGCGACTGTTCCGCTTCCTTGTACTGTTCGCGGACTGCTGCGACGCGTCCCTGCACGAAGAGAGCGGTTGCCCGCATCCCGTCGCGCAGTGCCGTCCACTGCTGCGGCGAAAGCGATGACGGTGGTTCGGCATGCTCGAGATATCGGAGCGCATCGCGCGCGCTCGCGGCCGCCAGTTCGAGGTCGCCTTGTTTCGCGGCGATATCGCCGACCATCACGAGCAAAGACGGGTTTTCCGGCATCAGGCGCAGCGCCCGGCTTGCCCACGTCGAGACCTTGCGCAAGATTGCCCTGCTCGACGAACGCGCGCGCGGCCAGTTCGTACGCCTCGCGCAGCACGATGGAGCGTGGATACTGGTCGACGAAACGGACGGCCAGATCCATTTGCGAGCGTGGTGCCGCGTCCCACAGCTCGCGGAACGCGCGCCGCTCGCGCGCATCTTCGATCTGATCGAAGATCGTCACGGGCGTTGGACGGCCGCCGAGTCCGATCGCCACGTTGAACTCCTGCGCCGACGCGAGCGCGACCAGCAGAGACAGGGCGGCCAGAAGATAGACTGCGCGTGACATGAATCAGCTCACGCAGAACATACATGTGCGGCGGCGATTCTGTAAACAGTTGTGCGGGCGTGCACGGCGCAGCGTTGCGGCGGCTGCGACTGAAACGGCGCAAAACTGTTGACACTTCAGATACCCGGACATATTCTCGACGCTCACCTTTTCTTGAGGACCCCATGACGATGATGCGCGCAACGTGCCTTGTACTGGTCTTCTGCCTCGGCAGCATTTCGTGGAAAGTGCAGGCACAAAGCGGCGGATCGCGCGAATGGCTGACCTGGGGCGGCGACGCCGAGCGGTCCGGCTGGAACCGTGGCGAGACGATCCTCTCGAAGCAGACGGTGGGTCGACTGGCGTTGAAATGGAAGACCCAGATCGACAAGGAAGTGTCGATCGAAATCGAGTCGGGCAACTCGATGCTCACGGCTCCTCTCGTTGCGCAGGGCGTCAAGACCCCGCAAGGACCGAAGACTGTCGTTTATACGCTCGCCGCATCGAACACGCTGGCGGCTCTCGACGCCGCGACCGGCGCAACGATCTGGCGACGCACCTTCGATAACACCGTCGAGCCTCGCAGCGCCGCGAACTGGATTTGTACCAACACCTCGACGGCAACGCCTGTCATCGACAAGAGCAGGAACATCGTCTACATGCTGGCGAGCGACGGACGGCTGCACGGCGTCGATCTCGCTACTGGCGAAGCGAGGCTGGTTCCGCCGCCGGAGTTCGTGACGCCGTTCTCGCGCAACTGGAGTCTGAATCTTCTGGACGGCGTGCTTTACACCACAGTCGGGCGCGGGTGCGGCAATGGTCCTGTGCCGGGAGCGCCCGCGCCTCCGCCAGGAACCATTCGCGGCGGCGGGCGCCGCCACAGGGCGATGCGGCTGCGCGGGCGGCGGACCGCCGGCCCAGGAAGGAGCGCCCGCTCGGGAAGGCGCCCCAGCCGGCGACGCGCCGGCGCGCGGTCGTGGCCGCGGCGCAGCGCCGCCACCGGTCGCGGCACACATGATTGCCATGGATCTGAACAATCCGGCTCGGCCGATTACGCGATTCTTCACGAGCACGGCTCGTCCGAACGGCGCGTGGAGCCGCGCAGGACTCGCATGGGCACAGAATTCACTGCTCGTACAGACCGCCGACGGCGTGTGGAATCCGCCACAAGGGTTGTGGGGGCAGACGCTGCTGCGCCTCGCGCCGAAAACACTCGAGGTCCTCGATTACTTCACACCGTCCAATCTTGAAGAGCTGAACGCGAACGATCTCGACTACGGTTCCGGCGGCACACTCGGCTTTACGTTCCAGGGGCGCGACCTGGTCGTGTCGGCCGGCAAAGACGGCACGGTGTACCTGCTCGACGCGAAGTCGCTCGGCGGGGCCGACCATCGAACGCCGATGTTCTCGATCAAGGCAGGCAACGACGAGCTGTCGTACGCGTCGATGGGCGTGTGGGGCGCGCCGTCGACGTTCGTCAACGCGCGCAACGAACGGTGGGTGTACTTCCCGATGTGGGGTCCCCCGTCGAAGGACGTGAAATTCGAGCGGAGCAATGGTGACGCGCGGGATGGCAGCATCATGGCGTTCCAGGTGGTGGTCGAGGGCGGGAAGCCGGTGCTCGTGCCGAAGTGGGTCTCGCGCAATCTCGCGGTGCCGGATTCCCCAGTCATCGCGAACGGCGTCATTTACGCGATTTCAACGGGCGAAAACACGCTGCAGCGGCACACCGATCCGCGGTACCACGCGATCTATCAGAAGCCGGGCGCGCCGCCGCTGCCGAAAACCGGAACCATGACGGCGGAGGAACGCGGACAGAACACGACGCACACGATTCTGTACGCGCTCGATGCGGAGACCGGCCAGGAGCTGTACTCCAGCAAGGACCTCATCGACGACTGGACGCATCTCAGCAGCATCACCGTTGCCGACGGCAGCGTCTATGTGACGACGAGGAAGACGATCGTGTACGCGTTTGGCCTGAGCAAGTAGGATGCGCGCGCGCGTCCCTTTTCTATCGTTCGTCATCCTGTCGGTGCTCCTGTCGATCGATCCGCCGGCTGCGCAAGCGCCGCCTGCCGGGCAGATGGCGGAGGGCGCGGCCGTGTTTCAGAAAGTCTGTTCGTCCTGTCACGGCGATCGCGGTACAGGCGGCCGCGCGTCGTCGCTCGTCGACAACCGGCGCCTGCGCGCCCTCTCGCGCGCCGAGATCGACAACATCATTAGAAACGGCATGCCCAACGGCATGCCGCCCTTCGGCTCGCTGCCCGAGGCAGACCTTCAGGCGGTTACCACTTTCGTACGCTCGCTCAACGCATCCGCATTCGATCTGGAGCCTGTGGGCGACGTCGCCGCCGGGGAGTCGTTCTTCTTTGGGAAGGGGAAGTGCTCGTCGTGTCATATCGCGCGCGGGCAAGGTGCGGCGGGAGGGCCGGACCTGTCGAACATCGGGCGGCAAATGACCGTGCCCGAGTTGACGCGGGCGCTCACCGAGCCCAACGCCACGATTGCGTCAGGGTACGCGACCGCGCGAGTGCAGTTGAAGGACGGCCGCACCCTGCGCGGATTCGTTCGCAACGAAGGCAACCACATTCTGCCGCTGCAGACAGTCGATGGCCGTCTCGTGGCCGTGGATAAACGCACAGCGACCATCACGCGCGAAACCGGATCGGCGATGCCGCCGCTGAACGCGACGGCTGAAGAGACGCGCGATCTGATCGCGTTCCTGAGCCGACTCGGAGGCGGAACGACGGTGCAACGGGTCCGCCGAAGCGGCAATGGGTGCAGCGGGGGCAACGGGTGCGAACGACTTCGCGGAGATTGTGAAGCCGCGGCCTGGAGACTGGCCGACGTATCACGGGCGGCTCGATGGGAACCGTCATAGCGCGCTCGCGCAGATCACCACATCCAACGTGCGGAACCTGGCGATGCAGTGGATTCATTCGGTGCGCGGTTTCGACAACGAGATGACGCCGCTGGTGCTCGACGGCATCATGTACATCACGGCAACCAATCAGGTATCCGCGATCGACGCGACGACCGGCCGTGAGATCTGGCGCTTCTCGCGCCCGCGTTCCGCAGGCGTTCGTGGCGACGCCGCGATCGGTTTCAATCGTGGCGTGGCGGTGCTTGGCTCGCGGGTCTTTCTCGTCACAGACAACGCGCACCTCGTTGCCGTCAGTCGCGTGAATGGCGCGCTCCTGTGGGAGGTCACGCTGCCGCCGGAGAACACACAGCAGCCCTACGGCGGCACCATGGCGCCTCTCGTCGTCGGCGATCTCGTTATCGCCGGCGTGTCGGGCGGCGACGAAGGCATTCGCGGATTCCTTGCCGCGTACCGCGTGAATACAGGTGAGCAGGCCTGGCGCTTCTGGACCGTTCCCGCGAGAGGCGAGCCCGGCTCCGAAACGTGGAAGGGCAATGTCGATCTCGAAAAAGGCGGCGGAGCCACCTGGCTGACCGGAACGTACGACGCCGGAGACCGATACGCTGTTCTGGCCGACAGGAAATCCGTACCCGGACACGGACGGCAGCGAGCGGCAAGGGGACAATCTCTATACGAATTCAATCCTCGCACTCGAGGCCAGGACCGGAAAGCTGCGGTGGCATTACCAATTCACGCCGCATGATTTGTGGGACTGGGACGCGCAGGAACCGCCGGTGCTCGTCGACGCCGTCTTCCAGGGCCGGCCGCGAAAGCTGTTGCTGCAGGCGAATCGCAACGGCTTCTTCTACGTGCTCGATCGCACGGATGGAAAGGTGTTGCTGGCGCGCCCGTTCGTGCAGAAGCTCACCTGGGCGAGCGGCATCGGCCCCGACGGACGTCCGGTGCTGCTGCCCGGAAACACACCAGACGAGAACGGCGTGACCACGTGCCCCGCAATACGAGGCGCCACGAATTGGATGTCCACGTCGTTCAGCCCGGCTACGCGACTTTTCTATGTGATGGCGGTCGAGAACTGCTTCGTGTATCGAAGCACGATGTTCGGAGGTGGTCGCGGCGGTGGCGCCGCACCGCCCGCACGCGGAGCTGGCGCGCCGGCACCCGCGCCGGCTCCGGCTCGCGGCGCGGCCCCGGCATCGCCGTTCGGCCTTGCCCGGAGGAGGGTTCAACCGCGGCGGACCTGGCGGGGGCGGCACGATGGCGCTGCGCGCGCTCGATCTCGACACCGGACGCATCGCGTGGGAGATTCCGCAGATCGGAAACTCGAACAACTACGCGGGAACGTTGTCGACCGCGGGAGGTGTCGTGTTCTACGGTCAGGCGAGCGGCGAGTTTGCGGCGGTCGATGCGAAGTCGGGCGCCCATCTCTGGCACTTCGAGACGCAGGAAACATGGAAATCATCGCCGATGACGTACACCGTGAACGGCCGCCAGTATGTCGCGATTACGTCGGGCGCCAATGTGCTGGCGTTCGCGCTGCCCGGGATCCAATGATCGCGCTGGTCTCGCGCTCTCGAGTCATGCTCGTCGTTCGCGACGGCTCTTCTGCTGGTGTCCTCGCCGATGGCGCTCGAGCGCAAAGACGTCACTTTCAAAATCTTTCAGTTCCGCGCCGATCAGATCCCTCGCGTCGACGGCAAGATCGACGACTGGGCGATGGTTCCTGAGAGCTATGCCGTCGGCATGAACGAGCTCATGGATACCGAGCAGGGCCATGGGATGAACCACGACACGAAGAATCTCGACGTCAAGGTCAGAGTAGGCTGGGTGAAGGGTCTGAATCGGTTGTATTTCCTGTACGAAGGATTCGACAACTACTGGGACTTCGCCGCTTCCGGACTTCACAACGACATCTTCGAAGTGGTCGTGGACGGCGATCTGTCCGGCGGGCCGCTCATCGATATCTACCATCGCGATGTTTGGACACCTGCAGCGGTCGGGCCGCGGTCTGAGCTCGATCCGCGCGTCTCGCGAGCTGACGCGCATTTCGGCTATCACGGCGTGCACGCGCAGAACTACCACATCTTCACGCCGCCAGGCGACAAGGACTGGACGATGGCATGGGGCTGCGCGCAGTACACGAAAGATCTGCCGTACGCCAACGCCGCATACGACTACGATTTCAAGCCCGGCGCATCCGGAAAGCTGGTGCTCGAATTCTGGATCACGCCGTTCGATTATGCGGGCTGCGATGGGCCGCAGCGCGCAGTGGAATCACAGCTGACCGAGAACAAATTAATCGGGCTGTCGTGGTGCCTCATCGACTACGACGACGTCAATGCGAAGGGCCGCGTAGGATTCTGGAATCTCTCGCACAAGCAGACCTTCTTCGGCAACGCCGATCAGCTGGTCGGGTTCCGGCTGATGCCGCTGGAACCGCCGCCGGCGAAGGGGCTTCAGGCGAAGTGGGCGCACAAAGTCGTCGACATGAGCCGACGCCTCGTCGCGTTTACCGACCAGTCAGTGGGGCAGGTTACGGCCTGGAAATGGGATTTCGGCGATGGCGCGACGTCAACCGAGCAACATCCGCTGCATGCCTACTCGCGCGGCGGCGATTTCGTCGTGACGCTCGAGGTGTCGGGTCCCGGAGGCACGTCGCGATTCCAGCGCGTGTGGGACGTGTCGCTTCGCTAGCGTGGGAGAGGCTCCGCTTCGCACTTAGCGCCTGATGACGCACAGCGGGCCGGTGAAACACACTGTCGCTTCCGCGAGCCAGCTCGTCGACGCGGGAAACGCATCTTCCGGCGGCGTGTCGCCGACGGTCGAGGAGAGGAAATCGACAAACGAAAAAGGAAAACCGCGTAGAGACGGAGACCGGCGCGCCGACTTGAGCGCGCCGTCTCTATTCGTTATTCGATTTTCCTTACGGTTTTCTTGATCTGCACATTCCGCCCCGCTCGCAGATGGTTCGCCGCAGCAGGCGTGCCTCACCCGACTCGTAGACGAGACGGCTGATCAGGGAGAGGGTCGGCGAATGTTGGCAGGCCTGCCGACACGGCAGTGGCGGTTCGCCAAAGACGATCGAAGTCGGCGTGACGCGCGTGTCAGTGGACGATAAAACGCGGAATCGCGTGCCACGCTCCGCGAAGGCCAAGCCTGGCCTGAGCGCCATGGCATTGATCAACAACGCCGGTGACGCGTTTTGCCACGCCGAGCTTCGCGTTTTGACGAGCCGCCACTGCCTGTCGGCAGGCCGGGTTTACATCGTTGATCCCCGGCAGCAGGCGTGTCCCACGACTCTAGCTGGTAGCAAGTTCTTGCTACGAGCTACCAGCTACCACTAACCTACCAACTAGTCTAAGGCAGCGACAGCGCAACCAGCTCAGCCGGGAAATTCTGCGCGCCCACCGCGACCACGATGTACTGCTTGCCATTCACCATGTAGGTCATCGGATTGCCGCACGTGTTGGCCGGAAGCTGCAGCTCGTGCACCACGGCGCCGGTCATCTTGTCGTACGCGTAGAACATCGGTCCGCCGCCACCGCCGCCTCTGAACAGCCCGCAGCCCTGTCCGGAAAATGCGAGCGTCTTGGTGACGACAATGCCGCCTTCGTCGGCGCGTCCGGTTCTCGGAATCGTGACGCCTTTCAACGCCGGATGCGTCTTGATCCATTCGTACGTGTCGCCGTTGGCGACCTGCCACACGATGTCGCCGGTGTTCATGTTGTAGGCGGTGATGCGTCCGTACGGCGGCTTCACGAGCGGAAGCCCCTGCGGGCCCATTCCCCATGGACCACGGCTCGCGCCCGGTCCCAGCGCGGGTACTCCACCTCCGCGTCCGCCGCCGCGTCCACCGCCACCTCACCCCACCGCCGGCTCCACGTGCTGCCGCGGCCTGCTCGGGATCAGTGCCGGTCGGTGCACCGCCACGGCCGCCGGGCGCCGCGCCACGACCGCCGCCACCACCACCGCCGCCGCCGATGAAGTTCATGTCGGAGCGGTCACCGCCGGGCTGCAGCGCCACGGCCGTCATGTTCGTCACCGACGGAACATACAGCATGTTCGTTTCGGGATCCCACGCCGCGCCCTGCCACAGCGCCGCTCCCTGGGCGGCGGGAATCTGCAGCGTTGCGCGCATCCCGCCGGTGTCGGCGACAATCGGCGGCGTGAACAGCGGGCCGATCTTGTACTCCTTCAGCATCGCCCGCGCTTCGGCGTTGAGCTCGGGCGTGAAATCGATCAGGTCGGCTTCCGACACGCCCTGGCGATCGTACGGGCGCAGGTTTGGTCGGATGCGGTTGCGTCGGCGCGTACCACTCGCCGGGCACGGTGCCCGCTTCGACCTTGCGGTTTTCGATGGGCCACACCGGCGTGCCGTTGACGCGATCGAACGCGAAGAGGTAACCCCACTTCGTCACCTGCGCCACGGCGCGAATCGGTTTTCCGTTGACGGTGATGTTGATGAGGTTCGGCGGCGACGCCAGATCGTAATCCCAGATGTCGTGGTGCACGAGCTGCTGGTGCCATACGCGTTTGCCCGTTCGCGCGTCCAGGCACACGAGGCTGCCGGCAAACAGATTGTTGCCGGGACGGTGGCCGCCGTAGAAATCGCCGGTCGCCGATTCGACGGGCAGATAGACGTAGCCGAGCTCTTCGTCCGCGGATAACGGCGACCACACGGTGGTATTGCCGGTGTACGACCACGAGTCGTTGAGCCACGTGTCGTTGCCGAACTCTCCGGGCTGGGGAATCGTGTGGAACGTCCACAGGCGCTTGCCCGAGCGAATGTCGAAGCCGCGAATGTATCCCTTGGTGTTTTCCTTCGAGCGCGGCGCCGTGCCGCCCACCATTGCCGCGCCGAACACGATCACGTTTCTGACGACGACGGCCGGCGACGTGGAGCTGATGACGCCGTCGCCCGGCGGCGGCTGATCGAAATCCTGATACAGATCGACGACGCCGTTCCTGCCGAACGCGGGATCGGGCAGTCCCGTCTTCGCATCGAGCGACACAAGTTGATACCCGCGCGTGACCAGGATGATCCGCGCCTGCTTGCCGTCGGTCCAGTACTCGACGCCGCGCGATACGCTGCGCGGCGCGCGGTCGCCGCGCTGCCCCTCGTCGAACCGGTAGGTCCACAAGCGTTTCTCCGGTGGCGGCGTCGATCGCGGCGACGTTGGGACGGAACCCCGCCGTCGTGTAGAGCACGCCGCCGACCATCAGCGGCGTGCCTTCCATGTTGTTCTGAGGCCGAGGACCAAAGTTCTCCGTTTTCCACCGCCACGCGATTCTGAGGTTCTTCACGTTGTCGCGGTTGATTTGATCGAGAGAGGAGTACTTGCTGCTGCCGAGGTCGGCGCCCCAGTGCGGCCATTCGCCGTTCGTGGCGCCGGCCTGGCCCAGGACGATGGCCGACGCGGCCACGAATACCGCGATGACAGGGAAAAGCACGGCGACTGTTGTGGATCTCGGGGTCATTGACGCTCCTAGAACCTGAACCGAATCTGCATTTGCATCGAGCGCATGGCCTGCGCGCCCGTGGCCGCGCCCGCGCCCGCGGTTGCCGGTGTCAGCCGCGCGGTGTTCAAGCTGCCGTCCGCATTGTACTGGTTGTTCGTAATCGTCGTCGCGGCGGACGGGTTGTTGTACTGAATCGTGGTATTGCGCGCGTTGATGACCACGGAGTTGAAGGCATTGAAGATGTCGAGACGGAACTGCACCTCGCGGCTGCCGCCGATCCGAATATTGCGGGCGATCGCGAGATCGGTTGTCTTATCCCAGCACCCGTTCAGCAGGTTGGCCCCGGATTCGTCGCCGAGGCTGTTATACGTCGGACCCGCGAAGCGTTCGCGTTGAACTGCGCGTACTGATCGCTCGAGCAGCCCGATCCGATGTCGCCAACCGTGCGGATACGCGCGCGGTAGTTCGGAGAGCCGGTCAGGTTCACGTTGGCTCCAGCCGCCTGGTATGAATATGTCACGTCGTAGGGCGCCCCGCTGCCACCGGTGAATACGCCGGACACCTGCCAGTCATTGACAACCGCGGCGACCACTTTCGACGCCGCACTCTCCGCCGAGATCCCGGGGAGATTCCATACGAAGTTGCCCTTGATGAGATGCCTCCGCAGGCCCGCGTTCGACAGCACCTCGTCTACCGCATCCTGCTCGGGCCGAAGGCCGATCGTGCCGTCGGCGTTGTGAAGCAGGTGCTTCGGCGAAAACGTGTTTCCTTTATGCCGCAGGCTCAGCGTCCAGTTAACGCCGCCCTGCCACCATTGCTGAACCGGCGGTTGAACGAGGTCTGCAGCGAGTCGTACTGCGTGTAGAAGATCGGCCGCGTCGCGATGATAGCGCCGAGGCCGCGGTACGGACGCATCAGGTCGGTCGGAACGGCTCGCGCGCCGGGGATGGTGCTCGCCGGCGCCGTCGCATCCTGATACTGCGGCAGATAAGCTGCCCCGATGTCCGGCGCGTTCAGATCCATCGGGTCGTTGTTGGGCGGCACCGAGATGGAACCGAACGAGACCGAGTTGTAGTTATGCGTGCCGACATACGACACGTCCAGCGCCGAAGACCACGGCAGCACCATCTGCACGCCACCGTTCCACGAGGTCGACGCACCGATCTTCGCGTCGTAGTCATAGATGAGCATGACGGGGGTCGGCTGTATCCCTGCCGTGCCTTGCCCGACCTGCTGCAGCGTCGAGTTGACGACGGTCGAGCCCTGACCGGTCGGCGGGTTGCCGATCTGGCCGAAGATCGAATCTCCCTGCAGTCGATCGTAGAAGACGCCGACGCTGCCGCGAACGACGATCCGCTGCGTGCCCGTCACGTCGTAGGCCGCGCCGATGCGCGGACCGAAGACCAGTGACTGTTCTGTGTAGTTTTCCTTCGCGATGCCGTTGCCTGCCTGGATGATCCCGTTGAGCAGCGTGCCGGTGTTCGGCACGATCGTGCCGATCGCCACCGACGAGCCCGCTCCGAGCGATGTGCCGGTCCGAGGATCCACGGCCACGCGCGGGCAACCGGCACCAGAGCCGCTGGCGCATCCAGGTACATAGAGCTGCGGGGCCGCGCTCGCCGACCACTGGTCGGGGAAGAAGTTCGACGCCTGCTGCTTGACGTCGTACTGAGGACCGTGATGTGTGAACCGCATGCCGATGTCGAGCGTCAGCCTGCTGTTCACCTTCCAGTTGTCCTGAATGTAGAAGTCCTTGTTGTGATAGACGTAGTCCCCCTCGAACAGGGCGTTCTGCTGCTCGAACCTGGAGAAGATACCGAGCGCGGCATTCGCATATCCGAAGCCGGAATCCAGCGGGTTGTTGCTGTCGTTCGAGAAGGTGACGCGCCCTTCGAACGGCAGCGCGCCGAAGGTAACGGTGCCGAGGTTCTGCAGCTTCATGCTGTCCTGCGACTGGTACCCGACCTTGAAGGTATGCGAGCCCCAGAGCTTCGTAAGTCCGATCGCCACGTCATGCGTGTTCTGCATGCACAGGAACGGCGGGTACGCGTTGTTCGGCGGCGGATTGCCGATGCGGCTGCCCCACACGTAGCTCGGCGCCATCTCGACGTTCCCGTTGATGTAGTAGGGCGCCTCCATCTCTCTCAGCACCTTTTCCTGGTACGAGCCCTCAGGCACGGCGCCATTGTTCGGATACAGCAGCGGAAAATTGCCGAGTCCGACCGCGTTGCGGTTCGTCACCGGGCTCATCGGCACGTTGCCGAGCTGGTTGCCCTGGGTCAGGCCGTAGGTGCCTTCCAGCACGGTGCTCGAATTGAGCGTGTAAGTCACCGTCGCCGAGGGCACGAGGATCGCCGGGAACTGGAACACAGTGTCGTTGAAGCCGGGAATCGATCCCGGGTTGGTCTGCACCGTCGCATTCTGCCCGGCGTATTTCGCGGTGAGCCGCAGCTTCTGCGACGCCTGATAGTCGACGCGCACGACGTGCTGGAACGTATTGCGGTCGACATTCGGCGCAACCGTTTCGAGGTTGAAATTCAATCCCTGCGTGTTGGGTTCGGGATAGGTCTTCAGAATATTGACGCCGAGCTGATACAGCCGGTTTTGCGGAATCCGGCCAAGGACGCCTCCATCCTGGAAGCAGCCGCGCGTGTCGGCCGCGGTGCACGGCAGGTTCGTCGATGCATCCCGAATCAGGTTGAAACGCGCGCCCGTATTGTCGGTGGTCTGCGAGAAATCCCCCTGCCGTTCCTGCAGCGTCGGCACGCGGAAGCGGTTGACGGCGCCGCCGCTCGTGCGCGGCGAGAACTGTTCCGAATAAAAGAAGAACAACTTGTTCGAGCCGCCGGGCTTGCCGACCGGTCCGCCGATCGTGTAGCCCCAATCTCTCTCTTTCAGTACGGGCTTTCGGATTGCCGTTCTGGGCGTTCACCCAGGAGTTCGCATTCCAAGAGCCCTGCCGCTCGATGTCGTAAAACGATCCGCTGAACTGGTTCGTGCCGCTCTTGGTGACGCCGGAAATTTGTATTCCCGTCGATCGGCCGTACTCCGCTTGATAGGCCGAGGTCACGACCTTGACCTCGGCGATTGCGTCGGCATTCAGCTCGAGACCGGGCTGGTTCCCGCCCGTATTGACCGACGAGATGCCGTCAAGCATGTAGTTGGTGCGGGCGCCGTCGATGCGGGCAAAGCGGTTGTTGCCGCTCACCACAACGCCCGGCGCCAGTGCGGCAAACTGCCCGAAATAGCGGGTCGTCACCGGAAGGTTCTCGACGGACTCCTTGGGAACGGTGAACGATCGCTCGCCAGTCTGCGACTGAATGATGGGCGCTTCGCCGGTGACGAGGACCGTCTCGGCCAGCGTGCCCACTTCGATAGTGACGGTGCCGACCGCCACTCGTTCACCAAGGCTGACCGCAACCCCTTTCCGCTCTGTCGTCTTGAACCCATCCATCGTCACTCTGACGGTGTAGGTGTCCGCGGGCACGTTCGAAATAACGAAGTCGCCCGTGTTGCCGGCCACCCCTTCGAACGTCGTGCCGCGCGTCTCGCTGATCAGAGTGACCGTAGCGCCGGGAATGATGCCTCCCTGCGCATCTTTGATGGTGCCGGCGACGGTGGAGGAGGTCTGCGCGGCGGCGGGAGAGTTCAACGCCCACACGAACGCGAGAATGGCTGCAATGACCAGAGACCTGCACTTGTTCGCCGGCATGAGTCCTCCTCGGACGAATACCCGAATTCGCTGTGCCCTGCGGGGGGAATTTGTCGTGATTTCGTGGAGCACGGTATAGGACCTTGCGCCGCAAAGTCAACCGGTCACGGCACATTCGTTCCTCGATACGAAACGCCAGCACAGGAGCCTTCGAGGACGGCCAATGCGACCCGAATAGAAATCTCGGCGGATCCTGCTCGTGCACTTCTCTGAACGGCAGAAAAACGCGTGTTTCGCATGTCGGCACTTGTGACCTTGACCTGTTCCGCCGTGTCGCCGGCGTCCGCCCCGGTGCCTACTCAGGACCTATCTCACATGGAGTTCGAACTCAGCGAAGACCGTATCGCTGCAGAGAATGATGGGCGTCTCGAGTGTCTTCAGGACGACTACGACCATCTCGGACTGCAGCTCGCGCGCCGCAACGTCGACATCGAAGCGCTCACCGAGCGGGCGGCGGCGTTCCGGGTGGCGGTCCCGTCGTGGGGCGTCGGCACTGGAGGCACACGGTTCGCACGCTTTCCGGGACCGGGCGAACCTCGGAATGTGTTCGAAAAGCTCGAAGACTGTCAGGTCGTGTTCAAGCTCGTTCGCTCGACGCCGGGAATCTCGCTGCACATCCCGTGGGACCGCCCCCAAAGTGTCCCGGTCCTGCGCACGTTCGCCGAGTCACGGGGCCTGTTCATCGAGTCGATGAACTCGAACACGTTCCAGGATCACCCGGGGCAGCGGTTATCGTACAAATACGGCAGTCTGACGCATGTCGACCAGGCCGTGAGACGTCAGGCCATCGAACAGAACCTCGAGTGCCTGCAGATCGGGTTGGGCCTCGGCGCACGATCGCACACCGTGTGGATCGGCGATGGAGGCAACTTTCCTGGTCAGCTGCATTTCCGCGGAGCCCTCGATCGGTACCTGGACAGCCTGCGGACCATCTATCAGAACCTGCCGGCCGGCTGGCGCCTGTTTCTCGAGCACAAACCCTACGAACCGGCGTTCTACTCGACGGTCCTCGGCGACTGGGGGACGAGCTACTACTGCGCGCGCGAGCTGGGGGAGCGCGCGTTCTCGCTCGTCGATCTCGGCCATCACATGCCGAATACGAATGTCGAACAGATCGTCGCCCGCCTCATCCAGTTCGGCAAGCTCGGCGGGTTTCATTTCAACGACAGCAAGTTCGGAGACGACGACCTCGATGCGGGATCGGTGAAGCCGTTCCAGCTGTTTCTGGTGTTCAACGAGCTCGTCGACGCAGAACTGGAGCAGCTGCCGGGTTTCGCTCCCGCTTACATGCTCGACCAGTCGCATAATGTGACCGATCCGATTGAGTCACTGATGACGAGCGTCGTCGAGCTTGTGCGTGCGTACGTGCAGGCGCACCTGGTCGACCGCAAGGAGCTCGCCGCGCATCAATCGGCGAACGATCCCGTGATGGCGCTGCAAACCCTGAAGCGCGCCTTCAACACGGACGTCGCGTCCATTCTCGCGATGGCGCGACATCGCGCTGGCGGGGCAATCGATCCGGTGGCCGTCTACCGCGCCAGCGGATATCGTCAGCGTATGGAACATTCCCGCCCTGCGGCGATGGGGAGCCGTGCGGGCATCGTGTAGCGCTGGAAGTAGATGGAGCGGTGAATTGAGTGATCTGGTGACATTGAATGGAGGCTGCATGACTCGACTGGCGCGATTCACGCTGGCGTTGTTCGCATGGGGCTCCTGTTCGGTTCCCGGCCGGTTGCCGCTCAGGAGTCGCGCGGATCGATTGCGGGGCTCGTCGTTGATTCGTCGGGCGGCGCGCTGCCCGGCGTCACGGTCACCATTCGAAACCTCGGTACCAATGCCACGGTCGTGCAGACGACCAACAACGCGGGGCAATACACCGCGGTGCTGCTGCTGCCGGGCGCGTACAACGTCACCGTCGAGCTGAGCGGCTTTCAGAAGCGCGAATATCAAAGCGTCCAGGTGCACGTCGGCGAACGCGTGCAGCTCGACGCCACCCTCGCGCCTGCGGGCGTCTCGGAATCGGTGCTCGTCGTCGGTGAGAGCCCGCAGCTCGAAACGGGCAGCGCGACGATCGGCCAGGTGATCAACTCCACGCTGATCAGCGAAATTCCGCTCGGGGACGGAACCGCGTACGGCCTGACACGCCTCATCCCGGGCGCGTCGTTCGAGCGGTCGTACGCGCTGCAGCGTCCGATGGACAACGACAACCTTCGCGGTATGACGATCACCGGCACCATCAACAGCGAGTTCACGATCGACGGATCGAGCAACATCGTGTCGCAGGCGCGCGCCGGCATCCAGCCGCCGTCGGACGCGATCGAGGAGTTCAAGGTCGAAACCGCCGCCTACGACGCCCAGGTCGGCCACACCGGCGCGGGCGCCGTGAACCTGGCCTTGAAGACAGGCACGAATCAGTTCCATGGCTCCGGCCTCGTACTACAACCGCGACGACTCGCGATCGGCCAATCTCTTCGCCTCCAATCAGGAGCGGCTCTGGAAAGACGCCGCGCAACTACAACCGGTACAGCGGTGCGATCGGCGGCCCGATTTTCCGAAACAAGACGTTCTTCATGTTCTCGTACGAGAAGCTGCAGGACGACACGATCGAGTCGTTCACCAGCTCGGTGCCGACGGCGAGGATGCGGACGGGCGATTTCTCCGAGCTGCTGTCGAACGGCGTGCAGATCTTCGATCCGCGCACCGCGCGCCTGGTGAACGGCGTCGTCGTGCGCGATCCGTTCCCGGGCAACCTCATCCCGGCCGACAGGATCAATCCGGTGGCGCGCAACGTGCTCGGGTACTTCCCGGCGCCGAACCAGGCCGCCGGCGGCTGATTTCTCCCAGAATTTCTTCGCCGAGCAGCCCTGGACCTATGCGCTACAACTTCCAGATGATCCGCATCGATCACGAATGGACGGCGAGCACCGCACGTACGGGCGTTTCATCCGGAACTTCAGGCGCGAGGAGCGCTACAACTTCGCGGGTGAGATGCAGGGCATCGAGATCACGCGCGGCGCGACCGATCGCTTCAACTTCAACTATGCGCGTCGGCCACACGGCGGTGTTGTCGCCGACCACCGTGTTCGACTTGAAGGGAAGCTGGCTGCGCTTCAACGACGATCTGTTCCCGCTCTACACCATCGATCCGGCGAGCCTCGGATTCTCTTCGTCGACGGCAGCGCTCTTCGGTGACTACCAGCAGACTGCCGAGCTTCAGCCCTCGAGTCGGGATCGGCCACCACAACGGGACGCGTCGCGAGGCTCGGGGCCAGCAGAGCGGCTTCAACAGCGGACGCACGCAGCCGTTCTACAACATCCAGATCGCTCCGACGCTGACCAAGACTGCCGGCTCGCATACGTTCAAGATCGGATACGACTGGCGGCAGCTGCGCCAGGCAGAAACCAATCTCGGGATGGAAAGCCGGCGCTTACGCGTTCGACGGCACCTACACGCGCTCGACCAGCGCTGCCACGAGCCAGTACGGCCAGGGCATCGCCGTCGTTCATGCTCGGGATTCCCTCGAACGCGTCGTTCATCGAAACGCGCAGCGACTACGATGCGCGCGTCAACAGCCACGGCGCGTTCGTGCACGACGACTGGCGCGTGTCCGATCGGCTGACGCTGAACCTCGGCGTCCGCTACGACCTCGAGCTGGGACTGACGGAGGTGGACAACCGCAACATCGGCGGCTTCGATCTCACGACCTCGAATCCGATCGAGGCGCAGGCGCGCGCCAACTTCGCGGCGAATCCGCCCGCGGGCGTACCGATGCCGCGTCGGCGTTCAACGTGCTCGGCGGTTACACATATCTGTCCGGCGATCAGCGTCGGCGTGGAACGCCGACACGAACAATTTCCAGCCGCGCGCGGGGTTCACCTACAAGCTCACCGAAAGTTCGGTGCTGCGCGGCGGCGTCGGTCTCTTCATCGCGCCGTTTCAGATTCAGGGCGTGCCCGGCATCACGACCGGACTCAATCAGATCGGATATTCGCGCAACACGCCCGTTCCGGTGACGAGCGACAACGGATTGACGTTCCAGGCGAATCTGACCAATCCCATTCCGAGCGGTCAGCTGCTCACGCCGGTCGGCTCGGGCCAGGGCCTGACGACCAATCTCGGCAACGCGCCCGGCAACGTGACGCTCGCCGACCGCGTCAACCCTGAGTACTGGCGCTACAGCTTCGGCATCGAGCGCCAGTTTCCGGGAGACTTCCTCGTCGAGATCTCGTACCTGGGCCAGCGGGGCCGCCACCTGCCGATTCTCGAGACCGTGAACTACGTGCCGCAGCAGTTCCGGACGCAGAACCCGCTTCGCGACGCCGCGGCCGAAACATTCCTGAGCCAGGTCGTGTCGAATCCGTTCGTCGGGCTGACCCCGACTCGCCGGGGAGCAACGGCGCCACCATCGCGCGCCGGCGGTTGCTCTATCAGCATCCGCAGTTCGAGGCGAGCGGCATCTGCACCGGCGGCGGCACGTTCTGCACCGAGACGGACAACGGCTCGAACGTCTATCACGGGATGATCTTCCGCGCGGACAAGCGGTTCACGCACGGTTCATGCTGATGAGCTCGTATACCTGGTCGCGGATGCGCGAGCAGGTGACGCCGTTGAACCCGTGGGAAGAGCCGGAAGAGCGCGTCGCGGCAGTCGATCGGCCGCATCGCATCACGTTCGCGTCGGTGGCCGAGCTGCCGGTTGGCCGCGAACGCCGGTGGGGGAGCGACTGGTCTCCCGTCGTCGACGCGATTCTCGGCGGATGGCAGTTCAGCGCGAAGTTCGAATGGCAGGTCGGCCAGCCGCTCGTGTTCAACACCAACACCTATTTCGATCCCGGCGTGCGGCGATCCGAAGCAGCTGAAGGCGCAGTGGGGCAAGGACGGCAAGGCGTGTTCCGCGGCGTCGATGCGCCGGTCATCGACCTGACGTGCTTCTACACGTTGCAGAACCAGCCATTCCGGAACGCGGCCGGACAGCCGGTCACCTTCCAGGCCACCGACCAGATTGTGCTCGGCCAGTCGAACATCCGCACGTTCCCGACGACACTGCCGGATGTGCGGTTCATGAACCACCACCTGCTGGATTTCGGACTGACGAAGAATTTCCGGTTCGGCGATCGCGTCCGCGTGCAGGTGAGGATCGAAGCGCTGAACGCGACGAACTACACGCTGTTCGGTGTCGGGCAATGTGAACTCGACGAGCAACCAGGCGACGTTCATGACGTTGAACAACATCGACTCGAGCACGGTGATGAAGCCGCGCGACATCCAGATCGGCGCGCGGGTGACGTTCTAGCGGGAGGATTTGGCGTCTCGACGCAGAGACGCAACGAGGATCGACACGAAGCCGCGAAGATTCGTCTTGAAGAGAATTGTGACACGGCGTCTGTCGAGTTCTTCGTGTTTTCCCGGTGTCTGGAGACTCTACTTGAATGCTTCCGGAAACAGCGGGTAGCTCGTGTTCGGCGGATAGAAGTATCCCATCGACGCGTGGGCGACGTCGTTGCGATACAGCGGATCCTGCATCAGGGTGACGTGACGGCTGGTCGAGGGGACTGTGGTCGTGGCAATCCGCAGTTCCCCGTTCACCGTCAGAATCAATTCCTCGCGCCAGTCGCCGAGCACGTCGGCGATGGCGATGATGCGCCCTTCCAGCGTGTCCACCGGCGCCGGATCTTTGTACTTCTGCAGCACCGTCGTCGTGCCGCGGTAGCTGAAGACGTTGTAGACCTTCTGCGGCCCGTCCAGCCAATAGACCGGGTTCAGCGTGATCGATCCGAGATCCTCGGTCGACAGTAACTTGCCGTCGCGTGCCGAGTACAGGAACTGGCCGAGCTCGCGCTTCTGCTCCGCGCGCATAGAACTCGTAGCCGGGGTTCGCGGCATCGATGTCGGCGAACATTCCCCAGTCGTGAATGTGCATCGTGGGATGCGGATGGCCCCAGATCATCTCGCCCGTGCGCGCATCCGCCACCTGGATGCCGTTGATCTTCTGACGATCTTCGTAGCCGTACGCGATCTCGAGGCCCGGCCGGTCTGGAATGATATCGGCGACATAGAAGACGTCGGGGTGCCCGAGGCGGTTGGTCCACAGCGTCTTGCCGTTGTCGTCGATCACCACCGACCCGAGCGCGACTTCTTCGCGTCCATCGCCGTCGACGTCGAAGACGTGCATCCCGTGCGCGCCTTGACCACGAACCGGCGGAGTCGTGTCATCGCCGAACCAGCGCCATGTCTTGACGAGCTTGCCGCCGACCAGATTCCACGCATCGACGTACATGAACGTGTACGTGCCGCGCGCGGCGAGAATGCTCAGCCGCTTCCGTCGAGCTTCGCGGCGCCGATTTGATTGCGGTTGACGCGATTGCCGCGCGGGTCTCCCCATCGCGCGGGATCGCCGCGCTCGACCCAGTCGGCGCGCGCGATCTCCTTGCCGGTCATGCCATTCAGAACGACGAGGTATTCCGGTCCCTCGAGGACGAACCCGCCTTCCGCAATCACGGCTTCTTCTTTCGTCGCGGCGTAAGGCGCCATCTTCAGCGCCACTTCGGCTTTGCCGTCGCCGTCGAAGTCGCCGGTGATGAAGGGCGTCCACCAGACGCCCATGTTCATGTTCCAGCCGAGGTCGTACCGCCACATGAACGCGCCGGTGCGTCCGTTGTAGGCCTCGAGCTTGAACGTGTCGGGACTTGGACGGATCGTGCCCGGGTCGAGTCCATGGCCGGCGCCGGGCTGCTTGATGACGTAGTCGAACACGCCGTCGCCGTCGAGATCGCACACGCCGACGCGGTTGAATTGATAGTCTCCCTGCAGCTTGATGGAGCGCACGCGATTCGGCGGCGTGTTCGGCGCGAGCGACGCCGTTTCGGAAGGCGCGAGTTCGCGGCCGCGGCTCACCGGGCGCACGAACCAGACGTTGGCCTTGTCTTTCGGCGCGGCGGTGTCAATGAGGTTGGTGCTGCTCGTCAGCGGTTTCGCGTTGACCTTGACGGCGGCTCCGCCGTCAGTCCGCCTGTAGACATTGAAGCGACATCGGCGGGATCGTCCTCGAGCAGCCGCCATCCGAGATAGATCTGCCCCTGATCGTTGACGACGGCGATCAGACCACGGTTGAAGGTTTCTTCGGCGGGTACGGCGTCTGTGCCAAGACGACGATGAGAAGCGCAGATATTCGAACAGACGCGTGGCATGGGCTGACACGAGATCTGAAATCTGAATCTAGATCATCTGATCGATTCGGAATCGAGCCTCTAGTTTGCAGATTCTAGTTTTCAGATTCCAGTTTTCAGTTTCTAGGTTCCAGCGTCAGAGTGATGGCTGCGCCGGCTCCCGTTTCACCCACTTGTAGGCGGCGACCGAATTTCTCCAGAAGTATTTCTCCGCGACCGCGCGCGGCTTCGATGCGAAGTACTCCTTCGCTACTCTGAAGACCTGATCGATCGGCGCCACGCCGTCGCTGTTGGGCCAATCGCTGCCGAACAGGATGCGATCCTCGCCGAAAGTGGCGACGAGCAGATCGAGCCTGTCACGGTAGCTGTTGAGGTCGGTCGATACGTTGCCGTCCACGCGGCGGAGGATCGCGGACAGCTTGACGTAGATCTGCGGGCGCTTTGGCGAATTCCTTGAGCGCCGCGTCGTAGGCCGGGCGCTCGGCCGGCGTCGGCGAGAAATTCGGCAGATGGTCGAGCACGATGCGCAGATTCGGCACTTTGTCGCTGATCTTGAGCATCGACTCGAGCAGCACCATGCTGCGGATTCGCCGTGTCGAGCACGAGGTCGGCTTCGGCGAGCAGCTTGAGCCCGTCGATGAAGACCGGATTGTCCGCCTGCTTCGCGATGTCGCGACCCCACAGATTGCCGTACCGGATGCCGCGGAAGAGCGGGTGTTTCCGGTACCGATCGAAGTATCCTTGAACTCGGGCTTGTCGGGTTCCAGATTGCCGATGACGCCGACGATGATCGTGTCGCGCTGCGCGACCTCGAGCACCCAGAGGTTGTCTTCCACCCACGGGCTCGCTTCCACTTTGATCGCACCGACCGAGCCGAGCGGCATCGCCAGCTTGCGATAGCGATCGGGGTACGCGGGAACCGGCGCTGCGCCGGCCGCGCGAGGACCGCTATACGGCGCGCCCTGCGGACGTGTGGGATCGAAGAGATGAATGTGGGTGTCGATGATGGGGATCGGCGCGCTCTGCGCGCCGGTGCGCTGGGGCGCGGCGGCCACGGCGGCCGCGCCGAGACCCGCCAGAAAGTCCCTCCGAGTCACCGTCGTCATAGGATGCCTGTCTCGCCGCAGCCCGCAGGGCGAAGGCGGAGCAGGATACGTCCGGCTGGATCAACTGTCAACACTCAACTCGGCTCCTATTGGATCAAATTCAAAAAATTGGCGCGACGGCCGGGGAGAGCGGTACGCACCGTGAAACCGAATCTTGAATCGCAGGATAAAGTGTTGACACTTGTGCATCGCGCGGCCTATGCTGCGCGCTTCAAATTCTTTCGGCAGCAAGAGCCCGCGCGCGTGGCGGGCATGGAGGAGGACGCATGAAACGGCGAGTCTGGCGCGGTGTGCTTGTGTTGGTGTCACTGGTGCTGGTGTCGACACCTGTCGTCGCACAGGTGCTCTACGGATCGATTGTCGGCACCGTCACCGATTCGGCGGATCTCGCCGTGCCCGGCGCCACGGTCACGATTACGCACGCCGAGACGAACCAGGCGCGCGAGACGACGACCAACGAAACCGGGAACTATGCGTTCCCGAACGTCGCCGCCGGCACGTACCGCGTCGACGTCACGCTGCCGGGCTTCCAGTCGTTCCGCGCCCAGGACATCGCCGTGCGGCTGAACACCGCCGTCCGCGTCGACGCGAAGCTGAACGTCGGCGCGCTGTCGGAGTCGGTGCTCGTGTCGGCCGATGCCGTGCTGCTGCAGACGGAGACCGCGGCCGTGCAGACGCAGACGACGAGCCAGCAACTGGAGAGCCTGCCGATCAACGGCCGGAGTTTCCAGAGCGCGCTGACGTTGACGCCCGGCGTCGCGCAGCCGAACTACTTCCAGACCGGCGGCATCAACAACCCCGCGCGCGCCATGCAGGTGTCGGTCAACGGCGCGCCGAACTCGAACACGGTCTTCCGTCTCGACGGCGTCAGCGCCACGAACCAGTGGATTCAGGGCCTGCAGGCCTACACGCCGGCCATCGAAGCGATCGAGACGGTCAACGTCGTCACCAACAGCTTCGATGCGGAGCAGGGCATGGCCGGCGGCGCGTCGGTGAACGTGCAGATCAAGAGCGGCACGAACACGCTCCACGGATCGGCGTTCGAATACCTGACCCACGACAAGCTGCGAGCCCGCAACTATTTCCTGCCGGCCAACCGGGAGAAGACGAAGGACAACAAGAGCGTGTTCGGCGGCACGATCGGCGGGCCGATCAAGCGCGACAGGGTGTTCTTTTTCGCGAGCATCGAGTCGACGGTGCAGCGGACGATCGGGGGACCGTACGTCGAGCCAGGCGTCCGGCTCGGCGTCGCAGTTTCTCTCGTTGCCGACCGGCGGCGATCCGGAGCGGCAACTTCTCGGGCACCGGCACGGTCATTTACGATCCCGCGACCGGCGCGGCCAACGGCACGGGCCGCGTGCCGTTTGCGTTCGCCAACTGCGGCCTGACCTCGACGACCGACCCGCGGTTCGACGCGTGCAATTTCATTCCGGCAGACCGGATCAACCAGGTCTCGAAGAACATCCTGGCGCTACCTGCCGCTGCCGCAGCTGCCGGGCAACGTCAACAACTATTTCGCGGTTCCCGACTACAGATCCGATTTCCACAAGATCGACACGAAGATCACCTACAACGCCAGCAGCCGGCTGAACCTGAACGGCCGGTTCAGCTATCTGCCGGCCAGCGAACTGGCGGCGGGCCTGTATGGCGCCGGCCGGCGAAAATCCGCTGGCGCTCGGCACGCATCCTCGATTCGAACGTCAGCAGCGCCGCGATCTCCGCGACGCAACATCGTCTCGTCGAACTTCGTGATCGACGGTCTGTTCGGCTTCACGCGGCAGCACACCTACCAGGAGCCGCCGGGAAAGGGCACGTGCTGGGGAGAGGTCGTCGGCATCAAGAACGCGTGTCAGCCGCCGCTGCAGCGCGACTACGCGATGCCTCGTGTCGACATCTTCACGCCGTCGTGGAGCTCGTACGGCAACGGCATCCGCGTCAACGACAACACCGCGTCGGTGTTCGATTACCTCGATCCGCAGTGGCAGTGGGTGATGAACGCCGGCTGGAACAAGGGCGCGCACAACGTCAAGTTCGGCGTCGACGTGCACCGGCTGCACATGAACCACTACGAGATCACGGCGCCGAGCTTCAACTTCACCGGCGGTGCGTCGGCGCTCAACGGCGGCGTCGGCGCCGAACCTGTTCAACGGATACGCCGACTTCCTGCTCGGTCTGCCGCATCACGCGCAACACGGCGCTCCAGAATCCGCTGCTGAACGAGGAAAACGGCAGCAACGAGCAGTCGGCGACGCTGCGGATCGTGGGAGTACGGCATCTACATCCGCGATCAGTTCCAGCTGACGCGCAAGCTCACGGTGTCGGCCGGCGTCCGCTGGGAGTACTACCCGGTGCCGCAGCACGCCGATCGCGGCGTCGAGATATTCGACTTCACGCAGCAACCGGCTGCTGCTGTGCGGCCTCGGGCGACGTACCCGATCGATTGCGGCATCGAGGTGCAGAAGGATCTGTTCACGCCGCGCCTGGGCGTCGCGTACCGCGCCACCGACTCACTGGTCTTCCGCGCCGGCTACTCGCGCAATCCGCAGAACGACAACATGATCGGCGTCCGGATGCGCAACTTCCCGGTCAACGTGCAGATCAACGACGTGGCGGTTGGCGGCAACAACTTCACGCCCGTGGGCAGCTTCAGCGAGGGCTACCCGCTGCTGCCGATCCTCGATCTCACGACGGTGATGGAGGTTCCGGCAGGCGCCAACATCACGACGAACGAGGTGGGCCGACTACACCCGCGGCGTCATCACCACGTTCAACGTGTCGGTCCAGAAGGTGCTGCCGCACAACTTCACCGCGCAGGTCGGATACGTCGGAAACCGCCAGAACGACATGGTGCGCAACCAGAACCTCAACTACAGCCAGATCGGCGGCGGCAACGCGGGCCTGCCGTTCAACCAGCCTGGGCTCGCCGGTGGGTTCCGGACGACCGCGCAGGTCAACACCGTGCGGCCGCTCGGCCGCGTGCAGTACGACTCGCTGCAGGTGAGCATCAACCGCCGGATGAACAATGGCTTCGCGATGACCTCGGCGTATACATTACGCCAAGGCGACCGACTGGTGGGCCGGCGGCATCCTGATCCCGGAGTACTGGCACCTCAACAAGGGCACCAGGGCGGCAACACGCCGCACAAGGTGGACATCTCGGCGACCTACGAGCTGCCGTTCGGTCCGGGCAGGAAGTACGCCAGCAACGGCGGCGTGGTCAGCCACGATCGCTCGGCGGCTGGCAGGTCAACTCGTACTTCACAGCCTTCTCTGGTACGCCGTTCAGCGATCTCCGCAAGCAACGCATCGTTGAACGCCAACAGCCCGCAGCGCGCCGACCAGGTGAAGGAGGACGTCGAGATCCTCGGCGGCATCGGCGTGGACAATCCCTATTTCGACCCGACGGCGTTCAAGCCGGTCACCGAGGCGCGGTTCGGCACCGCGGGATTCAACACCCTGCGCGGACCCGGTTACGCCAACCTCGACTTGAGCGTCTTCCGCACGTTCCGGCTCAAGGCGAGCGAGCAACATCCAGTTCCGGCATGGAGATCTTCAACCTGACGAACACGGCGCACTTCCCGAACCCGAGCGGCACGAACGTGTCGAACGTCACCTACAGAGCCGACGGCTCGATTCTGGCGCTCAACGGGTTCGGGTCCATCACGGGCACGAACAACGTCGGCCGTGAGTACGACGAGCGCTACATGAGGCTCGGAGTGAGGTTCAGCTTCTAAGGGGGTTGAGATGGCAGTCAGACGACTCCTGACGGTTATTGCGCTGGTGGCCGGCTTGACCACCGGTGCTTTCGCGCAAAGCGATCGCGGCACCATCACAGGCACGGTCGTCGATCCGGACGGCGCTGTCGTGCCGGGTGCGAGCGTCGTTGCCGAGAACCCGGAGAACGGCGCCCGGTACGAAACGGTCACGACGCAGACCGGCAACTACACGATCGTGCAGGTGCCGGTCGGTACCTACCATCTCAACGTCGAACTGGCTGGCTTCGGCCGCTTCCGTCAGGAGGGGATCCGCATCTTCGTGGGGCAGACGGCTCGTATCGACGCGAAGCTGCAGGTCGGCAACCTCGCCGAAGAAGTCAACGTCGTCGCCGATGCGTCTCTGCTCGACACCCAAAGCGCGGAAATCTCATCGAGCGTGACGAGCGAGAACCTCAACTCGCTTCCGCTCAATTTCGGCGCGCGCGGCAACTTCGCCGCCGCGGCGATTCGCAATCCGTACTCGTTCGTGACGCTTGTTCCGGGCGGAAACATTTCGTCCTACAGCTCTCTGAAGGTGGGCGGCGCGCCGCTCAACACGTTCCAGATCCGCGTCGAAGGCATGGAAGCGAACAACCATCGCCTGATGATTCGCGTCGATCAGGTCCAGCCTTCCGTCGAGTCCCTCGAAGAGATGACGGTGCACACCAGCAACTTCGCCGCTGAGTACGGGCAGGTGGCGGGCGGCATCTTCAATCTCACTGCGAAATCCGGGACAAATACGTTCCGCGGAAGCCTTTTCGAGTACTACGTGAACGAAAAACTCGGCGCCGGCATCCCCTTTACCGAATGACGGACCGGCAAGCTGGTGAGACCGCCGAACCGCCGGAACAATTTCGGCGGCAGCGTCGGCGGACCGGTCACCCTGCCGGGCGTGTACGACGGGCGCAACCGCACGTTCTTCTTCTACAGCTTCGAGCAGTTCCGCCAGATCGAAACGCGCAGCCGGGCTCTTGCAGACGATGCCGACCGACCGGATGCGGAACGGCGATTTCGGCGAGGCGCTGACGGGGCGCGTGCTCGCCACCGATCCGCTCGGCCGGCCGATCATGGAGAACGCCATTTACGACCCGCGCACGACGCGCGTCGTCAGCGGCCAGGTCGTCAGCGATCCGTTTCCCAACAACGTGATTCCGCGCGAGCTCCTCGATCCGGTCGCCTTGAAGATCCAGGACTACATCCCCAGAGCGACGCGCGCCGGGATGATCAACAACTGGGATCAGTCGTTCCCGGCCGATACGATCAAGTCGATCTCGACGATCAAGCTCGACCACAACTTCACGGCAACGGCAAGCTGTCGGGCTACTACTCCCGGTACTGGGGGCCGCATTACAACGGATCCGACGGCCTGCCGATTCCCATCACGAAAGTGCGGCGGTTCGAGACCTCCACCCACACGGTGCGCGTGACCTACGACTGGGTGCTCACGCCGACGACTCTGCTGAACAGCCGCGTCGGATTACGTGCGCCACTGGAACCCGGACTTCGGATTGCCTGAGGTGCGTCAAGTTCGATCCGGTTGCGGGACTCGGCCTCGTCGGCGCCGTCAACGGCATCGGCTTCCCGGTCATCGGCGCGATGTTCACCCAGACCGGCGGCGGCATGTCCGAAGGCATTGCGAATGCCGGCAGCCTGCCCGCGACGAAGAAGCCGCAGTTGCTCGTCAACATCACCCACTCGCGCAACACGCACACCTACAAGGCCGGGTTCGAGTGGCGGAACGACATCTTCAGCAATCCTCAGATCCACGGCTCGCACGGCGCAGTACACGTTCAATGCCCAGCAGACGGCGCTGCCCTCGACGAACGGACAGAATCTCGGCGGCGGCGCTGTTGGGTTGCCGTACGCGAGTTTTCTGCTCGGGATGGTCGAACAACGCCTCCGTTTCGAATCACGACCGATCCGAATTGGCGGAAGCCCGCCGTCTCGGTGTTCCTGCAGGACACGTGGCGTGTCAAAGGTGCGCTGACGCTCGACTACGGCGTGAGATGGGATCGGCAGGCCTACGGCTACGAAGAGCAGGATCGCCGCAGCATGTTCTCGCCCGACGTCGCGAATCCTGCAGCGGGCGGGCTCCTCGGCGCCACGATCTACGAAGGGGAAGGGCCTGGCGCCTGCAACTGCCGCTTCGTCAAGACGTATCCTTACTCATTCGGGCCGCGCATCGGGGCGTCGTATCAAATCAACCCGAAGACCGTGCTTCGCGGCGGATGGGGCATCACCTACGCGCAGACAGGCATCGGCCAGGCCGACGGCGGTTCCACGCTCGGCGCGGGCGGGTGGAACACGTTCAACTTCCAGTCGCCGGCATTCGGGGAGCCGGGAGCCTTGCTGCGGACGGGACTGGTGTACAGACCGCGACGATCTGTTCAAGGTCACGAACAACGCGGGCATCCGGCCTTCTCCTGGTCAGGTGGACTCGCCGCCGCAGTGGATTCATCCCGACGCGGGCAAGATGCCCAGGCTCAACCAGTGGAGCATCTCGCTGCAGCGCGAGATTACCCGCGACCTCGTCGTCGATGTCGCGTATGTCGGCAACAGGGGTAAGGGGTTCACCGCCAACAATCTGATCAACCTGAACGCCATCAGCGACGAGCGGCTGCGATCGTTCGGCCTCGACCTCAACAACGCTGCCGACCGCACGTTGCTGACCTCGCGTCTTGATTCGGCTACGGCCGCAGCGCGTGGGTTCAACAAGCTGCCGTATGCCGGTTACTCCGGAGCGAATACAGTGGCGCAGAGCCTGCGACCGTTCCCGCAGTTCGGCAATATTGCGTCGCTCGGCGTGCCCAACGGCGAAAGCAGATACGATTCGCTGCAAGTGAAAGCGAACAAGCGGTACTCGCACGGACTGAATATGACGGCGACCTTTACGTGGCAGAACGAGCGGACCAACATGGTCAATTCGTCAACCATCTCGGCGCCCAACAATACCGTGACGCCTTGGAACGTCTTCGATCATCCCGAGGACGTGTTCATCGTTTCCGAGCTTTCGGAACCGTTGATTTCCGTGGTCGCTTTCAGCTATGAAGTTCCTCCGTTCAGCAGCAACAAGTTCGTCCGGGCGGTTCTCGGCGGCTGGACGTTCGGCGGGATGGTCCGCTTTGCGAGCGGCATGCCGATACCTGTGCCGGCGTCGCAGAACCAGATATCGTCGCTGACCTTCCAGACAACCACGATGAACCGAGTCGAAGGGCAGCCGTTGTTCACGAAGGACCTGAACGGCGACGACTACGATCCGAACGCCGATTTCGTGCTGAATCCGGCCGCATGGGCAAATCCTGGGCCCGGACAGTACGGCACCTCGCCGGCTTACTACGACGATTTCCGCTACCAGCGTCGCCCCGACGAGCAACTGAGCGTCGGCCGCAGCTTCAGAGTCCACAACAGCTCGCGTATCGAAGTGCGCGCCGAATTCTTCAATGCGTTCAACCGCACTCAGTTGAATAATCCTGACGCAGCGAATCCGCTCCAGACCCAGCAACGCAACGCCCAGGGCGTGCCGACGGCCGGGTTCGGACGGATCAACACCGGAACGGTGTACGGACCACCGCGCAGCGGACAGATTGTGATGCGGTACTCGTGGTAGGGATTGTGGGGATCGTGGCGAGCGTGGCTAGGGATTAGGGATTGGGGATTAGGGATTAGGGATTAGGTCAGCGACGCATGCCGCACTAAGCAGATCGTCGCCGCGAACACCGCCGAGCAGCCAAAGGCTGCGAGGCACAGGTCGTGGGGGTGAGGCCCCACGACAAGTTAAAAGAAAGAGCGACCGAAGGTCGCGAGATACAGGTCGCGGGGGTGGGGCCCCGCGACGCATTAAGAAAAGAGGACACATGAAGCGCAGAGAGTTTCTAAATGCCGCGGCGTTGTCTGGCGGAGCATGTACTCATTGGGGGCACGAACGAGGCGTTCGCTCAGGCTCCCGCCGCCATGAAGGGTGTCGCGGGCGCGCAGGGCGCGACGCCACCGACCCCGAAGATGACGTTCAAGATGCGGCCGGCGAAGGTCGAGATTCTGTTCAAGGCACCCGGCCTGTCGGGCAACGGCATGCAGGTCAACGAGGAAGGCATCTGGACGATCGACATCGCCGGCAGCCGTGGTGACACTCCCGGGCGCTGCAAAGTGTACCTGTCGAGCTTCGACGGCAAGCTCGTCCGCGAGCTGGCCCCGGAGGGCACCGGCCCGAGCGGCCTCGGCCACGACGGCAAGAGCATCTGGATTGGTTCGACGTACAGCCGCGAAATCATCCGCGCCGACGCAAAAACCGGCGAGACGATGGAGAAGCACTTTACGCCTGGGGCAGGAGTCATTTACAGACGCACCACCGACATCCCCGCGCGCCCGGATAACTACGGGCAGAAGATTCGCGCTGAGCAGGCAGCCGCACGCGGCGAGACGGTGCCGGCGCGACGAGGTGGCGGCGGCGGCGGCCGCGGTGCGGTCGAGGCCGGGCAGAACACAGGGCAGGGCACGAGCGACGGCCTGGGCGTCGGGCGCGGCGGCGCGATCGCCGGCAATCCCGGACCCCCGGCACCCGGTACCGGCGCGCACGGCATTCAGGCGCAGAACGGCAAGTTGTGGATTGCCGTCCCGCCTGGCCGAATGATCTACCGCGTCGATCCGGTCGCGTGGACCGTCGAGCACATGTTTCCCACGACCGGCTTCCGTCCGCACGGCATCGGCATCGAATCGGACACAGCGACCCACCTGTGGGAGTCCGACACCAACATGGGCGCCTTCTTCAAGCGCGACATGGTGACCGGCGAGATCGTCGACGCGATTCTGCTGCCGGACGGCTCTCCGTTCCCGCACGGCGCGTCAGTATTCAAGGGCTACATCTACTGGGTCGACGACATCGGCGGCGGCAATGCGCCGGTCTGCCGCTGCCAGATCTAAGAGCAACGAAAAAACAGGAGGCCAGGAGGGCACCTACCCTCCTCATCTCCTGTTCGAGATCTGAACCGGAACCGGAACCGGAACCCGGAACCGGAACCGGAACCTTTCCTGCCCTTGAGGAGGACGACCATGATTCCGCGTATATGCCGCTGCGCGTTCGCCCTGGTTTTCGTCTTCGCCACCTCTGTCTTCGCGCAGGAAACGCGCGGGACAATCGTCGGCCACGTGCTCGATGAGCAGGGCGGCGCGATGCCCGGCGTCAGCGTGATCATCACCAACATCGACACGAACGTGTCGGCGACGCTGACGACGAATTCGACCGGCTACTACCAGGCACCTCTGTTGCTGCCCGGGAACTATCGTGTGAGCGCCGAACTGACGGGCTTCAAGACGTCGGTTCGGAGCGGCATCATCCTGTCGGTCGCTCAGCAGTCCACCGTCGACTTGACGCTGGGAGTCGGTGCAGTCAGCGAAACCGTCACGGTGAGCGGCGATTCGCCGATTCTCGAGACCGGCGTGCTGACGACCGGGCAGAACCTCGATCGGCGCAGCGTCGAGAGCCTGCCGATGTTCTCGAACATGCCGGTATTGCTGACGCGGTTCGTCACTGGTGTCAATTCGTCGGCCGCGGTGCCGTATGTCGCACAGGGTTTCGTCAACCGCACGTCGAGCGACACGTCGGCGCCGGGCGGCGTTGGCGGGAACGAGTGGACGATCGACGGCGCGACCAACAACGGCAGCGACCGCCGGCTGGCCTCGTCGCCGAACTCCGACATGATTGAAGAGGTGCGCATCGAAACGGCGAACTTCGATGCGTCGTTCGGCCACGGGACCGGTCTCGGCATCTCGATGATGACCCGCAGCGGCACCAACGCGATGCGCGGGACCTTGAACTATCAGTACTGGAACAACCAGTGGAACGCGCCGAGGTATTTCGCGAAGCGGAACTACTACAACAACATCGAGCAGGCGGAAGCGAGCGGCAACCAGGCACTGGCTGATTCGCTCAAGTCGCAGAACATCAACCCCGATGGGAAGTCGAACAACCTGGCGACCACGCTCGGCGGCCCAATCATCCGGAACAAGCTCTTCGCATTCGTGAACTACTCGTACAACAAAGACGACCGGCCGGTGAACCCGACCCAGCACACGATTCCGACCGACGCGCATCTGCGTGGCGACTTTTCAGACCTCCTCGCCATCGATCCCGTGCGGTATCAGATTTACGATCCGCTGAGCGTCAGGCCCGATCTTGCGCGCCCAGGGTTCTTCATCCGCGATCCGTTCCCCGGCAACATCATTCCGCAGAACCGCGTGATCAACCCGATGTATCAGCACTACGTGAAGTTTCTGCCGACGCCCAACAACAACCCGACGGATTCCCGCCAGGAGCCGACGAACAACTACCTCGTGCGCACCTACACCGATCCGATTCAGAGCCAGATTTACGGCGCGCGCCTCGACTACAACCACTCGAGTTCGCACCGGTTCTTCGGCCGGTGGAGCGGAAGCTACTTCACTGAGGGGCTCGACGACTGGACGTACCAGAGCGTAGGCATCCATTCCGAGGACATGAAGCGGACGACGAACGCGGGCACCGGAAACTGGACGTGGGTGAAGAGCTCGACGACGGTCATCGACGCGCAGTTGAGCGCCAACGCGTTTCACGAGGGTGGCGAGCGGAAGACCCTGGCCACGATGCGATCGGCCGACGTGGGGCTTCCCGCCTACCTGGATGAGAAATGCGCCGCGTCCGACGAGTCGCGGACGGGGAGCACGCGGGGAAGCTCCTGCGCGCTTCCGAGGGTGGAGATCATGGGCTATCAGACGTTCGGCGACAATGCGGCTGAAGGGTACGACACCACGAATCTGCAGGTCACCGCGAACATGACGCACGTTCGTGCCAACCACACGCTGAAGTTCGGCACTGACATGCGGCGGCACGCTCGGACTGGGTTCCTGCCGGGGGCGAGCCAGGGCCTCTACTCGTTCGACCCGACGTACACGCGCCGTTACTCGGATACAGCGCTGGTGACGCCAGGCAACCTGGGCCTGAGCTGGGCGGCCTTCATGCTAGGCATTCCGACGACATCCACGCTCAACACGCCCGTTGACTACTCCACGTCTTCGCCCTACTACTCGATGTTCGCGCAGGAGGCGTGGCGGGCGACGTCGAAACTGACCGTGAACCTCGGCCTCCGTTTCGAAATCGAGCAGGGGATGACCGAGACGGCCGATCGCATGATCACGTCCTTCGATCCCGAGTTTGTGCCGGCGTTTGCGAACGAAGTGGTTGCGGCGTACGCCCGCAGCCCCCTTCCCGAGGTATCGGTGGAGGCGTTCCGCCAGAATCTGCGCGGCGGCGCTATCTATGCCGGGCAGGACGGGCAGAGCCGTCGCGGGTGGAAGTCGCAGGTCATGTGGCTGCCGCGCGCGTCCGCCGCATATCAGGTGAACGACGGCATGGTCGTCAAGGGGGGCTACGGCGTCTACTACGACTCCCTGAACGCAACCGCGATTATTCCGAACCAGCTCGGCTTCAGCACCGTGACGACGGTGCCATCGAGCAATGACTTCGGGCAGACGTGGGTCTCGGGAAATCCGCGGGCCGGGATCTCGCCTCTCGTCGATCCGTTTCCTGTGAGAGCGGATGGCACGCGGTTCGTGACCCCCGTCGGCACCTCACTCGGGGGGAACTTCGTTGCGGGACAGGCGCTCTCCTATGGCAACCTCGATCGCGAGCACGCCCGTCTGCAGCGGTGGCGTGCGGGCGTGCAGAAAGAGCTCGGCCGCAATATGGCGATCGAGGTGGCATATGTCGGCACGTACTCCGACAACGTCGACGCGAACTCGTTTGTAGGGGCTACGCTCAACACCCAGGCGTCGGTCCGGCAGGATGTATTGCCGTTCCAGTATTGGAACCACACTGACACGCGGAATGCGGCGCTTGCGACGAGCAACAACCAGAACGTCGCGAACCCGTTCTTCATCGGCAATCTCACGGCGCTGCGGACGTCGAACCCCGCGCTCTACAACCAGCTCGCCGCGCAGGCGCTGTTCACGAGCCCGACAATTCAGAAGAACCGGCTTCTCCGCCCGTTTCCGCATATGAGCGTGGGCAACGGTCTTCAGGCCGGTTTCTTGCCGCTCGGCAAGGTTCGCACGCATGCTGTGGAAGTGGCGTTTCAGCGCCGGTTCTCGCAAGGGCTCAGTCTCAACGCCGCATACTCGGGCATCCGCGCCGAGGAGTGGCTGAACGTCATCAACGAATACGACGCAGCGCCGACACAGTGGATCACGAGCCAGAATGCGAGGCCGCATCGCATCACACTCAACGGCGTCTGGGAGCTGCCATTCGGCCGCGGCCGCCGCTATCTGTCCGACGGCGGGTGGTTGGGCAAAATTCTTGGAGGATGGCAGACCGGCCAGACGTTCGAATGGCAGCCTGGTCCGCTGCTGCAGTACGGCAACGTGTTCTTTTACGGTGACGTCAATGACATTGCCATCGATGATCCCACTCTCGATCAGTGGTTCAACGTCGATGCGGGCTTCGAGCGCAGTGCGACGCGCATACCGGCGGACTTCCAGGAACGGCTGTTTCCGTTTCGCGTCGATGGGCTTCGCGGCGACGCGACCCTGCTGCTGAACAGCAGCATCTCGCGATCGTTCCCGTTGATGGGGCGGTCGACGCTGCAGATCCGTCTCGACGCTGCGAACATGTTGAATCGTCAACATTTCGCCGCTCCGCAGCTCAATCCCACGGCGACTGATTTCGGCCGTGTGACGGCCAATGCGAACACCGAGCCGCGTTTCCTGATTCTGATGTCGAAGTTGACGTTCTGAGCGAGGAGTGTCTGCTCTAACGGACGGATCGAAAGGAGCGCGCCTTGAGGGCTGCCGCGCTCCCCACCGGCCCTTCGGCGCCGGTCGCCAGACGGATCGCAGCCCGCACGGTCGTGGGGTCGTGTTCGGGCGCGTGATGGGTGAGCACGGTCAGGGCTGTTCGAGCAAGATGGCGGGCGAGATGGGCTGCTGCGAGCGCGGCGTCGCCGTCAGCCGACGCCTCGAAGATGGCCTTGTGTTCGTCCGCAGCGATTGACAGGGCGCGCGGTACGCCCTTGATATACAGCCACCGGTACCGATCGGCGTGGTCGTACAGCTCGCGGATCGTGCGCATCAGGCGATCGCCGGCATGAGCGAGCAGCGTGAAATGAAATTCGCGATCGACGCCTTGCCACTGGCGGAGGTCGTGACCGGCAAGCGCTTCCATACGGCGAAGGCATCCGCGGAGCGCGTCGATGTCGCGCTTGGTGAAGCGGGGCACGTTGATACGGATCGCCAGCGATTCATGGACGATGCGCATGGCGTACAGCTGCTCGAGGTCGTCGATGGAAAACGAGGACACGCGGCCGCGGCGGTTGACTTCGGCTTCGACGAGTCCTTCCCGCTGCAGCATGCGCACCGCTTCGCGCAGCGGCCCGCGGCTGACGCCGAGCTGGCTGGCGAGCTGGACCTGGGAAAGCGATTCGCCTGGGGGCAGCGTGCCGTTGAGGATCGATTCGCGGAGGCTGCTGTACACAGTCCACGTCATGTCGCGCGTCTTGCGCGTGCCGTCCCGGAGGACAGGCGTGGTTGGTGTGACGAGAGGCTGAGCTTTAACGGAAAGCACCCGTCGACGCCGCTTGCCGGCGCCGTGGCCGCGCGGTTCGGTCAATGGGAGGTCTCCTCCCGTGCGGGCTGCATGTCGATGGGCTCGCGGGAGTATAACATCGGGGAATGAGCGGACGTGGCTCGAACACAGTGTCAACACTTTTGTTGGCCTGTTCCGAGTGCGGGACCGGCGAAAATGGTGGTTTGACCTGGTGTATATCTCTTTAAGTGTCGACACTATAACGGACGGGTCGAACGCCCGGCAGCCGTTCACACCGCGAGGCAGGAGCAGGAATTGATGGGTGTCAAAGTCGCAATTATCGGGAGCGGCAACATCGGCACGGACCTCATGATGAAGGTCCTGCGGACGTCGACGCAGCTCGAAATGGGCGCATTCGTCGGGATCGATCCAGAGTCGGACGGGCTCGCACGCGCGCGCCGGCTCGGCGTGCCAGTCACCTCAGACGGGATCGAGGGTCTCGTCCAGATGCCGAATTTCGACGACATCGCGATCGTCTTCGACGCGACATCGGCTGGGGCGCACGCACGGCACAACGCCGTCCTGCGCAGCCATTCGAAGCAGATCATCGATCTCACGCCTGCCGCCATCGGCCCGTACCTGGTGCCGGCCGTGAACATGCACGAGCTTGCCGATCAGCCGAACGTCAACCTCGTCACCTGCGGCGGACAGGCCACGATTCCCATCGTCGCGGCCATCTCGCGCGTCGCGCCGGTACCCTATGCAGAGATTGTCGCCAGCATTGCGAGCCGATCGGCCGGACCAGGAACCCGCGCGAACATCGACGAATTCACGCGGACGACGGCGCGCGGGCTCGAGCGGGTCGGTGGCGCGCGCAAGGGAAAAGCCATCATCGTGCTGAACCCGGCCGATCCTCCGCTCATCATGCGGAACACCGTGTTCTGCCTCGTCGACGGCGGCGATGCGGCGGCGATCGAGCGCTCCGTCGAGCAGATGGCCGCCGACGTGCGCGCGTACGTGCCTGGCTATCATCTGAAACAGGCCGTGCAGTTCGAAGCCGGTGTCTGCCGCGCACCCGGCGCGCGTCGACGGCGCCGCGTTCACGCGTGGTCTCAAAGTGTCTGTGTTTCTCGAAATCGAGGGCGCCGGACACTATCTGCCGAAGTATGCCGGCAACCTCGACATCATGACGTCGGCCGCGCTTCGAACGGGAGAGCGGCTTGCGGCATCGTACGCGGCGCGTCCGGTGCTGGCATGAGCGCGCCTTCGCCTGTGGGCTTCGGCGGCGCAGGCGGCCGCCTTTACGTGCAGGACGTCACGCTGCGGGACGGCATGCACGCCATTCGCCACCAGTATTCGGTTGGCGACGTCCGGCGCATCGCCTCGGCGCTCGATCGGGCTGGTGTCGATGCCATCGAGATCAGCCATGGCGATGGCCTCGCGGGCTCGAGCTTCAACTACGGGTTCAGCGCGCACACGGATCGCGAATGGATCGAGGCCGCGGTCGACGGCGTCACGCGCGCAACGATCACCGTGCTGCTGCTCCCTGGGATCGGTACGGTCGAGGATATCGACGCGGCTCATGCGTCCGGCGCCAGGTCGGTGCGCATTGCGACGCATTCGACGGAAGCGGACATCGCGAAGCAGCACATCGAGCACGGGCGCAAGCTGGGCATGGATGTCGTCGGCTTTCTGATGATGGCGCACATGACGCCGCCGGCCGAGCTGGCGCGCCAGGCCAGGCTGATGGAGTCCTACGGCGCGAACTGCGTCTACATCGTCGATTCGGCCGGCGCGATGCTGATGCGCGACGTCGCCGATCGGATGAACGCGTTCAATGACACGCTCGATCCGAAGACCGAGAAGGGGATGCACGCCCACCACAATCTCTCGCTCGGCGTCGCGAACACGCTCGTGGCCATCGAGCGGGGCGCGACCCGGATCGACGGATCGCTTGCGGGCATGGGCGCCGGCGCGGGCAACGCGCCACTCGAAGTGCTCGTGGCCACGTTGAATCGATCCGGACTTCCGCACGGATGCGATCTGTTCGCGCTGATGGACGCGGCAGAAGATCTGATCCGCCCGCTGCAGGATCGCCCGGTGCGCGTCGATCGCGAGACGCTCTCCCTCGGCTATGCGGGGGTCTATTCCAGCTTTCTTCGCCACGCCGAGTCGGCGGCGGGGCGGTACGGTCTCGACACGCGCGACATTCTCGTAGAGCTCGGCCGCCGGAAGATGGTCGGTGGGCAGGAGGACATGATTGTGGATGTGGCACTGGATCTGGCGAAAGGAAACGAAGAGCGAAAAAAGTAGAACGAATAAGCAAGCGTGTACGCTTATCTCTATTCGTTCTTCGTTATACGTTTTTCGTTATGACGACAGTCCGTAGGCGCACCAAACGCCATTCCACTCGCACCATTGCTTCCGACGTCTTCGAGCAGCTTCGCGGCGACATTCTCGAGTGCCGGCTCGCGCCAGGTTCGCGGCTTCGCTTCAAGGATCTGCGGACGCGGTACGCATCGGGACTCAGCCCGCTTCGCGAGGCGCTGATGCGCCTGGTCGCCGACGACCTCGTCGTCCTCGAGGATCACAAGGGCTTTCGTGTGGCGCCGGTGTCGCAGGAGGAGCTGGTCGACCTGGCGATGACATGGTTTGAGCTCGAGGCACTCGGCATCCGGCAGTCGATCAAGAAGGGGGACGACCGGTGGGCGGCGAACATCGAGGCCCGCTTTCGCGAGCTGTCGACGCATCGCATGCGCACCTCCCGTGGGCGGCTCGATCCGGGTTGGGAGCCGCGCAACCTTGCATTTCACGAATCACTCTACGCGGCGTGCGGGTCTCCTTCGCTGATGCGATTCTGCCGGGTGCTGTCCGAGCGGTTTTCGCGTTATCGACGGTTGTGGGCGAGGAGCCTGACGCGCAAGCGGAATATCGCGAAAGAGCACGAGGATCTGTGCCGGGCGGTGCTGAAGCGCGACACGGCGGCGGCCGTCGCGGCGCTGCGGAAACACCGGACGACGACGATTCAGGATTTGCTGGCTGACTGGAACGAAAAGACATGAACAGAAGGCCAGAAGACCAGGAGAACGCTTTTCGAAAAAAACCTCCTGAACTTCTGATCTTCTGTATGAAAGGTCTGAATTTTCGAAACTTTTGGCCGATATTCGAAGATCGTTATAAAATCGGAGGAATAACGAGAGGTTGCTATGTATATCAATCCCGACAAATGCGTCGCGTGTGGTAACTGCACGTATGTGTGCCCGATGGGGGCGATTTACGTCGACCCCACGATCAAGCGCGCCAAGGTCAACCTGCAAGAGTGCGTCGAGTGCTACGCCTGCTATACGGGGCTCAGCCAGGAGCACCTCAACCCGACGATCGTGCGTACGACGCGCAAAATCTTCCAGATGCTGCGCCTGCGCTTCGATCCCGAGCCTGATGTGTGCCCGACGGCCGCCTTCGAGCCGGAGGAGCTCACGTGGCCCCGCGTGGTGCGGCGGGCTTTTTCCGACCCACGCGTGCCCCACGAATCGACAGGTGTCGAAGGACGCGGAACTGAAGAAGTGAAGACCAACGACATCAGCGGCCGCGTCAAGTCCGGAGAGGCCGGCTTCACGATCGAGTTCGGCCGGCCTGGTGTCGGCGTATGGATGCGCGAGATTCAACTGATGTGCTGGGCGCTCGCCGATGCCGGGGTGGCGTTTGAGAAGAAGAATCCGATCACGTCGCTGATGAGCGATGTAGCAACCGGCACGCTGCGCGAGGACATCCTGAACGAAAAGCTCATGTCGGCGATTGTCGAAATCAAGGTCCCAGTCGAACGTGTCGAGGAAGTCGTGCGGCTGGTGTGGGACGTCGAAAAGCGCATCGATACGGTCGTGGCCCTCGGCGTCGGCACGCGCTGCGACGAAAACGGCGAAGACAACGTCGTGGCCCCGGTGCTCGAGCGGCTCGGCTACTCGCTGGAGCGCGCGAAGACGAACGTGGGCCTCGGCCGCGTCACGAATCAGGCGGCGGTGCAATCCGCTTTGGAGATGGCAAAATCATGACGAATACGCTGCATCGGTTCGGCGACGCGCAAAGCTTCCGAGACGACTACATCGTCTTTGCGATCGCAAGCCGTGGAAAGAACGACGAAAACTCGGTGCCCAAGCTGCGGCGGTTCCTCGAGATCGCCATGCAGTTCAAGCCGGTGAACCTGGGCGACTCGCGCCACGGCGGCGCGTATCGTCCGTCTCGGTCGCTGTCGCCGCTTGCGCACTGGAACCGCGACACCGAGCCCGATTTTCAGAAGGTCATCGACGGTTTCGATACGACCGCGACGGCCGCCGCTGTGTTCGACAACCTCGAAGCCGCGGAACAATGCACGAAGGCGGTCCGCGAGGCCGACCTTGGCCTCAGCATCAACATCTCAACATCGGTCGATGGAGCCATCGCGTGCTGCAGCGCGGCAGGCATCCACCGCCACAGTGCGGGCTACTCGCTCGGGTTCGAAGGGAAGACCGAGCACCTGCCGAACGGAGACGTGCTCGCGTTGTCGACGATGTGCGGACATGGCATGGTCAGTCAGTCGCTCGCCAAGAAGATGATCGACTGGGTGAAGGAAGGCCGTCGGACACCCGAACAGGCTTCGGTTGTGCTGAGCCGGTTCTGCTCGTGTGGAGTGTTCAATCCGTCGCGCGCGACACGGCTGCTGGAAGAGGCGCGGGAGCGCACGAAGTGAAGCGTCTCGCCCAGACGCTCGTCATAGCGCTCGCGATCGGAGCGGCCGCGTGCGGCGGAGCGACGGAACCGGCGTACGCCCCTGGGCCCGCATCTCCCCCTGCCGACGTTCTCGTCCTGAACCATTTCACGCTCATCGACGGCCGCGGCGGTCCGGCAGTTCCGGACTCCGCAATGATTGCGACCAGCGGGCGGATCATGTGGATCGGTCCCGCGTCCGAGCTCAAAGCGCCGGCTGGCGCCACCGTCCAGGATCTGACTGGCAAATTCGTGATGCCCGGTCTCATCGACCTGCACACGCACGTGTCCAATTCGGATGTCGAGATGCAGGATCCGGTCAGGTTCTTCACGCGCGAAGGGGTGACCCGCGATCTGCAGCTCTATGCGAGCTACGGCACGACGTCCGTCGCCTCGCTCGGCACGGATCAGAAACCGCTGGTCTACGAAATGCGGGCGGAGCAGCGCAACGGACGCCCGGCGGTCGCGCGCATCTTCACCGCGGGCCGCGGCTTCACGGTGAAAGACGGCTTCCCGACCAATAAGGGGAACGTCCCCGGCATTCCATACGAGCCATCGACGCCGGCAGAAGCGGCCGCGCAGATGGAAGAGCTTGCGGCGGAGCATCCCGACGTCGTCAAGATCTGGGTTGACGATCGATTCGGAGACTTCAAGAAGACGCCCATCGAGGTTTCGAAACCGATCATCGAGGGCGCGCACAAGCATGGCATCAAGGTGATTGCGCACGTCTTTTATCTGAGCGACGCCAAGCAGCTGGCAGCTGCGGGGCTGGATGCCTTCGGCCACAGCGTGCGCGACACAGCCGTCGACGCAGAGCTGATCGCGCTGATGAAACAGCACGGCACCTGGATCATTCCCACGCTCTACCGCGAGTGGGCGACCTTCATGTTCGAGGAGCCCAACCAGTTCCTGAACGACCCGTTCTTCGCGCGCGGACTCGACGCCCGGCAGCAGGAGGTTCTGAAGTCGCCGGCGTACCACAAGGCGCTCACGGGCGACAAGTATTTCCCAAGGTACCCGGGCGTTCTGAAGACGGCGAAGGAAAATCTGAAGCGCCTCGCCGACGCGGGCGTGCGCATCGGGTACGGCACTGACAGCGGCGTGCTGACCCGGTTCGAGGGATTTGGCGAGCACATGGAGCTCCAGTTGATGGTCGAGGCCGGCATGACGCCGGCACAGGTCATCACCGCGGCGACCAAGAGCTCGGCAGAGTTCCTCGGGCAGGAGAAGGATCTGGGGACGCTCGAACAGGGCAAGTGGGCGGACCTGCTGGTGCTCGGCGCCGATCCCCTCGCGAACATCAAGAACAGCCGCCAGATTGACGCGGTGTATGTCGCGGGCAACAAAGTACCAATAGGAGGGCAGGAGAGTAATCTCCTGTTCGAAAATCTCTTCATCTGGCAGATTAAACAGGAGTCGAGCTGCATGAAACGACGAATACACTTTCTCGCTATTGCGATCGTGTTGACATTATCCGGGCTCGCCTCAGCGCAGATGGGCAAGGTGGAGCAGCAGGTACTTCAGGCCGAGAAGGATCGCTTCGCGGCGATGATCAAGGGAGATCGGCCCGCGCTCGAGAAGCTGCTCGCTGACGACCTGACCTACACGCACAGCAGCGCGCTGTTCGAGAGCAAAGAGCAGTTCATCAAGAGCGTCACCAGCGGGAACATCGATTACGTGTCGATCGAGCCGAGCGAGTCGGACTGGAAAGTCCGCGTGAACGGCAACACGGCGATCGTCAACGGCGTCGCGGCGGTGAACGTCATCGACACCGGCAAAGATCTCAAGATCAAGATTCGCTATACGACGATCCACACCAACCGCGGCGGGACCTGGCAATTGCAGGCGTGGCAGGCCACGAGATTCCCGTAACTGAAATCTAGAATCTAGAATCTACAATCTAAAATCTGAGCTCCAGATTCCAGATCTTAGATTTCAGTTTGTAGTTTCAGGTGCACATGGATCTCCCGGTCATCGCCGCCGGCTTGTTATTGTGGGGGTAAGGCTCGCGCTGGCCGGCGGCGCGGTCTCTCTTTTCTGCCTCGCGGCTCTTTCGGCGCAAATACAACCCCCGGCAGCTTACCTGTCGTACGCGCAAGCGACCCCGGTCTTCGCGGCGCTCAACCAATCTCCACCGCCTGCGGCCGAATGGGGCCGCTGGATCGCAACAGCCGACGCCGCCACGCGAGCGCGCGTCGCGCAGGGCGACGAAACGTCGATCGTCAATCTGCTCCTGTTCGGCACGTCTTTCACCACTCAGCCACGCATTACTTCGCGGCAGCTCGATCGCGGGCAGATTCGAAACGCCGTGAACGAGCGGCTTGCCGATTTCGAGCGGGCGCTCGCCCAACCCGGGAGCAACGAACGTTTGCAGTTCGCGCGGCGGATGCTGCCCGACGGCGCTCCGGTGAAGGCGCGTCTCCTCTCGATGATCGATCGGTCAATGAAAGAGGAGGAGACGCACGCCCGTCTGATCGAGCAGGCACACGCACTCGGCGATCCGAGCCTGGAGTTCGCCGAGCGATCGCGCATGTATCGCGACCGGGGGCTGGCTACGGACACCTCCGTTCGAGTCAATTTTGCCGTCGACGAGGCATTGCAGCGGATCGTGGCTTCAGGACTGGCAGCCGGCGTGCGGCGTGTTGCCATCATCGGTCCGGGGCTCGATGTCGTGGACAAGCAGGAGGGGCACGATTTCTATCCGCCGCAAACGATTCAGCCGTTCGCCGTCATCGATTCACTGATTCGTGCGGGCGTTGCAGACGTCGATACGCTGACCGTGACGACGCTCGATGTGAGCGCCCGGGTGAACGATCACATTGGCCAGATGGCGCGTCGCGCGCGCGCGGGCGCGCCGTACATGATGTACCTTCCACTGGACGGCAGCGTAGCCTGGTCGCCGGAGCTGCTGCGCTATTTCGCCAGCTTCGGCGGGGCGATAGGCAGTGCGGTTCCGGTTACACTGCCGCCCGCTATCGGCCCGTTGAGACTGCGCGGAGTCGCCGTGCGTACGCCGGTCGTCGACCGCATCTCCGCGCGCGATGTGAACATTACTGCCCAGATGTTGACGCTGAGCGACAGCTGAACGGTTCGATCTCATCATCGGAACGAATATCTTTATCTACTACGATCGGCTCCAGCAGGGCCTGGCCATGGCGAGCGTGGCGCGCATGCTGCGGCCGGGCGGTCTGCTGTTGTCCAACAACGCGCTCGTCGAAGTGCCCTCGATCGGCATGCGGTCGATCGGGTACTCGAAAACCCTGTATTCGAACAGAGAAGAGGACGGCGATCTCATCATCTGGTATCAGAACGGGACGAAGTAGATACTAGGGGGCATCAACTATGAAGCTTCTTGTGCCGGCATTCACATCGATCGCTCTTCTGATGCCGTCGGCGGCGGCTCCGCAGGCCGACATCGCAACGACGGTCGCCTTCACGGAAGGTCCTGTCGCCGATCGTGACGGCAACGTGTACTTCACCGAGCTGGTCTTTCAGCGAATCATGAAGCTCACGCCCCAGGGCGTCTTGTCGGTATTCCGCGAGCAGAGCAACAACGCCAACGGAATGCTGATCGATCCAGAGGGGCGGTTGATCGCCTGCGAGGGCGCCGCATCGCAGCGCATGGGTGTGATGCAGACGTTCAAGCCGCAAATTACGCGCACGGATTTGAAAACGGGCAAGATCGAAGTGCTCGCCGACAGCTATCAAGGCAAACCGTTTGTCGGTCCGAACGATGTGACGATCGATTCGAAAGGCCGGCTGTACTTCACCGACCTCGCCGGCGGCGCCGTGTACAGGCTCGATGCGCCCGGGCAGCTCGCGCGTATTCTCGCGACACCGGATATTCAACGGCCCAATGGCCTCCAGATTTCGCCGGACGACAGGACGCTCTACCTGATAGAAGCGAATCAGGCGGAGGGTGGCGCCCGCATGATCCGCGCATACGACCTGCGTCCTGACGGCACGGTCGCCAACATGCGGGTCCACTACAACTTCTATCCCGGCCGCAGCGCCGACGGCATGAGCATCGACTCGCAGGGGAATCTCTACGCCTCGGCCGGCATGGGGCAGTTACGCGGATCGTCTGAGACCCTGGATACCAAAACCGGCATCTATGTCATCTCTCCGCAAGGCAAGTTGCTGAAATTCATTCCGATCGCTGAGGACTACATCACGAACAACGCCTTTGGCGGGCCTGACATGAAAACGCTTTACGTGACCGCGGGCAAGACTCTTTATAAGGTGCGAACAGACATCGCGGGGTTGCCGAGATGAATAAAAAGCCTTCTCTTCGCCGCACGCTCGCAGGTGGCCTCGCGCTGGTCGCACTCACTTGGTTCGGCAGAGAGGTGATGCCGATCGCGGACGCGCAATCGGCCGGCGACATACCGGCCTTCGAAGTGGACGCGGCATGGCCGAAACCGCTCCCCAACAAGTGGGCCGTGGGGCCCGTCAGCGGCATTGCAACGGATGCCCGCGACCACATCTGGATTATTCATCGTGGTGAAACCGTCAAGCTGGCAGGGGGCGTGCCTGCGCCTCCGGTGATCGAGTTCGATGCTGACGGCAACGTCGTCCAGACCTGGGGAGGTCCCGGAGAAGGCTACGAGTGGCCGCAGCAGGTACATGGCATTACCGTCGACGCGAAGGACCGCATCTGGGTGAGCGGCAACGGCGAGCGGGACACGCACATCCTCGCGTTCTCACGCGCAGGAAAGTTCCTGTCGCAGATCGGCCGTCCCGGGCAAAGCGGGGGAAGTCACATCACGGCACACGTGAGCCAGGCGACGCAGATGCGCCTGGATCCGGGCAGCAACGAGCTCTATGTCTCGGACGGTGAAACGAACCGGAACCACCGGGTGATTGTGTTCGACTCGGAAACCGGCGCCTACAAACGGCACTGGGGCGCATATGGCGGGAAGCCGGATGATGCCGCCGCGGCCGAGAAACCCGATCCCGCCGCTCCCGCTCCAAAGCAGTTTGGGAATGCCGTGCACTGCCTGCGAATCGATCGAGACGGCCTCATCTATGTGTGCGATCGGAGCAACGGCCGATTCCAGATCTTCCGGAAGGACGGCGTGTTTCAGAAGGAGATCTTCATCGCGAGGGAGTCGGCGGTCGCCGCGGCGGTGGGGGACCTCGATTTCTCGCCCGACCAGAAGTTCGTATACGTTGCCGACAGCGGACATCAGAAAGTCTGGATCCTTCGGCGCGATCAACTCCAGGTTGTTGGCTCGTTCGGCGAGCGCGGTCCCGGCGCGGGACAGTTTGCGACGACACTGCACGATCTGACGGTCGATTCCAAGGGCAACGTGTACACGGGTGAGGCGGCCAGTGGAGGGCGCGTGCAGAAGTTCGCGCTCAAGCCTTCTGGGAAACCGTGATGAGACAGATGCATCCGCTCGTTGTCGTGTTCCTCGCCTGCGCTGTCGCCGTGGCACACGCGGGTCAGACGTTACACGCCCAGACGGCGGATGTATTTGCGGAAATCGATCGCACGTTCGAAGAGTTCCGGCTTGATGCGCGCGTGCCGGGCATGGTTTACGGCGTCGTCATGGACGGGCGGCTCGTGCATGTAAAAGCCACCGGTGTTCAAGACCTGCAGACAAAGCGGCCGGTCACAGCCGAGACGCTGTTTCGCATCGCGTCGATGACCAAATCGTTCACGGCCTTGTCGATCCTCAAGCTCCGCGACGAAGGCCGGCTCTCTCTCGATGCGTCAGCGGAAACGTACCTGCCCGAGATTCGCAACTGGCAATATCCGACCGAGGACTCGCCTCGGATTCGCGTGCGTGAGTTGCTGACCCACACGGCGGGGCTTGTCACCGACGATCCATGGGGCGACCGGCAGACGCCATTGCCGGAAGCCGACTTCACTCGCCTCCTGCTCGAAGGCGTGCCGTTCACGCGTCCGCCAGGCACTGCCATGGAGTACTCGAATCTGGGCTACGCCATGCTTGGCCGAATTGTCGCGAACGTTTCGCAACAGCCTTACAAAGAATACGTGGAACGTCTCCTCCTTGGCCCGCTCGGCATGACCTCGTCCGGCTTCGAGGTTACGCTGGCGCCCGCCGCACGGCGCGCACTTGGGTACCGGTGGATGGATGACGCGTGGCATCTCGAGCCCACGATGGCGCATGGTGCGTTCGGAGCGATGGGTGGGCTGCAGACGAGCGCAAACGACTACTCGAAGTATGTCGCGTGGCTGCTCTCTGCGTGGCCGCCGCGCGATGGTGCTGAGACCGGCCCTGTGAAGCGCGCGACAGTGCGAGAGCTCGCGCAGGGCGCGAACTATCCGCAATTGCGCCGGCGTTTCGGCAAGAGCGGCGACGCTGAGTGCGCCCAAGCGTCGGCATATGGCATGGGCATGATCGTTGCCGTCGATTGCGACCTCGGGTTGACGCTCAGTCATGGAGGTGGCTATCCCGGTTACGGCTCGTACGTGTTGCTTCTGCCCAACTACGGCGTCGGTATTTTTGCGTTCGCAAATCGTACGTATGGCGCCCCGCGAGCTCCTGTTACGGATGCAGCGGTCGCTCTTCAGAAGGCAGGACTTCTGAAGGCCAGTCCGGCGAAGATCGGCGACGCGCTCGCAGGCGCGTACGGAGTGGTTGGGAAGATGTACACCTCTGGCGGAGTCACGTCTGCGGGCGACGCGCTTGCCATGAACTTTCTCATCGATCGTTCTGCCGAGGGTTGGACTCGCGAGCTCGCGACTCTGAAAGCGCAAGTCGGCAACTGTCAGACGAACGCGCCGATCGCTGCGACAGGCGCGCTCTCGGGCACTTTCACCTGGCTCTGCGAGCACGGGCGGCTGAACGGTGCGTTGCTCCTCGCGCCGACGCGCCCGCCGCGCATTCAGTGGCTGGACCTCAGCCGCGCAATGCCCTGAAAACAAGAAAGCGAGGGAACCTCATGAGAAACAGGTTGACCCTGCCGCCAACGCGGGCGTAGCATCGCGAAATTCCACGTTAAAGCTGTCGGTCACTCCGGGATACAAGGAGGGGCTACCATGCGTCGCACGCCGGCCATCATCGCAATCATGCTGGTCACAGGTACGTGTGTCTGCGCAGATCGCGCAGCAGCTGGCCAGGCACAGATCGCCGCCAGCATCGTCGGTCGGGTCACAGACGAAAGCGGCGCGATTCTCCCAGGCGTGGCGGTGACGGCGACCAGCCCCGCGTTGCAGCTTCCGCAAGTGGTCGCTGTGAGCGACGCACAGGGCGATTACCGACTCACGCCTTTGCCAATCGGCACGTACGAGGTGGTCTACACGCTCCAGGGATTTCAGACCGTGCGACGCGAGAGCCTCCGCCTGACGGCCGGATTTGTTGCCCGTGTGGACGTGGTGCTGAAAGTCGGGGCGATCGAAGAGTCGGTGACGGTGTCTGCCACACCGACCGTCGATGTGGCATCAAGCGGTCCGGTCACCGTGCTGACAAGAGAGACCCTCGAGGTCGTGCCCTCGAGCCGCGCCGGCATCATCACCTTGATGAACCAGTCGCCGTCGGTGCGCTCGCAGCTCGATGTGGGAGGCTCGCAATCCAATCAGTTACCAGCGATGCGCGTGTACGGCATCGCCACGCAGGCGACATCCTGGCTGGTGCTCGATGGCGTCGTGACGACCGACGCGGGGCAGACCGGTGGCGGCGGCTCGTATTTCGACTACGCGTCCTTCGAGGAGGCGCGCATGCAGACCATCGCGAACGACGTCGAGACGCCCAACCGCGGCATCAATCTCAACCTCATCGTAAAGTCCGGCGGCAACGACTTCCACGGCGACGCGTCCTGGGAACAGACCAGCAGCACGTTCGCGTCCACGAATCTCGACGACGAGCTGCGCGCGCAGGGCATCACCTCGCCCAACAACCTCGAACGCCGGTTTTACGGCGGCGCGGACATCGGAGGCCGCATCATTCGCAACAAGCTATGGTTCTACAGCGGGGTGCGCGGCCGGTTGAATCGCGAGAACCCCCTGGGGGTGACCCAGCCGGACGGCACGCCTGGCATCGTCGAACAGACGCAATTCATGGTCACCAACAAGGTGTCCAGTCAGGTGACCCGGTCGCAGCGGCTCGTTTTCTTCGACTACTACCAGAGGCTCATCAAGGACGACCCGGTGACTGTGCAACAGGGGTACGAAACGAAGCAGAACAACTATCAACCTCAGCACACGACGAAGCTGGAATGGCAGGGTGTGAAGGGCAACTCGCTCGTGGCTTCGCTGCAGGTCTCGCGTTGGCGTGTCCACGTCACCCAGAACATTCGAGGAACGGGTCCCGAGAAGAACGACATTGGCATTCCGTACACATCTGGAACGAATGCGGGCGCTGGGAATGTGGTCGACCATTATCGGCCGTGGGCGACCAGGGGCTCAGTCAGCTGGTTCCGCCCCGATCTCTTCATGGGCAGCCACGACTTCAAGGCCGGGTACGACGACGTGAAGACCACGTCCGGCCGAGGGTGGGACTCTCGAGTCGGCACGGTCGCGAAGGGCGACTACGGCCTACGGTTCAACAACAACGTGCCAATTGAGATTCTGACGTACAACGCGCCGAACTACCCCCTAACCACGGTTCACTCCTCGGCCGTGTACTTTGCCGACAAGTGGTCCGCCGGGCGCCGGCTCACGCTGAATCTCGGGTTCCGTTGGGCGCGTGACGATGGGTACATTCCGGCGCAGTGCCGGGATGCCGGCACTTTCTTTCCGGCGAACTGTACCGATCACATTCAGGGGGCCACTCAACGCTCGTTGGTGCCTCGCCTCTATGCCACCTACGATCTGACGGGCGACGGCAAGACAGCGCTCAAAGGAGGGTGGGGCCGATTCGCCGATTGGCGCAACGGGAACCACGTGCTCCCCCTCAACCCGAACGTCGCCCTTCAGAGGAGATATCGGTGGTCAGATCCGAATGGCAACGGTGACTACGACGATGGAGAGGTCAATCTGAGCACCGTGGGAGGAAATGATTTCATCGAAGAGGTCGGGCGGGGCAATGTGACCATCGCGAATGTCGAATCCAATCCGGACCAGCCGCAAACGAAAGAAGACCAGTTCTCGATCTCGCTCGAGCGTGAGCTGAGGGCTAACTTTGCGGTGCGCGCGACGGGACTGTACTCGCGGCGATTCGATGTCATCCGGTCTGAGAATCTGCGGCGTGGCCCCGAGGTGTACACGATTGCGAACACGAGGCTGGACCCGGGACCCGACGGCCGGACCGGAACCGGCGACGATCCCGGCACGACGCTGACGTGGTGGGAGTATCCATCCATCTACAGCCCTCGCTTCTTTCAGTTGAATACACTGGTTGGCGACCCGGGCGCCACCGAGACCTTCAAGACAGTCGAGCTCACAGCGCAGAAGCGGCTTTCCAACGGATGGCAGATGCTGGCGTCCTATTCGGCGACGAAGGTCGATATCCCAGTGCCAGCCGAGAGCAACATCAATCCGAACGTCGACATCAACAACAGCAATGAGACGTGGGAATGGCTGTTTCGTGCGTCGAGCGCCTACGTGTTCCCGCACGCAGTGATGTTGTCGGCTAACTTCGAGCACAGGAGCGGAGACGTGCAGGCTCGAACAGTCAACCTCAGTGGTGGTGGGACCATCCCGACGATTACCCTGAATGCCGAGCCGATCGGCAGCCTTCGCTTGCCGCACCTCAACACGATGGACCTCCGGGTCTCGAAGCGCTTCGACCTGGGCGGGGGGCGGCGAATCGAGGGACAGCTCAATCTCTTCAACGTCTTCAACGTCAACACGGTAACCGCCAGAACCATCCTGTCGGGCACAAACTACCTGAGACCGACGGCTATCATGCCGGCCCGGATCCTCGACTTCAATATCGCGTATAGCTTCTGACGGAGGGCCTCATGGATCGACCACAGGTGGTGAACCGCCGGCAGGCGCTCGGGCTGCTGGCGGGCGGCGGTGCCGGTGCGGCGGCGCTCAAGATGTTGCCCGACCCGCTCGAGGCCGCGCAGGTTGCGACGCGACGTGGTCTGCCGCGACTGAAGATCACCGACATCAAAGTGATCCTGACGCAGGTCGGCAACACCCACATGACCAATGCCAAGGTGTTGACGAGCGAACCGGGACTCTACGGAGTAGGATGCGGCGGCCATGCCGAGCGTCAATCGATCGTCGCGCAGACCATCGAGCAGTACCTCAAGCCCGCGGCTATCGGACGCTACGTCGACGAGATCGAAGACATCTGGCAGATGGCATGGCTGGCACCGTACTGGCGGGGCAGCGTCGATGCCAACAATGCAATGAGCGCCATCGACGGTGCCCTGTGGGACATCATGGGGAAGCGTGCGGGTATGCCGGTCCACAACTTGTTAGGCGGCAAGTTGCGCCCCGCCCTCCCGATGTTTGCCAATGTGAATGGCAGCGACCTTCAGCAGCTCGAAGAGAATTCGCGCGCGCGCATCGCGGAAGGCTACAAGCATCTCCGCGTGGGCGCCGTCGGCGGTGACGGCACGGGCAGGGGTGGCGGCGCCGGACGCGGTGGCGGGGCTGGCGGCGCCGGCGGCCGTGGAGCGGGCGCACCGGGTGGCATTACCGGCGGCCAGGGTAATCTGCCTGGCGGAGGCGGGCAGGGTTCGCCTGGTTTTGGAGAGCGCGGTCCGATCTACCAGCAGCGCGGGCAAGGGTCCCAATACATGAACAATCTGATCGGTTCGCTGGAGCATTTGAGAAAGACGATTGGTTTCGGCGTGGACATGTGCGCCGAAGTGGACTTCCGCTTGAAGCCGAGTGAAGGGCTGGTGCTGGCCAAAGCGCTCGAGCCGTTCCGCCTGTTTTGGGTCGAAGAAGTGTTCGCACCGGAGGATCTCGCCTGGCACGAGGTGCTGCGGAAGCAGTGCAGCACGCCGATCGCGTGGGGAGAGGTTGCTGTCAGCCAGACTGAATGGCTTCCGCTCGTCTCCAATCGCTGGATTGACTTCATGCGCATGCACATTTCCGCCTGCGGTGGACTGAACATGGCGCGCAAGGTCGCAGCGATGTGCGAATTCTTCGGCGTGAGGACCGCCTGGCACGGTCCCGGAAATGTCTCGCCGGTGGGACATGCGGTCAACACGCACATCGACTTTGCCGTTCCAAACTTTGGGTGCGGCGAAGGAGCCCCCTTCTCGCCACAGTTGCAGGAGATTTTCCCTGGCTGTCCCGAGCGCAAGAACGGCATGACCTATTCGAACGATCTGCCTGGGCTGGGCATCGACATCGACGAGAAAGCGGCGGCGAAGTATGCGCCCAAGACGCCTGGCACCGATCGCGGCGTTCGCTGCTACGATGGCTCGCCTTGTCGACCCTGATCGGGTGGTTGGTGGTTGGTGGTTGGTGGTAGGCGGAGGGAGACTACATGTTTCGGAACTTTCCATGGCGTGCGCTTGGCTCTTTGCTCTTTGCTCTGACATGCATCACCTCAGTCGTCCACGGACAGACGGGCGCAAAAGGTGGCGAGTGGCGCACCTACGGCGGCGATCTGGGGAGCACGCGCTATGCGCCGCTCGATCAGATCAACGGGGACAACTTCAGCAAGCTGCAGGTGGCGTGGCGGTTCAAGACCGATGTCTTCGGGATCAGGCCCGATTTCAATCTCCAGACAACCCCGTTGATGATCAACGGCGTGCTCTATGCGACGGTCGGCCACAGGCGCGACGCAGTTGCGATCGATGCAGCCACCGGCGAACTGCTCTGGATGTACCGGATCGACGAAGGCAAACGCGGCGCGGCGGCACCCCGGCTCTTGTCGGGGCGCGGAGTTGCGTACTGGACGGATGGGAAGGGCGACGAGCGTATTTTCATGGTGACGATCGGGTATCAGCTCGTCGCACTCGAAGCGAAGACGGGAATCCCCGTCCGTACGTTCGGCCAGAATGGCGTTCTCGATCTCAAGCAGAACAACGACCAGATCCTTGATCCAATCACGGGTGAAATCGGATTGAACACCGGACCGATTGTGGCCAAGGACGTCGTGATCGTGGGAGCTGCGCATCGAGCCGGCGGCGCGCCGCGGAGCAAGACGAACGCAAAAGGGTATATCCGCGGGTTCGACGTCAAGACGGGAAAGCGGCTGTGGATTTTCCACACCATTCCGCAACCGGGGGAGTTCGGCAACGAGACGTGGGAAAACGACTCGTGGTCGTACTCGGGCAACACAGGCATGTGGGGCCCGTTCTCCGTCGACGAAGAGCTCGAAACCGTCTTCATGCCGATCGAACTGTCGACCGGCGACTATTACGGCGGCCACCGTCCGGGCAACAACCTGTTCACGGAATCGCTGGTGGCGGTGGACCTGCACACCGGAAAGCGCAAGTGGCACTTTCAGTTCGTCCACCACGGGATTTGGGACTTTGATCTTCCGTGCGCGCCGATACTGGCCGACGTCAGGGTCGACGGCAAGCCAGTCAAGGCGGTCGCGGTACCGAGCAAGCAAGGCTTCCTGTATGTCTTCGATCGCCAGACGGGGCAGCCTATATGGCCGATCGTCGAGCGGCCGGTTGAGAAGGGCACCGTTCCCGGCGAATGGTACTCGCCGACACAACCGTTTCCCACCAAGCCTCCACCGTTCGAGCTTCAGGGCGTTCAGGAAAAGGACCTGATCGATTTCACGCCCGAGCTGCTTGCCGAGGCGAAGAAGGTTGCCGCAAACATCAAGCTCGGTCCGCTCTTCACGCCACCGATCTCGCGCGGCCAGGGCGGCAAGATCGGGACCGCCTACATCGCCAATGGCGCCAACTGGCCTGGCGGCTGGTACGATCCGGAAACCGGAATCGTGTATGTGTACTCCAACACGCTGACGCGCCTGCTCGTTCTCGGAAACGATCCCAAGCGGTCCGACATGGATTTCATCAACACTGGCGGTGGCGGCGATACCGGCGGTGGTGGCGCGTTCCCGGGGTGCAACCTCATGCCGTGCGCGATCACGGTTCAGGGGCTGCCGTTTGTCAAACCGCCATGGGGGCGCATCACCGCAATCGATCTCAACAAAGGTGAAATGGTCTGGCAGATCCCGCACGGCGAAACGCTCGACGCGGTGACGAATCATCCGATGTTGAAGGGCGTCAAGGTTCCGCGGACCGGCCGGATCGGACCCATCGGAACCCTCACGACAAAGACGCTGGTCATCTCGGGCGAGCGTGGATTCACGACGCCCGCGTCCGGGCCGCGGTTTGCGAAGTTATACGCGTATGACAAGGCGACGGGGCGTGAACTCGCGAACGTGGTGATGCCGGCGCCGCAAACCGGCAACCCGATGACGTACATGCTCAATGGCAAGCAGTACCTCGTCGTGGCGATCAGCGGGCCGGAGTTTCCTGCGGAGCTGATTGCTTATACGGTGGGGCAGTGAGACCTGGAAAGTAGAAAGTAACGGTCTCGACGCAACGGCGCGGAGCCGCAAAGGCCCAGGGCGCGAAATACGGCACGATGACGCGAGCGCCGGGGTCACCGACGTAGTTGCCTGGTCGCCCGTTGACATCTGCGACGTGTTCTTGGCAAAGTGATGTGCCCAAATCCCAGCACGTCGGTTTGCACTTCAATCTAAGGAGGAACTGCGATGCTCTTTGCCGTGAACTACACGAACCAGCCCCATAGGGACGAGGCGCTCGACAAACGCATTTTGAACCTGTTGGCCGCGTGGAAGCCGCCTGCCGGCTTCGATATGAAGGGCTGGTACGACTATGCGGATGGCACCGGCGGCATCGCCATCGTCGACGTTCCGTCAGCTGAAGTGTTGCTGGAAGCAGTGGGGCCCTGGTCGACGTTCTCCACGTTCTCGGTCAAGCCACTGGTGTCAATCGAAGCCTCCACGCCGCTCTTCCAGAAGGGAATCGCCTGGCGCGACTCCGTAAAATAGCTTTACAAACCCATTAGGTGCTAGCCGGGCGGGTGCGCATCCGCCCGCCCGGTTGCCCGGCTCAGGCCGCCCGCGCGAAGCGGCCCCGTAACCGCCTATACATGATGTTCTTTTCCCCTTGGGGACGCCAACTCGTGGGTTCGTTCACCCAATTGTGCATCTCTCCGTGGGGACGTACCACCTAGGGGAAAACCGACCACAGAAGAGAACAGTCCGCGCAGCATGCCCTCGAGGCCTGTCCGCCGGCGCCAACGAAACCGGTCGGGACGGCCAGATTGTCATTGTTGGGATCAATCGAGAGGAGGGTCTCCTCGGGATCGTTCGGGCGGGCCAACTGCGCACCGATTCGAAGTGCTCGCCACCAGGACGCGGGTCGGCGCGAGCACCCGGCCAGCTGCCGTGAAGGGCACGAAGGGTTGACTTGTCGTGAAGCGGACTGCCCGTCAGAAGATCGCCGACCTCTGTGACGGCCCCGGCACCGGGGATACCTGTTGCGATGACCGGGGCCTTCAGCACCCCCAGGCGCTCGTCCGTCCGGTCACGCGTCTCGCCCCCGACCGCCCTCGAACGTGCCACATCGAGGCTGAACGTCCCGAGAACCAGCCCAAAGGTCAAGAGCCAGACTGACCGGTGGATCTGAGCGGGATTTCTCGTCATGGCGTACTCCCTATAATCTGACTGGCTCTGCCGCATCACCGTGTTGGGGAAGGCCAACCGGTCAGTCTGTCTCGTTGATCCGATCGGGTGCGAAGTCTAGCAAGGAATCAGCTGAGTTTGCCGAAGACTTCCGTGGAGACGCCCGCAGTGTAGACTGCGCCGAACGTCAGTCGCTTCAGTTTGCCATCGGCGAAGAATGAGACGGACTGGCTGTCCGGGGCCCAGAACGGAATCGTCGCGCCATTCATGGCCCTTGGCGGTTGCGCAGTTGTCGAACAGCTAGAATACGGGAACCGATCGCTTCCCTCCTGTCTGGCCAAGGAGATGTTTCCATGGAAACGCCGTGATGTTCCAAGACTCAGCTGAGCCTCTCGAGCGAATCCTGCCAGCGTCTTCACAACTTCAATCTTCGCCAAGGCTTCGTCCGGCTATTGCCGGAATGTGTTGGGCTCGGACTCGGACCGCGATCCAGCGGTGGAACGTTACGGGCGAGAAATCCGGACCTGAACGCGCTCTGGCTGTAGTAGGATGCGACCGATCACCGGGCATCAAATCGGAAATGTTGGTTGAAAAACGAGGTGCGACATGACACGCGACACCACGCCGTACGCGGCACTCGGTCGTCGAATGGTCGCGATAGCGCTCATCGTGACTGCCGCCGTCGCACTGCCAAGGGGGGCCCAAGCACAGGAGCCCGTCAGCTATTGGAGCGGGATCGCAAAAACCGTCATCATCGACATGGCGAACCGAGGCGGTTCGCCCTCAGCGGTCGACTTCGCGTATGTGCACGCCGCAATCTATGACGCGGTGAACGCGATCGACAAGCGATACACCGTCTTTGCTGTGAGTCCCACCACATTTCCCGACGGGGCCTCGGAACCGGCGGCGGTCGCCGCCGCCGCCGCGACGATCCTCAAAGCGCTGTTCACAGCTTCGGCCCAACAAGCCTTTGTCGACGCTCAATACACCGCCTTTGTGGGTCTGATTCCTGCCGGCGAAGCGAAGAATCGTGGCATTGCCGTCGGAACCGAAATCGCCAACGCATTTCTTGCGCAACGAAATCCAGGACCCAGGCAAGACCTCGGTCAGGACGGACGCAATGCGACCTGCGCGACCGATGTTCGCTTGTGTTACACGTTCGGCGCCGGACCGGGTGTCTATCAGCTCACGCCTGGAGCCAGTTCAGATCCGAACGTCACCCCCGCGGCGCAATGGGTGGGGATTCTCAAACCGTTCGGCGTGGTGAGCCAATCGCAGTTCCGCGCCGACGGACCACCGAACCTGACGAGTGCGCAATGGGCCGACGACTACAATGAAGTCAAGCTGTTTGGTGCCGCCACCGGATCCGCCCGCACGCAGGAGCAAACCGACATCGGGTGGTTTTATACGGACAATCCCGGCGCCTATGGGAACCGGATCATTCGGCAGATTGCCGCCGATCAGAATCTCGCGCTCGCCGACAGCGCCCGTTTCTTCGCGCAGACCTATGTCACCCTGGCGGACACGTTCGTCAACTGCTGGGACTCGAAGCGGTATTACAACTTCTGGCGGCCGGTGACGGCGATCCGCGCCGGCGACACCGACGGCAACGACGCCACCGAGCCGGATCCGTCCTGGCTGCCGCTCGCGCTCACGCCCAACCACCAGGAGTATCCCTCCGCGCACGGCTGTTTCACCGGAGCCGTGATCAACACGGTCGAAAATTTCTTCGGGACGAAGAAAGTCATGCTCCGTTTCACCGCGTGTTCGGTGCCCGGCCATCCATGTACCGCCACGAGCGGTGGAGTCACCCACACGTTCCAGCGCACGCAAGACGCCCTCAAGGAAATCATCGACGGGCGAATCTACGGCGGCATGCACTATCGCACGTCCGTGGTTCACGGGATCGTCATGAGCAACAAAGTCGCTCACTGGATTTCAAAGCATTACTTCTTGCCAGTTGACTGACTTCGGCCGTCGAAGCCTTTGGACCGGGCACGAGACGCGATACAGCAGCATGCAGTCCGTGCCCGGGTGAACAAGACGTCGATTGTTACGTGAGCGCGTCTGATCGCTGCGTCCGCGAGGGGCGTCGCCTGGTGCGACATGAACACTGACAGCGGGTGAACCCGCGGACGAGTTCCCGCGTCCACGCCGGGACGGACTCGAGATGCTGAGTTGAATCTCGGCCTGCTCGTATTGTCCCAACGCTCGGCCGAGCCGACTGATCACGCCGCGCGCTCGCAATACTTGAGCAGTGCAGTGAGCCCGCTGTGGATCGACAGCGTCACGCGGCCCTTGGTGTGATACAGCCCCGACAGTCGATCAAGAGCCACGAGATATCGCTCGATGACCTGATGGACGACTACTTCGCGGGCAAACCGCCATTCGGCACGGGCGATAAGAAAGCCGAGTTCCCTGACGCCATTACCGTGAAGGTTCTGGCGGATTGGGCGAAGTCGGAAGGTGCGCAGAATCCTAGTGGTAAGCGGCGACAAGGGCGTTTGCGAGGCTCGCGGACCGGTCGAATCGCTGATCCAAGAACGACACCATTCAGGAGATGCTGAACGATGTCGCCGACGACGACAAGAAACTCGCGGACTTCATCAGGAAACAGGTGCATGACCGGGATGAAGACATCGCCAAGGACAATCATTCTCGTGGGGCACGCGAGAGGAAACCGTCCATCGTGTCACGTTCGTTCTGGCGGAGGTCGGCGTTCTCTTCGAGGGTCTCGACGCGGACTCGTTCGAAATTAGCGATGTGACAGTGACTGAGCCGAGCGACTCGTTCGCCGTCCCTCTATACGACCCGCGCGACGACAAGTAACCGAAGAATGCCGCCCATCCCAGAGACAATTGGAGGAGCGGTCGGCGGCAGTCACGCGGCGATGTCGCCTTCGATCAATGTCTCAGGCGCACCCACTCGTGCAGATCCCCTTGAGGATTCGAACCCGTGTTCGCACTGAAAATGCGGCACCGACATCGTGTCTTCGTGGCTCTTCGAGTCTTCGTGTTTTTCGTATGAGGTGCAGGCCTCCGAATCTCCTGTTTAGCCGGTTAGATCTGCACTTCGGAATTCACCGCGTAGATGAGCCCCACGATATATCCGATGCCGAACGCGAAAGCCTGAAGCTTGCCGGGATCGTCTGGATGGCTCGGCATGTGCCCGAGGTGTACGCCAGGTTTGAACGGGATGCGCTGGAGTTTCACGCCCGACGACGACCTACCGACGGGTGATACCATCCTCGTTATGCGCCACCGCGCAACTGGTGTTCTGTTGCTGGTTCTAGCGACGAGGGCGCTTCTTGCGCAGGACGTCACGCTTGTTGTGGTCCTCGAACGACTGCGTCAGTATCTGCGCGACTACGCCAAGCTGCTGCCAGCCACTATCGCCATCGAACGCTACAACCTGCGAGTTGGGTCCCGCGAGCGCGTCGAGCTGGAATCTGAATTCGGGATCGTCCGAGTGCCGAACAATCCGCAGTGGCTCGGCTTCCGCGATGTCATGAGAGTGAATGGGGCAGCGGTCGAAAGTCGAGATGAACGTCTGGCCGGCCTGTTTGAAAACCTCACTGTGAGTGCGATTGAGCAAGCCGGGCGGATTTCCGCTGAGAGTGCCCGATTCAATATCGGTCCCCTCAGGCGAAGCATCAACGACCCCGCGCTCGTTCTGGAACTGCTCGACTGGCGCAATGCCCATCGGATGCGAGTTCAAAAAATCAGAGAGGTCACGTTTAACAACATTCCCGTCTGGATTGTCCGGTTCCAGGAGACGGGGCGTCCCACCGTTGTGCGCACGTCTTCGCTGGGAGATGTCCCGTCAAATGGCCAAGCCTGGATTGATCCTTCGACTGGTCGATTACTCCGCGTGCAGGCGACAATCGGAGCGATCAGTGGCGTCAGATGTGATGTCGACGTGACCTTTGAGAAGGTGCCTCAGCTGGACTTTTTCGTGCCCGCCAGAATGATGGAACGCTGCTTCGATGGTGCATTCGTGCAGGAGGGTGAGGCGACCTACGATAACTATCGCAAATTCACCGTCGAGACACGCGAGTCAGTCGGCTCAATCCCCTGAGCGATGTCTTCGGTCTCTTCGTGCTCTTCGAGTCTTCGTGTTTTTCGTTTGATTCACTGTTTGCTGTGCTGGCCCGGTGAACATGACTGCCGCCGACGAGTAGTCGGCGACGATGCCCTCCAGGTCGCCCCTGCCAAAGCAATCAAGATGGCGATCAAGTAGCTGTTCGGTTGAACTCATCAAAGCGCTCCTCGTATCCCCGTGGGTACGCCAACTCTCACTCAATGGAGGTCGTCAATTCAAAAGGCAGGTTCAATACGTCGTAGTCCCACGGGGCGCCGTCGGCGACCGTGATGCGGTACTTTCAGGCCGGCAGTGACGGGCAGTTCGCCGACGATGGGTGACCGATTGTTTGCGAAGGCCTTGTCGGCTAGGTTCAGTTGGAGGCGTCCCTGGCTGGGTGCCCAAGCGAGGCGCGCGACCAGGGTGCCATCCGATGCGGCGGTCACCTCGTACGAGATCTCGGCACCATGAGCCTCCAGCGTGCCAGTGACGTGCTTGCCCACGGTGATGGCCGCAGGGACTATTACCGATGGAACCGAGGAAACTGTTGCCGATGGAACGGAAGGCGTCGTGGGCAGCCGCGCGCTGTTTGGACGGCAAGCCCAAACGGGAACCGATAGACAGAGCAAGATCGCGAGCTGTTTCATCGCGTCCTCGAGTTGCAGGGGTCCCGATCGTAACACGCTTTGCCACGTGCCCTACGGTTGGCTTTTATTGCCGCCGGTACGTAAGTGTGCGTGTCGCCGATTCCGAGTCGGACTGTCGATCGACAACTGTGATGAGCAGTCGACCCTGCTCATCGAGCCACCATACCTCGTTGTGTTCGGTGTATCCGCGCGTGTCTGACGTCGGATAGCTTTTGGTTTCGATGCGGAGGCGGTCGCCGTCCCACCGCACGGAGAAGCGACTACTCGACCGGCTACCTCCAAAAGCCCCGAACGTGCCCGTGCCACCTCCGTACCGATGTGATAGGTGTCAGTGCGGACTTCGGTCTCGAAGTGTTTCTCGACCGTGAGATCTAGAAAGACAGGAGGCATCGGCTCCCCGCGGGCCGTCGTTCTCCGGAGTGGCTGACGGATGGTCAGCACGCGGGGGATGTCTACGCTTGCTTGTGGCGGATCCTGGAGAACCCAGCTACCTGAAAAGTCTGGTTTCTCCTGTGCCTCCACGACGACAGCCACAAGCGACGTAAGGAGGAACAACCACAAGATGGTGCGCATCAGGGCCTCACGCGGCCACTCTGGATTAGACACCAAACCTAGCAGTGGACGCTGACAATCACCCGATACGCTTAGTTCGGTTTCGCGCCGCTTGTCATTGTCCACGACATCGTGTCTTCGTGCTCTTCGAGTCTTCGTGTTTTTCGTATGATGAGCGTGCCTCCTAATCTCTTAATCTCCTGTTTTAGCCGGTTAGGTCTGGACTTCGGAATTCACCGCGTCGATGAGCGCCTTGATATATCCGTTGCCGTACGCGAACGCCTGAAGCTTGCCGAGATCATCTGGATGGCTCGGCATGTGGTCGGCGCAGATTGAATACGCGGTCATCGGCAAAAGAAAACATCAGCAACCCCCGCCGTTTCTGTGGCCAGACTGGCCGAGATGTACGCCAGGTTTGAACGCGGCCGCCTTGATGACAATCGGCCGCTCGGCTGTGCCGCTGGCGGTCAGGTAGGTACATGCCTTCGAACGGAGTCGTCGCGTTGATGTTTCGATCGCCCGTATAGAGATCGGCACGATAGCGATACAGCCCGGCGTGAACCAGAATCGTGTCGCCAGGTCTGACGCGAGGTCTGCCTGCGGTGACGTGTCGCCGTCTCCAAGACCGGGCAGGGTCCACACGAAGAGCGCAACGAGGAACGTCGCCTTCGTCATAAGAGGGGGCGAATGTAAGGAACACGATCGCGAGAGCAAAGCCTCACTTCTGAACGGAACTCGGATTCATCCACAGCACCTCCCAGAGGTGGCCGTTGAGGTCGTAGACGTTGCTGTCCGGTTGAGATGACAGGGCAGGAGCCGACCGGGCTCGGTGCCGTGTGTTACTATCGCCGCACACTCGAGGCACATGCCCCCAAAAATCATCTCGCTTGCCGCGAAGAGATTCTGGCGGAGCTGCGCGAAGATGTAACCCCGGGACTTGGCGCTCTCGAAGCAGGAGGCTCGCGTAACCATGAAAACCACGCCTTCGTTTCCCACAAACCGTCTGGTCAGTCGACGTCATTTCCTCACCGGAACAACCGCGGGAGTGGCGGGAAGCCTCCTGAGTCCCTCAATTGGATTAGCCGGCGGTGCTCAAGGCCGCGGCGGGCGCGGGCAAGACCCGGGGCCGGCCTTACCTCCCATTCATCCCCCTCCGGCTCAGTTTCCAGGGACAGGACGGTACCTCTACGTCACGAACGACCGCGGCAGGCGCGTCGACGTGTTCAGCAACACAACCGGAGAGCACTCGCTTCTCTGGTCCTTTCCCTATGCAGACCCGGGTGGGAGAGTCGGCGGCGTGTGCGCAGACCACGCAACCCAGCGCCTCTTCGCAACGCAGCTGAGCGACGGGACCGTCGCCGCCTACGACATGCTGACGGGGAAGATCATCTGGCGGGTGAACACCGTGGAGAAGTATGGCCTCCGACAACCCGACCGACTCACGATCACCGTGGATGGAAAGGCGCTGTTCGTGCCGATGAATTTCAGCCGCGAGACGTCGGGGTACGGCGGGTGGCAGAATCACGTGTTCCTGGTGCTCGATGCCGCAACCGGCGAGAAGATCAGTGAAATCGCGCGGCCCGGCCGGCCGCACAACTCATGGTCAGGTGAGGCGGGCCGGTACATGTACTTGGGCGGGCGGAGCGATCAAACCCTGGTGGTGGCCGATCAGAAAACGTACAAGGTCGTCAAGACCATCGGCCCGTTTGATTGGCCGATTCGTATGTTCGTCACCGACCCCAGGGAGTCGTACTTCTATACCGTGCTTACCAGAACCGTGGGGTTCGGCGTCGCGGACATTCGCGCCGGGAAAGTGCTGCCGGACGTGCTGGTCCAAGTACCGAAGACACGAACAAAGTATTGGACGGCCAGTTCGGCGGGCGGGGGCGCCGGCAGCCTGCCGCACGGAGACAACCCGTGGAGTCACGGCCTCGGTATGCGTCCAGGCGGATCAGAGGAGGTCTGGGTGCTGAACGACGAATGGGGCTACCTGCACGTCTTCGATACCAAGGCGAATCCGGCCCAGCCCAAATTCAAGGGGCATGTGGAGTTGTTTGACAAGATCGATGAGGCTTGGGCCAAGGACACGGGATTCCGCTGGGTCGCCTTCAGCATCGACGGCAAGTACTGCTATCCGTCCGACGGGTCGGTGGTGGACTGCGTCACCGGAAAGAAGACCTCGATGAAGATCTCGCCGAGCGAAAAACTTCTCGAGGTCGAGTTCCGAAACGGCAAGGCTGTGAGGAACACGGGGCAGCAAGGCGGCGTGTACGGGAATAGCTGATGAAGAATCCATCGGGATTGTTCCTCACGGGCGTCATCGCAGCGGCACTGACGGGCTCGCTGGCGCCGCGTTGGCGGCCGCCCCGCAGGAGAGTGGCAGCTCACCGGCATCAAGTGCGCAGATGCCGGGACGGCCCGTCTACGAGAAGGTCTGCAGCCGGTGTCACGGTCCAGACGGTAAGAGCAAGCAGGCACCTGCGCTGGTTCCCTTCGGCTGGAATTATTCCCAGGCGCTTGATATCGCTCGACACGGTGGCCCATGCGGGATGCCGGCCTTCACCGAATCGGAGCTGAGCGACGAGGAGTTGAAGCAGATCGTCGATTACTTGAAGACATTGAACTGACAGGAGGCTGATCTCATGGCTCGATTCAAGAAATGCGCGTCACTCGTGGCCACGATGGCTGTTGTCGTGCTGGTGCAGGTCAGTCTTGCGACTGAAACGGCCTGGGCACAGGCGGGTGCCCTCGGCAGCATCATCGGAAAAGCCACTGACGAGACCGGCGGCGTGCTGCCTGGTGCGACGGTGACGGCGACGAGTCCGGCTCTGCAGGTGCCCAGTGTGACGACGATCACCGATGCTGAAGGCAATTACCGTCTGCGTGACCTGCCCGCGCCGGGGATGTACCGCGTCGTATTCGAACTGGCGGGCTTTCAGACGGTCGCGTTCGATGGCGTCAGCCTCACAGCCGGCTTCACGGCAAGGCTTGACCCGGCAATGAAGGTCAGCACCGTCACGGAGACGGTGGAAGTCAGCGGGCAGAGCCCGGTGGTCGATACTGTGGGTGTCGCCGGGGTCTCGTCAGTAACGCTGGAGCGTATCGAATCCATCCCGATGGGATCGGGCATTCAGAACCTGCTCCCGCTGGCTGCGGGCGTCAGTTTGCAGGGCGTCCCTGACGTCGGCGACAGCCAGCTGGCCAGCCGGCAACGCACCGTTACATATGGTGTTCCCCTGACGCCGACCTTGGAGTTCGAGGGAATCAATTCGACGACCGCCCGCCAAGGGAATACCGCGCTGTATCTGAATTCCTTCCAGGTGGAGGAAGCGTCCTTCAAGACTACCGGCAACAACGCCGATGTGGCTGTCGGAGGTGTTCACCAGCAGCTGATCATGAAAAGCGGCGGGAACACATTTCACGGGTCTGCCCAGGGCTCTTATGAGAACAAGGCCTGGCAGGGCAATAACGTCACGGACGAACTTGCTGCACAGGGTTACACGATCACGAATCCGATTAATTACTACTACGACTGGAATGCGGATATCGGAGGCTACATCATCAGGAACAAACTGTGGTTTTATGGCGGCGCGAGCTCGCAGAAGATTTCACAATACCAGATCGCGTTCGTGGAGGGCCCCAATGCCCAAGGGTGCTGGACCTGCCCGGACGCGCCGCCCGGAGAATTCATAAGAGTTCTGGACCAGGCCTATTCCAAGTTCCACTGGCAGATTTCATCCGCGAACAGGCTCATTGGCACGTTCGTGAGGGCAGAGAAGAAATCTCCCTTCTTTGGCGCGAGCCCCACCACTCCGGTGCCAACCACGAGAGTCCAAAGTCAACCCACGCGGACCTGGAAGGTGGGGAGTCAGAACACCCTGAAGAACAACATGCTCATCGATTCGGTGTTCGGATTCTGCTGTTATTGGACGCACTACTTCCCGCAGCCCGGGACGGCCGTTGCCGGCAACCCCGCTTCGCAGGAAATCACAACCGGCTTGCTGACCGGGCCCCTGGGAGCGATACCCGGCACCGTTTCCGAACGGTACCAGGCGCGATCGTCGGTCAGCTACGTGACCGGCAAACACCAGTTGAAAGTCGGCATGGACCTCAATTGGGAGCGGCAGGATTCCACGCGTCCGAATGAATATCCCAACGGCAGCTACACCTTGCTGTTCAACCGGGGAGTCCCGACCGAGTTCAGAACCTACAACACGCCGACCAACCCGGTTGACCGTGAGTATGGTCAGGCCGCGTTCGTGACAGACACCTGGTCACTGGGCCGGGTGACGCTGTCCTACGGCGTCAGGTGGGAGCGCTATCACAATTTCATACCGGAACAGACGAAGGCTGCCGGACAGTTCAGCAGCGCGCAAACGTTCCAGGCTCTGGACGTTCTCACGTGGAGCGGCGTCGTTCCGCGCGTCGGCATGAATTGGGATGTGACGGGCGACGGCAAGACCTCGCTCAAGGTCTTCTTCGGTGTCTTCGGAGACACCATGGGCGCCGATTTCGCGCAGACCTACAACCCGAATTCCGAGGTCACGACCAGGTACCGATGGTCCGGCCCCTGCGTCGTCACCGCCCATACGAATGTTTCCTTCAATATGCCTAACACCAGTTGCGACTACCTGCCGGGAAGCGTCGATCTCAGTACGGCGCCCGGCGCGAGAGACTACATCAGCGCGACCGGGGGCTCGAACAGTCTCCTGAATCCGGACCTCAAGCAAAACAAGAACTATGAGACCTCAGTGCGGATCGACCGGCAATTGGTTCCGAACGTCTCGGTCGGATTCGGCTACATCTACAACAGGCACGTCAATTGGTACGGCTCCGTTGGCGGAAGCAACACCGTCGACGGAGTGAATGTGGGGCGGCCGTATCAAGTCTGGAACGTGCCGGTTGTCTTGACGGATCCATTTGACGGGCAGCAGGTCACGGTCTACACCTACCCTGCCGAGTACCGGGGCGCCGCGTTCAACCAGAACCAGCGGCTGAACGCGCCGAGTGACCGGCCGGATGACTACCACAGCTTCGAGGTGACGCTCAACAAGCGTTTCTCGCGGCGGTGGAACATGTCCACCTCGTTCTGGGTGACCAAGACCCACGAGTGGGTCTCAGCGAATCCTTCGCATCCGAACGACGATCGCTTTCCAGACAGAGATTACTCGACATGGGAAGCTCGAGCGGACGGCAGCTACCGGTTTCCCTGGGATATCACCGTTAACGGCAGTTTGCGGGCTGCCTCGGGGGCGCTGGGACAGAGGACTCAGACTTTCTCCGACGCCAGGCTGAACCAGGGCACAGTCACACTGCGTATGGAACCCTATGGTGCGCAAGAGGGCCCGATCGTACCTATTACCAGCCTGCGGGTGGGGAAGAAGTTCAGAGTCGCCGCAGCGATACGCGTCGACTTGACTTTCTCGGTGTTCAACGTGACCAACAGCAGCGCCGCGGTTTCCACTTCCTACCTCAGTGGAACGTTTGGCCGAATCAACGACATCCTTCCACCCCGAGTTGCGCGTTTCGGGGCGGAATTCAGCTTCTAAACGGAGGGTTCGTCGCATGAAACGAAGAGATTTCGGTAAAGCGATTGCCGGCGGCGTCATCGGCGCTGGCGTTGCGGAGGCTGTCACCCCCTTCTCGGCAAATGCCCAGCGTGCTCCCAGGAAAAATACGCTGATGCATGTTGGCGGTGACTATCACTACGTAGCGGGCGGGAAAGGCGCCGACATCACGGGGAAAGAGAACCTGGAATTCAACCTGCGTCATGGTGCCAAGCACCTTACCGTTCAAATCAGCAAGAGGACACCCGATGGCGGGTGGGACCTCGATGACATGAAGCGGATGAAGGACAACTGCGACAAATATGGCATTGTCCTCGAAGCCATAAGAATGGATTCCGAATACATCATGTTGCGCAAGGGAGCTGAGCGCGATCGGATGCTCGAGCGCATCGCGGGAAATATCCAGAAAGCTTCACAGATAGGCGTCAAGGTCATTACCTACCACTGGACGGTGATCCCAATCCGGCGAAACGGGCATGTACCGGGCCGTGGAGGTTCGACCTATGAGGCGTTCAAACTCGAGCCCAACTGGAAGGAGCTTCCCGTTGGAAAAGCAGGTGTGGTCTCATCTGACGACTATTGGGAGCGCATCACAACATTCCTCCAGCACGTCATCCCCGTGTGCAAACAGCACGACGTGAGGATGGCCGTTCATCCCTACGATCCCCCCGGGCTGCCGTTTGGCTATCAGGGGGCTGAGAACTGGGATTCCCCCTCGGTGTTCGAGGGATTCAAGCGCTACGAAAAGATCGTCGATAGTCCCTACAACGGTTTTCAACTCTGCCTCGGCACCGTCGGTGAAGGACTGAAAAATCCCTTAACGGAGGTCCTGCCAATCGTTCAATATCTTGGCGAGCGAGGGAAGATTTACCAGATCCATATGCGCAACATCCGTGGAGGGCTTCACGATTTCGCAGAAGTCTACCCCGACGAAGGCAGCATGGACTTCGCCAAGGTGATGCGCATTCTCAGAGATACGCAATTTGCCTATTCGATTTGCGCCGATCACATGCCGAGCCATCCTGATGATCCTGGCAAGCTTCAAGCGTTCGCTTACGGCAACGGGTATATCAAGGCGCTGATTGACACGGTTAACTCGGAAGTTACCTAGCTGGTAGCTCGTAGCTGGTAGTTGTGTAGTTGATAGCGTTGGGCGCCCCGCGCGGAGCGACAATCTACAAAGGGCCGCGGGCCTCGGCGAGCCCCCGTCTGGCCGCCTCGGAGGTGGGGTCGATCGCCAGCGCTTCGGCGAAGAACCCGGCGGCCGCCTGCTGGTCTCCGCGCGCGAGACGCAGATAGCCGAGATTCACGTACACGGACGGGTCGCGGGGATTCAGTTTCAGCGCGGCGGCAAACGCCGCCTGGGCACACTCGTGTTTTCCAAGTGACCCGCACACAACCCCGAGCAGGTTCTGTCCTTTCGCGTGGTTCGGGTTCGCAGTGAGCAATGCCCGGATCGGACTTTCTACATCGGTGGCCCGGCCCGCGAGAAACGCCGCCGCGGCCTGATAGTAACGTCCGTCCTCGCGCGATGGAAATCGCCTGACCAGTTCGTCGGCGATCGGCGTAAGCCGTACGCCGTCGCCGGCATCGGCAATGATCGAAGCCAGTTGCTCCATTGGCTCCGCGCGCGCCGGATCGATGCGCGCGGCTTCCCTGGCGGCGGCAATCGCTTCCTCGGTGTTGCCAAGCGCTCGCAAGGACATGAGACAACTCCACGCGGACAGGCGCGTTGTCGGGCTCGGCTCTGGCCATCGTCTTCAGCCATTCGATTTCCTGGGGAAGCGTGCGCGCCTGGGCCGCGGCATCGGAGGAGCCGCGCAACGCATCCGCTGATCGGCTGTCGAGAGCCAGGGTTCTTCGAAAACTTTCGTGCGCCATCCCGAAGGCCCTGGCTTGTAGTGCTGCGTTGCCTCGCGCCGTCCAGTCTGCTGCACCAGCGCTTTGCACTCTCTCCGCCACCACCGCAGGAACAGCGCTCGTGGCGAGCGCTTTCAGGCGGGCGGCATTGCCTTCCGGCGGCGCGTACATGGCCCGGGCCGCCGTGAATTCGAGCGACATCCTATCGTCGGTTTGCAGCCGTGCGCGCTCGCCGAAAGCGGCCAGCTCGTTGGCTCCGCCTGTAAACAACGAGAGCAGCACGAACGGCGCGGCGCTCAGCGGGACACCCACATCGGCCAGCAGTGCCGGCACCGATCCCTTTCGGGATCGCTCGTCGAGCTGTGGCAGGCGCGACTCGACGCGTCCGGCTGCTGAGCCAATCAGGAGCAGGTCGCCCTCGCCCACCAGCCACATCGTCCCGTCAGGAAAGACAGACGAGAAGGTACGGACGATCGATCGCAGGTCCTCCTCTGCAATCTCGTAGGTGTGAGCCCACTGGCAGAACACGCCGCCGGGGCGCAATCGCGCGCGCGCGGCCTCGAAAAACTCGTGCGTAAAGAGCGCCGCGACGCCGGCCATCCAGGGATTGGACGGCTCCGAGACGATGACATCGTATTGGCGGGCCGAGAGTCGCAGGTGAGAGCGGCCGTCGGCGATGAGGAGCCGTACGGCCGGGTTCTTCAGCACTCCCCGGTTCTCGCGTTCAAAATACGCCGATGCTTCGACCACTTCCGGTGAGATCTCGACGATGTCGAGGTGTTGAATCTCACCCGATGCGAGGACGGCGTCGGCGGTCACGCCGCTGCCGAGGCCGATGACCAGCGCATCGCGCGGCTGGGGATGCAGCAGCACGGGAAGCAGGCCCAGCAGTCTTTGCGTCAGCATGTCTCCCGCGTTCGACGCATCGACTTTGCCGTCGATGGCGAGGGCGCGCGAGCCGGCGACTCGGCGCACAGACACGGTTCCGGCAGCCCCTTCCTTGTAGTACTCGAGCGTTCCGGCTCGAAGGGTCGCGTCGAGTACTTCTGAGTCGAGATCTCTGGAATATTTGTACGCGCCGCTCGCAAGCAACTGACGGTCCCAGGGTGGAAGCACGGCCAAAACGGCGGCAAGCGTGGCAACCAGCGCAGCTGTGCGAAGCAGAGTGCGCCTGCGGCTTCGTGGAAGGATTGTTACCGCAACGACGAGAATGCCGCCGATCGCACCCAGTACGCTGATGTCGACGAAGGTCGGCTCCAATCCCAGACGCGGAATCAGCAGAAAGCCAGCCGAGAGCGCGCCTGTCACCGCGCCGATGGTGTTCGCCACGTACACATGAGCCGCGTTCTTGCCGATGTTGGTCGTAGCATCGGTCGCGGCTGCGACGGCCAACACGAAGCTGGCGCCGAGAGCGATGCTGGTTGGAAGGAGCACACCTGCGACGGCCAGCACCTGTTGGAGGATGATGGAGTCAAACGCAGCCTCGGCATTCACGCGCGCCGCAACGAACATCGGCAGGCGCGACGCTGCAAACCACGCGGCGGCCGGCGCAGAGACGACCGTAAAGATGATCGTCCCTCCGAGCCACATCGCTGGATCGGAGCTCCGCCTTGCCAGACGCGTCCCCATGAACGAGCCTATCGCGATGCCGGTAATGAAGGATGCGGCCATGATGGCAAACGCGTAGGTCGTGGGTCCAAGCACCAGCGCAAGCAATCTGGTCCATGCGACCTCATACACGAGGGCGAGAAAACCGGAGAGGCCGGCGGCCGCGGACGCGAGCACTGGGCGCGGAACAGCGCCGACGGCTCCGAGCACCGAAGCGGATACGCGAAGACGGGCGGTCGGTCTGGCTCTGGGCTGACGGATCTGTTCGGTCTGTTGACGACCACCGAGCCAGAAAGCTCCGGCCGCAGCCGCGATGTTCAACGCAATGCCGATCCAGGTCGTAGCGCGCAAGCCGACAGCCGGAATCAACCAGAATCCAGCGCTTATCGCGCCGATGGCGGCACCTGCTGTATTGGCAGTGTAAAGGGCGCCGGCCGCTGTGGCGGGCGCAGCTCGCGATGCCGGGAGCGTGCGCTCCGACGCCGCGAGCCACGCCACTGCAATTGGGAAGGTCGCTCCCATTGCTGCAGCCGGAACCCCCACCAGGAAAAGGCTGACCGCGACACGCAACATCGCGAAGACGGTGGGGGCGGTTCCGTCCGCGTATGCCCACGCGAGAGCCGGTACGAGGGCGCGCAGCGCACCGGGCAGAACGACCGCGACGACACCGATGAACAGCTCGATAGCCGCATACAACATGAGAAGTCGCCGGCCGGAATCGGAGCGTACGTTTCCGCCGACCCACGCGCCTGCGGCCATCCCTCCCATGAATGCGGCTAGCACCGTACTCGACGCTGCGGTGGTATGGCCGAGCTGCAGCAAAAACAGCCGGGTCCACGCAACTTGATATACGAGCGCGGCGGCACCCGAGGCGAAGTAACACGCAAGGAATATTCGTCGATCGCGATGTATCAGGCCGCTCATGGTAGCCGACAGCTACTCGAGAAAGCCAATACTGAAGCGCCGATGTCTTGTGCCTAATTCATTGACTTCGTCGGTCGTTGGTTTGGTGATCGTCAGCGCTCTCGTCGCCGCAGTCACCTTCAGGCCGCTGAGTTTGAAGTAAAAGTCGGAGGCAAGAAGCTCGAACTCATCGACGCCGGGCCCGGCACAAACACCGATGCGAATCGCGCTCTTGGTTTCCGATGCCGGCACCGTCGGCTTCCAAGGAGGGATAGCGACTTTCATCCAAAAACTGTCGGGACGCGTCGAATTTGCGCTCATCTCGGTGCTCGTGCAGCCGAAATCGTCGCCGACGACTCGTCGGACAGCAGCACCTTGAGAAGGGGCGTCCAGAACGCACGCGATCCGGCCGACGAAGAGGAGTAATTAGCTGGGAGGGTAACACCGCGAAGGAGGAGAGACAAGGACGCTCTTAGGCAACCGGAAGGGCGATGGCGGCCGCGGCGATGAAGAGCTCGAGTACAGCATATCTTGCGAGCGACGACGTGGGTCGAACCGTCGCGCGGCCGGCAGCCCATGCTCCCACAGCGAGCCCACCCATGAACGCGGCCAGCGCGGCGGCACCAAAACAGACGATGAGGAGCCGCCGAAGGCCAGGGGCCGGCATCGAGAAATTGCAGTAGATTGTAGCGACACACCATCAACGAGGCCACGTATGCTCATCGAGCGGTCATCCTCTCTTACTGCCGTTGTCATTCTGCTTGCGCTTGCGGACGGGGGAATGCGCGCGCGGGCGCAACAGCAGGCGCCTCAGCCTCCAGTGCTGACGCCCGAGTCGTTGAGCATCCCGGAGCAACCGCCGTCGCCGCCACCTTCTTCGGCGCTACTGAACTATCCGCCTGTGACAGCCCAGCGCTTGAAGCAGCCGTCAGACGGCGACTGGCTGATGGTCCGCCGCACGTACGACGGCTGGGGTTACAGTCCGCTCGATCAAATCAACACGAAGAACGTCGCGCGCCTTCAGCCGGTATGGACGCTGTCGACTGGCATGAACAACGGACACGAGGCTGCGCCGATCGTCAACGGCGGCGTGATGTTCGTCTCCACGTCGTTCAACCAGGTGCTGGCGCTCGACGCGAAGTCGGGCACTGTGCTGTGGCGGTATCGGAGCCCCGTGCCGACCAGCGTGCGGGGCAAACCGGTGAGCCGCGGCGTGTCGCTGTACGGCGACAAGGTCTTTGCCGTCCTGACAGAAGCCGTCCTCGTGGCGCTCGACGCGAAGACAGGACGGGAAGTCTGGCGGACGATCGTCGGCAACAACTCGATTGGCGAGTACATGACAGCGCCGCCGCTGGTCGCCGACGGCAAGCTTGTCACGGGCATTTCTGGAGGCGACGGCGCGAACCGCGGATTCGTGGCTGCCTACGATCCTGGCACGGGCCGCGAGCTCTGGAAAACGTACATGACGCCGTCTCCAGGCGAGCCGGGAAGCGAGACATGGCGCGGCGACGACTGGAAAACCGGCGGCGCGGCAACGTGGGTGACCGGCAACTACGATCCCGAGACGAATCTGGTGTACTGGGGAGTCGGCAATGGCTTCCCGTGGGTCGGTCTCGCGCGGCCTGGCGACAACCTGTACACCGCATCCACGGTCGCGATCGACGTCGCGACCGGCGCCATCAAAGCGCACTTCCAATACACGCCGAACGAATCGTGGGATTGGGACGAGGTCTCGCCGCCGATTCTCGTGGATTATCAGCGCGGCGGACGTACCGTGAAAGGACTGATCAACTTCGCGCGCAACGGTTATTCTGTACTTTCTCGAGCGGATCCTCGAGTGGGATCTCGTTCGTCGAAGGCATGCCGTACGTCAAGCAGAACGTGTTCAAGAGCCTCGATCCGAAGACGGGCCGGCCTGACATCGATCTGGCGCGCAAGCCGGACATCGGGAAGCTGGCGGACTTCTGTCCGTCATGGCACGGCGCGAAGAACTGGCAGCCGGGTGCCTACAATCCGAAGACGCGCATGATTTACGCGCCGACGCAGGAAAACATCTGCGCCGTCATGATCGGTCGCACGATTCAGACGACGACCGGCGCCACCCGCGCGGCGTCCACACAGCGCATGTATATCGCCCCGGGCGCCGATCATTTGAGCGAAGTGCAGGCGTGGAATGTGGATACCGGAAAGAAGGTGTGGACCCACAACTTCGCCAAGTCGCCAAACTGGGGGCCGATCATGACGACCGGCGGCGGCCTGGTGTTCAGCGGCGGCACGAACGATCGGATGTTCCGGGCCTTCGATGCGTCCACTGGAAAAGTTCTCTGGGAGTTCCCAACCAACTCCGGCATTTACGCGCCCGCCACATCCTTCACGATCGACGGCAAGCAGTACGTTGCCGTCCTGTCTGGATGGGGACAGGATGCCAAGCTGATGCAGACGCGCATCGATGCCGTGTCGCCCGGCAGTTTTCCGGAAGTGCCCGAAGGAGGGGTTATCTGGGTGTTCGCTGTGAAGTAGCTTGCCGAATCACGTCAGAAGCTCTTGTTTCACCACTCCATGGACGTCCGTCAGCCGGAAGTGACGCCCCTGATATTTGAAAGTCAGCTTCGTATGGTCGACGCCCAGGCAGCGCAGGATCGTCGCGTGCAGATCGTGCACGTGCACCGGATCCTTCGTGATGTTGTAGCAGTAATCGTCTGTCTCTCCGTGCGTGATGCCGGGCTTCACGCCGCCGCCCGCGAGCCACACCGTGAAGCAGCGCGGATGATGATCGCGCCCGTAATCATCGGCCGTGAGCTTGCCCTGGCAGTAGACGGTTCGTCCGAATTCGCCGCCCCACACGACCAACGTGTCCTTCAACAGGTCCCGATCTTTCAGATCCTGTATCAACGCAGCGCCCGCCTGATCGGTGTCGAGGCACTGCCCGACGATGGATTTCGGGAGGTTGTTGTGGTGGTCCCAGCCGCGGTGAAACAACTGGATGAAGCGCACGCCGCGTTCCGCAAGGCGCCGCGCGAGCAGACAGTTGGCCGCAAAGGTTCCAGGTTTCCGGGAATCCGGCCCGTACAGCTCGAAGATCCGCTCCGGCTCCTTCGAGAGATCCGTCAGGTCGGGCACTGAGCTCTGCATCCGGTACGCCATTTCGTACTGCGCGATGCGGGCCGAGATCTCGGGATCGCCAGACTCCTCGAGCTTCATCTCGTTCAGTTTTGCCAGCTGATCCAGGTACCGCCGCCGTGATTCGTTGCTGAATCCAGCCGGGTTCGAGAGATACAACACTGGATCGCCAATCGATCGAAACTTCACGCCTTGGTACTTGCTGGGCAGAAATCCGCTTCCCCACAAACGATCGTAAAGTGGTTGATCGCCGGCCCGTCCCGTCCCCTGCGACACCATCACCACAAAGGCCGGAAGATCGCTGTTCTCGCTTCCGAGTCCGTAAGAAATCCACGACCCGATGCTCGGCCGGCCCGCCAGCTGCGCTCCGGTCTGGAAGAACGTGATGCCGGGATCGTGATTGATGGCCTCGGTGTGCATCGACTTGATGAAACACAAGTCGTCCACCACCTTTGCCGTATGCGGCAGCAGCTCGCTGACCCACGCACCGGATTGTCCGTGCTGCGCGAACTTGAACATCGGAGGCGCCACCGGAAAGGCCGCTTGCGTCGAGGTCATGCCCGTCAAACGCTGCCCCATTCGTATCGAGGCAGGCAGATCTGTGCCGCGGAGGTCGTTCAACCGCGGCTTGTAGTCGAACATGTCCATCTGCGACGGCCCGCCCGACTGAAACAGATAGATGACGCGTTTGGCCGTGGGCGGGAAGTGCGGCAGGTCCGACAACACCTGCGCCGCGCCGGCGTCAGCCGCGCGTAAATCTTCGCTCATCAGCGCTGCCAGCGCTGCCGTCCCGATGCCCCCACTCGCCAATCCGAACAACTGCCGCCGAGTGAGCCGCATCTGGTGCTCGAGCTCGAGGATCCATGCCTCACTCCTTCGTGATCGTCTCGTCCAAATTCAGAATCAGATTGGCGAGCGTCGCGTAAGCCGCCAACTCGCTCACGTCCAGCTCCTCGTCTCGAGGCGAATCTCCCTGGTTCAAATACTCCTTCGCCACCTCGGGATCGCGCCGGTAGTCGTCCAGATAACTCGAGAGCGTCTCGTGCAGCACACTCATTTCGCGTGAAGTCGGCCGGCGCGCGGTCGCCAGGCGGAATGCCAATTCGATCCGCTGCTCCGGGCTCGAGCGGCGTTCCTTCATCACACGTTCAGCGAGTTTGCGAGACGCTTCGAGATACGTCACGTCATTCATCAAGTCCAGCGCCTGCAGCGGCGTATTGGTGCGCGTGTCACGTACGACGCACGCCTCGCGTCCTGCAGCGTCGAAATTCATCAGCGAAGGTGGTGGACTCGATCGTTTCCAGAACGTATAGAGGCTCCGGCGATAGAGCTTGTCACCTTTGTCCTGCACGTAATCCTGTCCTGAAAGCTCTTTCCACAATCCCGCCGGCTGGTAGGGCTTCACGGATGGACCGCCGAGCTGCTCAACAAGCAGACCGGAAAGTGCAAGCGCTTGATCGCGAATCATTCCCGCCGGCAACCGCAGCCGCGGCGCGCGCGCCAGCAGCCGGTTTTCGGGATCCTTCTCCAGAAGCTCAGGAGCCGCTTTGGACGATTGGCGATAGGTCGCACTCGTGACGATTGACTTCTGCAGGCCCTTGATGTCCCAACCGGTGCGCACGAACTCGGTAGCCAACCAGTCGAGAAGCTCTGGATGACTCGGCCATTCACCCTGCGAGCCGAAATCTTCGACGGTCTTGACCAGCCCGGCACCGAAGTACATCTGCCAGAAGCGATTCACCGCCACGCGTGCCGTGAGCGGATTCGCCGGATCGACCAGCCATCGCGCAAAGCCGAGTCGATTGTTCGGATACCCCTGCCTCAGCGGAGGGAGGACCGCTGGAACTCCCGGCGTGACTTTGTCAGCCGGCTTATCGTAGGCGCCGCGAAGCAGAAGGAACGTATCGCGCGGCGTATCGCGCTCCTGCATCACCATGACGGTCGGGAGACTGTCGACAAACTGCTTCCGTTCTCTGCGAACGCTGGTGAGCTCCCGCCATGCCTGCTGCACGCGCGGCGGTGCGTCATGTTCAAGGAAGTAGAGCGTAATTTTCTCGGTCTGAGGCTCAGTTCTCTTCGCCGGCGCGATCCCGGCGATCTCGTCAATCGATTCACCGCGCGCGACTACTGCTGCATGCTGCGGAGACAACGCCACGTTGTAAATCCGCACATCATCAATCTGGCCCTGGAACCGATTGTCCGCGCCTCCGCCCCCGCCGATGCGCAGCGGGTCTCTCGTCTGAAAGTTCTGGTTCACGTCGTCCAGATGGATCGCGAGCTCCTGCGATTGACCATCAACGTAGATTTTGATGCCCTCGGCAGTCCGCGATCCGTCGTACGTCATCATCACGTGCTGCCAACGGTTGAGCTCTATCGGCTTGACGGTCTCGACTCGCGCTCCATCGTCCAGCCATCGCAGAATCAGATTGGCTTGAATGTTCCCGTTCTTCAGATACAACCCATAGCCGGCCTCTTCCTCGACGTCTTTCGTGCGCGTGATGATCGCGCCTGTCCCGGCAGTCGGATAAATCCACGCCGCCAGCGTGAAGGCGTCCTGAAAACCAAACGCACCGATGTTGCCGGCGACAATGAAGCGTTTGCCGTCGAAGCCGGCTGCCTGGCCGCTACGCCCAGGTGCAAATTGCGGCTCACCGTCTTGGAACTGAGCTGGCGTTGGTTGTTCTGCGGCCTGGGCGGTCACGCCATACGAGACTGCCGCGCCGGAGCTCGTTGACGTCGAGGGGGCGGAGGCGGGATTTGTGACGTCGCCATCAAGTGGAAAGTGCGCAATCAGATCGTACGGGATCGACCAGTGGAGCTGAACCGATGTGTCGAGCGTCGCTTCCCAGCTCCGCTGCGCTTTCGTCAATTCCGGTTTGAGGCCTTCGAACCGCTTCTCGGCCGCCGCCAGCTTCCGATCGATGTCATTCAGTTTCGCTTGCTGCGAAATCGTCGGCGCTTGAATCATCGGCGCCGAGTTGCCGTACTTGTTCGCCTTTCCGCGTTCCGGAATGTTGTTGAAGTACGCGAAGAGCTGATAGAACTCCTTCTGCGTAAACGGGTCGTACTTATGATCGTGGCACCGCGCACACCCGAACGTGAGCCCCATGAAGACCGTCGACGTGGTCTCCACGCGATCGACCACATATTCGACGGCATACTCCTCGGCAATGATTCCGCCTTCGCCGTTGCCGCGATGATTGCGGTTGAACCCTGTCGCGATCTTCTGATCCAGCGCGGCACGTGGAAGCATGTCGCCGGCAATCTGCTGCAAGGCAAACTGGTCGAATGACAAGTTGCGGTTGAAAGCCTCGATCACCCAGTCGCGCCACCGCCACATGTAACGCTCGGCGTCTGTTTGATATCCGTTGGTATCGGCGTAGCGCGCGGCATCGAGCCATTGCGCGGCCATCCGTTCTCCGTATCGCGGCGACGCCAGGAGGCGATCGACGACTTTCTCGTACGCGTTGCGCGAGCGGTCGTTCAGGAACGCGTCGACTTCGTCCGGCGTCGGAGGCAGGCCAGTCAGGTCGAGGCTCACGCGACGGATGAGCGTGGTGCGATCGGCTTCCGGCGCGGGGATGTGGCCCTCCGTCTCCAACCGATTCAAAACGAAGAAATCAATTTCATTTCGCGCCGATGTCGTGTTTCTGAGATCTGGAAGCGGCACGCGCGCCGGGGCAATGAAGGACCAGTGGTTCTCCCACCGTGCACCCTGATCGATCCAGCGCTCAATAAGCTGGATCTCGCGGTCCGTCAGCGTACGGCCCGACGCAACAGGCGGCATGCGCTTCGCGGGATCGGCGGCGGTGATGCGCCGGATCATTTCGCTCTTCGCGGCAGCGCCGGGGAAGATGGCGAAACGCCCACCGAGGTCCTGTTTGGCGTCAGCTTCGACGTCGAAGCGCAGCTTGGTCAGCCGCCGCGCCTTATCCGGACCGTGGCACGTATAGCATTTGTCTGAAAGGATGGGCCGGATGTCGCGGTTGAACTCGACGATTTGAGCAGACAGCGGCGCGGCCAACAGCAGAAACAGAGCGAGAGCAAACGCCGCGATGCGCATCATTCCCTCCCTGCGCGAGCCGCCGGACAGCATGTTTTCAACCCTCGGAGCGTGTGGTCAACTCTGCTCCCGTTCGCGGGCAGCGTCAAGCGTTTCGGTGCGTTCGGGCCGAGTGCTTCGTGCTAAGTTCGGCCCATGACCGGGTGGCCATGACTACACTCCACACACCTCTTTCGCGGCGGCAGCTTCTGACGGCAACGATCACAGGCGCGGCGGCCTTCGTCGTGACGGGCCGCGCGCAGGAAAAGAGCTGGCAGGCTGGCCCTGTTCGGCACTTGCTTCCCGGGGTCAGCCACGATCGCCTGCTTCTCAAGGCCAGCTTCATGCGGCCGATGACTGCACCGCCAATCCTTCGAGCCGGAGGGCGCAAGGCAATCGGTCTGCGGCTCGACACGGCCGGCGAGTTCTATTCGTTCGACCTCGCGGGTTTGGAGCCTGAACATACCTATCAACTGGTTCTGGAGGAGGCCAGCGGCAGATCTCTCTGCGACCCGTGGCCGATTTCGACGTTTCCTGGTCCTCAAGCCACACCGAAGCGATTCCGGCTGTTCGTGTACACCTGCGCGGGCGGGCATCCTGCCACTATCAATCCCGACACCAAGGAACCGTACTGGGTGTCGATTGCAAACCGCAGGAAGCTGCTTTTGACAGGGCTGTCCTACAAGCCTGATGCGATGATCGCGATCGGCGACCACGTCTATTGGGATCTGCGCTCCCCGGTGGGATCGGTAATGCTCGGCAACGCTCCCGAAGCGCAGAAACTGGTGGGCCAGTTCATACGCGACCTGCCGGTTCTCGGCACCGACAACGAGCGCAGATTCAAGCTCGTCGTCACTCCGCAAATCTGCGATCTCTACGGCACCGATTTTCGGTCAACGCCGGTGTTCTTCGTTCAGGACGATCACGATTATTTCGAAAACGACGAGGCGACCGAGCAGATGGTGACGTTTCCGCCCGACGACTTCATGCTGCGTCTGGCGCGCGCAACTCAACGACTGTACTACCCGGAATTCCTGCCAGACGCCAGCCGCCCAATCGGCTTACCGTCGAGCGGAGCCGCGGATCGTGCGGCGGGAGTGTCGGAGTCGTTTGGAACGCTGCGCTACGGGAAGCTGCTGGAGATCATGATGTACGACTGCCGCCGCTACATGTCGCTCGCAGGGCCGGCCGGCGGATTTCTGCCAGAGACGGCGGAGGCGTGGTTGATGCGCAGAATGGCCGCGCAGGAGACGCGGCACGTCGTTAATCTGCCGTCCACGCCGGTTGGTTGGAGCGCCGGCAAATGGGGCGAGTGGTACCCGGATCTTCTTCAGTCTGACGGAACGCTGGGTGTCAGCAAGCCGAAGTATCTCTGGCAGTCGGGCTGGAACTCCCAGCACAACCGTCTACTAGCGGGCCGCGTCGGCCATGCAGGGCATCCCACTGTTCTTGAGCGGCGATTTGCACGCGCTGGCCGAGGGACGGATTTTGCGTTACGGCGCTCTCGACCTTCGCCGCAACCCGGTCGTATCGATTCTGACCGGTCCCATCAGCACAGGCCCGAAGGCCTGGCCATCCGCGTGGCGCGGCACGCCGCCCAAAACGCCCACAGGCATCGAGGTCGAAGCTGGACTGAACCCTCTCGAAAGGAATGGCTTCTCCATCATCGACTTCACCGAGGATCGGATCGAGGGCCAGATGTTCAGCTGGAAGATGGATGAGCCGGAGGAGCGCCTGAACAGTCTGAAGCCATTTCACCGGTTCGCCGCAGCGCGGAGGATGTAAGGCACAGCCGGTGGCCTCAAACAAAGGTTTATTCACAAACGTCACTCGGGTTTAGGATGGTCGCATGCGCTGGATGTGGTTTGCGACCTGCCTGGCCGGCCTGATTGCAAACCCTCTCCTGCGTGCCCAGGATCCCAGCTACCTGCAGACCGTCAGGCCGATTCTCGACAAGAACTGCACCAACTGTCATCAGCCCGCTTCGAAACAGTCGGACCTCGATCTCACGACTTACGCCGGGTTCCAGGCCGGTGGCAAACGTGGACCTGCTTTCGTGGCCGGTTCGCCGGAACAAAGCCTGGTGATCCAATTCATTACCGCAGCCCTGAAGCCGTCCATGCCGTTTGGTCAGCCGCCTCTCACAGCGACTGAGGTCTCGACCATTCGCGATTGGATCAATTCCGGTGCTAAAGACGATTCGCCGCTCGACCTGGCGTCGAGCGAGCCCGCGGTGTATCACCAGCCTCCCGTAATCACTGCGTTGCGGTTCTCGCCCGATGGAAAGACCCTCGCGGTGAGCGGCAATCGCGAAGTCCTGCTGCATCATGCCGACGGGAGCGGCCTGGTGAAACGGCTCCCGGGCCGATCTGATCGCATCCTGTCGATTGCATTTTCAGCCGACGGCAACCTGATGATCGCCGGCGGCGGAACCCCTGCTCGCTTCGGCGAGATCCAGTTCTGGGAACCGCACGAGGGCAAGCTGCTGCGTGATGGCGCAAGTAACCAGCGATACCGTGTTCGGCGCGTCGCTTTCGCCAGACGCGTCCAAAGTGGCGGTCGGTTGCGCGGACAACACCGTGCGCGCTTTTGAAACCGCTACCGGGAAGGAACTGTACAAGATCAGCGCTCACGAGAATTGGGTGCTCGGGACAGCGTTCGGAACCGATTCCAAACGGCTCGTCTCGGTTGGACGCGACCGGGCCGCCAAGCTGATCGACGCGGAGGCTGGACAGTTCCTGGAGAACATCAACCAGATGCACGGCGAGCTCGCCGCCGTGGCCCGGCATCCGAAAGCGGACGAGATCGTGATCGGTGGCGAGGATCGCATTCCGTACGTTTACAAAATGGATCGTCCGCGCAATATGAAAGTCGGCGAAAACGCGACGCTGACGCGTCAGCTCGCTGCACAAGACGGCGCGATCTTCGCACTCGACTGGTCGCCCGATGGCAAGCGCGTGGCAGTAGGCGGCGCCGGTCCGAGCGTGAATATCTACGACGCCGACAGCGGATCGTCGCTCGGTTCGTGCACAGGACACACCGCAGGCATCTATGCCGTGGCATTCTCGCCAGACAGCACGCGCGTGGCCACCGGAGGATTCGACGGTCAGGTCCGCTTGTATAGGATGCCCGACTGCATGTTGGAGAAGAGCTTCGTGCCCGTACCGCTGTGCTCTGGAGGTGCGCAGTGAAGTGGCGGGTATTGCCATTGATTGTCTCGGCGTGGCTTGTCTCAGCATTGAGTCTCTCCGCGCAGCCCGTGATCACCGATTTGCAGCCACGGGGAGTGCAGAAGGGCAAGCCCTTCACACTGACGCTCGCCGGCAGGAATCTCGGTGAAGGCGCGATGATTCGCTCGACGATGCCGGCGTCTTTCACGCTGGTGACTCCCGATCAGCCCGCGTTGATGCAGAGCGGCTCGACGGCAGGCGAGGGTCGCTACGCGACATTCCTGGTCGAGCCGGCAGCGGATCTCACCTCCGGCGTATACGCGATCCGGGTCGTCACGAGCGAGGGCATTTCGAATGTTCAGCTCTTCACTGTCGGCGTATTTCCTGAGTTCACCGAGGACGAATCGCGCCCCGGCGCGCTCCCCAACACCAACGATCGAATGGAGACGGCGCAGCCGCTGCCTTCGGCGCCGTTTACGCTGAATGGCACCTTGCGCGGGCCCGAGCGCGACATCTTCCGCCTGAGCGCCAAGGCCGGCGAAAAGCGAGTGATCGAAGTCGAAGCGCGGCGCTGCGGCTCGGCGCTCGATCCGCTGCTCGAGATACTCGATGCCAATGGCAGGGTGATCGCGCGCAGTGAAGACGCGCCCTTGCTCGGACTCGACGCCAGAGTCGAGGTCGTCTTTCCCCGGGACGGTGATTATGACGTCGTCGTGCGGGATTCCCGCTTTTCCACGCAGACGGCCAATTTTTACCGTTTGAAGGTCGGCTCGTACTCCTATCCAAGTGAAGTATTTCCTTTGGGCGGAAGGCGCGGAGAGCTGGTCGAGACGTCGCTCGGTCTCCAAAAAATCAACGTGGACTTGCGCAATGCCACCTCGAACGTGCGCCAGATGTTCGTGAACGTGCCCGGCAGTCCCGCGCTTCCGGTGCCGTTCGCCGTGGGAGACGATCCAGAGATCAACGCGCCGGTAGATGCTCCGATCAGCTCGCCCGTGACGATTAATGCGCGCCTGCTGAAAGCGGGCCAGGTCGATCGCTACACGGTTCGCGTGCCGCCCAGCCGGGCGATGACATTTCGCATCCAGGCTCGCGAGCTGGGAACGTCGAAGCTGATGGCGGTCATCACGGCGCGCGATGAGAACGGCAACGTCCTGGGACGATCGGGCGACGAGCCGCTGGCCGAAGATTTCTTCAACGTCAACCAGAGCCGCACGGCGGGCGATCCGATGTTACGGCTGCAGGCGCCGGCGGATGTGAATCAAGTCACCGTCACGGTCGAGGACCTGGCGCTGCGCGGCGGCCCGGACTACGCCTACCGGCTGAATGTCCAGCCGGTGGCGAAAGACTTCCGGCTGGTTCTGAATTCGCCTTTCGTGAACGTGCCCGCGGGAGGTTCGGTGGCGGTTCCGGTGACCGTGCAGCGGCAGGGTTTCGACGACGAAATCCAGTTACAGGTCGCCAATGCTCCGAAAGGATTGCGAGTGGAAGGCGGCTTCGTCGTCGCCGGGCTGCCGGTGAAGGAGACACCGCAGAATCGCAACAGCCGTGGAGTGTTGGTTCTCACGGCTGAACCGGGCGAGACATTCGAATTGCTGGACCTGACAGTGGAAGGCGTGGCCAGGCTGCCCGATGGTTCGATGATCGTCCGCAAGGCTGAGGGGCCGGGCATGATCGTGGCCGTTGCGGGAGCAAGCGAACAAGGCGCCGTCGACCGGCAACGCACCCTGACCGCGCCATGGATGGGGCTCGAGTTGATCACGGCGCCAACGAAACCGCGGCCCGCAACTCTGGAAGTGACCATGCTCGATCGCACCCGAATGGAAGAGGGCGACCAGATCAAGTTTCGCTGGACGTGGGTTCTCAGAGACGCGACACAGGCTCTGCCCAAAACCGTCACCGCCGAAATGGTGGGATCCGCAGATGTACGCGTGATTGATATGAAAGTGGACGCGAAGGACGCTTCCACAGGTACGTTTGTCATGACCACGACCAAGCTGACACGCCCGTCCAAGTACGACGTGTTGGTTACCGGCCGGCTGAACCTCGAGGGCGGCGAGCAGGAAGACATCGTGTCGCGTCCGATTACGGTGAAGGTAGACGAGGTAGGAGCGGGCAATGCTGAAGCCGAGTTACGTCCTTAGTCTGGCGGGTGGCCTCCTCGGTCTGGCCGTCGCGCCGCTCGTCGCACAAGCGACCCGTTCGACAGGCTCAGGGCAGGCCGGGCCGCCGCGTCACGTTTCTGCGCGACGTCGCGCCGATTCTCAACAAAGCCGGATGCACGGCCGGCGCCTGTCACGGCGCGGCCAAGGGAAAGAATGGCTTCAAGCTCTCCCTGCGCGGTTACGATCCGCAGTTCGACTACGAATCGCTGCTCTACGATCTGGCGGGCCGCCGCTTCAACCGCGCCGATCCAGGCAGAAGCCTGATGCTGGCCAAACCGTCGCAGGAGGTCGCGCACGGCGGCGGCCGGCGGTTCGCGAAGGATTCCGGCTATTACAAGGCCATCTACAACTGGATCGCGCAGGGCGTCCCGTTCGGGGATCCGGCGAAAGATACCGTTGTGGAGCTGCGCGCCGAACCTGCGGAAATCCTGATGACCAAGCCGGGCGAGACCGTGTCGCTCAAGGTGGTGGTCCGATACCAGGACGATCAACTGCGCGAGGTCACGCGCGAAACAGCGATTGAATCGAACGTGCCCGACGTGGCGCGGGTCGAGGCCGACGCATCCGTCGACATGCCTGTCATCCGGGGCGAGCGCGTCGGGGAAGCCACGCTGCTGCTGCGCTATCAAGGCAAGTTTGCCGCGATTCCGGTGACAGTGTTGAATCCCAGGCCGGGTTTCGTGTGGAAGCCGCTTCCGCAGCACAACTATATCGATCGTCTTGTCGACTCAAAGCTCGAACGGCTGAAGATTCAACCGTCGGTCCCGACCGATGACGCCACGTTCTTCCGCCGCGTATCTCTCGATCTCACTGGACGCCTGCCTTCCCCCGAGAGTGTCCGTGCCTTCCTTGACGATGCCCGGCCGTCGCGCGTGAAACGCGCGAAGATGATCGACAAGCTCATCGCCAGTCCCGAATACGTGGATCACTGGACCGTGAAGTGGGGCGACCTGCTGCAGTCCAGCCGCAAGTATCTTGGCGAGAAAGGCGCGTACGAATTCCAGCACTGGATTCGCGATGCGATCGCGTCGAACCGTCCCTATGACAAGCTGGTGCGCGAGTTGCTGACGGCGCGTGGCAGTTCGTACGACAATCCGGCAGCAAACTACTTCCGCGTGACGCGCGAAGCCAAGCCGGCGATGGAGAAGACCACGCAGGTCTTTCTGGGCGTACGGATGGTGTGCGCGCAGTGCCACGATCACCCTTTCGAACGCTGGACGCAGAATCAGTATTACCAGATGTCGGCGTTCTTCTCGGCAGTGGGCATACGCGCCGGATTCGAAGTGGGTGAGGAAATCGTTTTCGATCAGCGCTCCGATTACGAGATGAAGCACCCGAAGGACGGACGCGCCATGAAGCCGCAGTTCATGCTCGCGTCAGGCGTGATCCCTGTTCCCGACGGCCCGCAGCGGCGCGACGCCTTTGCGGACTGGCTCACCTCCAGGGACAATCCCTTCTTTGCCAAGGCGATCGCCAACCGGATGTGGAGTTATTTCGTCGGCAAGGGCATCATCGATCCCGTTGACGACATTCGAGCGTCCAATCCCCCTTCGAATCCCGCTCTCTTAGAGGCGCTCACAACGGACTTCGTGGCGCACAATTTCGATTTGCGCGACCTGATGCGCACCATCGTCAGCTCCCGGACATATCAGGCGTCCATCGTGACCAACGAGTGGAACGCCACCGACCGTGACAACTTCTCGCATGCTGATTCCGCGGCGTCTTTCCGCGGAGGAGCTCATGGATGCGGTCTCCTCGGCGGCGGGCGCGAGGCCGCGATTCCCCGAGGTGCCGCAGGACACGGCGTGCTTCGCAGTTGGTGGATCCGCACATCGGCCGAGAGGGCTTTCTGGACGTGTTCGGACGCCCGGCGCGGGATTCTTCCTGCGAGTGCGAGCGGCGCTCCGATTTCAGCCTCCCGCAGGCTCTCAATCTGGTGAATGGAACGACGATTTCCGATGCCGTCGCGGATGTGAAAGGGCGTGTGGCGAAGCTGGTGTTGAGCGGCAAGAGCGACGAAGCCATCGTGGACGAGCTCTATCTTGCGGCGCTGAGCCGCCTCCCGACCCAGGAGGAACGCCAGCGCGGCGTGACGTATCTATCGAATGCCGCCAGAGCCAGCCGCGCTCAGGATCTCCTGTGGGCGCTGCTCAACAGCAAGGCGTTTCTGTACATCTATTAAGTAGTGAGGGGCTCACATCATGCTGAATCTTCCCGGACGTCGCGGCTGCAACTGCGAGGGACCTACACGGCGCGAGCTGCTGCGCATCGGGTCCATCGGCATGATGGGCCTGAGTCTTCCGCACTTCTTCTTCTGGCGTGATCAGGCCCACGCCGCCGCCGCGGCCGGCAAATACGCCGGCGTCCGCGGTTGGGGGTCGGCCAAGAACGTGGTGATGATCTTCCTTCAGGGCGGTCCGTCGCACATCGACATCTGGGATCCCAAGCCCGATGCGCCGTCGAACATTCGCGGGGAGTTCAAACCCATCAAGACCAGTATCCCCGGCACCTGGATCGGCGAGCACATGCCGATGATGGCGCAGCATCTCGACAAGGCTACGTTGATTCGCTCGATGAGCTATACGCCCAACGGCCTGTTCAATCACACCGCCGCGATCTACCAGATGCTGACCGGCTACCCGCCCGATAGGGTTTCTCCCTCAGGCCAGCTGGAGCCCCCCTCTCCTGCCGACTTTCCGACCGCGGGCAGTCAAGTGTCGAAGCTGAAGCCGCTGACCGATCCAGTGCTCCCTTTCGTCGAGCTGCCGCGTCCGTTGCAGGAATCCGGAATTATCGGTAAAGGTGGCAGCGCCGGATTCCTGGGCAAGGCCTACGATCCGTATCGCATGTATCAGGACCCGGCCAGACCAGTGAAGCTGGACGATCTGTCGCTGCGCAAGGACATCGCGCCGGGTCGTCTGAAGGACCGCTTCGAGTTGCTGAAAGGCGTCAACGATTCGATGCCGGACCTGCAGAAAGCATTGAACGATTACGCTGTGGACGAGTACTACGGCAAGGCATACGACCTGGTGTTGTCGGGCAAGGCGCGCGACGCTATGGACCTGGAGAAAGAATCGCCTGCAATGCGCGAACGGTACGGTCTGCACACGTTTGGGCAGAGCCTCCTCATGGCGCGCCGGCTGATCGAGGCAGGCACGACGTTCGTCCAGGTGAACTGGCCTTCGGTGGCCAACGGAAATCCGGAGACCACCGCCTGGGATACGCATGCGGCGAACTTCGGGCCGTTGAAGAATCTGCATTGTCCCAAGCTGGACCGCGGTCTGTCTGCGCTGCTCGAAGACATGGACCAGCGCGGAATGTTGAGTGAGACGCTCGTCGTCGCGGTGGGCGAGTTCGGCCGGAGTCCGAGGTTGGGGGTGTCGACGTCGGGCAACTCCAACTCTCCCGACGGTCGCGACCACTGGCCGTACTGCTACAGCGCGGTTGTAGCGGGAGCGGGCATCGCGCGCGGATCGCAGTACGGTGAATCCGATGCAACGGCGTCTTCGCCGAAGGAGAAGCCGGTGCACCCGTCTGACCTGCTGGCGACGGTGTATTTTGCCCTGGGGATCGACCCGGACATGGAGATCCGCAATCACCTCAATCAACCGCGCGAATTGGTGAAGGGGACGCCTGTCATGGGTCTTTGGTAGGCACATCCAAATTATTGGAAATCAAGAAGTTGGGCTTGCGACAAGTTGCGACCACGCCTGCACGCGATAGGCGTATATTCCTCAGTACAGAAACTAATTGATAGCGTCCACCAGGAGGGTACAGCTATGGCAGTTGGCCGACAACTCAGAATTCTCGGCGCAGTGGTGTGCCTTCTCGTCGCCAGCCTCGGGTTGGCATCCGCCCAGAGCGTCTCGTCGGGCACTATCCACGGAACATCCGGAGATCAGTCCGGCGGCGTGCTGCCCGGAGTGACGGCGACGCTGTCCAGCCCTCAGCTTCAGGTGCCGCGAGATTCGTCCAGGTGACCGACTCCGAAGGTGCATATCGATTCGTCGACCTTCCCGCCGGGACCTACAACCTTGAAGTTCGAGCTCACCGGCTTCAGCACGCTGATTCGCGAGGAACTTCGATCTGACCATCGGATTCACCGCGCGCGTCGACGAGAGCATGAAGGTCGGCGCGATGTCGGAATCGGTCACGGTCAGTGGCCAGAGTCCCATCGTCGATATCACCAGCACCAGCGCGAGCGTGGCGTTCACCAAGGAACTTCTCGAGGCGGTGCCACGCGGCCGCGATCTTCAGAACGTCCTCGCGATGGCGCCGGGCGTGACCCAGGCAACGATGGACGTCGGCGGCAGCACACTGGCGCAGCGGCAGGATACGGCGAGCTACGGCATGGAATCGCAGCCCAAGCTCCAGTACGAAGGCATGAACATCGCGATGGGCGCCGATCAAAACACCCCGATCTACTTCATCGACAACAGCCTTGACGAGGTGCAGGTCCGCACATCGGGGAACGACGCCGAGGTGTCGACGCCTGGCGTCTCCATGATTGCGGTCATGAAGTCGGGGAGCAACACCTTTCATGGGTCGTACCGCGGTTCATATCAGCCGTCCAGTCTTCAAGGGAACAACTTGAACGACGAACTGAAGGCCCAGAATATCGGCGCGCCCCCAGAGCTCAAGAAGTTCTATGACTTCGCAGGCGATTTGGGCGGCAGGATTATCCGGGACAAGCTCTGGTTCTATGGCGGGTACGCCAAACAAACCAAGAGCGAGGGAACGCTCGGCTTTGCGGCAGATGCCGGACCCGACGGCAGGTTTTTGACCGCTGATGATCCTCAAGCGTATTTCGAGAGCTCTCTCTACCAGTACTCCGTGAAGACCTCGTATCAGATGTCGAGGAACAACCGCTTGGTCTACGCGTGGCAGCGGGGTGTCAAGGCACAGCCGCAAAATGGCGGCTCCCGCACCAGGCCGCTCGAGGCGACGCGCGACTACTTGAATCCCACGGCTATTCAGAAGGCCGAGTGGCAGAGCACGGTAACGCCTCGCCTGCTGCTTGAACGCGATGGGCGGATACGCGGGGTACGTCACTGACTACGACGCAGGCCGCTCCTATGCCCGAGCCGGCGCCCCGAGCCGCCAGGATCTCGAGACGGGGTTGTTCACGGGCTCTCACGTGCAGCATCAAGGGAAGACACGCGACCGCTACCAGGCTGAGGCCAGCGCCACGATCTTTCCCGGGACGCTCGTTCGCAGGTCAGCACGATTTCAAGACAGGCGTTTCGCTCTACTGGGATCGGACTTCCGATGCCTGGCTGAACAACGAGGCCAACGATGGTCCTTACGGTAATTACGTTCTGATTACCGACAGGATCAACGGTGTGTCTGGCACGCCGTACCGGATCCGGGCGTACAACACGCCGGTCTTTCCGCTGGACAACGAGGATATTTTTGCCTGGTATTTCAAGGACAGCTGGAGAGTGAAAGAGCAGACTGACGCTCAATCTCGGCGTGCGATGGGAGTATCAGCACTCGTATCTGCCGGAGCAGGAGTTCGCCGGCGCCCGCGATTTCCCGACGGTGTTTCCGGCCAAGCACGTCGACTTTCTCGACGTGCAGACGTTCAACCGGGTAGTGCCGCGGCTGGGCGTGGCCTACGACATGGGCGGCAAGTCGGTCATCAAGGCGACCTGGGGACTCTACAACTACATTCTCGGCGACACATACGGCGACGTGTTCGCCGCAACCGCCACCGCGAATGCCCTGTTCCTCTGGCACGATCTGAACAACGACAAGTTGTGGACGCCGAATGAGACCGAACCTCGCCCTGAACAACAACCCCGATTTCGTCACCATTACGGCGGCTTCCAACTACGAGCTCAGCCCGGAGCTGAAGCAACCCAACACGTGGGAGTCGACGGTGAGCTTCGAGCGCGAGCTGGCGCCCAGCCTGGGATTCCGCGTGATGTACATCAACAGGATTGTCGACAGCAGCCTCGAAACGATCAATGCGAAGCGGCCGTACGAGGCGTATAACATTCCGATCACGCGCCGCGATCCTGGTCCTGACGGAGTGCTTAACAACAGCGACGACGGGGGCAACGTCACCCTGTACGACTACGCGGCCTCGTACGCCGGCGCAAACTTCGTCAGCAATAAACGCGTGAACGCGTACAACACCGATCGGTTCGACACCGTGGAGTTCACGGTAACCAGGCGTGCAACCGACAGATGGATGGGCCAGATTTCGTATTTCGCGGTCAAGAATCGTCGCTGGCTGAACGGCGTCTTCCAGAGTCCGAACGACGAGTTCTTCCCGGTCGATGAAACGTGGGGTTGGGCCGGCAATATCAGCGGGACCTACCGGATGCCCTAGAGCATCTCGGTTTCCGGCTTCCTGCAGAGCCAGGCCGGAGTCAAGGGGCAGCGCACGAATATTTTCCGGACGGCGGATCCTGACGGCGGCACGCCGATCACGCAAAACGGCAACACGACGATTCGCCTCGAGCCCTACGGCAGCCAGAGCCTGTCCCCCTTCAACATCCTCAACCTCCGCGCGAACAAGGATTTCCGGATGAGCGGCGGGCGCAGGATCAGCCTCGATTTCGATATCTTCAACCTGTTGAATTCCGCGACACCGACTGGCGCCGACTTCGCATCGGGTCCCACGTTCGGCTATGCGAGTGGCGTCACGCCGCCGCTCATTACGCGCATCGGCGCGCGGTTCACTTTCTGATGGAGGCTCTATGAAACGAGTGAAATTCGGAGCAGCCATCGCTGCAGTCGTTCTCCTCGCCGGCGTGACGATTATCGTCGTCACGCCGGCAGGCGAGCATGTGTCGTCGACACGACGCTGAAGCTCAATCGCTCAATTGCGACATGAGCCAGTACAAGGCCGCGACGGGCCAAACGGCAGCCATCGAGGGTGGCGCACTCGCCGTGACGTGGAACGGGTCGAACGGCTCGGAGCTTCGCGCTCGCTACGGGATCGACAACGGTCAGCCCGTCGTCCGCGAGCTGGCGGTGAGGAAGGGCGGAGGGCAGTGGGCGCCGCTCGGGCAGAATCTCGTGCCTGAGTTTTATGTGAAGTCGGGCGTTCGCCGCATGACGACGCAGCAGGGTGCGCCGCTGATCAATCTGGGGGTCGACATCACGCCAGAGGTGATCGAGAAGAACAAGTGGTACGCGTTCTGGGATGCGCCATTCGTGATTCCCGGCGTTCCGGAGCCCGCACCGGCGCGAGCAGGTGGCCCTGCTCGCGGCCGTGGACAACCCGGCCCCGCTTCGCAGAGCGAGCCGGCGGCAAGGAGAGGCTCAGTGCCTCCGGGTCCCGAGGGACGCGTGTACGGATTGCCACGGAAGCCTGAAGAAATCCGCAGCGCGGATGCGAAGTTCCAGACGAGCTCGTGCAGCGTCACTACCGACGGCGCGAGAGTCGAGGTCAACTTCCCCGGACTGTCGATGGGAATTTTCTCCGGGAAGCCTGCGGTTCACCTCGTATCGCGGCTCGAATCTGCTTCGCATGGAAGCGATCGCGAAGACCGACGAGCAATCGGTTGCCTATAAATACGAAGGCGGCCTGAAAGGGTTCTCGACGGCCCTCACGCCTCGTGTGACCTGGCGCGATCGCGGCGGCGATCCGCAACAGTACGAGTTCGGTGGTCTCAAGAACGATTCGCGCGTGACGGTGAAGGCGAAGAACCGCGTGCTCGTCGCCGGCGGTGGGAAAAGTGGATCGATCGCCACTTTCACACCGCCTCACGTGTTCTTCTTCACGCGCGAAGTCGATACCAACCTCGGATACATCTGGTACCGAAAGGATGGCGACACGCAGTTCGGCATGGGCATCCGCCAGGCCGAAGGCGAAGAAGTGCAGCAGTACGTCGAGAACTTCGCGCTGCACAACGCGCCTCCCGGCACAATGCAGCGCATGGCGGTCTACTACCTGATCACGCCGGACACGGCCGAGGCGACGCGACAGGCAGTGATGGCATACACGCACGGCGACGTGTTCAAGCCCGTTCCCGGCTACAAGACGATGGTGAACCATTTCCACCTGCGGTTCACCGAGCGTCTGCGCGCCTCCGGATCGCTCGACAACACGTTCGAAGATCTGATGGTGATGCGGTCGACCGGGATCAACATCGTCGGTCTGAGCGACTTCCACGGCGATTTGCGTCCAAACGATCCAGGCGCTGGCCGCTACGAAGATCAGCGCGATTACTACGTGGCGAGCCAGAAAGCGTCCGACAAGGACTTCCTGGTGACCAACTGGGAAGAGCCGACGGCGTACTTCGGCGGACATTACAACGTGATGTTCCCGAAGAACGTGTACTGGTCGAAGGTGCGCAACGAAGGGCAGCCGTTTACAGAGACGATGCAGCCATTCGGCAAGGTGTACCACACGGGCAACACGACCGACGTTCAGGCGATGCTCGACGCCGAGAACGGATACTGGTTCCATTCGCACCCGCGCACGAAGGGCACGACGGGCTATCCGGACGCGATCTTCGACAAGGCGTGGGTCAAGAACGATCGCTATCTCGGCATCGCGTTCAAGCCGGCGATGGGAGACGACCTGTCGGATCCGCGGATGTGCGCCTGGCGGTGCTTCGACGCCATCGACACAATGAACAATCTGTACGCGAATACCGGAATCAGGCCGAAGTATCTGATCGCCGACGTCGACACGTATCGAAAGGGCCCGGAGGACGACATCTACCCGGGACATCCGATCAACTACGTGAAGCTCGATCGGCTCCCCGGACCCACAGATGACTGGAGCCCGATCCTCAAGTCGATTCGCAACGGCGACTTCTGGGTCAGCACCGGCGAGGTGCTGATTAAGAACTACGCCGTCGAAGGCACCGGCGCCAAGCGCACGGTATCGGCCGATCTGGAGTTCACGTATCCGCTCGAATTCGTCGAAGTCGTGTGGGGCGATGGGAAAAAGGTCGACAAGCAGGTCATCAAGGCGACGGATACCACGGCGCACGGCACGAAGAAGATCGCGATTCCGTTCGATGCGACCGGAAAAACCTGGGTGCGGTTCTCTGTGTGGGATTCTGCCGGCAATGGCGCGTTCGTGCAGCCCATCTGGCTGAACGCGCCGAAGACGACGAATTAGCCGCCGTAACCATGCGCGTTTTTTACCCGGTTTGGACCGCCGTGATGATATTCACGGCGGTCCATCCGGCGGGTCAAGGCGGCCAACTCAAAACCCGCGATACCACTATCCTCATCGACACCGTCACGCCTGCCCCTCCATGGGCCGTCGCCGAGCGCGAGATGCTGGAGGCGGCTGCTGACGGCGCGCGGCTTTGGGTCGAACGCTATGTGAAGGCTGACGGTTCGGTGAACGTTCCGGAACGCTGGGGTGTGACCGATGGCCCGGACGACATCATGGAGACGGTCCGCGGATGGCCGCTGGTGTATGCGATGGGGGCGCCGGAATCGGTCGCCGAAGCGTTCGAGAAGGTCTGGGAGGGACACCTTCGGCAATTCGGCCGCGCAAGAATTCCGACCGTCGAGCTTGCGAAGGACGGCATCTTCGTCAAAGAGTTTCCTCCGTCGTTTGATTGGGAGCACACCGGCGAGGGGTTGCAGGCGTTCTACTGGGATGGGCTGGGCCGCCCGAACAATCAGGCGAGCCTGGCTCGCGCACGCCGTTTCGCCGGCTTCTATCTGAACGAAGATCCCGGCGCGCCCAACTACGATCCCAAGCTGAAGATCATCAAGAGCCTGTTCAACGGCAGCAAAGGGCCGGTCACGAGACCGGTGACGCCTGTCGACTGGGACGGCGACGAGAACCCCAAGCGCGCAGCCCGATTCAGCACGTCCTCGAATATCCGCGGCGATCACCCGCTGAATCTGCTGGCAACGACGCTCGCCACTCAGGCATATCTGCTGACGCACGAAGCCAAATACAAGAGATGGGTGCTCGAGTACGTCGACGCGTGGCGCGATCGCGCGGCAGCCAACGGCGGAAATTTCCCTTCCAACATCGGGCTCGACGGCAAGATCGGCGGCGAATGGAATGGGAAGTGGTACGGCGGAATATTCGGCTGGAACAGTCCGGACGATGGACTGCGCAACTACACGCTGCGAGGCGTACCTGCCGCATTCGGGCAGGCGGCCATGCTGAGCAGGAACATGGCCTACATCGGTCCCGTTCGCCGGCAAGTCGACAACATCTTCGCTGCTGCGCGAACCGAGAACGGCGAGGTTCTGGTTCCGCACTACTACGGAGAGTCAGGCGGGAAGGTTGGCTGGTACGGTTACCGTCAGGGAGAATTTTTTCCGACCGGCGCGCTTGGGAATCTTTCCGAAACCACCATCGAGTTGTACCTCTGGTCGCTGAATCCCGCCGACGTGAAGCGTATTCTTCCCAACCCGCCGGATAGACGCTCAGTGCAGGGATGGATCGAGTTCCTTCAGGGACGAAGGCCGAATTACCCGCTCGAGGCGATGCAGCAGGAGCGCCAGGACGCCGCGCGAGCGGCCGAGCGCATGCGCAAGACCACCAGCGGATACGGCCCGAGCCCCGTCGCGTTCGAGTCGCTTGCCAACCTCACGCTTGGCGCGGCCAATTTGTACGGCTCCGGAGACGTTCTCCGCAGTCAGGTCCGGTATTTCGATCCCGAACGTCGTCGTGCGGGCCTTGCGCAGGACGTCGCCGCGCTCGTCGAAAAGATCGAGCCGGACAGCGTAACGCTCACACTCGATCAACACGAGCACCTCGGCGCCGCGCCGGCTGATCGTGCAGATGGGCGCGTACGGCGAGCATCAGGCGATTTCCGTGCGTATGGGCGATCGGACCATCCCGGTAAATGCGCCGCACTTCGAAATCCAGCTTGCTCCGGGCGCAGGGGAGCAGCTCGTCATTGCGTACAAAACGTCTGGTGAACGATCCCACGCTTCGGTTTCCGTGGGAACGCAGCCAGTGAGCCGAGGGACTCGTCAATGGTTCGTCAACGCGCGTCGTTTCTCATCTGCGTTCTCATCGCCGGCGGGCTGGCCGTTCGAGCCTCGGCCGCTTCGGGGACAGAGCGATCTCGTCATCTCCATACCAAACTGATGCCCGCGCCGGGTTGGGCCCTCGCCGAGCGAAGGCTGCTTGCCCTCAACGCCGAAGGCGTGGCGCTCTGGGCGTCGAAATATCTCGATGAAAATGGCTACCTTCGCGGCGCGGCGAATTTCGGCATCGAGGATGGGCCCGATGACGCCGTCGAGAGCATACGTAACTGGCCGCTTGCGCATGCACTCGGTGGCCCGGAATCGATCATCGAGCAATGGGATCGCGCGTGGGAAGGACATCTCGACCAATACACCAAAGCCAAGGATCCTTCGACGGAACTGGCGAAGGACGGGATGTACTACAAGGAGTTCCCGACGTCGTACGACTGGGAACATACAGGCGAGGGACTGGGGCCGTTCTATTGGTACGGGCTGAGCCGGCCGACCGACGAGCGTTATGCGATTCGGTTGCGGCGCTTCGCCGGCTTCTACATGAACGAGGATCCCGAAGCCAGGAACTACGATGCGAAGCTGAAAATCATTCCCAGCCTGTTCAACGGAAGCAAGGGCGCCAAGCTGACGGTGAACACACAGGAAGACTGGAACGGACGCCTCCTTCCCGGGACCAAGCCGAGCACGCGGTTTCTCAAAGCCACCAACATTCTCGGCGACCATCCGCTGAATCTTGCCTCGACCAATCTCGCGTTTCACGCCTACCTGGTGACGCAGGACGCCAAATACAAGAACTGGCTGCTCGAATACGTCGATGCGTGGAAGGCGCGAATCGCTGCCAACGGCGGAAATATTCCGTCGAACGTCGGCCGCAACGGCCAGATTGGCGCGGAATGGGGCGGCAAGTGGTACGGCGGCGTGTTCGGATGGAATTCGGCCGGACGAGGGAGTGCGGAACTACGTCCTGCGCGGACCGCCGGAAGCATTCGGCAACGCGCTGCTGCTCACCGGCGATCAGGGATACACGCAGGTGCTGCGACGGCAGGTCGATAACCTGTACGCCAACAAGAAGGTCGACAACGGCAGGGTGCTGCTGCCGCGGTACTACGGCGATCAGGGTTGGTACGGCCATCACGACGGCGAAAAGGGATCGGCGGGCGGCCTGACGAATCTTCGCGAAGTGGAGACGGACATCTATCTCTGGGCGCTCGAGGCCAGAGACCTCGAACGGCTTCCCAAACGCGGCTGGATTGGCTATCTGACATCTGGAGATGCGGCATATCCTCTGACTGCGCTTCAGCAGGGGCTGAGTGAAATCCAGCGTGCTGCGGCCAGGCTTCGCGCCGACACGAGCACGCCGGATTTTCCGCCACACTCGACTCGCGGTGCGGGTGTCAATCCGGTGGCGACCGAAGCGCTCATCAACCTGACGCTCGGCGCCAACGATCCCAACGGGTCAGGGCACGGTCCATTACCGCTTCACGCACAGGTGCGTCACTTCGATCCCGAAAGGCGCCGCGCGGGACTCGCCGAAGATGTCGCCGCGCTCGTCGAGAAAATCACGCGCGGAAGGCGTGACGATGACGCTCGTGAATACACATCCGTTCGCACATCGAACCGCCATAATCCAGGCCGGCGGGTATGGCGAGCACCACGTCTCCAGCGTCATGGTGGGCGGGCAGCACGTTTCCGGTCGACGCGCCCTACTTCAGCGTGCGGCTCGCGCCCGGCGCAGGCGACACGCTGACGATTCAATCTCCGACGATACGCGAACCAGCCGACGCTGGCTTTCCCGTGGGATCGGGGATGGATGGTCACGAAATGAAGAACGCGCGAGCTGGCCTTGTCGATTCCGGCCCGGATCCGTACTAAAGCTCGCCGATGGCCGGCGATCGTGGACAGTTGATCCATCCGCGCGGTGTACGGTGGTGACGAGACCGGTCCGTTCTCGTCGGTCTTTCCGTCTGGGGATGCAACAGTAACTGGTACCTGGTTCCAACTGTGACGGCCATGATCGGGCGTATCAATCTGCGCAGTCGGAGGGGATCGGCCACAACGGCTTTCACATTGACGTCAAGTCCCATCCGTAGTTCTATCTACGGGTGATTCAGCCTGGCACAGCGCTCTGACACTATGAAGTCCTCTCTGCCCTGGGAAAGGGTGGCATGGGAGTGGTGTATCGGGCGAAGGACCAGAAACTGGGACGTGAGGTGGCGATTAAGGTTCTCCCAGACGCGTTTGGTCAAGATCCGGTCCGGGTTGCGCGATTCGACAGGGAAGCCCGCGCCGCCGCCGCGCTCAATCATCCCAACATCTGTGCGATTCACGAAATCGGCGAGCACGAAGGTCAGCCCTTCATCGTGATGGAACTGATGAAGGGACAGACACTCGAGGCGAGGCTTTCGACGCAGGGGCGCCTCGAATGCGACGAAGTCCTGGAACTGGGCACGCAACTGGCCGATGCGTTGGACGCCGCTCATACCGCCGGGATCGTGCATCGCGACATCAAGCCGGCGAACATCTTCATCGCGGATCGCGGGCAGACGAAAATCCTCGATTTTGGCCTGGCCAAGACCAATTGCCTCTCGGACGAAGAAGGCCTGACAGTCTCGAACGACGTCGGGCCGCTGACCGGCCATGGAGCCACTCTGGGTACGGTGGCGTACATGTCGCCCGAGCAGGCGCTGGGCAAAGAGCTGGATTCGCGGACCGACCTGTTTTCCCTGGGTGTCGTGATCTACGAAGCCTTGACGGGCAAGCCGGCTTTCATGGGTGCGACGTCGGCCGCGATCTTCGATCAGATCCTCAATCGAGCGCCGCCATCACCGGTGCAGCACAATCCCAGGATTTCGCCGGAACTGGAAGGCGTCGTCAACAAGCTGCTGGAAAAAGACGTCGGTCTCCGCTATCAGCACGCCTCGGAGCTCCGCGTCGACCTCAAGCGGATGCGGCGCGACGCCGACTCAGGCCACCACCAGCAACGAGCGTCCCTGGGGGGCGCAGCACGATGGAGTGCGCTGAAGATGGGCGGCGCGGCCGCCCTCGGCGCCCTCGCGCTCGTGGCCATAGCGTGGTGGGCGAGGAGCTTCGTCGGCCCGGCGCCGGCGGAGACGAGCGCGCCGGCAGTGACGATTAGCCCGCTGACAGATACGGACGGGCTCTCGTTGTCGGGTAGCTGGTCTCCCGACGGTACGCCAGGTGGCCTACGACTACACCTTGAACGGGTCGATGGATATTGCCGTCATGTCGCTGGGCGGTGGAGAACCTCGTCTCGTCGCGGGCGGCCCCAACGACGAGGCCATGCCTCGCTGGTCGCCGGATGGTTCTCGGATCGCCTTCCTGTCTGACGATGGCACTGGCATGAACGTCTATTGGGTGCCGCCCACGGGCGGGACACGCCGGAAGATCGCGCAGACCCACCTTCAGTATCTGGACCGATTCACGTCGATCGGCGCCGTCGGCTCGCAACCGTGGTCTCCGGATGGACGGCGTCTTGTGTTCTCACGGCTGGAGCCCACCAATAGCGTGGCATTGTGGACGGCTGATATCGAGAGCGGCCAGGAAGCACGCCTGACGTCTCCGCCGGCTGGCGCGAGTGACTGGCGGGGTGCGTGGTCGCACGACGGCAAGTCGATCGCGTTCAATCGTGCGGCGACCGGCTCGTCATCTAATCTGTATCTAGTGCCGGCATCGGGCGGGGAACCGCGCGCGGTGCTCCCGGACGAGACGGTCGACCCGCGGTGCTGCGACCTGGTCGCTCGACGACCACCACCTTCTGTTCGTTGTTCCCGCGGGAGCGTTCGGTGGAGACGTCTCGGAGGTCGAAATCGGAACAGGGAGGATCCGGCAGCTCACGGTAGGGGCCAAAGTCAGTACCCCGATCCTCTCGTCCACAGGGCGCATCGCCGTCTCGCGCTGGAGCCATGAGACGTTTTTCTTCAAGATGCCCGTCGCCAACCAGGCGGGTGAGCACGAGCAGATCTCACTCAGCGCGGGCAGCAACTTCGCTCAGCGCTTCTCACCAGATGGCCGGCAGATCGTGTTTCAATCGAGCCGCGGCGGGCGGTCGGTGCTGTGGCTCCACGACATGGAGACAGGTGCGGAGCGCCAGCTCACCTATCCACCGGCCGAACGGGAGGACAGAACGCCGGACTGGTCGCCCGATGGGAAGCAGGTGGTGTTTCTCTCGAATCGCGGCGGAGCGTTTCAATTGTGGGTCGCGAACGTGGACGGCGGAGCGACGCATCGCCTTTCCGAGCAGGCGATCCCCATGGATGGCGATTGGTGGGTGAATGCGCGAGTCGCACCGAGGTGGTCGGCGGATGGCCGGGCCATTGCCTATCTCGCTCCTGGCGAACGGGGATCGACGTTGTGGCTCATCGATCCCGATGGCCGTAATGCGCGCCCGACTCGAGTGTCAGGCGTCTCGCGCTTCGACTGGTATTTGGACAGTCGCCGGGCGATCTATACGCGCAACGGCGCGGATGGGCGAATCGAGATCATCGCAACCAACCTCGAGACGGGCGAGGAGCGTCTGCTGCTGAAGGCGAACGCCACGGAGCTGAGCGTCGCCCCGGACGGGAATGCGGTGGCGTACAACAGCGCGGACGGACACTTCAGCATGAATCGATACATGCTGATGCTCGTTCGCCCGGCCGGCGCAAACGAATTGCCTCACGCGACAGGGGCCCCTCGGCAGATGACGTTTGGCGGGGGAAAGTGGCACGTTCATGGCGGCGCGTGGTCCCCGGATGGCCGATGGATCGTGTACACCAGGGACGTCGATCGCGGAAATCTCAACGTCATCGACAACTACCGTTGAAAGCTGTCGCAAAAGGCGAGCGCCTGTTGCCACAGACGAAGCCTCAGATCACCAAACCTGTCGCTGGATGGAATCCTCGTTGCGTAATGCGCACGGTCCAGGGAACAGTGCCGGCGATGTCGTCATCGCCGGCTATTGCGAGCGCCGCTGATGTTGGATGGCTAGAACCGATAGGTCGTGCGCACACCGATGCGCGTCAGATCGATATCGTCGGCGCCGCCGATGAACTTCATGAACGTGATGCTCGGCCCTGCAGCAAGGCCCGCCAGATGGAGAAGTCGACTCCACCGCCCACTGAAAGAGCCAGACTGGTCTCGGCCCGTCCGCCCGCCAGGCGAACGAGGCGCATGTCATCGGGTACGTTTTGAGGCACCCCGCGCCGGTTCCGGTTCGGTGCAACGGTGCGTCGGCCGTCGCGATCCTCATAGAGGAAATCCGCCGAATGCCTGATGTTGCCGACGCTGCCACCGCCCTGAATGTACGGCGTGAGCCACCTTGCGGGACTTGGAAACTCCGTTACGAAGTTCGTCAGAAAAGCCACGCCGCGGCCATCCCGGCTCGTGTCGCCGATTTCGAAATCGGGCAGCGCGATGAGCAGGCGAGGGTTTTAACGTGCACGCGTTCGACGGCGGCGAGGACGCCCTGGACTTCGCAAAATCGTCGAGTCGCGATCTCGTCGTGCTGGATTTGGGATTGTCTGATGTCGATGGATGGGAAGTGGCTCGCCGTTTGAAAAACGACGCGCACACCAGAGACATTCCCATCATCGCGTTCAGCGGCAGGTCGATGCAGCACGAACAAATCAGCGCTCTTCGGGCAGGCTGCGATGTGTATCTGACGAAGCCCTGCGCCCCCGAACGCCTGCTTGATGCAATTCGAAAGCTGCTTGGATTGACAGAGTCGCCAGCCTGATTTCATCCTCTTTTTCACACGCATGCCCGACGGCCCCTACGGCACCGAAGGCATCATCCCGCCGAACGCAACGCTGATCATTGAAATGGAACTGACTCGACGTGCAGCAGTGACGAAATGCTTTACAGAAGATCAGGAGATCAGGAGTTTGTCTTTGGGAAGGAATTTTCCTGACCTTCTGATCTCCTGTTTAAAAGATCCGGCGGCATCATTCCGCCGAACGCAACATCGATCATTGAAATAGAACTGACTCGACGTGCAGCAGTGACGAAATGCTTTACAGAAGATCAGGAGATCAGGAGTTTTTCTTTCGGAAGGAATTCTCCTGACCTTCTGATCTCCTGTTTAAAAGATCCGGCGGCATCATTCCGCCGAACGCAACGTCGATCTTTGAAATGGAACTGACTCGACGTGCAGCAGTGACGAAATGCTTTACAGAAGATCAGGAGATCAGGAGTTGTTCTTTCGGAAGGAATTCTTGGCGGCAGTTACGGCATGTCGAAGGCGAGGTACGACCATCTGCCCGCGCGTTCGACCAGCAGCGCAACCGAGTCGCCGGGTTGCAGTTGAGCGGTGAGCGTTCTGAGGTCGTCGGCGGAGAAGACGTTCTTGCCGTTGATCTCGTGGATGAGATCGCCTGGCTGCAGTTCTATGTCAGATCCGCGCGGATTGGGGATTCGCGCGATGACGACGGCCCCAGTCGCGACGCGAACCGGGCCGATCGCCTCGATCGTGCGCTTGTCCAGCGTGATCGCCATGATTCCGAGCGACGGAATCTGGCGCTGCAATAGGTCCTTCAGATCGGCAAGCCGGTCGCTCGGCTCCTCGATGACGGCAGGCACGACGTTGAACGTGAGTGACTCCGTGCCTCGCAGCACGTTCACCGTTATTGCCGATCCTGCGACGTACCGAAACGAGAGCCCCATCCACGCGGCGATATTGTCCATCCGTCGATCGTTGACGCTCACGATGATGTCGTTGAGCCGTATGCCGGCGTTGGCTGCCGGTGTATCAGGCATCAGGTCGCTGACGATGACGCCCGAATCGCGCGGCAGCTTCAGCGCCGCCGCCAGCGACGGCGTGATCGTCTGCAGGCCCGCGCCGATGACCGGCCGATGCACGTGCCCATGCTCGCGCAGCTGTTCATAGACCCAATGGACGAGGACGCCGGGAATCGCAAACCCGATGCCCTCGCTTCCGCCGGACTGTGTGCTGATGAACGTGTTCAGCCCCACCATTTCACCCTTCGTGCTGACGAGCGGGCCGCCGCTACTGCCGGGGTTGATCGCGGTGTCGGTCTGGATGTACAGCATGGGGCTGTCGGGATCCAGTTGGCGGGCAACTGAACTCACAACGCCCATCGTGACGGAGTTATGAAGCCCTGAGGGGCTGCCGAAAGCGAAGACCAGCTGGCCCTGTCGCAGCGCTCCAAAGTCGGCGATGCGTAATGCCGGAAGATTCTCAGCAGGAATCTTCAGGAGCGCCAGATCCGCTTCCGCGAACGTCCCCACGAGATTGGCGCTGACCGGCTTGAGAAATGATTGCGACAGGACGCTGCCGATGCCGCGCGACTCGGCCGGGATAACACGGACGCTTATCTGCTGAGCCTGCGCCACGACATGCGCGTTGGTCACGATGTATCCATCGGGCGACACGATGACGCCCGAGCCCACGCTGCGCTCCCAGTCGAGCACATCCGTCCGCTCGCTTTGCCGTTGCGCGTCGAACCTCGACACGAGTACCTGGACGACGCTTGGCGACACGTTCTGGACCATGGTTTCGACGGCCTTGTTCAATCCGTCGAGGGCATCGCCCGCCTCCGCTGTCTGTGCGGACGCGGATCCACCGGTCATGGCCGCCAGGGCCAACGCCGTCAAGAACTGGGTGTAGGTTGTGCGCGTCACGGAACCTTTCGCAATTGTTAGAACCGATACGTGGTGCGGAGACCAATGCGAGTCAGATCGAGGTCCTGGCCTCCGAGAAACTTCATGAACGTGATGTTCGGGCCGACCGCCAGGCCGCGCCAGATCGAGAAGTCGACGCCGCCGCCAACCGACAAGGCCAGGCTCGTTTGCGACTGCCGCCCGTCGACACGCACGACGCGCATGTCGTCGGGGACAACGGGGAACGCGCCGCGCCGGCCGCGATTCGGAATGCCGATGCGCCTCCCATCGCGATCTTCGTACTCGAAGGAAGATCCAAACTTGATGTTGGCGACTCCGCCGCCGCCCTGAAGATACGGCGTCAGCCAGGCGGCCGGACTCGGAAATTCCGTAACGAAATTGGTGAGAAACGCGGCGCCTCGGCCACCATTTCCGCTGTTATCGATCTCGAAGTCCGGGAGGGCAATTGCTTCGAAGTCGAAGCCGAATCGGGGAGTGAACCGGTAACCGACCGATCCACCCGCGCCGACGTTTGTTTCTCCCTCGCCGATCGCCCCCGCAAAGAAGCCCGAAATCCTCGCGCCTTCCTGTGCGTGTGCCCGTGAGGAAAACCCGCAGACGACCACCAGAACAACAGCCAATCGGCATGCATGTGACATCGACTTTCTCTCCTTGTGAAGATTTCCTACCAGCTACCAGCTAATAGGCAGACGGCCCGCAGCGATGCAAGCGGGATGCCCCGAAAGTCGCCAGAAGTGACTGAGATTTCATAACAGGTGTCCTCCAGAACATGCGGGCGTGTTCTGCTTAGATGAACGCTGCCATGGAAATGTCACAAATTCCTCTACGCCGCCAGGCCGATCGTGAATGTCGCCGAGTATCCGCTCGACGGGTTGCCTGCCACCGATGCCATTTCCGAGTTGATGCTGTCGGCGAAGATCCCGTCGCGTGTATTCGTCGTCGGATTGGATCCGCGCGACGCATAGACGCCGCTGCCGTATACCTCGTTGTTGACCGAATCGGGAAACGCGATCTGGGTGACCTTCAGCGACTGGCCGTTGCGCGTGACTTCGACGTGAATGTGCGTCGCGCGTCCCTGATACCACCCCGGGTAGACAGTGGTGAATCGTACCTGCCCGTTCGCGTCGGTCGTTTGGATCCCGCGTAGATAGGTCTGCGCCCGCTCGCTCCCGTACTGCGAGTAGTTGCCGCTCGCATCGCACTGCCAGATTTCCACATTGACGCCTGTCAGAGGGGCGCAACTGGTCGCGGTGTTCACCACCGTGAGCGCCAGGTCGAGCCGCGTGCCGCTCTTGCTTTCGCGGATATCACTGCGGAACAGATCGATCAGCGAAGGATACGGCCCGATCGTTTCGTTGGGCGTCGCGGCGCAGGCCGCACCTGTGACGACCTCGGCACCGGTTGTGGTTGTTGCTGTCGTCGTGGTCACGGCTGTCGCCGTGGGGCTCGTTGGTACGTCGCCTGCGCAAGCTCCGGCCAGCGCCGCGCCCGTGGCGCCGATCAAGGCGAGGGCTTCGCGCCGGCCAATTTTTCGTTCGTTGTGCTGCATCTCTTTCCTCCAGTCGTGATTCAACACAACCAGAGTACGCGGCGAACGAGAGGAGTGCCGTCAAGAAACGGAAAGCGGATGTAAAGGTTTGTAAAGCGGGATGTCCATCGACACTTCCAGGCCCCCGCCCTCGGCGTTGCCCGCACGGATAGAGCCTCCGTGCACCTTGACTGCGCGAGCGGCGATGGAGAGGCCCAGCCCGGCTCCACCCGAATCGCGATCGCGCGATGCGCTGACGCGATGGAATGGCAGAAAGATTCGCTCAAAGTCCTCAGGCGGGACTCCCGGGCCGTGATCCCGCACGGCGATATGCCCGTGTGTGGGTGTGACGTCAAGCGAGATGTCGACCGATGTGCCTGGCGGGGTGTAGCGGCAGGCGTTACGCACCACATTCTCGACAGCGCTCGTCAGCAACGCCCCGTCGCCCAGAACGATCGCCTGGTCTGCACGTTTCACACGAACCTCGCGTCCCGTCTCGCGCGCTTCGTAATCCGTGTCCGAGGCGACAGCTCGCAGAAGTTCCGCCAGATCCACCTGCTCGCTGACTGCCGGTCGATCGCTGTCGGCGCGGGCGAGGGAAAGGATCTGTCCAATCATCTCGTTCATGCGTGTGCCTTCCGCTTCGATGCGGTTCAAGTGTTTTTCCGCATCCGGTCCGGCCTTCCGGCGCGCGAGCTCGACCGCGACCTGCAGACGCGCAAGCGGCGATCGCAGCTCATGCGAGATGTCGGAAAGAAGCTGCTTCTGCGACGAGACGAGTAGATACAGGCGCTCTGCCATTGCGTCGAAGTCGCGCACGAGGTCGCCGATTTCATCGCGGCGCGGCCGCACAACCGAGCCCGCGCGCGCGAGCAGGTCGCCGGATGCCAGGCGCTCGCTCGCTTCCCGCACGCGTCTGAGCGGCGCGGCGAGATTGCGCGCGAGGAGAAAGCAGACGATAGCGGAGACCACAATCGCAGCGACGAGCACCGGCGTTGGTATGAAGAAGGGAGAGGAGCCCGGCGGCCGCAGAGGCGGCGCTCCAATGGACGGGCGCGGACGGAATATCTCGAGCCCGACCAGGATCACAACCTGCGCGATCCAGAAGCTCAGAAAGATCTTAATGGCGAGGCTGCGCATAGATGTACCCGACTCCGCGCACCGTCTTGATGCGGCCATCGCCGTCCGGCGGGTCGCCGAGCTTGCGCCGCACCTTCCCGATGTGAACGTCGATGCTCCTGTCGAATGGATCGAAGGCGCGACCGAGCACGCGCTCGCTGATATCGTCGCGCGTGACGACGCGCCCCGCGGCTGCGAGCAGCATATGAAGCAGATCGAACTCGACCGTGGTCAGGTCGACGGTCGCGTCATTCCTCGTGACCGTGCGGGTGGCGGGATCGAGAGTGACGTCGCCGACGGCGACGCGTGGAAGAGCACTCTGCTCGCGAGGCTGGATGCGGCGCAGCACGGCATGAATACGCGCAGTCAGCTCGCGCGAGTTGAAGGGCTTGGGCAGATAGTCGTCGGCGCCAATCTCCAGGCCGACGATGCGATCGACGTCATCGCCGCGGGCAGTCAGCAGGATGACCGGAACCGGCGAGTGGCGCCGCAGGGCGCGGAGAATCTCGAAGCCGTTCTGCTCGGGCAGCATTACATCGAGGATGACGAGCTCGTAGTCCCCGCTGGCGGCGAGCTCGACGGCGCCTGCGCCCGAGTGATGTGCCTTCACCTCGAACCCTTCGCCGCGCAGCAGCTCGCTCACCAGATCGCACAGCTCCCGGTCGTCGTCGACGATGAGAATCGTCCTCGACATCTCAAGTCAAATTGTCCCCGAAAAAGGCGCCGATACTGTGAAGAACGGGAAAGGGGACGTAAAGAATCCGTAAAGACGCCCGTAATCCGCGCAAAGACGTTGGTATTGCCTTTGCCTCGCACAGTAGTGCCTGCCATGAAGGGAAAATCATGCGCTACGCAATCGCCACCGGAGTGGCTGTTCTGGGCGTTCTTATAGCTCCAACCCGTTCGTTCGCTCAGACATCGCTCGACGGATTTGGAGCACTTTCAATCGGCCACCTCGCATCGATCGGGGATTCGGGTATTCCAGTTGATTTCGGCGGGCGCGTCTCGTTCGACGCGGTGCCGGCGGTGCAGGTGTTCGGCGAATTCGGCAGGATTGGGAACGTCATGCCGACGCTGCTCGACACTAGCCTGTCATTTTCGCGGTTCGATCTGACTGCCTCCGCGTTTTACGGCGAGGGTGGAGTGCGGCTACTGGCGGCGCCCCGGTCAGCGGTCACTCCGTATGTCGAAGGCACCGCAGGCGTTGCACATCTGCGGTTCGGTGTCAAAGGGTTCGGCTCGACGGCCGATGCCGTCGTCCGCGCGGCGATGGACCTCGTCGACACGCGCGATCCGCTGCTTGGAGTCGGGGGCGGCATCCTCATACAGGGGGGACCGCTGCGATTTGACCTCGGATATCGATACAAGCGGATCCTGGCGAACAGCGTGGTGAGCTCCCTGCTCGACGTCGGCCAGGGCTTGCAGTCACATCAGATCAGATTCGGGGCGGGAGTGCGCTTCTGATCTTTTTACAGAAGATCAGAAGATCAGAAGATCACAAACTGTTGTGATCGAATTCTTCTGGTCTTCTGATCTTCTGTTTAGTTTTTCCAGACAGAATTCACGAACACTCCGTTGTCCGCAACATCCCACACCGCCACGCGGCCCACTCCACACGGCCGCAGGGGCGCGGCATTCAAATTACAGAAGATCAGGAGATGATTCTTCTGGTCTTCTGATCTTCTATTTAGTTTTTCCAGACGGGATTCACGAACGCCCCGTTGCCCGCAACATCCCACACCGCCACGCGGGCCCACTGCCACCCGGCCGCAGGGGCGCGCCATTCAAACGTGCGCTTGCCGAACTCGCGTGTCTCCGCGAGCGGGATCGTCTCGCGGTGCGTCGTCTTGCCGTCGCTCCACACAATCTCGGCAAAGCGAAGGGGAAAGGTCCACTGAGCATCGACGGATGCGACGATCTCGTTCGCCGCTGATTTCGAGAGGTCAACCCTCGGCAGGAGCACCTCTCCGGTTGTGGTGAAGAAGTCGCCGCGCGCGAGCGGCTCCACGGCGTCACCCCATCGATCGAATGACGGCAGTCGATCGAGCTTGATGTAGTTGATGTTCATGTGGGCGTACAGCTCGTCAGTGTGGTCGAACTGGAACATGTCGACCTCGCCGAAGATGCGCTTGCGCAGGCCTTGATTGCTCAAATCGTCGAGCAGGTCGAACGAGCGATCGCCCAGCCGTGGAGATGAGAGATCCGCCGGCATCGCCTTCCAGCCGGCGCCCAGGTAACGAGGATCGCGAAAGTGATCCGTCGCGAGAATCTTGTCGGGAAACCCGGTCGATCCCTTGGTCCGGGGATGCGTTTGGTACATGTAGCCACCCTCGCGCCGCACGAGCTCGAGCATTTCCTGGGCGTTCGCGGTGCTGTACACCTTTCCATATTTCGAATGCTGCATTTCGAACGCCGCGCCTGTCTCCTTCGGGCGATTCATGAACCAGTACACCGGTTTTGGAAACACGACCGACCAATGACCGCCGAGATGTACGTTTGCTTCTTCTGCGGGAATCAACAGGAACTCTGGATCGGATTGCGCCTTGAGCGCCTTGAAGTACGCGTCGAGCTCGTCGAGACGCAGATCCGTGAGATCGGCCGGATGCCCGTCGCCGTGGAAGTCCATGATCATCGACGCGTCCACGCCCATGGCTTTCAGGACCGGCTTGAAAGGCGGAGTCCACTTGGGGCCGTTCGCCATCGCCTGCACGGTGTCGGCGAGGTGCCAATGCGTGCTCAGCGTCTTGTATCCGGTGAGTGCGGGGAATCGATCGCGGTTGGTGTAGCGAAGCACATGCGACAGCGCCGCCTCCGGAGTGCCGTCTGATACGAGGAAGAAGACGCCCATGCGTTGCGCGCGCCCTGGGGGTGCATTGACCCAGGGGTAGTACTGCCAGTTCTCGTCGCGCAGCTGCCGCACGCCAATGCCCACGCGGCCGCGCCAGGAACGGTGCCACAGATACGCGAGGTTCGACGAGAAGTCGCGCGGGAAGAAGTACTGATGCGGCGCTGGAAATACGGCGAGGCTGCCGCCGGCGGTTTTCGCCGCCAGCGTCCTGTAGCGGACCTGCACCGGCTCGCGCTCGGCTCGGAAGCCAGTGCTGTGCGCCTTTTTCAACGTGCCCGACGTGTCGTAATACGCGATCTCCGACTGCATGTTGTTGCCCGGTGTGCGATCGGCCGGCGCCGCCATATCGAGGCCGGCGTCGTAGTAGTAGGCGACGTCGGCCTCGTTGGTCGTCAGGACCGCTTCCTGATGGATCAGCCGGCTTCCGGGATAGAACGTGTACGACAAGGCGCCCTCGAAACCGCCCATGCGCATCCCGTCGAAGACGAGCTCGACGCGCTCGCCCACGCTGCGGGCTTTCGCGCCGCGCAGCGTGAATGTGCCCTGCACGTGCTGCGTGCCTTCGGGATGGCTCGCAGGGTCGTCGAAGAACGCGTTCCATCCACCGCGCCGCTTGCCGGTCTCGCCCCGGTAAAATGGCCGCGCGTCACTGACCACTGCCGATGCGCCCGCCGAAATCGACGTAATCAGCGGGCGCGCGGGATCGAGCGAGAACGTCGCAAGCCACGCTTTCGATGTTTCGTCAGACCAGGCCACGGTGACCGCGTTGTTCGCCGACGTCACGGTCACAGTTCCCGGTCTCAGCTCGGTCGTATCGAGCGTGATGGCCTGCGCCTGTGCCAGTGTGGGAACGAGAGCGAATGCGAGAACGAGCTTTTGTATTTTCACTTTTTACTTTCGTTTGGCCTTCCACTCCGCGAACCGCTTCCGAGTGGCATCGTTCATCGGGTACACGCCGACAATCGATTCACCCTTGAGCAACAGTTCTCGCTGAAATTCTTCCTGCTCGTCGTGCTCGAGCGCCGTGTTGGCGACCTTCTCGGCGATCGCCGCCGGAATGACGAGGATGCCTGTGCTGTCACCCACGAGAATGTCGCCGGGAATCACCGTCACGCTTCCGATCCGCACTGGCACCTGGTAATCGACGCTCATCATCAGCGGCGCAACCGATGACGCGTGGCCGCGGCGCATATAGGTTTGAATCGGCATCGCTTCGAGCTCGGGCACGTCGCGCATCGCGCCATCGATCACCAGGCCCGCGCCGCCTCGCACCAGAAAACGAATCGTTGTCACGCCGCCCGAGACGCCCGCCCGGGTTTCGCCGCCGGCGTCGAAGACGAGCACGTCGCCCGGCTGCGCTTCCTCCGCAGACTTGTAATTGAGTTGCGGGCCTGCCGCGTACAGCTTGTCGCGCACGTCTTTGCGGTTCGGGAAGATACCGCATCGTCCGCGCGCGGCCGACCATGCGCGTGTTCGCCTTCAGCGGCGACAGCTCGTTGATGAAGTTCTGCGGATAACCCTCGGACGTGACCAGGGACCACGCCGATTCGAGCCCTACCCGCATCAGCTTGTCGAACAGCACACGATCCTGCGGACTCAGGCGTTCGACGATGTAGGCTGGCATCCGCCGCTCGACTGGATCCAGTTTCAGCGTTGCCGTCTGCGCAAGCGCACCGACAGAGAAGAAGACACAGCCCAACAACGACAAGGCGATGCGCATTGGCGTTCCTCCAGAAAGGTTGTGGACGCGATTATGGCGTCGATGATTGCAGTTGACAAGAACTACGGGCAGATCTAGTGTCGCGCTCATGAATCGCAGAATGTTCGGCATGTCGGTGCTTGGTCTCACGGCGGCCTCTCGTTGGGCGTTCGCTCAGCAGGTTCCGAGCTGGAGCCAGTTCAAGCCGATGCCCGGCTCTTTGAAGGAGAAGATGCACACGGGGAAGCCGATCAAATCGGCAGCGGCCCCTGTTGATGCGACGCGAAGTCAGCTCCAGGACATCATCAAGAAAGCAGGCGGCGGCGTGGAGCTCTTCAGTCTGGACGGCCAGCACAGACCAGTGCCCGACGAACGAGAGCTCGTGAGGTTCTGCAAATTAGCCGAGGAGCTCGGCGCGGGTGTGCAGCTTCGCATTCAGCATCAGAAATTGGCTTACACGACCGGCAGATATGCCGATCTCGGCGTGCTGGCTGTCATGGTTCCGCTCGTCGAGGAAGTCGAGACGGCCAATGAGGCTATCAACAACTTCTATTACCCGCCTCTGGGCAACCGAAGCTGGGGCGGCGAATTCAGATTCGGCGAAAAGCCGCCGACCGATCGACTGAAATACTCCCAATGGTGGAACGCCAACGCGCTCCTGGGTTTTCAGATCGAGACGCTTCGCGGGGCGCTCAACGCGCGAAATATCGTCAAACCGGGCGTCGATTGGATCTCGTGGGGACCTGGCGATATGGCGTTTGATATCGAGCGGCACTCAAACAGCCCGTTCAAGACCATCGAAGAGGCTCACGCCTACGTCATAGAGCAACTCAAGGGTTATGACGTACGGCTTCCGGGGCGGAGTGGTGGGTAAGTCGGAGTTTGTATGCTGACCCGTCGTGAGTTTATCGGTGCGACCGCGGGTGCCGCCGTTGCAGCGAACGCGTTCGCGTTGCCGGGCGACAAGTTCCGCTGGGCCATCAATACTCATATGTTCACACCCTTGAAGCCGTACCCCGAGACCGGCATCAAGATGGCGGCGCGCTACGGGTTTCACGGAGTTGAGCCGTGGGGCAACGAGATGCAGAAATATCTCACCCAGCCGCCGGCCGTCTTCAAGAGAGTCCTCGACGAGTCCGGGATCGGAATTTCCTCGATCGCGAGCGGCGGGGAGTACTTCGACACCTCAAAGTTGCAGGCGACGCTCGATAGCCACGGCGCCAATGCCAAGTTCGCATCGTATTTCGGCGTCACGGCGCTCAAGGCCAATCTCGATCCGCGCCTCGGTCCGGAAAACCTCAGCGCCGCGAACGGCAGGATCCTCGCCAAGAACTTGAATGAGGTCGGCAAGCGCACACTCGAGCACGGGGTCAAGTTTGCGTTTCATCCGCATGCCTGGACGATGGTCGAGCGTAAGGCTGAAGTGGACATGATCCTGGAGATGACCGATCCCAAGCTGGTGTTTCTCACGCTCGACACGTGTCATGCGTCTGTCGGCGGCATGGAGCCGGCGACGTTCGCGCGCGATCACTACTCCCGTGTCGCGCACTATCACTTCAAGGATACGTTGCCCGTCTGGAGCGCGGGGAAGGGCTGGCAAGGTCCGGCTCCAAGCGAAGAGGAAGAAGCCAGGGTTGCGAAACAGCTCGGGCTGCCCCCGAGCCGCCATGCGATCTATCAGCCCTTCGGTGCCGGCGGCGTGGACTTCCCGTCTTTGATCCGGGTTCTGCGCGAGCGCAACTACGACGGCTGGATCAGCCTCGATTTCAACTATGTGGACTCGCCGCCGGGCGTCACCATCGAACAGGATATGACCGCGCATCGGAAGTACCTGGTCGAGACGCTGCACGCGACCATGGCGAGATAGAGGACCAGGGAGCCTTCAAATGCTGATCACCGATTCGTTCTGTTTGCCGGCGCCTTGGTCGTGCTGGGCTCGTCAACCGTCCAGGCGCAGGGCAAGGGCCTCGTGACCCAGAAGGCTCTCTCGCTCGAAATGGCTCAAGCCATCATTCAGGGGACCGTCGAACGATGCCGCGCTGACGGCTTCAGTGTCAGTGTGACGGTCGTTGACGGCAGCGGCTTGCTCAAGGCGTTTTTGCGCGACGAAGGTAACGGGCCGCATACCATCGACTTGAGCCGGCGCAAGGCATACACAGCGCTCACGTTTGCCTCACGATTCCCGACGTCGTTGGCGTTTGCCGCGGCGCGGGGCTCTACGCTGGGTTCTCCGATGCCCAACGTCGAGGGAACCGTTGGCGTGGGAGGCGGCGTGCCAATCAAGGTCGGAGATGTCGCCATCGGCGCGGTCGGCGTGAGTGGCGCCGTAGGCGGCGACAAAGACGAGGTTTGTGCGAATGCGGGCATTGCGAAGGTTGCCCACCTGCTGAAATAGTCCGCGATTCGCATCGGCCAAATCCCGCCAAGTGATTCGTGCTAAAGGCGCTTCCTGCGACGTTTTGATACTTGCTTCGCACACTTCAGACTGTGCATACTCACCCCCAAAAACCAGTCGACGAAATAGCTACTGGCGCATCGCCGCAGCTAGAACGGGCGGCGGCATTCGTGCCGACCGAGCAAGAGGAGGCTTCGATGAGAGTCCAGGTAAATCACAAACGTGCCGGTCGTCGATCCTGACAGGGCTTCTCTGCATAGCTGCGCTGGCCCTGATACCAGCGCTCGCAGCCGCGCAGGCCGCTCAAGCGACGGCGACGATCTTCGGACAGGTGTCGGACGAAAGCGGCGCGACTCTTCCGGGCGTGACGGTCACGCTCAGAAGCCCCGCGCTGCAGGTTCCGACCATGTCCACCGTCACCGACGAGCGTGGAGAATACCGTCTGACGCCGCTGCCGATTGGCACATACACGGTGGATGTACGAACTGTCCGGGTTCCAAACCCTGCGGTTGAACGATATTCGGCTGAGCGCGGGATTCTCGGCGAAGCTGGACCAGTCGATGAAAATTGGCACGCTGGCCGAGACGGTGACAGTCTCCGGGCAGACTCCGCTCGTGGACGTCACTCAGGCCTCCACAGCCACCACGTTGGAAACCACCGCTCTCGAGCTGATTCCCTCTGGCACGAACGGCATCGTGGGCATTCTGTCCTTCGTTCCTGGAGCCCAGACCAACATCGAAGTGGGCGGGTCGGCGATTACCGACACGAATATTTTCACCTCCAATGGACAAGGTGGCGAACTGTGGTCGCTGCTCGAAGGGGTCTTTGCAGCCGCGAGCCAGACCAGCGCGAGCGGCACGCACTACAACTTCAACGCGATCGAAGAGGCGCGGGTCCAGACCAGCGCAAACGGCGCCGACACGCCCAAGCGCGGCATGAGCGTCAATCTCATCACGAAATCGGGCGGCAACGCCTATCACGGCGCGGCAGAGTACGCAGGCACGAACCACAACTTCGAGAGCAACAACATCACCGCCGAATTGCGCCGCAGGGTGTCGTCTCGGCGCCGAAGCTCATCACGCGCAAGGATGGGGGCGGCCAGCTCGGCGGCAAAACTCATCCAGGACAAGCTGTGGTTTTTCGCCGACCTGCGTTATCGGAAGGTGATCAGGGAAATTCCGTTTGCCACGCGCCCTGACGGCTCGATCATCCACAGACCGCAGCATCAGTTTTTCCAGGCGTACAAGGTCTCGGGGCAGCTCAATCAAACCAACAAGCTCATCGCGTTCTGGCATCGGTACGGCGATCACGAGAAGCGGTCAGCCAGCCAGTTCGTGCCCGAGCGCGCGATGGAACAGAACAATGCCTGGGGAGAGACGTGGAAGGCTGGAATGGCAGGCGACGATAGGGCAGTCCCTCACCTTGTCGGTGCAGCACGGGCGATTCGAACACGTGAACCAGTACACCGGGTTCGCCCCTGGGATACCGAGGAGTCATGGACATCATCACGTTGATGGAAGATGGCGACGCGGTGTCGGATGGCCGACATAGCACCAACGGCCAGATCCACGACAGGGCTTTGTTGTCGTGGTACAGGCCGGATCTCCTTGCGGGGAACCACGCATTCACGTTCGGGCTCGACTTCCTTGACGGCGGGAACGGCGCAACCAATCCTCCACGACGCAGCGGCGACTACCGGCTCCGGTTCAACAACACGGCGCGCCCTTCCAGATCGAGGTTTATAACCTTCCGAATGCGCCCGAGCTGCGGACGCGTTATCTCGCCGCCTACGTGCAGGATTCGTGGACGATCAACCGGCGGTTGACCCTGAGCATCGGCGTCCGCGGCCAGCGCGACCGCGGGTGGGTTCCGGCGCAGTGTCAAAGGCTCGGCACGTTCGTCCAGGCGTTTCCCGAGAATTGCAACGCGGAGGTTCAGCCGAACATTTTCAATTCCTTCACGCCGCGCGTGCATGCCGCGCTCGACGTGACAGGAGATGGCCGTTCGGTGATCAAAGGCGGCTATGGACAGTTCGTGCATCTCCGCTCGACCGGGGCTGAGATCAACAACTTCAACAAGAACGGCCAGCGGACGATGACCTACGACTGGCACGACCTCAACGGCGATCGCGACTACGATCCGGGCGAGGTCAACCTCAATCCGAACGGAGGCGATTTCAGGTCCGGTGGCGCGCAGCTCAATGCGTTCCTGAACCCGGACGAGAACATACCGGGCGCGGAAGAATACTCGATCGGTTTTGAGCGCCAGCTGACGCGGACCGTGGCGGTTCGCGTTGGTGGCGTCTATCTCAAGAACTTCAACGTCAACCGGAACCTCAACCCTCTGAGACCGTATGAGGTTTACAACATTCCGATCTCGAGACTGGATCCCGGTCCCGACGGCAGTCAACAACACCTCTGACGACACAGGTCAGACGCTGACCTATTGGGACTATCCGGCTTCGTACCGCGGCGCAGCCTTCGAGGGAGTCAAGCTCGTCAACGACGATCCGAAGAACGACTCGACCTACAAGACGATCGAATTTGCTGCGACCAGGCGGCTCTCGAGCGGCTGGCAGCTCCTGGGGTCGTACTCGGCGACGAAGAGAAACGTTCCATTCGTCGAGGGTTCGGCGCTCACTCCCAACGCCGAAATCAACGTGGCCGATAACACCTGGACCTGGATCGGCAAGGTGTCCGGTTCGTACACGTTCCCCAAGGGAATCCTGAGCGGGGCCAGCTACAGCATCCGTAACGGGTCGCGCCTGGCGCGGCAGGTGCAGATCGTCGCTCCGGCGGGTACTGCATCCATCGCAAACCTCGTGGTGAATGCCGAGCCGATCGGCAGTCTGAGCCTGGAAAACGTCGGACTGCTCGACCTGCGCGTGGCGAAGCGATTCGGGCTCGGGGCTGGGACGGAGCTGTCGAGCTTCGCCTCGACTGTTTCAACGTGATGAACGTCAACCCGGTGACATCAATCGTGACGCGTGCGGGACCGACCTTCGGGAACGCCACCGCGTCTGCAGACGGCGGTCAGAACGGGACGGGGCTGACGCCTCCCCGGATTTTCCAGATCGAATCGCGTTTCACGTTTCTAACAATGTCGTGTCCGTCTTAGGCGGACCCAGAGGAGCCAAAATGGAAATACTGAAACGCATTGCGCTCACGGTTGTCGCGTTGGGTGTCGCCTTCATGCTGCCCGTCGAGAGAATGGACGTCTTCGGCCAGGAGCGCGCCGGTGGTGCTGGCGGCCGCGGTCAGGGCGGCGGCGGAGGTCGCGGTCAGATGGAGGTCTGGGTGCCGATGCCCGTGAAACCGAATCCCTTCGTTCCTCCGCACAAGGCTCTCACAAAGCTTTCCGATGTGCTCGCCAAACACAAAGGCCAGCAGAACTGGAAAGAAGTCATCGTGAACGACAATCTTTTCCACGCCGAGTACATCTCCATGGCGGCTGGTGGGAAGACGCCGCGGCAATTCCATCAGGACCATCGTATCTGGTGGGTTGTACAGGATGGGCAGATTCGTTTCACGATCGAAGGGCAGGAGCCGTTTGTCGCGTCGAAGGGATTCATGGTGCAGGTGCCGAAGCGCCTCATCTACAGTCTGGAAACGGTTGGAGACAGACCGTCGCTGCGTTTCGAGGTGACGAACCCTGCTGCGCGCACGATGTATCCGGCCGATGAGACGCCAACGCCGGTGCCCGGCACGAAGTTCGAGCGGGCGAGGGTTGCGAGCGCGAAGGGCACATACGACGAGGCGAATGTACCCTACATCGACTACAACCTCACGATCGCTGGAACTCAAAAACCGAAGCGCAATCCGACCCAGTTCATCGGCGACGCTCACGATGGCGGCTATGTCAACGTGGGCATCGTGAACATTATCAGGGGCGATCCCAAAACACAGAAGCCCGCGCAGCCTGGCGACAAGGGACACTTTCACCTGACCGGTCCGGAGGCGTGGTTCATCCTCGAGGGGCAGAATGAGTTCCTGATCGGCGACGTGCCTATCTTCGTCGCGAATCAGGGCGACGTCGTCTACGCACCTGCCCAGATCTGGCATCGTCCGCGCCACGTTGGCGATGGTATGGCGACGCGGCTGGCTATCGTGGGATATGCAAACTCCCATGTGTACTCGGCCGAAGGCCCAGCGGAGTAAAAAAGCTGGAGTAAAAGCCGGAGTAAAAGGAGGAGCACATGTTGTGGTTGAAACGGGCCCTTCGATTGATCAGCTCCGAACTCATCATCGGCTCGATCTGTTTTGTCAGTTTCCTCGCGCTGGCGGCGCCTGCGGCTGGCCAAGCCACGCAGGCCGCCATCATCGGCGTGGTGGCCGACACCTCAGGTGCCATCCTTCCAGGAGTAACCGTCATCGCGAAGGGGCCGGCACTGCAGGTGCCGCAGGTCGAGACGGTCACCAACGAGCGCGGCGAGTACCGCCTCAGCCCCCTGCCGATTGGCACCTACACCGTGACCTATGAGCTGCCGGGCTTCCAGACGGTGCGGCGGGAGGGTGTGCGGTTGGCGGTTGGGTTCGTGGCGACATTGGACCAGGTGATGAGCCTCGGCACGGTGAGCGAGACGATCACCGTTTCCGGAGCGTCACCGCTCGTCGATGTCACCAACCCCGCGACCAGTGTCGATTTGTCTTCCGAAGGTCTCGAAGTCCTACCGACGACACGCGATGGATTGAAGGCATTCATGGCGCAGGTCCCGGGGATGCGCACGAATCTGGACGTCGGCGCATCGAGCATGACCGACACGATCGTCATCAGGGCCTACGGCCAGCAGGGTGCGCCGTGGCAGATGCTCGAAGGCATCCTCTTCGCGTCATCGGGCGGCAACGGCGTGCAGGGAGCGCATGTGGACTTCAACGCGATCGAGTCGACGCGCCTTCAGACGGTCGGGAGCAGCGCCGAAATGCCCAGGCGCGGTCCATTCATCGATTCAGTCGCCAAGTCGGGAGGCAATCGAATTTCATGGCGAGCTCGTCGCGTATGGGTCGTCCGATCGACTCGAAGGCGGCAACGTCAACGACGAGCTGAGGGCCGCAGGCGTGAGAAGCGTGCCGAAGCTTCATGGCATGTGGGATTACAGCGGCGCCTTCGGCGGCAGGATCATTCGGAACAAGCTCTGGTTCTTCGTGTCGGGCCGCAGTGAGGGATACAACCGCGAAATCCTGAACGCGTTCCGTGCGGACGGCAGTCCCATCCTGGTCGAGACAGACCAGGCCTTTCACGCTGAGAAGCTTCAGTGGCAGGTCTCGCAGCAGAACAGGGTCACGGGGTTTTATCACGGCGCACTCGACATTCAGCGCAGAGGCGCGAGCCAGTTCCGTCCCGAGGAATCGATGGAGATCCATCGCGGCCCGGTGTCGATGTACAAAGGCGAATGGCAGCACGTGCGGGGCAGTTCGATGGTGGCACAGCTGCAATACGGAAACTGGTACAAGCACGCGTTCTATTACTCGCTGCCTATTTACGAGGGAACGGGAACGGCGAAAGTCTCCACGATCGACACCGTCACGCAATTCGTCACGGGAACGCACTTGAGCGATAACAGAGTCGAAGACTATTTCCGGAACCACGCGAAGGGCTCCGTCAGTTTCTTCGGGTCGAACTTCTTGAAGGGCACTCACCAAGTAAAGACGGGGTTCGATTACCTGTTTGGCGGATATCCGCACAAGCAGGGCAACAAAGGGGGAGGTAACTACCAGCTCCGGTTCAACAACACCGTGCCTTTCGAGATCGAGACCTACAACTACCCGGTCAGGCCGGCGAATGACAATCACTATCTGGGGCTGTTCGCGCAGGACTCGTGGAACTTCAATCGCCGCTTGACGCTCAGCCTCGGGCTTCGTTACGCCTACGACAACGCGTATGCGCCGCCGCAGTGCAATGCGCCATCGGAGTTCGGCGCTGCCCAATGCTGGGACAAGATCCAGATGCGGATCTGGCACTCGTGGGTGCCGCGTGTGCATGCGGCGTTCGATCTGTTTGGCGACGGCAAGTCCGTGATCAAAGGCGGATTCGGGCGCTTCGTGAATCTTCGCGAGGTCAACCCCGAGGTCGTCACAGCCAATCGCAACAACCGGGCGACCTCAACCTGGATGTGGCGCGATCTGGACAACGACCGCAACTACGACCGTGGTGAAGTGAATCTCGATCCGAACGGGCGGTGACTTCCGTGGCATCTCCGGCGTCACTGATGCCGTGCCCAACCCGAACGAGGACCAGCCGAAGAGCGACGAGTGGTCGCTGACGTTCGAGCGCGAGCTCGTGGCCAACTGGTCCGCGCGGGCGACCGGAGTGTATGCCAAGAATTTCAACCTCCGCCGGTTGGAGGAAATCTATCGGCCCTACTCGGCTTACAACATTCCCATCACGAACGTGGATCCCGGTCCCGACGGCAACGTCGCGACCAGCGCCGACAATGGGAGGTCCCATCACCTACTGGGACTATCCCGCCGGCGCTGACTGGTCGGAATTTCGCGGGCACGATGCTGGTCAACTGGCCGGGATCGCAGACCTACAAGACCGTCGAAGTGGCCGGCAACGCAAACGGATGTCGAGCCGGTGGCAGTCCAATATGTCGTTCTCGGTCACGAGGGCGATTCGCCGTTCGATGACCGCCAGCCGTTGAACCCGAACTCGGAAATCAACACGGCCAATAGTATCCTGGGAGTACACCGCGAAGGTCTCCGGGGGTTACATTCTGCCATTCGAGATCGTCGCGTCGGCGAACTACGAGCGCCGGCAGGGGGTCATTCAGGCGCGGCAACATCAGTTTACCGGCGGCAACGCGATTCGATCGATTGTGCTCAATGTCGAGCCCTCGGGAGCATTCGCCTTCCGACCACGAACCTCGTCGACTTCCGTTTCGCGAAGCGGATACGCATCGGAAGCGCCCACACGCTGGAGGGGCGTTTCGATTTCTTCAACGTGTTCAACGCAAACTTCGTGACGGCGAGAAACCTGAGGTCGGGCTCGACCTATCTTGTTCCGTCGGCAATCATCCTGCCGCGGATCCTGCAGGTCGGGGTGACGTACAACTTCTAGGACAGGGCGTCAAGGAGACGACTGTGAAGATGAAGAATATGGCGATGCTGCTGGTCCTGGCTCTGGCCGCTTTTACGTTGCCAGTCAACGGTCAGGGAGGCGACCCCAGCTACAAACCGAAACGCCTCAACAAGATGATCGAGCTGCTCGAGGCGGGGCAACCTGTCTACGACATCAGCGTGGAAGGCGTGGGCTATGACGAGGGGAAGAAGCTGGCCCAGGATCGGTACGACCTGATCCAGTACCAGATGGAACACGGCGTCTTCGATCCGCATCTGCTGCGTCAGTTCATGAAGGGACTCGTGGATGGGGGACCGACGAAGAGCGGACACCGCACCCCAACGGTCATCGTCACCCTGCCGGTGCTTGGTCTGGATGAGATGACGGTCAAGAACAACCACTGGGTGATCGAGCAGATTCTCACCGCCGGAGTGCATGGGCTGATGTTGTGCCACGCACGAACGCCGGAAGCCGTCAGGATGTTCGTGGCTACAGCGCGGTATCAGTTCGAGCGGCCGGAACTGAAGGGTGCTGACAAAGGCATTCCCGAGGGGCTGCGAGGATCGGGCAGCCAGGGCTACGCGTCTGGAATCTGGGGCCTGACGGCTACGCAGTACATCGAAAAGGCAGATCCCTGGCCGATGAATCCGAACGGCGAGATGATCCTCTCCCTGAAGATGGAAGATAAGTACTCGCTTGCCAATATCGATCAGATCACCAAGGTGCCCGGCATCGCGTGGGGCGAATGGGGACCTGGCGATCAGGCGATGTCGCTGATGGGCCTCGAGTACCTCAAGCGCGGCGGCAGTCAGGGACGCAGCGTGGCCGGTACGAAAGCGACGGGGGGCCTGCCTCCTATCGGTGAGCCGAAGTTGGATGCGGCGCGCGCGCGAATCATGGACGCGATGAAGGCGAATAAATGGGCTCCGCTGCATTCGGCCAACGTCGACAACCTCATCGATCTCATCAAAGCCGGGGTCATGGTGACCCACGGCACATCTGTCGAGCTGACCAACAAGGGCCGCGCATTCACAAAACGGCAGATGCCGTACTGATGGGTCTTGCACGTCATCGGAGGCCTCGACAATGAGGTATGGGATCCCCGTGGCTACCGGTCTCCTGGTGGCCACGGTGATCGTCTCCGCCGTTTCTGGTGAGAGGGATCAACCTGAGTCATCTGTCTCGCCGCAACGCGCGTTCCTCAACCGTCACTGTGTCAGCTGCCACAATGCGAAGTTGAAGAATCCGGCGGGAGCGCTGTCGCTCGACCTCGTCGACGTAGATAACGTCGGTGAAAATGCGGCGGTTTGGGAAAAGACGGTACGAAAGCTCCGCGCACGCGCGATGCCTCCAGCCGGTCCGGGACGGGAGAGACCCGATGAACGCTCTTACGAGAGCGTTGTGTCGTACTTGGAGGCCTCGCTGGACCGTGTCGCTCTGGATAAACCCAATCCCGGCCGGTCCGAGACATTTCAGCGGCTCAATCGCGCCCAATACCGGAACGCGATCCGCGACCTGCTCGCGCTGGACGTCGATGTGAGCGCCATGCTTCCGACTGACGATGCGAGCCAGGGTTTTGACAACGTGAACCTCAGCGGACTCTCGCCGACCCTGGTCGAGCGCTATCTGTCAGCGTCCCGCAGGATCACCCGCCTTGCCATCGGGCTGCCGCCTCGTTCACCGGACGCTCGCACTGTCGTGCTGCCCCTGGACTATACGCAGGACTATCACGTGGAAGGTCTGCCGTATGGCACTCGCGGCGGAACGCTGTTCGAGCACAATTTCCCGGTTGATGGCGAGTATGAATTCCAGATCCGTCTGTCGCGGAACCGTGACGAGCAGATTGAGGGGTTCAATGAGACCCTCAACATAGAGCTGGCTTTGGACGGTGAACGCCTGCGGTCGTTCTCTCTTACGCCAAATCGGCCGGAGCGAGGAGCGGGACCGGCGCAGCAGTACATGACCGACGAGAGCGACGTTGACGCCGGGCTGAAAGGCCGATTTCCGGTCAAAGCCGGACCACACACGGTGACAGCGGCATTCCTGAAGAGACCCGGGCTGCCGGAAGCGGCTCGGCAGCCATTCAAGGCCGACTACAACGGTCGAAGCCTCGCCGCAATCTTTTCCGTTTCTGTGGCTGGTCCATACAACCCGGGGGCGCCAGGGCAGACGCCGAGCCGCCAGCGCATTTTCGTATGCCAGCCGTCGAAGCCTTCGGCGGAGCTCGGCTGTGCGAAGACGGTCATCGAGAGGCTGGCTCGACGCGCCTACAGACGCGCGCTCGCCGACACGGACCGGGAGAAACTGCTCAACTACTATCGAGAAGGACGTGCAGAAGGCGGCACGTTCGAGCATGGCATCGAGATGGCCCTGCGGGCGATTCTGGCGAGTCCGGATTTCCTGTTCCGCATCGAGCGCGATCCTCAGCGTGTCGCCAGCGGGAGTGCGTATCAGCTTAGCGATGTCGAGTTGGCGTCGCGTCTCTCGTTCTTCCTGTGGAGCAGCATTCCAGACGACCAGTTGCTCGATCTTGCGATTGGCGGCAAGCTTCGGAATTCCCGGATTCTCGAACAGCAGATTCGTCGCATGTTGGTGGACAAGCGTTCGGAGGCACTGGTCGAGAACTTCGCCGAGCAGTGGCTCTACCTGCGCAATCTGGCTGCGGTGACTCCTGATCCCAGGTTGTTTCCGGACTTTGACGACAATCTCCGGCAGGCTTTCCGGCGCGAGACGTCGCTTTTCTTCGAGAGCATCAAGAACGAAGATCGCAGCGTGCTCGAGCTGTTAAACGCGAATTACACCTTCGTCAACGAACGCCTGGCGTACCACTACGGCATCCCGAATGTCTACGGCACGCATTTCCGTCGCGTCGCGCTTCCCGAAGGCAGCCCGCGAAGGGGCCTCCTCGGTCAGGCAAGCATTCTCACGGTGACGTCATACGCCAACCGGACGTCGCCTGTTCAGCGTGGAAAATGGGTTCTGGAAAACCTGCTCGGCATGCCTCCACCGCCTCCGCCGCCGAACGTGCCGCCCTTGAAAGAGAACAAGAGCAGCGGCGGAAAGGTGCTCTCAGTTCGGGAACGAATGGTGGAACATCGTGCGAACCCGGTTTGCGCGTCCTGCCACTCGATAATGGATCCCATCGGACTGTCGGTCGAGAACTTCGACGCGATTGGCCGTTGGCGGACCACCGAAGGAGACGCACCGGTCGACGCCTCTGGAGGCTTTCCAGACGGAAGCGCCTTTGCGGGTGTTGCGGGACTCCGTCAGGCGCTTCTGCAGCGTCCCGAGCTCTTTGTCACGACGTTCACTGAAAAATTGCTTACCTACGCATTAGGTCGAGGGCTTGGATATAACGATGCTCCAGCGGTTCGCACGATCAGGCGAAGCGCCGCTTCTGATGACTACCGCTTCTCGTCGCTCATTCTTGGTATCGTCAGGAGCACTCCATTCCAGATGAGGAGATCGGAATCATGATCGTCACGAAAAAGGCTCTGCCTCGGCGCACATTTCTGCGAGGCCTGAGCGCAACACTGGCGCTGCCGCTATTGGACGCGATGATTCCAGCGCTCACCGCGGCATCGCAAACGGCAGCGGTCGCCGCTCGCCGCCTGGGTTTCGTTTACATCCCAATGGGCACGCACCAGCCTCTGTGGGTGCCCACGACAGAGGGCAGAATCACTGAGCTCTCACCCATCCTGGGCTCGCTGATGCCGCACCTCAATCAGACGACTGTGATATCGAATCTTCAACTCAAGAATGCCTATTCGTCTGGTGCCGACCATGCGACCGCCAACAGCACGTTTCTGAGCGGTGTTCGCGCGAAGAGAACCGACGGCAGTGATTACGAGCTGGGTACGACCGTCGACCAGATCGCCGCCAGGCAGATCAGCGCCGACACTCCGCTTCCGTCGCTCGAGCTCGCAACGGATTTCAATTACGTCGTCGGGAACTGCGACAACGGGTATGCGTGTGTTTACATGAACACGCTCGCCTGGTCGACCCCGACGACGCCGCTTCCAACCGAAGCAAACCCCCGCGTCGTGTTTGAACGCATGTTCGGCGACGGTGGAACCCTGACTGAGCGGCAGGCAGAATTGCGGCAGAACGCCAGCATTCTGGACGGGCTGACTTCTGGCATGGCGTCGCTGCAGAGCAAGCTGGGACCCGGAGATCGCACGAGGGTGACCAACTATCTCGATTCTCTCCGTGAGGTTGAGCGCCGCATCCAAAGGGCTGAGCAACAAGGGTCCGATTCGCTGTCCATTCCGCTCGACCGCCCTGTTGGGGCGCCGCAGGCGTGGGAAGACCATGTGAAATTGATGTTCGATTTGCAGGTGCTGGCCTTTCAGGCCGACATCACGCGGGTCATAACGTTCCAGATGGCTCGCGAGGTCAGCACCAGAACCTACCCGCAGATCGGGGTGCCCGATGCGCATCATCCAACGTCGCACCACCAGTTGGATCCGGTGAAGATAGAGAAGTTGACGAAAATCAGCGCGTATCACGTGTCCCTGTTCGGTTATTTCCTGGAGAAGTTGAAGGCGACACCCGAGGGGAATGGATCACTCCTCGACAACTCTCTGTTGCTTCTTGGCAGCGGTCTCGGGAATCCCGATGTGCACGATCACACCAACCTTCCGATTCTCGTAGCCGGCGGTGGCTCAGGCACCCATAAAGGCGGACGTCACCTCGTCTGCCCGCCGCTTACGCCGATGACGAATCTTCTGTTGACGATGCTCGATAAGTCCGGCGTGAACATAGAAAAGTTCGCGGACAGCACGGGCAAGATCGAGGATCTGTAATGCATGTCAGATGCGTGCGTGCCACTGTGACGGCTTTACTGCTTGCGGTCGGCGGCTCCGTCTCAGTGGGCGCCGAGAGTCCACTCGTGGAGGCAATCAAAACAGTCGACAGGGCTGCCGTGCGTTCGCTGCTGCAGAAGCATGCCGACGTAAATGTCCCGGAACCGGATGGCACCACGGCTCTTTACTGGGCAGCCGAGAAAAATGATCTTGAAATTGCGGATCTCTTGATTCGCGCCGGCGCCAACGCTAACGCGCGAACCCGCTATGGTGTGACGCCGCTGACCATGGCGAGCCTCAATGGGAGCGCGACCCTCATCGAGATGCTGCTGAAGGCTGGCGCAGATCCAAACACGGCAACCGTCGAAGGTGAGACTGTCCTGATGATTGCAGCGCGCACGGGTATTGCTGCGGCCGTCAAGATGCTCCTCGCCCATGGAGCGAATCCAAATTCCAAGGAAGGTTACCGCGGGCAGTCTGCACTCATGTGGGCTGCGAGTGAGGGTCACCTTCAGGCCGTGGAGACACTTCTCGAGGGTGGGGCCGATATCAAGGCGCGATCGATCCAGGGGTGGACAGCTCTGCTCTTTGCGGCGCGCGACGGTCGAATGGATGTGGTGCGCGCGTTGCTTGATGCCGGAGCCAACGCGAATGAGAGTCTGGACCGGCGCCGGTCGGCCCGGCAGAGGTGGAGGTCCCGGCGGCGAAGGCCAGGGAACGCAAGGTGCGAGTGCGCTGCTGCTGGCGGTCGGAAGCAACCATTACGAGCTGGCGGCGTATTTGTTGGACAGGGGCGCCGATCCGAACTCGGCCAATGAAGGATGGACCGCGCTGCATCAGATAACGTGGATGCGCAGACCATCGCAGACCAGCAGTGCCGGACCGCATGGGTCCGGTAAGATGGACAGTTTGGAACTGGCCAGGCGACTGGCGGCGCGCGGCGCGAATCTGAACGCGCGGATGACTCGACGGGCTCCGACTGGAACGACCGATTTCAATATGGTCGGTGCAACCCCGCTGATGATGGCCGCAAGGGCTGCGGACGCACCGCTGATGCGTCTACTCGCGACCCTTGGCGCCGATCCACTGCTGGTGAACGAGGACAATACGACAGTCCTCATGGCCGCGGCCGGAGTCGGGACTCACTCTCCAGGGGAAGACGCCGGGACAGATAGCGAAGGGTTCGAAGCCGTAAAAGTCGCCGTGGAACTTGGCGTTGATGTGAACGCGGTCAACAAAGATGGTGACACCGCGATGCACGGCGCCGCATACAAGCAATTTCCATCCGTCGTGCGATACCTCGACGAGCGTGGTGCAAATGTCGAAATCTGGAATAGAAAGAACACGCAGGGCTGGACGCCCTTGCGGATAGCAGTCGGCGTCCATCGGGGGATGCACTTCAGGGGTTCACCTCCGACAGCGGAGGCGTTTCGCGAGGTCATGACCGCTCGCGGCCTGTCTACTGAGGTAGAACCCGAAGCAATCATCAGCGGCGCGGTGAAGTAAGCACGCGAACGAGCGCGACTGCAGGGAACTATGACTGAACACCAACTTCTGAAGGTCACAGGCTTCGCTGCCAGCTCTGTTCACGATCGGAACGGCCCTATCGGTCAGTCTGGCGTCGCAGTCCGCCGACCCGCCCATGCCGACCTTCAGGGCGGAAGTTGAATATGTCGAAGTGGATGCGCTGGTCACCGACGATCAGGGTCGATTCGTTCCAAGCCTCCGAAAAGAAGACTTTCAAATCTTCGAAGACGGGAAGCCTCAGGCGATCGCAAATTTTGCGCTCGTGGAAATTCCAATGGACAGGGGCGAACGCCTCGGCAGTGTGGAGCCGGACGTCCTGAGCAACGAGCGCCCGTTCGTTGGCCGCATATACACCATGATCCTCGACGATCTGCACACCGCGCCGTCGAGGGCGCCACGCGTCAAGGCCGCCGCCCGCCGGTTCATCGAGCGGCATTTGGCGGCGAACGACCTGATGGCGATTGTGCACACGGCTGGGCGTGAGCGACGCGTCGCAGGATTTCACCAGCAGTAAGCGGCTGCTGCTGGCGTCCGTGGACCGGTTCATGGGCCTGAAGCTGGAGTCCGCCACGATGGCGCGCAACGAAGAGTTTTTTCGAGGCGCGGGCGCAGGCGGTGCACCTATTGGCGACCCCTTCGACAGCGAACGCGGCTTCAACGCGCGATCGACCACTCGGGGGCTCAGGACGGTTGCAGAATGGCTGGGTGGGGTCCGCGGCCGTCGCAAAACGATTCTCTTCATCAGCGAAGGGATTGACTACGACATCACCGATCCGTTCAACAACCGTTCGGCAACGGCGATCCTGGACGAAATGCGGGGCGCGATCGCAGCGGCGACACGTTCGAATGTCAGCATTTACACGGTCGATCCACGAGGTCTGACCTTAGGAACCGACGACGCGATTGAGACCAGCATCTTCGGAGATCAGATTCCGAAGACGTATCAGGGCGACCTGGAGACACCGTCCCAGGCGCAGACGCGACCGGGGATTGGAACCGGCAACCTGCGAACCGAGCTCCAGTTGTCGCAGGACAGCCTGCGAACACTCGCGGACGAAACCAACGGCTTTGCGTCGGTCAGCTCCAACGACTTCGCTTCTGCGTTCGAGCGGATCGTCAGCGACAACAGCTCGTACTACGTGCTGGCGTACTATCCTCCTTCCAACAGGCGCGACGGCAAGTTCCATCGGATCGAAGTGCGGACGTCGCGTCCGGGCCTGAGAGTGCGCGCTCGCCGGGGTTATGCCGCGCCGAAGGGGAATCCACAGACGCAGCCTGCTGTGATGAACAACGGCGGGGCCTCACCCGTGGTGCTCAGGGCTCTGAACAGCCCACTTCCGACGAACGGTCTCACGATGCAGATGTTCGCCGCGCCGTTCAAAGGCACGGCGCCAAATGCGTCGGTCGTCATGGGGATCGAGTTGCGTGGCCGCGATCTGACGCTCGACGGCGGCAAACGCGTTGAATTGTCTTACGTGGCGATCAACGCGTCTGGTCAGACGCGCGGCGATACCGATTTTTTCACGTTGACGCTGCCCCCTGACATCAAGGCCCACGTCGAGCGGACTGGTCTTCGGATTCTCAGACGCTTCGATCTTCCACCGGGGCGCTACCAGCTTCGCGTGGCCGCGCATGACATCGCCGGAGCGCGAGTCGGAAGCCTGAATTACGATCTGGAGGTTCCCGACTACGGCAAGTTACCGCTCAGCATGAGTGGTCTTCTCCTGACGTCTCGCGCCGGGACCACCATCAGGACGGCGCGCCCCGACGCACTTCTGCAGCGTGCGATGCCGGCCCCACCGGTCGCGCTTCGAGTCTTTCCGAAAGACGATGAAGTGCTGGTGTTTGCGGAAATCTACGATCGAGCCGCGGGCACTCCGCACAACGTGGACATCACCACGACGGTGACGGCAAATGGCGGGACGGTCGTCTGGAAGCATTCAGACGAACGATCTTCGAGCGAGCTGCAGGGGGCCAGCGGTGGCTATGGTCATACCGTTCGAGTGCCGATGAGCGGCATCGAGCCCGGGCGTTATCTGCTGACTGTCGAGGCCCGTTCACGGCTCGGCCATACGGCCAGCCGGCAGCTGCCGTTCGAAGTCGTGACGCCGGCGCCTTAGCAGCGCGCCATGACTTATCCCTTCAAGCTCGCGTGCAGCGTGTCGACCAGATACTTCCGGTGCGCCGCCATGTCCTGCTCGATGGTGACGCCGGGCGCCATATCGACGTAGTTGAAATCAAGACTGATCCAACCGTCGTAGTTGCGCTCGCGCAGAACCCGAATCAGTCCCGGGAAGTCCACGCCGCCGGTACCGAGACGCTGATAGATCGCGTCGGGAGACTTGGGCAGACCGAGCTTCGCCGCCATGGCGGCCTCTTCTTCCTTGCTGGGAGCCGGCCCTTTCCAGCCCTTTCCTGCACTCCACACCGGCAGCGTGTCCTTGAAATGAAAGTGCGCGATTCGCGAATAGTTCTCGCGCGCGAACGCGACTGATTCGATACCGCCCACTGACGCATGACACGTGTCGAGTGTCATGAACACCAGCTTCGGATCGGTCATTTCCAGAATCATGTCCACCTCGGCCTTGCGCTCGACGATCGTCCACGCGTGCGGGTGGAACGCGAACTTGACGCCGTGCTCCAGCGTGCGCTTGCCGACCTCATTCAGATTCTTCGCGAGGATCCTGCCGTTCGCACTACTGAGGTTCTCCGGTCCAGGGCGCCGGCCGAGGTTGGCCTTGAGTGCCGTGACGCCGAAGTACGACGCGAACTTGGCGTTGGCGCCGTGGCTGTCGAGCGTCGCCTGCAGTTTGGTCGTATCGAAATACTCCCCACCGCTCGCCACCGACGAGATGCTGATCCCGGACTCGTCGAGCACTTTCTTGAAGACCTCTGGCGGCTGGGTGAGGTACTTCTGCAGCTCGTTGCCCCAGGGCTCGATCCCGTGGAAGCCAAATTTCGCCGCCATCTTGATGCCCATCTCCGGATGCGGCTTCAACGGCGTGAACATGTGGCTGCTCATCGCCCAACGGAACTTGTCGCCGGGCAGCGCGTGAAGATGAGCCCCCAACGCGACACCAAGGCCGGCACCGAAGACCCGTGCCGATAAATTCTCGACGACTCAGCATAGAAACCTCGCTATCAGGAAAGACGCTCGAATTACAGTCGGATCGGCCGGTGGATTGGGGGCAGTGTGCTCTGGAGGATCACCGAAGTCAAGGCGTCTCCGGGCGGGGTGGACCGCTGGCCTCGGAACATGCTAGTTTCTCGCGCATCTATCAGTTTAAGGAGGCGAAGATGCGATTCCCTCACATCGGCTTGCTCGTAGCTGGCCTTGTCATGACCGGCGTGACCGACGACAGAATAGGCGCCCAGGACAGAGCCAGTGGTCCTGCGTCGGCATACAAACTCGTCGAGTGGCCTGCTCCCGCCAGGAGTGCCGCCGGTTTCGCCGCCCCCTGGAATCTCATTCAGGCCTCGGGCGTCGCCGTGACCGCCAAAGGGACCGTACTCGTCTTTCATCGTGGCGCTCACCCGATGCTTGAGTTCGACGGCAGCGGAAAGCTCATCCGCTCGTGGGGCGATGGCATGATCAGCGAAGGGAAGGTGGCCGGTATTCCCAAGGAGAACTGGGCGCCCGACCGGTCCCGGTACTCGGCCGTCTACGGAGCGGCAGGATGCACGGCGTGCGGCGCGCACTCCGTGCGCATCGATCAGCAGGGCAACATCTGGATCGTCGACGCAGCCGCGCATGTCATCTACAAAACGAACGCCGACGGCAAGGAGATCATGCGTCTGGGGACGAAGGGAACGTCTGGAGCGACGCAGTCCACGTTCAATCTGCCGACCGACATTGCATTCGCCGCCAACGGGGATCTGTACGTTACTGACGGGTACGGCGGCGCTCGTGTCGTGAAGTTCTCACGCGATGGAAAGTATCTGTTGGAGTGGGGAAAGCGCGGCACGGGTCCGGGCGAATTCGGACTGCCTCACAACGTGGTGGTCGACGCGGAGGGTCAGGTGTATGTGACCGACCGGGACAATCAGCGCATCCAGATCTTCGATGCGAATGGAAAGTTTCTGCGCGAGTGGACAGGCACGGGAGGAGTCTCTGGACTGGCGATGACCCGCGACGGACGTATTGTGACCGGCGCCGTGGTACGGGATTTGAAAGGTAATATCGTCGTGAAATTGCCGGACGCTGCCGCCGCACATGGCGCCGCCGTCGACAATGCCGGAAACATCTATCTTGCACAACTGACCGGAATCGTACAGAAGTATGTGAAGGAGTAATCACAATGTCTCTTCGTCGCGTCCGTATTCTTACCGCCGGTCTCCTGTTCGTCGTGGGAAGTGCCGCCGTGTCTGCGCAGAACAAACCTCAAGAGAAACCTCAAGAGGCACCGAAGCTCACGAAGCCTCAGCTGGAGCAGTTAGATACGCTGAGCAAGCTCGTTGACGCGGTGATGGCAGGCAAGGAGGCAGCGCCTGCCGATGCGAAATTGCAGGCTCACTACCATTTCGTGAAGTCGACGGCGAGTGTTTTTGTGCCCTACCTCGTCGAGGTCACTTCCGGCAGATTCACCTCATTCCCTGTAGCTGTCTATGTGCGTGCCGTTCAGAAATCAGGCGCTGGCGCTGCGCCGAGCGCGGCGGGAGGGGCGAAGACGGTGGAATATCCGTTTACCGACCTCTATTTTCTTTCCGATGCGAAGACGCTGCGACCGACCGGAGCAGAGACGGCTGAGTTCAATCGGGGCCTCCAGGTTCCGCCGGGCGAGTACGACCTCTACATCGCCATGATGGAAACGCAGGCCAGAAACGCCAAAACGCCACCGAAACGAGTCGTGCATACCCAGTCCCTGACCGTGCCGGATATTTCGTCCGGGTTGACGACGAGCAGCATCATTCTGGCCAAGCAACTCGAGGACGCTCCGCCGCAGCTCACGCCTCAACAGCAGCTCGAACAACCGTTCACATTCGGTGGGAACAAAATTACACCGGCGTTTCCATCGGTTTTCGCGAAGTCCGCCGAGCTTCTCTTTGTGTTCTTCATCTACAACCAGGGAGTGGGCGCAGACGGAAAGCCGGAAGTTGACGTGGACTATCTGTTCTATCGAGCGAGTGAGGCGAAGCCTTTCAGCAAGGCCGCCACCTCGACGCTCAACGCGAAAACGCTCCCGCCGGAGTTCAACGCGAGTGCCGGACACCAGTTGGTTGTCGCTCAGGGGATCCCGCTCGCCAGCTTCGCGCCAGGCGATTACAAGCTCGAAATCAGCATCGCTGACAAGACGAATAGCCAGACCATTAAACGGGACGTCCCGTTCACCGTGAGTCCGTAAAGCTCTGTCGTCGGTCTGATCAGCTCAGTAATGCGTGACGGTCAGCGTGAAGTCGCTCGAGACCTGAACATTGCCGGTATCGAAGATGCCGACACAGTACTCGCCTGGTGCAGGAGGCGTGGCGGCAAAGGCAACGTTGATCGTCGCATCGGGGGTTGACAGTTGCTGGGCGCACGTAGAGGCGACGGCGTCCCAGTATCCCATCGCGATGCCCATCGTGAGACTGCTGATGGGGCCCAAGGCGGTGATCGCAACGCGAATGTCGCCAGGATTCACGACGGTGAAGGGAAACGCCGTTGTGCCGCCGGCCTTTACATTGCCCGCGAACGTCTCAGTCTTGAGCTCGTACACCGGCGCGGGCGCTGAGGGTTCCGTGGGCGTCGTCGCTCCGCAGGCAATGGAACCGAGAAGTGCGATAGCCGCTGCGACGAACCGTGCGGAAGCGAATGCTCTCATGTGATATTTTTCCTGACCGATTGTACGGCAGGAAACACGAGCGTGCGGGGCCGACACACTCTTGTCACATGTCGGCCCCTGCCATCCGCACGAACAAACTAGCTCTTCGTGTAAATCAGCTTGCGTGTCTGGGCGCCTGCCGGCGTGTTACGCGTGGTCTCGATCGTCAGAGTATTCCCCTCGACTGAGTAAATGTCCTTCGAGTCGATGGTGATCTCACCGCCACGCCCCTGCACCGTTTGAGTCGTTGCAATGACGATCTTGGAGCCATCCCATGCCGCTTTCGATGTCGCTGGGCCCATGCCGATGGTGTTCTTGCTCTCGCTGCCGTCGAGCTTGTAGACGACCGTCTGTGCGCCCTGGGCCGTTGTCCGATCCATGGTCAACTCCGCGGCCGTCTGCTTGATCGTCAAGGCCGTTGCTGGAGCGCCACCACGGCCACCGCCGCGCCCGCCGCCGCCACCACCACCTCCACCCGCCCGTGCCGGAGCCGGATCGCTCTTGGCCTCGTCGAACGTCCACGTGCCTGAGAAATCGGGTTTTTCCTGCGCCCAAGTGACCTGCGGCAAGGCCAGAAACAATACAAGCGCCGCCATAAGTGCGTGTTTCATGAATATCTCCTCGTCCATGAATACGACACTCGATGGCGGCGCCTTACTGCTCTATTCGTTTTTCGTTCGTCGTTTCGTCTGACCTCGAGCTAGGGCGCGTTCAGAAATCCCGCCCATGTACCCCCGGTATTGTCGTACTTGCCCACGTAATTCAGCGTGCCGTCGCTGTTGATGCGAAAGACCGCGAGGCTAGTCGGAATCGCCGTAATTGTGCCATCAGCGTTTCTCACACTGCGCGGGCTGGAGTTCGCGGCAACCAGAATCTTTCCCGTCTTGTCGAAGCTGAGGGTCCGCGGCACAAATCCGCGTGTGTCGGCGTTCTGGATGAGCGTCGGTTCACCCGTGGCCTTGTTGATGCTGAAAACGGCCACATTGTTCTCGCCGCCGAGGAATACAGGCGGAGTACCAGCCTGACCATTATTCCGGTTTCCGACGTACGCGAACCTGCCGTCCTGACTCAACTGTATGGGCCCGACCATTTGCGCGGGAAAGATTGTTTCGTTGTTATTCGTCGGATCCGCGAGAGTATTCTTCGTGTATTTCGGCAGGGGCTCGAGAGCGTAGTCGCCGCGCTTCTCGTATACCTGCAGCTGATTCTGCCGCTCGACTGCAAGATACACGAGTCTTCGTGTGAAGGAGACGTGCCGCGGCTGAAATCCGAATCCGCCGTTGGGCGCCACAGACGTCTCATTGGAGAGCACCCCGTTGTTGTAGGCGAACACCTTCATTGCGCCGGGCTCCTCGACGCCTGACGGCGCCTCAGCTGGCACATTGCCTCGCGTCGTCAGAATCGCCATGCGATCGAAAGGGTCGACGAGGATCTGGTGCGCGTAAATACCACCATCGAAAACGCCGGGCTGCGGCACTTCCGCGCCGAGCGATCCATCCGCGTTGATCGTCCACACCGTCAGCCCCGCCGGCGGGTTATTGTGTGCGGCGAGCAGGTAGCGTCCCGCGTTGTCGGTCGCGATGTGCACCGGCCGCTTCGCCAGAAGCACCGGAGTGCCAAAGGGCGTGAGCGCGCCGGTATGCTTGTCGATGTGGAAAGAGCTGATCCCCTGCTCACCGAGGTCACGATCGTTTGTTCCGGCGCTCCACGCGACGTACAGCACCCGGTGATCCGGTGACGGCCACGCGTACTGAACGTTTCGTGGGAGAACGACGGAGCTGCGAGCGGTCAGCGTGGCATCTTTCACGTCCAGTTCGTACTGTGTGAGGACTGCTCCGACCGACGCATACAGGCTCTGTTTAGGGTCGCTAGTGGCGGTGGCAGTAGAGGGACGATCGGTACCCTTTTCCACATTCCACGGGTTGTTCTGATTAGCTGTCGTGGTCGTACCGACAGCGACGAGACCGAGGACGAGCAGCGGTAGCGAGAGTGCCGTCAAAACACGATCGCGCATACACACCTCCTGGGATTGCAGCGAGACGGGGGAGGGCGTCATCGTAAACCAGTTTGAAAGCCGCGCCCGAAGATTCTGTGCAGAAAAAAAGGCCGGGTCTACAACACGAGACCCGGCCCAACAATCTCTATTCGTTTTTCGTTCTTCGTTTTTCGTTTCTAGTATCTGTAATGGTCCGGCTTGTACGGCCCGTCCACCGGCACGCCGATGTAATCCGCCTGATCCTTCGAGAGTTTCGTCAGCTTGACCCCGAGATGGTCGAGGTGCAGCCGCGCCACCTGTTCATCGAGATGTTTCGGCAGCATGTAGACCTTCTTCTCGTACTTGCCGGTGTTCGCGTGCAGCTCGAGTTGCGCGATGACCTGGTTGGTGAATGACGCTGACATCACGAAGCTCGGGTGCCCCGTTGCGCAACCGAGGTTCAGCAGGCGCCCTTCCGCGAGAATCATCACGCTGTGGCCGTCGGGGAAGCGGAACTCGTCGTACTGCGGCTTGATGTTGATTCGCTCGATGCCCGCTTTCTTCAACCCTGCCATGTCGATCTCGTTGTCGAAGTGGCCGATGTTGCCGACGATCGCCTTGTCCTTCATCCGCTTCATGTGCTCGAGCGTGATGATGTTGTGGTTGCCGGTCGCCGTGATGAAGATGTCGGCCTTGTCGACCACGTCGTCGATCGTCGTCACCTGATAGCCTTCCATCGCGGCCTGCAATGCGCAGATCGGGTCTATTTCCGTCACGATGACGCGCGCGCCCTGACCGCGCAGCGCCTGAGCGCAGCCCTTGCCGACTTCGCCGTATCCGAATACGACTGCGACCTTGCCGCCCAGCATGACGTCGGTCGCGCGGGCGAGGCCGTCCGGAAGCGAATGGCGGCATCCGTAAATGTTGTCGAACTTGCTCTTGGTGACCGAGTCATTCACGTTGATGGCGGGGAAGAGCAGCGTGCCCGCCTCCATCATCTGATAGAGACGATGGACGCCGGTCGTCGTCTCTTCGCTGACGCCGCGAATCGTCGAGGCGATGCGCGTATAGCGCGCCTTGTCCTTCGCGATCGACGCGTTGATCGTCTCGAGGATGACACCCCACTCCTCGGGATCCTTGTCGGGGTTGAATGCCGGCACTTTGCCGGACTTTTCGTACTCGGCGCCCTTGTGCACGAGCAATGTCGCGTCGCCGCCGTCGTCGACGATCAATGTCGGGCCGCCGCCGTCGGGCCACTCGAGCGCCTGCTCCGTGCACCACCAGGTACTCGTCGAGCGTTTCGCCTTTCCACGCGAACACCGGGATGCCCTGTGGATTCTGAGGCGTGCCGCCCGCTTCGGGACGGCCGACCACGACGGCCGCCGCCGCGTGATCCTGCGTAGAAAAGATGTTGCACGAGACCCAGCGCACGTCGGCGCCGAGCTCGGCGAGGGTCTCGATGAGAACGGCAGTTTGAATCGTCATGTGCAGGCTGCCCATGATGCGCGCGCCGGCGAGCGGCTTTTTAGCGCCGTGCTGCCTGCGCAGCGCCATCAAGCCGGGCATTTCCTGCTCGGCGAGCCGCAGCTCTTTGCGCCCGAATTCGGCGAGCGATAGATCTTTCACCTTGAACGGCTCGCGGCTGGCGGACTTCGCGGCGGCGAACGGATGAAGGGTTGGTGTGGCGGTCGGCATGGTGTTGTCGTCTCTTTCTTTAGTATGCGCGCGGGGCCCCACCCCCGCGCGCCTGTGCCTTCGCCGCTTTGCGGCTCGGCTTGGTTGCGTCGACTTACTGCTTAGTGGGGCTTTCGAGCAGTAGCAACAAAAAGTCCCGGTCCTTTCGATCGCGCATCCGGCGGCAACGGAACCGTCCGAATGGATTCAAATCCGCTTTCCGTAAGGATGCGCCGCATGTGTTCATCTGAAAAACCCAGCCACACGTGGCCCATCTGCTGCCGATAGCTTTCACGGTCGTGGGGCAGCATGTCGACGATCAGCAACCGGCCCCGCGGCTTCAGCACACGCGCCACGTCGGCGAGGGCCTGCCCCGGTTCGGGCAGGTGATGCAGCACGAGCGCCAGCGTCGCCGCATCCAGGCGCACGTCGTCGATCGGGAGCGCTTCGAGATCGCCGCGCCGGAGCTCTACATTCTCGAACCCCTGCAGACGCTTCCTGGCGGCCTGCAGCATGGCGGCAGATGCATCAACCGCGATGACGCGGCCGACGAACGGCGCGAGCGCCGCCGTCAACTGGCCCGTGCCGCAGCCGAGATCGCCCACGGTCCACTCGGAGTCTGCGAACGCGGGAAGGGCCGCGAGGTGAAATCGCTCGCCGAACAGGTCGTCGCGAACGCGATCCCACTGGCCGGCAGACGACGAGAAAAACTCCTGGGACTTGGTGCGGCGCTCGGCAAGTACCGTCTGCACGCGACGCTGGTCGTTCATGGCGGCCGGAGTCGACCCGACCTGCTCGCGGACCAGCGCCCATAAGCGGCGCGCGGACGCATCGAGGTCGTCACGCGTCATCGCATACACGTTACTCGTGCCTTCGGCGCGCGCCGAAATCCAGCCGCTGTCGGCGAGCGCCTTCAGATGGCGGCTCACCGTGGACTGGGGCAGCTGCATGATGCCGCACAGTTCCGATACGGTCAGCTCGTGGCGATCCAGCAGCAGCAGAATGCGGCTGCGCGTGGTATCGGCCAGGGCCGAGAGATGGTCGAGAATCGCAGGGGGTCGCGCGATGGCCATTAATCCGTCAATCCGGATTAAAGGTTACAGCAGTGCCGATGCCGGTGTCAAACCAGCCGAGCCGATAAGAATGCCGTGACGATTTCGGAGCCAATGACGCTGGCGACGGACTACCTGCTGGGCACCCTGTGTGAGGTCTGTGCGGTGCTGCTTCTCAGGCACAACGTCCCCTTGCGCCAAGCCTCGATTCGTTTGTGGGCGCTCGCGCTTATCGCCGTGGCGATGGGCAGCTACGCGGGAGGTACCTATCACGGGTTCCAGCATGCGCTGAGCGTGCCGGTTGCGGCAGTCCTGTGGAAGGCAACGACGATCAGTATGGGAGTCGCGAGTTTTCTGCTGCTCGCGGCGGCGTTCAGTGCCGCATTTTCCGGGCCCGACCGGCGCTGGCTCATCGCCGCAGCGTTCCTCAAGCTTGCGATCTATGTCGCCTGGATGCTCGGGCATGACGAGTTTCGCTTCGTGATTTACGACTACGGCTCGACGCTCGCCATTTTATTGCTGCTGATCGCCGCCGAGCGGACGCACGGCATCCAGGGACACCGCGCGTACATCGTTTCAGGCATTCTCGTTTCGATCGCAGCGGCCGCGGTGCAGCAAAGCGGCATCCGCCTTCATCAACATTTCAATCACAACGATCTGATGCACGTCGTGCAAATGGGCGGCATGTGGCTGCTCTACAAGGGTGGCGCTCGACTTCGAGACCGAGACGCAGGAGGTTATGATGGCCGTCAGCCGTAGAGGGTTTTTAAAAGCGTCGGGCTTTCTCGCGCTTCAGAGGGGGACGCCCGAGCCCGGCGTGATCGTCAACGATATCCATTCGCAGTTGAACCCGACACGGGTGCGTGAAGTCGTAACAGTGTCATCGCCCTCGGACCTTCAACGGACAATGCGCCGCGCTGCCGCATCAGGACAGGCCGTCAGCATCGCCGGCGGACGGCATGCGATGGGCGCCCAGCAATTCGCTGATCAATCGCTGATGCTCGACATGACTCGCGCCAATCGCGTGCGTTCGCTCGATCGCGCCAGCGGGATCGTCGACGTCGAGGCCGGCATCATGTGGCCGGCGCTCGTCGGCCACCTGCTGGCATCACAGGAAGGGCGTCCGCGCCAATGGGGCATCGCACAGAAGCAGACCGGTGCGGACCGGCTGACGATTGGCGGCGCGCTGGCAGCAAATGTCCATGGACGCGGCTTGACGATGAAGCCATTCATCAACGACGTCGAATCGTTCGTGCTCGTCGACGCGCGCGGAAATGCCCTGACGTGCAGCCGCACGGAGAATGCTGAGCTGTTTCGCCTCGCGATTGGCGGCTATGGCCTGTTCGGTGCCATCTCAACGGTGAAACTGCGGCTGATCCCGCGCCAGAAAATTCAGCGCGTTGTCGAGGTCAAGCTGGTCGATGACCTGCCGAAGGCCTTCGAGCAGCGCATCGCCGACGGGTTCATGTTCGGCGATTTCCAGTTTTCGGTCGATGAGACATCGGACGACTTTCTGCGAAAAGGTGTCTTCTCGTGCTACCGGCCCGTCGATCCGCAGACGCCGATGCCCCAGGCTCAGCGCGAGCTCGCCGATGAGGATTGGCACGCGCTGCTCGTGCTTGCCCACAACAACAAGGCGACCGCATTCGACCAGTATTCGAAATACTACCTGTCCACGTCAGGCCAGATTTACTGGTCGGACACCCACCAGATGAGCACGTATCTCGACAATTATCACGCGCGGCTCGACAAACAGTTCGGCGTGACGGATCGCGCGACGGAGATGATCACGGAGATTTACGTGCCGCGGCCTGCGCTGCCGTCTTTCATGGCCGAGGTCGCGGGAGCGTTTCGAAAGAATGGCGTCCCGATCGTCTACGGCACGGTCCGGCTGATCGAGCAGGATGACGAGAGTTTTCTCGCGTGGGCGAAGCAGCCATACGCCTGCATCATTTTCAACCTCCACGTGGTGCATACCCCGGATGGTACCGAGCGGGCGGGGCAGGCGTTCCGCGACCTCATCGACATGGGCGTGAAGCGCGGCGGACGCTATTACCTGACCTACCATCGCCACGCCCGGCGCGATCAGGTGGAGGCATCCTATCCGCAGCTTCCCGAATTCCTGCGGCTGAAGCGCCGCTACGATCCGGACGAGCGCTTTCAGAGTGAATGGTATCGGCACTACAAGCGGATGTTCGCCGACGGCGTTCGTTGAGTATCGCGAGATGAGCAGCATGAAGGCTTTGGGGGGAAGTGCTATCCTCTCGCCATGACGAAACGATACTTGTTGCAACTGGTCGTGGTCGTGCTGGCGGTCGTGCTGACGCCCTCTTCGCTTGCCATCTACGCGCAGGAGTCCAACAATACCGCGGTGAGCAAGCCGGAAAAGCCGGGCGGCTTCGTCCTCGAAAAGGACAAGGACGTCGCGAAGAATGAACCCGGTACCCACAACGGCGGTGGGGAGACGATCGGGTACTCATTTTTTGGCAAGACCCCGAACCTGAAGCTCGTCTTCCGGAAGCGGGCGTTCAAGCCGGGCTCGGCGATTGGATATCACCTTCAGCGCGAAGACGAGATTTACTATGTGCTCAGCGGTCGCGGCATGATGACGATCGACGGGAAGGAGTTCGAAGTGGGTCCCGGTGACGCCGTCCTGACACGCCCTGGCAGCTCGCACGGTCTCAAGCAGATCGGCAAGGAGGATCTCGTGATCCTCATCAATTACGAGCAGGTTCCGAAATAGTGATGGCGGCGGTTCTCGGTTCTTGGTGCTGGGGTTCTGGGGTTCCGGTCCAGGTTCCGTTCCTGCGGTGCGGCGTCATGATGCCATCGCATCCGAACCTAGAACCCGAACCTAGAACCCAGAACCTCCGCGTCAGTCCAGTCCCACTGCGCCCAGGCGATCGAGCCGCGCGCGCAGCGCGCGGGTGAAGTCGGCAATCTCGCTCACGGTTCCGCCGCTGGCCCTCAGGCCGGCGGCGATCTGCTCATCGGTCAGCCTGCCCAGGTATCTGTAGAGCCATCGCACGTCGCTGCGGCTGATGCCAGTGACAGCATCAGCTGTTCGCTGGCCTTTATAACCCCACAACACGTGGTCGCCCTCCACGCCGACAACGAACTGATCGTTCTGGGCCGCGTACGCGGCGCAATCCCACCTACCTCGGCTCAGCGCGTTGCTGCCCCAGGTGCCGAGCGCCGCGCCCCAGTCGATAATGAGGTAGCGAGCCTCACGAACGTCGCGGTCCATGCGGTACTCGAAAATGGCCGTGTTCGATCCGCGCGCAACATCGCGCACATCCTTGTTGTCCCAGTTCGACAGCAGCATCATGACGATCTTCAGACCGCTCAGCTCGCGCGTGCCGACGAAGGGGTTGTCGTCCCACGCCCAGCTGTGCTCGTCGAAATGCTTGACCACGCCGGGCTCGTCGAGCTCGAAGCGTGCATTCTGAAACCCGCCGTCCTGGGCAATGCACTCGCCGGCGCGTTGGAGCGTGCCTGCCCCCTCGATACGGCCGGAGGGCACGAAATAATTCACTTCGACGAAGTAACCGGCTGCCCACGCCAACCGCGCGGCGAACGCTTCGGTGTGCACTTCGTCGCCCCACTTCACACGCCAGGCACGGCCGCGCGCGTCGCGCACGGACACGCACGGGAAGGTGCCGGTTGCATGCTCTTCGACGAAATGGAAAGGCGGCGCCGGCGCTCCGTCCGGCCCTCCTGGACCTGCCGAGAGATCGAGACTTTCCGCGGGGCCAGGATCGCGCCAGATGACCGCGCGCGTCGACGTGAGCGGCGCGTCCCCGGCCGCACGCCGCTTTATGTGAGACCGTACGCGCCAGAATGCGAAGACGAGCCACATCACGACGAATGCGCCGGCGACGACGCCGAGCGCAATGAGAGCCAATCTTGTCGCGGACACGCACGATGATCTTAGTCGGTACGGCGGACTGATAGGATCTCGTCATGGCTTTCGATCCGCACCAGCCGCTGAGAGACGACGTGCGCTTGCTCGGGGAGGTGCTCGGACGTGTGCTGCGCCATCACGAAGGGGACGAGATTTTCGAACAGGTCGAGCAGGTGCGGGAGGCTGCCAAGCTGGCGCGCACGCTCGACAGCGAGCTCGAGCACATCGACCGGTTGCTGCGCGACATGCCGATCGCGTCGGCGCTGACGGTCGCCCGCGCGTTCGCGCATTTCCTCACGCTGGCCAACATCGCCGAGCAGCACCATCGGGTGCATCGCCGCCGCGATCATGCGCGCAATCCGCACGGCCAGCCTCAGCGCGGATCTGCGGCCGAGACCCTCGCTCGACTGCGAGAGGCCGGGGTGCCCGGTGACAGGCTGGCCGCCGCCATCGGCTCGATGCGGGTCGAGCTGGTTTTTACAGCGCATCCTACCGAGATCGTTCGCCGCACGCTGTTGCAGAAGCACAATCGCATCGCTCAGATTCTGGCGTTTCGCGATCGCCCGGATCTGACACCGGACGAGCTGGAGGAGTCGCTCGCCGACCTGCAGCGCGAGATTGCGGCGGCCTGGCAGACCGACGAGGTGCGCCGCACGCGCGTGAGCCCCCTCGACGAGGTGCGGGCCGGGCTCGTCGTGTTCGAGCAGAGTCTCTGGGATGCGCTTCCGCAGTATCTGCGGGCCGTCGATCGCGCACTGACGGCAACCTCCGGCACGGCGCTTCCGCGAGATGTTGCGCCGATACGTTTTGGATCGTGGATTGGCGGCGATCGCGACGGTAATCCCAGCATCACTCCAGAGGTGACGCGACAAGCGACGTGGCTCGCGCGCTGGCAGGCCGCCGATCTGTATCTCAAGGACATCGTTGCGCTGCGCAGCGAGCTCTCGCTCTCGGCGTCGCATGCGAGCGACGAGCTTCGCGCGCGGGTGGGCGACGCCCACGAACCGTACCGCGTGATGCTCGCCGAAGTACGCGACCGCCTCGAAGCGACGCGCGATCTGGCCGAAGAGGCGCTCGCGGAATCTGCGCCGAAGCTGACTGGAATCGCTCCGTACCTCGCGGCGGCGGAGCTCGCCGAACCGCTGGAGCTCTGCTTCCGGTCGCTCGTGTCTACCGGCAACGAGGTGATGGCGGCCGGCCGCCTCACCGACATCCTGCGTCGTGTCACGACGTTCGGTGTCACGCTCGCGCGCTTGGATCTGCGGCAGGAAGCCGAACGCCACACTGCGGCCGTGGACTGGATTGCGCAGGCCGCAGGGCTGGGCCGGTATGCCGTCCTGTCCGAGCCCGACCGGCAGCGGCTGCTTGTGCGGCACCTCACCGCGGGCGACGTCAGGCTGGATGACCTTCCGAGAGGGACATCCGACGATCAAGTGCGTGACGTGCTCGACACCTTCCGTGTCGCCGCCCGCATCCATCCGGAGTCGCTGGGCGCGTATGTCATTACGATGGCCAGTGCACCGTCAGACGTGCTCGCGGTCGAGTTCCTTCAAATGGCTGCTGGCACCTCGCACCCGCAGCGTGTCGTGCCGCTTTTCGAGACGGCTCGCGATCTCGAGCATGCAGGCGCCGTCATGAGTGACCTGTTCGCGATCCCGTGGTACCGCGACCGGATCAACGGACACCAGGAAGTGATGATCGGCTATTCCGATTCCGCCAAGGATGCCGGTCGCATGAGCGCCGATTGGGCGCTCTATTGCGCGCAGGAAGAGGTCGTCGCGGCGTGCGAGAAGAGCGGCGTGCACCTGACGCTGTTCCATGGGCGCGGCGGCAGTATCGGCCGCGGCGGCGGTCCCACGTACCTCGCTATTCAGTCGCAGCCCCCCGGCTCGATTCGGGGAACCCTGCGCGCGACAGAGCAGGGCGAAATGATGCAGGCCAAGTTCGGCCTGGTCGATATCGCGATCCGCACGCTCGAGGTGTACACGACAGCCACGCTCGAGGCAGCGGTCGCGCCTCAGCCGTCGCCGAATCCCGAGTGGCGCGCGTGTATGGATCACGTCGCTGGCCGTGCGCGGGCGACATACCGATCGGTTGTGTACGAGGATCCACGATTCATTCCGTATTTCCGGACCGCCACTCCGGAGCCCGAGTTGACGCAGGTCATCATCGGCAGCCGGCCCGCCCGCCGGACGCCCGGGAAGGGAGTCGAAAGCCTTCGCGCGATTCCGTGGCAGTTTGCGTGGACGCAAACGAGGCTGATGCTGCCCTCGTGGCTGGGCATTGAGGACGCATTATCCGTGGACCGCAACGGGATGCTTCGCGAGATGTATTCAAAGTGGGCGTTCTTTGCATCGACCATCGATCTCGTCGAGATGACGCTCGCGAAAGCCGACGGCCGCATCGCGGCGCAATACGATCGCCTCGCGCCGGAAGATCTGCGCCCTCTCGGGCTCGATATGCGGAATCGCCTGGCACGCGCGGTCGATGCGGTGCTGGCGGTGACGGGCCATCACGTACTGCTCGAGGCGAACCCGGTGCTCCGCCGATCGATCGACGTGCGCAACCCATACGTCGACCCGATTAACGTGGTGCAGGTCGAGCTGCTTCGCCGCCTTCGCGGTCCCGACCCCGATCCAGCACTCTTCGATGCGTTCGTCGTGACCGTGAACGGCATCGCGGCTGGTATGCGGAACACGGGTTAGCCTGCCCGTCCTCGACGCAGAGGCGCAGAGGCGCGGAGAAAAACTCAAAACACGAAGACTCGAAGAGCGCGATGACACGAAGAAAGCCTCAACACGGAGACACGGTTCCGCGCCGCGCGCCTTCGGCCGACGTCGACGGCTGCCGCAGAGCCCACCGACGCGACCCACAAAGAAATGCATTTCTCCGTGCGTGGCTCTATATCTCTGTGCCTCTGTGTCGAGACAACAACGATTCAGCGTTAGTGGACGTACACGCAATCTGCTAAATTTCCCCAATGCCGGAATTTCATGCTGAACCCTACATTTATCTGCCTGCCGTCACGCACAAGTCCGCCATGGTGGCATGGGGCGCGTTCTATTTCCGGACAACCAGCCGTGACAAGTGGAAGATCATCGACGATGACGATCTGAAGTACATCCACCCTCCTCGCAAGGATTCCATCGGCGCGCAATCGGCTCCGTACGGGCCCGCGCGTGTAGAGGTGTACGACGCGACTGGCGCTCTCGTCAGCGTCGCGAAGACCGAAGTCTCGAATCATTGCTGGCTGCCCGGACTGAAGCCGGACACTGAGTACACCTATAAAGTGTTCGTCAAAAACGAAGAGTGGGCGGTGGGCGAGCGATGGGACTGGTCGGCGAAGGACAGCGCGCTCGTCCAGGAGGGAAACCGCTACGACAACCGGTTCCGCACCAATCCAGATCCCATGCTGCCATCTGCGTCGCTGACGTTTGCGGTGATGGGAGACTTCGGCATCGGCGTGAAGCATGACTCACCGACCCGGCGGCAGCAGAAAATCGCGAACGCCCTTCGCAAAGCAGTCGATTCAGCCAGTGTGCGGCTCATCCTCACGACCGGCGACAACATCTATGCGGGCGTACGCCTGCTTGGTATCCCTGTCGGTGGAACCGGCGACGAAGACGATGACTGGTTCTTCACCTACTTTCAGCCCTATCGATACGTCATCAATCGTGTGCCCGTATTCCCGTCGATCGGGAACCACGACGCGGACGAGACCGAAGAGCGGGACGACCGCGCACAGGTCGAGGACAACTTCTATCTTCGAGAGCGGCTGACGGGAGGCGAAGAGGCGGCCGGCCGCGCCTCGTTCGGTCCGGGACTGTTCTATCGCTTCCGCTATGGGTCGAACATCGAGTTCGTGTGCCTCGACACCTCGAAAGAGGACTTCTTTCGAGGGCAGCGACTATACGAGTACCCGAAGCATTGGGAGTTCGTCGAAACCGCTTTTCCGAACGATGCCGGGGCGAGCCTCTGGCGGATTCCGTTCTGCCATCATCCGCCGTACTGCGCAGGGCCGCAGCACGGAAACACGAAGGGCATGGAGCGGCTGATACCGCTGTTCGAGCGATCCGGTGTGAGAGTGCTGTTCGCCGGCCACGAGCATAATTTTCAGCACTCGCTCGCCAAGGGGATTCATTACTTCACGACGGGCGCTGCCGGGAAACTTCGCCGCTCGGAGCCGGATCGCTTCGATGAAGCCCACACGGTGACGTGGGCAGCCGAGTGCCATTTTCTGGTCGCGAGGATCGAAGGCGACAGGATGATCGTGCGCGCGCTTGGCGAGACCGGCGCGCCGGACGAGAATCCCACCGACATCACGCGTCTCGATCCCCAGGGCCGCCCGCACGTCGGGCCTATAGAAATATTCAGAAGCTAGTAGCTGGTGGCTTGTGGCCTGTAGCCTACCAGCTACCGGCCAACCAAGTGGAGGGGATGATGCGACCGACGAAGAGCCGCAGCTGGTTTACCCGCCTGACCAAATGGACTGCGCACGCGTCGGGCAAGCCCATCACGTTCGTGCTGGCGGCAGGCGTGATCGTTGCGTGGGCGCTGACCGGGCCGCTGTTCGGATTCAGCGACACGTGGCAGCTCGTCATCAATACGAGCACGACCATCGTGACGTTTCTGATGGTCTTTCTGATTCAAGCGACTCAGAATCGCGACGCCGAAGCCATGCAGCTGAAACTCGACGAGATCATCAGGGCCATCGGGAACGCGAAGAACGAGCTGCTCGATATCGAGCAGCTCGAAGAATCCGATTTGGATCGGATACGACAATCGTACGCGGAGATCGCGCAAAAAGCGCGACAGGGACTGCGCTCTAGGTAGGTGGTAGGTGGTAGTTAGTAGGAAAAGCATTTGCTACCGCCTACCGCCTACCGCCTACCACCTACCGTACAGGCGCGTTCGGGTTTGCGGCGAGGTCGTAAATGCGATCGACTCCGCGCGAATCGACCCCGGGAGTCTTTGCCGCGGGAATGACGCCTGCGTGCTTGCTGAGATCGATCCGCTTGGCTGCTTCCTCTGGCGACACACCCTGCTTCCGCAGCGCGGTCGCCTGTTGATAGAAATCTCGCCAGTACGCCTGCAGATTACGGATGTGGTCCTTGCCCTTGAACACGTTGCCATGGCCGGGCAGCACCGTGTCGAAATCGAGCGACATCACGCCGTCCAGCGTGGCGGGCCACTCCTCGATAAACCCGTCGCCCGTGTACGACAGGGCGCTCGTGATCATGTCGCCGGTGGCCACCATGCGTTCTCTCGGAAGGAACACGACGATGTCGCCATCGGTATGGGCGCGGCCGAAGAAGCGAATCTGAATCTCGCGGCTGCCGCGATGCAGCGTCATGTCTTTCGACAACGTCGCATTGGGCGGAGTTGGCTTGAGCTTGCTCTGCTCGTCGGCGTACTGCTGATGAATAACGAGCTGGCGTTCGTAGATCGCGCGCTCCTTCGCGTCTGTCGCCTCTGAGATCTGTCTCTTCAACACAGTGAAGCGATTGGCGATCGCAGCCGTGCTGTTGGTGAGATACGTGCGCTCCTTGAGCGATCCCGGCCCGTTGAGCCGGCGCCGCGTTGTGTCGTGGCCGATGATGGTCACGTCCGGCCCGAACACCTGATTGCCGAACGCGTGATCGTAGTGGTAGTGCGTGTCGACCACATACTTCACCGGTTTGGGCGTCAGCGTTTTCACGTCGGCGAGGAACGTGGTGGCCGCCGCAGCGGAAATGCCGGGGTCGACGAGCATGACGTCATCGTCATTCACGATGACGACGGCGTTGCTGCCGATCGTGACCGAGCCTGTCGCGGTCGCGTAATACACGCCTTCTGCAACCTTCTCGAATTTGTGCGCAGGCAGAGAACCGGGCTCCGGCGGCATGGTCGGTGGTCCGCCGCCGCGCTGCGCCTGCGCGAGCACGGCGTAAATGAGGACGAGCAGCGCAAGGGCGGGAACGAAAAGTCTTCGCATAAGATCCTCACGAGTTTAAACAGAGAGATCAAGAGATCAGGAGCCGACCTACTTCACGGAGATAACTTGCCGAATCATACCGTCGGTCTTGCTGTAGACGAACAGCTCGCCTGCGGCATCGAGCGCGAACCGCGCGTCGGCACGGCGCGAGCCGGATACGGTTCCGCGGCCCGGCAGGTCGGGATCCTTGCCTCCGCGTGCCTGATACGCGGCTTGCGCGATCGACGTGAAAGTATCGTGGATCTGATCGTTCCAGTACAGCTTGATTTCGTGCATCTGCGCCATCGTCGCCGGATTGCCGTCGTCGGCTGCGACCATCTCTTTCCAGTCGGTGTACCACACGCGTCCGGTCGACAGGTCCGAGAAGACTTGTACTTGCCTCGCAGCGCCGGCAGCGCCTTGCCCGTGTAGACATATCCGCTGCCGATGCCGTCGCCGCCCTCGGGCACGTGTCCATACTGAACGACGGGATACGTGGGCACAACAATCTCGTCGGTGACCTCGTCCCCAATCTGGACCGGGATCTTGTCGACGGCCGGCAACGGCGCGATGACGTTGTCGGGCTGCAGAAGTTGATTGCCCTCGCGCTGGGAGTACCCGTAGTTCGCGCCCTTGCGAATGATGCTGACCATTTCCCACGTTCGCAGGCCCACCACGGCAGCAATAAGGTGTTGGCGCCGTGCGTCGGACGGATCGGCGGCCCAGCTCAGCCGGTGTGGGTTGCGGAGGCCGTACGCCCAGATCTCCTTCTTTGCTCCTGGCTTCGACACGAACGGATTGTCGTGCGGGATGCGGTATTGGCCGTTGTCGCTCAACGTGCTCGTGGCGACGTGTTCGGCCGCGTCGGGGATGATCCGGAGAATCTTGCCGACCAGCGTGTCGAGCCGCTGCGGGTTCGGGCGAATGGCGGTCCGCGATTCGCCGGCGCCGCCGTCGCCAATGCCCACGTACATGACCCGCCACTCCGGATCCCCGCTGCGAGCGGTGGGATGGAACATCAGCTCGCCCATCGGGTGAATGCGCCCGTTCAGCTGGACACGCAGGATTTCACGCGCGGTGCCTTCGAACGTGATGTTTCGCAGGTTGGTGTCGGTCCACTCGATCAGCACAGATTCGAAGTTGATGGGCCCCGGCGTGCTCACTGCGGCTGTCGGCTCGTATCCAAACGGTCCGAACGTCAGGCCCGGAAATTTTGTGGTATCTGGCCGCTGCGATCCCGGTAAAGCCGGGCTCTCCATGTGCACTGTGTAGAACTTGCCGTTGCGCCGGTAATCGGGATCGAACTGGAACTGACTGATGCCGCTGCTGTAGCCCGGATCGTGCAGCAGCCTGTCGAACAGCCCCGGGCGATCGCCGCTGCCGTTGAAGTCGAGATAGGTGGTGAGCGCTTTTGTCTTCTTGTCGAGGATGTAAACCGGGCCGTTCATGTCGGTGACGAACAGCCTGCCGGCGCCGCCTGGTTCTTCGCGCACCGAGTTCACGCGCGCCAGCATGCCGTCGACTTGTCCGGCCCCGTCGAGGTTGCCAGTAATCGGGAGTGTCGCGAAATCCTTCAACTCGAGCGTGAGCGAGGTCGTCGCTGGCGCGGCCAGGGCAACGGCCGACGCCGCGACAACGATGGCGCGGAATAGTCAGCCGCATGCTTACTTGCCGGCGACGCTGCCCACAACTTCCCGAATCATGCCGTCGCTCTTGCTGTAAATGTAGAGCTCGCCGCTCCCGTCTATCGCAAGACGGGCATCCGCCCGTCCCTGGTTAGCGACTTTTTGCCGCGAGGCGAGGTGCTCCTCTTTGCCCCCTCGGGAGTGGTAGATCACTTCGTTGATGGGGAACATGGTGTCGTAGACCTGCTTGCCGCCATCAGGGGAGTCGCTGGGGTTGTCCCAGACGAACTTCACGTCGTAGTACTTCGCCAGCGTGCTCGCGTTGCCGTCGGTATCGGCAGCGAGCATCTCCTTGTAATCGGCATACCAGAAGCGTCCCGTGGTGATGTCGCCGAAGATGAATTTGCCGCGCAGCGCAGGAATCAGCTTGCCCTCATAGACATAACCCGATCCGATGGCATCGCCGCCGCCGGGATCGTGTGGGTACTGAATGACGGGATACTTGGGTGTGACGACCTCGTCGGTGATTTCCTCGCCGATCTGAGTGGGGATCTTGTCCACCTCGGGCAGCGGTCCATGCGATCGCTGGTCGGGGGAAAGCACCTGGTTGCCTTCCCGATAAGGCCAGCCGTGATTGCTCCCTTTCTCGATCACGTTCACCGTCTCCCACGTGCGATAGCCGACAGAGTTGGCGATTAGCTTCGCTCCCTGCTGGTTCGCCGGATCGGGGGCCCAGCTCAGCCGGTGCGGATTGCGAAGGCCGTACGCCCAGATTTCGGGCCGCGCGCCTTTCGTCTTGACGAACGGGTTGTCGTTCGGAATGCGATAGCGGCCATTTTCGCTGACCGTGCTGGTGGCGACGTGCTCGTTCAAATCCGGAATGATGCGGATGATCTTCCCAACGAGGTTGTCGAGGCGCTGAGGGTTGTTGCGGATGGCGACAATGCGGGACTCGCCTGACGCGCCATCGCCAACCTCGCCGTACAGCACGCGCCAGTCGGGATCGCCGGGGCGAGCGGCGGGATTGAATGTCAGATCACCCATCGGGTGACTCCGCGTGTTCAGCCGGAGGCGCATCAATTCGCGGGCGGTGCCTTCGAACGACGTATTGGACGGGTTCGTGTCGGTCCATTCGATGAGCACGCCCTCGTTGATCGTGACGCCCGGAGTGTCGATCGTCGCAGTGACCGAGTACCCGCTGACGTTCAACTCGGCGTGGTTCTTGTTGTCCGGGAGGTTCGATACGGACAGGTTCGGGTCTTCCATATGCACCGTGTAGAACTTGCCGGTGCGCCGGTAGTCGGGATCAAAAAAGAACCCGTTGAGACCGTTGCCGTATCCGCTCGTGATGAAGAAGCGATGGAACAGGCCCGGCCGGTCATCGCGTCCGTCGAAATCCAGGTACTTTGTAAACTGCTTCGTCTTCTTGTCGAGGATGTAGAGCGGGCCGTTCATGTCCGCGACGAACAGTCTGGGCGCGCCCCCCGGTTCTTCGCGGATGGCGTTGACGCGCGACAGCAGCATCTCGTTCGTCGTCTTGCCGAGCGGCACACCGCTGATGGGCACCGTCGCAAAGTCCTTAATCTCGAGCGTCAGCGTTTGCTGCGCCTGCACGGTGATAGACAGACCCATGACCGCGAGAAACAAACCGGCAATCCGCATGTGATACCTCTGTGCAGTTTGTAGCTAGTAGCCGGTAGCTGGTAGCCAGCCGGTAGCAACACTCTCGCTACAAGCTACGAGCTACCGGCTACAAGCTAGAGAAGCCGGTATTTTACAGTACGTCTGGCCTCGTTCTTGCTCCAGCAACGTAAGGCCGCGCGCAGCGCGGAAACTCGGTGCTGTGCCGGCGAGCGGCGGACCGAGGCGTGGGCGCCCGCCGCTCAGACACCACTAAGAATGGAGGAACGCATAAATGGCGACACAAGACGAGAAGAGTGCGTCGGACCTTAGAGAGCAGGCCATCGGGCTGGCCGAGCAGCTCGGCCGCATCGCTGGGATGATCGAGGGGACAGCCGAGCGCGGCCGCAAAGCGGCGACGACGGCGGTGCGCAATGTACGCCGCGCCAAAGCAAAAACTGCGAAACCTGCGCCTGTCGCTGCCACACGCAAGGCCGATCCATCACGCGCGCCCGGCAAGCGGCGCCGAAAGCCGGCTCCGTCGATGAAAGGGGTCAAGAAATCGGATGAGCGGATTCCAAAGATGAGGACCGCGGCCGCGGCGCGTCAACGTAGGAAGTCATACGCCTAGATTTAGTATGTGGGTTGAAGTCTTTCAATCTATCAATCTTCCAATCTATCAATTCAGGGGCCCTCCATCTTTTCACGGGCTCTGTTTAGGGCCTGTCGCAGCATCTCGCGGCCGAAGGGTTTGGTGACGTAGTCCACTACGCCCTGCTTCCGCATCCGCATCACGGTTTCCATATCCTGCGCGCTGCTGGCCATGATGACTGCCGTTTGTGGCCAGCGGCCGCGCACCTGTTCGGCCAGCCAGATGCCGTCGTGCACCGGCATATTCACGTCGCACAGAATGATCTCGGCCGGCTGGGCGGTCATCATAACGATGGCGTCGTCGGCGTTTGCCGCCTCTTTCGCGTCGTAGCCCCAACCCGCGAGCCATCGCGTCAGGAGCCTGCGAATCGGTTCTTCATCGTCGACGACAAGCACAGACGGCATAGGCGGTTGGGATCATAGTATTATCCGGACCCATGAGGACAATTTGTGGGGTGGCATTGGGTATCGCCGCGCTCACCGCTGTCGTGCTGGCCCAGGGCATGGCGACGCCAGAGATGCAGGTGCCCGCCATCCGCGAGCCTCATCATTTCGTCAAGCTCGACAACAAGTATGTGCGGGTCCTCGACGTGACAGTCGAGCCGTTCAGCGGCACGCTGTATCACATTCACGAGAATCCGTATTTCTGGATTTCCATTGGTCCGGCGACGCTGCGCGGGCAGACCGTCGGCGCCAAAGACATCGTCAACATCGAACCGGTTGACGCCGAAGTGCGGTACTCGCCGGCCCTCACGCATCGGGTCGGCAACATCGGCTCGACACTGTTCCGCAACATCACCGTGCAGATTCAGGCGCGCGACGACGTGTCGCCGGGCGGGACGTTTCTCGCTTCGCCGAAGCCGACCGGGTATCAGGCCAAGCCGGCGCTCGACAACGAGCTCGTCCGCGTCGAGCGGCTGATTCTCGAGCCGGGCCAGTCGACCGGGCGCTACACCCTGCCGCGATCGGGCGTGATCATTGCCGCGCACGACGGGACGATTTCCGTCGAGCGTCCGGGATCCACCGCACACCACATCGACATGAAGGCCGGTGAGTTCGAGTGGCATACCGGTCCGACGACCCATACCATCACCAATATTGGCAAGACGCGCTTCGAGGCCATCGAAGCGGTCTGGAAGTAAGCCTCTCTCGGAGCCCGGTGCCCTTTCAATCTCTACCTAGTTCACACGCGCACGCGCGCGACATCTTTCCCGGAAGTGACTCGCTCGAGCGCGCGCTGAAGCAGACCGTGCGCGGCGAGGTGCGGTTCGATGCGGGCTCGCGCGCGCTTTATGCGACCGACTCGTCGAACTATCGCCAGGTTCCCATCGGGCTCGTGATTCCGCTCGACGAAGCCGACGTCGCGGCCACCATCACAGCGTGCCGCGAAGCGGGCGCGCCGATTCTGCCGCGCGGCGCGGGCACGAGCCTTGCCGGCCAGTGCTGCAACGTTGCGGTCGTCATGGACTTTTCGAAATATCTGAACCGCATCATCACGCTCGATCCGGCGGGGAAGGTCGCGCGCGTGCAGCCGGGCATCGTGCTCGATCGCGTGCGTGACGCCGCAGAAGTGCATCAGCTGACGTTCGCGCCCGACCCGGCCACGCACAGCCGCTGCACGCTCGGCGGCATGATCGGCAACAACTCGTGCGGCGTCCACGCGCTGATGGGCGGCAAGACCGTCGACAACATCCACGACCTCGACGTGATGCTCTACGACGGCACGAGAATGACGGTCGGCAAGACGAGTGACGCCGAGCTCGACGCGATTATTCGCACGGGCGGCCGAAAGGGCCAGATCTACGCCGGGCTCAAGGGCATTCGCGACCGGTTCGCGCCGCTCATCCGCGAGAAGTTTCCGCGCATTCCACGCCGCGTGTCGGGCTATAACCTCGACGAGCTTCTACCCGAGAACGGTTTCAACGTCGCGCGGGCGCTCGTCGGCAGCGAGGGCACGTGCGTCACGGTGCTCGAAGCCACGCTTCGCCTTACTGCCAGCCCGCCGTTCAGGCGCCTGGTCTGCATCGGGTTTCCCGATCCGTTCATCGCCGCCGATCACGTGCCCCAGATCCTCACTTACAAGCCGATCGGCCTCGAAGGGTTCGACAACGCGATTCCCGATTCGCTTCGCTCGAAGGGGATGCGGCTCGACGAACTGAAGCTGCTGCCCGAAGGCAAAGGCGTGCTGCTCGTGGAATTCGGCGCGTGGACGAGCGAAGACGTCGATGCGCAAGCCGAACAGTTCGGCGACTGGCTGTCGACGCTGACACCGCGTCCGAAGTACATGGTTTGCACGCCGCACGAGGCAGCGGCAGTGTGGCACGTCCGCGAGTCGGCGCTCGGCGCCGTCGCCATCCAGCCCGGCAAGAGACCCGGGTGGGAAGGATGGGAGGATTCCGCCGTTCCGCCCGACCGCCTCGGCTCGTACCTGCGCGCGATCTACGGGCTGATGCAGGAATACAACTACGACAGCCCGTTGTACGGCCACTTCGGCGAAGGATGCGTGCACATGCGCATCGACTTCGACCTGCAGTCCGAGCCGGGCATCCAGCAGTTCCGCGAGTTCATCGATCGGGCGACCGACATCGTGGTGGCGCATGGCGGGTCGATATCGGGCGAGCACGGCGACGGACAGTCGCGCGGCGCGCTGCTGCCGAAGATGTTCGGCCCGGAGCTGATGGAAGGGTTTCGCGAGTTCAAGCGCCTCTGGGATCCTGATAACAGGATGAATCCAGGCAAGCTGATCGATGCGCGCCAGCCGCATGCGCGATCTGCGATTGGGCGCCGACTACGCGCCACGGCCCATTCAGACGCACTTCCGTTTTCCGAACGACAACGGATCGCTCGCGGACGCGACGCTGCGCTGCGTTGGTGTCGGCGCCTGCCGCAAGGAAGAAGGGGGCGCGATGTGTCCCAGCTACATGGCGACGCGCGAAGAGAGACATTCGACGCGCGGCCGCGCCCATCTGTTGTGGGAACTGCTGCAAGGCGAAGTGCTGGAAGGCGGGTGGCAGAACGACGATGTGAAGGACGCGCTCGACTTGTGCCTCTCCTGCAAGGCGTGCAAGAGCGAATGCCCGACCAACGTCGACCTCGCGACCTACAAGGCCGAGTTCCTGGCTCATTATTATGAGGGGCGGTCGCGCCCGCTCAATGCGTACGCCTTCGGTTTGATCGATCGATGGGCGCGGATGGCGTCGCATACTCCGCGGCTTGCAAATGCGCTCGGCAGTTTCCCCCTGACTGCCGGAATCGCAAAAAGCCTGCTGCACATTGCGCCGCAGCGCCATTTACCGCAGTTCGCGACCCGCACCTTCAGGGCCCGAGCCCGAAAGCTTCAGGGGCGAGGTCGCGCCGAAGCAGCGTCCGGTTCGGGCGCTGCGAAGGCGGAGGTCCTACTGTGGGCCGACACCTTCACCAATTATTTCCAGCCCGAAATCGCCGAGGCGGCCTACGACGTGCTCTCGAGCGCGGGCTTCACCGTCAAGGTCTTGCAGCGTCATGTGTGCTGCGGGCGGCCGCTTTACGACTTCGGCATGCTCGACAAGGCGAAGCAGTACCTGACAGAGGCGATGGATGCCCTGGCCCACGAAATTTCGGCTGGCACGCCGATCGTTGTACTCGAACCGAGCTGTGCGAGCGTATTTAGAGATGAAGCAGTCAATTTGATGCCCGACGATCCGCGGACGGCGAAGCTGAAGCGCCAGACGATGCTGCTCAGCGAGTTTCTGGTGCAGCGCGCTCCGGACTATGCGCCCGCGACGAAACAGAAGAAGATTCTGGTGCACATGCATTGTCATCACCGCGCGATCTTCAATA
>CAWBEG010000008.1:0-136016 GCA_963787755.1 Vicinamibacterales bacterium
TGATGTCGAGCGGCGGTTCGTGACCACGCATTTTTCAATCCGCGCGATCGAAGAGGAAACGATCGGGTGCGGCGTCGAGCTGCCCAACGCGCAGGAATATCCGCGTGAGCGCGCTTCCGCCGCGGGTGGGGACGCAGCCGATCACGCTGAAGAGGACAACGAGGCCGCGGCGGCCGACGACGCGTCGCCGACCTTCCGCCCGCACCTGGCACAGCGCGGCTCGATGTTCCGGCGGCGTCATCGTCTTCATGGAGCGGTAGGGGGGTACCTGCGGACCAATCGATCCGGGGAAGGGCTGCGGGGAGCTGATCGAGTTATTCAGCACGTACGTGCAGGAGGGTGGAGACGCGTCGCTGGTGCTGATGGGCGTCAAGCTGATGCCGCTGCCCGAGGAGCCGTTCATCCGCTTCGCCGGGTACTCACCCGGACCAGGAACGCGTCCAGGCGCTCGAAGCTGCCACCGTCGTCGTCGTGCCGTCGCCGTCCCAGAGCCTGTCGCTCCTGGCGCTCGAGTCGTTTGCCGTCGGCACGCCGGTGCTCGCGAACGCACGCAGCGAAGTGCTCGTCGAGCACTGCCGCGAGAGCAACGCGGGACTCTACTACGCCGACCGCGACGAGTTCACCGAAGCGTTACGGCTGCTCGTGGGCGATCATCGCCTGCGCGCGACGCTCGGGCGCCATGGGCGCGACTACATCCGGACCCACTACCGCTGGGACGTGATCCTGGCGAAGTACAAAAAGATGTTCGCGACGCTGCGGCCGAGGAGTATGGAAGGCGGTAGGGGCTGGGATAGATAGATACTGCGCGACTTTTGGGGACCTATAGAGAAGACGCTGCCGCGAGTCGTCGAGTGCTCCTATACACAGAGAACTTTTTGTTATAAAGTAATACGCGGCCTCGGTGCCAGGCAGCGGCTTCCGCGTTTTCACGCCAGTTTGGGGAGTAGTAGCACATGACATCGTCCGTGACAAACCCCGGGAAGGCATTCGCCCGCATCGCTCTGGCCCTGGCCGGTCCCCGCGGCGATGGGCGTTTACGTCGCGAGCTCAGACCCGCCGGGCGGGGCCGTCGTCGGATTCCTGCTCATGCTTCCCCCCGGTCCTCTTCGGCGTGAGGACCGCGCGGAGCCGGCTGCCGACCTGGGCCGGGCGCACCGCAGTGGCGGTCGGCGCTCTCATGGCCGCGTTCGCGGCATTTCTCATCCATTCGATCAAGATAGAGGCGCCTCTCTTCGCGCAAGCTCGGGCGTGCCGTCGGTCGGCGCGTGGGCGCGCTGGCGCGGCAACTGGCGGCAGCTGTCGATCAGCGCGCGGCCGATGGCTGGCGCGGCCATCGTGGAGCAGAACCTGCCAGGAGTCTCGATCGCGGTCGGCATCGGCGGCGGCCACGGGAATATGGGTAGGCTGAAGGATTCGGATGGAGGGACGTCGTCACGCATACGCCCGTCACACCCGATACTCGATTCAACATCGGCACTGCGGCACAGGTGGTCACCCCCGCCGCGGTCGCGTCCCTCGGCCTGACCGACACCGGTACAGATTCGGCGGCCGAATGGAGCCCGGATCATGTCGGGGAGCCGGAAGAGGACTTACAGGCTTCACGGCCATCCCCACGACCTCATCCTCAGGCCGATTGGTATCAGCGCCCCCCGACAGCCATTGCCGGGCGATCGCGCGACGTTCTACGTGCCGGCAACATTCTGGCGGGGCTTCAACACAGATCCCCGCAGTGGACGACGACAATCTGCCCGTGCGCGACCTGGCGTGCTGTGCGGGGAGAATGGCGTTCTATTCCACGCCGTCCGATCTCGTCCGCTTTGCCCTGGCGACGAATGCATACAGCGTCAACGGCGAGCTGGGCCGGCGGAAGCGTGATGTCGCTGATGACGCGCCGCGACAACGGGATCGTCGTTGCCGTGGCATCGAACATCGCGCACGCCAACACGGCCGCTCTCGCGCTAAAAGTGGCTGACACGTTCGCCGAACAGAAATAGAAGCCGCGCCCAAGGGCCGGGTCGTGCAATGCTGAGCCGCTGTCCTTATCCGCGATTAACGCCGCAGCGTTTACCGACCCACGGCCGGGCGCGCCACCGGCGCCCAGTCGGGGAACGCCGTGGTCGTGGACGGCGCGGGCAAGTTCCTCATCCCGGGCCTCTGGCCGGATAAAGTCCCGGGAGTGTCACACACACTCTGAGGTCGGGGGTGACACCCCCCGGGTGTCTGCGCTGCCGGCGTACAGGCGGCATGGGAGGGCCACCAGATCGTCACGTTCACCCGCCGCCCCAGCCTGGAAGCGCGCGGGTGGCGGCGCGATCATCCTGACCGATGCGATATGCGATACAGGCTACAAGCGCCAGCCTGTGCGCCAGAGCCAGGGCAGCGCGGCGGCAAATCCCAGAAACAGGAGACCGCTGATCAGGAACACGGTGCGGGGGGAAGGGAAAGAAATCGGTGATTCAACGAGAAGCCAGTGTCTCGTTCTTCCAGCGGACCCCGATCCCGCAGGATATGAGTTGGGATGCCGACGCCAAAGAAGAACCAGCCCGACCGGGAGGCACGTTGTTCATTCTTCGCTACAGTCTTCCACTCGACACGACAGGCCGGCGGCAAGACCCGGGATCAGAGCGGCCCGCAGCGATCGAGCCTGGAGGTCGCGCGAATCGATTCCGGCCGACGTGATGACTGGTAGCTCCGTAAAGGGCTCGCCGCTCGGCGACGGCGATGCTGCGAGGTCAACAGAAATGGAAGACACCGGATCGAGTGTGTGGCTGAATCTGATCGTCACATAGTCCGGGACCCGGTCGACCATTGCGCCAGGGCTCGGCGAAGAACTGACGTAGCGTGCGCGCGTGGCCAGGATGTCTTCGATGACGTTGAACAACATCCCTATGCCCATGACCAGGCACACGAGCCGGATCCCGAGGATCAGTCGACGCTCAAGCCGGCCCGGCACGTGGGGACGACGCGGGGGCAGAAACACCCAATGAACCCGCCTTACGAAAGGCTTCCACCCGGATAGTGCGTCGGACGCAAGCACCCGGACTCCCGCTCGGATTCCTTTGATTCCTGGAACCGTACCGTGTCCTGGTTTTTTGGTGTCACGGAATCGGTGCGTTGTGCCGCTTGCCTCCGGGACCAGAACAACACTGGCACCCACGCCAGATAGCCAAGGAACAGCCAACCGAGGTCGCGAGTCGCCGACCCCGCTGCCGCATCATGGCGCTGGAGCCACTCGGCGGCAGGCGGCCCGAAATCCGCCTGCTCGCTGAGCTCCCCAAGGAGTAACGGGGTAAGGTCAGAGGCGAGGTCCAAGATATAGAAGCTCGCGGCGACAAAGGCACCCTGGATCAGGACGCTGGCGAGGAAAACTCGCGGGAAATGTGTGGCCCTCGAGAAATACAAAATCAGAAGTGCCGCGGATCCCGCGACCATAGAAGCGGCCGGTGCGAGTTCCAGGAAGGGCACAAGTGCAACGATAAGGAACGGCGCCAGGAGAATACCTCCAAATTGGCTGCTCCACGCTCCTCTCAGCTCGGTCCAGGCACCCGCAGCATTCAGCCACTCGTAGACTTCAGCCACACGGCTATCAGCGGAGCCGCAGCGATGATTGACAGTGCAGCGAGTCCGATGAGGGATACCAGGAGGAGCGTCAACCCGCCAATCGCCAGGTCCGCACGCTGCGGTTGCACGTCCTTCGACAACATGTGAGGACCTGCGAGCATCAAGACCGCGAGGCCGAACGGGACAAACGTGAACGCCGTTCTCAATGCCCACGTGCCCACCACTTCCGCCCATGGCTCCGGCTGGCCGCCGGTCAGGGTCGAAAAGACCATCCAGGCGACGAAGGCCGCTGTTCCGAGCGCGATAATCAGGACACCCTGGAGACAAAGGAGCATCGACACCAGGCCGACAAGGAGTCGTCTCGCAAGGCCCGTGATCGTCGGCGTGGCTCCTCCGGAATACCAGATTCAGAGGGAAGCGGCGCAATCATGCCGCTCTGGGCAGCTAGGCGGTTCATCTCGCCCAGTTGCCACCTCGAAAGAGATCGTTCTTGTTGTCCACGACCGAGACAACCCGAGGCCTTCCAGATCCTTCTTGTTCGACAGGCCACCAAGGGTACCCCCTGGAGCAGCGGTTCATCGACCGCCTCACGCACCACTGAGCCTGATCAAAACGGTGGACGGTTTAATTACGCTGTGTGAGTTTCCGTCGTTTTGTCGTCTTTCGGCAACCACGCGGACATTATTCCAGATCGAGAACATGATGCGTATCGTCGGTGGCAAGGTCGTTGAAGCCACGCATTACGGCGACGAGATGATCGCTCTGATGAAACTCGGGGTGCGGCCGCCAGTGTAGCGCCCATCCTTGGCATCTACAGCGTGGTCATCTTCCGCGCGACTGCTGATCGGCTCGCCGCGATCACGGATGGCGAACAAGGAGCTGCGCGCACACACTCACCCCCTTTATGGTGAGGGGGTTACTGGTCGGACGAACGGAGCGGCGTCCAAATGGCGGAGAAGTAAAGGTGATGGAAACGAACTCAATGGTCAATGCATCGCTGCTGAAGACGAGGTCGGAACTCGATTCAAAACTCGCGCGCTCCACACCGGAGAACTGTTCGGCGTTCCGCCCAGCGGCCGAACCATCACGATGACCGGCATGGAGATGTACCGTCTGTCAGGTGACAAGATTGCGGAATTGTGGGGGAAATACAACGTTTCCGAGCTCTTTAGTCGGTGACCGACTCCTGGCAGCCAGCGCCGTTTTGTGAGTCCAATGCCTAGTCGCGATAAACGCCGTAGGGATGACCCATTTGACACGGGGGCGTCGCTGGGCCGTGCACAAAGCGCAGTCGAGGAGCCGTTCGAACGACTGCATGCGGTATCGTAGATGACTTCACATCGCAGCGGACGCTGGAAGGCATCTGATGATTCTTGGACTACGGACTACGCGGCGTCTGGCCTCTACGATCGCCTTCGGTCTGCTTCTCGGCCTCACGGCCCAATGCCTTCACGCCGCACAGTACCGCCCAGAGCATCCCCTGAGTGGACGGCAGATTGCGGACGTCTACACGGATGCCGCTTGGCTCGATCGCCCCACCCGCGAGCAAGAGGAACAACCCGATCGAGCGTTGGAGCTGATTGGGATCAAGCCCGGAATGATCGTAGCCAATGTGGGGGCCGGCGGCGGACTCATGACGATGCGGCTTGCACGCTTGGTCAGTCCCCGAGGAATGGTCTACGCGAATGATCTTCAGCCGTCCATGCTCCAGCTCCTTGAACAAAGGGCTTCGACACAGCACGTAGCCAACATGAAGTTCGTGCAAGGGACGGACAGGGATGTGCGCCTGCCCGCTGCGGCCATTGACTTGGCGCTGCTCGTGGACGTTTACCACGAGTTCTGGTACCCCCAGGAGATGCTGCGCAGCATCCGGCGTGCGCTTAAGCCGAATGGACAACTGGTGTTGCTGGAGTATCGGAAAGAAGATCCAAAACTGCCATTCATCCAGACCACAAGATGAGCGTTTCCGAGGTGCGCACCGAACTCGAAGCGGAAGGCCTCGTTTTTGACCGTCTGCTCGATGGCTTGCCCATGCAGCACATCCTGATCTTTCGCAACCCAAGTCGCTAATCGTTCAACAGGGAGATCAGGATTGGCGTGGCCTGGGAGCGTCCCGCGGCGAGTGCGCTGCCGGACATGTTGGCGGGGCAGGCGGACCGCTTGGGGTCTGATCGAGCGCCACGCAGACTGTCACGTCTCGCCCAGGTCTCCCCTCGATGCTCTAGATCTCGTTCAGGAAACGTTCGTCGAGTGACCGTTTAGCCCGAATCCGTTCTTGGGCAACTGAGGGGAAGAGCCATGATTGTTTCGCGTACCGCCGGTCGTCAGGTCCTCATCAACGCCGCAAGGTTTAGCTTAGAGCCTGTAACAAAACCTGACCGGCACGAACGGTATCAGTTCGTCGCCTCGAATAGTGCGATGCGACGTGTCCTCGGCGAATCCTAAACACTGCGCGACTAGGCAGGAGTAGTTGCGACCTCACCGTCGAATGCGTTCCACTACGATTGGATCTCGCGGGGCCCGAATTTTGAGCGGTCACTCCCTGACGCAACGCACGGAAACTGCCATCTGCTTCTCGCCCTGGGGCTGACGAGCCGCGGCGAGGAATTCCAGTTCGAGCCCGGACACATGCGTCCCACGGTCGCACACCCTGGCGCTCCGGGCCAACCCGAGTCCCGCGGATTCATCGCATTTCTCTCGCTGGCGACATATTTGCGTATCGCGACCATATTCACTTGTGTTTCTGGGGTATCGCGATGCTATGGTCTGACCTCAAATTCGCCGTTCGTGGGCTGATCGGGGCGCCGGGGCTCTCGGCTGCCGCCGTCGTCGCGCTGGCCCTGGGCATCGGGCCGAACACCGCGATCTTCAGCATCGTGTATGCCACGCTGCTCGCGCCGCTGCCATTTTCAGAGCCGGACCAACTTGTCAGGGTCTCACCGATGGTGGGCGACAGCCAGAGCCGAACGTCACCGGCCGAGTATCTCGAGTGGAAAGAACGCGCCACATCGTTCCAGTCTCTGGAGGCGTTCTGGCCCGGCCGTGCGCTCAATCTCGCGACGCCGGACGCGCCGGAACGGGTCGTCGCGCGACAGGTCACGCCCGGTGGGCATCGCATCTTCGGCGAAGGGGTCTGGCTTGGGCGTGATTTCCGAGCCGATGAGGGTCAGCCAGGCAAGCAGTACGTCGTGCTCCTGAGCCACCGGCTCTGGCGCGAGCGCTTCGGCGCTGATCCCGGCATCATCGGGCGTGACATTCGGATGGATGCGGTCCCATATACCGTCGTCGGCGTCCTTGCACCGGGAACTGGGGGGATCGTACGCCGGCCAATGTCTGGATTCCGATCTCGTTTACGCCGGGCGAGGTCGCCAATCGTCACTTCCGTCCTCTGATCGTCGACGGCCGGCTGAAGCCGGGCGTGACCATCGAACAGGCGCAGCAGGAGATGGACATCATCGCGGCCGATCTGGCGCGCCGGTTTCCGGACTCCAACGCCGGGCGGACAGCCCGCGTCGTGTCGCTAGCTACGGCGAACGTGGACGTGAGACGCACGTTGGCGGGAGCGAATCTCCGGACGCTCCTGTGGTCGCTGCTGGCGGCAGTCAGCTTCGTCGTGTTGATGGCGTGCGTGAACGTGGCCAACCTGCTCCTCTCACGCGGCGCGACGCGCGAGCACGAAACCGCCATCCGTGCCGCGCTCGGGGCGACGCGCGGACATCTCGTGCGCCTGGCGATGATGGAGGGTCTGGTGCTCGCCGCGGTCGGTGGCGCATTGGGCGCGCTCGCGAGCGTGTGGATTCTCGACGGCATCCTCGCGATGTTGCCGCCGAATACCCTGGCGTCGACAGCCGACCCGCGACTGAACCTGCCGGTCTTACTCTTCGCCGTCGGGGCGACGATGTTCGCCGGCGCGCTGTGCGGGTCGGCGCAGGCCTGGCAGGCTGCTCGAACGAGCGTCAACGAGACGCTGAAACAGGCAAGTCGCAGCGCGACAGGGTACGGACGCCGGCGTCTCCGTCACGCACTCGTCGTGGTCGAGTTCGCGCTCGCCGTCACCTTGCTCGCTGGTGCGGGCCTGATGATTCTGAGCTTCTGGAACCGCACGCGCGTCGACCTGGGCATCCGCACGGATCACATCCTGACGTTCGGGTTGCCGGTGAACAACGCGCGCTTCTCGTCCGCCGCTGAAATCGACAGCTTCTATCGGCAGCTGCTCGAGAGGCTCCAGGCCGTTCCTGGCGTCGCCGAGGCCAGCGTGAGCTCCGGTCTTCCGCTGCTGGGTCTTGGCGCAATCAGGGCGTTCAGCGTGGTCGGACAGCCCGAGGATCAGCGCTCGTTACGGCCGAGCGTGGGCGTCCGAATGGTGACGCCCGAATTCTTCGAGACCTTCGGGATCCGGATGATGCAGGGCCGTACGCTGACCGATCGTGATGGCGTGAGCGCCCAACGTGTCGCCGTAGTCAACGAACGATTCGTGAGGCTCTTCCTGGACGGCCGGGATCCCATGGGCCAGCGTGTCGCGATGGAGGACTCGTTGCCCCAAACCGGGTCCGGTTCTCGTGTGGAGTGGCATATCGTGGGAGTCTTCCGCGATGTCAGCAATGAAGAGCCGTTCGGTGAGCCCAAGGCGCCAGAGATGTACGTCCCATTCGCACAGAGCCCGTGGTCGCAGGCCATGGTGGCCGTACGGACGACGACCCGCCCCGAGCTCCTGCGATCGAGCCTTGCGGCGGCGGTGAACACCGTTGCCCCGGCGCTGCCGCTCGTGGACGTCCGCACGATGGAGCAGATCGTCGGAGAGCGGCTGGCGCCCGGCGCCTTCAACATCGTGCTGTATGGTGGGCTTGCGGCGCTCGCCTTGGTATTGGCCACCCTTGGCATTTATGCGGTGATGGCCTTCACGGTCGTGCAGCGGACAGCGGAGATCGGGCTCCGCATGGCGCTCGGTGCTGGACACAACCAGGTGCGACTTCAGATCCTGCGAGAAGGCGCGACGCTCGCGACAGGCGGCCTGGTCTTAGGTCTCGTGGGAGCGTATGCACTCGGCCGCGCCATGCAAGCCATGCTCTTCGGCACGGGTGCATTGAGTGTACCCGTGGTGCTCGTCGCCGGTCTTGTCCTCCTTGGCGCAGCTCTCGTGGCGTGCTACGTGCCAGCTCGCCGCGCCAGCGCCGTGGATCCTCTGATCGCGTTGCGCCAGTCATAGGCATCCAGTCATGAGGAATCGTGAGCGCCTCCGTAGGAGCAGGGAGAGATGCAACCCGGACGTTGTCGTGCGGCGGGCCTGCGCTCACCATTCCGCCACACGTCCTTGGAACCGCACACTGCGCCAGGCCCGACGGTCGTTTATCTCGATTCGCCGGGACGCCGCTCCCACAATCAACGGGTGCTGAACTGGGTCGAAGAGCTGCGACGCGCGTTGAGGCAACAACCCTGACCAACCGAGGAACAATGGTGTCTGTGATAAGTTCCTCCGGGGAGGGCCCAATGCGAACGATCTCATACCTCACCGTCTCCGCTGCCCTGATCGCGCCGGTTTCGTGCGCGGCCCCGGCAGACTCCACGAGAAGAACGCAATCCGCGGCCGGGAAGACGGTGACGCCGACGCAATACTCGGTTGGAGACTTCTACAAGAACACCGAGTACTCCGGCGCCTCGTGGGCGCCAGATCGGCAGCGAATCCTCGTCTCGTCGAACCTCTCGGGAATCTGGAACGTCTATGCGGTCCCGACCGGCGGTGGCGCGCCACAGCCGATCACGCAGTCGACCACGAACTCGATGTTCGCGCTCTCGTACTTCCCGGCCGACGAGCGCATCCTCTACTCGAGTGATGAGGGCGGCAACGAACTGACCCACATCTACGTGCGCAGCACAGACGGCTCCATCAGGGACTTGACGCCCGGCGCGAAGCTGAAGGCGAATTACAGAGGATGGTCTGGGGACGACAAGTCGTTCTTCATCTCGACCAACGAGCGCGACGAGCGTTTCTTCGACCTCTACGAGATCGCGGCGGACGGTTACAAGCGGACGCAACTCTATCGAAATACGGACGGGTACGAGCTTGGCCCGGTGTCGCGCGACAAGCGTTTCCTTGCCCTTGTGAAGCCGCGCACGACGTCCGACACAGACATCTATCTGCACGATCGCCAGTCGAAGACAACCAAGATCATCACCGCTCACACCGGGACGGTCAACAACACGCCGGCCGACTTTTCTGTCGACGGCTCGAAGCTCCTGTTCGCCTCAGACAGCGGCCGCGAGTTCGCGGCGCTGCTCAGTTACGACATCGCCTCGGGTGCGACGGTGCCGGTGTACGAGCAGAACTGGGACATCCTCGGCGCCGAGTACTCGAAAACCGGGAAGTACCTCACCGTCTACGTGAACGAGGACTCGCGCTACTCGGGACGTGTGCTCGATGCCGTGACCCTCGCGCCGGTGAAGCTGACAGGAATGCCGCAAGGGACTGTCCGCGGCATCAGCGTTTCGCGCGACGCCGCGGCGTTCGCCTTTTACGCAAGCGACGGGAGCGTGCCTGACGAGCTGTACGCGGGGCCGGTCACCGCAGCCCCATCTCGCCTGACAAACGCGCTCAACCCCGGCATCCGCCGCGAGGACCTGGTGGTCCCGACAGTTGTGCGATTCAAGTCGTACGACAACGTCGAGATTCCAGGCGTCCTCTACAAACCGCATCAGGCGTCCGCTGCCGCGAAGGCGCCGGGAGTTGTCCTTGTTCATGGCGGACCTGGCGGCCAGGCGCAGGTCGGCTATTTCGCACTTACGCAGGCGCTGGTCAACCATGGTTACGTGGTGTTCGACATCAACAACCGAGGCAGTTCCGGCTACGGCAAGACCTTCTTCGCAATGGACGACAAGAAGCATGGCGAAGCCGACCTGGGCGACGTCGTCGCAAGCAAGAAAATGCTCGTCGAGACCGGATACGTGGACGCCGCAAGAATCGGTATCGTGGGCGGCAGCTACGGTGGGTACATGGTGCTCGCGGCGCTCACGCTCCAACCGGACGCCTTCAAGGCCGGAGTCGATCTATTCGGGATTTCGAACTGGGTGCGGACGCTGACGAGCATTCCGCCGTGGTGGGGCTCGTTCAAAGACGCGCTCTACGCCGAGATGGGGATCCGAAGGCGGACGGCGAACGACTGCATCGCGTGTCGCCGCTCTTCAACGCGGACAAGATCAAAGCACCTTTGATGGTGCTTCAAGGGGCCAACGACCCTCGCGTGCTCAAGGTCGAAAGCGACGAGATCGTCGCGGCGGCCAGGAAAAACGGTGTGCCGGTCGAGTACATTGTCTTTCCCGACGAAGGGCATGGGTTCGTGAAAAAGGAGAACGAGATCAAGGGTTATACGGCGGTGATCGTGTTCCTCGACAAGTACCTGAAGGGACCAGCGACGGCCGCGACGCCATAACCTCTCGCCTGCCTGCACTCCGGCTGCCCAGCCGCCACTGTTGTTGTTCGAAGACGACCGAGCAACAAGCTTGATTGACACGCCGTTCCATATCAGACTGCAGCCGCGTCCACGTAGTTTGGTCAGGTGGTTGGCCCGCTGTGCGTTAGACCGCGCACTCTCAGGAGGTTGGCATGTCGCTGAATGGAAAGCACGCATTGATCACCGGCGCGTCGCGCGGCATTGGCAGAGGAATCGCTCTGAAGCTGGCGGAGGGTGGCGTCAAGGTCGCCATCCACTACTACCAGAATGAAGATGCCGCAAAAAAGACGCTCGCAGAAATCCGGAAGCGTGGGTCCGATGGCGTGCTGGTGCAGGCAGACGTGACGCGCCCGGAGCAGATCACGCGTATGTTCGGCAAGGTCAAAGCGGACTTCGGCAAGCTCGACATCTTCGTCAGTAACGCACGGCCGGAAGCGGCCGCGTTTTTCTATCCGCCGATGGATATCACGCTCGAACAGTGGGATGCGGCGTTTGATTCGCAGGCGAAGGCGTTCCTCGTCGGGGTTCGCGAGGCGGTGTCCCTCATGGGGAAGGGAGGGAGAATCCTCGCGATCACCTACGCCGAGGGGAGCCGTACAGGCGGGCTGCAACCCTGGGTAGGCATGGGTTCAGCCAAGGCGGCTCTGGAATCTCTCGTTCGTTATTTCGCGGTGACACTCGCCAGGCGCGAGATCACAGTCAATGCGATCAGCCCTGGATGGACCGAGGACAGCGTATTGAACTCGCTGCCGCAGCAGGCGCAGGACCTCATCAGGATCTGGCATGCGCGCGGATGGACTCCAATGGGACGCCTGGGAACGCCACAAGATATCGGTAATGTTGCAACGCTGTTTTGCTCAGAACAAGCTGGCTGGATCACCGGACAGGTGATTTACGCTGACGGCGGCGCGTCATTGATGAATCCAGAGATCCCACCGGAAATACAGCTCGGGTAGGGCTGAAACCTCGCCACTAATCAAACGGGCACCGGGCTGCCCAGAGGACAAGCCCGGCGCCTCGCTGTGTTATTCGAATCGCGTCCCGACGGCGGTGGCGCAACCGCTGCCGACCACGATGTCGTTGACATCGAGACTCTCGATGACCGATCGCGTTTTGAATGCATCGCCGCCTGCTCCAAGCTCCAACTCCCCAGTAATTTTCTGCGATCCGAGGAAGATGCCGCTCGAGTTGTAGCGGTAGAACGTGAAGGCGAACGAGTACAGCTGCCAGCCGTGCCGGCGCTGCCAGACTCCATGCCCGGGACTCCGCAGAGCCGGACTCGAACCAGGGCCAATTCCATATTCCGCCATCGTGCCGCCCTGATGGAACGTGAAGATGCCTGCAAGGGAAGGGAACGGATCACCCGTCTGACAGTTGTGCGGCGTAACGACGGTTCGCCACGTGCCTTCGATGCTTCTTTCGTTGACGTCGCTCTGAGCGGAAACGACAGGCATCGCTGTCGTCAAAACCGTAATCACCGCAAGCGCGATACCAGACATGTGTCTCTTGTGTTTCATTTGTCCCTCATCTACTACAGGCGGAATTCGGAAGCCTGAGGTGCAATCCGGGTTTTGGACCTCCGTGCACTTTTCGCCGGGATTTTCCGCTTGTAGTAAGTGTCGAGACCTTGGATGCCGGTTCGCGCAGCCACAATGGCCAGCGACCGGTCGAGGTCGCCAACCACCACAGGAGAGCCACCATGAAGTTCCCAGGAATTGTCCTCGCCCTCGCCGCGGTCACCCTCGCGGTTCCGGCCCTCAGCAACGCCCAAGTGACCGCCGAAACGAGTAATCACGACGCCGATTTCTGCGGCGTGCACACGTTACACGGGACGTACGTCTTCGCTGCCAGAGGGTTCAACATCGTTGCTGGGGTCGCGCAACCGAAGGCGATCGTTGAAGTTGTTGAGTTCAACGGCGACGGTACGCTGTCTGTTCCCGCCGCAACGGTCAGCGTGAATGGGGTAATCGTCCGCCCGCCGCCCTCGATCGGGACCTACACCGTCGAAAACGACTGTTCTGGAACCATCCTCTTCGGCGGTCCATCCTTCGACATCTTCATTTCGTCGGGAGCCGATGCGATCTGGATGATCCAAACCAATCCAAACTCTGTCTTCCAAGGGACGGCCACACGGACATCGCGAGGGCGCGGACGGCGCTAAGGCTCAACCTGCAGCCGGCAGCGACAGGCGTAGAATCGTGGGCGTTGACTGCGAATGTTACCGGATTGCTGCAGGCATGGAGCAGCGGCGACGCGGAAGCCCTGGAACAGCTGGTTCCACTCGTCCAGCGCGAGCTGAGGGAGATGGCTCGCCGAATGCTCTCGGGCGAGCGTCTGGCCGTCGGATGGCAACCGACAGATCTCGTGCAGGAGTCTTACGTCCGTCTGCTCGACTGGCACGCGGTGCATTGGCAGAACCGTGCACACTTCTACGCTACCACCGCCCGGATGATGCGGCGCGTGCTGGTGGACGCGGCGCGCGCACGTCAGGCGGCGAAGCGGGGTCAAGGCGTGGAGGGATTGTCGGCGGAGGCCGCCGACGTCGCCGCGCCGGCACCCGCTGTGGACGTCGTCGCGCTGAACGACGCTCTGGCTGATCTGGCGACGATCGACCCGCGACCGAGCCAGGTCGTCGAGCTGCGATTCTTCGGTGGGTTCTCCGTCGAGGAAACAGCGGAGACGCTCGGCCTGTCAGTGCGAACCGTCATCAACGACTGGAACACGGCGCGCGTCTGGCTTCATCACGCGCTCGCGAAACGAGACCAGGTATGAGCACCGAGCGCTGGCGCGTCGTTTCGGACTGGCACAACACGTGGCTCTCGGCGCCCGCCGATGCGCGCGACCAGCTGCGTGCCTCTTTCGCGATCGACCACCCTGAACTGCGTCAGCTGGCCGACGAGCTCGCCGCCTCCAGTGGTGTGGCCGACGGGTTTCTCGAAACTCCGGCCCTGGTTCTCGCTGCCCGAGATCTGGCGCAGGAAGAGCCCTCCCTTCCTGAAGGCACCCTGATCGGACCGTACCGGATCGTCGAGTTGCTGGCTCGTGGCGGCATGGGAGACGTCTACCGGGCCAACGACCCACGACTCGGTCGAGACATCGCGGTGAAGACGCTCACCAATACCGAGCGCGGCGATGGGCAGTCGATCGAGCGGTTCCTTCAGGAAGCGCGCATCACCGCATCGCTCGACCACCCCAACATCGTCAAAGTGTTCGATGTGGGAATGTCGGACGGCCGGCCGTACCTCGTATCGGAACTTCTCGACGGCGAAGCCCTGCGAGTGCCCATCGGCCGAGGGCCTGCCACCGAGGAAGACGCGCTGCGCATCGCATGCGCCGTGACGGGCGGTCTGGTGGCTGCGCACGCGCGCGGACTGGTCCATCGCGATCTCAAGCCGGAAAACATCTTCCTCACAAGGACGGGTACAGCCAAGATCCTGGACTTTGGCATCGCGAAGCTGGTGCAGGATCCCGCGCTGCCACGCGGCGTCGCGACACTCTCGGGCGTGATCCTGGGCACGGCCGGCTATCTCGCGCCCGAGCAGATCAAGGGTGAGCCTGTCGATGCGCGGACGGATCTGTTCGCGCTGGGATCGATTCTCTTTGAGCTGATGACGGGGCAGCGTGCCTTCGCGCGCGACCACACGGTTGACACCCTCCATGCGATCGTCCACGACGATCCGCCCGATTTGCTGACTCGCGGCAGCGCGCTGACCACGATCGTGAAACGCCTGCTCGCCAAGGCACCCGAGGACAGGTTTCAGTCTGCGGCCGATCTGTTGTGGGCGCTGCGGCAGATCGGTCCGGCAGAGGTACGAACAGAATCGCCGCGCCCGAGACAAAGCGGCCGCCGATCTCTGCGCCCGGGAGGGAACTGGGCCATCGCTGGGGTCGCGAGCGTGGCGATGATTCTGGCGGCACTGCTTGGCTGGTCGCTGCGCGAACGCGCACAACGTCCGTCCGGCGAGCCTAATCTCACGCAGTTCACATGGTCGCTTCCTGAGGGCATGGGACTCGATTCCGCACCGGTCGTCTCCCCGGACGGGCGCCGTATCGCGTTCACAGCAATTGGCGGCGGTTCACCGTCGCGCTTGTACGTGCGATCGCTCGATTCGCTCGATGCCACGGCGGTGGCGGGAACCGACGGGGCCAAGCAGCCGTTCTGGTCACCTGACGGCGCGTCGATTGGGTTCTTTGCGCTCGGCAAGCTGATGAAAGTGGCCGTTACGGGCGGAGTGCCGGTCGTCATCTGCGATGCGCCTGACGGGAAGGGCGGCGCGTGGAGTCCCAACGGGACGATCGTGTTCGGTCCCAACATGATCTTCGAGGGACTCGTCAAAGTTTCTGCGAACGGCGGAAAAGTCGAACCGGCAACGTTGCTCGATCTCGACCGCGGTCACAATTCGCATCGATGGCCCGTCTTCCTGCCGGACGGCGTCCATTTTCTCTATTTCGTGAGAGCCAGCGTCGACGAGCGGCGCGGTGTGTATGTCGCACGGATCGACCGGCCCGCGTCGAGACCGGGCTCACCAATCTTCAGCTCGGAATCTGAGGCAACGTTCGTCCCGACCTCAGGTCGAGAGCGGGGGATGCTGCTCACGGCCGCCGACGGGCAACTGCACGCACGGCCCTTCGATGCCGCGACGCTCGAGCTCCTTGGGGATCCGCGCGCGTTGCCCGTGGCCGTGGGCGCTAATACCCCTTCTCACCCTGTGATGTTGAGTGCGTCGGCAGACCTCCTTGCCACAGTCGCGATGCAGACGCCGTACGGCGTGCAGCTCGGTGCCGTCGCCCGAGATGGAGCCGGCGTTCACTTGTCGGCTCGTAAACCGCAGAACTGGCCCCGGCTGTCTCCAGATGGAAGGCGGATTGCCCGGCAGATAGTCGATACGGCGCGCGGCAATCCCGACGTCTGGGTCGAGGACCTCCAGGACGGCAGCCTTATCCGCGTCACGACAGACACCGGTTCGGACTTTCTTCCCGTGTGGTCTCCAGATGGGCTTCGGCTGGCATACGGATCCGGCAGCCTCACCAAGGGTCGACTGAGCATTATCGCAGCCGATGCCAGCGGCGCCCCACTGGAACTTCCGTGTCCAGGCGCCAGTCTTTTTTGCGAGCCGACGGACTGGTCGCCCGACGGGCGCCATCTCATCGTCAACACGCGCGCGGGTCTGGGTGGCACGCGCGGGGATGTGTGGAGCGTGTTGCTCGAGACCGGCGGTTCGGCCGAGGCGATTCTGTCGGGGCCGTATCCCGAGTATGACGCGCGGATATCCCCGGACGGTCAGTGGCTGGCCTACGTTTCTGAGGAGACCGGCCGGGCCGAAGTCTTCGTTCGAGCGATGTCGGGTCTGCCGAGGCGATTCGTGGCTTCCAACAGCGGTGGCAGCCAACCTGTCTGGCGACGCGATGGACGCGAGCTCTTCTATGTCGATCTCGAAGGGCGCCTTCTTGGACGATCGGTGGGACGTGGGGAGCGAACACTCGGCAGGGCCGTCTTGCTGAGCGTGCCGCTCATCGGATCGGGACACTGGGGCACCCAGTACGACGTGTCACCGGACGGGCAACGCGTGTACTTCATCGACCAGACACCGCCGCCGAGGCCGAGCGATATCAATGTCGTGATTGGCTGGCGGGCGTTCCTCCGCTAGCAGCGAGCAACCTGCCTATTTCAACGCATTAACAAGGAAGGTCATCATTGCGAAGACAGTGCCGATGATGACACCGGCCTGTGCGATGAGCAGCCCGGCCATCCACCGCATGATGCTGAGCCGGGAATCGGCGATCTCGATCCTGACCGCAGACGTCTCCTGCGCAAGACGACGTTCGAACCGATCCGCTGCCATTTCCAGAACATCCTCCTTCCACTGCTGCCCCGCCGCGTCGAGCGCTGTGTCCAGTTCGATGAGCCCGTCGTGGCTGAGCTTGTCCTTCAACACGATCGTTCGCGCGAACGCAAACATAGATACCCTTTCGGCGCGTTCCGTCGCCTGACCTGACGACGACGATGCCATCGTCTACAGCACGCGTCAAGCCGAAAACCGTGCCATGTCAAGCCGGGTTATACGAGGATCGTTCCGAAAAAAAAGGCACTCCGCTGTCCTGGCGCAGAGGCGCGGAGGCGCAGAGAAATTTCCTCAAGAAAACAAAAGCAGAGAGAAGTCGCGCGTGATTCCTCGCCACTTGGCGACTAGTCAGGAGCAATTCTCTCGGGCGAGATCCAAGAAAGGACTGGCGGCGCCCGTCAGTTCGTGGGCACGAGCCGCTTCAGCTCCTCGAACCAGTTGAGGACGACATGAATCTCTGGCGCGGCGGGCTTCTGCCCGTCCGGCGGCGGGGCGTCTTTGAGGAGCAGGAACCGTTGCCCATCGGCCGACACGTCATAATGGTGCCCGCGCGAGCTCAGGGACAGTATACGTCCCTTTGACCACCGGCTCGGGCTTCCCAAAAGCGATGTCCGCGCCGAGACGCACGGGGACCGCCATGATCGTGTCCGGGCGCCACGAGGTAGAACAACTCTCGCCCATCGCGCGACCAAAGCGGACGCGTGCCGCCGCCCGTCGAGACCTGATGCAGCGCGCGTCTCCACGTTCGGGAACGGACGCACGTAGACTTCTTCTCGCCCGGATTCGTCGGACTGGTACGCGAGCCAACGCCCGTCGGGCGAAATCTCGGCGTTGGTTTCGTTCGCCGCCGAGTGCAGAAGCATCGTCGCGTTGCGGTTTGCCCCCAGGGCGATGACGCCCAGATCAACGAAGAGGCTCGCCGGTCCAGTGGGCGCTGCACGAAGATCAGCTGCGTGCCATCCGGCGAGAACGCCTGCGGGGCTTGGCGCTGCGTGCCGATGCTCAGGCGCTCCATCGTGCCCGACCCATCGAACGCCTGCCAATGGACACTCTCCACACCGTCGCGTTCCGCCGTGAACGCGACCCGCTTGCTGTCAGGCGTCCAGACTGGCAGCCGGTTGGGCCCGGATCGTTCGTCAAGCGCTGGAGGTTCTGGCGGGCGAGATCCAAAATCCAGATGTCGTTCTGCTGATCGCGGATGTCGAGCGCGACGCGCGTCCCGTCTGGCGAGAGGCGTGGAGTACACGTAGGCCCGCGGGGGCGCCGCGATCGGTTCCTCGTGACCTTTCCGGTCCACCCACACCAGCGTCTGCGAGCCGGCTGGCCTCGCGCCGCCCGGCACGTAGACGAGGGTGCCGTTGCGCGACACGCTGAAATCGGCCACGCTTGACGGGTTTGGTCAGAACCCCTTCGACGACGGGCACCGGGTCACCCACGACCTCGAGGCGAGCCAGATCGAACCGGACGGCGCGCAGCGTGCCGGCGGCCGCATAAACCAAGTGCCCGCTCTCGACGTATTCGGCCTGGCTTGCCGCCGCGGATCAGTATTTTCTTCAGGCCCGTCTTCAGATCGAGCACCGCCACCTGCGCGTTCTCGATCGACGCCGCTGATCGTGAAGGATCGTGAAGAGCACCGCGCGACCGTCGGGAAGCATCGAAGGGAACGCGTGGTCTTTCGTTTTGAGCCGGATCGGGCGTTGTCAGCACTGTCGGCTCGCCGCCTCCGGCCGGCACGCTCAGCAAGCCGGTGGTCGGGTCGGTGGTCGCGAAGATAATCGTGTCATCCGGGCCCCAGGTGGCGCCGCGTCAGCAAGCCCTGGATGCGGCACACGGTGATCGGCGCGCCTCCCGTCATCGCGACCTTCCGCAATTCCCCGGGCACCGCTTTGACGAAGAAGCCGATCCAGCGGCTGTCAGGCGAGATGAACGGCCCAGCGCGCTCCAGCCAGGCCACGCAGCGGGACGGCCTCGAGTTGATCGATCGCGCGCACGACCAACTGCTGCAGGCCGCGCTGTGTCCCTGTCTGATACACGAGATGGCGGCCGTCCGGCGCCATCGCGACATCGCGCTCCGGGCTGGCGACGCCGAGCACCTGACCCGCCGGCGGCGTCACCGTGAAGCGCACCAAATCCGGTGTCGGCGGCGGCACTGGTCGCGTCGCCACCCAGGTCGCCAGACCCAGCGACCGCTGCGCCGACGAGGAGCGCCACGCTTGCGGCGGCGATCATCCATCGTCGCGACGCGGTCCTGTCGCGGGCGGCGGCACCGTCGATGGCCGACGGCGCAGTCAACGCCTCCTCGATGTCGAGTCGTGCGTCTGCGGCCGAATCCGCGAGCCGCCGCGTGCAATCTTTTTCGAGGCAGCGGCGCAGCAGGCGGCGAATCGGCGGCGGCGTGTCTCGGCCGGCAGCGCGGTCCAGGTCGGCTCGCCGCGGAGCACCGCCGCGAGCGTGTCGGAGATGTCGTCACCCTCGAAGGCCCGCGCGCCGGTGAGCATCTCGTAGAGCACGCAGCCGAACGCCCAAAGGTCGCTGCGCTTATCGACGGGCTTGGCCGTTCGCCTGCTCGGGACTCATGTAGGCCGCCGTGCCGAGAATCATGCCCGCCACCGTCATCGCGGGCGACGTGATGGTCGGCGACTGCGACACATTCGGCGCGCTGCGCGACGGCTGCCATCGCTTTCGCCAGGCCGAAGTCCAGCACCTTCACGGTGCCGTCAGAGCGCACCTTGATATTCGCGGGTTTGAGATCGCGATGGATGATCCCTTGCTCGTGCGCCGCTTCGAGCGCGTCCGCGATCTGCTTCGCGATCGGCAACGCTTCGTCGATCGGGATCGGCCCCGAGCGATGCGGTCGGCGAGCGTCGCCCCTTCGACCAGCTCCATCACCAGCGCGCGGACGCCATCGGCTCTTTCGAGGCCGTGAATGAGCGCGATGTTCGGGTGATTCAACGAGGCAAGGTCCGCGCCTCACGCTGAAATCGCGCGATTCGCTCCGGATCGTGCGCGAAGGTGTCAGGCAGGATCTTGATGGCAACCTGACGACCAAGGTTGAGATCGGTGGCCCGGTAGACCTCGCCCATACCGCCGACGCCGATCTGCGCGGTGACTTCGTAGACGCCGAGGCGGGTGCCGGGCATGAGGGCCAACCGATCTTCGTGGATTATAGGGGCGGGACGGCCGTGCGGGCCGGATTACTCCTGCGTGACGCCGATTCGTTTACCTACTCCGGATAGTGCTCTATCCGATCGCGTTCCACGCCTGGCAGCCGGTTTGGAAGTCGCCATCGTCATGACGTCCAGTCACACGTAAGCGAGAAACCTTCCGCAGACCAGCGCCAGCGTCCAGCACACGAGAGACACGACGGCGGCAATTCGTGCACGACGCGGCGTACGGGATGCATCGCTCCATCGACGTACCGACGTGAAGATACCACGGTGGAAGATCATCGTATTCGTCACGGCGATTGCGACGGTGGCCATCTTGACGAAGAAGAGCGGCATCACGCCGAACGTCCGCGCCTGCATCATGAACAGGACGAGCCCAGAGACGACGGCTAGGGCGAATCCGATCCGCGCCAGCGGCAACAGGAACCGCGCGACGCCGTCCACGGGCAGCGAAGATGGCACGCTCAGCAGGCGCAAATCGAAGGCCACTGCCGTGCCGAAGAGCAGCGCCAGACCCAAGATATGCAGGGTCTCCACCGCTGGATAGCCCCATGCCGAAGATCGCAGCCATGTTGCGAGCGCGTTGTTCTCGATGGCGACCATGAGGCTCACCCAGCCCTCGAGCATCAACGCAGTTCGACCTTTTTCTTGTCGACCGTGATGTTCTCCGCCCGCATTTCGGTGGCGGTCTTGCGATGCTGATATCCGAGCACCGTCACGACCGTCCCGGGCTTCAGCATTGCTTCGGTCAAGCCTCGCGTCTGCATGCGGGCCACCGGCGCCAGCACTACGTCCCACACCTTGCCGCCATCGGTAGCGCGCAGCTTGATGGTGCCGTGCGGGTTGGTGTAACTCGACTCGGTGATGGCCCCGGCCACGGTTAGGGGCGTCTTCTCGTCGTATTCGCTCCAGCCATGGTGTGCGAGCGTCGTAGTCGCGAGAATTGTGAGGGCCACGAGCGAAAGCGCGGTGGCCCGAAGGAATCTCTGTATCATGTTCGACCTCCTGGAGTAGCGCCTCGCCCGTTCAGGCCCAGCGCATCTGTGACCGTCTCCATCGATTGTAGGGCAAAGTTCCTGTCGACGAGGTGCACGCGGGTAGGTGCGAAAGCAACCAACTCCGGGGTAACGGTGTTTCACGATTGCGCTACCAAGCACTTCCGACAGACAGGCCGCGAACTATTTTCATGAGTGAGGTGAGTGTTGCGGGTTATCTTCTTAAACGCCCGCTGGGATGACGATTCAGAAAGGCCGAAAGGAGCGATCGGAAAGCCATCGTGCGGACGTCCACGAGCGGAATACGCCGCAACGTCCGTCGGCTCGCATGTCCTGAGACTGTCGAAATCGACCAGGCGCAGGGAGGCGACTTCCCTACCATCGGCTTCGCGCAATGAACCCTTCCTTCCTTACCACGATGGACCGCAAGATGGGCAACCGTGCGTTCTGGGGCGAGGCGTAGTCTCTAGATTCTTAACCGAAATCGAGGAGATGAAGAACGACGGCTATAGACCAGAACTGGCCGTAAATTGGACTTACTTCAAGCAGGGACCTTGGTGACCGAAACGACTATCTAGGCCGAGTGACATGCCGGACTTCTTCGGACCAGTGGCTATTGGAGAATGGCGCTGATTGAGGGGACCGGCTTTTTCGGACCATACGAAGAGTGAGCCTGCGGCCGTTGTGAGCACCCTTTGAGCGAATTCCCGAGGGCTCAGACCCTTGAGAGATCGGTGAGGATGATGCTCATTGTAGTCCCACCGAAACGCGTCAATCTTCTGCTGCGCGTCCTCCAGCGACGCGAACCAGTGCACGTTCAGACATTCTTCGCGGAACCGCCGTTGAAGGATTCGATCGTGGCGTTGTCGGTCGGCTTGCCGCGCCGGCTGAAGTCGAGGATCACGCCGTTGGTGTACACCCAGCAGGTCCATCGCCGCGCTCACGAACTCGGTGCCGTAGTACCTTCGGAAGATGAGGTCAAGGCAGGACAAGTGCTTCTCTAGAATGGGTTTGCCACAACTCAAACCAGAGGAGACTGCCAGCCATGACCTCGAAATCTTCTACCACGTCCTCAGCCGTGCGGGTAGCGATCGACGTTGCGAAGCTGACCCACCAGGTGCTGCTGGAACTGCCGAGCGGCCAACGACGCGCGATGCGCATCGCGAACACGAAGACCGAGATTGATCGATTCGTGGCGACGCTCCGCGCATTCGAGCTGCCGTGCGAAATCGCCTTCGAGCCGACCGGCGACTACCATCGGCCACTGGCCTACAGTCCTCGGGCAGGCCGGATTTCATCTCTGCCTGGTGTCCTCGATCGCCGTCGCCCGCACACGAGAGGCCCTCTACAACTCGTGGGACAAGAACGATCCGAAGGATGCGCAGGTCATTCTGCAGCTGCTGAAGAACGGGACGACGCAGCGCTATCTCGACCCGCTCGTGACCGGGCATCAGGACCTGCAGGAGATGGCGAACACCTATCAGCAAGTCTCCCTTCGGAAAGTGCGACTCCAGCACAGTCTCATCACGCACCACCTGCCGCTGTACTTTCCAGAAGCGGAGCGCTATCTGCACAGCTCGCGGGCCGAGTGGTTCACCGAACTGCTGCTCTTCACGCCGTGTCCCGCGGCCGTGCGTCAATACACGAAAGCCGCGTTCGTCGCGGCGGCGCGCGCGCAGATCACCGGCCGGAAGGTCGACAAGGCGCGGTGGCTCGCCGATTTCTATGAGACCGCGTGCCACAGTGTGGGCCTGCCCGTGGCCGCAACGTCGGAGACGATCCGGATGTTTCGGGTCGTGCTCGAGGAGTATCGGGCGCTCTGCCAATTGCGCAAGCGTCTCGAGGCCGAAATCGCGACGCAGCTGGCGACGCAGCCGGATTTTGTCCGGTTGCAGACCATCCCGGGGATCGGGCCGATTCTGGCGATGACGATCTTGGCCGAAGCGCGTGACCTCCGCCGCTTCGGTTGCGCGCGCCAGTTTCTCAAATACTGCGGCTTCGATCTCTGCACCGAACAGTCGGGGCAATTTCGCGGGACCACGCACCTATCGAAGCGCGGGAACGCACGGCTGCGGTACGCCTTCTGGATGGCGGGCACCGTCGCGATCCGAATGCAACAGAACAGCTTTCGCCGGAAGTTTGAGGACTACATTCGCCCCGATCCGAAAAGTGCGGATCGACGGCGGAAAGGGTACACGGCGGTGGCGGCCAAGATGGCCCGCGTCGCGTACGCCGTGGTCACGACCGGCACCGAGTATCGCCGCTTCCCGGAAGCGACGAGACCAGGCGGGAGGATCCCTTCGCCAGGGGCCGTCGAGGCGCATGCGACCTCGTAGATAATGCTCGGACCTTCCACCTGGAGTACGACGCTCTGTTAAGCCGTGTCAGGGCAGGCCGCCTGTCTCCTGACCCTATGTGACTATGGTCAGCGTGTGATTCCGCAACGGTGGAACCGCTTGGCGATTCGCGTCGTGCGTTCTCGCTGACACGCGGGTCAGATCAGAGAAGCTCTGTCTCCTTGACTTCTGAGGTAGCCCGTTGTCGCAGTAGATCCGCTGCGGCAGACCGCGCTCAAACCGCAGTCGCTCGAGCGTGGCCGCCACATCGTGTCCGCCGAGGCCTTGCCCGATGTCGATCGCAAGGCATTCGCGGGTGAAGAGGTCGATCACCGTCAAGGCCCGGAACCGCCGGCCATCGACCAACTGATCGGCGACGAAGTCCATGCTCCAGATGTCGTTGCGCGCGTCGCCGGCCGCCGCTGCTCGCGATGCACCGCCGTCGCGTGCCGCCACGGCCGCTTCCGCCGCAAGGGCCAACCCTTCCTCGGTGTACACGCGATAGAAGCGCTCTTTGCCGACCTCCCAGCCTTCGCGTTGCAGCAGCACACGCAGACGCCGATAGCCGAACCGCACCCGGGTCTGCGCCAGCTCGCGCATGCGCTGCCGCAGGGCCGTGAGCGGATCCTTCCGGCTCCGTGTAGTACACCGACGAGCGCGTCGGCCGACCACCAGACACGCGCGCCGCGCGCTGACGCTGTAGCGGCCCGTCAAGTACCGCATGACCTCACGTTGCTTGACGGGCTTTAGAACTTTTTTTGAACGACGTCCTGCAGCATCACCTTGTCGAGCGACAGGTCGGCGACGAGGCGCTTGAGTTTGGTATTTTCGTCGCGCAGCTGCTTCAGCTCGCGGGCTTCGCTGGGCGGCATCCCGCCGTAGACCTTCTTCCAGCGATAGAAGGTCTGCTCGGAGATCCCGACCTGGCGGCAGACGTCCCCGACGGGCACGCCGCCCTCGACTTGCTGCAAGACGGCAGTGATCTGCTCGACGGAAAAGCGCTTTTTCTTCACGGCATCCTCCTGGCCCGTCGGGCCGATTATGCCGCAACACTCACTTCCGGATGGTCTGAAAAACCCGGAGCCCCTCACGAGGACAACCGGTTGCGCGTGACGTCCACGCTCGTGCGCGTCCGCGACCAGGTGCAGGTGTGGTCCCAGTCCTACGACCGCGAGCCGATGAGCCTGCTGGGCCTGCAACGCGAGTTGAGCACCGCCATCGCCGAGCAAATCGTCTCCGCGCTCTCACCCGGCCGTCTCGAGACACTGACGCGCCGACAGACCCTGAGCCCTGACGCGTATGACCTGTACCTTCGGGGTCGCAACTTCGAGAATCAGCGCACGCCGGCGACCAACCGCCGTGCAATCGAGTACTACACTCGAGCCACCGAGCTCGACCCAGACTACGCGCTGGCCTGGTCAGCGATTCGTCACGGGTCCTCGCGGGAAGTCTCATCAACGGCGACGCGTCCCCTGTCCGAGGTGCTCCCCAGAGCTCGCGACGGCGGCGGCAGCGGGCAGTCGGGACGGGTCCTGCCACGGCTGAGGCGCAGCTCGCTCTCGCGGTACTTGAAGTGGTGTTGCGAGTGGGAGTGGCCAGGCGGCGGAAGCGAGCTTACGACGTGCGCTGACACTCGACCCGGGACGTGCGCACGCGGCCACCTGACTCTGGGACACGCGCTGTCGCAGATGGGCCGCCACGGCGAGGCGCTGCTGTCGACTCGCCGCGCACGCGAGCTGGATCCGCTCTCGGCGATAATGCCCGCGCTGTCCTCGCAGGTCGCGTTCCAGGCGCGCGACTATCGTGCGGCGCTCGATCACGCTCGGCAAGCAATCGTCCTCGACCCGGAGCTCTGGATCGAGCACATGATGCGAGGACAAGCGCTGGAGCAGCTGGGCGAGCACGAGTCGGCGCTGGAGGCGTTGACCATTGCGGCCCGGTTCTCTGGTGAGAACAGTAAGGCTCTGCCTGCGGGCGTACATCCTGGCGAAGAGTGGACGGGCTGACGAGGCGCGCGCGATGCTGCGGACGCTCGAAACCGTCTCCAAGACCAAGTGCGTCCACCCATACGCGATGGCCCTGATCAACGCAGGCCTCGAGCAGCGAGAATCAGCCTTTGTTTGGCTCGGGCGTGCCTACGACGCGCGGGATATGCACCTGATCTATTGCCGGTGGACCCGAAATGGGATTCCTACCGCGCTGATCCTCGCTTCGAAGCGCTCATCGTGCGTTGTGGCTTCAGGCGAACCGCGAGCCCGGCCCCATCGCAGTAGGAAGAACCACCGCTCGCAGTCGCGTCAGCCTCAGCTAAGACGGAGCTCCGGCGCCTATTCCTCCGACATCGGCAAATACGCGCTGTGCGGTTCTCCTCCGCTTGCGACTCCGCCAACTTTGTGCCCGTGCCAGCTGCTGACGCACGGCGGGTGGAACAGGCGCCAACCGGAGCTGTTCGCAATCGACACGCCTCGCATGCTTCCAGGAAGCTGATCATCGCTCGCCGGGCTGGTCTGGCGAATCCCCACGCCGGTATCATCAACACCGTGATCAATAGCGCCACCGGAATCTTGCGCCGACTTACCGATGCGTCTGCGCGAAATCAATCGCGAACTTCCGCAACGGCAGGCTTGTCTGCCCGAGGGCCGCAGCTTCCGCGACGGCACGGTCGACTTCCCATCGATCGACAGCGAGCCGTTTGATGAGCCACATCGTCGCTGCGCGGTTGCCGCCGCCGCAGTGAATGAAGGCCGGCTCGGCGCCGGGCGACGTAATCGCCTTCAGAAACTGTTCCGCGGCGACAGGATCGGGAGAGCCGTCGAACGGCACGTGAATGTACCGCAGGCCCGCGGCTTTGGCGGCTGCGGCTTCCTTCTCGACTTCGGCGCCCGGTTCAGTAGCCAATCGAAGGTTGACGATCGACACAAAGCCCATTTTCTTGATCTCGGGCACCGCGTCAGCGGTAATAGCGCCGGCACAGGCCACGGTCGTCTCGAGCCGGGCGAGATTTCTGATGCCCGCGACGGGTTCCTTGGTCACCTGCTGAGCCATCAGTGGCGACGCTTGCAGTCCTGCCAACAATCCTGCCGTCAGAATGAAGGTGTGTGCACGCATGACTATCTCCGTGTTACTCGTCGTTGAATGTTGCCGTCAAAGGTGTTTGCCATCGCTACGATAGCAGTCCCGGCGGCGTGTGCGACGGAAATCGTAATAGGCCACTCTCCCGGCGCCTCGCGCTATTCGAATCGCGTCCCGGCTGCGGTGGCGCAACAGAGCCGGCACGCAATCCGCAGCACTCAGCAACTACAGCGAATCGCTGCCTATTTGCATGTTGCTTCCCACGCTATTTGTAAGCATCAGCCTGATTTCGTCATGGGTGTATGTCCGCCGGGGAAAGTCTGTGAAGCGGGCGTTGCTCATTTTCTCGGCGCTGCACATCGGCGTGGCCGCGATGATCTGGGGCGGTCCGCTGTCATCCGGCGCGCTCTTCCTGCTCTGGCCGGCGCCGGTTCAGGCACGGCCTGCTGATCTGCCGTACTCGTACCGTCCGGTGCATAAAGGCCATGTTGATCTGGCGACTGGGCTGTATATCCGCGAAGACGATGACGTCATCGTGTCGGAGTCGCCGGCGTTCGTCTGGCGCCGGGCTTATCTCTCACGCGATCGCGTCGCCAGGCAGCTGGGCATCGGCACCATGCACAACGCCGATTTGTACCTGCTCGGCGACGCTAAGGCATCGACTGACGAAAGTCGAGCTCATCACGGAAAGCGGATCTCGAATCGCGTTCGATCGGACGTCGCGTGGGACGTCTGTACCTGAACGCGATGTTCGTCCACACCTGGATCACTGACGGGTACTTCGGCGCGCGGCTTGGATGGACCGGACAGAGCTGGGCGTTGCGCTTCGCGGGTGGCGAGCTCGCCATCTTTCAGGCGTGCGACACGCCTGAAGTGCCGTGCGCCCTCATCTCGATTCGCGATCACGAGGGAAAAGTTGTTCGATTCCGTCGGGACGCGCGAGGCGTGCTGCGCACGATCGAAGCGGGCACGGAGCAGCTGCGCTTCGAATACGATGACAAGACGCGTATCGTCCGCGCCGTTCAGGGATCCCACGAGGCGACGTATTCGTACGACGACCGCGGCCGGCTGGTGCGCTCGACGGTCAGCGGTGTGACGCGCTCGTTCCGCTACGGCTCGCGCGACGAGATGATCACGATCGAGGAGCCAAACCGCACGGTCGAGAACACCTACGACGCCGACCTGCGCGTGATACGGCAGGTCCTTCGCCGGCCCGGCCGCCCGGACAACGTTCATTCGTTCGCATATACGGTTTACGACAAAGCCGTCATCGAAACCGCAGTCACGTGGCCGAACGGGTCACGCACCACGTATCGATGGAACGAGAAGAGGCACCAGGATCTGGAGATCCACGAGGACTCGGGTGAGTCTCCGATCATGGTGCAGTACGCCCGCGCGGACGGCGTGTTCACTGGCTTGCTCACCATCTCGTGCACGAAGGACGGCCGGCCGGTCAGCGAGACGGTCGAGATATGGCCATGGGAAGAATCGCGCGTGAAGCACGAGGTGATTGAGCGGATTTGCTCTGGTTAGCGAAGTCACGACCGTGACGAAACAGTGGGAATCCCTAATCCCCAATCCCTGCAGCGTAAGAGTTCAGATTTTCATCAGCCGCGTACCGTTCTCCCAAACAATCTTCCTGAATTGATCCGGCGGCGCGAGCTTCTTCAACATCGTCAGCGTGGCGCGCGCGATACAGCGGCCCGCTGAAGCGCCGCGGCCGGACGTGCCGCGTCCGTCGGCGCACGAGCAGTCGCTGCCGAACATCAGCTTGTTCTGGTGGCGCTCGATGAATCGCGCGGCGAACTCCGGATCGCGGTTCAGGAAATTGTTGCCCGAGTTTGCCGACATGTCCGCGTAGAGGTTCGGGTAGTCGCCGAGAAACTTGTCGGTCACGCCCCCGGGCTTGATGGGTCCTTTCGGATACGACGTGTCCTCGGCGTAATCGGCGCTGACGTTCGCCCAGAACGCGTCGGCGTGCCCGATGAAGGTCGTCTTCGGAAACTTCTTGAGCATCGCGTCGAATTGTTTCAACCCGGTGTTGAATGTTCCGGGGCTGTTGGGCTGGTTCACTTCCTGAAAATGGATCGTGATCGGCAGGTTCAGCTCGGCGGCGAGGGCATACAGCCGCTGCATCTCGTTGCTCGCCGCGGCAACCTGCGATTTGATTTCACCGAAACCGATCGCGCCGCCCTGCGCCGCCTTCCGCAGGTAATCGATCGCCTCGGGCTGCGTCATGTCGATGCTGGCGAATCGCACGAACCGGTTGGGATGCGCGGCGACCGTCTGCTTCGCGCGATCTTCGGCGGCAGCACCTGTGAGAAGGACCGCCTTTGCCACGCCGGAGCCGTCGAGATGGAGGAGACTTCCTTCCACTGTCGCCCGCGGATGCAGGTGAATGTCCAGCACCTGCGTGCCCCATTCGCTCGCCGCGGGCGTTTGCGCGCCAGCGCGTGTCGCTGCCGCGATCACCGCCACCGATTGCAGAAATTCACGCCGTCCGATCGCATCGCTCATCGTCATTCCTCCTCAGTCAGAAACCGGCTTCGTCGGATCGACCCACAGCCAGGCGACGGCGCCCAGCAAAAACAGCATACCCGTACAGATAGAGCGGCGCGGTCGGAATACCGGATCGCTGCACGACGAGCGCGATGAGAATCGGGCTGAGAATCGCGCCGACCTGGCCCGACGTGTTCATCGCTCCGCTCAATGCGCCGGCGCGGCGGCCGCCGATGTCGAGGCACGTGCCCCACGCCGCTCCGAGCAGAAAATTGGACGAAGCGCCCCCCAGGGCGATCAGCACGGCGCCCGCGATCGGGGAGTTGGTAAACGCGGCGGCAATCGTGAACAGGCCCGCCGCCGTCAGCGCGCCGCCTCCGACGAGAATACGGCCGAGGCGGAGACCGAGCCGCCTGGCTGCCACATCGGTCGTGATGCCGCCAGTCAGATCCGCGACAACGCTGAGCGTGAGCGGCAATCCCGAGAGGATGGCCGCCGTGGCGACCGACAGGCCGGTCGACGCCAGATACGTGGGCAGCCACGTGACGTAGAACGCATTGCCGAAGGTCTGCGTGAAGTACATCAGACAGAGGCAGATGACCGTGCGGTTGGCGAGCAGCCGCTTCCATTGCGTCTTTTCGAGGGGACGCTCGTCCTTGACGATGCCGTCTTCGATGAACGTGCGTTCGGCGGCGCTGACAGAGGGGTGCTCGGCCGGCGTATCGCGAAACCATCGATACCATGCGAGCGCCCACACGAACCCGATCGATCCGAACACCAGGAACAACGTTCGCCAGTCCATGTACACGAGCAGCGCGGTGGCGAGCGCGGGCGTCAGGCCTCCGGCGAGATGCGCGCCCATGAAAAACGTGCCTTGCACCGTGCCGCGATCGCGGCGGGGGAACCAGCGCGAGAACGTGCGCGCGACGTTCGGCCACGCGCCGGCCTCGCCCGCGCCGAACAGAAAACGGATCAGCAGGAGCGATGAATAGCTCCACGCAAAGCCGGTAAGCACCGTGAACGCAGACCACCAGCAGACGATGCGCGTCAGAACCTTGCGTGTGCCGACCTTATCGCCCCACCAGCCCGTCGGAATCTCGAACAGCGCGTACGACAGATAGAACGCGCTGAACACATAGCCCATCTGCGTGGGCGTCAGGTTCAGGTCGCGGGCGATGTAGGGACGGGTCACCCCGATCGCGACACGATCGAGATAGGTAATGGCGGCCAGCGCCACGGTCATGGCGAGCACCTTCCGGCGGACGCGCGTGTCGCCGGCGACCGCCGGTGTGTCGGGCATTGGCCCACGAAGAATAGGGGCCTCTCGAGATTGCCGTCAATGGTAGATTCTGGTCGCCATGCCGGACATGACAACGACCGTGCTCGTCACCGACGCTGAATACCGCAAAGGTGAAGTGTCTTACCTCGCCGCTCCAAATCTGCAGTGCGTGCGCGCGCCCGAGATCGAAGAGGACCTCGCGTCAGCCATCCACGATGCCCGCGCCCGCTACGTCATCGTCGGGAACCGGAACTATTCCGGGCCGCTGTACGATGCGCTGCCCTCGGGCGGCGTCATTGCGCGCATGGGCGTCGGCCATGACGGCATCGACAAATCACGCGCGACAGCGGCGCATCTGTTCTGCACCAACACGCCGGGTGTGCTGGATCAGTCGGTTGCCGAACACGCGATGCTGATGATAGCCACCGCCGCACGCCAACTGGTTCCCGCCCTGGCGAGCATGGCGAGCGGCACCTGGACCGCGACCGCGGGGCGCGATCTGTTCGGCAAGCGGCTGGCGGTTATCGGTTGCGGCGGTATCGGCCGTGCCGTGGCGCGCATCGCCGCGGTTGGCTACGGCATGCAGGTGATCGGGTGCACCAGACCCGATGCTCCGGCGCCGGCGGCGATCGATCATTTTCAGTTCGTGACGAACACATTCGCGGACGCCGTCCGCGATGCGGATTTCGTCAGCCTGCACATGCCGGCCAGGCCGGAGAACATCGCGTTCATCAACCGGGAGAGGCTCGCGCAAATGGGCAATCGATCGTGGCTCGTCAACACCGCGCGCGGCGCCGTAGTGGACGAGGCGGCGCTGTTCGAGTCGCTGACATCCGGGCACATCGCCGGAGCGGCGCTCGACGTGTTTGCGCGCGAGCCCTACGTGCCCGCCGCCGGCACCGGCGATCTGCGGTCGCTGTCGAACGTCGTGCTGACACCGCACGTGGGCAGCAACACCGTCGAGGCGAACCGGCGCATGGCCGAGCGCGCGTTGATGAACATTCAGTTTGCGCAGGCGGGGCAGTTCGAGCGCATGGATGTGGTGAACCGGGATGTGCTCGGACCAGGGACTGGGGATTAGGGACTGGGGATCAGGAGCTAGAACCTCGCCCCCATCAACACTGAAAACGCGCCCGTCTTCACGGCCACCGTGGTTGGATCGGTGGCGATGTTTCGTATCCCGCGCGTGAAGCGCGCATCGACCAGCCAGCGCCGGTATTGAACGCCCAGGCCGAAGATGTACGACAGGTTGCTGCCAAGCACCAACTCGTCGATGACCTCGTGCCTTCCGGAATCGACGACCTGGCGAATCACGGCGTTGCGGCGCAACGCGAAGCCAGGCCCGGCGATCACGTACAGCGACGTGTTCGCGTGCGTGTGCTTCGACAGCCGCAACAGCAGCGGAAACTCGAGGTAGCGCACGAGTACGACTCTGTCCGCAGCCGGAAGCTTCAGCTCGCCGTCGGGTGTGGTGGTCGGCTCCGCATCTTTGTCCCGGATACGCTGTCCTCTGGCGGCGAACAGCACTTCAGGTTGAAACGACAGAGATCCCGTGAGGTCGATCAATACATACCCGCCGAAATTCATCGTCGGTTCGAACGCGGCCGTGGTAGCGGTCGGGTCGAACGGCTCGACGCTTGTCAGCGTCGTGAATGACGGACCGAATCTCACGCCATAGTGAAAGCGGCTCGGACCTGCGGGTGGGGCCGGTGTCGTCGCGGGCGCTGTTGGTGCCGGAGGCGCTTGCGGTGGAGGCGTCTGCGGTGGAGCTTGCGCCGCCAACGGCGTGCAGGCGGCAAGAACGAGCAGCGTGACGAGCGCGCGCGACGTGGACGAAAGCATTGAGCGGCAATTTTACATCGCGTAGTGATTTACAAGCGGCGCTCTCCCGAATGAGGTTTGATTAACCATCGGCGTTCTCCGTCTCTGCTGCACTGCCGCAGCGTGCTCACGCTCTCCGTTGGCGCAGAATCTGCGATCTTCCCGCACCGAGCGCGTTATAATCCGCGCACCCCATCAGATGTCCCCAGCGCCTGGCAACCGTTTTGGCGCGTTCGCAATCGTCGCACTGGCCGGCGTGCTCGCGATCGTCACGAGCTGCGGTCGCGCTGCGCCCGTCCCGTCTGAATCGCACGCCAGCCATCAAACGCCCGCACCTCCGGCCGCAGGCGTCGCGGCAGACGCAGCAGTGCACATCAATCCTGCCGCCCCTCCTGGTCCGCCGCCGAAGGGCATGGTATGGATTCCGGGTGGCACGTTCTGGATGGGCTGCGAGGGCTGCGGTATGCCGGACGCCTTGCCCGCGCATCTGGTCGAGGTGGACGGATTCTGGATGGATCGCGCGCCAGTGACCAATGCGGAGTTCGAGCGGTTCGTGACGGCGACGAGTTACGTCACCGTGGCCGAGCGCCCACTCAACGCCAAGGATTTTCCAGGCGTGCCGAAAGAGATGCTGGTCCCGGGGTCGGCGGTGTTCACTCCCACTTCGCGGTCTGTTCCGCTCGACAATCCCCTGCAGTGGTGGCGTTATACGCCGGGCGCGAGCTGGAAACATCCCGAAGGTCCCGGGCAGCAGCCTTCGCGATCGCGCCAATCATCCGGTCGTGCACATCGCGTTCGAAGATGCGTCGGCGTACGCGAAGTGGGCCGGCAAACGGATGCCGACCGAAGCCGAGTTCGAGTTCGCCGCGCGAGGCAGGCCTCGACCGCAATCTGTATCCATGGGGTAACGAGCTGGCGCCGGGCAACAAGCTCGCGGCCAACATCTGGCAAGGCACGTTTCCCGCGAGAGACCGCGGCGAAGACGGATACACGGGCACCTCGCCGGTGACGGCGTTCCCGCCCAACGGATTCGGTCTGTACGACATGGGCGGCAATGTGTGGCAGTGGTGCGCCGACTGGTACCGGCCCGACTACTACTTCAGAGCTCGCGAAGGCTGGTCCGGTCGCGCGCAATCCGCACGGACCGGGCGACAGCTTCGATCCGCAGGAACCTGGCGCTGCAAAGCGGGTCCTGAAGGGCGGATCGTATCTGTGCACGGATCAATACTGCGCGCGCTATCTCGTTGGCAGCCGCGGCAAATCGGAGGTGAGCAGTGGAGCGTCGAATCTCGGTTTTCGCCTGGTGCGTAATGGCGGCGGGACTGATGGGTCTGGCGGAGCCGGCGCACGCTCAGGAGGGTCGCCGCCCTAACGTCCTCGTCATCATGGCCGACGATCTCAACAACGACATGGGGACGTTCGGCCATCCCATCGTCAAGACTCCAAACATCGATCGTCTGGCGTCGCGAGGCGTGCGGTTCGATCGCGCGTACACGCAGTTTCCGTTGTGCAGTCCGAGCCGCGTGTCGCTGCTGACGGGCCTGCGGCCCGATACGACCGGCGTCCACGATCTCGTGACCGATTTCCGCACCGTGCTGCCCGAAGTCCTGACGCTGCCGCAGATGTTCAAGCGCAACGGGTATCTCACCGCGCGCGTCGGCAAGATTTATCACTACGGAAATCCCGGCCAGATCGGGACGAGCGGCCTCGACGATCCTGCGTCGTGGGATGTGTTCGTCAACCCGCGTGGGATCGACAAGGACGAAGAGACGGTGCTGACCAATCTGACGCCCGCGCGCCGACTGGGGAGCGCGCTTGCGTACTATGCCTCTCCGGCGCCCGACGAGGCGCACACGGACGGCAAGGTCGCCGCAGAAACCATCGCGCTGCTGGAGAAGAACAAGGATCGGCCGTTCTTCATCGGCGCGGGGTTCTATCGGCCGCATTGCCCGTTCATCGCGCCGCAGAAATATTTCGATCTCTATCCTCTCGAATACGATTCGCCATTCCGGCGACGGCCGGCGATCCGCTGACGGATCCGCTCGCGCGGTGGTTTACGACTCCTGCGCATTGGGGCGTGAGCACCGAAGGGCAGCGCGAGACCATACGCGCCTACTATGCGTCGATCACGTTTCTCGACGCCAACGTGGGACGCGTGCTCGACGCGCTCGATCGGCTGAAGCTGACGGACAACACGATCGTGATCTTCCTGAGCGACCATGGATACCATCTTGGCGAGCGCGGCCAGTGGATGAAGCAGACGTTGTTCGAGCGGTCGGCGCGCGCGCCGCTGATCGTGTCGGGCCCCGGCGTGACGGCGAGAAACCAGTCGACGACGCGGGTCGTCGAGTTCCTCGACATCTATCCCACGCTCGCAGACCTTGCGCGGCTGTCACCTCCCGCCGCACTTCAGGGGCGCTCGTTGACGCCGCTGTTGCGGAACCCGCGCACCGAGTGGCAGCATCCGGCGCTCACACAGGTTCGGCGCGGCCCCGCGAACGCGACGTTCATGGGCTACAGCGTTCGCACCGAGCAATGGCGGTACACAGAGTGGGAAGACGGCAAGCGCGGCGTCGAGCTGTATAACGAGGCCAACGATCCCGACGAGCTGCGCAACCTCGCGGCGGATCCGAAGCACAGCAAGACAGTCGCTGAGATGCGCGAGTTGCTCCGGCGCGTGAGAGGGCGATGAGGAAAGCGGCGCAGGTTATTGCCGTCGCCGCGCTGCTGGTGTGGGCCGGCGCGCAAAGCGTCGATCCCCGCGCGCAAGGCGCGCTGCAGCTTCGACGCACTCCGAATGCGCAGCCAAAGAACGTCATCTTCGTGCTCGTGGACGATTTGCGGTACGACGCGCTCGGCTACACGGGGCATCCGTGGATTGAGACGCCACATCTCGACGCGCTCGCGAAGAGCGGCGTGCAGATGAGGAACGCGTTCGTCACGACCGCGTTGTGCTCTCCCAGCCGCGCGTCGATTCTCACGGGCCAGTACGCCCATCGGCATCGCGTCGTCGACAACAGCAACCCGGTGCCGCCAGGCACCATCTTCTTTCCGCAATATCCTGCAGCAGGCCGGTTACGACACCGCGTTCATCGGCAAGTGGCACATGGGCGGCGCCAGCGATGCGCCGCAGCCCGGATTCGATCGCTGGGTCAGCTTTCGCGGCCAGGGCACGTATCTCCCGAGCAAGAACGGCCTCAACGTCGACGGCAAGGCGGTGCCGCAGCGCGGGTACATCACAGACGAGCTCACCGATTACGCGCTCGACTGGCTGAAACAGCGCACGCCCGATCGGCCGTTCTTCCTCTATCTTTCGCACAAGGCTGTCCACTCCGATTTCGTCCCCGCCGACCGGCACAAGGGACGCTACAGCGACAAGCCCTTCACTGCGCCAAAGACGATGGCCGATACGCCGGAGAATTACGCCGGCAAGCCGATGTGGGTGCGGAATCAGCGAAACAGCTGGCATGGCGTGGACTTCCCGTACCACAGCGCGCTCGATATTGCCGGGTACTATCGGCGCTACGCGGAAACGCTGCTCGCTGTCGACGACAGCGTCGGTCGCGTTATGGCGCTGCTGCGCGAGCGCGGGCTGCTGGATTCGACGATCGTCATATTCATGGGCGACAACGGCTTTGCGTTCGGCGAGCATGGCCTCATCGACAAGCGAACGGCCTATGAGGCCTCGATGCGCGTGCCGTTGCTGATGTCCGGCGGCGGCTTGCCGGCGGGAACGCGCGTCGAGGAGGTCGTCGCCAACATCGACATCGCGCCCACGATTCTCGATGCGGCTGGCCTCGAACCGCCGCCGATGGACGGCCGCAACGCGCTGCCGCTCGCGCGCGGCGAGCGGATTCCATGGCGCGACACGCTGCTGTACGAGTACTACTGGGAGCGCAATTTCCCGCAGACACCGGCGATGCACGCGCTGCGCGGATCGCGCTACAAGTACATCCGCTATTACGGGCTGTGGGATACCGACGAGCTGTACGATCTGCAGGCCGATCCGCTCGAGACGCGCAATCTGATTCGCGACCCATCGCATCGTGACATCGTCACGAGGCTCAACGCGGAGCTGTTCAGGACGCTCGGCGAGACCGGCGGCATGTACATTCCGCTGGCGCCCGACGGCGGCAATCCGCAGAACCTGCGGCGGCGCGACGGATCGCGCGCCGCGGATTTCCCACCCGACTTTTATCCGCCGGTGAAATGATGATGATCATCCTACGCACGGCGCCTGCTGCTCGTGCTTCTGATGATCGCCGCGATGGCGAGCACCGCGGCCGCACAGAATGCGCCCGCACCACCCGCACGCCCCAACATCCTCTGGATCTCGAACGAAGACATGAGCCCGCACATCGGCGCGTACGGCGATGCGCTGGCGCGAACGCCGGTGCTTGGATCGGCTCGCCCGTGAATCCGATCCGGTACACGCGCGCATTTACGACGGCGCCCGTTTGCGCTCCAAGCCGCGCCGCGATCATTACGGGCATGTACCAGAACGCGATCGGCGCGCAGCATATGCGCACGACCGAAGATCGCGTGCCCGAGCTGCCCGGGCCGTACCTCGCGGTGCCGCCGTTTTACGTGAAAGCGTTTCCGGAGTATCTGCGCGCGGCCGGCTATTACACGAGCAATCGCGCGAAAACCGATTACCAGTTCGGCGTCCCGTTCACGATCTGGGACGATCTCGGTCCCGGCGCGCACTGGCGCAATCGGCCGGACAGAAACCAGCCGTTCTTTTCGGTCTTCAATCTCGAGGTCACGCACGAGAGTCAGATTTTTCCGTCGAGTCCCGCGCGCAAAGGGAAGCCGCTCGTCACCGATCCGGCGCGAATCACGGTGCCGCCGTACTATCCCGACACGCCGCTCGTCCGCGAAGAGCTCGCGCGCATGTACGACAACATCGCCGACATGGACGGGCAGGTCGGCGAGATTCTCCGGCAGCTCGAAGCCGACGGGCTGGCCGACAACACCGTCGTCTTCTACTGGAGCGATCACGGCGATGGCGTGCCGCGCTCGAAGCGCTCGCTCTACGATTCGGGCCTTCGCGTGCCGCTCATGATCCGGTGGCCGAAAATGAGCCCGGCCATTGCCAACAGCATCAACGATCAGCTCGTCAGCATGATCGATCTCGCGCCGACGGTCCTCGCGCTCGCGGGCGTAGAAATTCCCGCGCATCTCCAGGGACGAGTGCTCGTCGGGCCCAAGGCAGCGCCGGCGCCGCAGTTGGTGTTCGGCGCGCGCGATCGGATGGACATCGAGTACGACATGATGCGTTCGGCGCGCGACCAGCGGTTTCTCTACATCCGTAACTTCGCGCCGGAGCAGCCCTATGCGGGCCACATCATCTATCGCAACCAGAGCGCCATCATGCAGGAATGGTTCAGGCTGCAGGCGGAACGAGCGCTGACAGGCGCTGCCGCCTTATGGATGCGGACCAGTCGCCCGGCCGAGGAGCTCTACGACACGACGGCAGATCCACATCAAATCAGCAACCTGGCTGCCGACATGGGGCATCGGCAAACGCTCGAACGTATGCGCAAAGCGGTGACGGACTGGATGACGCGCATCAACGATCAGGGGCTCGTCAACGAGCCGGAGATGATTCAGCGAATGTGGCCCGGCGGCATTCAACCCGAAACGGCCCAGCCGTACATTGTCCCGCGGCGCGAGCTCGACACTCCGTCGCGCCGCGACTCGATGGCCTTCCACGCTCCTATGGAAGTCGTCATCTACGTACCGACCCAGGGCGCGTCGATCGGTTACACCACCGAAGAAGGGCCGGCCGCGAAATGGCGGCTCTACACCGGGCCCATTCGCGTGGAGGCGCCGATGACGCTTCGCGCGAAAGCGATTCGGTACGGATACAAAGAAAGTGCGGAAGCGCGCACCGTGTTTGCTAAGCCGTAGCGCGAATCGCCGGGGTTGATGCGTCCGCCGTTCGCTTCGCGCGTGCATCGAGGCCGAAGTCCTTGGCAACGCGCTCGTACCAAGCCTCATCAGCAAGCGCTCCCCACTCGACCCACTGCTCATCATTCAACGACGCGCGCCACGCTAGAAACGCCTCTGCGTCCGGGCCCACGGGATGCCGGAGCTTGAATGTGCCGCTCTCGACGATCTCGCGAATTTTTTCCGCGACGATGGCTGGCGGCGTCGGTGTATCCAGCGATGCCTGGAACATATGGCCGAAGCGACGGACCTGCGGGTATGCGGCATCGGCGGGTATCTGCTCAATATGCCGAGCCATCGGGGTGTCGATGATCCCTGGCTCAACAACTGCAACCCGGATGTTGAACGGCTTCACTTCCTGGGCAAGTCCTTCGCTGAGGGCTTCGAGCGCGAATTTCGATGCCGAATACGGTGTGAGCGGCGAACAGGCGATCTTTCCTGCGACAGACGTGACGTTGATAATGCAGCCGCTCTGGCGTTTTCGCATATCCGGCAGCCAGGCTCGAATCGTGCGGAGCGGGCCGAAATAATTCGTCTCCATTGTGGCTTTGAAGTCGTCGAGCGTTAATCCCTCAATCGAGCCGCTTCGCTCGATACCCGCGTTGTTCACCAGCACGTCGATGCTTCCAGCCTGTGCTCGAATGGAGGACGTTGCCGCCTCCACGGACTCATCTGAATCGACGTCCATTTTGATGATCGAGATTGGTAGTTGTTCCTGCTCGGCGGCATTCCGGAGGGCGGCGCCTCGTTCGAGGTTTCGCATGGTAGCGATGACCGAGTGACCGGCTCTCGCCAACACCAGCGCAGTCTATCGCTACTCGGAGCGCAAGGACGTATAATCCGCGCGAAATCGTATGGGCAAACAACGGAGATCAGCGATGCGAATATTCACCACCAGTCTGGCTGTCCTGTGCGCGAGCGCCTGCTTTGGCGTGTCCGCATTCGCTCAATCACCTGCGGCTGCAAATCCGATTGCCGCGGGCGTTCGAACGGCGTGGGAGGGAGGCAAGCGGAACCTCACGCGGTCGGCCGAGCTGATGCCCGAAAAGGATTACGGCTTCCGGCCGGTCGAGACCGTTCGGACGTTCGGCCAGATTCTCGCGCACGTGGCAGGCGCGAACTACGTGTTCTGCGCCGCCGCGAAAGGGGAGCCGTCGCCGCATGCCGAGGCGGCGTTCGAGAAGACCGCAACGACGCGCGCGCAGATTATCAAAGTGCTGAACGATTCAATCGCTTACTGCGACGCCGCGTATGCTGCGCTCGACGACACGCGAGCGGCGGAGACGGTCGAGTTGCCGTTCGGTATGGGCAAAGGCGCCCGCGCGCTTCCGCTGATGATCAACTCGGGGCACGTGCAGGAGCACTACGGCAATCTGGTGACGTACTTCCGCATCAAGGGCATGGTGCCGCCGTCGTCGCAGGGGCAGTAACCGCAATACGCTGATTCCCCGCTTTTCGTCAGTCGTTGGGCAGACTGTTGTCGCGCGGGCCGCGCAAATGCGCTGTTTCCGGTGGTATGGCAATTGCGGCTCCGGGCGGCGGTGGCGCAAATCCCTTTCGGGTCAACGTACTCGGAACCCACAATCATGTGGCGCATCTACAACACCGCAGACGGCCGTCGCGCGTTCGCCGTCATCGTCCCGCAGGGATCGACAGCCAAGGCGGGGTGGTTCAGCCAGGGCATACCGCAGGAGTGCGGCGCATTCGTGAGCTGGCATGCCGCGATGTGCTGGCTCGAAGCCAAGCTCGTAACGTTGGAGCAGCACGACTGGCACCTGGAAGACCCCCAGGTACGGGTGAGGGCTCTGCCCGGCGCACCCGGGTCCCATCGGCAGCGCGTCCACTGCGTTCTCACCTGTTTAGCCGCCATGAAGCGGCCTCGCCAGCGGCCTTTCATGATCTCCACTTCAGCGCGTTCTGCATCCGCCAAGGCCTGTTCGGCCATCACAGCGTTCAGTATCGGGTTCAAGCGCTAAATGTGCCAGGCACCCGCCGGTCTTGCTGCATATTGTCCATGACATGACGGATTCCTGGCTAATTCGGCTTGATCCCAAATGCGGCTGATGCTAAACAACGCCTGGATAAAGGGAGGGAGGAGGCGTATGCGCGCTTTATTGATGGTTTTCATCTGCTCCGTCACGCTCGCGGCACAGCAGGCGGGTGCACCTCTGGTGACGAATCAGGATCTCCTTGCCGGCCTCCCGAGCGATGGCTCCAAGTGGCTCATGTATCACGGGAACTACTTCGGGCATCGTTACAGCCCGCTGACGCAAATCACGCCGCAGAACGTCAATCAGCTCAAAGCGCAATGGACGTTCCAGACGACCCTCACTCCAAGTTTCCAGACGACTCCGCTGTTGGTCGATAACGTGCTGTACGTCACGGGCTTCGGTGGAAATGCGTGGGCCATTGACGCGCGATCGGGCCGGCAGATTTGGCGGTATCGCCGAAATATGCCGGGCGACTTCCTCGGTGGAGCTCAAAACCGCGGGTTCGCCGCACACGGCGACAAACTCTTCCTCGGAACGGGAGACGCACATCTCCTGGCGCTCGATATGAAAACGGGCGACGTGATTTGGGATGTGGAACTGGCGGACTACAAGAAAAGATACTCCGCGACGGTCGCACCGCTTGTTGTCAAGGACAAGGTCATCATCGGCCCCGCCGGCGCCGAGTATGGCATTCGCGGATTCATCGATGCGTTCGACGTGAACACGGGCAAAAAGGCGTGGCGATTCTATACGGTGGCCGGCCCGGGGGAGCCGGGCGGCCAGACCTGGCCGAAAGGCACCGACGCCTATCTGCGCGGCGGCGGCTCGATCTGGGTCACCGGCACGCACGATCCTGAACAGAATCTCGTGTTCTTCGGCACGGGCAATCCGGGGCCCGATTACTACGGTACGGTACGCGAAGGCGACAACCTGTATACCGCATCGGTTGTCGCGCTCGACGTCGATACGGGACAACTGAAGTGGCACTTCCAGTTCACCCCGCACGACGTGCACGACTGGGATTCCACTCAGGTGCCCGTGCTTGCCGATCTGACCATCGGCAATCAACCTCGCAAAACGATGCTGTTTGCCAATCGCAACGGGTTCTTCTACGTGCTCGACCGCACGAACGGCCGTATGATTCTGGCAAAGCCGTTCGTGACACAGACGTGGGCGAAGGAAATCAGCCCCGAGGGACGACCAATTTTGCTCCCAGGTTATATGCCCACCGAGGAGGGTACGAGAACGTGTCCTGATCTCGGAGGAGGCACGAACTTCTTCTCTCCGTCGTACGATCCGGCGCAGCGCCTTTTTTTCGTGAACGCGCGTGAGACGTGCGCCATCTATTACTCCTGGAACGAGCCATTTAGAGAAGGGGAACAGTACAAATCCGGCGGCACGACACGCCCGCGCGATCAGCCCAACTTCGGCGCCCTGCGAGCAATCGATCCGCTGACCGGCGAGCGCAAGTGGGAGTTCCGCTATCCGACGCCGTCCTCGTCCGGGATTCTGACGACCGCGTCAGGACTCGTGTTCTCGGGTGACGGCGAGGGGAACATCATCGCGTTGGACTCGCGGAGCGGCAAGTACCTGTGGCATTACCAGGTCGGCGTGGGTCTTCGGTCCACGGGCGGAACCACCTATATGGTCGATGGCCGCCAGTATCTTCTCGTGCCGTCCGGGAGTGCACTGACGGCGTTCGCGTTACCGCAGTAGGTGCCATGTAACGTCTGCGTCGGGTCGATCCCCTCCACGCCTTGCGGTATGAATACGGTTCGGAAACCAGGAAATCTTCTGACCCGACAATCCCCGATTGGTCCTGAGTAGTCGCGAAGTGTAAAGCGATCGGCAGTACTCCACCCTGCGGCGTCAGGCGGAGTAATCCGCCTCGCTCGGCCATCCCGCCCGTATAATCCGCAAGATCGCTTGGCTCTGCACGCCCGGCACCCGCCTCGGCGCTTATGAAGTCACCGCACCAGCTTGGCGTGGGCGGCATGGGCGAGGTCTATCGCGCCACGGACACGAAGCTGCAGCGCGACGTCGCCATCAAGGTCCTGCCCGATGCGTCTCTGGCGGCCGACCCCGATCGACTGGCCGCGCTTCCAACGTGAAGCCAAGTCCTCGCCTCGCTCAACCATCCCAACATCGCCGACGATTCACGGGCTCGAAGAGGCCGGCGGCGTGCAGGCTCTTGTGATGGAGCTGGTCGAGGGCGAGGACCTCTCGCAGCGATTGCGCGCGGGCCGATTCCCCGATCGACGAGGCGCTGCCCATCGCGCGACAGATCGCCGAGCGCGCTCGAGGCGGCGCACGAGAAAGGGGATCATTCATCGAGATCTCAAGCCCGCGAACATCAAGATCACTCCAGACGGCACGTAAGGTGCTGGACTTCGGCCTCGCGAAGGCGACCGCAGGTGAAGGAGCGACACCGGACCTTACGCAGTCGCCCACAGTGAGTCGGGTGGCACGCGCGAGGGCGCCGTGCTCGGGACCGCGGCCTACATGAGTCCCGAACAGGCGCGCGGAACACCGGTTGACAAGCGGACTGACATCTGGGCCTTTGGATGCGTGCTCTACGAGATGCTCACCGGTCAGCGTCCGTTCGACGGCGCGAGTGTGTCGGACACGATCGCCGCCGTGCTCACAGCCGAACCCGATTGGAAAGCCCTGCCTGCGGAATCGACGTTTCCGGTTCGGACACTGTTACGGGGATGTCTCGAGAAGGATCCACGGAACCGGATTGCCGACATTTCGGCGGCGCTGTTCGTGCTGCGCCATCAGGCAACCGCGACGTCAATTGAAGATCCCGACAGCTACGCAATCGCCGGTGCATTTCAACGACGGCCAGTCACGTTCAAGGCGCTGATCGGCGCGGCCGTTGTTGCCACGCTGGTGGCGGTGTGGTTCGCTCCGGCGCTGTTTCGCCGCGGCCGCCATCAGCCGCCGCCCGAGGCCGTCGTTTGGTCAACCGCGGGACCAGCGCAATCCGCGAAGGCGCGTACTTTCAGGCGACCAAGGCATTCGAGCGCGCGCTCGAGATGGACAATTCGTTCGCGCTGGCGCGCGCGCGACAGTCCGAAGCGTACGCGGAGATCGATCTCACCGACAGAGCCAGGCAGGAACTGCTGCAGGCCATGGCGCTGCTCCCCGATCGCTCGACTCTCTCCGACGCCGAGTCTATGTATCTGGATGCCATCGCGGCAACACTGAGCCGCAACTTCAAGACGGCCATCGAAAAGTCCTCGAAGATCGTCGATGCCGTTCAGGACGGCGAAAAGTCTACGGCCTATGTCGATCTCGGGCGCGCGTACGAGAAGGATGAGAATCGCGACAAAGCCATCGAATCGTACGTGCGAGCGACGCAACTGGATCCCCAGTCCGCCGCCGGATTCCTCCGCTCCGGGATTCTCTATGGCCGTCGCCAGGAATTCGCCAAAGCGAACGATGCGTTCTCGAAGGCGGAGAGCATCTATCAGGCCATGTCGAGCCAGGAAGGACTGGCCGAGGTCTATTACCAACGGGGATCAGTGCTGGCCAGAATCAGGAGACTGACTGAAGCCAAAGAACAGCTGGAACGATCACTGGAGATGTCACGAAGTTCGTCCAACGATTACCAATCGATCAGAACCGAATTGCAACTCAGCAACGTGTACTACGCGGAGGGCGACAGCACTCGCGCCAAGACAATCGCTGCCGAGGCGGTGAAAGCCGCGCAATCGGTCAACATCCGAACGCTGGCGGCCAACGGCTTGATTGACCTCAGCTATACGCTGCTGGCGCGGGGCGAATTCGCCGACACGCGTTCGCGCCTTCAGCAGGCTCTGGAACTGGCACGCCAAGACAAGTCGATTCGATTGGAAGCACGCGCCCGCCTCGCCCTTGGCAGTTTGAGTACCCAGGAGAGCAGTCTCGATGAGGCCATCTCTCATCTCGAGTCGGCGCTGAGGTTTTTCCAGCCGGGCGGCTATCGCACTGAAACATCCAACGCTCTGATTCTGCTTGGCCGAGCGTATCGCGATAAAGGCGAATACGCGATCGCCATGAAAGCATTTTCCGAGCAGCTGGAATTGGCGAAGCAGTCCGGCGACCCGGCGCGACTCGCAGCGACGCATACCAGCCTCGGCGTCCTTCTCGGCGAAAACCAGGAGATCTACCCCGAGGCCCTCTTGCATTTCGACGAGAGCTATCGGATCAACACGTCGCTCGGCGCACGAGTCGCCATGGGAGCTGACCAGGCGAATCGCGCGTCGGCATTGTGGCATTTGGGGAGATACGAGGAAGCGAGGGCTGCTCTCGACGAGGCCTCTTCCATCGCTGCCGGACCAAAAGCGGGATTCAAATCCCAACTCGCCTATGTGGAGATAATCGGCGCGCAGATGGCATTCAGCTTGGGTAACACGGGCGGAAGCCACGACGCGCGCGACGGCGGCACTCAAATTGGCCGAACGCGACTACAAAGACACCGCGCTGCACGCCAAGCTAACCCTTGCGCTCACCAAGGCGGTTTCTGGCGCGCCGAAACAGGCGATGGCACTTGTCGAAGAAGCCGTCGGCACTGCCAGGGAGTTGAAGCTTCCCCGAAGCCTGTCGACAGCACTGCTCGCATCGGCCGAAGTTCGCATCGCGGGCGGAGACGGACGGGGCGCGCTCGCTGACGCGCAGGCGGCACAGAAGATGTTCGCCTCGGCTGCACAGCTCGAATCGGAGTGGCGAGCGTGGCTGGTGTCGGCGAGATCCGTACCGCTTGAGGGCGACAGCTCAACCGCATACGATTACGCTTCCCGAGCCGAGTCCGGTCGATCGGCTCTCCAGGCTCGCTGGGGCGAAGACAACTACCGGGGATACGCGCGGAGGCCTGACATTCAGGCCCACTTAAAACAGCTCGGGCAACTGCTCGGAGCAAAGAAGATCGTTCCACGCACAGGAAGAGACTGAACATCGGTCGCAATCAAGAAGGCGATCTGGGAGGCGGCTAGGGCGGAGGCGGCAGAAAGACCCACGGAGAAAACCGCTAAAGGCGCCGAAGAAGAGGTAGCGCGATGGCCGGCATCAGGAATTCCTGTGCTGGCTATTTTTGTGCTCTGCCGTGACGCACGCAGCATGTTCGCCCACATCAGGCCGGTCTCGCGCACTGCCACGAGCTCCGCAGGCTGAAATCCTCGATGCGGCCTCCCAATGCGGCACCGCACCGCCGCCGGAGTGTGACGCGAACAGTCAGCATATTTCACCGCTCTGAACTGACGCAATGAGCGCCTCCGAACCGCGCCGCCAACGGTGATGAAACGCTTCAGTCGCAATCATTCGGCCTCCGCACCGAAATAGCGACCGACTCCGTCCGGTCGGCTGACTCCGAGTGGTCGCGAAGTAGTTACCAATCTCGCAGCAGTTATCGGTAGCCATATCAGGCGTTTATCGTGGGTTAACGTCTGCCGCTCACCTGCGGTAGCGCGAGTCACAATACCGCGAGAGCGCAGGCGCGCGTGAGCGCGACCAGGTGCCGTCCCAAGCCAAACCGCAAACCATCGTGTGCAGCGCGGATTAATTCTCGCGAACGATAGTAAAGGAGCCAGGTCGTGCCGCCGGCCGCACCACCCACCCGGAGTTCAGAGTGGCGCTCCAGCCGTCCCCCTGCAGGGTGGTCCCTTCGAGCGGCCCGGTAACCGGTACGGACAGTGTGGTCCCATCGGCAGAGCGCAAGACGCCGCCGTTGGCGTTGAGACGGCCCCATTGAGCGGAAAGGGTGAAATTGCGAAAAAACACGGTACCGACTCCCGGAATGCCGACGGTGCCGGTGGTGTCGCTGGTCCCGCTGCCCCCGGCAGGCATCGTCAGCACGGGCCCATCAACGAAGCGTCGACGCAACTCGGCGACGCGGACCTGCTGCGCCCGATCGCGCGCCTCCTCCGCCGTTCGCAGCGCTGCGCCATCGTAGCGCGCCGCTGCCACGGCAACATCCGTCGTCGGTGGCCTGTTGGTTGCGGAGGCGAGCAAGTCGCCAAGGTCCGAGGTGCCACGAAGCTGTCGGCGCCATCCCGGCAGGAGATCGTCCAGCAGCACACCGTAGGCGGGTCCGGACGCGGCTTCGAAATTTCCGACGAAGGACGGCTGCGATTCGCCTCCTGCGAGCGCTGACGCTGCGGCACGGCTGGGCATCCGCGGGCGAATTGGCCCAGGCCGCGATGCCGGTGTAGGAGGCAAGCCCTTCGCGAATCTCGTCGCGCCGTTCGTTGTCCGCCGCGCCGGGAAACAGGCGGCGGCGTTCGCGTCTGAAGGCCAGCGCATCGGCGATCGCTTCGGCCCGGTCGCTCCCGCTCGACTCCACCGCCCGGCGGAGCGCCCGCCATTCGAGCTGTATCCAGACGCGCCCTTCGAGCGTATCGAGATGCTCGTTGAAGCCGTCGCTCGTTTCCTTCATGAACCCCAGCTCGGGCTGAATGCGATGGAACAGCCCGTGAAGCATAATTTGCTGGCGTACATCGGCATCCGTTCTCCGGGAGCATGTACAAGGGCCAGGCGAACCACCGCAACCCGCCCCAGGAGACGGGGCCGTCCACGAAACCCGGAAAGCGGGGTGGCGGCCCCTCCGGTTCCGGCTGGCTTGTGGCACGCGTTCCGGTCGCTTGGTCAAAGATCACCATCGGACCACAGAGCGACACACCCCACAGCCGGCCCGCGTCTCGCTCGCAGAGCTTCGTGGCTTCCTCGAACCATCGCTGGGCGAGCTGTGGTTGGACCTGCGCCTCCGCAGCCGTTGCGGCGCCAAGCAGCGCGAGCAGGAATAGAGTGTTGAAATGGTACCGAGTCTTCATCGACCTCTCCCATCGCCGAAGGCCTCCCGACCGGCATATTTCGGCCGACCTGCAAGGCTCGCAGCGTAACGCCAAAACGGCTTCGCGGGAAATGCTCTTGTAGACTTAGCTGGATCAGTTGAGATGAATCCTCCGCAAAATAGGAATGTCCGTTGCGCCGATTCCGCCCCAAATCGTGGCCATCGAGCCGGCCTCGCGAAAGCACCACACGATGCGCTACCGGTTCGATACCGACGGCATCCACATGAAGTGGGGCATCATCTTCCGGCGCGAAGTACTGCTGAATTATTCGCGCATTCAAGATATTCATCTGCGGTCGAATCTGATCGAGCGGTGGTTGGGGCTGGCGCGCATCGAGATTCAGACGGCATCCGGATCGGCCAGCGCAAACATGACACTGGAGGGCATTAAGGAAGAGCCCGAGGGGATGCGCGACTTCCTGTACCTCGCGCATGCGCGGCACACCCGGGACAGGTGCGCCATGCCATCGGCATCAATGGGAAGGACATCGATCCGAATTGCCCGTCGCTCGCGACCGCGCTGCGCGAGCAACTTGGCCTCAAACTCGGCGCCGAAACCGGCCCAGTAGAAGTGCTGGTAATCGATTCGGCGGAGCGACCGACTCCCGATTAGAACTGCCTGCGAACGTCGGCGCCTTCGCGGACGTCCGCTATATAATCCGTGCCTGCCGCATCATCTACCGATGGCGATGACCGGATCCTTCTGCACTTCTGTTCTGAGAACGACAGACCCCGATCGTGCGGTTGCGTTCTACGGTCCGCTCGTCGGATGGACTGCCCACGCGGCCGCTCCTAACCACACCTTTCTCAAACACGACGGCAAGACGGTCGCCAGTATCCATCGCATCGATACCGGCAGGGATGAGTGGGTGCCGCACGTCCTGGTCGAGCACATCGAGATGGCGGTCGCCGACGCAACGGAACTTGGCGCCACGCTAGTCGACCAGCAAGACGTCGAGGGCGTGGCCCGTATCGCGACGATGCGTGACCTCGAAGGCGCCGCGTTCGGCCTGTGGCAGGCGGCGCCGCATGCCGGCGCCGAGCTGACCGACGTGCTCGGCAGCATCTGGTGGGTTGAGCTCATGGCGCTCGACCCCGCGGTGGGGCGCGACTTCTACAGCCGGCTGTTCGGCTGGACGGTGCGTGAGACGTCGTTCGAACCGATTGGGCTCTATCGCGTGTTCGAACGGCCGCCGACGCAGGAAGGCGGCCTCAATCAGATCGACCCGGAATGGAATATGGGGCCGGTATGGCTCACCTTCATCTCGGTCGAGGATTGCGACGGCACGATGGCGCACGCGTGTGGGTTTGGCGGTGAGGGCGGCTTCGTCCACACAGTGCCGAAACACGGACGCATCGGCATGATCTTCGATCCCGGCGGCGCCGGTTTGTGGCTCCGCGGACCGGTCCCCGCCGCGCAGACCTCAGTACTTGGAGATCTAAGGGCCTGGCCTGGACGTTTTATCGCAACGACAGCGATCGACGAGATCGGGAAACACTATGGCGTTTATCGCTACCAATCCAGCAACTCCCTGGCGGCGTCACGGTTTTGCCGTTCAACCGTGACGCGTCTCAGCGGCCAGGCTGGGTCGAGCCGCTATAGCTGTGTCTGACTTAGCGCGAGGCACATTACGCCTTGTCGGCCTGATAGAACAGCATGTCGCAGCACATCTGTCGTCAATGAACACCATCTCGGTCGGCGTGTATGTTCGTTATTCGGCTTGAACAGGGACGGGAGCTTTCTGAGGTGGTCGTCTACGTGACGTAAGGGCTATGAGAAGCGCAAGCGCGCCGAATATGGCAACCAGCGTCCGCCAAAACACGATCGATGAAAGCTGCACCCCTCCGAAACCCGATGCGATGTTCAGTGACAAGTGAGCCAGGATCGTGGCGAGCACGGACTCGCCTGCTCGATTGAACACGAACGCCAGGAAGACTCCGAACAGAGCAACGAAGAGGAGAGTCGATAGTGGTGGCATGATCTGGTGCGGCATGCCGGGAACAAAGAAGGCGGCCACGTGCCACAGACTCCATAGGATTGCCATCACCCACGCTGCTGTCATCTCGCCAAATCGTTTGCCGAGGCGAGGCAGCAGGAAGCCGCGCCAGCCAAGCTCCTCGCCGACAGCGCCGGTGAGAAGCTGTACGACAAACATCGCCGGAATCGCAGCTGACGGGATAAACGGACTCCCGTCTCCGGCCGCGCGCGCGGTGAACACCGCAATCGCCGTTGCCAATGGTGGCGCGATACCCGCGAGTAGGAGCCATCGACCCGAACCGCGCCGGTAGCTCAGTCGCGCCCTGATTTCTTTTCTTACCGCACCTGGCCCCCCCATCGATCGCGTCAATACCAGAGCGATGATGGTTGGCGACCACACCGTGGGCAGTATCCATGCGAGGACCGTCCATAGCTCCCCTTGCGCCGCGACAGATCGCAAGACGAGCAACAGCGTCCAGGTGACACCAAAAACAGAGACAAGAAACAGCGCAATCTGTGTCATTGAGAGATATCGCAGAACGATGTTCGTGTCTGCGGCCTCGCCTAACCTGCCGGTGGTGGTGTGTAGTCTCGGCGGGAATCGGCCGGCGCGTCGACCGGATTGCCAAAAAAACGAGAGTCCGGACTTTCAGCCGAAGACTTCGGACGCTTTCTCGTCGACCTGACGCCGCCTCCATTCAGCGGGGGTGCAGCCTGCATGTCGCCGGAATGCATCATAGAAGGCGGATTTCGACCCGAACCCGGCCTCATGCGCCAGCACGAGGAGCGAGACACGCGCGTTCGCCGGTTTGCGAGCGAGTTGCTGGACCTCTCGCACCCTGGCTGCATTTATCGCGTCGAAGAAGTTCACACCACCGCCATGCCGTAGCGCCGCGGTAAGCCGCTCGGGTCCCCAACCCAGTCGATCCGCAAGCATCTCCGCCGTCAGGTTGGGGAGGAGGTGTGGCTTGTCGTTCACTAGCAGGGCCTGGATCCGGGAATAGTCCTCCGTCGCCATGAGTCGGTCGACGGGTTGCCGCTGGCTTAATGCCTGAACGGAGGGGGTCGGCGCGAAGAAGACGCCAGGACGGGTGAGACCCCGCTGGCCCACGTACGCGATGTGCGCCACCTGCATGGTCATGATCACGGCCATGTGCACGTTTGCGGACCAGCCAGCGACGACTGAATTTGCGGAAGCCAGGATCAGGCCGAAATTGACCGCGAGGATCGACCAAGCCCAGACCTGCAGCCAGCCGGGATCGGAGGCGCTGACTTCAGAGAACTGGTCTTTCAACGACTCACGCCGCCGTTTGACCAGCCGGAGGACACGCAAGGGATAGAGCGATGCCACGCCGAAGCCGGTGAGCGGCAGGAGCAGCAGCCATGGCGAGTAAACCTCGGTCACCATAGCCCCGGCCTCGACTCTGATCGGCACCACCATGGGCAGTGCGAACACGAGCACAGCCACAACAGCAGCCAATGCCGCGTGCCGTGCTAGACGTGGTGACGCGCCAAATGCCGAGGCCGCGTAGAGGTAGTGCGCGGGCCACGTCACGAATATCGCGAACTGTCCCACCATTAGAGCGGCAAGCGCAGCACGTGCCGGCGCGGCCAGCCCCAGAAGTACGCAGACGCAGAAGACGCATTGCGCAAGGAACCAGATGGCCAGCCAAGAGTCAGCCGGGCGGAAGGGGCGCTTCACGGCCAGCACCAACAGCAAGAAGAAGCTGAGGGCCGCTCCGCTGCTGGCAAGTGCTTGGATCACGAAAGCATTATGCGGGAAGGGGTGTGAATCGGCGTTTTTTGAATCTGCAGCCGCGGAGTTTCGGATTCCTCCCGAGTAGCGGTCCATGTGACGTTTTCACGGCTCATCGGCCGAGAAACAGGTGGCGATGCGAGCATCCGGGCTGCTCCGGACGTAGGATGGTGGCCGCATCCGGGCGCCGAGGCCGTGGCGACACTGGTGCGTGAGTCGTGCCCGTCGAGTAGCGTGGTCCGGGGAGTGACGTTCTGATCGTTGGTGACACCACTTCGGTGGTGATCCCGTTTGGGAGTCTGGTCGTTTTTCGTGCTCCCTGTGCCCGGATGCCTCTACCCGCTGGAGGTGTCCGATGGCCGAGTCCCGCCCGCGTCGTCCGCGGCGTCCCCGACGGACGTCGCCTTCCGTGTTAGAGCGCATTAATCCTGATGCGGCCGGCATTGACTGCGGCGCCACGACGCATGTGGTGGCGGTGCCGCCGGATCGCGACAACGAACCGGTGCAGTCGTTTCGGACCTTCACCACGGACCTGCACCGCCTCGCCGATTGGCTCGTGGCGTGCCGCGTCACGAGCGTGGCACTGGAGTCGACCGGCGTCTTCTGGATTCCCATCTACGAGATCCTCGAAGCGCGCGGGCTGTCAGTCCATTTAGTGAACGCGCGGCACGTCCGCAACCTGCCCGGCCGGAAGAGCGACGTGTCTGATGCCGAATGGCTGCGCGACCTGCACAGCGTCGGCCTGCTGCACGCCAGCTTCCGACCCACCGCGGCGATCGTGACGCTGCGGACGTACATGCGGCACCGGCACACCTTGGTCGAGCTCGCGGCGATGCACATCCAACGGATGCAGAAGGCGCTGGTGCAGATGAATCTCCAACTCCCATTCGTGATCAGCGACATCACCGGGCAGACCGGTCTGCAGATCATCCGCGCCATTGTCGCGGGGGAACGCGACCCGACGCAGCTGGCGCGATTTCGCCACGGCCGGTGTCGGGCGACGGCCGCCGAGATCACGGCGGCGCTGACCGGCCACTACCGGCCGGAACTGCTCTTCGCGCTCCAGCAGAATCTGGAACTCTACGACGCCTGTCAGCGACAGATCGACGGGTGCGATCGCGCCATCGAAGCCCACGTGCGCGAGCTGACCGCCACGATCGCCGCACCGGGACCACTCCCCGCGGCGCGGGCGGCCCGGCAACGCATCGAGCCGGCCTTCGACGTCCGAGCCGTGTTGCATCACCTGACCGGTGGGGTTGATCTCACACAGATCGATGGGATCGGGGCCTACACCGCGTTGAAGCTCATCGCGGAGATTGGCACCGACATGCGACGGTGGCCGAGCGCGCAGCACTTCACCTCGTGGCTCACGCTCGCCCCGAAGAACAAAGTATCCGGCGGCAAGCTGCTCAGCTCGCAGACGCAGCCCTCGGCGAATCGTGCCGCCACGGCGTTTCGGCTCGCCGCGGCCAGCCTCGGGCGGACCCAGACGGCGCTCGGGGCTTTCTACCGCCGATTGGCCGCCCGCACCGGGAAACCGCAGGCAGTGACGGCCACGGCGCGCAAGCTGGCCGTCCTCGTGTATCACGTGCTCAAGGGCGACTTCGTGTATCGCGATCCCGGTGCCGACGGCTACGACGCGCAACAACGCGCGCGGCAACTCCAGCAGCTGCGTCAACGTGCGACACGACTCGGCTTTGCCCTCGTCAGTCACGAGACCGGTGAGGTACTCGGCGGTTAGTTTCTTGGGAGTCGCGTAGTGGCGAGTGACGCGGGCCAGCATCGCGAGCCGAATCGGAATCGAACCCGCCAAAGGAAAGCAGGGCAGCGGAACTCAACTCAGCTAGGAATTACTCCTGGCTGGTCGCCTAGTGTGGAGCCCATCGGTTTCTCCACACTGCGGCGTGACTCGTAATCTATCCGCCGCCTACCTCGGCGATCCTTGGGAGCTCGCTGGATGCCTGGTTTGGCGCCGGTACCGGGCCCGGCGGCACGCCGAATGCGCGCTTGAAAGCGCGATTGAACGCCGCTTCAGACTCGTAGCCGACGTCGGCCGCGATGTCCGCTAACCCCTTCGGGGTCGATGTCAATGCCTGGGCAGCTAGACGCATTCGCCATTCAGTCAAGTGCCGCCATAGGCGGATCCGAGAGGTAGCGTGTGAAACGCTCCACCAGCGCAGAGCGGGATAGGCCAACGTCGCTCGCTGTTGCAAGGCGCATCGCGAAACACATCACAATTTCGACGAAAGATCACATCACGATCGCGATTGAGGACGATCACATTGTCGGGCGTTCACGCGCTGTGTTCACCAAGCCGATCATCGTGCTCATGCTGGCCGGGATCAACGCACTGGACCTCCCGGCACGGTTCCGATCGGAGGAACATCCAAGTTTTCCTGCGACGCAAACACTCTTCCCGTCGAGATTCTGGCGCGGAAGCGCTGGAAGGCGTCATCCCGGTGAGGCGGGGGCAGCGACTCAGCATCAATCCAGGTTTCCCACGACTCCCAAGAAACTAACCGCCGAGTACCTCACCGGTCTCGTGGCTGACGAGGGCGAAGCCGAGTCGGGTCGCGCGCTGACGCAGCTGCCGGAGTTGCCGCGCGCGTTGCTGCGCGTCGTACCCCTCCGCGCCAGGATCGCGGTACACGAAGTCACCCTTCAGGACGTGGTACACGAGGACCGCCAGCTTGCGCGCCGTAGCCGTGACCGCCTGGGGCTTCCCGGTGCGAACGGCCAGGCGACGATAGAAGGCTCCCAGCGCCGTCTGCGTCCGCCCCAGGCTGGCCGCGGCGAGCCGAAACGCGGTGGCGGCGCGATTCGCGGACGGTTGCGTTTGGGAGCTGAGGAGCTTGCCCCCGGACACTTTGTTCTTCGGGGCGAGCGTCAGCCACGAGGTGAAGTGCTGTGCGCTCGGCCACCGTCGCATGTCGGTGCCAATCTCCGCGATGAGCTTCAACGCGGTGTAGGCCCCGATCCCATCAATCTGCGTGAGGTCGACCCCACCGGTCAGGTGATGCAAGACGGATCGGACGTCGAAGGCCGGCTCGATGCGTTGCCGGGCCGCCCGCGCCGCGGGGAGTGGCCCCGGTGCGGCGATCGTGGCGGTCAACTCGCGCACGTGGGCTTCGATGGCGCGATCGCACCCGTCGATGTGTCGCTGACAGGCGTCGTAGAGTTCCAGATTCTGCTGGAGCGCGAAGAGCAGTTCCGGCCGGTAGTGGCCGGTCAGCGCCGCCGTGATCTCGGCGGCCGTCGCCCGACACCGGCCGTGGCGAAATCTGGCCAACTGCGTTGGGTCGCGTTCCCCCGCGACAATGGCGCGGATAATCTGCAGGCCGGTCTGCCCGGTGATGTCGCTGATCACGAACGGGAGCTGGAGATTCATCTGCACCAGCGCCTTCTGCATCCGTTGGATGTGCATCGCGGCGAGCTCGACGAGGGTCTGTCGATGCCGCATGTAGGTCCGCAACGTCACAATCGCCGCCGTCGGACGAAAGCTGGCGCGCAGCAACCCGACGCTGTGCAGATCGCGCAGCCACTCGGCATCGGAGACATCGCTCTTCCGCCCCGGGAGGTTGCGCACGTGCCGCGCGTTCACGAGATGGACGGCCAAGCCGCGCGCTTCGAGGATTTCGTAGACCGGAATCCAGAAGACGCCGGTCGATTCCAGCGCCACGCTCGTGACGCGGCACGCCACGAGCCAATCGGCGAGGCGCTGCAGGTCCGTGGTGAAGGTGCGAAACGATTGCACCGGCTCGTCGTCGCGATCCGGCGGCACCGCGACCACATGCGTGGTGGCGCCGCAATCAATGCCGGCCGCATTCGGGTTAATACGCTCGAACACAGGAGGCGACGCCCGTCGGGGACGCCGCGGACGCCGCGGGCGGGACTCGGCCATCGGACACCTCCAGCAAGTAGAGACATCCGAGCACAGGGAGAACGAGAACGACCAGACTCCCAAACGGGATCACCACCGAAGTGGTGTCACCAACGATCAGAACGTCACTCCCCGGACCACGCTGATCGACGGGCACGACTCACGCACCAGTGTCGCGACGGCCTCGGCGCCCGGATGCGCTCCATCCTACGTCCGGAGTAGCAGTGGCGCTGGCATCGCCCCCAGTTTCTCGGCCGATGAGCCGGGGCAACGCCACATGAACCGCTAATCGACATCAATTCGCACTGGCAGCGGCCTTGACACCTGGATCACCGGAATGTGATGGGTCTCATCCTCGTACCAGATATGGGTGATCTCGAGCGCTCTCCTGGGTGAAAGGTTTGTCAGGTTGATGAAGTAGCACTCCGGCGGTTCTCCCCTGAAGTACCCACGGTGGACTCTGAGCGCGAGGGCTCGTTCCAAGGTCTCGGCGAGCATGGCCCCAACCGACGGCCCGACTGATGCGCCCCTGATCTCGCGGACAACGCGGATTATCCCGTCGGCCACGTTCAAGCAGGCTTCATCGCGATTCGGCCAGAGCGAGATAGATTGGCCATCCTTTGGCAACGCTTGCAGGCGAGCGAATGGGGTGCTGTCCCAAGAACAGGGACGCAGGATGACCGGGATGACTCTTGCTTCGCCCAAATCGTGGCGGCGCATCGCTTCTGCCATTTCCGCTTCGCAGTAGTCTGATTCAAAAAAGTGAGGGCTGATGAAGAGCAGGATGATGTCCGAGCGCTGGAGTCGATCATTGATCTGGCGCCGCCATTCCGTTCCCGGCTGAATCAATCGGTCGTGCCATTCGCGGATGATGCCTTGCCGTTCGAAGACGACGAGATGACGCCGGACCTCATGCATCAACTCCTCGTCTGCGTGAGCGTACGAGAAAAAAATCTCGACTGGTCGCGACAGCATGTTCGTTCTGGATTGTGTGGAGTCGGTCTAACTTACAGTACGCCGATTAGCATATCGCGACCCGTTCGCAGCATAACGCCAACCGCCAGGCACCAGGAGATCCGTCCAGCGATTGACTGCTGGATACTTGTCCGAATTAGGAGCTTCGGCGTCTGGATTAAGCCGACGTGGGATAAGTAGGCCGAGCACGCGGCGTAACACCGTTTGGTCCCGAGTAGTCGCCTAGTGGCGATCGATCGCGCGGAACTGCGCTCGCGCTGGTAGGGGCGCTCGAGGTCGACAGCATCGCCGACTCCTCAGGCCCGTCGCCAAAGACCGGTCGCCGCGTGTGGCGATGGGTGCTTCCGTTTGCGGCAGCATCGGCAATCGCGGCAGGGTCCCTCACCTTGTGGCTTCAGCGCAATCGTCTATCGGCGCTGCCGGAAGTTGTCCGCTTCGAAATTCATGCCCCCATAGGCGGCAAGATCATGCCCGGAACGCCGGCCATCTCCCCTAACGGACGCACTCTGGCCTACGCCGTGACGTGGCTCTATCATCTGCATCGTGGCGACTACGCAAATTGGTTTCGGTCGATCATCAGCGCAGGAGGGTCGCGCCGTGATCCGCGCGACCATCGAGCAGAGCTATAGTGCCTCTGCTTAGAACTGAACTCATGCATCTCGGTGACAGCTGAGTCACGTAGTCGGATGGCCACGACGGAATTCGCAACTGGATGATCAGCGCGGGGTGAGGCTCAAGGCGCTCCACGGGCATCAGAACGGGAACGTCAGGTACATTCGGACGCCTGAGACGCGGCCGAACTGGTAGCCGACGGCGAGCCACCGCAGCGGGATCCTCCAGATGCGCAGATCGGGCGCGGTCGAGAAGCTCAGTCCAGCTTCGAATTGCCCGCGAAGCACGATCGTTGGCTGGTCTTCTCTTTCCAGCTCCAGCCCGTCAAAGGCGCGGCCGATCACGTAGAGGCCTCCGCGCGCCTGCCCGCCCCGCACGGAGAAACCCAGAGGAAGCTGCGCGTCGGCCCCTCCTTCAAAACTCATATATCGAGCGGCGGTGCGGTCGAATTCCGGCGTCTTCCGTCCGGAAATCATGCCGCCATAAGTGACGTGCGATTTTTTTGGGTCTGCAGTGGTGCGCGCGCGCAGGCCCGCCGCATAGAACACTTCGGCTGAAGAATCGCTGCTCTTCCCGATTCCGACTTCGCCGAACGGCCGCACCAGCGTGCGGCTGCCCACGGGAATCTCGACCTCGAGGCCAGGAATGATTGCAGCGATGCCCAGTTTCTCGACGAAGCCGCCGACGTCCGACACTCCCTTGATGCTCAGTGAACTCAGCGACACAGGGAATGTGACCCGCAGTCCCCACGGATGCTTGTCCAGGCTGCGCACATGGAAGGACAAGGGCAGGCGATAGAGCTGAAAGCCTCGGGCCTCGACGTCCGTCGCGGACGCCGTCCCGTCGCGATTGGCGAGAAGAAAGGGATCCAAGCCCTGGTCCTGTGCCGCGGCCGGCAATGCCGAGAAGAACAAAAGCAGCAGCGCGCCGGCGACGCCTCGCCGCCAGAATCGCTGGACCTCCACCCGTTGGGCGCCAAGGCTCACAGGCAAGGATAGCTTGGCCAAGGGTGCAAGCGGCAGGACCTTCGCCCGTGGCGGGAGCGCTGGATGTATCGCGAGGTCGGAATGGTTGAAATCACCTCCACCGCCTCGCCTATCCCACGTGGTTGCGACCATCGAGTCGATCGATGGAGCGGGGGCATTCCGCGAGCTGGGGTCTCGTCACCGCAAAGTGCTACTCTACCCTCGATCACTTTCCTGGAGGACTGCGGCATGAAAGGACTGGCCGAGCTCACTAAGACGACGCTGATCGGCGGACTGCTCGTCGTTCTGCCGATTTACCTGTCCATCCTGCTGCTGGCCAAGACGTTGGCCGGCATCTTCGCGTTGCTGTCGCCGGTCACGGCGGTGATCCCGGCCGGCGCGCAGCTCCGGCAGATCCTCGCCATCGTGATCGTGCTCGCCGTTTGCCTGGTGGCTGGACTCGTGGTCCGCACCAGTCCCGGGCTGCGGGCCAAGAACGCGCTTGAGCGCTCGGTGCTGGAGAAGATCCCCGGCTATGCGCTGGTGCGGGGCCTCGCCGAACGGGTTGCCGGTGAAGGCGAAGGCACGTTCCAGCCGGCGCTCGTGGAAGTCGAAGACGCGCTCTCGCCCGGCTTCATCATCGAGGAGCTGGAGGATGGGCGCTACACCGTTCTGGTGCCGTCGGTGCCGACGCCCGCGGCCGGTTCGCTGTTCATCCTGCCGCGGGAGCGTGTGCATCCCCTGAACGTGCCGTTCACGCAGGCGGTGAAGGTCATCTCCAAGTGGGGCGCGGGAGCGGGGGAACTTGCGCGCGGCGTATCGGTCCGATCCTGATTCACGATTGAGCGAGTCGAAGGCGGCCGCGCCGAGTAGATCGCTGCCCGTTCCATCGATGCGGCAACGAAGGACGATGGTGTCGTCCGCCTTCGTCGTATTATGGAACCGTTGGTTTGATCATCACGCGACTCGTCCATGTCTGGCGGGATCATCGCTCAAATAGCGGTAGGACGTTATATCTTGCAGATCGGCGACCCGTGCGGCGCCGTGATTTGTGAGGCTCTGCGCGCCGATCAGTCACACTTTCGGCCTCGCCCCACGCCGATCCTCCGCCAGCCGAGGTCGACTCGGGGCCTTCTCGATCGTCAGACGGATCTGGCCGCGGCGTTCTCCGCACTCGACGCAGGTCTTCCCGTCGAGGTGAGCGGCGAGCGCGGAGTCGGGAAGACGGCAGTCCTTTGCCAACTGGCTCATCATCCGCGAGCCGCATCCTTTGTGGACGGCATCGTCTACTTATCCGCACGGCATCACACGTCCCTCGATCTCCAGCAGCTCCTCTTCGAAGCCTTCTACGAAAGCGACCCGTTATGTAAACCGACTGAAATCGAGATCCGGCACGGTCTTCAGGAAAAGCGGGCGTTAATGCTCCTCGACGATGTTCGCTTGACGCAGGACGAGCTGGAACAGGTAATCGATATTGCTCCGCACGCTGCGTTCGTCGTGGCCACGCGAAAGACCCGCCGGAGGGGTGAGGTTCGAAGCCATGCTCTGAAAGGCCTGCCCATAGAGGATGCAGTGTTGCTGCTGGAGCGGGAAATCGACCGTTCGCTCGACGTGACGGAGCGATCGGACGCAGCGACTCTGTGTGCGGCCATGGGAGCGCATCCGTTTCGAATCCTGCAGGCCGCTGCCCTCATTCGCGAGCAGGGCATCTCACTCGATCAGTGTGCTCAGACCATCACCCAGAGCCCCGTCGTGAATCTGATGGCGTCGATCGACGACAAGGAGCGGCGCGCGTTGCTGGCGTTAGCGGCGATGCCAGGCGTGCCACTACAGCCTCGGCACGTCTCCGCCATCGCGGAAGTTACGGACATCGAACCTTCGTTGACGGCGCTCGTCCGTCTAGGCCTCGTCGTCGGCACACAGTCGCGGTATCACCTCGCGGACGGCGTTGGTGATCGGCTCCGCCGAACAGAAGACCTGAAGCCCTGGACGAATCGCGTCATCACATACTTCACCGCGTGGGCCGAACGGCACCTGCGCAGTCAGGACATCTTGCTGCAGGAGTCCGAAGCACTGTTACGTGTGCAGCAGCGCGCTGCCGATGGCCGGCGCTCGGGAGAAGCTCTGCGCCTAGGTCGGCTTCTCGAGGGACCGCTGGCCGCTGGTGTGCGGTGGGGCGCCTGGGGCGTCACCCTCGAACACTGTGTCACCGCCGCAAGGGCAATCGGCGATCGATCGGCCGAAGCCTGGGCGCTGCATCAACTCGGCAGTCGAGCCTTATGTCTCGGCGACGCGGGCACGGCGCGCGCATTGTTGAGTCAGGCCGTAAAGCTGCGTGAGATGCTGAATGAGGATGCTGCTGCCGCTGCCAGTCGGCGGAATCTCAGTTTCGTCCTTCCGCCCATATCCGAGTCTCCGCGCGAACGCGCGACGACACCGCTTGTCGATGTGTTGGATCTCGATTCGCTGCCCCTTCAACATGCAACCCCTCCGGCCATTTCCAATCCAAAAACGCACAGTGCGAGTGGGGCTCTAGCCGCGGTGGTGCTGTTTGCAATCCTGGGAGGTCTCGCGTACTGGAATTACTTGGAAGGACTGTCCTTGCGATCCCGGGATCTTGCGAGCATAAGTGCCTTCGTCCAAAACAGTCTCGAGAAAGTAACAGCTCGCCTTGCGACGATGCGGACACCTCAGCGAGCAGCGCATGACTCAGGCTTGCTAGATCACGACGAGCCGGTACTGTTTCTTCGGGCTCCGAAGCGGTGGCGCTCGCAACCGAAGTTTCCCTTACTGATCCAGAAGGGCAGGGACCGCCAGCGGACAGAGCGAGCATCCTCATCTTTACGCCGCGACCAGGCTCAATCGCAACTGGCGGGCCGACACGGCTCTGCTACGCCGTCAGCGAAGCTTTACACGTGCGCCTTGAACCGGAGATTGGTGAGGTCGCACCGACGCGCACGCTGACGTGTCTTCGTGTTGCGCCAACACACAGCACAACGTACCAGCTCACGGCATACGGTCGGGATGGCCATCAGGTTAGTCAGCAACTGGTGATCATCGTCAGGTGACAAGCTGCGGATCGTCATCTTCAATTGTTCGAGGAGCTGAAGCGCCTCGTGCCGACGGACTAGCCTTGGCTCACCAGCCAGTCGATTGGCGGATAGGTAACGAGCAGTCGCCTAGTGGCGATCGATCGCGCGGAACTGCGATCCGTCGAGTCGGGCCCGTGTGTGAAGCGTGAGCGCGAACCACTGTTCAAAACAGCACATGCTCGGCTCCAGCGTGTCGCATATCCTCCCCATCATCTCCATTGCGCCTTCAAAGCGGAACCTGCCTCGGTGCGTACGAGATCCTGTCGCCGCTCGGTGCCGGCGGCATGGGCGAGGTCTATCGCGCGCGGGATACCAAGTTGAATCGCGACGTCGCGATCAAGGTCCTCCTGCCGTCCGTCGTCGAAGATCCTGATCGGCTAGCCCGTTTCGGTCGCGAAGCGCAGCTTCTCGCCTCTCTGAATCATCCGAACATCGCGCACATTCATGGGATCGAAGACGCGAACGGCACCCGTGCACTCGTAATGGAACTGGTCGAGGGCCCTACCCTCGCGGATCGTATTGCGCAGGGACCGTTCCCACTTGATGAGGCGCTCCGGATTGCGAAGCAAGTTGCTGAGGCTCTCGAAGCGGCGCACGAGCAGGGGATCATCCATCGCGATTTGAAACCGGCGAACCTCAAGGTACGGGCGGACGGCACGGTCAAGGTGCTGGACTTCGGCCTGGCGAAGGCGATGGACCCCGTGGGCGCGTCGAGCGCGAACGCGACCAACTCGCCCACACTCACGATGCACGCCACGCAAGCCGGCGTGATCCTCGGCACCGCGGCCTACATGTCGCCGGAGCAGGCGCGGGGGAAGCCAGTGGACAAACGCGCCGACATCTGGGCGTTCGGGTGCGTGTTCTACGAGATGGTGACGGGGAAGCGAGCATTTGCTGGTGACGACGTGTCAGACGTGCTGGCGTCGGTGCTCGCGAGAGAGCCGGACTTGGCGCTGCTGCCGGTCACCATTCCGCCGCTGCTCGACAACTACATCAGGCGCTGTCTGCACAAAGACCCAAGGCACCGTATTCACGATATCGCGGACGTGCGGTTGGCACTGGAGAGCGCATTCGAGACCACCGTTGTACGGACGGCGACACCCGCAACTTCGTCCTGGAAGGGCGCACCCGTCGCTTGGGTAGTTACCGCGGCCGCCGTCGTCGCGGCCGGAGCGCTCGCTCTTCCCGCGGTACGGCACCTGCGCGAGACACCGTCACCGGCGCCATTGGAAACGCGCACGGAGATCGTCACGCCAGGCGCCGACGATCTCACGTCGTTTGCGCTCTCGCCCGACGGCCGGCAGATCGTCTTCGTGGCGTCGGGTGACGGCGCGTCGCGTTTGTGGTTGCGGTCCCTCGCAATCACGACGGCACAGCCGCTGCCGGGAACCGAGGGAGCCAGGTTTCCTTTCTGGGCACCCGACAGCCGCTCCATCGCGTTCTTCGCCGGGGGCTTGCTGAAGCGGCTCGACCTCGGCGGGGGTTCGCCGCAATCGCTGGCTCAGGTCAGTAACCATCGCGGAGGGACGTGGAACACGGACGGCGTCATTTTGTTTTCGTCAAGCACTTCGACCCTCTCGATGCACATGTCCGGAACCGGGAGTGCGCCGACGGCCGCCACGAGGCCCTTTCCACAGACGACGGTTCAAATGTTTCCGGACTTTCTGCCCGATGGCCGCCGGTTCCTGTTTTGGGCTCAGAGCGGGCAGGACACGACCGGAATCTATTTAGGCACACTCGACGGCAGCACGCCGATCATGCTGACGCGAGCCGACAGCAGCGGGGTGTATCTGCCAGCCGGGTGGCTGCTGTGGGTGCGGGAAAGCAGGCTCGTGGCCCAACGGCTGGACCTCGCGCAAGCGGCGCTCACTGGCGAGCTGGTGACGCTGGCCGATGGGGTCCCAAACGATGGCTTTGGGCGAAGCGCCGTGTCGGTGGCGGCGACCGGGATGGTAGCGTATCGAACAGGCGGAGGCACCCAGCGGCAACTCACGTGGGTCGACCGTTCAGGCACCGTGCCGATCACACTTCTGCAGAACTGGAATCCCGAGGCGAAAAAGTAGCTCGCGCTCCTACCGTGCGGCGAGGATTTTCAGGTTCGCGATCTCGGCGAAGGCGCGGAAATCGAGGTGCCGCGTAATCAACGCCAAATCGTTGTCGAGACAGCTCTGCGCAATCAGCGTATCGGCGAGCCGTGCGCGACGCTTGCGCGCGATGACCCTCGAGCGGAGCCGGCCCGCACGTTCCCAGAAGCCGTTTGTGGCGTCCAGCAGGGGGATCTGCCTCAGCACGGACGCGAGCTGCGAGGGCAGTTTCGGGTCGCTGAAGAGCTCGGTCAGGACCACCGGCGGCAGGCACAACTGCTGATCGCCAAGGGCGCGATCGATCGCGTCGACGTCGCGTCCCGTCGCACCAGACAAGTACGCGATGAGGGAGCTGGAATCCGCAGCGATCATTTCTCGTCGTCGCGGAGTGTGTCCAAGTCGATCGAGAGGGACACTTTGCCCTTGAGACGGCGCAGGCCGCGATAAGCTTCGCCCGCCGCGACGAGCTCGAGCCCGCGGCGGATGGTCGACGTGATGCCGTCGCCCGTCGATTTCTGCGCCCGCCGCAGAAGGTCGTCTGGCAGCTCTACGGTCACTTTTCGCGCACCGCTCATCACTCCGAATGATACCAGCATCATCACCATATCTCAATATGGTGTCGCGCCGCCCCGAGAGGATCTGGTGACCAGGCGGAGCATGTCGGTGCGAGGAGTGAGCTGAAAGCCGATGGGCCGTTGACGATCGTAGAATGAGCGCCGAGGCGGCCTCATGTTGAGCGGCATTCTTCAAGACATCCGCTACGCGCTCCGTGCCATGCGTGGATCGCCCGGCTTGACGTTCGTCATCGTGGCGTCGCTCGCTGTGGGCATCGGCGCCAACACCGCCATATTCAGCGTCATCAACGCGCTGCTGCTCAAGCCGCTGCCGTATCCGGATCCCGAGCGCCTCGCGGTCATCTGGATCAGAAATCCGGGCATCAGTATTCCGCAGGACTGGCCGTCGCCCGGGCAATACTTCGACATCCAGAGCCGGCAACGCTCTTTTGAGCAAATGTCGATATCGCGCGGCCGCGTCACGACGCTTCTCGGCCGCAGTGGGAATCCGCTGGTCAGCACCGAGAACGCACAGAGCGTCGAAACGCTCGAGACATCGTCCAGCCTGTTTTCATTGCTTGGCGCCAGGCCGCTCCACGGCAGGCTCTTGCGCGCTGAGGAGGATAGGCCGGGCCAGCCGATGGTGGTGATCTTGAGCTACCGGTTCTGGTCCCGTGTCTTCAACGGGGATCCCTCCATCATCGGCAAGACCATATCGTTGAACGGACTCGGTGGGGGGGCGGGCGAGACGAAGAGCCAGTACGAAGTTGTCGGTGTGCTCTCGCAGGACTTTCTTCTGAACGAAGAGATCATGCCGACAGTCGCGAGCATTCGGCAGATGGACATCTTCGTGCCGCTGCCGTTTGCGGCCGACGCCGTGACTGCGCGCCGGTTCGACGAGAACTTCAACGTCATGGTCCGGTTGAGGCCGGACGTCACGATGGAGCAAGCGAAAAACGACGTTTTCGAAATCGCGGGAAAGATTCGTGAGAGCGACAAGCGCGATCGGGCGTTCACGCTCGAGGTCGTTCCGCTCGTGGAATCCGTCGTCGGCAACGTGCGCCTGGCGGTTCTGGTGCTGCTGGGGTCGGTGGCCCTGGTGCTGCTCATTGCGTGCGCGAACGTCGCCAACCTCCTCCTGACCCGGGCCACCAGCCGGCAAAAAGAGGTCGCCGTCCGAACGGCTCTTGGCGCGAGCTGGAAGCGGTTGGTCGCCCAGTTGCTCACTGAAAGTACGCTGTTGGGTCTGATGGGCGGTGCCGCCGGATTGTTGGTGGCTCTGGCCGCATTACAGATCGTCCGGTCCATCAATCCGGGGAATATCCCGCGGCTCGAGGCAATCAGCCTGGACGGGACGGTGCTCGCGTTTACGTTTGGCGTATCGGTGCTCACCGGCATTCTCTTCGGTCTTGCCCCAGCCGTGTGGGTTGCGCGCGTCAACTTGAGCACGTCGCTCAGAGCGGGCGGTCGAAACACGCAGGCAGAGGGCGGCTTCGGGACAACGCGGCTCCGCTTACGCAGCTTGCTCGTCGTCGTTGAAGTGGCGATTTCGCTGACGTTGCTCATCGGCGCAGGCCTGCTTGTAAAAAGCTTCGTGCGGCTGCAGAGCGTCACGCCAGGGTTCGAGCCCGGAGGAGTGATCTCGATGCGACTCGGCGGGCTACTCGGCGTCAGCGGCCGGCAGTTTAAGAACCGCGACGAATATCTGGCCTATTTCCGTCCGATCGGTGAGGCACTCGCCGCTTTGCCCGGCGTCACGATGAGAGGTGCAGTCACGTCGCTGCCCTTCACCTCGTCGGTCGGTTGGGGATCGATCAACGTTGAAGGGTGGACGCCGGCGCCAGGTCAGGAGCTGCAGGTCGATATCCGTGGTGTCACCCCCGGATATTTCCAGACCATGAGGATCCCGCTGATTCATGGCCGCTTCTTGGAAGACCCCGACCTGCCGTCAAATGCCGAGCGGGTCGTCATCATCGACGAGAAGTTCGCCCGTCGTTTTTGGCCCAATGGCGACGCGATTGGGAAACACTTGTGGTTCGATCCCAAGCAACGAATGAGAATCGTCGGCGTTGTCGGGGCGGTCAAGCAGTACGGCCTCGACATCGAAGGCCGCATCGTCGTGTATATGCCGACGATCGACGCGCCGTGGCAGGTTGCACGAGTCACCGGCGATCCCGAGGCCATGGGAGCCACGATCGTACGCAAGATTCGCGAGCTGGACCCGGCAAACCCTGTCGTCGACGTCCAGACGATGACGGATCGGATGAGCGCGTCGATGGCGCGTCAGCGGTTCTCGACGCTGATGCTCGGTTCTTTCGCCGCGTTCGCGCTGCTCCTCGCCATTGTCGGTATCTACGGCGTGATGTCACATCTCGTGACGCAGGGCGCTCACGACATCGGCGTGCGCATGGCGCTCGGCGCCGAAGGGCGAAGCATTCTCTTGATGGTGCTGCGACAGGGCCTCCTGCTGACGATCGGGGGTCTCGTGATCGGTCTGTTCGGTGCGTACGGCGTCACACGCGTCATGGCCAGCCTGCTCTTCGGCGTCAGTACGACCGACCTGATGACGTTCGCGACGGTTCCGATCATTCTGCTGGGTACAGCAATGCTGGCGATCTACATTCCGGCCCTCCGTGCAACCCGGGTGGACCCAGTGGTAGCGCTACGAGGGGAATAGAGCCGTAGTGTCGCGAAAGCGCAGATGCCGCTGGCTCATGGTGCGACCGACATCGCCAAACAAAACGGGGATCTGGGACTGGGGATTTTAGACTGGCGCCGCTGCAGCAGGGGTGTCGCTGGCTAAGGAAAACGCGTAGCCAAACACTGCGGCGTTACCGGGGAGTTATTCTGGCTAGCGATCCTAACGTCCGAATGACCGCTGGTTATGGAGTCCGACGTCGATGAGTGGCAATCGTTCGATCGATGTCTGCCTTTGAAAGGACCCGGCCGCGCACTATAACCGCGGCAATCCGGCCCGTGTTGCGAATATCCGTCAGCGGGTCAGCGTCCAGCAGCACCAGGTTGGCCCGCTTGCCGACTTCGATCGTCCCCTCGCTTACCTGTCGTCCCAGAAATCTGGCGGGATTGATGGTCGCCGTCTGAATTGCCTGTAGCGGAGATAGACCCGCATCGGTCATACGCCTCCATTTCATCATGGAGGCAGAAGCCCGGCACGCCGCCATCACAACCCGCCAGAAATGCGTTGCCGCGCGTCAGCATGTCGCGGATCACCGTCAAGCTGGTCTTACTCATCGACCGCAGAAAGGCCATCGCCTGTTCATCAAGTTTCGAAGCTTCGATGTTTTTGCGGATCAGCTCAAGAGAGCTATCGCTGGCATATTCGGCATGAGGCATCGGCTTGCCGGAGACGCTCCGAGGTCACGGGGCGCCACCGTCCTTCTCGATCGCCCCAAGCCAAGGTGCGTCCAACTTCCGCTGAAGTGGGCAGTACGCCAGTGTCCCGGTCGGGGCGACTGCAAACTGGGTTCTGCCAAAGGCGCCGCCCTCTACGCCGTCCAGTGTTGGACCGGCGGACCGGTCGTCGTGCGCTGTGCGAGATCAAATGGTGCGGCGAAAATAGTCCGGCCACGGGCGAACACGAGATGGCCTGTGTTGACGTAGGAGGGATTACTCCCTTCAGCCACAACCCGACGCTCTTTCGTCGACCGGTCGACGACCCACACGCCCGCTAGTCGCGAACAATGCGGCCTTTCCATCGGGCAGGACGTGCGGGAAGTTGTGGACGGTGTCATCCTGAGACAGGCGCATGACCGGTTCCGGCGTCCCTCCGTCCGCTGAAACCTCCATCAGCGCTGAAAGCCATGCGCTATAGATGATCCGCCCACTCACCGCCAGCTTGCGCCCGTTACGTTTACTGCGGGGCAGATGGTGATGGGTGTGCCACCTGCCAGGGCAAGCTTCTTCAGCGCACGCTCCGCATAAAATCCCAGCCACTGGCCGTCGGGCGAGAAGAAGGGCCCAACCGCTCCTTCCGTGCCGGGAATCGGTCTTGCCTCCAGTTCGTCCAGGCGACGGCTGTAGAGATGTTCCACGCCATCGCGTCGCGCCGCGAATACGATCCGGTCGCCAGCAGGCGACACAGCAACCGTCACAGGCAGGCCGCCATCGACAGGAAACTGGTCGGTGTGCGGAAGGCTCACTGAAAAGCGGACGAAACGGTCCTCGCTCGGAACGTTCCGAACGCCCAACATCACGAGTCCCGTGACCAGACTCCCGGCCACGGCGCCGCCAACCCACGGCCATAGCCGGCTCAATAGGGCAAGGCGAGCCACAGGCACCGTGTGCGCAGCGTCGCTCGGCAAGTCATCGAGCTCGATCCGTGCATCTGCAATGTCGTGGAGACGTGCTTGAGACCCTTGTGCAGGCACCGCATCATCAGGCGTCGAAAAGTGGGGGACACGTCTGCGGGCAGCGCCGCCCAATCCGGCTCACGTTCCAGAATCGCCGCGATCGTGTCCGAGACAGTCTGGCCCGCGAATGGGATTCGGCCGGTCAGCATTTCGTACAGCCACACAGCCGAACGCCCAGATGTCGGTGCGCTTTCGACCGTCTTCCCGCGCGCCTGTTCGGGACTCATGTAGGCGGCCGTGCCCATCACGAGGCCCTCGCGCGTTCCCTCGATCGTGATCGTCGGGCGCCGGCTGTCAGATGTACTGCCGTCACTGGCACTGACGATTCGCGCGAGCCCGAAGTCCAGCACCTTCACGACGCCCTCTGGGGTCATCTTGATGTTCGCCGGCTTCAGATCCCGGTGAATGATCCCCTTCTCGTGCGCCGCGTCGAGCGCCTCGGCAATCTGTCGCGCAATGGTCAGCGCATCGGTGACAGGGATAGGTCCGTGCGCGATGCGGTCGGCCAGCGTCTCGCCGTCGACCAGCTCAAGCACCAGCGCCCGCATGCCGTCCGCGTCTTCCAATCCGTAGATCGCCCCGATGTGTGGATGATTCAGCGACGCGAGCACCCGTGCCTCGCGCTCGAACCGCGCCAGCCGATCGGGATCGCTCGTGAAGAGCCTCGGCAGGATCTTGATCGCCACGTCGCGGCCTAGCCTCGTGTCGCGCGCGCGGTAGACCTCCCCCATGCCGCTCACACCGATGCGCTCGCGTACCTGGTAGGCGCCGAGACGCCTGCCGATGACCAGTGAGGCTCCGGCATCGCTGACCATGTGCGTCGCCGCGGCCACCGCCGGATCATCAAGAAAGCCCGCCTCCGACGCCTGCTGGGCCAGTAGCGACTCCACCTCGCGCCGCAGCGCCAAGTCGCCGGCACACATGTGAACGAGAAAAGCCTCGCGGTCGCTCTCGGCGCGCGAAAGCGCTGCGTGAAAAATCTCCTCCACCTGTCGCCACCGTTCAGGTGTCATATTTGTCACGGGGGTGATCGTTCTGGATTATACGCACCATGCGTCGCGGATCGAGGGTCACTCCAGCCAGCTCGATGAACTCGACGTGGAGGGGATCCTGGCGTTCGCAGAACGCGTTCTGCCGCGCGCCTCAGACCTTTGGGCGCAGTAGGTCGGCGGGGAGCTCGACCGTGACTTTCCGTGCACCGCTCATGGCTTGACGATACCAGCCCAATGCGCAAACGCGGCGAATGCGATAAAGTCGAAACGTGCGGTTTGCCGCCATCGTTGCTGTTGCGCTCATCTCTGTCTCGGTCGGCGCGCAGTCCGGCCTCGAGTATCCGACAACGCGAACAGTCGAACACGTCGATACGTACCATGGCACGACAGTGCCCGATCCGTACCGATGGCTTGAAGACGACATGTCCGCGGAGACGGCAAAGTGGGTCGAGGCGCAGAACCGCGTCACGTTCGCCTACCTCGAGCGGATTCCGTTTCGGGCGCAGCTGAAAACGCGGCTCGAGCGCTTGTACGACTATCCCAGATACGCGGGACCGTCGACCAAGCGCGATCTGGTGTTCTTCTACAGAAACGACGGATTGCAGAACCAGAACGTGCTGTATGTCCAGAAGGGACTCGAGGGGAAGCCCGAGCTGCTGCTCGACCCGAACACCTGGTCGAGCGACGGCACCGTTCGGCTGATGAGCTTCACTCCGTCACGCGACGCAAAGCACGCCGTGTACGGCATCTCGAAGAGCGGCTCGGACTGGCTCGAATACAACGTCCTCGATCTCGCAACGCGCAAACCGCTCGCCGACAAGATCGAATGGGCGAAAGTCTCCAATGTCGCATGGCGCGGCAGCGGGTTCTACTACAGCCGCTATCCTGCCCCGCCCCCTGGCAAGGAGCTCTCGTCGTCCAACGACAACCATCAGGTCTTCTACCATCGCCTGGGAACGCCGCAGAACACCGATGAGCTGGTGTTCGAAGACCTCGAAGAACCCGCAGCGCTTTCATCTGCTCGAGACGACCGAGGACGAGAGGTTCGAGATCCTCTTCTGTTTCCGACCGCGGCACCGGCAAACAGGGCAACGCCGTGTTCGTTCGCGATCTGTCGCGCTCTGTCCGGACAACTTTCGTGCCGCTCATTCCGGCAATCTCGGACGACTCGTTCTCTGTCCTCGACAATATCGGCGGAGAGCTTCTCGTTTACACCGACAAGGATGCGCCCAATGGCCGTGTGTTCTGCGAGTCGATCCGGACGACCCGGCAGAAGCCCAACTGGAAAACCGTGCTCCCGCAGGGACGCGATCCGCTCGAAAACGTCACGACTGCGGGAGGAAAGTTATTCGCGACGTACATGAAGGATGTGACGACGCGCGTGAGCGTGTTCGGATTGAACGGCACGCTTCGAAAACGAAGTGACGATGCCGGGGCTCGGGACGGCGACGGTGTTCGGCGCCGAGCGCGACGCTGCGTTCGATGTTCTATACGTTCGCGTCATTCACTGTGCCGGCCTCGATTTACCGGTACGACATCGCCGCCCGCAAGAGCGTGGTGTTCCGCGCATCTGAAGTTCCCTGGTTTTGATGCATCGAAGTATGAGACCCGGCAGGTGTTCTTCAACAGCAAGGACGGCACGCGCGTGCCGATGTTCCTCGTCCATCGCAAAGGCGTCGTCCTCGACGCCAACAACCCCACGCTGATGTACGGCTACGGCGGGTTCAATGTCTCAACGGTGCCGAGCTTCAACGCACTGCGGCTGGCGCTGCTGGAGCAGGGTTTCGTCTACGCGAGCGTGAACATGCGAGGCGGCAGCGAATACGGCGAGACGTGGCACGATGCCGGGACGAAAACGAAAAAGCAGAACGTATTCGACGACTTCATCGCGGCCGCGGAATGGCTGATCGCCAACAAATACACCACGCCGGCGAAATTGGCGATGATGGGCGGCTCGAACGGAGGTCTGTTGGTCGGCGCGGTCATGAATCAGCGGCCCGAATTGTTCCGCGTGGCGATCCCGCAGGTGGGCGTCATGGACATGCTGCGCTTCCATAAGTTCACCATCGGCTGGAACTGGATCGCCGATTACGGTTCGAGCGAGAACGCCGAGGAATTCAAGGCGTTGTACGCGTATTCGCCGCTCCACAACATCCGCGCCGGAGTGAAGTATCCCTCGACGCTCATCACCACCGCCGACCACGACGATCGCGTCGTCCCCGCGCACTCGTTCAAGTACGCAGCCATGTTGCAGGCGAAGGCCAGCCGTGACAATCCTGCGCTCATTCGTATCGAGACCAAGTCCGGCCACGGCGCGAGCAGCACCGCGAAGCTGATCGAGACGACGGCTGACGTGTACGCGTTCATCATGCAGAATCTGGGTGTGAGTTACGCAACGCCGTCGTCTCAGGGGCGATAGATTACCGTTGAAGTAATCCCGGTGTGATTCGCTGAGCATTCTGGTAGTAGACCTTCCGCAGCACCACATCCGGCAGGTCGATGCCGTAGAGCTTCCAGAATGCGTGATAGTCGCGGTAGTAGTCGAAGTACTCGTCTTTCGTCTCCAGCACGCGCCAGTAGTACGGAAATTCCTCGGGCGCATACGTGTCCTTGCCGAACAGAACCCGATCCTGATATTTCGTGAAAAAATCATGTGCCGCCCTCGGCTGCCGTCCGAGGTCGTACAGGATCGCGGCCAGCTCGAGCACGACATTCGGATGCGCGTCGAGCAGCCTCGCCGCGCGCCCCAGATCGTTGGCGTGCCAGCCGAAATGCGCGGAGATGAACCTGGTCTTCGGGTTCTTCCTGAAGAGGTCGTCGCGCTCAGCGGTCAGCGTCTCGAATGAAACCGGCACGAGGTACCGCCGCCGGTTGCCGAACAGGGCGAGCTCGAGCCATCGCTCGTTGTGCATGTCGAGCGGCTTGAAAAACTCCGCCGGTTCGGCGGTGTGGATGATGACGGGGATGTTCAGCCGTGCTGCCGTTTCCCAGATTGGCGACAGCTCCGGATCGTTGATCGCCAGCCGCGTGCCGTCGGCCTTCTTCGTGTCCATGCCGGTCTCTTTGAAAATCTTGAGGCCGATCGCGCCGCTCTTCACATCAGCTTCCAGCTGCGCCGCGGCCTTGGAGCCGAAACCCGGTGCGACACCACGAAACTGGCTCAAGCCATTCGCGAACACGGTGAACCGATCCGCGTACTGCGTGCTCTTGATGTAGCGCACGCGCTGCGCCAGCGCTTCGCCGGATCCGCCGCTCAGGTTGTTCAGCACACGGATGTTCAACGCGTCCATCTGTGCGACGAGCGACGCGATCGTGGCGGGTGTGGGCCCGGTGTGACTGTGGATGTCCACAACCGGGAATTTCGCTCTCGGCACCGGGCGCTCATCGACGACGAGGGAAGACGACGGGCGATAATCGACGATCGAGGGCGGCGGAAAGTCCGGCGGCTGGCACGTGCCCACGCGCACGAGCGTGGTGCCCGGAGGACACTCGTCGCCGCCTTTGATTGCGATCCCGCGACCGCCGCGGCCCGCGGGATTTTGCTGCGCAATGCCGATCGCGGCAAACAGGCCTGCGGCAATTGAGAGCAGTAGGATGCGGTGCATGTCTCGAGTCTCCAGGCTCCGCAACTATAAGCCCATGGCGGTATAATTCCCCCAAAATGTGACCAGACTCTCTTCGTTGTTCCTTATCTGTGCTCTTGCATTCGCAGCGCCGTCTGCGCAGCAGCCGTCGATCGACGATTTCTTCCGCACGATCAGTGACGGCTGGGTGCGGTTGAACCCGAACCTCGCCGTGAGCACCCGCTATTTTTCCGGCGACGAGCAGGACCGCCTCGAGCAGCAGATCTCGTCGTACGCCGACGCCGCCGAGCGTGAGCGCCTCGCGTACATCCAGCGAGGCCTCCAGGACCTCGGGCGCTTCGATCGCTCGCGCATGACCGACGCGCAGCGGCTGTCGGCCGACGTGCTCCATTACCACCTGCAGGCCTACATCGACTGGGCGAAGTACGACGATTACGTGTTCCCGCTCGATCAGTTCAACGGCGCGAATATCTGGCTGCCGAACACGCTCACCGTCCAACACCCGATCCGCACAGCGAAAGACGCGTCGAACTACGTCGTCCGGCTCGGCCAGGCCGGACCGCGCATGGCCGAGGCCGTCGTCGAGTCACGGCAGCGCGCCGAGAAGGACTTGATTCCTCCGCGTTTTATCTTGAACCTGACGATCGATCAGATGCGCCGCTTCGTGCAAACGCCGCCGGCGCAGAACCCATTCGTGACGTCGCTCGACGAGCGTGCCGCCGCGATAAAAACGCTCGCGCCCGAAGCTCGCACGGCGCTCGTCACACAGGCCGAGCGGATCGTCCGCGAGAGCGTATACCCCGAGTGGAACAAAGCCATCGCTTTCCTGGAAACGCTCGTGCCACGGTCGGCCGATCGCGCGGGCCTCTGGCGCCTCGAAGGAGGCGCCGCGGCGTACGCGCATTTTCTGAAGGCCTTCACGACGACGGATCTCACGGCCGATCAGATCCACGAGATCGGCTTGCGCAAGGTGGCAGAGCTCGAGCGCAACATGGACGGGCTCTTGCGCAAGCTCGGCCGATCGAATGGCACGGTCAAGGAACGTGTCGAGCAGTTGAAGAAGGATCTGGCCTATCCGATTACCGAGGACGGCCGGAAGCAGATCATGGCCGATATCGACGCGATGATCCGCGAGGCCGAGCGCCGGTCGGGTTTGCAGTTCGACGCGCGGCCGAAGGGACCCGTCATCGCGCAACCGTATCCGCGATTCCGCGAGGCCAATGCCGCTGCGTCTTACACGGCGCCGCCTCTCGACGGCTCGAGGCCGGCAATTTTTCAGATGCCGCTACGTCCCGATCAGATGACCAGATTCGGCCTGCGCACGCTCGTTCATCACGAGACCGTTCCGGGACATCACTTTCAGATCGGGTTGATGGTCGAGAGCGCGTCCCTTCCGAAATTCAGGCAGGCGCGTCTGTTCGGCGGCATCTCCGCGATCACGGAAGGATGGGCTCTCTACGCAGAGCGGCTGGCCGCCGAATCGGGGTGGTATGCGGACGACCCCGAGGGGTTGCTCGGTCAGATGGACAAGGAGCTGTGGCGCGCGCGCCGTCTGGTCGTCGACACCGGCATGCATGCCAAGCGGTGGACGCGCGAACAGGCTATCGACTACGGCATCGAAGCGAGCGAGATCGAGCGATACGTCGCCTTTCCGGGCCAGGCGTGCTCGTACATGATCGGCCAGCTCAAGATTCTCGAACTGCGCGAGCGCGCGCAGGCGCAATTGAAAGATCGCTTTTCGGAGCGCGCGTTTCACAACGCGATCCTCGCGCCGGGAGCGGTGCCGCTGGAACTGCTCGAATCTGAGACAAATCGATACATTCTTGGCGCGCGCAATTGAGCACTGTTTCAGTGTCAAGGGTGTAAAATTACCCATCCGTTTTCTTCGCTATTAGATAGGAGCCGCATGTCACACCGGCGGGCGAGTTGGATGGTTTACGGGATGGCGGCCGTCTTTGCGGCGATCGCCGGCGCCGGCGTGCCCGCCGCACAGCAGCGATCCGCCTCGCAGGCGGCAGCTCAGAGCCCCGCCGTATCATCGACACCGGCTGACGCGCCATATCGCGCGCTCGTCTCGACCTATTGCGTGTCGTGCCACAACAGCAAGGTGAAGGCTGGCAAGCTCGAGCTTGACGCACTCAATACACAGGATCTGGCCGCGCATCAGGAAGAGTGGGAAAAAGTCGTTCATAAGCTGCGCGCCCACCAGATGCCGCCGCAGGGGGCCCGGCAACCTGATCAGACGGCACACGCCGCGGCGTTGACCGCGCTCGAAGCCGGGCTCGACGGTATTGCCGCAGCCGCGCCGAATCCGGGTCGAACCGATACGTTCCGCCGGCTCAACCGCACGGAATACCGCAACGCCATTCGCGACCTGTTGGCGCTGGAAATCGACCCCGCCGCGCTGTTGCCGAGCGACTCCGCCAGTTACGGGTTCGACAACATAACCGTCGGCAATCTTTCGCCGACGTTGCTCGAGAGCTATGTCTCGGCCGCAGAGAAGATCAGCCAGCTCGCCGTCGGCCGGCCGGGCCTCTCTGTGGGCGGCACAACCGAACGCATCAGGCCCGACATCACGCAGGAAGGGCACATCGAAGGGCTCCCTCTCGGCACGCGCGGCGGCTCACTGATGTCGCACGCGTTTCCGATGAACGGCGAGTACGAGATCACGATCCGGCTCGCGCGCGACCGCAACGAGCACATCGAGGGGTTGTTCGAGCCACACGAAGTCGAACTGCTGCTCGACGGCGAACGCGTGAGTCTGTTCACGATCGCGCCGATTTCGCTGACGCAGGGAGCGTCGTCTGCCGATTCGGCGTCGCACGCGACGCTGGACAACCACATGAAGGTGCGGCTGCCCGTGACCGCGGGACCGCACACGCTGGGCGTGACCTTCCCGAAGAAACCGTCGCTCATCCTGGAAACCGCCAGGCAACCCTACGAGGCGCATTTCAACTACTACCGGCATCCACGCCTGCAGCCGGCGGTCTACGAGATTTCGATCATCGGTCCGTACAATCCCGCCGGTGCCGGCGACACGCCGAGCCGCCGCCGGGTGTTCTCGTGCCAGCCCGCCTCTCAAAAGGACGAAGACGGGTGCGCGCGGAAAATTCTCTCGACGCTGATGCGCCGTGCGTATCGACGGCCTGTTAATGACGCCGATCTGAAGAAGCCCCTCGAGCTCTACCGCACCGCGAAAGCGGCCGATGGCTTTGACGCCGGCATCGAGATGGGCATGTCGGTCGTGCTGACGAGCCCCGAGTTCCTGTTCCGCATCGAGCGGGAACCGGGTGCGATGGGTGCGAAAGGTGCGGTTGGTGCAACGGGTGCGGTCTACCAGCTCAGCGATCTCGAGCTGGCGACGCGGCTCTCGTTCTTCCTGTGGAGCAGTATTCCCGACGACGAGTTGCTCGATGCTGCGGTGAAGGGCGATCTGGATAAGCCCGCTGTTCTCGAGCGCCAGGTCACCCGCATGCTGGCGGACCCGCGGTCTGAGAACCTCGTGACGAACTTCGCGTCGCAGTGGCTGCACCTGCGAAATCTCGACACGATTACGCCGGACATGCGGCTCTTTCCCGATTTCGACGACAACCTGCGTCAGGCGTTCCGGCAGGAGACGGAGATGCTCGTCGACAGCGTGATCCGCGAGAACCGGAGCGTGCTCGACCTGCTGCGCGCCAACTACACCTTCGTCAACGAGCGGCTGGCGAAGCATTACGGCATCCCGAACGTGTACGGCAGCCGTTTCCGCCGCATCACATTCGGCGAAGACGCTCAACGGGGCGGACTGCTCCGCCAGGGCAGCATCCTCCTCGTCACCTCCTATACCACCCGCACGTCGCCTGTGATTCGAGGCAAGTGGATTCTCGACAACGTGATGGGCGTGCCGCCGCCGCCGCCACCTGCTAACGTGCCGGCGCTCGACGATGTGAAGACCGTGAAACGGAACGCGCCGATCCGCGAGCGCCTGGCCGAGCATCGGAAAAATCCGACGTGCGCAGGGTGCCACCGGCTGACGGATCCAGTCGGCTTCGCGCTCGAGAACTACGACGCGGTTGGACGCTGGCGGACGCTGGAATCCGGCGAACCAATTGACGCGTCGGGCACGTTATTCGATGGGACGGCCTTTCGCGGAGTGGAAGGACTGCAGAAGGCCATCCTCAGCCGCCCCGAGCTTTTCGTGAGCACGCTGTCGGAGAAATTACTGACTTTTGCGATCGGCCGCGGCGTCGCGTATTACGATGCGCCGGCGCTGCGCAAGATTGTCCGCGAGGCGAGCGCGCAGGACTACCGCTTCTCGTCGATCGTGATGGGCATCGTCAACAGCACACCGTTCCGGATGAGGAAAGCAACATGATCATCACCAAGAAATCGCTGGCACGTCGGACGTTTCTCAGGGGCATGGGCGCGACCGTCGCGCTGCCGCTGCTCGACGCCATGGTTCCGTCGATGACGGCCCTGGCCCAGACACCGGCGAGTCCCGTCCGGCGTCTCGGATTCGTGTACATCCCGATGGGGTCCGACATCGCGAGCTGGACGCCTTCCGTCGGGAGCGGCGCGCTGACCGCTTTGTCGCCATCGCTTAGTCCGCTGGCGCCGTTTACGAAACACCTGACGGTGCTCAGCAACATGGAGCTCAAGAACGCGTATCCGGGAACGCACGCGACGTCGAACGCGGCGTTTCTGAGCGCCGCCAAGGCGAAGTGGACCGAGAGCAGCGATTACTTCCTGGGCACGACCGTCGATCAGATCGCGGCCACGCAGATGGGACAGGAGACGCAGCTTCCCTCGCTCGAGCTGGCCATGGACCTGATGGAGGTCGTGGGGCAGTGCGACAACGGGTATGCGTGCGTCTACCAGAACAATCTGTCGTGGTCGTCGCCGACGACACCGCTCCCGTCAGAGGCGCATCCGCGCGTGGTGTTCGAGCGGCTGTTCGGTGAAGGGGGCGGGCCTGCGGATCGCCGCAAGGCGCTCGGCCGCCGGGCGAGCCTGCTCGACTGGGTCCGCGAAGACATCGCGCGGCTGCAGCGGCAGCTCGGCGCAGCGGATCGCACCAAGGTGACCGAATATCTCGATACGGTGCGCGAGGTCGAGCGGCGGATTCAGAAAGCCGAGGCGCAGACATTCGACAATCCGCTGCCGGATCTCGATCGTCCCGTAGGCGTGCCGGCAGCCTACGAAGACCATGCGAAGCTGATGTTCGACCTGCAGGTGCTCGCGCTGCAAGGCGACATTACGCGGGTCATCACGTTCCAGCTCGCGCGCGAAACGAGCAATCGCAGCTATCCGGAAATCGGCGTCGCCGATCCGCACCATCCAACGTCGCACCACGGAGGCGATCCGGAGAAGGTTGCGAAGATCGCGAAGATCAATCAGTTCCACGTGTCGCTGTTCGCCTACTTCCTCGAGAAGCTGAACGGCGTGACGGAGGGCAACGGCACGCTGCTGGACAATTCGCTCTACCTCTACGGCAGCGGCATGGGCAATCCCAACATTCACAATCATGTGGACCTGCCCATCGTTGTCGCCGGCGGCGCAGCCGGAAAGGTGCCCGGCGGACGTCATATCAAGTACGACGAGCCGGCGCCGCTTGCGAACCTGCATCTGACGCTGCTCGACGCGGTGGGAGTGCGGCTCGATTCGTTCCAGGACAGCACGGGGAAAATCGACACGCTGTTTAGTCCGGTTAACCTGGCAGGCTGAGGAGTCGAATATGCGTCTGGCAACTGTCGTCGCCGGTGTCGTCGTTGCGGTGCTCGGCGCAGCCCCGCTGCTCGCTGCTCCCGCCGCGGACGCGCAGCTTGCTGCTGCCGTCCAGCGGAACGATCGCGCCGCGATTGTCCAACTGCTCGGCAGGAAAGCCGGCATCAACGTCGCGCAGCCGGACGGCACCACGGCACTTCACTGGGCGACCTATCACGACGATGGCGATCTCGTGACGCGGTTGCTTGGCGCGGGCGCGGACGTGCGCGCCGACGAACCGGTACGGCGTCACGCCGCTGTCGATAGCCTGCCAGAACGGCAACGCCGCCATCATCACGAAATTTCTCGATGCCGGCGCCGACGCGAATGCCTCGTTGCCCGGCGGCGAGACCATGCTGATGACGGCAGCACGCACCGGCAAGGTCGACGCGGTGCGCGTGCTGCTGACCCGCGGCGCCGATCTGCATGCGAAGGAACCACGGCGGGGACAGACGGCGCTCATGTGGGCGGCGGTAGAAGGTCACGTCGGGGTCATCGAAGAGCTCATCAAGGCTGGGGCCGATTTCCGGACGCCGCTCGACTCCGGGTTCTCGCCATTGATGTTCGCGGTACGCCAGGGACATATCGGAGCCGCCAAGGCGCTGCTGAAGGCGGGCGTCGACGTGAACGAGCCCGTGCAGGTGCGCGCGAACCCGAAACTTCCGGAGGGAGAACGGCCAATCCGGGCCGGCACCACGCCGTTGGATCTCGCGGTCGCCAATGGCGCACTTTCAGCTCGCGGCAGAGTTGCTCGATGCAGGCGCCAACCCGAACTCCAATCGGCTCGGGTATACGGCGCTGCACATGGTCGTGTACATCCGCCAGCCCGGCATCGGCGACAACGATCCCGGTCCCGAGGGCTCGGGCACGATGTCGAGCCTCGAGTTCGCGAAGCGGCTCGTCGCCAAGGGCGCGGACGTGAACGCGCGGATCACGAGACGCGTCAACCTGACGAACACCCGGTTCCACGACATCGGCGCATCGCCGTATCTCCTCGCGGCGATGACGGCCGACGCCGAGTACATGAAGGCGCTGGTCGCGCTCGGTGCGGACCCGTCGCTGAAGAACGCCGAAGGCACCACGGCGCTGATGACGGCCGCCGGTCTCGGCACGCGATCGCCGGGCGAAGACGCAGGCACCGAAGAAGAGGTTATCGAAGCGATGCAGGTGGCGCTCGATAACGGCGACGACATCAACGCGGTCGATGTCAACGGCGAGACCGCCATGCACGGCGCGGCCTACAAGAACCTTCCGCGAGTCGTCAAGTTCCTTGCCGACAAAGGCGCCCGGATCGATATCTGGAATACACCAAACAAGTTCGGATGGACGCCGCTGACAATCGCGCGCGGGTACAGGTTCGGCAATTTCAAGCCCTCAGCCGTGACGGTTGCCGCACTGGAGCAGGTGATGACTGCGGCGGGGGTCATCCCGCCGAGCGAGAAGGAAATTAACGCGAAGGGCTACGATATTTATGCCCCGGAGAACCAGCGCAAGCCGCCGCGCTGAGCCCTGGTTCTCGTCGACCGAATAACCTATCATCTGGCCCGTTCAGATTCACGTCCCGTTCAGACACCCGGAGGTCATCATGAGGATCTTTCCGCGGGTTCCTGCCGCCGTTCTTGCTTTCGTTTTCACGTTTATCTCCACGTTCTCAACAAATGCCGTTGCGCAGGTGCTCGAAGCCACTCTTTACGGCGTCGTGCAGGACAGCTCGGGCGCGATGCTTCCTGGCGTGACCGTGACGGTCACGCATCAGGGCACCACGCTGACGCGAGAAACCGTCTCGGACGGACGCGGCGAATTTGCGCTGCCCGCGCTACCCCCCGGTGCGTACACGATCAAGATCGAGCTTTCGGGATTCAGGACGTACGAGAACAAAGGATTGAGCCTGAGTGCCGGCCAGACGGTGCGGCAGACATTTTCGCTCGAAGTGGGTGCGCTGGCAGAGACCGTCACGGTCGCCGAGAACGCGCCTCTCATCGAGACAGCAACGACGTCGCAGGTGCAATCGCTCGGCGAGGAAGTGCGCGAGATTCCGGTCTCGCGGCGGAACCTGCAGAACGTCATCCTCCTGGGCTCGGGTGTCAGTTCAACCGACCAGTCGGTTGCGGGCGGCCGGGCGTTCCGCGTCAACGGCGTCGGCGACGGCGGCAGCGCCATCACGGTGGACGGCAGCAGCGCCCAGACGAACCCGGAAAACCGCGGATTCGGCAATTACGGCGGCCAGAACCAGATCGAGATCCTGAGTGTCGAAGCGGTTGCCGAGGTGCAGGTGGCCAAGGGCGTCCTGCCGGCGGAGTACGGAGGCTCGATCGGCGGTCAGGTCAACATGATCACGCGTTCGGGGACCAACCAGTTCCACGGATCGATCTTTGAAAACTTCCAGAGCGACGCGTTCTCGTCGCGCGATCCATTCCTGCCGCCGACGACGGCCAAGCCCAAGATCAAGTTCAACCAGTTCGGCGGATCGCTCGGCGGGCCCATCCTGCAGAACCGCGTCTTGTTCTTCACCAGCTATGAGGGCTATCGCGAGGAGTCGGGCGTGACGGTACAGGGGAACGTGGCAACGCAGGCGACGCGCAATCGTATGATGGCCGCGCTGCCATTTCCCGAGACCAAAATGGTGCTCGACAACATGCCGCTGCCGAACGTGCCAATCAACGACGTCATCGGACGGTACACGGATGCCAGGTTGCTCACCCGCCGCGACAACACGTTCCTGGGCAAAGTGGACTTCCAGGCTGGCGCCGGCAGATTGTCGGTGACCGCTTCGCGGATGCGGCCGTTCGCCAACGTTCCGCGAATCCAGATCGAGAACGACCAGCAGTACACGAACGGCTCGAAACGCGTCTCGACCAACTACGTGATGACGCGCAATGCGTGGGTCTCCGAAAGCCGGTTCGGCTGGAATCGCAATACGCTCGATCGCTTCGACGAGTTCTGGCTCGCGGAATCGCCCACGCGAGGGGCGCAGGAAGACCTCTACAACGTGCGCCAGCGTATCTCGACCTTCAGCGTGACGGGCTTCTTCGGCAGCGGAGATACCGAAGTCCTTGCCTTGACCTACGACGCGTACAACCTGGACCAGAAAATCACGCGGGTTTCGGGCGCCCACACGCTGAAGACCGGGTTCCGCTGGGCGCGCGAGATCGGCTTCAAGTCGAATCCGCAAACGAACCGGTTCACGTACGCCAGCGTCGAGGACCTGCTGGCAAATAAGGCGAGCGACTTCCTGCTCGCAATGGGCAACCCGCCACACAAAGCGTGGGTCGATCAGTTCGGAGGCTTTATCCAGGACGACTGGCGCGTCACCGAGAAGTTCGTGCTCAACCTGGGTCTGCGCTACGACTACTATCCGGGATTTGGCTACAAGTCCACCGATGCGGCCGATCCGGCAGAAGTCAATAACCTGAGCAATCCGACCGACATCCGCAAGATGGATTTCGGAGCGCCGCGCCCTCTGGACCAGCCGATTGACGACGACAAGATGAACTTCGCCCCCCGCGCCGGATTTGCGTGGACGGTCGATGGCTCGGGCGCGACCGTCGTTCGTGGTGGTGTCGGGGTGTTCACGACCGGTCACATCATGGCGTTGTTCCAGAACGCGGTCGCGCGTCCCTTCACCCCGATCCGCCAGGGCTGGAATCGCACAGAGCAGGAGGCGCGTGGCATCGTCTGGCCCAACACCTATGCGGAAGACGCCGAGAAGATCACGATCGCGGACTCGGGCGGGCAAGAAGAATCTCTACTACATGTTTCAGACCGACATGAAGAGTCCCGAGACCGTGCAGGCCACCTTCGACCTGCAGCGGCAAATTGGAAGACGGGCGTCGGTCTCGGCGGGCTACGTCCACACCAGCGGGAAGAACCTGCCGATCCTCTTGAACTTCGCGAACGCCTACGATCGGGTGACCGGCGCCCGGCCCAACCCGGCCGTCACGCCCGGCGGGTGGTACGTCACCAGCGGGCAGACAATGGTCTACAACGCGTTCGAGGGGAACGTCAACCTCCGCCGGGCCCATGGCCTCGATCTGGCGGTGCACTACACGATGTCGAAAGGCTGGTCGGAACAGGGCGCCAACCTCATCGGCAATTTCAACAGCTCGATCGGTGACACCACCTACAACAACACGCAGGACTTCTTCGATCCCTTCCTCGACGTCGATTACTCGCCGTTGATCGGCGAGGTCCGCCATCGCGTCACGAGCACGGTCATCTACGACATCCCGTGGCTGGTTGACCGCCGTGACGTGGTGGGCAGCGTATTCGGCGGATGGCAGCTTTCCAGCGTCCTCAATTTCCGTTCCGGCGAACCGCTGCGGATCACCCAGGCGTCGGGCATTGCGAACAGCCGGCCCGATTACAACGGCGGCAACCAGATATTCGACGACTGGCGCGATACGCTCCAGTACCTCGATCGCAGCGCGTACACACTGGTGGAGAGATCCCCGACTACGGGGGCGACGATTCGGCCCGGGCAACCAGAACTCCTCAGACGTCCGAGGACCCGGGCGCCGGCGTGTGGACCTGACGCTTGCGAAGACGTTCACCTTGCGCGGCACCTCGCAGATCCAGTTTCGCTTCGAGTCGTTCAACGTGTTCAACTGGCGGCAATTGAACAATCCCAACACCACTGTCACGGCGCCGACGTTCGGGCAGATTACGAGCGTTGGCTCGACGAGAACCGGGCAGATCGGGCTGCGGTTCACCTTCTGAGTTCTATGAGGTGGCAGGGCGCGACTTCGGTCGCGCTCTGCCATCGTGGTCGCGGCGCCGTAACCGCGTTATTTCTTCACGAGCACGAGGGTGTTGGTGAACGGTTTACCGTCTGCGCCCGTCCCTTTGTGAGTGACCGTCATCGTCCTGCCGTCGGGTGACACGCTTCGAGCAAACGTCTGCACCACCCGCCCGCTCCGCTTGTCGGCGCGCTCGCTCGATCTCGCATCGATGCGTTTCAGCGACACCACATCGGCAATCGGGACGCCTTTCAGCGGATAGTCCTTTCCGTCGTAATTCGCCGTGTATTCCGTGCGCGCTGTCCCGCCTGTAGCGTCCACGGACTCTGAGACGACGTTCATCCCACCTGCGCTCGAGGGTTTGAAGGTGACAGTCAGGCTCTTCGGCGGCGGTCCCGAATGGTATTTGGATTTTGCTACGTTGAGCACCCAGGTGCCGACTGCCGGGTCCTGGGTCTGTGCGGGCGCCGGACCGGAGATGACCAGGTACCTGTTGCGGCCGCGAGAAGGTGTGAGCGACGAATGGGCAGCTGCATCGGGTCCTCCTCTTGTGATGGTGTCCGGAGGCGAGAAACGCAACTGAAACGGGCGGATTATACGCCGTATTTAATCCAGCGGAATACCGGAGCGACAATAATCTCGACCTGCACCTGAGGACCGCCGATTGTGAACTATCCGCCGACGCAAAGAGGGGATGACGTCGAGACCTATCACGGCATCACGGTGCCCGACCCGTATCGCTGGCTCGAGGACGATACGTCCCCGGAGACCGCGGCCTGGGTGGAAGCCCAGAATGCCGTTACGTTCGCGTATCTCGAACAGATTCCCTTTCGCGCGCAACTGAATGCGCGGCTGCAAGAGCTCTACGACTACGCTCGATACCTCCAACCGTCCGCCACCCGCGATCTGATTTTCTTCTACAGGAACGACGGCCTGCAGAACCAGAACGTCCTGTTCGTGCAGAAAGGGCTCGATGGCACGCCGGAGGTGCTGATCGATCCCAACACGTGGTCGAGCGATGGCACCGTTCGACTGGTGGAGTTCGCGCCGTCACGTGACGCCCGGTATGCGGTGTACGGCATATCAAAGAGCGGCTCCGACTGGCTCGAGTACAGGATTCTCGATCTTGCCACGAACATTCCGTTGCCCGACAGGATCGAATGGGTAAAGGTCTCGAGTGTCGCGTGGAGAGGAACAGGCTTCTATTACAGCCGCTATCCCGCTCCGCCTCCCGGCAGGGAGCTCTCGTCGTCGAACGAACACCACCGTGTTTTCTATCATCGTCTTGGGACCGCACAGGATGCCGACGAGCTGGTCTTCGAAGATCCCGCCGGCCCGCAGCGCTTTCATCTAATGGAGACGACGGAGGATGAGCGATTCGAGGTGCTCTACGTCCACGATCGCGCCGCGGGCAAGAAGGGAAACGCCGTGTTCGTGCGCGATCGATCGCGCACAGGGGAGCGCTTCGCGCCCCTCATCGCCGAGATTACCCACGACACGTTCCACGTCATCGACAATGCCGGCGGGGAGCTGCTGGTTCACACCGATAAGGACGCCCCTAATGGCCGCATCGTCGGTATCGATCCGAACGATCCCGCTGAGCGGAACTGGAAGACCGTCGTGGCAGAGAAGGCCGAGCCGATCGAGCGAGCGGCGACTGCGGGCGGCAAGTTATTCGTGGTCTACATGAAGGACGTCACGGCAAGAGTCAGCGTGCACAGTCTGGATGGCACCTTCGAGGCTGACGTCGTATTGCCCGGCCCTGGCACGGTCGAGGGATTCAGCGGAGAGCGCAGCGCGCCTTTCGTGTTCTATACCTTCACGTCGTTCACGGCGCCGTCGACGCTGTACCGGTACGACATCGCCGCGCACGCGAGCGTGGTGTTTCGCGCATCAGAGCTGCCCGGGTTCGATGCCGCGGCGTTCGAGACGAAGCAGGTCTTCGTGACGAGCAAAGACGGCACGCGCGTTCCGATGTTTCTCGTTCATCGCAAAGGGCTCGTTGCCGACGGCGCCAATCCGCTGCTGATGTACGGCTATGGCGGGTTCAACATCTCGACGACCCCGAACTTCAACGCGCTGCGGCTGGCGCTGCTCGAGCGCGGATTCGTGTATGCCAGCGTGAACATGCGAGGCGGCGGCGAATACGGCGAGGCCTGGCACGACGCCGGAACGAAGACAAAAAAGCAGAACGTGTTCGACGACTTCATCGCCGCGGCGGAGTGGCTGATCGCGCAGAAGTATTCGACGCCCGCACGGATGGCGATGACCGGCGGGTCGAACGGTGGACTGCTCGTCGGCGCCGTGATGAATCAGCGGCCCGATTTGTTCCGCGCGGCAGTGCCGCAGGTGGCCGTCATGGACATGCTGCGGTTTCACAAGTTCACGATCGGCTGGAACTGGGCGCCAGATTACGGGTCGAGCGACAACCCCGAAGAATTCACGGCGCTCTACGCGTACTCGCCGCTGCACAACATTCTTCCAGGCGCGCAGTACCCCGCGACGCTCATCGTGACCGCCGATCACGACGATCGCGTCGTGCCGGCGCACTCGTTCAAGTATGCCGCGACGCTGCAGGCGGCCGCGAGCCGCGAGAGGCCCGCACTCATCCGCATCGAAACGAAATCGGGCCACGGCGCGAGCAACACCGCGAAGCTCATCGAGGTGACGGCGGACATCTACGCGTTCATCCTGCAGAACCTGGGGATCAAGGTTTAGCGCTGCGTTGTTCCATGTCTCACCGCAACGACGCAGAGACGCAAGGTCTACGGGTTAGCAACGGAAGGTGTTTTTAACGGTTCGCCCTAATCCCTGCGTGTTGGCGGCGCCTATTTGGCGCCGACGCGATCGGCAATCGTGTCCATGTGCCATGCCGAGTGCTGCCGTATCTCGAACCAGCCCTTCTCGCTTGCGGCAGCCGCGGCGCGATCGGCGCCAAGGTCTTGCCATGAGTTGTAGCGGGCGATGACCAGAAACTGCCAGATTCCGCCTTCGAGGTGCGTGAGCGCGACCTGGCTCAACGGAACCTTCATGGACGGATCCCGGCGTGTAAGCGCCTCGAACAGCTCCACGCGATGTCCAGGCACTGAACGATGCACGCCGACCGTGTAGATCGACGTCGCGGGACCGCTCATCAATTTGGAAAACTCGGCCCATGACGGCCCCGACACGAACGCGTCGTTGTGCCATGCCTGCATGGGCACGAGCGCGCTCGGAGGGGTGGGCGTTACCGACACCGTTGCTTTTTGTCCGACGTGATTGATGACCACGTAGTCCCAGTCATCGCCTTCCTGATGACGCAGCATGAGAAAGTGACCGGCCATCGGGTCCTTCGGATCCTGCTCTTGAAGATTCTTTGCGAGAGCCGCCGCCTGGCCCGGGGCCGCCTTCGCGAACGTCACGTGATAGACGTCGGTATCCGCGGCTTGTCCGTGAACGATCAGTGGGAGGGCGAGGACGGCGACAGCACCGACGACCACACGAAAAGATGTCATGTGAGACTCCTTGTCTCTGCGAGCGCGCCAGTCGCGATTTACGGGTGGACGGCCGGAATTATACGGGACGAGCAGGTTCCCCGTGTCGGTCAACTAAGGTACGCTGAAAATAATTACTTAGGACCCCCTGCCCACTGGCGGTTTTTATCACGCAGAGTCGGTCTGAAGATCGCAGGTTTTGCACGCAGATACCAACGACCGGCTGAATCCGGACCGCTGTTGTCGGCACGGCCCGTGCTCCAACGGCAGTGCGGCTTGACTGACGACGGTATACTCGCAAGAGAGCGCGCAGGGAGGACGCCATGGCAGAGCAATCGCGGCTCGATGTACTCGAGGGACGAGTGGAAGAACTATCCAGACATTGGGATCATCTGTTTGGCGAGATTGGGCGGCTCGATCGCAAGATCGACGCGCTCGATCAGAAGTTCGATCGACGATTTGAGGCGGTCGAGCAGAGGCTCGATCGCCGTTTCGAGACGGTCGATCGAAAAATGGACGATCTGCGCGCGGAGCTATCGAAGCAGTTCCGATGGACATTCAGCACCATGCTCGCACTGCTGGGCATGATGCTCACGGTCGGCGCCGGCGTGGCAACGGCGCTGCTGCGAAATTAGTTGGGCGCATTCAGGCCTAATCCCTAGTCCCCAGTCCCTGGTCCCGAATTCTTCCGCCCTTGGGCCGGATCCCCTATAATCGGCCCGCTTCCTCCAGGAACAATGTCTCTCACGCCCGGCACTCGACTCGGTCCGTACGAGATTATGTCCGCCATCGGCGCAGGCGGTATGGGCGAAGTGTATCGGGCGCGCGATGCGCGGCTGGGCCGCGACGTCGCGATCAAAATTCTGCCGGATTTGTTCGCCGCCGATACCGATCGCGTCGCGCGATTTCAGCGCGAGGCGCAAGTACTCGCATCGCTCAACCATCCGCACATCGCGCAGATTTACGGCGTCGAGCAACACGCGGGGAGCAGCGCCCTCGTGCTCGAGCTGGTCGACGGCCCGACGCTGGCGGATGTGATCGCAGGACGCAGTGCTGCTCCAAGCAGTGAATTGCCACGACACAAAGCGCCGAGCGAAAGCGAGGCGTGGCAGGCCGGGAGGGCGGGGCCCCGCGGCATTCCAATTGAAGAAGCGCTGCCGATTGCGCGTCAGATCGCCGAAGCGCTCGAGGCCGCGCACGAGCACGGGATCGTTCACCGCGATCTGAAGCCCGCCAACATCAAGCTGACGCACGACGGCGCGGTAAAGGTGCTCGACTTCGGTCTGGCGAAAGCGTTAGAGCACACGACATCCGAACAATCGCGCCTGCTTTCGCAGTCGCCCACGATCACGTCTCCCGCCATGGCCACCAACGCCGGCATCATTCTCGGCACGGCCGTGTACATGAGCCCGGAGCAGGCGAAGGGGAAGCCGGCCGACAAGCGCAGCGACATCTGGGCGTTCGGGTGTGTGTTGTACGAAATGCTCACCGGCAGGCGAGCGTTCGACGGCGAGGATCTCACCGACGTCATTGCGGCGGTCGTGCGCGGCGAGCCGGACTGGACGGCGCTGCCGTCCGACGTGCCGGCGCACGTCCGCACGCTGATAAAGGGCTGCCTCGAAAAAGATCGCAAGGCGCGCCTCGGCGACATTGCCGTCGTCCGTTATCTGCTCGACCATGGAACCATCACTCCGGCCGCGCCACCTGCGGCTGTTGACCGCGCTCCCTCGATCGCGCGCGCGAACCGCGCTTGTGGCGGCGGCCGTGCTCGTCGCGCTTGCGTCGCTCGCTTGGCGCTCGCATGGTGGCGCCCGTGGGCGCAGCAGCCCGTGCCTGCCGCGCCCGTACGCCTGACCGCCGACATCGGCGCCGAGACGTCGCTCGTCGACGTCGTTCGGCGCGTCCTCGATCCTTTCTCCGGACGGAACGATGCTCGCGTTTACCGCAAGCCGGCAATCTCAACCGGTGAACGCCTCTCTCTACGTGCGGCGGCTGGATCAGCTGCAGGCGACGCAGCTTGCGGGTACCGAAGGCGCGCTGAATCCCTTCTTTTCTCCCGATGGGAAATCGATTGGGTTCTTTGCCGGCGGCAAGCTCAAAAAGATTGCGGTCGCGGGAGGACCGGCCGTCACGCTGTGTGACGCGCCAATCGGCCGCGGCGGCAGCTGGGGTGATGATGGCTGGATTGTGTTTACACCCGTCTTCGGCTTCGGCAACGGCGCTCCAGCGCGTGTCATCGGAAGGCGGGACGCCTGAAAAGCTGTTCGCGCTGGCCGAAGGCGAAGCGAGTCAGCGTTGGCCGCAGGTGCTGCCGGGCGGCAAAGCCGTCATCTTCACCAGTGCAAAGGCATCGGCGATATCGCGAACTCGTCCATCGTTGTCGCAGACGCTGCCGAACGGGCCGAGGAAGGTGCTGACCAGCCCCGGGTATTACGCGCGATACGTCGCGAGCGGCCACATGCTGTTTTTTCGTGACCGCACCCTGTTCGCGGCGCCATTCGACGTCGAGCGGCTCGAGATGACCGGCCCTGCGGTGCCCGCGGTTGAAGGCGCGCGGTCCAGCACAAATTTCAGGCGGCGCGCAGTTCGACGTCTCGACGACCGGCACCCTGGTGTACGCCGCGGGCGACACGCTGTCCGACACGGCGCCGATGAAGTGGCTCGATCGGACGGGAACGTTGGCGGTGCTGCGCAACGCGCCGTCCAACTGGACCAATCCTGCCTTCTCACCTGATGGCCGATTGCTGGCCGTCGATATCCACGATGGTGCGCAGACCGACATCTGGATTTATGACTGGGAGCGCGACACGTTGTCGAGACGGACGTTCGATACCGCCGACGATGCGCGGCCGGTCTGGTCGCCGGACGGCACGCGCATCGCGTATGCGTCGCGGCGGGGCGGGTCGCCGCGTTCAACCTGTATTGGCAGCGCGCCGATGGCACCGGCGACGCAGAGCGCTTGACCACCAGCAAGAATGCGCAGTGGCCCTCGTCGTTTCATCCGAACGGCCGCACGCTCGCCTTTCTCGAAACCGCGTCGACCGGCCCGAGCGACGTGATGATGCTGCCGATTGAAGGCGACGAGAAAAGCGGGTGGAAGCCGGGCGCGCCGTCGGCATTTCTCAAGGCGCCGTATCGGAAAGCAGCGGGATGTTCTCACCTGATGGCCGCTGGGTCGCCTACATCTCGAACGAAGGTGGCCGGAACGATATCTTCGTCGCCCCGTATCCAGGCCCCGGCGGGAAATATCAACTGTCGACGGCGGCCGCCGACGACCCGACATGGTCGCGGACGGCGCCCGAATTCTTTTTCCTCAATACCGCGGATCTGCGTTTGATGGTGATGCCCTATCGTGTCGAGGGCAACACGTTTGTGGCGGGCAAGCCCGTGCCGCTGCACGAGACGCGCATCGCCGGCCGGCCGCGGTCACCCAGCCGCGATCTCGACCTGCATCCCGACGGCAAGCGGTTCGTCGTCGCCGGCTCGGAAAGCGAAGCGGCGCAGAGACTCGACAAAGTCGTGTTCGTGTTCAACTTTTTCGACGAGCTCAGGCGGATCGCGCCCTCTAAAACCAGATTAGGGATTAGGGAGGAACGTGTCGCTCTCACTGCAGAGCCAGAGATTTGGCGACCTGCAGCGCTCTGACGGCACCGGCGATGTCGTGCGTCTCACGGAGAGCCCGAATCCGCAGTGGCCGTCCTCCTGGCATCCAAGCGGGAAATATCTGGCGTTCTTCGAGACTGTGCCGGGCAAAGCGACCGATCTGATGATTCTTCCGCTCGAGGGCGATGAAGCCACGGGGTGGAAACCGGGCAAGCCGCAAACCTTTCTTAGTACCACTTTCACAGAGAGCAGCGGCATGTTTTCGCCGGACGGCCGATGGATGGCGTATCTGTCGAACGAAACGGGACGCACTGACGTCTTTGTCCGGCCTTTTCCGGGCCCGGGAGGGAAATGGCAGATCTCTACTGCGCCGGGCGACGATCCGACATGGTCGCGCACCTCCAACGAGTTTTTTTTCTGGACACCTCGGATCTGCGCCTGATGTCGGTCCCGTATCGCGCCGAGGGCGACTCGTTTCAGGCTGATAAGCCGCAGGTCTGGCTCGACGCGCGTCTGGGCGGCCGCCCGCGTGCGCCGAGCCGGGACCTCGATCTGCATCCCGACGGCAAGCGGTTTGTGATCGGTTCGAGTGACGAACAGTCTCCGGAATTCCGGAACCACGTGGTCCTTGTCTTCAACTTCTTCGACGAGTTGCGACGAATTGCACCTTCGAGAAATAGAGATTAGGGATCAGAAGTCGCGTCTACTGGTCGAACATCAGCACGTTGTTGGTCTTCTGTCCCTGCCCGTTCGTTCCAGTTTGCGTCACCGTCAAGGTCTTCCCATCTGCGGAAAGGGTTCGCCTGACGAGGAGCGTCGGTTTTCCTTTCAGCGTGTACGCGGTCTCGATCGTGGTCGGGTTGATACGCGTGGCGACCACCATATCGCCATCCGGATTACCCTTGACGGGATACGGTTTACCGTCGAAGTTCGCCGTGTATTCCCAGTGGACTTTGGCGCCGTCCGGGCCGACGCCGTCGATCACCGCGCTCACACCTTGTCCGGCTGCCTTGAAGGTGACAGTCGAGCTCTTGGGAGCGGGTCCAGGACTGAACTTCGATTGCGTAACGTTCAACTTCCAGGTCCCGAGCCCCAAAGCGGGACTCTGCGCAAGACCTGCGATGACCATTACCGAGCACAACCCGGCGATACACGCCGCCGTGCGAGCCGTTGGAGTGAAAGCCATGACGCGACTCCTTTTTATAGGTCGTTGACGGATTTCCGGAAGCGGCAGAGTCTAACACGTTGCGGCAACGCTGGCACTAGGGCTCGATGATGGAGAATCCGCTCTCGCACCACGGAACAATACTCCTGTCGGCGATGAGTGCCTTTTCGCAGGCACGGAGGACCAAGAGGGACGGAAGCTCGACAAGGTCGTGCTCGTGTACAATTTCTTCGACGAGCTCAGGCGGATCGCGCCCTCTAAAACCAGGAATCAGGGAGGAACGTGTCGCTCTCACTGCAGAGCCAGAGATTTGGCGGGATTGTCCTCGCTAAGTGTGGGGGCCGCATCGTCGAGGGCAGCGAGTCATCTCTGCTCCAGCAGGAGGTGGACGGTCTGCTCGACGAGAGTCCCTACGTCGTCCTGGATCTCTCCGACATCGATTTCATTGATAGCAGCGGGCTGGGCCTGCTCGTGCGGTTGTTGAATCGGGCGCGGCTCGCCGGAGGGGATCTCAGAATTTGCGCAGCGCCTCCTCGTGTCAAGGAGATCCTCAGGGTAACCAGACTCGAAACGATTCTCCCGCCGTACGAATCCGCGGGAACAGCGATTGCGGCGACGTACGACCATGCAAGATCGACCCGCACGCTGGGTCGACTTGCGACCGACATTCTCTGCGTTGCCGAATCGCGCGACGTGCTGGCATATGTCTGCGAGATTCTGCGTCAGGCTGGCTTCGGCGTGCTGTCGTCGGATAATCTGCCTGACGCGTTGATGCTTCTGCGCGCCGTTCGGCCCAAGGCGGTCGTCATCGACTCCGACCTTCGAGCCGCGCGAGCAACGAGCACGGCCGAATCGTTCAACACGCTCGCGGACGCGCATTGCGTCATCGAACTGTCTGCGGATTTCTCGCATCGCGACGCCGGCGAGGCCGGCGAGCGGCTTCTCGATCGTGTGCGATCGCTGATCGGATGATCAGCTCTCAGGCGCTTGCCACGAATTCCATCGGGCAAAGGGAAATACCGAAGATCGGCGACGTCAGGATCGTCTCGCCGTCGACGTTCAATTCCAGTCGCAGCCCTACGTAGATACCAAACTGCTTCAAAAATCCGCCGCCCAGCGAACTGCCCACCAGCTTCGCTTCCGTGAACTCCTGAAGGAAATGCCCGCCTCGGACCAGCACGTCGCCGGTGGGGCCGCAACGGACGAAGATTTCGTACGCATGCTGGTAGGTGCGCACGACGATGCGCTGCATATGGTCGAGATGTTCGAGCTGGATACCGTCAGCGCGGCGCCAGTCGCGCTCGCTCCACGTTGTGAGAATCGCTGCCGATGGATAGAGCGACGCCGATGAACTCATCAGAAATTGACCTGCAAACAATGGGCCCGACCCGCTTATAATCCGTGCGTTTCCCGACAGAAGTGAGCAGAGTATGACTCGAGACGAAGCACAGCAGTTCTTCGATCGCCGCGTCGACGCGTGGCGCCGCCGCGATATCGACGCGCTGGTGCGCGCGCATACCGAGGACTGTGTGCTCGAAAGTCCGCTCGCAGGAAAAGTGACCGGCCGGCGCGGGATCGAGAACATCTATCGCGCGCTCATAACGAGCTTTCCCGACATGACGATCGAAAATCCCGAGCTCATCTTCGATGGCGACCGCGCCGTCCAGACCGTCACGTTCCACGGCACGAACACTGGCGGCTTCATGGGCATGGCGGCGACGGGCAAACGCTTCAGCTTTGCCGCCGTGCTCATCTGCACAATGCGGGACGGGCTGATCGTGCACGAAAAACGGATCTACGACTTCACCGGTTTCCTCCTGGAAATCGGCGCGCTCAAGGCGAGACCCATCTGACCATGTCTGACACCATCAACACGAACGTTCCGCGTCTCCAGGTCGACGATTCCCTCGGCCGGCGGATCGTCGTCATCGACAAGCCGGTGTTCCGCATCGGCCGCAAGAGCGAGAGCGATCTGCGCGCTGTCGGCACCGATGTGTCGCGCGAGCATGCCGAAATCGTGCGCCTGGACGACGGGCGGTTCGTGCTGAAGGATCGCGGGTCGCGATGCGGCACGTTCGTCAACGACGAGCAGGTCACCGAGCGGTCGCTGCGGCATCGCGACAGGATTCGCCTCGGCCGCAGCGGCAGTGCCGAGCTGATTTTCCTCACGGACGACCCGGCCGACGACACACGCCAGCCACACATCCGGCGTCATCGATTTTCGCCCGTTGACGACGCTGCTCGATCAGCTCCGCCGCCTCGGCTCGTCCCGCGTGCTCGAGGAAGTGCTCGTGCTCGTGATGGACTCGGCCATCGACGCCACCGGCGCGGAGCGCGGATTCATCATGCTCGCGAATCCGAAAGGGGAGCTCGAGTTCAAGATTGCGCGTGCGCGCGGCAAGGTAACGCTATCGGGCCAATCGTTCGCCACGAGCCAGAAGATTCCTCAGCAGGTGTTCGAGACTGGACAGGAGCGGATCGTTGCTGACCTGCGTGAGGGAGATTTTGCCGGGCAGCATCTCGGCACGGTCGCACTGGGCATCCGCCACGTTCTGTGCACGCCATTGCGGGTCGTGCGGTACCTCGATCATTCGAGCTCCGACGCCGAGCAGCGCCCGATCGGCGTGCTGTACCTCGACAGCCGCGAGAAGGGGCAGTTGATGTCGGGCGCCGCGCGCAACGCGCTCGAGGCGGTTGCCGGTGAAGCCGCATCGGCCATCGAAAGCGCGCGCCTGTATCGCGAGGCCACGGAGAAAGCGCGGATGGAGCGCGAGCTGCAGCTCGCCGCCGAAATCCAGCGCGCGCTGCTTCCCGAGGCGATGCAGTCGGGCGCGCACTTCGATGTTGCCGCGTCGTCGATTCCGTGCCGCGCCATCGGCGGAGACTTCTTCGACTATTTCAATCTTGCCGACGGGCGCTTCGGCTTCACGCTCGGGGACGTTGCAGGCAAGGGGCCGTCGGCGGCGCTGCTGACGGCGATGATTCAGGGCGCGTTCGCGGCGCAGGTGACGTCGATGGATTCACCGGCCGCGCTCATGGCGCACATCAATCGCACGCTGATTCGCCGCGCCATTCAATCGCGCTTCGTCACGGTGATGTACGGCGTGCTCGCTCCAGACGGGCGGCTGACGTACAGCAACGCCGGTCATAACCCGCCGATTCTCGTTGGCCGCAGCGGCATACGGCGCCTCGAAACGGGCGGCCTGATCCTCGGACTGTTTCCGCACGCGACCTACGAAGAGGAAACGCTGCAGCTCGAGGACGGCGACACGCTGGTGGTGTTCAGCGATGGCGTGACCGAGGCACTCAACGCCGCGGGCGACGAGTTCGGCGAAGAGCGGCTGCTGCCGTGCATCAACGAGCATTGCGCCAGCCCGACCGGCGTGCTGCTGGACAGGATTCTCGCAACGGTCAGGACGTTCGCGGCGAGCGCGGCCCAGAACGACGACGTGACCGCGCTCGTGTTGCGGTACGGCGGACGGAAGAGTTAGGCGAACTGTTTCAGCGCGTCCTGCTTCGGATTCGAACGTGTCGAAGATGGTCAGCAGCTTGGTGATGGCCAGCAGATCGTGCAGGCGCTTGGTGAGGTTCAGAAGCTTCATGCTGCCGCCAGCTTTCGACACCGTCGTGTAGGCGCCGACGAGCTCGCCGAGGCCGGCACTGTCGACGTGCGTGACGTTGCCAGGTTGACGAGGATGTTCTTGTGACCCTGGTGCACCAGGCTGTTGACTTTGTCTTTGAACTGCTGATCGCCCTGAGTGAAGGTGATCTGGCCCGAGAGGTCGAGGACTGTGACGTTACCGGCCGAGCGTTCGACGATCTGCATCGGAGAAGCTCCTTGTTCGGGGTAGGTGCGCGATACTAGTCCATAGGTGCAATGGGTGCAATGGGCCTGTCCGCCGAAGCGATAGAGATTCAGGCGCGAAGGCGGATGCAATGGGAGGCAGCATGGCTGTTGAATCGGCGCTGACCCGTGAGGAAATGGTGGCGCTGTTCGAGCGGCGTCAGGAGGCGTTCGACAACATGGACGCCGATGCGCTGTCGCGAGACTACGCCGGCGATTGTGTCGTCGACAGCCCCGCTGCCGGCACCCTGCACGGCGCCGATGCCGTCGATCGCGCGCGTCGCAAGTGGTTCGAGGCGTTTCCCGATCTCAAGTACCGGACGGAACGCGTCGTCATCGATGGCAATCACGTCATGCAGCTGCTGACGCTCGAAGGGACCGACATCGGCGGATTCATGGGGCTCGATCCCTCCGGCAAAAGCTTCAAAGCCCCGGCGGTGTTTGTCTACGAGTTCCGCGATCGTAAGATCGTTCGCGAGACCCGCATTTATGATTTCACCGGCGTGCTCATCCAGATCGGACTGTTGAAGGCGAAACCGGCGTGAACACGACGTACGTCCCCGCGGGCTGCAACCTCGAGACATGGAGCGGGCTGCCATGGACGAACGGAGTGCAGCTCGGCAATCTCCGCTCCCTCGACACACTCGAGGTGACGACGAAAAACACCGTGTACGAAATCACCGTCATGGATGCGAGCACCGGTGACGTGCTCGTGCGGGGCGGCAGGTTTTTTCCGGCTCTATACGCGCGTGCGCCTGGCCGGCGCGTCGCTGGCCGGCAGCTTCTCAAGCTGCTGGGCATTTACGTGGGATTCAGTATGGAGTTTTACACCGACGATGGCGCGATTGTGACGACACGTGTGCGCGAGATCGCAGTCGTGAACCACGCCACTACTAGTCCCTAATCCCCAGTCCCTAGTCCCCGGGTTTCGACACCATCGGCACGAACCGCACTTCGATGGTGCGTTGCTGGATGACGCCGCCCGGCGTTTTCGTGACGACCACGATCTCCTGATGCGATGTGCCCACCGGCACGACCATGATGCCGCCGGCCGCAAGTTGATCGACGAGCGCCTGCGGAATCTCCGCCGGCGCTGCGGTGACGATGATGCGATCGAAGGGCGCACGATCGGGCCATCCAAGATAGCCGTTTCCGGTGCGCACCTCGACATTGCGAACACCCGCCTGCGCCAGCGCGCGCCGAGCGCTCTCGGCGAGATCGGGAACGATTTCGATGCTGTACACCTGCTTGACGATGTCGGCGAGAATCGCAGCCTGATAACCGGAGCCGGTGCCGATCTCGAGCACCGTGTGCGCCGGCTCGAGCTGCAGCGCCTCGGTCATGTAGGCCACGATGTAGGGCTGCGAGATCGTCTGCCCGCGTCCGATCGGCAGCGGACGATCGTCGTACGCGAACGGCCGTACATCGTCGGGAACGAAGAGATGGCGGGGCACGCGCCCCATCGCCTGCAAGCACCGCGGCGTTCCGCACGTCGCGCGCGCGGATCTGCGTCTCGACCATCCGCTCGCGCAGCGTCTGAAAGTTGTCCTGCCCGCTGCTGTCCGCTCCGGCGCACGCCATGACAATGCACAGCGTAAGCCCGCACAGTATGAGCGGTCGAAGACTATCTATAATCATTGGCATGCGACGCTTCGGCCGGATATTGGCAGCGATCGCGGCCTTCGGGTTCGCCTACATCGCGTTTCTGTATCTTACGCTGCCCGATGTGCGCGAGCTGCGCACGAGAAACCTGGAGTCGACCGCCTTCATGGATCTGCGCGCACGTGAGGCGCGCGCCGAAGGCCGCGCGCCGCGGCGCGTGCATCAATGGGTGCCGTACAGCCGCATCTCGCCGCATCTGAAACGCGCGGTTCTCGTGGCAGAGGATGCCGGATTCTGGGGCCATGAGGGCATCGACCTCGTCGAAATCAAGAAGGCGCTCGAAACCGACTGGGAGCGCGGCACCTTGATGCGCGGCGCGAGCACGATTACGCAGCAGCTCGCGAAGAACCTGTATTTGTCGCCAACGCGGAATCCCGTTTCGAAAGCTGAGCGAACTGCTCATCACCCGGCGCCTCGAGCACGAGTTGAGCAAGACCCGCATCTTCGAGTTGTATCTCAACAACATCGAGTGGGGCGACGGCATCTGGGGAGCCGAGGCGGCCGCGCGCACGTACTTCGGTATTCCGGCGGCCGCGGTCGGGCCCGATCAGGCCGCGCTCATGGCCGGTGCGATCGTCAATCCGCGCGTACTGAACATCGCGAGGCCCAACGCGCGACTTCGTGCGCGTCAGCGAATCATCCGCGCGCGAATGGGCAACGTCACGCCGCCTCCGGTCATCGCGACGCCGGCGCCGGCAGAAACGCCCGCCTTCGGTCCGTCCGATTCTCAGGAGCTGCAGCGCGAGCCGCCCTTCGACGGAACCCGAATCGCAGCCATCGGAACCGGAACCGGAACCGGAACTGGAACCCGCACCTGTTGCACCCGACTCGCACCCAGCGCACCCAGACCGCACCCCCTAGCCCTGATACTGTCCGTTGATGTACTGCTGCAGATACTGAATCGTCTCACCCTGCAGCGGTGATGACCGAGCGCACGAGATCGCCGATCGACACGATGCCGGCGATCGTGGAGCCTTCGACCACCGGAAGATGGCGGATGCGTTTGTCGGTCATCAGCCGCATGCATTCCTCCACCGTGTGGGCCGGCGATACGGCAATGACCGGGGCCGACATGATGTCGCTCACGCGCGTGTCCTTCGACGATCGCGACTGCAGCACCACCTTTCGCGCGTAGTCGCGCTCGGACAGGATGCCGACGAGCTGGCCGTTCGAGACCACGAGGAGGGCGCCGATCGAATTCTCGGCCATCATCGCGATGGCTTCGTATACGGATGCGTCCGGACCGATTGAGAGAACCTTGCGATCGCCCTTGCGGCGAAGAACGGAACTGACGGCGTCGGGCAACATGACCACCTCCGTCCGATTTGTGGGGAAGACCAACGATTATAATCCCAGAGCGCACGCGATCCACGTGCGATTCTCATCCTCGGAAGCGTATAATCTGCACCTCTTCACGGGAGGTTCGACACGATGATGCGCACGCTGACCGCGCTCCTGCTCGTGGCATGCCTGCTTCCGGTGCCTGTGCTTGCCCAGACAGGCACGCGCCCCCTGCGCGTCGTGCTCATCGTGGATTCCACTGAGGCCATCCGGCAGCCGATTGGCATCATTCGTAAAGCGCTGACGGCGTTTGTCGAAGGCGTCGACGCGCAGCACGAGATGATGCTCGTGTCGGTCGCCGGCACGCCTCAGATTCGCGTGCGTCCGACGCTCGACCGCCAGCAAGTGGTGAAGTCGGTCAATGGGATTTTCGGAACGAGCGGATCGAATGTGATGAACCGCGTCATCGACGATCTGTTTCATCGATTCGCGCAACCGGCAGATCGCCGCCCGGTGTTTCGTCGTCCTGACCGCCGAAGGATACGAGTCGACGCAGAACATCAACCCGCAGGAAATCGCGCACGTGACCAATCACTTCGTCGAGAACGGCGGGACGCTGCACGCGGTCAGGCTCAACCTGCCTGCAGGTACTCAGATCGTCCGCGGCGGGCAGCTGACCGACCTGCCTGTCAGCCTCATGATCGGCCGCGACACAGGCGGCGCGTATACGAACATTTCACCGAACGGCCTGCTCGAGGTTCTGGAGAGGCTGGCAACGGTCATCAACCAACCCAATGAATAAGGAGCGCTATGCGAACGACGTCTTGTCGAGTGGTGAGTGTCCTCGTGTTCTTGAGCTGTGCCGCCATCAGCCTCCGCGGACAGACCGGCGCGCTGAACGGTGAATGGCGCGCTTACGGCGGGGACGCGGGGCACACGCGCTATTCGCCGCTCGATCAGATCGACGCCACGAACTTCAGCAAGCTCACCGTCGCGTGGCGTTTCAAGACCGATCACCTCGGGCCGCGGCCCGAGTTCATGTTCGAGTCCACGCCGGTGATGGCCAACGGCGTGCTGTACTCGACAGCAGGCAGCCGCCGCGCTGTCGTCGCGCTCGACCCCGAAACGGGCGAAGAGCTGTGGATGCACAGCGAGCGCGAAGGCGCGCGCGGCGCAGCAGGGCCGCGCCAGCTTGTCGGGACGCGGCCTCGCGTACTGGACCGACGGCAAAGAGGAACGGATTCTGTACGTCACGCCGGGCTATCGGCTCGTCGCCCTGAACGCGAAGACGGGCATGCGCATTCCGAGCTTCGGCGATGACGGCATCGTCGACCTGAAGCAGAACAACGATCAGCAGATCGATCCGATGTCAGGCGAGATCGGGCTTCACGCCACGCCGACGGTCGCCGGCAACATCGTCGTCGTGGGCGCCGCGCACCGGTCAGGCGGCGTGCCGACCGGCAAGACGAACGTGAAGGGGTACATCCGCGGATTCGATGTGCGCACGGGCAAGCGCCTGTGGATTTTTCACACGATCCCGCAACCCGGCGAGTTCGGCAACGACACGTGGTTGAAAGATTCGTGGGCGTATACCGGCAACACCGGCGCGTGGGGACAGATCAGCGTCGACGCCGAGCTGCAGATCGCGTATCTGCCGGTCGAGAGTGCGACCGGCGATTATTTCGGGGCCGATCGGCCGGGCAACAACCTGTTCGCCGAGAGTCTCGTCGCCGTCGATCTGCAGACAGGCAAGCGCAAGTGGCATTTCCAGCTCGTGCACCACGGCATCTGGGATCACGACATTCCGTGCGCGCCGATCCTCGTCGATATCAGGCGTGACGGAAAAATCATCAAGGCTGTCGCGCAGCCGACCAAGCAGGCGTTCATGTACGTCTTCGACCGCATCACGGGCCAACCGTTGTGGCCGATCGAAGAGCGGCCGGTGCCGAAAGGCGATGTGCCCGGTGAGTACTATTCGCCAACGCAGCCGTTTCCGCTGAACGGCCGGGGCCAGCCGTTCTCGTACGACTCACAGGGATTTGTCGTCGACGATTTAATCGACTTCACGCCGGAGCTTCGCGCCGAAGGGATGAAGCTCATCGCGCGATACAAGTACGGCCCGATTTTCACACCTCCGGTCGTCAGCAAAGCCGAGGGGCCCCTTTCAACCTTGACGCTCGCCTCGGCCGGCGGCGGCACGAACTGGCCGGGAGGCTCATACGATCCGGAGACGAGCATTCTGTATGTGAACTCGCAGAAATCGGTCAGTCAGCTGGGGCTGGTGCCGCCGCGCGACCCATCGAAAAACGATCTGGCCTACGTCGTCGGCAATGCATTGACGGGCGCAAGAACGACGGGCGGGACGGGATCGGCAGCGGGTGGCGATCGCGCGGTTGCACCCGGAACGCCTGCCGCGGCAGCGGCTGCTGCGCCTGCGGGCGAAGGAGGTGGAACGGCTCCAGCGCTGAGCGTTCAGGGCCTGCCGATCATGAAGCCGCCGTACGGCCAGTTGTCGGCGATCGATCTCGCCAAGGGAGAAGTGATCTGGCAGGTCGCGCATGGCGACACGCCGGATGCCGTTCGGAATCATGCCGCCTTGAAGGGGATGAACATTCCGCGCACCGGGCGGCCCGGTGTTGTCGGATCCATGACGACGAAGACCCTCGTGGTTTCGGGCGAGGCGGGATTTGGGCCCGACGCCGACCGGCGCGCGCGGCGCGATGTTGCGCGCGTACGACAAAGCGACGGGCAAGGAAGTCGGCGCCGTGTATCTGCCGGCGCCGCAGACAGGATCGCCGATGACCTACACGCTGAATGGCCGGCAATACATCGTAGTGGCGGTCAGCGGCGCCGGATACTCCGGCGAGTTGATTGCCTTCAGGTTGCCGTCATAGCAGGCGGAGGCGAGATGCGTCGACGAGAATTTCTCGCTACCGGCGCGGCAATGGTGGCACTGCCGCTCTCCAGGATCGGCATGGCGGCAACCGAAAGGCGCCTGCTCTACATCGCGGCGCCGGGCATCCGCAACTACGTCTCCTATGGAGGCGTGGGCATTCTCGTGTACGACATTGGCGACGGGTACAAATTCGTCAAGCGCATTCCAACCTGGAATGTGCCTCCTGGTCAGCAGCCCGAGAATGTGAAAGGCATCGAGGCAAGCGCCAGAACCGGAATGCTGTACGTCAGCACAATGAAGCGGCTTGGCTGCATCGATCTGGTGAGCGAAAAAATGGTGTGGGAGAAGGAGCTCGAGGGAGGCTGCGACCGAATGGCCCTCTCTCCGGACGGCAGCGTTCTATACGTTCCCTCATTCGAGGGGCCGCACTGGAATGTCGTCAACGCCGGAACGGGCGACACGATCGCGAAGGTGGTCACTGACTCGGCAGCTCACAATACCGTCTATTCTCTCGATGGCACGCGCGTCTATCTCGCCGGACTGCGCTCACCGCTCCTTTCGATCGCCGATACGAAGACTCATAAGGTCGTCGCTACCGTAGGACCGTTTGCGAACTCCATTCGCCCGTTTACGGTCAATGGTGCCCAGACGCTGTGCTACGTGAACGTCAACGATCTACTGGGCTTCGAAATCGGCGACATCAAAACTGGCAGGAAGCTGCATCGTGTCGAAGTGCAGGGCTATCAAAAAGGTCCGGTCGATCGTCATGGGTGTCCAAGCCACGGCATCGGCCTGACGCCCGACGAGCGAGAGCTATGGTTGAGCGACGGCCACAACAAGGCGATGCACGTCTTCGACAATACCGTGATGCCTCCGAAGCAGATGACCACCATCGCGCTGCGCGATCAGCCTGGCTGGGTGACCTTCAGCATCGACGGCAGACATGCCTATCCTTCTACCGGCGAGGTATTCGAGACGCGCACAAAGAAGCTCATGACGGCCTTACAGGACGAGACGGGGCGCCAGATCGGCAGTGAGAAGCTCCTCGAGGTGGTTGTCGACGCCGGTAAACCCGTCCGTGCGGGCGATCAGTTCGGGATGGGGACCAAAAGATAGGGATTGGGGATTAGGGATTGGGAATTAGGGATTAGAGGTTGGGGATTGGGTCTGAATGCGGAGCAGGTGCTCTGCGGTTCGCAGTCGGGCGGCATGTTCTGTTCCTAATCCCAGATCCCTAAACCCCAATCCCTGTTCTATACGATCAGTGTTACCATATATGGCAACCATATGCAGAAGACCACGGTGTACCTCGATGCGGCCGACTACCGCGCCCTGAAGCGGATCGCGGCGCGGAACAAGCGGCAGCCCGCCGAGCTCGTGCGCGAAGCCGTGGCGGAGTATGCCGCGCGTCACGAACCGCGTCGCGCCGCGAAGAGCGTTGGCGCCTTCGCGAGCGGCCGCCGCGATCTCAGCGAGCGGGCCGAGGATCTGTTGAAAGGGATGGGACGCTCGCGGTGATCGTCGCCGACACCGGCGCGATCCTCGCGTTGCTCGACAGCGGCGATCGTCATCACGCCGCGGTTCGCGAGCTCTATGAGGATCGGCCGGACCAGTGGCTGTTGCCCTGGGCGATTTTGCCCGAAGTCGATTACCTTGTGACCTCGGAACTGGGCGCCCGCGCGCAGGAGGCGTTCCTGACCGATGTGGCGGAGGGGTCGTTCGCCGTCGAGTACGGAAAGCAGGAGGATGTCGTTCGCGCGCACGCCATCGGCAGGAAGTACCGCGCGCTGAAGATCGGGCTCGTCGACGCCGTGGTCATCGCGATCGCGGAGCGGGTTCGCGCCGAGGCCATTGCCACCCTCGATCTCCGTCACTTCGGCGCCGTCAAGATTGCCGGATCGCCCCGCCTGTTTCCGCGCGATGCGGGTTAGCGCGCCGGTGGATGCAGTGCGCTCGACGGCGGCACCACGCCCTGCATGCGCAGATAGGTCGTGATTGTTCCGTAGTCCTCGGCACTGTGCACGGCGTTGTAGATGAAGGCATGCGCGCGCATGCCGTGAATCAGGCCGCTGGACGAACCGCCGAGGCCCGCTGCAGATCCGCTCAGCCACTCCTCGGACGCCGCAGCAAGCACGCGATTGCAGTACGCGATCGATTCCTTCAAGGCGGCAACGATAGCCGGCTTGGCCGTGATCGACGCGAGACTCGGCGCAGCCTGCTTCTGAATGCCAGGTGGAAGGCCGGCCTGGCTGCAGAACGAGTAGTGGGCGCCCGTGGCGTGGTTGATTTGCTGGCCGAAGGTGCGCAGATCGGGCGTCGGGCGGAAGGCGTAGCCCGATTCCGGCATCATCTCGGCCGCCATCACGAGATAGTTCGTAAAGACGTTGAACGACCGCTGGATGATCGCGCCGAGCGGACGATTCGTGAACGTCTCGAGCCGCGCCTTTTCCCTCGCGGCGCTTTCGTCGAACGTCGGTGCGAGCGATTCGCTCGACTTGACTTGTTCTGCCGTCAGCGCGGGCGCCACCGGACCCATCACCTGCGCGACCGCAGGGCCTGCGACCAGCGTCAACACGAAAGCGAGGCTGCAGATGCGTTTCATGGGACGAATCGTAGCATCCACCGCCGGGATTAGGGACATGGGATTGGGGATTGGAGCAGTCGCGCTGGTGACGGCTTCGCTGACCGCCCAGAGTGTCCCCCACGTCGGCACATGGCAGGTGAACCTCGCGAAGTCGACGTTCGATCCCGGCCCGGCCCCTGCAAGCCAGACGCGGGAGTACGTCATCCTGCAGGATGCGCGGGGGCCGGCGTACGACATGCTGAAAGTGACGCAGACGAACGTCCTGCAGGACGGGTCACATTCGGTCGGTGAGTAGAGCGCGAGATTTGATGGAATGGATTATCCGGCGACCGGATCGGGCGTCTACGACAGCATCGCGCTGACGCGTGTGAATGCCAACACATTCGACGCCACGCTGAAGCGCGCCGGCAAGGTCGTGCAGACCGCGCGGAACGTGGTGTCGGCGGATGGGAAGGTGATGACGGTGACCGTGAATGGCGCCGACGTCGCAACCGGCCGGACATTCAGGACGGTCATCGTCCTCGATCGGACGTAGAGTCCGCCTTCAGGCGGAGTCAGGCGGACCATGTCTGATGAAAGCGATCAGCGCGTGGCGGTCAGGGACGACGGGGATACGCGCCGCGCGCCGACATACCGCGCACCCCAGTAAGCCGATCCGAGCGTTTCGACACGGACCACACCGGACGAATTCGGCGCATGCACGAAGCTGTCCTGGCCGATGGCGATGGCGACATGAGATGCGGCGTCGCCCCTTTTGTTCGTATTGAAGAAAATCAGGTCGCCCGGCTTGATCTCAGCCGGTCGAATCGTGTCGCCGATCTCGTACTGCTGCTCGACGATACGGGGCACGGACATGCCGTACTGTGCGAAGACGTACTGGACGAGACCACTGCAGTCGAACCCGCCGGGATCGGCGCCCCCCAATCGATAGGGCACGCCGCGGAAACCCAGGGCAAACTGCGCAATCGCCCGTCCGTCGAATCTGCGCGAAAGCAGATCGGGTGCGACGGGTGCAACGGGCGCAATAGGTGCGTCGGGTGCGCTAGGTGCGGCCCCGGCCGCGGCACCTGTCGCACCCGTGTCGCACCTGTTGCACCCGTCGCACCCGTGACCGCACCCGGAAAAGGCCGCGGGACCGCGCCTGTGGTGGCGCAGGCGGAGGACAGCGCCAACGCTGCGATCATTATTAGGACAGGGGCCTGGCCTGAGAGAGCAACACGGGTCGAAGGGCCTGCCCTGAGCGAAGTCGAAGGGCGCATTCCTGTGCATTATCGGCCCGATCGGGCCCGAAGTACAGTCCTGACAGTAACTTGACAGCCGCGGACCTTCACGCGAAAATCTTTTAACGTCAGCGCCGAGCGGGGCAGGGGCCCCCGCGACCCGAAGATGGAACAGACTTTACTCCTGAACGCGACATACGAGCCTTTAAAGGTCGTCAACTGGCAAAAGGCTATTACCCTGCTTTGCCAGGGAAAAGTGGAGGTGATCTCGGTCTACGACCGGGAGATCCGGGCGGTGTCGTTCAGCATCAAGCTGCCTTCCGTCATTCGCCTCCTCCGCTATATCAAGATCAAGCGCCGGTTCGATTACGTCCCGTTTTCGCGGGCGAACATCTACGCACGCGACAACCACTCGTGCCAGTACTGCGGCGACGTGTTTCCGACGAGCGAGCTTACCTTCGACCACGTCGTGCCGGTCGCCCACGGAGGGCGCAAGGACTGGGAGAACATCGTCACCTGCTGCGTCTCCTGCAACCGCAGAAAGGGGGGGCGCACCCCCGCCGAGGCCGGCATGCACCTGGTGAAGTACCCGAAGCGCCCGGAATCGGTGCCCGCGATTCGCATCACGATCGGACTGCGAAACGCGCCCGACAGCTGGCGCGACTTCCTCTATTGGAACGCCGAGCTCGACGAAACCTGACGGTTTGACACGTCTCACCTCTATTCAACCTCATTGGGCCGTCGAGGGCGGCCGCGTCACCATCCACGGATCCGGATTCCCGATCGACGAACCGCATCTTCCGCAGGTCACCATCGGCGATGCGTCCGCGCGCGCGGTGTACGCGTCTTCATCGACGATTGCCGTGCTCGTGCCGGCCGGCCTGGATGGGGGTCGCACCGCGGTTCGGGTGGCGGATGTGTCGGGCGAAACGGGTCTGCTCGACGTCGGGACTCCGCTCGCGACTGGGCTGCATCAGGTCGACAATCCGGTGTTCGATCGGGAGGGCAATCTCTACGTTACCTATAGCGGAGCCCGGGGACAGGAAGTACCGGTCTCAATCTTTCGCGTGAGCCCGCACGGGCCGTCGAGAGTCGTACGTGTCGGGGATCGTCAATCCGACGTCGATGACATTCGATGCGTCGGGACAGCTGTATGTGTCGAGCCGATTCGAAGGGTCGATCTACCGCGTATTTCCCAATGGCACGCACGAGCCGTATGCCAGCGATCTCGGGATCGCATGCGGCCTCGCGTTCGATCGCAAGGGGGTGCTCTACGTCGGCGATCGATCCGGCACGGTGTTCGCGGTGCAGCCGGACAGAACCGTCCATGCGATCGCGACCCTGCCGCCGAGCATCGCGGCCTTTCATGTCGCTGTGGGGCCGGACGACTGCGTGTACGTGTCGGCTCCGACGCTCGGCCCGTACGATCATGTCTATCGTCTTGACCCCGGCTCGGGCGCCATCGACAAGATGTATTCGGGTTTCGGACGGCCACAAGGGATTGCGTTCGACTCGCAGGGGGCACTGTATGTCGTCGAAGCGCTTGCGGGATCGAACGGGCTGTATCGCGTGAGGCCCGACGGCAGTGCCGAACTCATCGTGTCGGGTCAGTCGCTGGTTGGTGTCGCGTTCAACCCGAACGGCGGGCTCGTCGTGACGTCGAACGACACGGCGTACAGCCTCGATGTCCCGATTCGACCGCTCGCCCTCTAGAATCTAGAAACTGGAATCTAAAATCTAGAATCTAAAATCTGCCAACAATCTAACAATCTTCCGATCTGCCAATCTATCAATTCGGGCTCACAAGCACTCCTGTGTACTGCATTTCCTGCCACGTCTGATCGCCCCAGAGCACGTCCACCTTCGGGTTCGGATTGTTCTTATTCGCCGCCGAGTTGTCGTACCACGCGGTCGACACGATCCTCGATCCCTTCGGCACCTGCAACGGTTCCCTGAACATGTAGTACGTCTGCCAGTTGAAGTCGTACCTCGGCACCGACAGGATTGATTTCTTCTCGCCGCTCGGCAGCTCGAGCGTGTATGCCCACCGCTTGCCGCGAAGATGCGTGTGCGGGAACAAACCCCACACGGTCGCGTCCTGGAGAAATTCGAGGTCGGTCGTCACCGCAACATCGGCAGCACCAGCCGGCAGCCTCATGCCCATGTTCATGAAATGCTGCGCGCGCACTTCGCGCGGCGGCGCTTCGGGCGCGAACGTGATGCCGACCTTCGTCCGGTCCGAGGTCGGTTTGCCCGTTGCGGTGTAATGCATCTGCAGCTCGATGATCCCGCCGGGCTCGAGTCGAAATGCCGTTCCTGCAGGCGCGACCTGCGGGTTCGTGCCGGGCGCGTATGTTGCGACGAGACGCGGCGGCATCCCCTTTAGATCGGTACGCCGGGGATGCTCGGAGACGCCGGGCTCATCGGGCGGCGGATTGGACTGATGCTTCTGGTTCGCCCGAGCGATTGGCGGAACCTTGCCGTCAGGCTTTGCGCGATAGTAGACGAGCACGTGGTGAACGGCGGCGCGATCGCCCGGCCTGATCTCAAGCGACTTCACCCATTTCGCTTCGGCGAAGTTCGTCGGAATGTAGAACCATTCGTACTGGACGGTGCCTGTTGCCGGAATGCGATAGTCCTCCAGCATTTCGAGCACGACGTCCGGCTTGCCGAGCGACCATCCCTCGCTGAACACCGGCTGCGCCGGCAAGTCCTTCGGATCGCCGTTGACCGCACCGCCCGCGGCCCACGCCGTCAAGGTCTCTCGCTCCCGATCGCTGAGCACTCGCTCGTTGTGAAATGTGCCCGCTGGCGCCTCGGCGTGCCACGGCGGCATTGTCCGGTTCGTCACGGCATTCGCAATCGCCTTTGCATACGGACGTGCCTGTTCGTACGTCAGCAGCGACATCCGCCCGATTTCACCCGGCCGATGGCAGCTCGCGCAATGCTTGTAGAGGATCGGCGCGACGTCTTTGCTGAATGTCGGCGCGTTCGCAGCGGTTTGCTTGAGCTGTGGTGCGAACCCCTGCGATAGTGAGCAACAGCGGCCGCCGACGAGCAAGAGCACAGTCAGCCTGTTGCGCATACGCGAATGGTAGAGCGTTCTTCGTAATCTAGCAATCTTCCGATCTGCCGATGTTCTATTCGTATCTAAGCGCCACCATCGGATCCACGCGCGCGGCGCGGCGGGCTGGGAGATACCCGGCCGCGGCCGACACCGCAAGCATCACCACTATCGCTGCCATCATCGTCGTGGGGTCGGTCGGCTCGAGGCCGAACAGCTGCGACGCGACGAAGCGACCGGCGCCGAGCGCGGCGGCGATGCCGATCGCAATGCCGGCGATGACGAGCACCATCGACTCGCGCAGCACGAGGCTCAGCACTTCTTTACGCTGCGCCCCCATCGCCATGCGGATGCCGATTTCGCGCGTCCGGCGCGAGACGTTGTACGACATCAGTCCGAACAGTCCGATCGCGGCCACGAAGAGCGCGATGCCGCCGAAGAGCGTGTAGGCCTGTGCCAGCACTTTCTCCTGCGCGAAACGCCGCTCGATCGTCGAGATCTGCGTTTCGATCGTGAGGATTGGGATGTTGGGATCGGCGGCGCTCACCGCCGCGCGCAAGGCGCTCAGCACGTTTGCCGGGTCGCCGGCTGTGCGAACGCTGAAGACGAGATCTTCCGGATTGCTCTGGAGATGCGGCATGTAAAGCGTCGGAGGCGGCTGGCTCGCGGAGACTGTTGTACCTGACGTCGCGCAGGACGCCGACAATCTCGATGTTGCCGGTGCCCTCCGGTGAATGTCCGAATCGCCGCCCGATCGGATTCTCACCGGGAAAGAATTTCCGCGCCGCTGCTTCGTTGATGACCGCCACTTCCGGCGCGCGACTATCGTCACGGTCGGTGAACCCGCGTCCGGAGATCAGCGGTATGCCCATCGTGGTGAAATAGTTCGGCGCGACGACGACACGATTGATTTCGTCGCGCTCCGCGCAGCGGGCGCGCGCCCGGCATAGTCCCGGCCCTGCACGAACATCGCGGTTCCGCTCGTGCTGCCCGACAGCAGCGTCGGTTTCGAGACGGTCGCCGCTTTTACCCCCGGCACTCGCTGCAGACGAGCCATGGCGTCGTGCACGTATTGGAACTTGCGTTCGTCGCTCAACCCGCCGCCCTCGGCATCGACGCGGACGAACACCAGGTTCTGCGGATCGAAGCCCACGTCGACGCTGCGCAGATTGTTCAAACACTGCAGGAACAGCCCCGCGCCCACGAGCAAGACGACCGAGATCGACACCTGCACTACCAGAAGCGCGCGGGACAGCATCGTGTTCGAGGCCGCGACACTGCGGCTGGTTTCCTTCAGCGCGCTGCCCACGTCCATCTTCGTGGCGCGCAGCGCCGGTGCAATGCCGAAAATGATTCCGGTGAGCATCGTCATGCCTGACGTGAACGCCACGATGCGCCAGTCAGCCGGCGCGGATGTACCGACGGGCGCCGGCAGAAGCGGCTGTCCCCAGCGCGCCAGCGCAAGGCCGGCGATTCCACCCAGGCCCGCCAGCAGCAGACTCTCCGTGAGCAGCTGGCGAACAAGCCGCCACCGCGTCGCGCCGATCGACAGCCGGACGGAAATTTCCCGCTGACGCGCCGTGACCCGCGAGAGCAGGAGATTCGCAACGTTCGCGCAGACGAGCATCAGTACCAGCACCGCCACAGCGCTGAGAAGGCTGAGCGCCCTCATCTGGAGTCGCGTCGGCGTCATACGTGCCGCGGCTTGCCGAGTCGACGAGCAGGTGAGGGACGGCGGTCCGTCCCTGGTTGCGAGACAGGCTTCTGTTCCTTGTCTGATGCCGCCGCAAGAAAGGCTTCCAATCCGGCGCGCGCCTGATGCTGGAATACCGGTTCCAGGTTCCCCTTCACCTGCGCGAGCGTGATGCCTGGTTTGAGCCGGCCCGTCACCTGCACCCACCACGCGGTCGCATCGTTCATGCGCGGATCGTCGCCGCTGATTTGATCGTCGAGCCTGAGCGGCATCGTGAAGTCTTGCAGGCGGGCGTTGACAAGCTGCGTTCCTGTAAATGACGCCGGCGTCACGCCGACGATGGTCACAGGAACTTTGTTGATGCTGATGGTTTTGCCCAGCACGCCTGGATCGGCCGCGAACCGCGTCTGCCAGAAGCGATCGCTCAGCGTGGCGACAGCCGGCGCCGCGGGATTGTCGTCGTCCGGCGCGAGCGTGCGTCCTATCCGCGCGGTGACGCCCAGCAAGCCGTGATAGTTGCCCGTCACCAGCAGCGCGCTCGCTGTTTCCGCGCGGCCGTCGATCGTGACGGTGATGCCTTTCGGTCTGCTGCCGGCGAGATCGGTCATCGTCTGGTTCGCGGATCTGAAATGCTGAAACATCGGGTATGAAAACGTGGCCCTCACCGGCGCGCCATCCGAGCCGGGCCCGCTGTTCCCGTAGTCGCTCGAGTCGTTCGACATCTGGTTCCTGCCGCCCCATTTGAGCCTGACGAGCGAGTCGGGATCGGTGACCGGCAGCTTGCGCAGCAGCAGCCCGTTCACGGCGGTGAACACGGTCGCATTCGCGCCGATGCCGACGGCGAGCGACAGCACGACGACGGCCGTCCAGCCCTTGGCCTGCAGCAGCACGCGGAATCCATGGCGGAGGTCTTTCAGCATGCGAGGGGCATTATCAAGCCGCGTGCCCGGCCAGGCGTTGAATTTGTTGCGTGGAATGTCCGTTCATGGGACGCGCAGGTCCACCACCGGACGGGCCGTACATCAAAACCAGTTGACACCAAGTGACCAGTTAGTCACTAACTGATTAGTAGACTTACGCCCGGCGCCAAATCGCGTACACGACCGTGATGACCATGATGCGGATACGGCGATGTGGTGGTGACGCTCAACGGTCCGGTCGTGCAGGCGCCAACGACACCGTCAATTGACGTGCAGTTCCTTGGTGTTCGGTAGCGCGGACCCCCGTGAGCGCGGCGGTGTCTAAATGGCATGGCTATCCGCCTTCGAGAAGGCCTCGGCGGACAAGAAGCCCTGCGCTACTGAAATAATGAGAGTCGTCATCGCTATTATGCTGGCCCTCGCGCTTGGCTGTGCGCCTCGGCCGGTGCCGGTCGCCGCGCCTCGCATTGCGCCCGAGGTCCTCGCCGCGCGTTTGTCCGAGGCCGATCGCCTTGCCTCGCGCGGCTGCTATCTCTGCCTGAAGGAAGCCGCCGCCGCATACGCGAGCCTGCTTGCCGATTCCGACGATCCCGGCGTTGCGCGCAAGGCGCTCGAGAACAACCTGATGGTTGTCGCGCGCGAGATCGAGCTGCGCATTTCAGACTCCGGCGCGCGCGATGCCGCAGAGCAGCTGCGGGTGAAAGTCCCGTTGGCCTACGACGCGTACTTCGCCGCGCTGGAACTGATGGCCGCTCCGAACGTGGGCGGCGGCGTCACGCTGCAGAACTTTCGGGCGGTACGCGAGGAGCGCCTGACACTTGTCGCCGAGCTGGAAAAAGACACATCAGCGAGCGCGATGAAAGCCTACTTTTTCATTGCGCCAGTGCTTCAGTTGCGCGACTTCAGGGAGCTGAAGCCCACCGTGGACGCCGTCCTCGCCGCGCATCCGGATGATCTGTCGCTGAAGTACCGAATGCTGGCGTTCCAGCCGACGTATTCCGGAGATGCGGCGCGCGATCTCATCGGCCAGGAGACCGGCTTCGGAGAAGTGCATCTGTTGATCGGACAGAGGGCGTTCCTGAACGGAGATCGCGCCGGCGCCTTTCGCGAGCTGACTCGCGCGCGCGAGCTGCTGCCCGACAGCGTCTCGGTTTTGTTCGCGCTGGCGAACATCACATTTGCGTACGCGCGATACGCCGATGCGTTGGCTCTGTACGATCGCATCCTCGCGAGTCCCGCGGCAACGGGCCTCGAGCCGCAGGTGAAGCTCGGCCGCGCGAAGTCGTTGAGCTACCTCAAGCGCCACGACGAAGCCATTGCGCTGCTCATCGACCTGCTGCAGAACGATGCCAGCAATAACCCGGGGGAGAAATATTACTGGCGCGCGTGGAACCGCCTGCAGCTCGGGCAGGCGCAGCTCGCCTACGACGACGCGACGACGGGATTGAATGCGATGCAAAACGACTCCATCTATCGGCTGGCGGGTATGGCGTCGTTCAGCCTCAATCGGTTCGGCGAATCCCGCAAATTCTTCGAAGAGGCGCTGACGATGAATCGCGCCGACTGCGACTCGGAGCGTTATCTCGGCTTGCTGGATTCCGGGGAGCGCAGCTGGAAGCCGGCATTGGGCCGTTTTTCGACGGCGGCCTCCTGCTACGAAGGTGTGATTGTCCGGCTGCAGAGCGAGCTCGCCCAGTACGAGAAGGACATCACGGGACTGTCGAACGGGCTCATCGCCGCCAAACGCCTCGAGATACGCGAAGCAGAAGCGCTGCGCGACCAGTCCATCCTGAACGCCGCCGCGGCCACGCGGAATACCAAATAGCCGGCTCTAAAGAGAGCAAGACCCGGCCTACGGTATAATTACTGGTTTCGGGTTCGTCAAAGAAAGCATACAGATGGGTCAGGGTTGGATATCCGTACGCGGCGCCCGCGTGCATAACCTTCGCAATATCGACGTCGATATTCCGCGGGACAAGCTCACGGTCATTACCGGGCTCTCGGGCTCGGGCAAGTCGTCCCTTGCCTTCGATACGATTTACGCCGAAGGGCAGCGGCGTTATGTCGAGTCGTTATCGGCCTACGCCCGCCAGTTCCTCGAGCAAATGGAGAAGCCCGACGTCGATCTGATCGACGGCCTCTCACCGGCGATTTCCATCGAACAGAAGACCACCGCCTCGAACCCGCGCTCGACGGTGGGTACCGTCACCGAGATTTACGACTATCTGCGTTTGCTGTTCGCCAACATCGGCATCCCGCACTGCCACCAATGCGGGCGCGAAATCTCGGCGCAGTCCCTCGACCGCATCATGGACATGGTGATGCTGTATCCGCAGGATGCGCGCATCAACGTGCTGGCGCCGATCGTGCGCGGCCGCAAAGGGGAGTTCAAGAAAGAGCTCGCGGAGCTCAAGAAGAAAGGGTTCTCGAAAGCGCGCGTCGACGGCGCGTTCCGCTCGCTCGACGAAGACATCAGGCTCGATCGGCGGCGCAACCATGCCATCGACATCGTCGTCGATCGGTTGATCGTGAAGTCCGGCATCGAGCGCCGCCTCGCCGAATCGATTGAGATGGCGCTCACGCTCGCCGACGACATCGTCGTCATCAACACGCTCGACGGTGGCGATCGGCTGTTCTCGCGCAAGCTGGCGTGCATCGAATGCGGCATCAGCATGCCCGAGATGACGCCGCGCGCGTTTTCGTTCAACTCGCCGCACGGGGCATGCACCGAGTGCCAGGGGCTCGGGGCCATGCACGATTTCGATCCCAATCGCATCGTGCCCGATCAGACCAAGTCGCTCGTCGACGGCGCCATCGTGCCGTGGGTGAAGGGCGACAGAAAGCTCGTGCGCGATGCCATCGCCAGCCTGGGGAAGAACCTCGGATTCGATCCTGCAACACCGTTCGCGAACCTGCTGAAGAAGGTTCGCGATCAGATTCTCTATGGGCAGCGGCAAAGGTTTCGAGGGCATCATCCCGAATCTGCGCCGCCGGTTCGACGAAGCGACATGGTCCGAGCAGGAAGACCTCGACGTGTATCGTTCGTTGCGGCCATGCCCGGCGTGTCACGGCGAGCGGCTCAAACCGCAGAGCCTCGCGGTGAAGGTCAAGGGGCGGACGATGTCCGGCTACGTGAACCTGCCCATCAGCGAGGCGTACGACGTCTTCAATGGCTTGGAGTTGAGCGAGCGTGAGAACCTGATTGCGGGACGCGTGCTCAAGGAAATTCAGGACCGGCTGCGGTTTCTCTACGACGTCGGCGTCGGCTACCTCACGCTCGGCCGCGGCGCGACGACGTTGTCGGGGGGTGAGGGACAGCGAATCAGGCTCGCCACGCAGATTGGCGCGAACCTTACCGGGGTGCTGTACGTCCTGGACGAGCCGTCCATCGGACTGCACCAGCGCGACAATCGCGCGCTGCTCGGTACCCTCCATCACCTCCGCGATCTCGGCAACACGATTATCGTGGTCGAGCATGACGAAGAAACGATTCGTGTCGCCGACTACCTGGTCGACCTGGGTCCCGGTGCGGGCGAGCACGGCGGGAAGGTGATCTTTCAGGGGACTCCGGAGGAACTGATCGAAGGGGTAAGGGGTAAGGGGCAAGGGGTAAACGGACGAATCTCTCACCGGCCAGTACCTGCGCGGGGAGAAAAAAATCGCGATGCCGGGTGTGCGCCGCGCGCGCGGGAAGAATGCGCTCGTCATCCGGGGCGCGCGTGAAAACAACTTGAAGAACCTCGACGTTCGTATTCCGCTTGGCGCGCTCGTGGCAGTGACCGGGGTGAGCGGATCCGGAAAGTCCACGCTCGTCAACGACATCCTGTATCGATCGCTCGCGCGCGAGCTGTATCGCGCGGGCGACGAGCCCGGTGCGCACGACGCCATCGAGGGCATCCAGCACATCGACAAGGTGATCGAGATCGATCAATCACCAATCGGACGCACGCCTCGCTCGAACCCGGCGACCTACACCGGCTTGTTCACCTTCATTCGAGAGCTGTTTGCGATGCTGCCCGAGGCGAAGGCGCGCGGGTTCAAGCCAGGGCGATTCTCCTTCAACGTCAAGGGCGGGCGCTGCGAGGGCTGCCAGGGAGACGGCGTGATTGCCATCGAGATGCACTTCCTGCCCGACGTGTACGTGACGTGCGAGCAGTGCAAGGGACGCCGCTACAATCGCGAGACGCTCGACATCCAGTACCGCGGCAAGTCGATTGCGGACGTGCTCGATCTGACGGTTGATCAGGCGCTGCCGCTCCTGGAGAATTTTCCGCCGATTGCCAACAAGCTGCGCACCCTGCAGAGCGTCGGCCTCGGTTACATCGAACTGGGGCAGTCGGCGACGACCTTGAGCGGTGGAGAGGCGCAGCGCGTCAAGCTGTCGAAAGAACTGTCGCGGCGGGGCACCGGCCGAACGCTTTACATTCTCGACGAGCCGACCACCGGGCTGCATTTCGAGGACACGCACAAACTCCTCGACGTGCTCAACAAGCTGGTGGACCAGGGCAATACGGTCGTCGTTATCGAACACAACCTCGATGTCGTCAAGTCGGCGGATTACATCATTGACCTTGGGCCCGAGGGAGGGGTGGGTGGCGGCCGCATCATCGCAGAAGGTACGCCCGAAGAAGTCGCCAATATTCCAGACTCCGCGACGGGCGAGTTCCTAAGACCGTTACTAACGTCAGTTTAATGACGGGGTGTGGTAGGATTACTACACCGTTTTTACGTATCTGTGTGGTCCCCGTACCACAGACCACGACTGACACAGACGGTACGCATTTCAAGTATCTCCGCTAAATGTCGCAAACGTAATAACTTAGCGACGACGAGCGACGACCGCTGGTTACGGGCACTGGAATTGCTCCATACGGCGCGGCAGAATGCGGTCTCAGGCCCGATCCTTCAACGATTAAAATGGACGCACAACGCACCCTCAAACGGGCAGTATCCTGCGCCGGAATTGGCCTTCATTCCGGTAAGAAGGTGACGTTGTCCTTGAAGCCGGCCCCTGCCGACCACGGTATTCGCTTCCGGCGGTCCGACCTTGGGGGGCTCGAAATTCCAGCAGTCGTCACGCACCTGGGTGGCATTCAGTACGCGACTGGCTTGTCCCTGAAAGAAGGTTCGGTCGAAACCGTCGAGCACCTGCTCGGCGCGCTCGTCAGCCTCGGAGTCGACAACGTCATTGTCGAGCTCAATCATCCCGAAGTGCCCATCATGGACGGCAGCGCTGCGCCGTTCATCTACCTCATCCACGAAGCCGGCCTCAAGCGGCTGGCGGCGCCGAAGCGGTTTCTCAAGATCGTCCGCCCGATAGCGCTGTCGCGGGGCGACAAGCGGATCGCGCTGTATCCGTCCGATCACTTCAAGGTGACCTACAGCATCAGCTTCGACCACCCGATGCTGCGGCACCAGAGCAGGACGATGGAGATTACCGAGGAATCGTTCATCGAAGAGATCGCGCCCGCGCGCACGTTCGGCTTCCTGAAGGAAGTGGAAATGCTGCGCCAGAACGGGCTGGCGCTTGGCGGGTCGCTCGAGAACGCCATCGTCCTCGGCGAGACCGGTGCCCTCAATGCCCTGCGCTTCGAGGATGAGTTCGTGCGCCACAAGATTCTCGACGTCATCGGCGACATGGCGCTCGTGGGCTATCCGATCATCGGCCACCTTGTCGCCCACCGCGGCGGCCACGCGCTGCACACGTCGTTCGCCAGCAAGCTGCTCGAGGAAACGGATGCATGGCGTCTGGTCGAAGGACAATTCGATCCTGCACACGCCGGCGCGTCCGTCACGATTCCCGTCAAGAGCGCTCCGCGCCTCGCGAACTAATCACCACTATTTGTTGTATGTCGGCGGTCTGCTTTGACATGCGGCCCGCTTTGACCGCACCATAGCCGAACTATGGAGCCCACTGCTTGAGGCGCAATCCGATTCTTGACTTCGAGATCGACAGGAATGCGATCAAGTACGTCGGACAGGACCTGCAGAGACCCGAATGCATCCTGGCGGAAGCCGACGGCACCCTCTGGTCGGCGGATGCGCGGGGCGGCGTAGTCCGGCTCTCGCCCGACGGATCGCAGCAGGTGATTACGCAACGCCGATCGGCGCACTTCGAGCATGCAGGCAGTGAAGCTACCCGCTACCTCAAGGGAACGCTGCCGAACGGGCTGGCCTTTGCGAGAAACGGCGATTTTCTGATATCGAATTTCGGGACGGATTGTCTCGAGCTCATGTCACGCGACGGTGCGTCGCGGGTGCTCGCGGACGACATCGATGGCGAGCCGATCGGGAAAGTGAACTTCGTGCTGCGCGATTCGCGCGATCGGATCTGGATCACGGTATCCACCCGGCTGAAGAACTGGATGGAGGCGCTGCGCACGGACCTGGCCGACGGCTACGTGGCACGGCTGGAGAACGGCCGCTTCAGGATCGTGGCCGAGGGATTTCATTTCACGAACGAGATTCGATTCGACGCGAACGAGGAATATCTGTACGTGGTCGAGACCACAGGCGGTTGCATTACGCGGCTTCGGATAGACGAACGGGGAAACGTCTCGAACCGGGAGATTTTCGGCCCCTCCTCCCTCGGCCGGGGGGCGTGGCCCGACGGCATCGCCTTCGACAGCGCCGGCAATCTGTGGGGGACTCTCGTCTACTCAGACAAGCTGTTCGTGCTGACCCCTGCTGGAGACATGCGCGTGCTTCTCGACGAAGGAGATCCGGCAAGCGTGCGCGCGTTGGAAGAAGCCTTCTTCAACAACACCGTGGACGAGAAAGTGCTGTTCGCCACGGGGCGCGGCATTGCGCCGTGGATGGCGAGCGTGACGTTTGGCGGACCGGACCTGAGCACCGTGTACATCGGCTCGCTGAAAGGCGCCCGGATCCCGTATTTCCAGGCGCCCGTTCGCGGGTTGCCGATGGTGCACTGGAGCGAGAAGCAGGAAACTTGCCGTTGACAGGGCGGTTCACGCCCTTTTAAACTCCTGAACGTTCACTAAAATCGATTATCGATAATGTCAACCATGACCGGCGGAAGCACGCTGATGCGCAATTACGTGGGTGGCGAGTGGGTCGCCTCGACCGCGGCGGACTCGATGCCCGTCCTCAATCCCGCGACGGGCGAGCATCTCGGGGCGACACCGCTTTCGACGGCCGCAGAAGTCGCAGCGGCAGTCGATGGCGCGAAGCGCGCCTTTCCTGCCTGGCGCCGGACGCCCGTCACCGACCGCGTGCAGTTCCTGTTCAAGCTCAAGGATCTGCTCGAACGCCATTTCGATGACATCTCGCGGACCATTACCCTCGAATGCGGCAAGACGCTCGCCGAATCGCGCGGCGAGATGCGCCGCGCCATCGAGAACGTGGACGTGGCCTGCGGCACGCCCATGCTGATTCAAGGCTACAACTCCGAAGACATCGCCGCCGGGATCGACGAGATCATGATCCGCCAGCCGCTTGGCGTCTGCGCGGTGGTGGCCCCGTTCAATTTTCCCGGCATGATTCCGTTCTGGTTCATCCCGTATGCGGTCGCGTGCGGCAACACCGTCGTCTTCAAGCCCTCGGAACGAGTGCCCCTGACGATGCAGAAGGTGTTCGAACTCGTCGACTCCGTCGGTCTGCCACCGGGGGTGCTGAACCTGGTGAACGGAGGCAGGGAGGTCGTCAACGCCCTGCTCGATCATCCTGTCGTCCGGTCGATCAGCTTCGTGGGCTCGAGTGCCGTCGCCCGCCAGGTCTACGCGCGAGCTGCGGCGGCGGGCAAACGCGCCCAGTGCCAGGGTGGCGCGAAGAATCCGGTGGTGATCCTGCCCGACGCCGATCTCGCGTCCGCCGCCGACGTCATTGCCGACAGTGCCTTTGGATGTGCCGGACAGCGGTGTCTTGCGACGTCGTTGGCGATTACGGTCGGAACCGCGCACGAGTCGTTTGTCGACGCCATTCGAGACAGGGCGCAGTCGCGTGTCGTGGGATTCGGCCTCGACGAGGGCGTCCAGATGGGCCCCGTGATTTCACCGGAAAGCCGCGCGCGCGTCATAAAAGCGATCGATCAGGCGGTCGCCGAAGGCGCGCGTCCGCTTGCCGATGGCAGAAATCTGGATGGCCCGGCATTCACGCGCGGAAATTTTGTGGGTCCGACGGTCATCGATGGCCTGCCGTTTCGAAGCGAGCTCACCACGACCGAGATTTTCGGACCCGTGCTGTCGATACACCATGTGGACACTGTGGACGAAGCCGTTTCGCTCGTGAATACCGGGTCGTACGGCAATCAGGCGTGTCTCTTTACCACGAGCGGCGCGAACGCCCGGAAATTCCGGCACGAGGCAGAGGTGGGCAACATCGGAATCAACATCGCCGTCGCCGCACCGATGGCGTTCTTTCCGTTCAGCGGGGCGCGCGACAGCTTCTTCGGCGATCTGCACGGACAAGGCAGAGACGCCGTGGAGTTCTTCACGCAGGAGAAAGTCGTCGTCGAGCGCTGGCCCGCGTCGTGGACGCGCCGGTTCTGACCTCTCGTGCAGCCGGACTCTTAAGAGGATTCATGAAGAGAACGAGTGGCGCGCTACTAATGGTCTGCATTGCCGCGATAGCGGCAGAGCGCGGGCATGCGCAATCGAACCGCACGACATGGACTGACTACGGAGGCAGTCCAGACAACGCGCGGTATTTCACGCTGGACCAGATCAACAAATCCACGCTCACCCAGTTGGCCGACGCCTGGACGTATCCCACGTCGGACAACGTGTCTTACGTGTTCAACCCGGTGGTTGTCGACAACACGGTGTATGTGCTGGCGCGGAACAATTCCCTCGTCGCGCTCGATGCGACGACCGGCCGTGAGATCTGGATCCACGAAGGCCTGCAGGGCATCGCGCCGCGCGGGATCAACTACTGGGAGAGCAAGGACCGCTCCGATCGGCGGCTGCTGTTCCAGATGAACAGCTATCTGCAGGCCATCGACGCGCAAACCGGAAAATCGATTACGACATTCGGCAAAGATGGCGCCGTCAATCTGCGCGAGGGGCTCGGCCGCGATCCGGCGACGATCGTGAAGACGCAGTCGTCGAACCCCGGAAAGGTGTTCGAGAATCTCATCATTCTCGGGTCGGCGCCCGGCGAAAACTACATGGCGCCCGCCGGAGATCTTCGCGCGTTCGATGTCGTGACCGGTGCGCTGGTGTGGCAGTTTCACACGATCCCGCATCCGGGAGAGTTCGGCTACGAGACGTGGCCTCCAGATGCGTGGAAATACATCGGCGGCGTCAACACGTGGGGTGAGATCACCGTCGATCCCGTGAGAGGCATCGCCTACTTTCCGCTCGGATCGCCCACCTACGACTTCTATGGGGCCGACAGACACGGCGCAAACCTGTTCGGCACGTCGTTGCTGGCGCTGAACGCTCGCACGGGAAAGCGCTTGTGGCACTTCCAGATGGTCCATCACGATCTGTGGGATTACGACAACGTGGCGGCGCCGCAATTAACGACCGTGCGTCGAAACGGCAAGACGATTGACGTCGTTGCGCAGGCGGGGAAGACCGGATTCCTGTACGTGTTCGATCGGGTCACGGGAGAGCCGCTGTGGCCCATCGAAGAGCGCCGCGTGCCTCCGAGCGAGATTCCGGGCGAGGCCGCATGGCCGACCCAGCCGTTCCCCACCGGGCCCCCGCCGTTCGCGCCGCAGCGCTTCACGGCGGACGACATCAATCCCTACATCCTGACCGCGGAGGAGCGCGACACGTGGAAGACGCGCATCGCGAACGCGCGCAACGACGGGCTCTTCACTCCCCCTGCGTTGAAAGACACGGTGTCGATTCCTGGCGCGCAGGGCGGCGCCAACTGGGGCTGCACGGCGGCCGATCCGGCAAAGGGCATCGTGTACGTGCTGAGCATCAACGTGCCGTCGATCTACAAGCTGAGCACCGAAGCGCCCGCACCTGGAGGCGTTGGAAGAGCCGGAGGCCCCGCGGCGATTGCGCAGGGGCGCGTGTTGTACGAGCAAAAGTGCGAGACCTGTCACGGTCCCGACCTGCGCGGCTCCGGAAATTATCCATCGCTCGTGGACATCACCACGCGCATGGGACCCGAGCCGCTCAGGGAAGTCATCGTCGGCGGGCGGCCGGCCATGCCACCCTTCAACGAACTGAGCCAGTCTGATCTCGATGCTCTCGTCGCGTTTCTCGGAAGTCCCAACCCCGCGCCCGATCGCGGCCGAGGAGCAGGACCGGGCACGCCTCAGGCGCCGACGGGCGGTCCAATCGTCGCATCCGGCGGAGCACCGGGCGGGCGTGTCGTGCCGCCGGGCCGCGCCGGCGGAATGGTCGGTCCCGCGTATCCGCCTGGCGTCAAAGTGCCCGAAGTGCGCATGTACACGGGCTACGGCATGAACGGCACGATCGTGAAGCCGCCGGTACTCGACGCTCACGGCCTACGACCTCAACACCGGTACGATCAAATGGCAGGTCCCCTCGGGCGGAGATGATGCGCGCGCGATCGCCCAGGGCGCGAAGAACACCGGCTACATCAGTCATCGGACCGGCATCGTCACCACGTCGGCCGGACTCCTGTTTCATGCAGGCGGAGACGGCAAGCTGCGGCTCTACGACTCGGACGACGGCCGCGTCCTCTCGACCGTCGATATGCCTGCCGGATCGCGCGGTATTCCGGCGATGTACGAGGCCAACGGCCGGCAGTTCTTCGTCGTGAACGCGACGTCGACGATTGTGGGGCAGGAGGGCACTCCCGGGCAGGACGCGAAGACGCCCGTCAGGGCGTACGTCGCGTACGCGTTGCCAGGGAAAGGATCACAGAAATAATGCGAGCCAAGAGCCCGCGACGTGAGCGCCGTGTCCTTCGCGACGAGATTCGCGACCAGCTCATCGAACACATTCTGAACGGCAAACTGGCGCCCGGCGAGCGAATCGTCGAGATGCGCATCGCCCAGCAGTTCGGCGTGAGTCAGGCGCCTGTGCGTGAGGCGCTGCGCGATCTCGACCTCCTCGGGTTCGTCGTGAGCTCGCCGTTTCGCGGCGCAATTGTGCGCCAGATCTCGGTCGAAGAGCTCGTGCAGCTCTACCCGATCCGCGCGGTGCTCGAGGGTCTTGCGGCACGCCACGCGGCCTCCCGGATGACCCCGGCGACTTTGAAAAAGCTCGAAGGTCTCCTCGCGACGATGCGCACGGCGGCCGCCCGCGGAGATCATCGCCGTGCGGTTGAAGCAGATTTCGCCTTCCATCTGACGATTGTCGAGGCGTCGGACAACCGTCTGCTCCAGCAGATTTGGGATCGCATGCGCCTCGCGACGACGACGTTCCTCACGGTTTCGAAGTCGCATCATTCGCTTCCCGAGATCGTGGAGCGGCACGCCGCAGTGGTCGATGCGCTACGCACGAAGGATCCAGATGCGGCCGAGCGCGCGCTGCGGCTCCACATCGAGGAGCCGGGTGAATGGCTTCGTGCCGCGCTCGAAGAGGAAGCCGCCGACGAAGGGAAGAACGGTCGCAAGAGCAGAGTCGGTCGGCGCCGCTAGGAGAAGGGATCTTTATGATGTATCGACGTGGAGCATTTCTCGCGGTGGTCGCCGTTGTTGCAGCAACCTTCGCGCCGGTCGGCCACGGTGCGTCGACAAATTTCGCGCCCGACGTCGTGTTCACGGGCTCGAGCCTTGCCGGTTGGCAGCCAATTGGGCAGGGTACCTGGCGCGCGGAGAACGGCGAAATCATCGGAACGCCTGGCGCGGCGTCTGGAGGCTGGCTGCTGGCCGATCGCTCTTACCAGGACGTCGCGGTCTTCGCATCATTCAAATGCGCCGCGGGATGTCAGACCGGCGTGTTGCTCCGTGCCGAGCGGACGGCCGACGGAGGGTTGAAGGGCGTCTTCGTCTCGTTGAACGACGGCGATCTTGCTGCGTATCGCATGACGCTGGATCGCCAGGGCGCGCAGACATCCAAAGAACGGCTGAGAGGGCCAGGCGGCGGCCAGTTGCGTGTGGCGCTGCCGCCGCCGCCGCCGGCGGCAGGAGCCGCTCGCGCAGGTGGCCCTCCTGGCCTGCCGCCGTTCCCGGGCGGCATCGCGTCGCCGATTCCACGTCCGACCACGGGCCTGCGAAGCGGCGACTGGAACACCATCGAGCTGGTGCTCGACGCGAACATCCTTCGCGCGTTCCTCAATGACCTCGGAGGAATCAGCGACTCCGTTGCCGAACCCGATTACGGCGCGTACGGGCCTTTCGCTCTATATGTGGGGGGAACCGGCGAAGTGCGGTTCAAAGACGTGTCGCACAAGGATCTGCAGCCGAGAGTGGCGCAGCCCGAACAGGTGTCGAGCAAGTTTCGGATGCAGACGCTGAACGAGTTCTACTATTCGTGGGGACCCGCCGTCGCCGATTTCAATCGCGACGGAACACCCGACATCGTTGCGGGGCAGTACTACTACCTCGGGCCCGAGTACACGACGGCCCGCGAAATCTACATCGCAGGGACTATCGATCCGGGAACGCAGTACTTCAACGGCCTGCAGTACGCCTACGACTTCACGGGCGACGGATGGCCTGACGTGTTGAACTCGGTCTTCCAGCGGGAAGCCATTCTCTACGTCAATCCCAAGGGGGAGTCGAGGCGCTGGGACACCTATACGGTCACCGATCGCATGTCGTGCGAGTTCATGCTGCTCAAGGACGTGGATGCCGACGGTAAGCTCGAGTTCATCTTCAAGGACAGCGAGAACAAGTTCGTGTATGCAAAGCCAGACCCTGCGAATCCCACGGGGATGTGGACGAAGCATGCGATCAGCGAGCCAGGCCCGTGGGCGAACCACGGTTCGGGTGTCGGCGATGTCAATGGAGACGGGCGCGTCGACTTCCTGAATGCGTTCGGCTGGTGGGAGCAGCCTGCGGCTAGTCGACAGTCGCCAGTCGATAGTCGACAGTCGAAAGTCAGTAGTCCAGAGTCTGGCTTGCCCGCCGTAGCGCAAAGCGCGCAGGCGGGAACGTGGAAGTATCATCCGGCGGCGTTCGGCAAGTGGACGCGATCGAGTCCAGGCGGCGCCGAGATGGCGGTGTACGACGTGAACGGCGACGGCCTGAACGACGTCGTGACGTCGCTGCAGGCGCACGGCCTGGGGCTGTCGTGGTTCGAGCAGAAGAAAGCGGCTGACGGCTCGCGTTCGTTTGTCGAGCGCCCGATCATGACCGATTTTTCCACCAAGAATGCCGGCGGGGTGATCTTCACGCAGCTGCACGGTGCGACGTACGCCGATGTCGACGGCGACGGCCTGCAGGACTTCATTACCGGCAAGCGGTTCTGGTCCCATCTCGACACGTTCATCGATCCCGATCCACACGGGGCGCCGGTGTTGTACGTGTATCGCACCGTCCGAAACGCCAAGGCGCCGGGCGGCGCGGAGTTCGTGCCCGAGCTCATCCACAACCGTTCGGGTGTCGGCTCGCACCTGTCTGTGGTCGATCTCAACAAAGACGGGAGTCCTGAAATCATTACTTCGACCAAGCGTGGGACATTCATCTTCTGGAACAACTGGAAAGCCAAGCGATAACATGCGACTCCTTCGCGCCACGGCCGTCGTTGTAGCGGCTGCGTCAGTCGCCGGCGCTCAGGCGCCGAAGCCAGAGAAAGACTGGCCGGCGCACGGCTTCGACGCCGGCGCGCAGCGTTACTCGCCGCTCAAGCAAATCAATACGACCAACGTCGCGAATCTCAGGCTCGTGTGGTCTTATGACACGCCGGCGGCTGTGCCGCCACCTCCGCCCCGCGGCGGGGGTGGGGCAGAGGAGGAGGGCGCGCCCGTCGCGACTCCACCCGCACGAGGTGAAGCCCCATCGGGTGCGCCCGCGATTCCCGCACCGCGCCAGTCAGCGACCACGCCTCTCGTGATCGACGGCGTCATGTACATGGGGACGATGTACAACCGCATCGTCGCGTTGGATGCTGATACCGGAAAGGAAATCTGGGTCAAAGACATCGGCCATACGCCATCGACGCGGGGCATTGCGTACTGGCCGGGCACGAACGGCATTCCGCCGCAGCTTGTTTTTGGAACCGGCGATGGGTCGTCGCTGCTGATCTCGCTGAACGCCAGGACCGGCGAGTTCACGCCGGGATTCGGGAATGGCGGCAAGGTGGATTTGCGGCAAGGCGTCGGCGAGAAGTTTCCGCGGCTTCGGGTTGCGCTGTCGTCTCCGCCGGCGATCTACAAACATCTTGCGATCACGGGCAACCACTCGCAGGAAAGCCCAAGTCTCGGACCCTCGGGTGACGTACGGGCATGGGACCTGCGCACGGGCAGGCTCGTCTGGACGTTTCACACGATTCCCAGGCCGGGAGAACCGAACCACGACGCCTGGAAGAACGATCAGTGGGCCGATCGCGCTGGAGCCAACGCCTGGGGATTCATCACCGTTGATGAAGGGCGCGGAATCGCATACGTCCCGACCGGCACGCCCGCGACTGATTTCTACGGCGGCGATCGGCTGGGTTCGAATCTGTATGGGTCGTCACTTCTTGCGCTGGACGCGGCCACCGGCAAGCTCAAGTGGTTCTTTCAAACGACGCATCACGACAACTGGGATTACGACCTGAATTCGCCGCCGACGTTAATCGACATCAAACGCAATGGCCGAACGATTCCGGCCGTGGCGGTGTACACGAAGCAGGGCCTTCTCTTCGTCTTCGATCGCGTGACAGGCACACCCGTGTTCGGCGTTGAAGAGCGACCGGTCGTTTCGGACAACCCGCTTCCTGGCGATGAGTACTCGCCCACGCAGCCGTTTCCCGTCAAGCCGCCGCCGATTGCACGAATGACCTTTTCTCCGGAGGAGGTCGCGAAGGTCACTCCGGAGCACGAGGCGTACTGCAAGGGGTTGCTCGAATTGGAAGGCGGCGTCATGACGGGCGGCCCCTATGCGCAGTACGGGCCGAAGCTCCGCGTGATCTTTCCAGGCTGGACCGGTGGCGGGAACTGGAACGGGTCGGCGTTCAATCCCGATCTCGGGTACTTGTTCGTGTCCACTCAGGACCACGGCATGCTCAACAAGATGGTCAAGAGCACGCTGTTCGAGAACATGTACGTGCGAAGCGGCCCCGACAAGGCGCCTCCGATGCTCGGGACGAATTTCTGGGACGGAACGGAAAGGCTGGCCGTGCCAGCAGCCGCCGTGGGGTGAGCTCGTCGCGGTCAACGCCAACACAGGTGATATCGCCTGGCGGGTTCCGCTTGGGTCCTTCGAGGAGCTTGACGCACTCGGCGTACCGGTGACCGGCACGCTGAATCGTGGCGGCCCAATTGCGACCGCGGGCGGGTTGGTCTTCATCGCGGCCTCCCAGGACGCCCGGTTCCGGGCATTCGACGCACGCACGGGCAAAGTGCTCTGGGTTGCCGACCTGACGGAGAACGGCCGCGCCGTACCGATCACGTACCTGAGCAAACGCGGGACACAATACGTCGCGATCATGGCCGGCGGTGGCCGTCCGGTTGCCAGAAAAGTCGACGAGAAACTTATCGGCGGACGTCTTCATGTGTTTTCTCTGGCGCAGCCCAAATAAAGGGGTCGGGAGGGGTTTTTGCCTGCGACTGCCGAAACCCCCTCTCGACCCCCTTAGTCCACACGCCCTCGACCGTGGGTGCCGGGGAACGATGTGCGGTTGACGCGCAAACAGTTGCTGCTGCTGGTGCTGTCTCTGGCCGGCGTGTTGGTGATGGCACTGATATATGCGCGGCGGCCGCCTCAGCGCGATCAGCATGAGCAGCCGGCGTCCTTCGCCAAGCCACCGCTCGCTCCTGCCGTCTACGCCGACCCTTCTGTCTGCGCCTCGTGCCACGAACAAATCGCCCGCACGTACAGCCTGACGGGCATGGCGCGCTCTTTCTCCAAAGTGAGCGCCTCCGAATTCCAGCCACTCAATCGCCTCTATCACAAGGCTTCGGACCGGCACTATGCGACCGTCGAGCGCGGCGGAACGTTATATCAACGACGCCATCAGATTGGCTTCGACGGCAGCGAAGCGAATGCCCTCGAGCTCGAGGCGCATTACGTGGTGGGTTCGGGCAATCACGCGCGAACGTTGGTTCATCGCAAAGCCGATGGGCGGCTCGTTCAGATGCCGGTGAGCTGGTACGCCGAACGTGGAGGCTATTGGGCGATGAGCCCAGGGTATGACCGTCCAGCCCATATGGACTTCAGGCGCGTCATCGACGCGGGCTGCATGTCCTGTCACAACGGCTATCCACGCGCGCCGGTGCAACACGATCTCGAGGGCCCGAAATTCGAGGGTCCGTTACCGGAGGGCATCGACTGCCAACGTTGCCATGGTCCGGGGCAGGCGCATGTCGAGACGATAAAGAGCGGCGATGTGGAGGCGGGTGTCCGGGCGATCGTCAACCCGGCGAAGCTGGATCGCGAGCGCCAGCTCGACGTGTGCATGCAATGTCACCTCGAGTCCACGAGCACACCTCTGCCGTTTCAGATTCAACGATACGAAAATTCTCCGTTTTCCTACACGCCTGGTAAGCCGCTTCGCGACTACTTCATTCATTTCGATCATGCGGCCGGGACGCCGGGCCGTGATGACAAGTTCGAGATCGCCGGCGGCGCGTACCGCCTGCGCAAGTCGGCATGCTTTCAGCGCAGCGAGATGACGTGCCTCACGTGTCACAACCCGCACGACATTCCACGCGGTGCCAAAGCTGTAGAGCGTTATGTTGCGATCTGTCAGAGCTGCCACGAGAGGCCACATCGAGGCGGAGTACCCCAAGTTGCTGGCGTCAGCAGGAGCGCCACCTGCATTGACTGCCACATGCCGAAACGGCGAGCGGAAGACGCCGTTCACGTGGTGATGACGGACCACTACATTCAGCGTCAGCGGCCGCGCCGCGATCTGCAGGCGGACCGCACAGAGGCGGACAGTCTCAAGCACGGCGACTATCGTGGCGAGGTCGCTCTCTATTACCCGCCGACGCTGTCGCCCACACCCGAGAACGAGCTGTACCTGGCTCTGGCGCAGGTACAGCAGGGCTCAAACCTTACAGCCGGCATTCGCCGGCTCGGACAAGCAATCGAGAAGCACCAGCCGGCAGGCCCGGAGTTTTACTACGAGCTCGCGCGCGCGTACAAAATGACCGCCGACCATGATGCCGCGATTCGGTGGTGCGAGGAGGCGCTTCGCCGTGACGCCAACTTCGTACCCGCGCTGAAGGCGTTGGCCGAGTCTGCCACCGCATCGGGAAAGCTCGCCGAGGCCGCGCAGGCGCTGGAAAAGGCCATTGCGCTTCGTCCTCAGGATGAGAACGCCTTCGCCGATCTCGGCAGCGTGTATCTGCGGCAGGACAAACTGGATGAGGCGCAACAGACATTGCAGCGCGCCCTCACACTCGATGCCGGCCTGCCGCGAACGCACAACATGATGGGATTGGCAGCGTTGAGGAAGGGCGATGGGGCGGTCGCCGAAAAACACTTTCGTGAGGCCATCCGCTTGCAGCCGGATCTGGCTGAGGCACAGAACAACCTCGGCAATGTGCTGGCCGGCCGCAAGGCGTACGGCGAGGCCGCGTATCACTTCGAGCGCGCGATACGCAGCGATCCGGATTACGTCGTGGCCCGCCACAGCTACGGTCTGGTTCTGGCACTGACGCGTTCGTATGACAAGGCTGCTGCGGAGCTGCGAGAAGTGGTTCGGGCCGCGCCAGGCCTCGCGCAGGCGCATGTGGATCTCGCAGACGTGCTGACGGCCATGGGCCGCGCCGATGAAGCGGCACGTGAGTACACGATCGCCGCGAACGGCAACGACGCAGCAGCCCGGGAGGCCGCGCTGGCAGGCTTGCGCGCCCTGAAGCGCTAGCGCAGATCAACCGGCAACGCTGTCGAGCAGTTCATTCAGATCCACGCGCCGGTCCGATTGCGCGCCGCGTGGCGACGAGGGTGAAATGGCCAGAGCCTCCGGATGATTCTCGAACCACACGACAAACGACGACTCCTCCGCGCCTGTCAGCCGCGCCTGGTTCAGCCAGGTGTAATACGCTCCCATGTCGGCGTCGATGAGCGCTCCCTCGGGATCGAGTACCGGTGAGCTCTGCCGGTCGTTGAGGGCTTCGTTCATCGACCGCTCGGTCATGCGTGGAGCAAATCGTGCCAGCAGTGTGACCGGCTGTGCCCGGCGCAGGACCTCGCGCGCCGCCCATTGCACGAACGTCGTACTGAAAAACTGAACGCCCGCACCTTCCGACAGCACGGTGACCTTGAAGTGATTGAGAACCCTGCTCGTCCCCGTCGCTCTTGAGACCAACGTCCTCAGGAACCATCTGCATCAGAGCACTCCGGCGGGCCTCCGTTCCCATCCCCGCGCGGATTGTGGCTCGCATCTTCGCGACGACCGCGTCGCGAACGGCCTCCAGTTGGCCATAGGCCAGCGTCTCCACTCCGGAGGGTACGGGCGAGATTGACGCGCTGCCGTCGATGTACCAGTGCGCGAAGGGGAGGGGATGCGCCTTCGCTCGCGCCGCGGCCCGTTGCGTAACGATTCGCAGTCCATCCCGCGGGTCCACTTGCGTAAAGTAGGTGCCGTGCGGGCGCAGCTTGCGAAACAGCGGATAGGCGTTCTTTGCCACGCCCTGTCCGAGAATCACGAAGCTCAAGCGGGGGACGACCGGCGCCGGGGGAGGAATGTGCGCGCGCACGGTGTTGAGGAACTCGACCGCGGCCGTGCGGAACGTCGCGATCTGTTGGGACGTCCAGAGATGCGCAGACAGCCGCTCTGAAAATTCACCGGGCGTCTTCACCCAATCAATCTCTTCCAGCGCGGGAGCAAGGGTCAACCGCTCGAACCCAGCCATGACCTGCACTGCGCTGCTGCGGAGAAAGCGAGCGCACGTACGTAAACTGCGCGTCCACTTCCTGCCGCTCGGCCGGAAACTTCGAGTCATAGGCAATCACTTCGCCCAGCAGCAGCGGAACGAAGCTCAGCGGCAGCGCCCGCAACACGTCCAGTCCGCCGATGGCGACTTGCCGAGCCAGCGGCGGATACGTCGCGAAGTGCTCAGGCTCGAGTTGTGCGGGCTGCATGGCTGGCGATCAGAAAAGCCCGGCGACGGGCTGCCCCTCGGCGAACCGGGGGGAAAATCCGAAGTACGCGCCGAGCGTGGGTACGAGATCCATCGAATCGATGGGCCGATCGATCAGCACGTTCTCGCGAATGCCTGGACCCATCGCCAGCATCCACGTCGTCCGCGATCGCGCATCACCGGTGCGATGGTGTTGAAAGCCGTTGCCTCCGGGCGTTTCATCCGAGTCGCGCCCGAAGTCGGGGAGGACGAACAACGCGGTCTTGCCCGCGTATTCCGGCCTCGCTCTGAATCATCTTCCAGATCTCAGCGCAGAGCCGATCGGTACGGCGGATAGCATCGACATAGAGGGAGAACGTGCCGGCGTGGGCGATATCGATATCGTGCAGCGTGATCCACAAGAGGCTGGGCGCGAACTGACGCATCAGCCTGCGAGCGATGAAGACGGACAGCTCGTCGGGGCTTTCCAGATTTCGCGCGCCTGCGAGGAATTCCGAGACCGAGAGCTTCAACACGCCCGTCAACTTGTCCACTTCGACGTCCCGGCTGCCCGCTTCGAGCGGCGACAACGGGGATTCGTAGTTGTCGTGCAGCAGCGATTCGTAGCCGGTGCGCGCGCCCACGGGCATGGCCGACGCGAGCAGACGCTTGGGCAGAATGACGTTCGCGCCGGAGCCGGGGCCATACGCGGAGTGGAGACTCTCGCCGATGCGCTCGAAGCCGATGCTCGGGGCGATCACCCACACGTCAGCAGAAGGCCGTTTCAAGTCCTTGCGGAAATACTCGAAGACCGTCGGATGCTGCGGTGGGGCGGCGATGAAATTATTGAGGGTCTCGTAGGCGCCCGTCGCGAGGCTGGCGTTGGCGACGTAATGGCCGAGTATGCCGCGGTTGACGACCTGAGTAAAAAACGTTGCGCGGGGCAGCAACTCTCGCAGCAAATGAGGAATATTCTCGCGGCCGCCGGGCATGAAGGTCTCGTCGTCCCGCGCGCCGCCCCCAAACGTGACGACCACGGCCTTGCGGTTTCGTGGTGCCTGCGCAGCCTTCAGCTGCGAGCGCAACAGTGTCGCGCCCAGGCATGCGCCGGTCGCCTCGCGAAGGAATTCGCGACGACTCCGTGAAACCGCCGCGGCTGACGTCTCGCAGGCTCTGCACGTCAACGCCCAGTGGGCAGTCCGAACACGAACAACGAATTGCTCGCGCTGACGGCAACGTACTGTCTGCCGCCGACGGAGTATGTCATCGGACCATTCTGGATGGGGCCGCCCAACTGGATCTTCCAGAGCAGTGAGCCGTCTCTGTGCATCCAGCGCGAAGAAATATCCTTCGCGTCCGCCGGTGAACAGCACGTCCGATGCGGTCGTGAGGATGCCGGCATCGGTCAGATCGCTCATCTTGTATTCCCACTTCCACTTGCCGGTCTGGGGATCGAACGCGCGAACCGTCCCGAAGTTTTCCTCCTCCTTCCTCAGATTCGGCCGCTGCACGGCGCGCATGCCGGCGGGGATGCCTCGCCCCGGGTAGTTCGTGCTGAGCTTTCCCTGCGTGTACGCCGCGCCTTCCTTATATTCCTGATCGGCGCGGGCGAAGATATGATGCGTGTTTTCCCACACGTTAACGTAGAACAGGCCGGTGCGCGGGCTGAACGACGGATTGAACCAGTTCGTGGCGCCCTGATTGCCTGGGTAGATCAGCGTGCCGTCGCGACTCGCCAACGAGTTCGGCGTGCGGATCGGCCGTCCATTGTCGAAGCCGGCGTTCCAGTTCTGCCTGGCGATCGGCGTCGCTTGCAGGAACTCGCCGCTCCTGCGGTCGAGCACGTAGAAGAAGCCGTTTCGGTTGGCCCACAGCATTGCCTTGCGCGGGCTGCCTTTCCACGAAATATCGGCAAGCACCGGAATCTGCACGGCGTCCCAGTCGAACTCGTCGTTGGGCATGAACTGGTAGTGCCACTTCAGCTTTCCGGTATCGGCGTCGAGCGCGATGACCGAGCAGCTGTAGAGATTGTCGCCGGGGCGGCTCTCCGCGTTGTAGTCGGGCCCGGGATTTCCGACACCCCAGAACGTGAGGTTCGTTTCCGGATCGTACGATCCGGTCACCCAGATCGATGCGCCGCCATGTACCCAGCCTTGTCCCCACGTGTCATGTCCTGGTTCTCCGGGCAGCGGCACGGTGTTGAACCGCCACACCTGCTTTCCCGTTGCCGCGTCGTACGCCGCGAGAAATCCGCGGATACCGAACTCTCCGCCGGCCGTGCCGACGATGACCTTGTCTTTGATCACAAGGGGCGCCGCCGTCATCGAGTAACCGGCGGCGCCTGATGCCACGACTGTGTTCCAGAGCGCGCGACCGCTCTTGGCGTCGATGGCAATCAGGTGGGCATCGATCGTTGCAAGAAACAACGTGTCGCCGAGGATCGCCAGGCCACGCGTGATGCGGCCGCAGCAGAACCGCGCGTCCGCTGAAGGCGTGTAAGGAAAGATCCAGAAGATCTTTCCGGTGGTGGCGTCGAGCGCGAGCACATCGTTGCCCTGCGTCGTGTACACGACTCCGTCGACCACGAGCGGCGTCGCCTGGTTGTAGTCGAGCCATCGAGCCTGGAACACCCATTTCAGCTCGAGATTCCTGACGTTCGCAGGCGTTATCTGCGTCAGCTGGCTGTAGCGCTGGCTCATGTACGTGCCGGAGTATGTCAGCCAGTTGTGCGGCTCTTTCTGCGCGTTCAGGATCCGATCGGGGGAAACCTGCGCGAGCAGCGAGCCGCCGAGGAGAGCGCATCCGATCAGGATTGGCAGCCGGCGTGGCTCTCATTGCGCTGTGATTCCTTTCAGCGTAAGCAGGTATGCGATCACGTCGGCGAGCTCCTGACGCGACAGCGTGCTTCGATACGACGGCATTGTCGATCCGTCGACGAAGCCGTGCTCACGAAGGTCCGATTTGGAAAACGTCCGCAGCTGTTCCTTCGGGTCCAGCATCATCACCTGAAACGTGTCGAGGTTCAGAAGCCGGCCGGTGACGGCCGTGCCGTCGCGCGTGACGACGCGGTAAAAGCGATTCTCGGGAAGAATCTCCGCATTCGGATCGAGCAGCGACGCTTCGAGCTGCTCCGGCTTGCGAAGGGATCCGATGTCGGTGAGATCTGGACCGAGACGCGATCCCTTCCCGAAGATGCGATGGCAGCTCTGGCAGTTGCCTTTACCTGCGACGATCGCCGCGCCGGCGGTCTCGTTCCCCGCCGGCAGCGGCTCTGTGCTCGATTGCCCAGACACCGTGGCGACGACGAGTGTGGCGCAGAACAGTGATCCGCAGATTCGCACGACTCCTCAGAAGTAATACTTCAATGCCAGCTGAATCTGCCGCTGATCGTTCGGGCCCAGCCGCAACGCCGTGATTTTGCCAAAGTTCGTCGTATTGCTGAAATCTAGTACGCCCGGTGGCGGCGGCAGCCCCGCGCCGCCGCCCGAGAACCCCGGCACGCTGAAGTTATGCGTGTTCGTCAGATTGAAGATTTCCATGCGCACCTCGAACCGCTGCTGGCCGGCGCCGCGGAACCCCTTGAACACGGAGAAATCGAGCCTCTTGAAATCCGGACCTCGCACCTGCGTGGGATCGCCGCCCATCGGCGAGAGATCGGTCTGCCCGAGGGTGGTCGCCACAGGCGGATTCGTGAACGCCGCCGGGTTGAGCCATCCCTGGAAGCTGCGGTTCTCGCGGATACAGCGGCTGACCTGTCAGCACCGCGTTGCAGCCCTGCCCCGTCGTCGTCGCGATGTTGCACGGAATGGTGAACGGCGGACCGCTCTGATACATGAAGATGGCGTTGATGCGCCAGCCGCTGATCAGCTGATCGACGAGGCCGCGTTGCGTCGCTGCCAAGCCGGTGACCCTGGCCGAACGGCAGATCGTAGCCAAGCGCTGGCGCTGATGATGTGCGGCGCGTCGGAATCGCACAGCGCCCAATCGGGTCCGAGCAGCCACAGGGACCGGTAGCCCCCGATGTTGTTGACCAGCCCCTGGCGGCCCTGGTTGCGGCACTCCGAGAAGGTGTAGTTCGCGCGCGCGGCAAAGCCCTGGGTGAACAGCTTGTCGTAGCTCATCTGCAGCGCGTTGTACTCGGCCTTGCCGATGTTGCGAATCTGGTTGATGCCGTTGAAATTGGGGAACTGCCCGGAAGGTATTGGCATTCAGTCCAGGCGGCGCCATCACTTTCACCGCGTTGTAGTTGTAGGCGCTGAAGCCGAGGTCCTGATTTCGGCTCTGGCTCCCGACATAGCCGACCGAGACCGACTGCGATGGGCTCAGTTGATGTTGAACGGTGACGTTGTATTGCGTCGTCACGGGAATCTTCCACGGGCTCGGAACGCCGCCGAGCGAGACGTTGAACGCGTTGAACTTCGTTGGATCCGCGATGTTTATCGGTGCAGGGCCCGATTCGAACGTGCCGCGGCTGCCGTCGCCGTAGATGATGGGTGCCCCCGGCGTGTTATTGGTAATGGTGACGCCGTACGCGTAGGGATAGACCAGCTGCGTGTGGACGAGGTTGTTGCCGCCGTTTCGCCCGGACGTGCCGCTCGTCAGATAAAACAACCCACCGCCGGCCCGTACGACCCAGTTGTCGGTGAACGCGTACGACAGCCCGAGGCGCGGCGCGAACATGTCCTTCTGGCTCGTCACCAGCATGTTGCTGTCGGCGCATTCGATCGCGATGCGGTCGGCGGCGGCCTGCGCGAGGAACGAGGGCGAGAGACCCTGGTTGCACCGATCCGCGGCCATCACGTAGCGCGGCGTCGGCTCCACGAGGAGGTTCGCCGCGGCTCCGTCTGGTGCCTCGGCATTGCGCTGAAAGTCGTACCGCAGCCCGAGATTCGCCGTCATCTTCGGCGAGATCTTCCAGGTGTCCTCGATGAAGCCCGACCAGACCTGCCAGGTGGCGTTCGGCACCGGATCGGGAATTCTGTTCACGTTGACCGAGTTCGGCCCGCCCACGAAGTTCGCCCTGCAGGGCGCGACGGCGGCCGTCAAGCTGCAATCCGGTAAGCCAGTCAGCGTGCTGGCGATCGGGTTCAGCAGCATCTGGGCCATGCCCGTCCCGCCGCCGGTCGTGGTGGGAACGTCGGTGAATGCCCCGGAGTAGCCGTATCCTCCTCGCGGTGCGGCAGGCTGGAAGAATTCCGTCATCGGGCGCGAGAACTGGAAGCCCCACTTCCAGCTGTGATTGCCCGAGAGCTTGCTGAACGTCGTGCTGACCTGATACGTGCTCTGATACTGAATACTCGGCAGGTTGTTGGGGACGCCGAACTGGCCGATGCCGTCGACGGTGAACAACGGCAGCCCACCCATGAACGGGTAATCCGGATCCGGAACGTTGAGGCCGAACCGGGGGGCAATGGTGGTGTCGGTGGCGTTCAGCGGAAGCCGCGCGTGACTGATCGACGAATACCCGAACCGCGTCTCGCTGACGAGCGTCGGCGAGTAGATGCGGGTCCAGCTCAACGCGCCGCTGTAGACGTCGACCGTCTGATCGCCGCCGCCGAACTGGGAGCCGTCGATGACTCCGCCGTACGGTGCCGGGACCAGCGTGGCGCTCTTGGCCACGCTGAAACGGCCGAACATGGTGTTGGCCGGGTCGATGTACTGATCGATTCGGATGTCGCCCTGATGATTGTTGTCTTCGGTGAGGGGATTGACCGCGTAGTTGCCGGCGAGCACGTCGTTTCTCGTCGCGGCGGGAAATTCCTTCAGCAGCCGGAGTGCGTTCTGATTCATGCGACTGGCAGGGATCTGGTTGTTGCCGGTCGGATCGAGCGGATCGCGAATCCACGCCGCTGCGCCGGCCGTAACGGTTCGGCCGGTCACCGGGTCGACCGCGCCCGCTGCGATCAGCCGCGTCGTCGCGGGATCGAAGATCGTCCCGAGCGGGAACGTCCGGCCGAGCCGATCTGTGCGCGTGCCGCCCTGGAGCCGGATCAAGTCCGACATGTCGGTGAAGTTGCTCTGCTGCATGCGCGCGGTCGGCGCCGTCAGGATCGAGGTGATCGCCTGGCGGGCAATGGTGCCTTCGTAGTTGGTGAAAAAGAACGTCCTCTTGTTGCCGCGCTGAAGGAAGCGACAGCGGACCACCGAGCGTGAATCCGAACTGATTGCGGATGAACTTGCCTTTCTTCAGACCCTGGTACTCGTCGAAGAAGTTGATGGCGTCCATCGCCGAGTTCCGAAAGAACTCGAACAGGTTGCCGCGGTACTGGTCGCCGCCCGATTTCAGGCTGGCGTTCAGCACGGCGCCGCTCGCGCGTCCGAGCTCGGCGCTGTAGCTGCTGGTCTGCACCTTGAACTCCTGCAGCGCGTCGACCGAAGGCCGGTAGACATAACCGGCGCCGTTGACGAAATCGACGAGGTTCGAGTTGTTGTCGACGCCGTCGAGCAGGTAGTTGTTGGCGAAGCTGTTCTGGCCGTTCGCCGAAAAGCTGCCGTTGCCGCCCATGCCGCGCGTGTCCTGCTGCGCCTGGACGACGCCCGGCGTTCAGCTGGGCGAGGAAGGTGTAGTTGCGGCCGTTCAGCGGCAGTTCGTTGATGGCCTTCGACTGGACGACGCCGCCGAGCGACGCTTCCTGCGTCTGCAGGGCGCCGCTTCGCTGGTCACGTTGACGGTCTCGGCAATATTGCTCGGCTTCAGCGTGAAGTCGGCGACGTAGCGCTGCTGGATGTTGAGCGTGATGCCGTCGCGCGTCGACGGGGCAAAGCCGGTCGCCTCGGCGACACGGTGTAGCTGCCGATGCGGACGGAGGGAAACTGATAGATCCCGACGTCGTTCGTCTTGGTCTGGAACGAGACGCCCATGTCCACGTTGAGCAGCGTGACGGTCGCGCCCGGGCACGACGGCGCCCGATGGCATCCCGCACGGTTCCCTGGACGGTGCCGGTGTCGACTTGCGCGAACACCACCGAGGAGAACAACAGCGTCATTACGAAGACCGCGACAGGCATCATTTGCGCTCCTATTTGCATGCAGGCCGCAGCTCGTTCCTCGCGGCGTATGTATCGATTATCGATTGGGACAAATTGGGACGAATTGTGACATGCGAAGGCGCCGTGTCAAGATCGACAATGATCGTCTTGCAAAGCGCGCCGGCGTTTCGCTGTGGTACTTCGGTGCGCCGCGACTCCGTGCGTGCCGTGCTAAAGAAGTCGTGCGCGAACCGAGTCGCCTCCAACCGGTCGCATGTCGATGCGGCTCATCCATTTTCAAGCGGCGATCGCGGGGGCCCGACCCGCTATGTCGAGAAATTTCAAGGCTTTTGCGTGGTGCTTTTGCAGCCGGAGTGAGGTCCGGTTTGTTGGATTTGGACCGTCGCAACAATGAGGTCACAAAATGACTCAAATACCCTCGTCAAAGTCCTTGACAAGCTCGCTGCAGTAATCGATTATCGATTG
>CAWBEG010000009.1:0-575218 GCA_963787755.1 Vicinamibacterales bacterium
CAGGATCGAAGCCTGCTGTCATTGCGCACGCTTGTCAGCCGGTCGCTAGCAGAGGTGCGTTTGACCCAGGGTGTCCAGAACAAGGAGCGGTTCCGGGTTTGCGAATTCATCGACGAGCTCGTGCCCTCGGCAAGAATCGAGGCGCAGTCCCGAGGTGTCACGCTCGCCGTGATTCCGATTGACAATCGAGCGACGATCGAAGCCGACCGCCAGGTCCTTGCCGCGGTCCTCGGCAACCTGCTGCAGAACGCCTTCAAGTTCACCCGTCCCGGTACGGTTGTGCTGCTGCGCGTCGGCGCGAGCGCCGAGCGCGTGCTCATCGAAGTGCAGGATGAGTGCGGCGGCCTCGTGGGTGGAAACCTCAACGAGCTGTTCCGCCCATTCGAGCAGCGCGGCGGCGACCGAACCGGTCTTGGCCTTGGGCTCGCGTTCAGCCGGTGGGGAGCCGAAGCGAACAACGGCCGGTTATACGCACGCAACCTGCCGGACAGGGGATGTGTCTTCACGATCGATCTGCCGCGAATCGCGGCGCCTGCCATCGTCATGGTGGGGTAAATAGGGAGGCTTCATGACAACCGCAAGAGGCGATTCAAAACCGTGCACGCACCCCGGATGTACCGGTCGGATGCACTTCAAGAGGGAAGCGGAAAGCGAGCTGCGTTGGGTCTGCGACAAGGACGTGCAGCACCGATGAAGACGCTCACATTGCTTGGCATCGTCCTCATCGTGCTCGGGGTGGCCGCGCTCGCCTATCAGGGCTTCACGTATACGACCCGCGAAACGGTCATCGACATCGGCCCCATCAAAGCGACGGCAGACCGGGAGAAAACGATCCCATTGCCGCCGATACTCGGAATCGTCGCCGTGGCTGGCGGAGTAGCGCTGATGATCGCGGGCTCCCGCAAGGGTTCCTAACGCAACATGCCTTTACACAAGATCAGAAGATCAGGAGATCTTTAAGAAAAGAAATTCTTCTGGTCTTTTGATCTTCTGTTCAAGATCCTCCGTTCAAATATCCGGCGGATTAGTGGGTATCCGTTTTGCCCGGGTTCTTCAAGTCGCGAATGGTCCGCCGCATCTCCTCGAGTGTTTTCATGTGCTCGAGCGTAGACTTCAGCGTTTCGGCGGTTATGTGCACGGCCTCCATCGCATCGTGACGTGCCGCATCAGCCGCAGTGCGAGCGTCTTCACCCGCGCGCCTCGAGGTCTCACCGGCCTCCCTCAGGCGCTCGCGTTCCTCTCGCGCGTCTTCGGCGAGCTGCCGGATGCGTTCCGATTCATGTGCGGCGGATTCGCCCGCGTCGTCGTTGGGCTTTCGTGATTCCATTGCCGTTACCCACGCAGCGGATGCTGCCCGTTGATCACGCGGAGCAGCACTACGACGATTGCCACGAGCAGGAGTACGTGGATGAGGCCCCCGAGCGTGTACGAAGTTACCAGCCCGAGCACCCATAAGATCAGCAGGACGATGAGAACAGTTGAAACCATGCACCGATCGTAGGGCCGAGCCATACGCGGCGTCTGTATCGTTGTGCACAGGCTGAGTGTGCGATAGGGCACACCCGCAGGAGATTAAAGAGGGTTTTAGTGAACGGAAGAGAGGCGGCGCTCTTGACGGAACGTCTCGAGGTATTCGAGGGTGGATAGCTGGTCGGCGGTATACCAGAGGTCACCGCCTTTTCCTGCAGCCAGCCGCGCGCCCTTGGCAACCGCATACTGAACGTTCCAGCCGTCACCCCGATACACGAGCGACATTTCGTCGTTCGGCATGGCGGTTACGATCAGGAGATGGTGTCCATCTTCGACTTGCGACACCACGATGTCGTTCAGCTTCAGGTTGGTTCGGTTCGCCAAGCGCAGCCTCCTCACGTTTCTCGCGACTCCTCCGGACTACGCGAGCTTGACGTTCTCGCCTCGGGGACCCTTCGCGCCGTGGCCGACGTCGAAGGTCACCGCCTGCCCCTCGCGGAGCTGGTCGAACGCGGTGCCCGTGCAAGCCGACTGGTGGAAGAAGTACTCGGTTCCGTCGCCCGCCGCGATAAATCCAAACCCTTTGTCACTGACGAGCCGTTTGATCGTGCCATTCATCGACATGTGCGTTCCTTGAGTGTGTGCGTTGATTCGCGACTACTACAGATTGATCATACTGGCAAACTGGTCTGTCCGGTGTACTGAATAGGACAGGGGCGCGATTCCCGCCCTATGCCGATCAGTGCACCTCGCTGGAGGGGGGCTGGACACCCCGCCGCACCTCCTGGATGCAGGCGCTGCGCGCCCCGAGCAGCCATTCCAGGTTCTCGATGGCCTCGAGCGCCTTCAACCGCGTGGAGCAGCAGAAGATGTCGATGTTGACCGTTCCGGTATCCCTCCACGTGTGAAGCACCGCGTGCGATTCGGTCAGGATCACCGCGCAGGTCAATGCAGTCCCTCCATGAACATGGGAGTGGGCGTGCACAATCGTCGCGCCCGCGCTCTGCAGGACCAGCGCGAAGATCTCCGAGATCTCGTTTTCGGTGAGCTGGGGGATGGCTGCACAACCGCTGAGATCGGCCGAATAAAGCACCGGCGGTATTTGACCATTCATCGACGAAAGGATAGCGGCCGATCCGGAAAGGGGCTGTTCAAAATTGCACACCCCTTCCTGCCGCCCTATTCGTGCAGAACGACACTCAAAAGGGAGTTATTGATGGTGAGCCCGCCGTTGTTGGTGATGAATCCCAGCCGCTTGAACTTCTTCATGAAAAAATCGACGTTCGAGGGCGTGATGCCGGCCAGCTTTGCGAGTTTCTGGCGCGACGTCTTCGGCAGCAGACGTTCCGGCTCGTTCTTCATTCCGTAACGGGCGAGCAACAGGAGCGCCCGCGCGAGCCGTTTCTCGTGGTGGTTGAACAGCTGATCGAGCAGGTCCTCTTCGATGCGGATGTTCGTGCCGAGCATGTGGGTGATGAACCGGTCCGCCAGATCGGGCTGCTGGTGGAGAAGGCGAACCATCTTGTCCTTCTTGAGCACGAGGATCGCGCTCGCCGTCAGCGCGGTCGCGTAACCCATTCGCAGCGGCTGCCCGGCGAGGGCGCCCTCGCCAAAAAATTCCCCAGGCCCGAGGACGGCGACGACGGCCTCTCTCCCCGTCTTCGAGCGCACGGAAAGCTTCACGCCGCCTTTTTGAATGTACATGACGCTGTCGCAGACATCGCCCTGCGCGAAGATGATGGCGCCACGACGATAGGCAACCCCCTTGGGCGCGATACCTGACGAATCGAGAAATGCCTGAGCATTGAACTGGCGCGGACTCTTCGATTCCATGACCGGAATCATGCCACGACGGGCGGGGATGTTCTGTTCGAAACGAGACAGTCTTGTACTATTCAGGGCGATCGTGCAGGACGACGCTGAGCAGCGAGGTGTTGATCTTGAGGCCGCCGTTATATTCGATGAAGCCGAGCTTTCTGAATTTGTTCATGAAGAAGTTCACGCGCGATCGCGTCGTCCCAATCATTTCGGCCAGCATTTCCTGGGAGAGCTTGGGCAGAACGGCCTGCGGTCTGTCTTCCTTGCCGTAGCGCGCGAGCAGCAGGAGTGTGCGCGCCAGGCGCTTCTCGCTCGAGTTGAAGAGTTGATCGACGAGATCTTCTTCGATGCGGATGTTGCGCTGGAGCATGTACTCGATGAACCGGTCGGAAAAACCTGGCGCGTCGTGCAGCAGCTGAATCATCTGCTTTTTTGGCACGACGAGCACCGAGGTCGCGGACACGGCCGTCGCGGTGCCCATCCGGATCGGCTGCCCGGCAAGCGCGCCCTCTCCGAGGAAGTCCCCGGGTCCGAGCACGCCGACGATCGCCTCTTTCCCGGCGTGCGACAGCACTGAGAGCCTCACCGCGCCCTTCTGGATGTACATCACGCTGTCGCCTGGATCACCCTGGGCGAAGATCACCGCCAACGGCTCGTACTCAGCGATCTTTTTCGAGAGCCCTGCAGAATTGAAGAAGGCTTCAGCATTAAACGCCGGCGGCGCAGGCTTTGGAGCCGGTTTCTTGCGGGGGCGTGGCATAGGGGATACCGGCTTATGGTATCGCACAAGGCCACTATAGCGCGGGCGCAAGAAAATAAGCGTGTCGGTGTTGTTCTTACTCGGCGCCTTTGCGACCCAGGATAATGCGGGGCAGCATGATGCCGACGCCTGCAAGCAGGAGGATGTGAAGGCCTCCTCCCATTGTCAGCGAGCTGACCAATCCGAGCACCCAGAGCGCCATGAGGATCAGCGCCACCGTCGGCATAAGTCCCCGCACCGTAAGCATTAGAACGTCCACGCGCTGCCGAGGATCGCCATTGAGAGGACGAGGAGGGCGGCGATGACGAACAGTTTGCGTCTGGTGGCCCGGTCGTTTGCGGCGCCGCGTGCCTGCCACGCCGCCCAGCGTTCCGGAAATCCGTCGTCGACGAATGGTTCTGGCATGTGGCGACTATAGCGGTACGAGGGTCAGGCGATCTGTGCTGTTCGGCACAGCGCACGCCGCACGCGGACGCGTAACCTCGGAACGTGACGTGGTTCATCGGCGCTCTGATTGTCGTGGCTATCATCGTTCTGCTGGGATTGTCTCGATAGCGGCATCGAGATGAGGAAATGGGCTCGGTCAGCGGGCAGTGGCTTGCCGAGTATCGGCAAGATCGCAACCCGTGAACGCTGAACTGTGCTGTTCAGGACAGCATGCCTCGCGCGGTGTCGCGTATCGTGAACTCATGGTATTGACAATCCGTTCATTCACGCTCTCCGTCTGCCTCGCTGCGCTGTGTGTGCAGGGGATCGCCGCACAAGAACCGGCGCGGTATCGCGAGTTCGTGCTGGGCAGCGACCTCGCCTCGGTCGCCAAGCTCGCCGGCGCCGCGCCATCGAGCGCGAAGGTCATCCACGCGCGGCCGGCCCTGGTGCAGGAGCTCGAATGGCGGCCGCGGTATTACTCGGGCGGCGCCTCGCCGCTCACAACAGACCCCGTCGACGTGATGCATTTCAGGTTTTACGACAATCAGCTGTTCATGGTCGTCGCGGACTACGACCGTCGCCGCACCGAAGGCATGTCGGCCGCACGACATGATCGCGGCGATTTCTGCAACCTACGGGCCGGTCTCGCAGGTGCCGTCTCGGCGGCTCGGGACGCCGACCGTGCAGTACGGGTTCCCCGACACGCCCTGGCCGTATGGGGCACGGCTGAGTACTCCGTCACATTGTTGCGCGTGGCCTACCCGGAATCGTTCAGGTTGGTGGTTGCGCTCACGCGGCTCGAGAACCTCGCCCGTACCGCGACCGCAAGCGGCCATGCGGCTCGATACCGAAGAAGCGCCGCAGCGCGAAACTCGAGCGTCTGAAGAAGCAGGCTGCCGACTCTGCGGCCGCACAGGAAAAGGCGAAGACCGAGAACAAGGCGCAGTTCAAGCCGTAGTTCGCACGCACTTTTACACTTTTTACAGAAGGTCAAAAGATCAAAAGATCTTTGCAAGGAATTCTCTCAGGAGATTCATCTGGTTTTCGTGGTCTTGCTGGCCTTCTGGCCTTCTGTTCAAGTTCCCAGCGCTTGAAGGCCGGTGCGTTTATTTCTTCGAGCGAAGGTCGTTGTAGTCGGGAACGTGCGTCTTCAACCCGCGGACCGCCGTATTCTTCGAATAGCCGGCGACGAGCTGGTCGTTCCAGTGATCGACTGAAAAATCAAAAGGATCGCTCGGATCGTCGTCGATCAGCTCCAGGTCGGTCTCCGACATCGTGAGCTTTCCGAACCGCAGCTCTGCTCCCCGCCAGTAAATATAATTCTGAGAGATGGCGAGCGGTGACAGCCTGCGCCGCTCGCCCGAGCCGAACGTCTGTACAAGTCCAGCGTCAGTCACGCGAACTGCTGTAACTTTGCCCCGAATTCTCGGCGGAGGGCCGAGCTGGTCCGGGATCCAGAATGAGGTCGTTGTTCTCGACGATCACTCCATGTCCGGGCTTCACTTTCATCATGTCATCCATCTCGATGCCGAACACCTTCATCAGCGGCCTGACGGGAATTCCGAGACTGCGCATGGAATCGGCGTGCACACGGATGCGGCCGTCAGGCGTGACGTCGACGGCCCCCTTCATATCAAAGGGCACCTTGATCCCCTTGTCGAGCAGGCCTTTCTGCCGCAGGTGCTTCTGGTCGTCCGTCGAGATTCGGATCTTCTCCACATTCGCGTCGGCCTCTTCGAGCGTCCTGTTCATAAGGGCATTCAGGGACGCCATATCTATCGCGATCTCGCCGGAGTCGATCGCGACAAAATATGAATGCTTGTCATCAAGGTAGGGGATGTCCGGTGCGGCCCAGCGGCACGAACCTGCCGCGCAAATGTGTTACGTGCAGCGTAATATCTGACGTAACACGAAAATTGACGTTGTGCATTTCCACTTCGACAGGCTGTGGGTCGCGGCGTGGCGCAGGAGCCGGCGTGGCTGAGGCCTGAGTGTCGGGTGGAGTGCGGGCGGTTGTGGCGTTCGCTCCCGATGAGCACGAGAGGGCCGCCAATGCCGAGAGAGCCAGCAGGGCGCGCATCCCGTAACGAGTTGCATCAAGCGTACCGTGTTCGTTGAAAATGGTGATGAATGGGTGAGTCGGTCTACTGGTACAAAAGAGAAGACACCGCCGGGCGAGCTGCTTCGGGGCACGACGACGAGCGATGTCGTTGTTGTTGGTGGTGGAATGGCGGGACTGACGTGCGCACAAGCGCTCGCCGCGAGCGGCGTCGACGTGACGGTGATCGAGCGGGACTTTTGCGGTGCGGGCGCGAGCGGAAGGAGCTCGGGCTTCATCACACCGGACTCAGAGCTCAGCTTGTCGGATCTCGTGGACAAGACTCGGCGACACACGCGGAGCAGTCACTTTGGGAGTTTGCGAAGTCGGGTCTCGAGCGCATACGTGCAACGATTGCGGCGCATGCCATCGATTGCGATTACCGCGTCCAGGATTCGCTCTTCGTCGCACGCAGCTGCGCGAGCGTATCGGAAGGTCGTCGAACGCGAGCATCAGGTTCACACGTCGCTCGGGTACCCCACAACTCTCTACGACCGTGCGTCAATCCAGGCAGTCGTTCGCTCGCCTCGCTACTACGGCGGCATCCGCTACGGCGGGACATTTGGAATAAATTCGTATCGCTATTGCCGCGCGCTCCGGAACGCGCTCGAGCGCCAGGGCGTTCGGATTTTTGAGAGCACGCCGGCAATACGTTTCTCGCACGACGGTGTCGAGACACCGCACGGCGCGATCGCGGCGAGAACGATCGCCGTGTTCACGGACAGCAATCTTCCCGCGCTCGGCCTTGCCGCGCCGGCGGTGCAAGGAGTGCGGGCGACCCTTTCGATTTCTCAGCCCCTTGCCGAGGATGAGATCAGAAGCGTCTTTCCCGAGAACAACCTCATGGTCTGGGATACCGATCTCGTTTATCAGTACTTTCGGATAACGGGCGAAAAGCGGCTGCTGCTTGGCGCCGGCGACGTATGTTCCGTGTACTTGCAGAGCGCAGCCGGCTCGCGCGGGCGTATCGTCGGTAAGCAGCGGCGCTATCTGGCGCGCCATTTTCCGTCGCTCAGGCCTGTATTCGAGCACACGTGGTCCGGGCTCATCGGTGTGAGCAAGGACTTTGCTCCGGTTGTCGGCCGGCACGAGGCGTTCCGCAATGTGTATTTTGCCGGCGCCGCCGCGGGACTGCCGTGGGCCGCTGCGCTCGGCGAGTACGTCGCTCGCAAGATCACCGATGGCCGCGATGAGCTCGACGAGCTGTTTTCGCCAGAAAGGTCTTTCGTCGTAGGGCGGCGGCTGCAGCGTGCCGTCGGTAAGACGGCAGGATTCGCGCTCAGCCACGCAATCGAGAAATTGTGATTGCTTGCTTCGACACAGACACGGAGACGCAGAGACCGATCCAGCTCGGAAGGGAGCGGTAACGCCAAGACACGTCACACAGACGAGGCAGGCCACTGATGATCGGATGCCGTTCAAATCGCTCTCCGGCGCGGTCCCTATTTTACACGAGCACGAGCCGGACTATTGCAGCACAGCGTCGCGTGTCGCGGGCTCCGCGGAGAGGTCGCCGAGCGTGAGGGCGCCCGTGAATTCTGGCAAGTGTTTCTCCCACCATGCCTTGGCGAAGTCGGAGTTCCAGGAGTCGCACGTATTGCACCCGCACGCCATCTCGAGCAGCACCTCGGCGTTCTGCGGCCGTTGATTCGGGTCTTTCCGGAGGCAGGCGAGCACCAGCTCGTCGATCTCCTTCGGAATCGGCAGCTCGGTTCGCTGCGACGGGGGAACCGGCTCCTCCTGCACGTGTTGCAGCATCACCTTCATCGGCGTGTCGCCCTCGAAGACGAGCTGGCCGGTCAGCAGATAGTACGCAACGCAGCCAAGCGCATACACGTCTGCTCGCCGATCGACGTTCGTTTCGCCGAGGATGATCTCCGGCGCCATGTAGGCCGGTGTGCCCGTCGTCCGCTGTTCCGAGGTCATCAGCGTCTGGATGTTTTGGGCGGACGCCTGGCCGCTCAACTTGACGAGACCGAAATCCAGCACCTTCACGAAGTCGTACTCGAGGCCCATCCGGCACACGTAGATATTGGCGGGCTTGATGTCGCGATGAATCATTCCGCGCGCATGCGCGTCGGCCAGCGAGCGGCAGACTTGCCGAAGCAGGTAACCCGCGCGCGACGCAGGCACCGGACCGAATTCGCGCACGAGCGATTCGAGGTCGCGCCCCATCAGCAATTCCATGACGTAATAGAAGACCCCCTGGTTTGTGCTGCCGAAATCGAAGAGCTGAATCGTATGAGGTGAGCTGAGCGCCGCCGTGGCCTGCGCTTCCCGTTCGAAGCGCCTGATGACAAGCTTCTCCTCCGCCTCGCTGCTCGCGCCGATGACCTCCGGGCGGATCAATTTGACGGCCGCCCTGCGCGCCAGCAGACGATGCTTGGCTTCCCAGACCTCGCCCATGCCGCCAGTCCCAAGCAGCTTGACCAGTTCGTAGCTGCCGAGCTCTCGCGCTTGACGCAGCTTGTGTCCGACATGACGGAGAAAACGCGACGGAATGGTCGACAGCGCGGCGCAGGCGTAGTTAGGCCAGAAAATCACGAGCGTCCCCAGGAGCGACGGCACGGGAACCCCGCGCAGATGCGCAAGCCAGACGCCGAGGGGATCGAACGACGCCGCCACGAGCGCCGCGGCCAGCATCTTGCCGGGACTCACGGCCGCAACCATTGAATAGATGAGCAGCAGAATCGGTATCCACGACACGCCGACCATTCGCCCCTGCAACGGAGGCGGCACCACCCATGTATTCAACGCGGCGATCGCGAACGCGTTGAGGAGCAAGTACACGAGACTTACGTCCGTCTTGGTCTCTGGTGTGTGTGTCGCGTAGCGGACGTACACGTACATCACACACGAGACAATGATGCCGACCGCCTCGATGACGCGGGCCTTCCCGCCAACGGCCTGGAAGATGGTGGGCGCGGTCATCATGATGAGCTGGTCGAGCAGCAGAGCGACCGTCCACAGCACAATTGCGATAAGGCTGAACAGCTCAAGCCGTCCAAGCTGGTCGGTAACAAGATCGCTGGGCAGGGTTCTCGAGAAGCCGGTCGTCCGCGAATGCCCGGCTGTGGGCGTCTGCTCGCGCGGCACGATGAGCTGTTTTTTGTGTCCCATGGCTTTACTCCGTCCGCCGCTTGATTTCCTCCAGGTTCAGCATAATAGAGTGATTCGAACGGACCAAATCAGCTAAGACGTCTTCGCGGGGGCGGACGGTCCTGCCCGCCGGACGGTGATCCTCGAGAAACGGCCAGAGCGGATCCCGAATCATCGCCGGAAGAATGGTCTCCAGATACTCGAGCGCCGTCCCGCGCAGGTGTGTGTCGTCTGCATGTAGTCCGCGCAGAGCGATTTGCAGCGGTTCGGCCGGCAGCACCAGAGACAGCACGGTAAACACATGGGCCAGGCTCTGGTTGGCGCGGCTTCTTACGAATTCGTCGACAAACGAGTTCGCCTTCCCGTCATCCAGCCGATCGAGCAGACGACGGCTTTCCCAGACCGAGCGGCCGACGGCGACCTCCTTCAAAACCAGGTCAAAGATACGGGCAGAGTCAACACGCACGGCCGGCTGTTTTGCGACGATGGCTGTCAACGCCCGGCCGCATTGGAAGCGGACCTCGAAGCGCGTGTCCGCCAGCCCCAGCAGGAGGCTGTCCACCGCGCGCTGCGTGTTGCAGTTGGCCATCACCCGGGGAATCCGGCGCCTGACCGCAAAATCCTCATATGGGTCGAGAAGGGCATCAGCCAGTGTGCCCACGTGACTGGGAGCCACGATTGACAATGCGCGCATCGCAGCGTCGGCAACGGGATCCCAGGCCAGCAGCGGGATCACGTGCGGAAGCAACGCAGGTGTCAGCTCCCGATCCCGCTGAAGCACGGCGAGCGTGCGGTCGCGGTTGCGCGATCGAAGATAAATGATGTCCTGAATATCCGGATCGACGACGCCGGGAATGTTCACGGTGGTGGATTCCCCCGCGTCCGGGGCCTTCGGCCCACCGGCCCGGGGTGCGGTGCCTGCCCGCAACGGCACCAGCGTCTGCAGCATGATTGTTCTCGTGGTCACGTCTGCTACCTCTGACAGATCCATCTCGAGGGCGCGGCCGCGGAGGTTTCGCTCGAGCGTCTGAATATAGCCCCGGGTCAGCCGGCTGGCTACCACAATGGCGGCAGCCGAACAGGCCAGCGTAGCCGCGATGATCGTGACGTGCTGCAGGGACGGCGCCAACGTGAGGATGAAGCGAATGGCCCCGCCTCCCACGGCATCGCCGACGCGGTCGAAGCCGACATCGATGATTGATTTCGCAGCGCGCCGCTCCGCGAGCGGTACGGCCGTGTAAAAGACTTCGTATGCGGCACGGAACAGTGAGCCGCGGAATACCGACTCGCCCCCGCGCGCGATGATGACGCCTTCGAGCCCTGGAGCGAGGAGCGCGCCCAGACTGCCGGCAAACAACGCAATAGACGGCGTGGCGCTCGTGAACGCAAGGCCGAGTCTCTCGAGCGCGAACTGGCTCATCGAGGTCTGCACGGCAAACGTGACGAGGCTCACGGCTGCGTAGTACACCGCGAAAAATCTCAGGAGACTCTCGCCGGTTCCCAGCGCCGCGGCCGCCTGCACCTTGAACATGTAGTCGATCAACGCGGCGCTGGTCGTGCCGAGCAGGATGAGCAACGCGAGATGCCGCAGGTACGGCGTTTCCGAAAGGACCCGTATTCCCGACCACGCGGATTCCGGTGTGAGGTCGGCCGAGAACCCCTCAGATTGCGGCAGTGACTTCGGTTCTGGCATCAAGCGCCGAACCTGCCAGGCGCAAATGAGGTTGAGAATTCCCAGCAGCGGGAGCATTGCGCCGACGCCCGCGAGCACCGCGACGCGCTCGGCCAGCAGTCCGCCGAGCAGGCCCCCGAACGTGCCGCCACCGGCGATTTGGCCGAACTTTTTCTTGGCCGTCCGCGGATCGAAGCGTTCGGTGGTGACGAGCCAGAAGCCGGAACCGAGAATAGGTCCGAGCCCCGAGATGTGCAGGTAGACAAGGACCGCGGCGAGGTTCGGTTCTCTGTAGGTCAGCGCCCATTCGAGCACGAGCAGCACGGCGCTGACGGCAAAAGCCCACGACACGAATCGGGCCGGCGACAGCCGCGACACGCCCCTGGCGGTCAAGGCTACCAGCGCAATTGAAAAGATCGATGTGCCGATGACCATCGCCGGCAGCCATGCGATGCCCACATGCGCGAGAAAGAGCGCGTCACGCACCGCCTTGCCGGCGACAAACTGCGCGGTGACGAACCCCGCGCACACAATGGCGATGAGCACCGCCGACGATGAAGCTGATGGTGATTTAGTTGACACCGCTGTACCGCGCCGGGAGGCGATCCGATCCTACCATCGCTGGGAATTTCAACAGAAGGTCAGAAGCCAGGAGAGCAGGAGAATTTAGACGGTCTTCTTGCGGTGCTCTTTGGCGATCTGCCCGGCGACCCAGAGCCACAGCCCAGTCAGCGCGACGTTGAGGCCGGCGAATGCCGGTACGCCGAGACCGGTCGCCTGCCCGAGCCCGACGAACCCTGCGGACAGGACGTCGCCTGCCCTCGTGAAAAACGTATCGATCGCCGCTTTGGCCTTGTACTTCGCTTCGCGCGAAGTCGGCAGAAACAGCGCCTGCCGCAGCGTGTTCTGGATGGAGTAATCCGTGCTGTTCTCGAGAATCTTTCCGATGCGCACGACAGCGAGAATCGGCGCGACGGCAATGATCGAGTAGTTTACCAGCGCGAGCACGGGCAGGATGAAGAGCGCGCCCCGCACGCCCATGAATCTGATCACGCGCGAGGTGACGAAGAGCTGGAGGAGAAATCCGACGAGGTTGACGGTGGCGATGATGGAGCCGGAGAAAGCGGTCACGAACTGGCGGGTCGCTGGAATCGCTGACGGATCCGTCCCGAATCGCGCGACGGCCTCCTGCACGATCAGGCGGTTGAGCACGTACCCGCCGGTCGTGTTGACGACGTTGAGCAGCACTATCAGCACGGCAATCCACAGCAGGTAGCGATCCTTCAGCACCAGCTCGAAGCCCCCCACGGGCCCGAGCGGCGCGGCGTTCATCGCGGCCGCTTCCGGTTCGGCTCGCGCGGTCTCGCGCCGGTTGACGACCAGGGTGATCCCGAGCGCCATCATCAGCACGCACGCGCCGAGAAACATCAAGGTGTAGGGCGTGTAGTTCGAGCCCCTGCACGAGTGGCGTGACGGCCGCGGCGCCGACCCACGCGCCAAGGGACTGGCCGACGCCGACGAGGGGAAAGAGCCTGCGCCCCTGGCCTTCGGTGTAGATGTCGTTGGCGAAGGCCCAGAACTGCGAGACGATGAAGACGTTGATGAGGCCAATCCAGATGTAGAAGGCGACCCCCTCCCGCAGTCCGGCTTGCCCGCCGAGATAGAAGCCCACGAGGGTGGCGGAAAAGAACGTCATCATGATAGAGATGAGCCGGATGCGCCCGACGCGCGTGCCGAGCCACCCGTAGAGCGGCACGACAGCCATCAGCAGAACTGCCTGCGCGGCAGCCGAATACGATGCGAGCTCGGCCCCTCCCTCCGTCAAGATGAGTCCATCGCGCGCCGGCTTCATCAGCGAGTAGCCCGCCAGCAGCAGGAAGATGTTGACTGCGAGGAGCAGCGTGCCCGCGCCTTCGCCAGACCGCACGTCTGCGAAGATCGACAGGAGCCGCTCGAGCCGGCTCTTTGGAGGCTCGCCGAGCGTCTTGAAGACCGGAAGCGACTGGTGTGACCGCAGCTCGGGATGCGTGAGAAGGGTGCGGGGCTCAGACGTCTGCATGTTCAGGCTTTCTCTACGGTAGTGTCCGCTTTCAGGCGGACCGGTGAGACCGAGCGGAGTGGAGACGTCGGCGGCAGATGACGTGTCCACCAGGCAGCCGCGTCTTCCTCACTCCATGGCGGCACATCGCACATGGCGAGCATTTGCTCGACGTCACGCGCGGACCGCGGACGGGCGTCGGGTTCTTTTTCGAGGCACATCATGATGATGCGCTCGAGATCGGCCGGAATGAATTGTTTGGTGCGCTGCGACGGCGGAACCGGCGGGGTCTTCATATGCTTGAGCGCCACGCTCACGGGATTCGAGTCGGTGAAGACGAGCGTTCCGGTCAACAGGACGTACGCGATACATCCAAGCGCGTAGAGATCGGCGCGTGCGTCGATCGTCGGGCTCGCGCGCGCCACCTCGGGCGCCATGTATTCGGGCGTGCCCAGTGTGACCCCCTCGACTGTCAGATGTGTGACGTCAGCAGTGCCGAACGGCTTCGCGAGACCGAAGTCGAGCACCTTCACGAAGTCGTACACTTGCGCCACCTGGCAGATCATCACATTCGACGGCTTGAGATCGCGATGGACGATGCTCTGCTGGTGTGCTTCCTCGAGCGAGCGGCACACCTGCTTGAGAATCGCGACGACCCGCGATGCCGGCTGCGGTCCGAAGGTGTGTAATCAGCGTCTGCAGGCTGATGCCGTCGAGCAGCTCCATGACGTAATACAACCGGCCGTCCTGTGCCGTGCCGAAGTCGTAGAGATACACGGTGTGCGGCGAGGTCAGCCCGGCGATGGCGTTGGCCTCGCGATGAAAGCGCCGCGCGAACAGTTCCTGCCGGCTTTCGTCGAACTTCACCAGCTTGATCGCCGCCGGGCGCGCGAGCATCTTGTGGCTCGCGCGCCACACTTCGCCCATCGCGCCCTCGCCGATCGGCCGCAGCAGTCGATAGCTGCCGAGGTCGTGCGCGTGTTTCTCATCGCGCGCCCGGCCGTACGTCCAGCGTCCCATCACGTACGCGACAATGGCAAGGACATAGTTCATGAGCGGCCAGATGGACGCATGCCGCCACGACTCGGTCACGAAGCCGAAACGCGTCGCATTGATCCAGTAGGCCAGGGGCCAGGTCGTCGCCGCCGCCAGCGCGAGCACGAGCCTGACGTTCGGCCGGCTTGGAATGACGGCTCCGACGAACACGACCCACGGACCTATCGCGGAAAGGCCCAACAGCGGCACCGTCGGATCGAAAGGGCGCGCGGTCTCCACCATAGCCATCGCGAGCGCGACGGCGAGCTCGAACACCATGCCGACGCCAAGCAGCGTGCGCGAGCTGCCGACGCCGTAGCGCTGCAGCGCAACGATGCCCGCGGCAATCAGGATCGCAAAGAGCGCGACGAGCCTCGTGATTGGATCGGCGAGAAGCGGCGCAATCTGCGGCTGGATCACCAGCTGCAATGGAAAAATGGCGATAACCGTCACCACGAAGGCGGCAGCCAGCCCCGCGAGGCGCCGTGCACCTTCATCGAGCAGGTCCAGCGGCAGAGGGACGGAGGCCATAGCGAGTGATGATACACACATGGAAGCTGGTAGCTGGTAGCCCGTAGCTGGTAGCCAGTAGCATTGTTACAATGCGTCTCGAGTATGGTGCGCTTGATCTCGTGCTTGGTTTGGGTGGGTCTGCTGGCCGCGCTGCCGGCGCCCGCGATCGCGCAGACCGTCACTGCGCCACCCGAAACCCGCGCCGAGGTCCTACAACGCGCGCGTGAAGACAAACGCCAATCCGCAACCCCCTACGAACCGAACGCGCTCGAGCGGGCCATGCGCCTCGCTGAAGTCCGTCTGACGCGGGTGCTCGCGGCGCCCGACGGTTTCTATCCGAAGATCGGCAGCCTCACGACCGGCAGCGGATTCGCCTTCGGAGCCGGTTACCGCAACAGGCAGCTCTTCAATCGGGAGGGAGCCATCGGCGCGTGGGCGGCGGGCTCGCTCAAGAATTACTGGGCGGTGGAAGGACGGTTTGACATCCCCGACCTCGCAGGCGGCCGGCTGTCATTTGGCACGTACGCCCGCCGGAACAACTACCCACAGGAAGATTTCTTCGGCATTGGCCCAGATTCACTTCGCAGCGATCACTCGAGCTTTCGGTTCCGAGACACGATGGTCGGCTCTCGCGTCGGTGTAAAGGCCGCGCCGATCGCGACTTTCGGCGGCGGCCTCGAATATGCGCGGCCTGATCGTGGACAGGGGCCGGAACAAATCCCTCCCGACGATCGGCACGCGGTTCGACGACACGTCTGCGCCCGGATTGTCGGGCGGCGCGACCACCTTCGTTCGCACGAGCGGGTTTCTCGACATCGATTACCGGGAACCCAGAAACGCCCGGCGGGGCGGCTGGTATCGCCTCGATGCCAGCCGCTACAGCGAACAATCCGAAGCGTTCACGTTCAGCCGTTTCGACGCGGATCTGCGTCAGTACGCGAGCATCCTCGCAGAACGCCGGGTGCTCGCCGTCCGGCTGTTTGTCTCGACATCCGACCCGGCCCCTGGGGCCCGCGTGCCGTTCTATCTACATGCCGTCGCTCGGCGGGCACGATTCGCTGCGCGGGTTTCGCGATTACCGGTTCCGCGGACCGCACGCGATTCTGACGCAACACGGAGTATCGCTTTGAAATCTGGTCGGGTCTGGACGCGGCGCTGTTCTACGACGCCGGCAAGGTGGCCTTGCGCCGCGCCGATCTCAATTTCAAGGACCTCGAAGACGCGTACGGGTTCGGATTCCGATTCAACACGGACAACGGCACTGTTCTGCGAATCGATGCAGGATTCGGCAGCAGCGACGGCAAGCATCTTTATATTGTGTTCGGCAATGTCTTTTAATCCGCTGCACCGCGCACGCCGGCCCGTAGCGCTTCTTGCGCTGCTGCTGGCGATACAGCCCCTCTCGTCGCAGTCGCCGGCGTTCTATCCGGACGATCCGATCGCCGTCGACGATGACATGTCGCTGGACGCCTCGAAGGTCGGGCCGGTCGAGGATTCCAACCTCTACGATTTCGTGGCGAACACGTTTGCGAGTCCTGTGCAGCGGCACGACGTTCGGGCGGGCAACGTGAACACGATCGATGAGGTGCCCGACTCGAGCTGGTTCGTCAACCGCATCGGCCGCCGTCCGCTCTCTACGGCCGAACTCATCCGCGGTCCCGATCGACAGGACGCGATCTCGCTCGACGGGTGGAAGGTGAGCGGCGGCAAATCCACCGGACTGCAGCCTGGCTTCCGCATGACGGATCCATCCGGCCATCTGTATCAGATCGAGTTCGATCCGCCGTCGCATCCAGAAATGGCGACGGGCGCGGAGATCATCGGGACGGCGTTCTATCACGCGTTCGGGTACCACACAGTGGAGGTGTACTGTCGCCGAATTGGACCCGGCAAAGATCGAGATTGCGTCGAACGCGCGCATTAACGATCCGATGATCGGAAAGCGAAGACAGTTGACACGCCGCGACGTGGATGACGTGCTCCGCCGCGCCGCCCGGCTTTCCAATGGCCGGTACCGCGTGCTGGTGAGTCGATTTGCGGAGGGCGCTCCTCTGGGCAATTTCCGCTATCACGGCACACGGCCCGACGATCCGAATGACATCGTTCCTCATGAAGACCGGCGCGAGCTGCGAGCCGCGCGGGTGTTCGGCGCATGGCTCAATCACGACGACTCGCGCGGCGTGAACAGCCTGGACATGCTGCATACCGAGGGTGGCCGGAAGTTCGTGAAGCACTACATGTTCGACTTTCGGATCGATCATGGGCAGCGGCACGGTCTTCGCGCAGCGCTACCGCGCCGGCAACGAGTACATTCTCGAGTGGGGGCCCGGGTGGCGCACGCTGGCGACGCTCGGCCTTTACACGCGCGACTGGATGCACATCGACTATCCGGACGTGCCGCCATCGGTCGGCCGATTCGAGGCGCAGTCGTTCGATCCGGTGCACTGGCGTCCCGAATACCCGAACACCGCATTCGACAACATGCGCGCCGACGATGCGTTCTGGGCGGCGCGCATCGTCTCGAAATTCAGCGATGCCGACATTCGCGCCATCGTCGCGAAGGCCCGGTACTCCGATCCGCGCGCGTCCGACTACATTGCCGCCACGCTCATCGAGCGGCGCAACAGGGTCCTGAAGGCGTGGCTCATCGGCGTGAATCCGCTGGTGGATTTCGCGCTGAGCACGGAAGGCGAGCTCACGTTCGACAACGCCGCCGTTGCTGCGGGCGCCGCCACGCCGCCAACGGGTTATCGCGTGCGGTGGGCTCGATTCGATAACGCGACGGGCACGGTGGCGGGGGCGGCAGTTGAAGCGTCAATGACAGTGATGCGCGTCGCGGCGCCGCCGCAGCTGCTCGCGGACGCGCAATTCGTCCAGGCCGAAATCGCAGCGCAGCATCCCGATTTTCCCGCGTGGAGTACTCCTGTCACGGTCCAATTCCGCCGCGGCGTGGCGGGCTGGTCGCTGGTTGGGGTCGCGCGTTCCCCGCACGTAGGGCCCGGCTCTAGCCGGACCGACGGGATTGTCAAATGAGTACACCACGGTGATGTCGTCGGGAATTTGAACAGAAGATCAAGAGATCAGGAGAAATTCCTCAGATCTGTTGTCCTTTCAACGCAGAGCCGCGGAGCACCGATGCCGTCGTCCGCAGAGGAAACTTGCATTTCCTCTGCGCCTCTGTGCCTCTGCGTCAAGACAGTAAAGTCTGGTGCAGGCGCGTTCAGCAGCAGCCCAAGCGGTGTCTACATCCCCGCCGACCTGGCTGCGATCTCTTTGAGCCGCTTCTGAATCTCGCTCTCCGCGATCCAGCGGCCATTCACCATCACGCCGGCGCGATTCTCGGTGCCGGCAATGTTCGTCAGCGGGTTCGCGTTCAGCAGAATCAGGTCGGCGCGCTTTCCCTGCGCAATCGTTCCAGTGTCTGTAGTACCAAAGTACTGCGCGACTTTCAGCGTGCCTGATTCGAGAGCCTCATACGGCGTATATCCAAGCTCGTCGACCATCAGCTTCAGCTCGCGGTGCGTTGAGAAACCCGGCACGCTGAACATCTGCGGCGAGTCGGTGCCCAGCGCAATAGATGCGTTCGCGGCTTTCAGCGCCTTGAAGATCTTGCGGCGCAATTCCATCACTCGCAGGCCCGTCTGTCCGAAGCCACCGACGCCCGCAGGCGTGTCATTTGGCGGACGCAGGCGGCCGTTCTTGTTCTTCGTCCACTCATCGATCATCGTCCGCGGAAGGTAACGCGTTTCCGTGAGTCTCGCGCGCAACGCTTCTCCAGTCTCGGCGTTGTGGAAGAGATCCCACAGATACATCGTCGGGACGTTCCAGACGCCGGACTTCGCCGTGAGCTGCGCGAGCTCCGCGATGCGGCGGTCCTCCTCCTCACGCGAGGTGTCGGGCGCGAGCTGCAGCGCGGGGATGTACTGATCGAGGTGATCGATGCTGCGCTGGCGCGCCTGGAGCGCGCCGCGCACCCCTACTTCGCCCGGGACGTGGCCGGCGACATCAATCTTCATCTCATGCGCCGTTCGCATGATGCTGTCGTACACATCCGGCGGCATCCCGCCCAGGATCTTCAGCAGGTCGTAACCGGCTTGTTTCTGCTCGCGTACGACACGCGCGCCATCTGCGGGCGTCGGCGCCACTTTGCCGTTCAGTGCAGGCCCGGCAACGTAGAGCTTTGGACCGAGGAGCGTGCCTTTGGCAATCGCGTCGCGCGTGGTGATGGCTTCGGGGTTGCCCAGCATCGCGCGGACGGTCGTGACACCGTTGGCCACATATAAATAAAGGACGTCCGCCTTGGCGGCGTCGGGCAGGTAGTTGGCCGTGAGGTGCCCATGCATTTCCGCAAGGCCGGGCATCAGATATTTGCCGGAGCCATCCACGCGCGTTGCCCCGGCGGGCGCCGGCGTCCCTGCCGCAGGTCCGATTTGCGTGATGCGTCCGTCACGAACGACGACGGTTTGCCCCTCGAGCAGGCGCTCGCGATCCATGGGGATGACGTTGACGTTCTCGAACACGACCGTCTGGCCGAGCGCGGCTGGAGCGAGACCCAGCACGGCGACCGCCAGCAGATAGATGATTCGTTTCACGCGCACCTCCAAACTCTCGACTTCTATTTTACTTATCAGAGGCCAGCGCGCTGCCATTCCTATGAAGAGCATGATGCCAGGAAAATCTCAACACGGCTGCCACAGCTCCTGACGCAGCCGCGAGAGATCATCTGCGGCGTGCGGAGTGATGAGGCACGCCTCACGTATTACACTTGATGAGATGGATGAAACCTCCGAATCACAAATCGCTTCAACGAGTGACGTCAAATGCCATTGATCGAACCAGGTAAAAAAGCGCCCGCATTTACGTTGAAAGACCAGGACGGGAAGACACACCGGCTGGCTGACTATGCCGGCCGGCCGGTTGTCCTGTATTTCTATCCGAAGGACGGCACGCCGGGCTGTACGAAGGAAACGTGCGACTTTCGCGACAAGCTGCCCCGGTTCAAGACGGCGAAGGCTGCTGTGTTCGGCGTCAGCATTCTCGACGAAGCCAGCAAGGCGAAGTTCGCGAAGAAATACGACGTCACGTTTCCGCTGCTCGCCGACGAAGACCATGCGGTTGCCGAAAAGTACGGCGTGTGGCAGCAGAAGTCGCTGTACGGCCGCAAGTTCATGGGCAACGTCCGCACGACGTATCTCATCGATCGCGACGGAAAAGTCGCAAGGCGATGGGACAACGTCAAGGTCGATGGACATGCGGATGAGGTGCTGGGCGCGTTGGGCTAGGTGGTAGGTGGTAGGCGGTAGCTAGTAGCCGGTACGGTCGCTAAAAACTAAGTCCCTGCTTTTGCTAGTAGCTACGAGCTACCAGCTACCGCCTTCCTACCAGCCACCGCCTACCACCTACAAGCTAGGAGCTAGGAGCAAGGGATAGGTGCGACGACGTACTAGGCTTGGGTGGAACGACTTCTTTCAGGAGCAGATCGCCGGCGACGCTCCGCCGCCGCACGTCGCGCGCATTGTCGAAGAACAGCGGGGCGCGTACCGTGTGGCCGGCGACTTCGACGGATGGGCCGAAGTCAGCGGGAAGTTCCGCCACGACGCGCAGGAGACCGCCGATTTCCCTGCCGTTGGCGACTGGGTGTGTCTGACCCCGCCTGCGGGCCTGGAACGCGGCGTCATCACGCGCCGCCTCCAGCGGCTCAGCACCATCTCCCGCAAGGCGGCCGGCCGCGCCGTCGAAGAGCAGGTGCTGGCGGCCAACGTCGATACGATCTTCCTCGTCACCGCGCTCGCTGAAGACCTGAATCCGCGCCGTCTCGAGCGCTATCTCACCGTCGTGCGGGACGCGGGCGCCCTTCCCGTCGTCGTGCTCAACAAGACAGACCTCAGCACAGATCCCGAAACGCAGGCGGCCGATGTTCGCGCGCGCCTGCCGTTTGTCGACGTTCTGGCGATCAGTGCGAAGCGCGGCGAAGGCTTGAGTGCATTGGACCCCTATTTGTCGCGCGCCCAGACGGTCGCGCTCATCGGATCGTCGGGCGTCGGCAAATCCACTCTCGTGAACCGGCTGCTCGGCCACGAGCTGCTGAAAACCGCGGAGCTCAGCGACGTGGACGGCAAGGGGCGCCACACGACGACGGCGCGGCACCTCGTCGAGCTGCCCGGAGGAGCGCTGCTCATCGACACGCCGGGCATGCGAGAGTTGCAGCCGTGGGTCGACGAGGCGGCGGTGACCGAAACCTTCGAGGACATCGCCGAGCTCGCAGGCGGGTGCCGTTTCGGCGACTGCGCGCACGAAACCGAACCGGGCTGCGCCGTGCTGGCCGCGGTGGAAAGAGGGGAGTTGGCCGCCGAACGGCTCGATCACTTCCGCCACCTCGGGCGGGAAGTCGCCTTCGAAGAACGGAAGCGCGACAAGTCGGCGGCGGCGGCGGAAAAGAAGCGCTGGAAGAAAATTCACCAGGCAAACAAGGTGATGTACCGCGATCGCGACCGTGGCTGACAAGCTTGTCAGCAAATTCCGGGACTCCAACAAGTTTGTCTGGTATAAGAACAGGAGGGTAGCGGAGCCTATCCCCTAACCTCCTGTTAAAAACAACGTCCCGACATTTGTGTTCCTTATTCCCAACCTGTCCTACCGGATCGTCGGGTCTGGCGCGGGGAATGGCCGCCTGAGAGACAGGCAGACTTGACCATGTTTATTAACAAAAACGTTCAATTCGCGGGTTCGGATGTCACCCGCCCCGATTGGCGCTGATCTTGATATCGCCAGCTTTGGAAATCGTGTCCGTTGGCCCGCGAATTGAGCTGCGAACGCTCGGCGGCTGCTAGAATGCACGGCCACGCCGTACAATTTGAAAGTAAAAAGTAAAAAGTAGAAAGTAAAAAGTAAAAGTAGAAAGGACGTCACATGGGCTCTGCGGCATTGGGTGAGGCGATCGGCGCTATTCGCGACTGGTCCGAAAAACGAGGGAAGGAAGCCGGCGCAACGAACGGCAAGGGCGCGTTCGGCAGCCTGGTGTTCAACGACGCCGCGCAGGAGAAGCGGCTGCCGAAAAATGTGTACGACGCACTGCGCCGCACGATCATCCGAGGAGAATCGCTCGATCCGTCCGTCGCGGACGCCGTGGCAACGGCACTGAAAGATTGGGCGATCGAGAACGGCGCTACCCACTACACGCACTGGTTTCAGCCGCTGACCGGCATCACGGCGGAAAAGCACGATTCGTTCCTCGCTCCAGTCACTGACGGCAGGGCGGTGTACGAGTTCTCGGGGAAAGAGCTCGTCAGAGGCGAACCGGATGCATCCAGCTTTCCGTCGGGCGGCATGCGCTCAACGTTCGAAGCCCGAGGCTACACGGCGTGGGATCCGACGAGCCCGCCCTGGCTGCTCAAGAGCGGCAACGCGACGACGCTCGTCATTCCGACGGCATTCGTCAGCTGGACCGGCGAGGCCCTCGACAAGAAGACGCCGCTGCTGCGCTCGATGGAAGCGCTGTCGAAACAGGCGGTGCGCGTACTCAAGCTCTTCGGGTCGAAAGCGGACCGCGTCGTCACCACCTGCGGACCTGAGCAGGAGTACTTCCTGATCGACCTGAACTTCTACCTGTCGCGGCCGGACCTGATCAACGCGGGCCGGACGCTGTTTGGCGCCAAGCCGCCGAAGGGGCAGGAGCTCGAAGATCAGTATTTCGGGGCCATCGCGGATCGCGCGATGGACTTCATGTCGGACGTCGAAACGGAGCTCTATAAGGTCGGCGTGCCGGTGAAGACGCGGCACAACGAGGTCGCGCCAAGCCAGTACGAGATCGCACCGATCTTCGAGAACGCCAACCTCGCCACCGATCATCAGATGATGACGATGGAAACGATGCGGCGCTCGGCGGCCAAGTTCGGGCTGGCCTGCCTGCTGCACGAGAAGCCGTTTGCCGGCGTGAACGGATCGGGCAAGCACCTGAACTGGTCGATGAGCGACAGCGAGGGGAACAACCTCCTCAGCCCCGGCAAAGATACGCATGCCAACGTGCAGTTCCTGGTGTTCTGCGCGGCCGTGCTGCGTGCCGTGAATAAATGGCAGGGACTGCTGCGCGCGAGCGTGGCGAGCGCAGGCAACGACCATCGCCTCGGCGCGAACGAAGCGCCGCCCGCGATCATCTCGGTCTTCCTTGGCGACATGCTGACCGACATCTTCGAGCAGATCGAAAAGGGTGGCGCGAAGTCGACCAAGCACGGCGGCGAGCTCGACACGGGCGTCATGGTGCTGCCGAAGCTGCCGCGCGACGCAGGCGATCGAAATCGCACGAGCCCCTTCGCGTTCACCGGCAACAAGTTCGAATTCCGCGCGGTGTCGTCGAACCAGAGCATCGCGTACCCGAACATCGCCCTGAACGTGGCGGTTGCGGAATCGCTCGACTACATCGCGACCGAGCTGGAGAAGGCGACCAAGGGCGGCAAATCGGTCGAGAAGGCAGCCGCCGAGCTGCTGCCGAAGATCATGAAGGAAAGCAAGCGCATCATTTTCAACGGCAACAATTACTCGAAGGAGTGGGAGAAAGAGGCTGGCAGGCGCGGGCTGTTGAACCTGAAGAACACCGTTGATGCGCTGCCCCAGCTCATCACGAAAGAAGTCGTCGGCGTCTTCGAGAAGTACAAGGTGCTCAACGAGCGCGAGTTGCATGCGCGCTACGAGATCATGGTGGAGACGTACAACAAGACCATCAACGTCGAGGGTCAGCTGATGGTGTTGATGGCGAACCGCTACGTGCTGCCGGTGGCGCTCGACTACCAGAAACAGGTGGCGCAGAGCGTGGCGTCGGTGAGGCAGGCGGGCAGTAAGTCGGTCGAGGGGAAGAGGCTGCTCGACCGGTTGACCAAGCTGACCGACAAGCTCAAGACGAACGCGGACAAGGTCGAGAAGGCGCTCGGACACGAGAGCAACGGGTCGGCAGAGAAGCACGCGAAGCATTTCCGCGACGGCGTGATTCCGGCGATGAACGCGCTTCGCGAAGCGGCCGACGAGCTCGAAAGCATCGTGCCGCACGGGCAGTGGCCGCTGGCGACGTACCGGGAGATGCTGTTTATTAAATAGAACGAGGCAGAAACAGAAGATCAAAAGACCAGAAGATCAGAGGATCAAGAAAACACTTTTGATCTTCTGGTCTTCTGCTTGCTTTACCTCGGATCGAGATCCACCGTATAGATCGTTTCGCCCGCCAGGTTCCTCAGCTCAACCGTCATCACTTTCGTCCGCGCGGAAATCCGTGTTAAACCGAAGAACTGGAGACCGTCGCTCGGCGGGCGATTGCCTGGCGAGCCCGGTTTCACGCTCGCAAATCTGACGTCAGGACCGAACGTGTCGTCGAGGTCGCTTGGGCCGAACGTGCCCGCGTGCAGCGGGCCGGCGACGAACTCCCAGAATGGATCGAACTCCTTGAAGCGCGCGCGCTGCGGATCGTAGTGATGCGCCGCGGCGTAATGCACGTCGCCCGTCACCCAGATGATGTTCCGAATCCGCTCCTGCCGCATGAATCGCAGGAGATCGGCGATCTCGAGCTCGCGCCCAAGGGGGGCGCCCGCGTCGCCGTTGGCAATCGCCTCGTACGCCGTGGCGCCGTCGCGCACGACCAGGCCGATGGGCAGATCGCTGGCGATCACTTTCCAGGCCGCCGTAGAGGAGCGCAGTGCGCCCTTCAGCCACGCGAGCTGCTGCGCGCCGGCGTGCACCGTTTCAGCGCTCGCCGCCGTCTGCCGGTTCGTCGTGTTCGGCCCGCGGTACGTCCTCAGGTCAATCGCGAACACCTCGAGAAGCGGGCCATAGGAGCACGAGCGGTAAATCGGCGGTACGTCGCCCGGCGACAGGCGAATCGGTGAGTATTCGAGAAACGCGCGTCTGGCATTCGCCGCGAGCACTCGCGAGTTCTTTTCCGTATAGCGTTCGTCGGCTTCCAGGCTCATGCCCGGGTACCAGTTGTTCTTCACCTCGTGGTCGTCCCACAGCCATAGTTGCGGAATCTCCCGATTGAACCGCCGCACGTTGTCGTCGAGCAGGTTGTACGCGTAATTGCCGCGGAACTCGTCGAGCGTTTCGGCGACCTTCGACTTCTCATCCGTGACGACGTTTCTCCACATCGTCCCATCGGGCAACCGGATTTCCGGAGGTACCGGTGAGTCGGCGTAAATCGTGTCGCCGGTATGAATGAAGAAATCCGGTCGTGCGAGGCGCATCGTCTCGTACATGCGCAGGCCACCCCACACCGTGTTGATGCCCCAGCCCTGGCCCACAGTGTCGGCCGACCAGGCGAACGTGACATCGCGCGCGTCCCGCGGCGCCGACAGAAACGTTCCAGCGGCGGGAATACTGAGATTGCGCGAGTCAGCGAGATCTTCGAACTGAACGCGATAAAAAATCCGCTGGCCGGGAGGAATCCCCGTCACATCGACGCGCGCGGTGTAGCCCGCCGCGTCCGTCGTCTGCGGCCCGCGCACGCGCCGCGCGTTCTGAAATGATTCGGTCGTCGACCATTCGACGAGCATTCGGGACGGGCGATCGGTGCGGCTCCAGATGACGGCCCGACCGCGCGTCACATCGCCGCTGGTGGTTCCGTAGGGGATCCCTGGGCGGGCGGCGTCCTGCCGAATCAGGGCCGGAGTAAGTGCGTACCCCCCGGCCGCTTTCAAACTTGTCGACAGAAACCTGCGGCGGCTGCTCATGATGGGAGACTTTAAGATATAGTCCCCCCGCGACTAATCAAAGGAGGACCTGTTGGTTACACATGTCAAGGTTCTCGCCTGGCTCTACATCATCTGCGGTGTACTCGGTTCCCTCTTCGGTCTCGGCCTGATGGCCGCACTCAGCTTCATCGGCCTGGCCGGCGCTGCCTCGGACCCGGACGCCTGGATGGCGGCTCCCATTCTCGGTTTCACGGGTGCGGCGCTCGGAGTCTTCATGCTTGTCCTGTCACTGCCGGGCATCATTGCCGGCGTTGGCCTGCTCAAATTCCGGCCGTGGGCGCGTATTGTCACCATCGTGCTCTCCGCGCTCAACCTGATGAACATCCCGTTCGGCACCATCCTCGGCGTTTACGGGCTGTGGGTCATGCTTTCAGAAGATGGATCGCGTCTGTTCGCCAACGCGTCGGCGCCGCCGGTGGTCTGAGGGTTCCTACACGGAGGCACGGAGGCCGCACGGAGTGGATGAATTTCTCTGTGGGTTGCGTCAGTGGGCTCTGTGCGGCAGCACATCTTCTTCTTGTGCGCCGACGGCGCGAAGTCGAGCATTTGCAGCCGTGGCTCCGTGTTGAAGGTCAGTCTTCTATACAATTTCACCGACCGGAGGACAACGTGAGTGCACATCCATTCAGCCGCCGCGATTTGTTCCGCAGCGGGCGCGATCTCGCCACGCTCCTGAGCCTGTCGTCGCTCGCCGGCGTCGAATCCCCCCTGGTACCGGCAGCCGAAGCGGCACAGGACGCGAGGCGTGCCGCGCCCGATGTCTATCGATCGATCGGCGTCAAGCCTGTCGTCAACGCGCGCGGCACCTTCACGATCATCAGCGGATCGCTGATGCTGCCGGAGGTGCGCGCGTCGATGGACGCGGCGGCTCGCCAGTACGTGCATCTCGATGAGCTCGCCGAGGCCGTCGGCGCGCGCCTCGCGACGCTTACAGGAGCGGAGTGGGGGCTTGTCACGGCGGGATGTTCGGCGGCATTGACGCACGCAACCGCCGCGTGTATCGCCGGCGGCAATCCCGATCTTCACGTACGCATCCCAAACCTGGCCGGCTTTGCCAAGGACGAAGTCATCATCCCGCGCCACTCGAGGAACGTCTACGATGCGGCCGTTCGTGCCGTCGGCGCCCGCATCATCGAGGTCGATTCGGCTGCCGAGCTCGAAGCCGCGCTCGGTCCGAGGACGGCGATGATCTACGTGCTGGCCGGCACCAGCGCCGATCAAAGCGCGATCAACCTGAAAGCGATCGCGCAGCTCGCCAATCCGAAAGGCGTTCCGATTCTCGTCGATGCGGCCGCCGAGATTCTCACCGTCCCCAACGTACATCTCCAGAACGGCGCAGCGCTGGTGGGCTACAGCGGCGGCAAGTGTCTGCGTGGTCCGCAGACGGCGGGACTGCTGCTCGGGCGGAAAGATCTCGTTCGCGCCGCATGGGTGCACAGCGCTCCGCATCATGGACCCGGGCGCGCGATGAAGGTCGGGAAAGAAGAAGCGATCGGCATGCTCACCGCCGTCGAGATGTGGGTGAAGCGCGACCACGACGCGGAATGGAAGCAGTGGATGGCATGGCTCGATCACATCTCGCGCCGGCTGACGGCCATCAATGGCGTGACGACCACTATCACGCAGCCGAACGGCTTGTCGAATCGCACACCATCGCTGCGCCTATGGTGGGACGCGCAGCGTTTTGGATTTTCAGGCGAAACAGTCGCGCGCGCGCTCTTCGATACCGAGCCGCGGGTCGTGCTCACGGCGGGCAGGCGGCCAGGACCGCCAGTGGAGACTGGCGTCAGTGTCACACCGTACATGATGTCCGCGGGTGACGAGGTGATCGTTGGGGATCGCCTGCATGCGCTTCTGTCGTCGCGCACACTTCGCGATGCAGTCGTCGACACCGTCGCGCCAGCGGCGGACTTGAGCGGCCGCTGGGACGTGCGCATCGAGTACGCCGCCGGCTCGTCGACGCACACCCTGCACCTCAGGCAGAAAGGCAACGAGATCGACGGCACACATCAGGGTGATTTCGTGGCGCGCGATCTGACCGGAACCATCAGCGGGAGCGACGTACGGATCCGCAGCAACTACGGCGGCGGCGGAGACTCGCTGCCGTACACGTTCACCGGAAAGTTGACCGGCGCAGAGATGGCGGGCGAGCTGGATATGGGGGAATACCTCGGCGCCCGGTGGACGGCGAGGCGCCGGTAAGGAAACCGAAAAACGAAAAACGAAAAACGAATAGAGGCGACACATGAGATCCACGCTCGTTCTGCTGGTCGGCGCAATTGGCCTCGCGTCTCAAGTCGTTTCTGGTCAGCAGCAGCGCACGCCGGACCCACGCTCGAGGGGCGGCGCCGATTGCCGGGACAATGCGTACAACTGCGTGGAAACGCCGAATCCTATTTCGTCGCCCGACACAGTCTGGCTTGAAGAGATGACCTGGATGGACGTGCGTGATGCGCTGAACACAGGAACGAAGACGGTGATTGTGCCGACCGGCGGCATGGAACCAAACGGGCCGTGGCTCGCCACCGGTAAACACAACTACGTGTTGCGCGCCAACTGCGACGCGATTGCACGCAAGCTGAGTCACGCACTCTGTGCCCCGATCCTGAAATTTGTGCCGGAGGGCGATTACACGACAAAGGCCGGCCATATGGCGACCCCTGGAACGATCTCGATGAAGGAGTCGACGTTCCGCGCCATTCTCGAAGACATCGCCCGCAGTTTGCAGGCACATGGCTTCGAGAACATCATTTTCATCGGCGACAGCGGCGGTAATCAGGCCGGCCAGAAAGCCGTCGCCGAGCTGTTGAGCGCAGAGTGGCGCGGTAAGACGGTCGTCGCGCACGTGCCGGAGTATTACAACTATCCCGTGGTTGCGAAGCACATGGCCGAACAGGGTCTCATCAAACCGGGCCAGAGCGATAACCTGCACGACGATCCGATCATCGCCCTGAACATGTTCATCGACGACGCTCGTTCCGTTCGGTTCGATGAGCGCGTCAAGTCAGGCAAGGCCACAATCAACGGCGTCGATATCTCGAATCGCACGAAAAATCTCCAGCTTGCGAAGAGCATCGTTGAATTCCGCGCGACGCTGACCGTCGGCGCCATAAAGAAGGCGATCGCGACGAGGTGAGCTCACGCTGCGCGACGGCAAGGTCGTTTACGATCTGAACGGTTTGACGAAACAGGCATATAAATAACGAATCACGAAAAAAGGAAAACCTTTTCGGTAGTGTCCGCCTTTAGGCGGACCTTTCAGGAGGCATCATGAAATCGAATCGACGCAAATTTCTGACGAAGTCCACGGCCGTCGCTGCTGCCGTCGCTCTGCCGTCGGCTGCGCTGGCGCAGACCACCGCCGGCGAGAAGCCCGTGAAGAAGGTGCACTACGCCAGCGGCAAACCGCCGGAGAAGACGCCGTTGTTCAGCGGTGTCGTGACGTTCGGCAACATGGTCTTCATCGCCGGCATCGGCGCGCATTTCAAAGGGGACATCAAGGCGCACACCACGCATGTGCTCAACGAGATCGAGAAGCGCCTGCAGTCGGTCGGCTCGTCCATGGACAAGGTGCTGAAGGTGAACGTGTACCTCAACGATCTGAAAGACTACGCGGGCATGAACGAGGCCTACATGGGTCGCTTCGGCGCTGAGCCGGGTGTCAGAACCACGATTGCCGCGGCGGGCGGCATTCCCGGAGATTCGCTCGTGGAGATCGACTGCATCGCGTCGATCTGACGCTGGTGGTTGGGGGTTGGTGGTTAGTGGTTAGTGGTTGGTGGTTGGTCGAGGGTCGCGAGTTGTTACAACCAACCACTAACCACCACCACCAACCCAACCAATTTACTCTGGCTCATTCCACGCTTCGCGCTGCTGTGACGCTATGAGGCCGTTGAGCATTCGCCCGATGCGATCGATTCGCTGTTGAATCACGTTGCGATCGCTTTTCGCACAGAATGCCAGTCGGGCAGCCACTTCGAGCTGGACATCCACTTCACCCTGCGATCCCAACGCAATGTCGAGGTGATGCACAAATGCTTTTCGCCGCTTCCGACGTGCGCCTTCGCCGATGTTCGAGGGAATCGGTTCCTCCTAGATCTCCTCAACGAGCGTCATCGACTCCTGCCAAACCTCGAGATCGCGAAACGAGCTTGTCATTTTCATGAGGCGTGTTACCGCACATCGCGTACCGCGCGTATTTCGGGAGGTTTGGCGAGAACGACGCGATAAGTACGCAGATTCTGCGCACCGGGGCATATCGAGTACCAGAAATATTTCCACCAGCGCCACGGCTACCACCAACCAGCTGTCCTGCCATGTTTCGTCTATAATTTCAGCGCATCAGATCAACCGGAGATTCTTGTAATGACCTCCAACGTCCGCTTGGCCGCCGGACTCGCCCTGATCACGTGTGCGGCAGCGATTTCTGGCGCGCGAGCGCAAGCTCCCAGAGACTCGCAAGGCTCGCCGACCGTTACCTTTCAGGTCGAGGTCGACTACGTCGATGTCGATGTGGTGGTGACGGATGAGCAGGGCAATTTCATTCGCGATTTGAGCTCGCGACGATTTCGAGCTGCTCGAGGATGGCAAGCCCGTGAAGGTCGACACGTTTTCCGTTGTCGAGATCCCGGTCGAGCGGCAGGACCAGTCCGCGTTCGGCGGAAGGTCGGTCGTCGAGGACGTTCGATCGAACCGTTCGACGCTTGCCGGCCGCTTCTATGTGATCGTGCTCGATGACATGGGCACCAGCCCGCTTCGATCGCCATACGTCATCAAGGCCGCCCGGCAATTCGTCCAGCAGCACTTCGCATCCAACGACACGGCGGCCGTTGTCTACACGAGCGGCCGGCGCGACCGTGCACAGGAATTCACGAGCGATCGCGCGCTCCTGCTGACCTCCATCGACAAGTTCATGGGCACCAAGCTTCGGTCATCCACGCTCGACAAGCTGGATGGTTATTACATGCAGAAAGCCCTCGCCGAAGGGTTGGCTGCGCAGAACAACGGCGAGCCGGTCGATCCGTCGAGCAGTCAGGCGCGCGACGCGAACCCTTTCAGCCGCGGCGAGGGATATCCGAACAGAAGCTACGACATGAATGACGTGGAGCGCGGCCAGCGCGCGCTGGGCGTGCTCGGACAGATAAAAAACTACGCCGAGTTCCTCGCGAACGTGCGCGGACGCCGGAAGGCGATGGTGCTCTTCAGCGAAGGCATCGACTATCCCACCAACGATATTTTTGCCGCGCACGACGCGACGACGGTGCTCGGCGCGATGCGGGATGCCGTTGCGGCGGCCGCGCGGGCCAACGTCAATATTTTCACCGTCGATCCCCGGGGACTCGTCGGGCTTGACGAGCGAGTACATCGAGCTGAACCAGTCGAACGCCGACCTGTTCAATATCGGCGCGCGCGATCCGCGGTACGGCATGCAGCCCCAGACGGCGCTGCTCGCCGAGATGCGGCTCACCGCAGGACAGCCTCAGAACGCTTTCGGAGGAAACCGGCGGCCTCGCGTCCATTGACACCAATTCATTCTCATCGGCGTTCAACCGAATCGTCCAGGCGAACTCCCTGTATTACATGCTCGGCTATTACCCGCCGAATCATCCCAACGACGGGAGGTTCCACAAGATTGACGTGCGCCTCAAGCGTCCCGGCCTGCGCGTCCTCGCACGAAAGGGCTACGCATCGCCGCGGGCGCGCGAATTGAGCAGCCGCGAGCGCAAGCGGCTCGAGGGCGAGCGTCTCGCCCGCACCAAGGGCGCCGATCAGACATCGTCCGAGCTGCGCGCGATGCTGGACAGCCCGATTCAGCAGAGCGGCGTGATGCTCGACGTGCAGGCTGCGGCGTTCAAGAGCACGCCGCGGAGCGCGTCCGTCGCGCTCGCGATCGAAGTCGACGCAGCCCGGCTGCAGTTCGCGCCTCAAAAGGACACAGGCATCTTCGCCAATACGGTGGAACTGTCGCTGTACGGCATCAACGCGCAGGGAAAACCGCTGCAGGGGTTGAGGACGGCGCTGGAGTTGACGCTTCGGCCCGAGACCCACGAGCGAGTCAAGCAGCACGGACTGCGGGCGAACCCGCGCATCGAGCTGCCGCCCGGCCGCTATCAACTGCGCATCGGAGTCCGCGAAAGCGGCGCCGGAGAAATGGGCACCGTGTTCTACGACCTGGACGTGCCGGATTTCGCCCGCGGACGGTTGAACATGAGCGGTTTGCTGGTGACCGCCCCCTCCGCGCAACGGACGCTTACGGTGCAGGCAGATCAAGCCGCCGCCGAAACTCCTTGCCGGGCGCCGCGACGAGCCGCCGTTCCTTCACGTCCTCGGATGTGCTGGCGCTCTATGCGGAAATCTACGAAAACAGTTCCGGTGGGCCCCCGCGCCGGGTCGATGTGACGACGCGTTTGATTGACGAGACGGGCCGCGAGGTTTCCGTCGCTCACGAGGTTCTCGAGCGCGGTGCGGCGTCGGGCAACGACAAATCGGCCACGTTCGTCGTGTCACGGGAGCTGCCGCTGAAGGGTGTCTCGCCCGGCCGCTATCTGCTGCGCGTCGAAGCACAGCTTCGAGGGGAGACCGGTGATGGGAGCGCTGTTGCCCGGGAGACGTCCATCAAGGTCGCTTCCCTAGCATTTCCGCGGGTATTCACAGCCCGCCAAAGACCTTTTTCGACGAGCCAATCACACTTATACTGTTAAGAATCTAGAGCGGAACGCGACGGAAGGGCTTTTGATGAATCTCACTCGGTGGGTCCCGGCCGCGATAGCCGGAATTGTCATTTCAGCGACCGTCGTCAGCGGTCAGCGCGAGACACCTGCGCCTGCAGTGTCGCCGGCGACTGCCGCGTCGCATGCCGGACTGGTCGAAAAGAGCTGTGTCAGCTGCCACAACGACAAGACCAAGACGGGCGGGTTATCCCTTCAGGGTCTGAGCCTTACGGACGTTCCGGCGCACGGCGCGGTCTGGGAAAAAGTTCTTCTGAAGGTGCGGTCGGGCGAAATGCCGCCACCGACCGTGCGGACGCGGCCGGACCCCGCGGCAGCGGCGGCCTTTGCGTCGTTTCTGGAGAACACGCTCGACGCAGCGGCGGCTGCCAAGCCGAATCCCGGGCGCGCTCCTGTGCACCGGTTGAACCGCGCCGAATACAGCAATGCCATTCGCGACCTGCTGGCGGTCGATGTGAAGCCCGGCGCGTGGCTGCCCGTCGACGATTCCGGCTACGGGTTCGACAATATCGCGGCCGTGCTGTCGACATCGCCGGCGCTGCTCGAGCGCTACATGACGGCGGCGCGCAGAATCAGCCGGCTCGCGATCGGCGACATCACGCTGAAGCCGGTCGAGGACATCTACGACGCCAAGCGCGACCCCATCAAGGGCACGCGCAACGAGCGCATCAGCGACGATCTGCCATTCGATTCGCGCGCCGGCATTTCGGTTCAGCACTATTTTCCGGTCGATGGCGAGTACGTCTTCAAGATTCGCATTCCCGGTGCTGCCGATCGGGGAGAACGATCCGGAGATCGACCCGTACCAGGTGCGCATTCCGGTCAAGGCCGGACTGCATTGGGTGGGCGTCACATCGCCCCGCGAAAACCTGAAGGTCGAGAGCGAAGGGCCCGGGTGGACGCGGCGGTGGCGCCGGCGCGGGTCGCGGCGGCGGCGTGCCCCAGGTGCCGTATCCCGTCGATCTCCGCTTGAACGGCGCGCGCGTGAAGCGATTCGACGTGCCGGGCGGAACGCCCGACGTCAGGCAGCTCGATCATCGGCGGACCCTACGGGACGTCCGGCCGCGGGACAACCGCGAGCCGCTCGAAGATTTTCACGTGCGACTCCGAAGACCGCAAAAGAAGAACCCGCCTGCGCGAGGACGATTCTGACCGCGCTGACGCGCCGCGCGTTCCGGCGCCCGGTCAAGGACGCCGACATGCAGCCGCTCCTCGCGTTTTACGAGAAAGGGCGCGCGACCTTGCAAGCCGGCGCGGATTTCGACACGGGCATTCAGCAGCGCGCTCGAAGCGCTGCTCGTCTCTCCCGATTTCCTGTTCCGCATCGAGCAGGATCCGGCGAAATACACGCGCCGGCAAGGCCTACCCGGTCAGCGATGTCGAGCTGGCCTCGCGTCTGTCGTTCTTCCTCTGGAGCAGCATTCCTGACGATCAGCTGCTCGACCTGGCCGAGCGCGGCAGGCTGAGGAATGCCGACGGTGCTGCAGCAGCAAGTGCAGCGCATGCTCGCCGACCAGCGGTCCGACGCGCTCATCTCGAATTTCGCCGGGCAGTGGCTGCATCTGCGCAACGTCGAGACCGCGACGCCCGATCCGGTCATCTTCCCGTTCGACGAAGCGCTGCGCGCGTCGTTCATCAAGGAAACGGAACTGTTCGTCGCGAGCATCATCCGCGAGGATCGCAGCCTGCTGGATCTGCTGACGGCCGATCACACGTTCGTCAACGAGCGGCTCGCCGAGCACTACGGCATTCCGAAGGTCTACGGTTCGCAGTTCCGGCGCGTGACGCTCACGGATCCGAATCGGCGCGGCCTGCTCGGCAAGGGCAGCATTCTGACGGTCACGTCGAATCCCAATCGCACGTCGGTCGTGCTGCGCGGCAAGTGGATTCTCGAGAACCTGCTCGGAACCCCGCCGCCGCCGCCCCCTGCCGATGTGCCGGAGCTGGTGGCGAAAGCGAAAGACGGCAAGGCGCTGTCGCTGCGCGCGCAGATGGAGCAGCATCGATCGAACGCGGTCTGCGCGGCGTGCCACGCGCGCATGGATCCGATCGGGTTCGCGCTCGAGAATTACGACGGCGTCGGGAAGTGGCGCGACGAGGACGCCGGCATCCGCATCGACGCGAGCGGCAGGCTGCCGGACGGCGCCGAGTTCAGCGGCCCCGCCGGGCTCACGCAGTTGATGGTCACGCAAATACCGCGAGGACTTCGTGCGGACGGTCACCGAGAAACTGATGACCTACGCGCTCGGCCGCGGCGTCGAGCATTACGACAATCCAACCGTGCGCGCGATCGCACGGCAGGCGGCACTCGATAACTATCGGATGTCGTCGCTGATTATTTCCATTGTGAAAAGCACACCGTTCCAGATGAGGAGGGCTTCGGAGTCATGATTATCACCAACAAAACTTTGCCCCGGCGGACATTCCTGCGCGGCGTGGGCGCGACGATGGCTCTGCCCGTGCTCGATTCGATGTTCTCGCCGCTGACGGCCGTGGCGCAGACGATGAAGAAAGCCCCCGTCCGGCTCGGCTACGTGTACACGCCGAACGGCATCATCGGGTGCAACGACAAGAGCCCGAAGAAGTTCCTGTGGACGCCGACGACAGCCGGCGCCAACTTCGCATTCAGCCCGACGATCAAGTCGCTCGAGCCGTTCCGCGACAACATCGTCGTCTATCAGCGGATTGGCGCAGGTCACCGGCCGCGCGCTCGGCGACGGTCCCGGCGACCACGCGCGCGCGACCGCGACGTGGCTCACCGGCGTGCATCCGTACAAGACCGGCGGCGCGGACTTCAAGCTCGGCATTTCGGCCGACCAGATCGCGGCGCAGGAATTCGGCAAGCAGACGCAGCTCGCCTCGCTCGAGCTCGCGCTCGAACAGCCGGCGCTCGCCGGCAACTGCGACTCGGGCTACACGTGCGCGTACATGTCGATGTCGTGGCGTGTCCGAGACCAGCCCGCTGCCGGGTGAGATCAACCCGCGCATGGTGTTCGAGCGGCTGTTCGGCGACGGCGAGAGCACGGAGCCGACGGCGCGCATGGCGCGGCTCGAGAGCCAGAAGAGCGTGCTCGACTACGTCACCGCACAGCCTGACGCGCCTGCAGGGCACGCCTCGGCGCCGGCGACAAGCGGAAGCTCGACGAATATCTCGCAGTCGGTTCGCGACATCGAGCGGCGCATTCAGCGCGCCGAAGAACAGAACATCACGATGAAGCTGCCGCACATGGAGCGGCCGAGCTCGATTCCGGACGATTACGAGGAGTACTGCAAGCTGATGATGGATCTGCAGGTCATCGCCTGGCAGACCGACATGACGCGCGTCACCTCGTTCACGATGGGCCGCGACGGCAGCAACCGCGCGTACCGCGAGATCGGCATCTCCGACGGCCATCACTCGATTTCGCATCACCAGCAGGATCCGGAGCGCGTCGAGAAGCTGATCAAGATCGACGAGATGCACACGCAGATGTTCGCCTACCTGGTGCAGAAGCTGCAGGACACGCCCGACGGCGACGGATCGTTGCTCGATCACTCGCTCACCGTGTTCGGCAGCAGCTTGAGCGAGTCGAACATTCACACGCACGACGATCTGCCGATCCTGACGGCCGGCAACGCGAACGGCCAGGTGAAGGGCAATCGCCACCTCGTGTATCCGAAGGAAACGCCGCTGAACAACCTGTTCCTGAACATGTTCGACGTGGCCGGCGTGCCCAGCTGTGAAGGGGTTCGGCGACAGCACGGGACGGTTGACGGATCTGTAGAGCTCGGTGCGTACGGGTGCGATGGGTGCAGCGGGTGCGTCAGGTGCGGGAATGAGTGCGAACAACGGTAGGGTCCGGCTTCAGGCGGACCGTGATCCTCGGACTGGCGCTGACGATCTCAGCGCCAGTGCTCGCTCAGAACAAGGATCTGCGCGTGCTCGACGCCGTCAAGCGGCGCGATCAAAAAGCCTTCACGTCGCTGATACGCGCGAAGGCCGACCTCAACGCCACGCAGCCCGACGGCGCCACGGCCCTTGCGTGGGCCGTGCACCTGGGGCAGCGGTCGATGGCCGAAGCGCTGCTCGACGCCGGCGCCAAGGCCAACACCGTCGACGAATACGGCGAGACGCCGCTCACGCTGGCCGCAGCGAACGGCGACGGCGTGCTCGTGCAGCGGTTGCTCAAGGCGGGCGCGAAGGCAACCTCCACGCGATGGAACGGCGAGACGGCGCTGATGATCGCGGCCGGCGCCGGAAGCGTCGACGCGGTGCGGCAGCTGGTGCTGCACGGCGCCGACGTGAACGCGGCCGATCCCCGGCGCGGTCAAACGGCGCTCATGTGGGCCGCCGCCGAAGGACACTCAGACGTCGTCAGCGCGCTGCTCGAGATTGGCGCCAATCCGAAAGCGGCGTCCAAGACCGGCTTCAACGCGCTGGTGTTCGCGGTGACGAAAGACAACGTCGACGCGATCGACAAGCTCATCGCCGCCGGCGCCGATCCCAACTACACGCTGCCGTCAGGTAACAAGCCGCTGCTCGTGGCGATGGCGTATCGGCATACCGACGCGACGCTCGCGCTGCTCGAGCGCGGCGCGGACATCACTGCGCGCGACCGAGCCGGCAACACGCCGCTCCACCTTGCCGCGCAGGTGGGCAATGTGGCAGTCGTCAAGGCGCTGCTCGCCAAAGGCGGAGACGCGAACGTGCGGACGCCGCGATCGACAATGGCGGCCGGCGGCAGAGGCGGCGGCGGTGGTGGCGGTTTCCGTGGCGGCAGCCAGCGGCGAGCAGACGCCGCTGATGATGGCGGCGCGCGGCGATCACTGGAGAACGATGCGCGCGCTGGTCGCGGGCGGCGCCGATCCGCTGATTCGCGCGCAGGACGGCACGAACCTCCTGATGGCGGCCGCGCGCGGCGGGAAGCTGGCGACGGTGAAATACGCCTACGAGCTCGATCCGAACGTCGATGTCGTGACGACCGGCATCAGGCAACACCATCATGCACGTCGCCGTTGGTCTGGCCGGACGCACGCAGCCTGAAGTCGTCGAGGTGATGCAGTTCCTCGCCGACCGTGGCGCGAAGCTCGACGAGATGAACGCCGCCAATCGAACGCCCATCTCGCTGGCCGATGGCCTGCCGGTGGATCTCGCGGTCGATCTGCTGACGAAGCTCATCACCGAGAGCGGCAGCAAGCCGAAGATCCCTTCCAAGCGATAGCAGGAGAGACTCGCGGAATGAAGACCGGAGCGCTCGCTCTCAACGTGATGATGGTGACGCTCGCTGGCCGTTCCGGCGGTGGCGCAGCACGCGGCGTCGAAGGACTTCCGTGTGCTCGAAGCGGTCAAGCGCCGCGATCAGCGGGCGCTGGCCGCGCTGATCCGCGCCAAGGCCGACGTCAATGCCGCGCAGCCCGACGGCGCGACTGCGCTTGCGTGGGCAGTGCACCTGGGCGAGCGATCGATGGCCGAGACGCTGCTGGGCGCCGGCGCCAAGGTGAATGTCGTCGACGAGTACGGCGAAACGCCACTGACGCTGGCCGCTGCCAACGGCGACGACGCGATCGTTCAGCGGTTGCTCAAGGCCGGCGCGAACGCGCGCGCGGCACGGTGGAACGGCGAGACGGCGCTGATGATTGCCGCCAGCGCCGGGAACCTCGAGACCGTGCGGCAGCTGGTTCTCCATGGCGCGGACGTGAACGTCGCGGAGCCGCGTCGAGGCCAGACCGCGCTCATGTGGGCGGCCGCCGAAGGGCACGCCGATGTCGTCGCTGCGCTCCTCGAAATTGGCGCCGACCCGAAAGCGGTTTCGAAGAGCGGCTTCAACGCGCTCGCATTTGCGGTCGCCGAAAATGACGCCGCCTCCGCGCGACTTGCTGGTTGGCGGCCGGGCTCGATCCGAATTTCACGCTGCCCTCGGGCAACAAGCTGCTCATGATGGCCATGGCCTACGGCCACACCGAGGCCGCCAGCGCGTTGCTCGATGCCGGCGCCGACATTCGCGCGACCGATCGCGGCGGCAATACGCCGCTCCATGTCGCCGCGCAGGCCGGCAATCTCGTGCTGGTGAAGCAGCTTCTCGAAAAGGGCGCCGATCCGAACGTGCGCACCGCGCGCGTCGACCATGCAGGTCGGCAGAGCGGCGGTGGCGGCGGCGGGCGAGCCGTGGCCGGCGGTTCGTTGACGCCGCTGATGATTGCGGCTCGCGCGAACCAGCTCGAGGTGATGAAGGTGCTCGTGGCCGCCGGCGCGGATCCGAAGCTACGCGCGGACAACGGCACGACCACGCTGATGTATGGCGCAGGCGCAAAGCTGGCGACCGTGAAGTACGCCTACGAGATCGATCCCGAACGTCGATGTGGTCAATCAATCCGGGCCAGACGCCGATCCACGCGTCGGTCAGCGGCGGCGTGCAGCGCACCCAGGATGAGGTTGTCGAGGTCATTCAGTTCCTGGCCGACAAGGGCGCGAAGCTCGACGAGGTCGACGCTGCCGGGCGCACGGCCATGACCATTGCCGACATCGGCCCGATCGACAAAGCGGTCGAGCTGTTGACGGCGCTGATTCTGAAGTCCGGCAATACGCCGAAGCAGCCGTCAAAGCGTTGATACATGCATGCAAAATCGTACCTTCATCGTTCTTCCGGCCTTCGTCTTCGCCGCCGTTCTGACCGCGGGCCTCTTCGATCGCACCGTTCGCGCGCAGGAGACGGGCAAGACCGTCGCCGACAGCGTGTATTCAGAAGAGCAGGCGACGCGCGGGGCGGCTTCGTACGACACGTCGTGCGCGGCTGCCATCGTCCAGACCTCGGCGGCGCCAACGGACCGGCGCTTCGCGGCGAGCGCTTCGCGCGGATCTTCGCCGGCAAGGATCTGAAAACGCTCTACACCAAAATTGCGACGACGATGCCGCGCGGCGCGGCGGCGAGCCTGGGCGATGCCGTGTACCTCGACATCGTCGCCCACGTACTCAGGGAAAACGGATTTCCCGCCGGCGATAGCGAGCTGACGGCGGAGGCGCTTTCCGGCCTCCAGGTAATTCCGGGCAGAGCGAAGCCGCCGCCACCTGTCGGCGATTTCTCGTACGTCGAAGTGGTGGGATGTCTCACGCCCGGGCCGGAGAGCACCTGGCTGCTCACCAACGCGAGCGAGCCGGTCAGTCTCGTGCGCTGACAGGCAGGCAGGGCAAACGGCCGTCACCGATCGGCCGCTCGGCACGCAGGTATTCCGGCTGCTCGATGCGATGGCGTACAGTCCCGAATCCCACAAGGGCCACAAAATGTACGTGAGAGGTTTGTTGATCAAACTGCCCGGGGAACAGCGGATGACGATCAGCACTTTCGAGACGATCGCGCCGAGTTGCAATTGATGCCGTATTGGTCGCGTTCATCTTCGCGTTTCACGTGCCGTCGGCGCGGCGCAATCGACAGACTCCAGCACGGCGACGGTGTGGCAGGGCGTGTACACCGAGGCGCAGGCTGCGCGCGGCCAGAGCGAGTACACGACCCATTGCGCGAACTGCCACCGCGACGACCTGAGCGGCTACAACAATATTTTGAAGGGCACGCGATTCATGGAGAAGTACCGTGAATCGAGCCTTCATCTTCTCTTCGACAAAACCAAGACGACGATGCCTCGCGGCGCGCCCGCGACGCTCAGCGACAAGACCTACGTCGACATCGTCAGCTACATGCTGAAGGCGAATGAATTTCCCGCCGGCGCCCAGGAGCTTCGCGTCGAGGATTTGCCGAAGATTCAGCTCATCGGAAAAGACGGTCCGGAGCAGGTGCCGGACTTCTCGCTCGTGCGGGTGGTCGGATGTCTGACGACGAACCCTTCCGACGGCGCGTGGATGCTGGCGCACTCGACCGACCCGATCCGCACCGGGAATCCGCAGCCCGCTGCAGGCGAACGCGAGGCCGCCGAAGGATTGCCGCTTGGTCCCGGGACGTACCGCCTGCTCGTGTCGGCCGCATACACGCCGGAGCCACTCAAAGGGCACAAGGTGGAGGTGCGAGGATTTCTCATCCGCCGCCCGACCGAAAACCGCCTGAACATCACCTCGCTCGAGACGCTCGATCCCGTCTTGCGGGGAATGAAGAGCTCGCTGTCTCGACGCAGAGCCGCAGAGGCGCAGAGCACTGATCGCGAAACTCGCGTAAGCAGGCTCTGCGCTTACGCGATCGAGCTTCGATTGGCCGCGTGCGACGCAAGCCCCTGCGAGAGCAACCGCCGGTCAAAGACGATCTCGATCAGTGATTCATGTCTTCGACACGCAGCTCGCGCGGCGCGTTGACGCGATGGCGCGCTCGAAGCGCGCCATCGTCGGACGAAGTGCAGTCGCATGTCAGGACCGACGCTCTGTGCCTCTGCGGCTCTGCGTCGAGACCGCAAGTTCTCCTGATCTCCTCGTCTCCTGTTGAACAACAGTCGCTGTACACTCATGAAGAGCATGCGAATCGCTACGGTACGGCCGATGTACGCCATCGCGCTGCTTGTGGCGATTGCGCTCGCGGTCCCAGCCGCGGCGCAGCAGACCCGCCGCTTTCTGTACGTCGCGGTTCCCGGCGCCGGGAACGAGACCGAGTACCGCGGCGTCGGCATTCTCGTCTACGACATCGACAAGGGCACAAGCCTTCGTCAAGCGCATCCCGACATGGCCGGCGGCTGCCGGGCAGCAGCCGGAGCAGGTCCGCGGCATTGCGGCCAGCGCGGGCACTCGACGTCTGTTCGTCAGCACTGTAAAGCGTCTCGCCGCGTTCGATCTGGTGACCGAGAAAATCGTCTGGGAGAAGACCTACGACGGCACCTGCTGCGATCGCCTCGCGCTGTCTCCCGATGGCGCGACGATTTACGCGCCTGCGTTCGGCGCGCCGAAGTGGTACGTGATCGACGCCGCGAACGGCGCGCTGCTGGCGACGATCGACGTCATGGGATGGCCGCGCCAGGCGATCTTTTCGCGCGACGGCTCTCTCGTGTTCCTGAGCGCGTGGGAGTCGCCGGTGCTGTCGGTCGTCGACGCCAAAGCCCGCAAAATCGTGAGAGAGGTCGGCCCCTTCACCGAGTTACCTGTGCCCGTTCACGATTAACGGCAGGGCGTCGCAGGTATTCGCCAACGTCGACGGCCTGGTCGGGTTCGAAGTGGGCGACCTGCAGACGGGCTTGATTCTCGATCGCGTCGTGATCGAGGGCTACCAGATGGAGGTGGCGGAGAAGTACGAGTGCCCGAGCCACGGCATCGGGTTGACACCGGATGAGCGCGAGCTCTGGGTGGCCGACGGCGTCGACAACCGCCTCCATGTGTTCGATGCGACGACCTATCCACCTGTGGCGTCCACGACGATCGAGGTGCGCGCGCAGCCGCGCTGGATCACGTTCGGCATCGACGGCAGGTATGCCTATCCCTCGACCGGCGATGTGATCGACCGGGAGTCTGAAGAAAGTCGTGGCGACGCTGGAGGACGAGCGGGGTTTGTTCGTCCATAGTGAACGAATGCTGGAGATCCAATTTGCTGGACGCAATCCAATAAGAGTCGGGGCGATCAAGTAATTCGCTGTCGTTTCATGAATTTTCAGAAGTTTTCACGCTCGAAAACGATTGACTCGCCCGTCCTGCCCACATATTGTTCGCACTCCGAAACTTCGTTTCAAAGCTATGCACGGTCCTCTGATCTTCGTTCAGGAGGGGTTACATGAGATTGGCCAGAATTCTCGCGCTGGCGGCCGTCGCGCTGTTGGTGCTGGGCACGAGCCGCATGCATTTGCGCAGACGACCGGCGCCGTCGTCGGCACCGTCGCGGATGCGCAAGGCGCGACCGTTCCCGGCGCGACCGTGACGTTGATCAGTGAAAGCCGCGGCATCAGCGATCGACACGCAGTCGACCGGCACCGGCGACTTCATATTCCCAAGCGTGCTGCCTGACACCTATACGGTGCAGGGTCAGCGTCGACGGGTTCAAGACGCTCGAACGCAGGGACATCGCAGTCAGCCCCGGCGACCGCGTCGTGCGTCGGCACGATGACGATCGAGCTGGGCGCGCTGTCGGAAACCGTCACCGTCACCGGTGAGGCGCCGCTGATTCAGGCGCAGAGCGGCGAGCGCTCGTCCACGGTCACCACCGAAGCGGTGCAGAACCTTCCGATCTGCGAACCGCAACTTCGGCGGCCTCGCGTCGCTGACGCCCGGCGTCATCGGCACGACGCGCATCGGCTCACCAGGCTCGACGACGAACTTTCAGATCGACGGCGTCTCCACAATCGACACCGGCGCCGGCGGCCAGGCGCTTCAGTTGAACGTCGAGGCGATCGCCGAGGTTCGCGTCATCGCGTCCGGCTACCAGGCCGAGTTCGGCCGCAACATCGGTCTGCAGATCACCGGCGTGACCAAGAGCGGCACGAACCAGTACCGCGGATCGATCTACGACATCCAGCGGAACTCCGACTGGAACTCGAACAGCTGGGTGAACGCGCGCCAACGGCGATCCGAAAACGGTCTCGAAGCAGCAGGACTGGGGCTACACGCATCGGCGGGCCGATCGGGAAGCCGGGCGGCGACAACCGCTGGTTCTTCTTCTACGGCCACGAGTACCGTCCGCGCAAGACCGGCGGCGCCATCAATCGGTTCCGCGTGCCGACGCTGCTCGAGCGGCAGGGAGACTTTTCGCAGACGACCGACAACAACGGCGCGCTGTTCAACACGATCCGCGACGCGTCGACGGGCCTGCCCTGCTCGGCGACCGACACGAGAGGCGTGCTTCAGAGACGGCGGCGTCCTCGGCCGCATTCCGCAGAACCGGCTGTATCGAGCTCGGCCTGAACGTTCTCAAGCAGTGGCCGGCGCCGAACGTGAACGGCTTGAACTACAACCTCGAAACCGTCGCGCCCGAAGACACGCGGCTGACGCATCAGCCGACGGTGCGCGTCGACTGGCAGCAGTCTTCGAAGTTGCGGTTCACGACGAAGTATGCCGGCCAGCGCGCGACCGTCAAGGTGACTCCGGGCTCCATCCCGGGCTTCAACGATGCGATCAACCAGTTTCCCTTCATCACGGTCGCATCGGGGACAGTGGACTACACGCTGACGCCGACGACGGTCATCGAGGGCACGTACGGCTTCTACCAGGCGGACGAGCAGGGCTCGATCATGATGAGCCCGCTCACCAATCGCGACGACATCGGACTCGGCAACTTTCCCATGCTGTATCCCGATGCGGGCATCGTGCCGCCGGGCAGCTATCAGGAAAAGGTGCTGCAGGCGGCGAACGCGCCGTTTTACGTCAACGGCCGCGTGCACATGGCGCCGACGTTCACGTGGGGCAGCCGCGTATCCGGACGACTGCAACTCCCAACCTGCACACCGCCGAGCCTGCTCGTACAACACCGGCGGCTTCCTCGACATGGTCCGCACCAACAACATCTCCATCAGCGTGACGCAAGCTGATGGGGCGGCACACGATGAAGGCGGGCTACCAGCTCGATCACAGCTTGAAGAAGCAGGAGCAGCTCGGCAACCCGAAGCTGTTTCAGGGTCAGCTGAATTTCGGCAACGACACGAACAACCCGATCGACACGGGTTTCGGCTTCGCGAACGCGGCGCTCGGCGTGTTCACGTCGTATGCGCAGATCAACGAGCTGTTCGAAGGGAACTTCATCTACGACAGCCACGAGTGGTACATCCAGGACAACTGGAAGGTGAACAATCGCCTGTCGCTCGACTACGGCCTGCGAATCACGAATCAGGGGCCGAACTACGACACGAAGCTGCAGGCGTCGAACTTCTTCGTCGACCAGTGGCAGGCGTCGGCGGCGCCGCTCCTGTATCGGCCGGGCTGCTCGGTTGCGACGAGCCCGTGTCCGGCCGCGAATCGTGTGGCGGTGAATCCGGCCACCGGCGCGTCGCTCGGGGCAAACACGCAGGTTGCCATCGGCACGATCGTGCCGGGCAGCGGCGACCCGTATAACGGCATCGTGTCAGGCGGGCAACGGCATCGCGAAGACGAACTACACGTGGCCGACGCTCGGGTTCGCGCCGCGATTCGGCGCGGCATACGACGTGTCGGGCACGCAGCGCATGGTCATGCGCGGCGGATTCGGCATGTTCTTCGATCGGTTGAACGGCAACACGGTCTACAACCAGGTGGGCAACCCGCCCGTCGGCATCTCCACCAACGTCAGGAACGGCAACCTGCAGACGCTCCGGCAGTCGGGGCTGGTCACGCAGACGCCGTCGTCGATGACGGTCTTCTATTACGACTCGAAGCTGCCGACGTCGCTGCAGTGGAACATCGGCACGCAGATGACGCTGCCGTGGTCGTCGTCGCTCGACGTGTCGTACGTCGGCAGCCACGCCTACAACATCCTCGGACAGAACCCCGACGTGAACTCGCCGGACCTCGGCGTCGCGTATCTGCCGCAGAACCAGGATCCGACGCTTGTCGAGCACGATGCCCGGCGGCGCGGCGGTGACGACCGATCTGCTGCGGCCGTATCGCGGCCTCGGCGCGATCAACACGACCTGGGGCAAGAACTGGAACGGATACGACTCGATCCAGATGAGCTTGAACCGCAGATTCCGCGACGGCGTGCAGGCGACGTTGAACTACACGCGCAGCCTGCGCACGATCGGCAATACCGGCGCGCAGCTGCGTCTGCAGCACAACCCTGACGGCTCGTTCGTGGTGCGCGACGACCAGGAAGCAGCTCGACGAGCTGATGCGCGACACCGGGAATCGTCCGCACGTCATCCGGGCCAATTTCGTGTGGGAGCTTCCCGGCATCTCGACCGAATAGCGGCGCGTCGAAAGTCGTCGGCGCCATCATCAACGACTGGCAGCTCTCGGGCGTCTTCACCGGCACGTCCGGCTCGACGCTACGATTCGACCTTCTCGTACAACGCGAACGGCGGCAACGTGAACCTGACGGGCTCGCCGAGCTACGCGGCGCGCATCAGAGTCGTGGGCGATCCGGGCAGCGGCTGCTCGGACGATCAGTACGCGCAGTTCAACACCGCGGCATTTGCCGGGCCGACCTACAACAGCCTTGGACTGGAGTCCGGCTCGAACCTCCTCGCCGGCTGCTTCGAGAAGGCGATGGACCTGTCGATTGCGCGCAACATCCGTCTCGGCGGCGGCCGGCAGATGCAGCTGCGCGTCGACATGTTCAACGCGTTCAACAGGGTGAGCATCACGGGCCGGCAGAACCAGCTCCAGCTGAACTCGCCGACGGATCTGACGATTCGCAACAATCAGTTCCTCGCCGATGGGTCGCTGAACCCGGCCCGGCTGACGCCGCGCGACGCCGGATACGGTGCGGCAACCGGGGCGGCGGACATGCGGACGGTGCAGTTGCAGCTGCGGTTCCAGTTCTAAGCGGTCATTTTTCGTGATGTGACATTGATCGAGGTAGACATACTGCTCGGCCGCCCAGAGCGGCTGCCACTCGTGCCACCGGCGCCGCGCGGCCATGATGTCAGGCCGACGTTGTTCGGTGGCGTAGACCGTTTTTTTTGAAGCTCAAGTCGAGGCGTTCTAACGTGCGCCAGACGGTGGCGGGCTCGCGGTCGACGGCAACGCAGCCCGCAACTCGGCCAGCGTCTGATCGGACTGCGCGGCGACGAGGGCCCGCAGCGGAATCCTGTTGCGCCGACAGCGACAGCGGGCGGAAGCGAGAGAGCTACCGCGGGCCGAGAGCGCCCGTGACTGGACGACGCTGCACCAAGCGGTGGACGCACGCACGGCTCACCGAAAACTGGGCCGCCACGACGACGGCCGAGAGGCCGCGATCGCAATCCTTCAGCGCGCGCTCGCGGAGATCGATGAATACGCCGCCATGGTCGTCCTCCTGCTGGCACATTACCACGCCGGCGTACTGCGACACAATCTGAAAACGCTCTAACGCGAACGGAAACAGGAGAGTAGGAGGATAGGAGGAAAATTCTTTGTTTAGTAAAGAAAACCTCCTAATCTCCGACCTCTGCCTCGCAGCGGCGATCCTGATGCTGCAGGTTGAAACGTCCGCGCAGCGGGGGAGTCCGGCTGTTCCGCACGTCAGGACGGTGCACGTCAGCGCGGTCGATCGAAAAGAAACACCCGTCACCGACCTCACTGCCACCGAATTCGTCCTCCGAGAGGGAGGCGACATCAGGGAGATCATCAGGGTCGAACCTGCCACCGCACCGCTGCACATCGCGATCATCGTCGATGACAGCGGGACGGGAATCTTTCGCGTACCGGTCGCGAATTTCATCAATCAGCTGCTTGGACGTGCCCAGTTTGCGATTAAGCATGTCATCGGGCAGGCGGTGCGGCTCGTTGACTACACGTCCGATGTCGAGCGGTTGCGCGAGGCGGTTCTGAGGCTCGGCGTGCGGGCCGAGACGCCGGAAGGTGGCCGCGTCGTGGAAGCGGTGTTCGACGTCGGCGAAAGAGGTGCGAGACTTCGATCGTCCCGTCATCATCGTGCTGACAGACAGCGCACGCAGAGTACAGCAGTCTTCCAGCGCATCACGTGCTGGAAGAGCTGCAGCGGAGCGGCGCCATCCTGCACGTCATCGCCGTCGCCAGACTCGCGCAGTTGAACCCGTCGAGCGTTCCGCTCGCGAAGGACAAGCCGGCGGATCTGCTCGAGCATCAACTGGATATCAATCGTGTGCTTGGAGACGGCCCGAAGCAGACTGGCGGACGGCGTGTGGAGATCGGCGGACTCGGCGGAACGATTCCCGAACTTCAGAGCGTTGCCGCGCAGCTGAAACAACAGTACCTCATCACGTACCTCGTCCCGGCCGGCGAGAAGCTGAATCAGAAGCTGAGCGTGTCATCCAAGCGTCGCGGCATCACGGTGCGCGCTCCGTCGCGAGGCGCGCGAGGAAATCCGTAGCCGTAACCAACCACGAGAACACGAAGGCACGAAGAGCACGATTAACGCCGCGATCCACCATCATGTTTTTCACAGGAGATCAGAAGATCAGGAGTGTTGGTTCTTCAAGAGAATTCTCCTGATCTCTTGATCTCCTGTAAACCACGTAAATCACGAAGAACTCTGAAGCACTAGAAACGAAACAGCCGTATCGCGCGTTTCTTCGCGTCTTGACGGCGGCTTCGATTGCGCGCATCGAAGCGTACCTTTCAGGCGATTCTCCTGATCTCTTGATCTCCTGTTCAAATCATGTCAAATCTCTGCGGCTCGGCGGCTCTGCGTCAAAGACTCCCTCCGTTTTTGTGTCGTATACTCCTCCGCTAATCAGCAGATCCAAAGGAGAGACGTCATGAGACGCGAGTTCTCGGTGGCCGGCGGCTTTGTGGCGTTCGTTTTTCTCGCGTCGAGCGCCTCTGCTCAGACGCCGCCGGCGGCCGATAGCGCCGCGTATCAGAACCGCTGCGCGAGTTGTCATGGCTCCTCGATGACCGGGGCAAGCGGCCCGGCGATACTGACTTACATTCGATATCACACCGACGTGGAAGTGGCTGCCGCGATTCGCGAGCGTCACGCAAACACGCCTGCGATGTCGCTGCAGGAAGCGGAGCTGCGTCAGATTCTCACTGCCATGCGCGAGCTGGCGGGCACGAATCCGGCGATGGCGACCGGTGGTTTTACAGGACGTCGCGGCGGCGGCGGTGGTGGTGCCGGCGCTGCTGGTACGGGCGGCGGACGTGGCGGCGGGGGAGAGGCGCGGCCGCTGCACCTGCAGCAGGCGCCCCGCCGGCGCGCGGAACAGCTCCGCCCGCTTCGCCATCACCGGGCGTCGAAGGTCTGCAGCCGAGCACGATCACGATGGCCGACGGGCGCACACGAACAGGCCTGCTGCTTGCGCAGTCGGAGCTCTCGGCCGTCCTGCTCGAGAACGGACGTTTCACACTGCTCTCGAAGGACGGCGCTGCGTATCGCGAAAAAGCCATCGCGCCGAAAGCGGACTGGACGCACTACGACGGCAGCCTCACAGGCAATCGCTACAGTCCGCTCGAGTTGATCAACCCGAGCAACGTGCAGCGGCTGGGCGCGGCATGGATGTTTCCGATCGCGAGCAACCCGCGCGCGCTTCAGTCGACGCCGGTGGTGCAGGACGGCATCATGTACGTCACCGGATGGAACGAGATCTACGCGCTCGACGCGACGACCGGGCGCCAGCTCTGGACGTACAGCGAAGCGCGGCACGAAGGCATTCTCAGCGAAGGCGGCATCGGCACCAATCGCGGCGTGACGATCAGCGGCGACAAAGCGTTCATGGTGACCGACCATGCGCATCTTCTGGGCTTCAACCGGTTCACGGGACAGAAGCTGTGGGATGCAGAGATGGGCCCGCTCGAAGAGTCGTACAGCTCGACATCGCCTCCACTTCCTGTCGGCGATCTGCTCGTCGTCGGCGTCGCCGGCGGCGAGGAAGGCGCTCGCGGATTCCTCGACGCGTACCGCGCGTCGACGGGCGAGCGCGTGTGGCGCTGGTACTCGATTCCGAAACGCGGCGAGAAAGGCTCGGAGACCTGGATCGGGCAGGCGCTCGAACACGGGTGCGGTGCGACATGGATGCCGGGCTCGTACGATCCGCAGCTCGATTTGATCTACTGGGCCATCGGCAATCCGTGCCCGGATATCGCCGGCGAAGAACGCATCGGCGACAACCTCTACACGTCGAGCGTCGTCGCGCTGAACGCGAAGACAGGCGAGATGAAGTGGTATTACCAGTTCACGCCGCACGACACACACGACTGGGATGCCGTGCAGCCGATGCTGCTCGTCGACGAGGTGTGGCAGGGGAAGCCGCGCAAGCTCCTGATGCACGGCGATCGCAACGGCATGTTCTACGTGCTCGACCGCACGAGCGGCGAAGTGCTTCGCACCGCGAACCTGTCGACGAAGGTGACGTGGCACAAAGGATTTACACCGGACGGCAAGCCGATTGTCGACCCAGGCTCGATTGCGACGAAAGAAGGGATCGCGGCATGTCCCGCGGGTGGCGGCGGTGCAAACTTCCAGGCGCAGTCGTACAACCCGACGACGAAGCTGTTCTACGCGCGCGTCAGCGACAGCTGCGGCATCTACACCTCGCACGACGATCCGCTTGGCGCCACCGGTAACCGATGGTTCGGCCGCGGCACGCCGTCTGAGAAAGCGCGCGAGCAGCTCGCCGAGCTGACGAAGGGGTACCAGACCGGCGTCTTCATTCGCGCGATCGATCCGTTTACCGGCAGAAAAGTGTGGGACCTTCCCGCGCCGGCCGGCCGCTCAGGCGTGCTGTCGACCGTCAGCGGGCTGATTTTTCTCGGCGGCGGCGGTGGCCTGCTGGTCGTCGATGCGAAAACAGGGAAGCCGCTCTGGAACGTCAATATCGCGCAGACAACGCAAGGCTCGCCGATGACCTACATGGTGGGCGGCAAACAGTACATCGCACTTGCCGGGACGAGCTCCATCACGGCCTACGTGCTGTATTAAGTTCTCGGCGAACGGCATTGTTTTGTGAACAGGAGATCAGGAGTTCAGGAGAAAATTCGTTTTTCAAAAGAATTCTCCTGATCTCTTGACCTCCTGTTTATTTCGCGGGCGTTGATACTATGAAGCAAATGTTTGCGCGCATGATTTGCGTCACCCTGCTGGTCATGCCCCTGCTTGCGCAGGAACCGAAGAGCTGGACGACGGCAGAAGACCACCAGGACATGATGACGCAGCTGGGTATCAGGAAACTGCGACCCGGCCCGAGCGGAAACGAGGCGGCGCCGAACCAGGCCAACTACGACGAGTCGAAAGCGAATCCGTTTCCGATTCTGCCGGACGTCCTCACTCTGAAGAGACGGATCGACGGTGAAAACGGCTGCGATGTGGTGGAAGCAGCGGCGTCCTGAGATCGTCGAGGACTTCGAGCGCGAGGTGGTCGGCAGGATTCCGCGCGGCGTGCCTGCGGTGCAATGGAGCGTCGTCAGCCTCGCGCGCGGAACATTCGCCGGCCGCGTCGTCGTCGGTAGGCAGTTGGTGGGAAATGTCGAGAGCGCGGCACAACCAGCGCTGAGCGTCAACATCCAGATGACGCTCGTAACACCTGCCGATGTGAGCGGTCCCGTTCCGGTAATGATCATGTTCGGTAGCGGCGTTCTGCCGCAAGCGCTCGGCGGCCCAGTGCCCGCGCGTCGCGGAGGCGCGCCTCCGCCTGGCGATGATCGGAGGGGATCCTCCCGCGACCGAACAACTCATCGCCGCCGGTTGGGGGTTCGCATCGATCAGTCCAGCGAGCATTCAGGCAGACAACGGCGCCGGGCTTACGCGGGGCATCATCGGGTTGGTCAATAAAGGTCAACCTCGGAAGCCGGACGACTGGGGTTCGCTGCGCGCATGGGCGTGGGGCGCATCTCGCGCGCTCGATTATCTCGAGACGGACTCGTCGATCGACGCCAGGCGCGTCGGCATCGAAGGCGTGTCGCGCTACGGCAAGGCGGCGCTCGTGACGATGGCATTCGACCGGCGCTTTGCAGTCGTCCTCGTCGGTTCATCAGGTGAGGGTGGCGCCAAACTGCATCGCCGCAATTGGGGTGAGCAGGTCGAGAACCTCACGGCCGCCAACGAATATCATTGGATGGCCGGCAACTTCATGAAGTACGGCGCCGCGGAGGCTGATTTCGGCACCAGGAACGCCGGCGATCTGCCGGTCGATGCCCACGAGTTGATCGCCTTGTGCGCGCCGCGACCCACCTTCATCAGTTACGGCGTGCCGGAACGCGGCGATGCGAAGTGGCTCGATCAGCAGGGCAGCTACATGGCCGCCGTGGCAGCCGGCCCGGTGTTCCGCCTTCTCGGAGCGAAGGATCTCGGGACGACGGATGATTACCGATCGGAAAAAATGCCGGCGGTCAACGTCAGTCTGCTCGACGGCCATCTCGCGTGGCGCCAGCACGACGGCGGACATACCGACGGCCCGAACTGGAAATACTTCATCCCGTGGGCCGACAGAGTTCTTGGCCGGACGGGCGCAGCAACCCGCTAGCGCGTGATCCGACTGTCCTCGACGCAGAGGCGCGAAGGCGCAGAGAATGCGATAAAACAGGCTACTTCGTGTTACTAGATCTGCCATTCCGAAAGTCGATCGAGCAAAATTACTAGTAGATCGCGTAACCACCTTGGGTCCGATACTTGCTTTTCGCGCGGCATGACGACAGCTGAGCTCGATCGTATTTCTTACCTAATCATTCAGGCTGCAATAGAAATTCACAAGGCACTCGGGCCTGGCCTTCTGGAAAGCGCCTATCGCCGGTGCATGATTCACGAGCTTCAGGCGCGAAAGCTCGAGTTCGTTTCAGAGCTCATCGTTCCTGTACGTTACAAAGGTCTCGTATTAGACGGTGGATACCGTCTGGATCTGCTTATTGAGGGGGCGGTGATAGTCGAATTGAAGTCTTTGGAAGTCGTCCTTCCGGTGCATCGTGCGCAGTTGCTGTCGTACCTGCGACTTACTGGAAAAAGCTTAGGGCTGCTAATCAATTTCAACGTCGAGAGAGTCGTCCTTGGAGTGGACCGCATCGTGAAACAATTTCGGCCTGTCTGAAGCACACATCGCGGCTCTGCGTCTTCGCGGCTCTGCGTCAACGTGGCGTGCCTGACGGGGCTGTAATCCAGCTGCAGATTCGTTTAGGCTTCTAAATTATGCGTATCAAAATCCTGGGTGTATTCGACGGGCATCGCGTTACCGGTTATCTCACTGGTCGCTCAGCAGCCGTCGCCGGCCGCGCCGGCCGGCGGACAGGGCAGAGGCGGGCAGCGGGCAGGCGCCGCCGCGCTACGAGATGACCACACAGGATCGTCAGGCGGTGCAGTCGAAGCTCGACGAACTCGATCCGCTCGTGCGCGCGCTGAAGGCGAAGCGGGGAGAAGACGATCTGATGGCCGACGTGGAGATTCACGCGAAGGCCGGGCGTTGGATTCTCGAGTTTCCGCAGGACGTCACGGTGCAGGACGACGTGACGTTTGCGCTCAAGGTGCTGGATCGCGGCATCGAGCGCGCGAAGCAGCTCCAGAACGGACAGTCCCCGTGGACCTCGCAGAAGGGCAAGGTCGCGCTCGGCTTCTATTCGCCGCTCGATGGATCCGTTCAGCCGCTGCTGCTCACCATTCCTGCCGGATACGACGGAAAGCCGACGCGCCTCGACATCGTTCTGCACGGCCGATCGCAGCGGTTGATCGAAAGCAATTGGATTTGCTACGACCCCTCACCGGCCAACGCGCAGACCGGTGAGCGTCTCTTGACGCATGCCGCGGGATCGTGCCTCCAACCGACGCCCAATCCCTCGACGACCGGCGTGTGGAATGCCGGACAATTCCAGCTCGAAGTATTCGCGCGCGGCAACAACGCCAATCACTGGGCCGGCGAGGTCGACGTCTTCGAATCGACGGCAGCCGTTCAGCGTCGTTTCAAGATCGACGATTCGCGCCTCGTGCTGCGGGGATTCTCGCTCGGTGGCGCAGGCGCGTGGCATCTTGCGCTCCATCATCCGGATCGCTGGGTTGCGGCGGAAATCGGCGCCGGCACCTGGCCGCGGCGCTACCTGATGATGAACGACTTTCCGGCGCATCAGCGGCCGACGCTCCGCATCTGGGAGAACATGACCGAGTGGGCGTTGAATGCGTTCAATATTCCGATCGCCGCGACACGACGGCGACAGCGATCCGCAGGTCGCGTCGATTCCCCGCCCGCCCGAAGGCGAGCCGACGCGCGGCCAGCTCGAGTCGTCGATCAGGATTCGCGAGCAGCTCGCGAAAGAAGGCTATCCCTATGAAGGCGAGCCGACGAGCTACGTCGCGAAAGGCACGCCCGAGCATCTTCCTGATTTCCGAAAACACGGGCCACAGCACGAGCCCGAAAGTGCGCCAGCGCCTCGACGCGTTTCTGAAGGAGTGGACCGATCGCGGGCTGCAGTCGCCCGACCACGTCCGCTTTCTCACCTACACGACGCGCTACAACAAGAGCTTCTGGGTGACAATCGACGGCCTCGGGCAACATTACGAACGCGCCGAGGTCGATGCGCGGCGCCTGTCGGGCGGGACGTCCTATCAGATCAAGACGACGAATGTGTCGCGGCTCGTGTTGCGGGAGACCGACAAGGCGACCGAGATTCAGATCGATGGCCAGACGTTGCGCGTGAAGCCGGCCGCGAGTTGGCGCTCGAGAAGTCGGCCGCCGGTTGGCGATCGGCGTCGCCAGGGAAGTGGGCCGGCCTGCACAAGACGCATGCGCTGCAGGGACCGATCGACGATGCGTTTCTCGATCCGTTCCTGCTCGTGCGCCCGACAGGCACGCCGTGGAATCAGGCCGCGCATCAGCATGCACTGAAGCGGCTCGAGCGCTTCGACCAGACCTACGCGCGCTTCTATCGCGCCCACCCGCGCGTGAAGAACGATACCGAGGTGACCGAAGCCGACTTCGCGAAATACAACGTCGTGCTGTTCGGCGATCCGGGGAGCAATCGCTGGATTGGCCGGCTTGCCGGAAGACTGCCTGTGCAGTGGAGCCGCGATACGGTGACGGTCGGCGGTAAGTCGTTCCCCGCCGCCAGCCACCTGCCCGTGTTCGTGTATCCGAGTCCCACCGCGCCATCCCGATACGTCGTCTTGAACAGCGGGCTGACGATTGCCGAAAACTCGTACACGTCCGACTACAGCATGCCGACGCTCGGCGATATCGCCGTCCTGCAGGTGCAGCCAGATTCAGACACGTTCACGGTGCCATTTGCCGGGTTCTTCGACGAATCCTGGAAGCTGAAATAAATTCTGACGCAGAGACGCAGAGTTGTGTTCTTTCGAGAAGAATCTCTGCGCCTGCGCGCCTCTGCGTCGTGGTAACGTTTAGGGTTTCCGTATGCCGATTTACGAGTACGAGTGTCGCGAATGCACCCACCGCTTCGAGGCGATCGTGCGGATGAACGAGTCGCCCGCCTGTCCATCCTGCAAATCCGTCAACCTCGAGCGCCTCATTTCGTTGTTTGCCGTCGATGCGCCGGGGACGCGCAGCAAGGCTCTCAGCGCCATCCAGAAAACGAACGCGAAGGTCTCGAACGACAAGGCGTGGGCCGACTTCGAGTACGACAAGAAGCACCGGCAATGAATAGGCTGGTAGCTGGTAGGTGAGTAGCACGGTAGGTCAGAGCTCGACGCAGAGCCGCAGAGCCGCCGAGAATCTTTTCGTAAAGAAAACTCTGCGCCTCTGCGTCTCTGCGTCGAGATTCGCGACTACTTCATAGGCTTAGCAGGCTGCACGAGTGGACCGACTTCGACCTTACCCTGCGTATCGAGCAGATCGCCGAGCTCTGCTCTCACACCAGCCGCGATGGCCGCAGTTTCGCTCGCGTTCTGGAAGCAGGTGAAGTCGGGCCGATCGCGCCATGCGAACGGACCGCACAGCCGCTTGCCCGCGCCGATCGCCGCATCGTGCACGATGTTGATCAGCCGCTCGTAGTCGGGCGAGCCCTGCGCGAAGCCCGAGAAGTTGCCAAGGTCGCCGCTCGCCGCGAACAGCGCGTCGACGCCGGGAATCTTCGCGATCTCGTGCGCGTTCTTCACGCCTTCGATCGTCTCGATCATGAGGATGAGCACGATGTTGTCGTTGATGGTCTGCGCGGTAGCCGCCGGGCACGCCGCCCCACATCGCGGCATCGAACCCCTGGCCGCCGCCCTGGCTGCGCTTGCCGAGGGGCGGGAAGTAGGTCCAGTCGCGCGCGTCGAGCGCTTCCTGCACGGTGTCGACCGTCGGCACGACGATGACGAGCGCGCCGGCGTCGGTGGCGCGCTGAATTTCGCGCTCGTCCGCGTACGCGATGCGCGCGCCCGGAACCGCCTTCGCGTGCGGGCAGGTGCGCCACATCCGCGCGGCCTGGTTCCAGTCGCGATCGTTGTGCTGCATCTCGGTCCAGATGTAGTCGTAGCCGGCGTTGGCCATCGCGCAGTAGGTGAGCGGATCGGTCGCGCTGAACACCGTGCCGCCGGTCACCTTGCCGCCCTGCTGCAGCTTCAGCTTGACCGGATTCCAGAGCTTCGCGCCCTGCTGGCGCGCGGATTCGGTGCGGTCCGTACTTCCAGGTCGCCGGGTCGACCGCGCCGGTGTTGACGGAGCCGGGCAGCGGCTTCGTCTTTCGCGCCGCTGTCCTTGCCGGCCGGCGCGGCCAGCGGAAATTTCTGATTTGCCCGCTCAGGGTTGTTCGCGTAAGGGTCGGCGCTGGCCGGCTTCTGGCCCGCGGCGGGCGCCTGAGCGTAGAACGTCACCATTCCAAGAGCTGCGCAAAGGGCCACAGCAAAGAGCATGCGTTTCACGTCGATCCTCCTTCGTGCGGGCCCATGCGCGGTTCGCTTGGGACCGGTTACGGCGCGCTGACACTGATCGGGGTTCCGTCCCGCAGCGTCGAGTGCCCTTGAGTAATGATCAATTCACCAGGTTTGAGCCCCGATAGTATCTCGATATTTTCGCCATCCACAAGGCCGATTACGACCGGGCGGCGCTGAACGACGCTGCCCGCCGCGACGACCACGATGGGCTGTGTCGGGATTGTCCCTGATGACCGCAACGGCCGGCACGAGCGGGACGTTCGATCGCTGTTCGGCGTCGATTTCGATGCCGACCTGCGTGCCAGGCCGCAGTTCGGTCGGCGTGTCGAAGGCGAGCGTGACATCGACGGTTTTCGCGCCGCTTTCCGGAGCCGGGCGCGTCGCGACCCTCAGCAGATCCGGCTGTCGATTGACCTTCGGCGATCGGCGCGGGCGGTCGCGCCGACGACAAATCGCGCCGTGTCGGCGACCGGCAGCGTCGCCATCACCTGCACCTGCTTTGGATCGATGAGCCGCAGAATCGGATCGCTCTCGTCGGCGCGCACGTTGTCGCCAGGATTGTGCAGCCGCTCGGTGACCGTCCCGTCGAACGGCGCGCGGATGGTCGTGTTCCCTCCCTGCGCCTGGACCACGCTGAGCGCCGCTTTCGCGACGGCCAGTTCAGCCTTCGGCCGCGGCGAGCTCGCGATCGGCGTCATCCAGCTCGCTGCGCGATGCCGCACCCTTGTCGACGAGCATCCGAATGCGGCCCTGCGCGAGCTGGGCCTGCTTCACGCGGAGATCCGCGGCCTTCACCGCCGCTTCGTTGACGGCGGTCTGCGCGCGGAGCGACGGAAACTCGAACCGCACGAGCATCTCGCCGCTCTTGACAGCGTCGCCGACGTTCTTCGTGATTTCGGCAATGCGCGCGGGTTGCGTGGCGACGACGGCGAATGCTGCGCCCGGCAATGTGCCGACGACGCCGGTCGCACTGATCGTTGCGCGGATGGTTCCGAGCCGGACGGGCTCGGCGATGACAGGAATTGCAGGCTCGGCCTCGGTTTCCCGGGGGGCGGCGCGTCGGCAGGCGGGCAGGGCGAGACGGCGGCGAGGGTGAGAATCAGGGCTGCGTGCACAGCCTCCGACTTTACTGGGCCGCGCGCGCTTTTGGAAGATCGGGCTGTCGTGCCGGCGATCGGCGCCATGATTTCGGCAAGGCGGTTGAAGACCCGCTCGTAGCCTTCCTTTTTATAGAGGAGATGCGCGCGGTTGCGCCGGATGCTTTCTTCTTCCTCGTCGGTCAGGTTGAGGCCGGTCAGTACCACGACCGGCAGATCGACGAAGCGGTCGTCGAGACGCATGAGCTCGAGCACCTCGATACCCGATCGATTGTCGTCCAGGCCGATGTCGAGAATCATCGCGTCGAGCGACGCCGCGGACTGCTTCAGCCGCTTGAAGGCCGTATCGGGATGCGAGGCCACGAGGACATCGTAGCCATACAGGCTGAGGAAGTCCTCGAGCATGTTCCGAATGGCAATGGCGTCCTCGACCACGAGAACCGTTCGTCGAGTTCGCACGTCACACCTTCTCCTCTCCAATTCGGATGCCATAGGTGTGACGCTGGTGTCGCATCAAAACGCATGGTATTTGCCCGACGTGTCTGACCCACGCGGCAATAACTGCGTGGCGATCCAGCGTGTGCCTGCGCCGGCACACAGCGGACCTGCAATGACCTGTCACGCCGAGCGTCTGCACCAGCGAGTAAGCGATGGTAGCATTCGCGAAGAATGGCATTTCGCGAAATTGTCGGTCATCGGCGCCTGTTGAGCCTGCTTTCGCGGGCGATTCGCGCCAGTCGCTGACGCCGAGCCTCATCCTGTCGGGACCCGAAGGCGTCGGCAAGCGGCTGACAGCGATATCGATTGCGCAGGAGCTGAACTGCCTGTCGCCTGTCGACGGCACCGCATGCGGCACCTGCACCGTGTGCGGCCGCATTGCGCGCGGCGCGCATCCCGACGTGATGACGATCGAGCCGGGCGAGAACGGGTCGATCAAGATCGAGCAGGTGCGGGATGCGATCGATCGCGCCGTCTACCGCCCGTTCGAAGGCCGCCGGCGCGTCACGATCGTGCGAACAGGCTGACGCGCTCCTGATTCAGGCGCAGAACGCGCTGCTCAAGACGCTCGAAGAGCCGCTGCCGGCATCGGTGTTCGTGCTCGTCACGTCGCGGCCGGACACGCTGCTGCCGACCGTGCGATCTCGATGCGCGCACCTGCGGTTCGGACGGTTGCAGGTGGCCGAGGTGGCGTCCGTGCTCGAGCGGAGTCACGGGTACTCGCACGCTGACGCTCTGACGGCCGCCGCCGCGTCCGACGGCAGCGTGCGGCCGCGCGCTCGATCTCGAGGCCGACGCGTTTGCCGACGCGCGGAACGATGCAGAGAACCTGCTGCAGATGGCGGGACGCGATCCGCGCACGCGACTGGAGCACGGCAAAGGAGTTGTTGAAAGGGAGCGGCACGCCCGCTGCCGAACGCGAGCATCTCGGCGCGCGGCTGATGGCGATGACGGCGCTGGTTCGCGACGCCGGTCTGGTGGCCAGCGGCGGTGACGCGCGGCTGATTGCGAATCTCGATCGGCGGCCGGTCCTCGACTCGCTGGCCCGCACGCTCGGAGTCGATCGGCTCGGGCGAATATTCACGGCGGTGACACGCGCGGAGGATGCGCTCGAACGCAACGTGAGTCCGAAAGTCATCGCAGACTGGCTGGCGATGAATGTCCATTAGCCGCTTCGTGTCGGTCAAGTTCTCGCCGATCGGGCGCGCTCAGACGTTCCTGTTGAACGATTTGCTGTTCGCCGATTCTCCCCTCGTCGCCGGCGAGAAGGTCGTCGTGCAGTCGGAGGCGGGAAGCGGCGTCGGCGCAGTCGTAGCCACACCATCGGTGGTGATGGAGCGGCGGCAGCTCGCCGAGCATTCTCCCAATCGCGTGGTTCGGAAGGCGACCACTGAAGATGTGATCGTTCGCCTCAAGCGGCAGCAGCGCGAGCAGGAGGCGCATCGCGTCGCGCTGCTCAAGATTCGGGAACGCGGGCTCGAGATGAAGCTGACGCGGGTCGAGCAGCTCTTCGACGGGTCCCGTCTGATTTTTTATTTCACCGCCGAAGGACGCGTCGATTTTCGCGAGCTGGTCCGCGAGCTCGCGTCAGAGTTTCACACGCGCATCGAGATGCGGCAGATCGGCGCGCGCGACGAAGCGAAGATGCTGGGCGGATACGGGTCCTGCGGCCGCCCGCTGTGCTGCACGACGTGGCTGAACGCGTTCGAGCCGGTGTCGATCAAGATGGCGAAGCAGCAGGATCTCAGCCTGAATCCTTCGCGGCTGTCCGGGCTGTGTGGCCGCTTGAAGTGCTGCCTCCGGTACGAGCTGCCGAACGCCAAGGGCGTGAAGGGTGGCGGTTGCGGCGATGAAGGGGGCTGCAGCAATCCGACCGGCTGCGGCACGGGCGGCGGCTGCGGTTCGTGCGGCGAAGGCGGGTGCGGATCCTGTGGGGACTAGGGATTTGGGATTTGGGATTAGGCCTGAACGCGCTGAACGGGCGTGATACCAGCGTTCAGATCTAATCCCCAATCCCTGGCCCCTAGTCCCTAGTGCTGAAGCGAGACATGTCTCTACCCCGCATAGGTCTGACCGCCGGCGACCCGCCGGCATCGGTCCCGAGATCGCCCGTAAGGCGATGGCCGATTCTCGAGTCCGTGCGGTGTGCGAACCTCTCTATTACGGATCCCAGCGAGCGTTCGCAGCCTGGCGTCCTTTCCGCCGATGCCGGCCACGCGGCATACGAAACCATCGTCCGCGCTGTGCGCGATGCGCAGGCCGGCGGCATTCATGGAATTGCGACTGCGCCTATAAACAAAGAAGCGCTGGCGCTCGCGGGGCTGCCATGGCGCGGGCATACGGAGATGCTGGCCGACCTGACCAACGCTCCGAAAGTGGCGATGATGTTCTGGTCGGAGAAGCTGCGTGTCGTGCTGGCGACGATTCACATTCCGCTCGCGAGCGTGCCGGCGGCGCTGACGATCGAGTCGGTGAGCGGCGATCATCGAGCTGACCAACCGGGAGCTGCCGCGATTCGGCATCGCGCGCCCGAGGCTGGCGCTCGCTGGGCTCAACCCCCATGCCGGCGAACACGGGGTTCTCGGCAGTGAAGAGATCGATGTGCTCGAGCCCGCCAGTCGCGCGGAGCGTGAAAGCGGGAGTGGACATCTCCGGGCCCTTTCCCGGCGATACGATCTTTCTGCGAGCCATGCGCGGAGAATTCGACCTCGTCATCGCGTGCTATCACGATCAGGGCTTGATACCCGTCAAGATGGCGGCGTTCGGGCAGGCGGTGAATGTGACGCTGGGGCTGCCGATCATCCGCACGTCCGTGGATCACGGAACCGCGTTTGACATCGCCGGCAAGGACGTCGCCGATCCCGAGAGCATGGTGCAGGCCGTGCTGCTGGCAGCAACGCTCGCGAGTCGTAGTGCCGACCACCGTAACCTTGGCGAAGGTGGTCAGGTCGGCCGTTGAACATGGCTGAAAAAACCGAGCGCGAAGCCGCCCAGAAGAACATCGCCGAAAACCGGAAGGCGTACCACGATTACCATGTGCTCGAGACGTTCGAGGCCGGCGTTGCGCTGCTCGGTACCGAGGTGAAATCGATCCGCGAGGGACGCGTGAATCTGCGCGACAGCTACGCACAGGTGAAAGACGGAGAAGTCTACGTGCACAACGTGCACATCCAGCCGTACAGCCACCGCGGGTACGCCGATCATCCGCCGATGCGCGCCAGAAAGCTGCTGCTGCACAACTACGAAATCAGGAAATTGATCGGCAAGACCATCGAGCGCGGCATGACGCTGGTGCCGCTGCGCATGTATTTCAAGAACGGGCGCGTCAAACTGGCGCTGGCGCTCGCCAAGGGCAAGCAGGCGCACGACAAGCGCGACGCGATCAAGAAGCGCGAGGTCGACCGCGAGACGCGGGCTGCGGTGAAAGAGCGACGAAGATGAGGCGCGCAGCGGCGTGGGGCGCCGGGGCCCCACAAGCGGAGCGCCGGAGCGGGGCGAGGGGCCCCGCGAGCGACGAAGATGAGGCGCGCAGCGGCGTGGGGCGCCGGGGCCCCACAGCGGAGCGCCGGAGCGGGGCGAGGGGCCCCGCGAGCGACGAAGATGAGGCGCGCAGCGGCGTGGGGCGCCGGGGCCCCACAAGCGGAGCGCCTGGAGCGGGGCGAGGGGCCCCGCGAGCGACGAAGATGAGGCGCGCAGCGGCGTGGGGCGCCGGGGCCCCACAAGCGGAGCGCCTGGAGCGGGGCGAGGGGCCCCGCGAGCGACGAAGATGAGGCGCGCAGCGGCGTGGGGCGCCGGGGCCCCACAAGCGGAGCGCCTGGAGCGGGGCGAGGGGCCCCCGCGACTAAAGAGGATGAAGGTACTCGTGACTGGCGCACGCGGCCAGCTGGCCGGGACCATCATCGAGGCCTACAGAGACAGCGCGCAAGTGTTCGCGTATCCGCGCGAAGTGCTCGACATCGCCGATCATGATGCTGTGATGTCCCGCGTGCAGGCTGACACGCCTGACGTCATCATCAACTGCGCTGCGTACAACGACGTCGAGGGTGCCGAGGACGAACCAGACAAGGCGTTGACGGCCAATGCCTTCGCGGTTCGCGTTCTTGTCCGTGCTGCGCAGGAGATCGGCGCCACGCTGGTGCACTACAGCACCGACTTCGTGTTCGACGGTAAGGCCACGCGTCCGTATGTCGAGGAGGATGTCCCGAACCCTCAGAGTGCGTATGCGCAATCCAAGCTGCTGGGTGAGTGGTTTGCGTTGGAGGCGCCGCGTGCGTTCGTGCTGCGCGTCGAGAGTCTCTTTGGCGGCGCAAATGCCAGGAGCTCGATCGATCGCATTGCCCAGGCCATAGCCGAGGGTCGCGAGGCGAAGGTATTTTGCGATCGAATCGTGTCACCGAGTTATGTCGTGGACGTTGCCGCTGCAACCAAGGTGCTTGTGGGGCGGGGTGAGCCAGGTCTCTACCACTGCGTCGGCACGGGGCACGCCAACTGGCACGAGGTCGGTCTCGAGATCGCGCGCGTGATGGGGAAGGAACAGGACGCGCACCTGCGGCCAGTGTCGGTTGCCGATGTATCACTTCGGGCATCCCGTCCTCAATTCGCAGCGCTCGCCAATGACAAGCTCAGTTGCGTCGTGCCGATGCCGACGTGGCAGGATGCGCTGCGGAGGTATCTCAGCTCGCGTTAGCCGTCCACACCCTGTGGAATTCCCTGAGCGTCGCCGGTTGTGCCCGCAGTTCCGTGATCGCGAATCGCAGAAATTGCGCAAGCCGCTCGAGAAAAGCATCCAGCTCGCCTTGAGTTTTGTTGTAAGGGCTCCCTCCGACAATCGCCTCGCTCGAATGAAACATCACATTCAATACAGGCGCGTTGGCGTTGGCCATCTTGCGCGCCAGGCGCTTCATGTCATCGAGTGACGACGTTGACGGGCGCAGCGACCACGTCTTGACGATGTGAGCGAGACGAAGGAAGCGCTTCGTCTGGTATGGTGACGGCGCGCGGCCGTACGCGCGAACCAGCCATTGCGGCAGCGATCGGTTGAGCCCTGCCGACACCGGGACTTCGAGCAGCGAGCTCGCGCCAGGGCGCACGGCTGAATCGTACGAAAGCAGATACGGGGTCAGTGGCGCATCCACGAAATCGGGGCCTCCGCGATAGGCGTCATACAGCAGCGGGTGGACGCTCGTCTCCACGAGATAACCTGCTTTCTCGAGCACGGCCGTGTGCGATGGGTGGAATCCATACCGCCCCGACCGGTATGAAACGGGCGAGTATCCGGCAGTCCTGGCGATTGCCGCGGTAAGGCTCGCGACCTGCAGGTCGAATCTGTCGAGTGGAATCTGCAGCGCGTACGGCAACCCGCGAGCCTCGTCTGCGTCGCACGGAGGCGTTTCCCACACGTGATGATGCGCGCCAATTTCGCACCGGGCGCCTTCTGCGAGCCGGCGAATGGTCTCCGCCGATCGCGCCTCTGTCGCTACCGGGTGCGTAATCAGGTACGTGGGTCGTGCGGCGCACTTCTGAAACAAGTCGTCGATGCGTGGCAGCGCATAGATGTTGGTGTAGGTCGGCTGCAGACGCGACTCCATCGACCACTGGTTGTCGCTTTCGGTGTCGATGCCGATGGTGAGGTGCAGCATCACCGGTCCTGGTCGGAGTCGCCGAACGTAACGTGCCACGCGTCTCTGTGAGCGTAGAAGTCGGGACCGACCGGCACGGCATTCACCTTCACCACGAGCTCGATCGTCGAGCGGACACGGAAGTAGCCTTGCCCGCTCATCACGTTGCGAAAGGCGGCGTTCATGACAAACGCGCGGATCTTATCCGAACCAGCCGTTCGCGCATCGCGATCCACGGCGCTCAGCAGCGAGGCGAGCGCCTGTCGATCGTCGGGATCGGCGAGAAGGTCTACGAGCGCTGTGACACGGCCTCGCGGCTCGTCCAGGTGTCGGAATACTGCGTATCCCCCGATGGTCGAGCCCCGATCGAGCGCCACGATGTTGTAGCGGATGTGGGGCAGTGCAATGTATTTCCATTGAAGGTACTGCGCGTCGCGGCGCACGGCGAAGCTGAACTTCGGGGCCACTCGCTCCCAGAATGTGGTGAATCGCTCGTCGAAGTCGCGAACAGGCCGAACGTCGACATTCGTGACGCGTCGCGAGCGCAACAACGCAACCAATGGCTGCGCGGCGAGCGACACGAGACCGTTGGCGGCCGATGGCCAGCTCGTGCGTGTGAATACTCGCGTGGAAATCGGCTTTACGAGGCACGGGACAGGGCCAACATCGGGCCACTGCAACTTGCGGAACAACTGGTGGGAGCCGGTGGACAGGCCGATTCCGAGCGACGCGCCCGTATGGCGATCCCATGTACGGAAGAGGATTTCGCCGAGCCCCTTTCTCTGCCGTTCGGGGGCGACCATCACGTCCATGCCCCACGATGCCTCGATCTCCTGGCCGTTGATCCACAGTCGGACCGGCATCGTGGCGTACTGGCCGACGATTCTGCCCTCATCTCTGGCAATCCAGATTTGTGGGTCATGCCCACTGGGGTTCTGACGGTACTGCCAGTCCCACCGCGCAGCGCTCGCATCAGCGGGCGCGCTGCCGAACACGCGTCTGAAGAGCGCGTCTATCTCGGCGCGATCCTCAGGACGGTACTGATCGACGATCACGGGAACATTCTAGAGTCGAATCGCCCCGGGATGAGCCGTGATACGCCACTCGTCTATTTGGCGTAAAATTCGACCCGCATGGGAAAGCGCGCACTCATCACCGGCATTACGGGACAGGACGGTTCGTATCTGGCGGAGCTCCTGCTCGAAAAGGGATATGAAGTGTTTGGTGTTGTCCGCAGGCTCAGCGCTCCGAACGACTGGCGTATCGAGCATCTCCGCGATCGCGTCACGCTCTGTCCAGGCGATCTGCTCGATCAACTGTCGATTATCCGGCTTCTCGACAAGCATCAGCCCGAGGAGTTCTATAACCTCGCGGCGATGTCGTTCGTGCCTGCATCGTGGGATCAGCCTCTGCTGACGGGCGAGTTCAATTCGCAGGGCGTGACGCGCGTGCTCGATGCGATTCGTACGGTGAATCCGAAGGTGAAGTTCTATCAGGCGTCATCGAGCGAGATGTTCGGAAAAGTGCGTGAAATTCCGCAGACTGAGGACACTCCGTTTTATCCGCGGAGTCCCTACGGCGTCTCGAAAGTCTTCGGCCATTACATCACGGTGAACTATCGCGAGAGCTACGATTTGTTCGCGGTGTCCGGCATCCTCTTCAACCACGAGTCACCTCGCCGCGGTCTGGAATTTGTGACCCGCAAGGTCACCGACGGCGTCGCGCGCATCAAGCACGGGTTGGCCGATTCGCTCGCGCTCGGCAACCTCGACGCCCAGCGCGATTGGGGCTTTGCCGGCGACTATGTTCTCGCCATGTGGCTGATGCTCCAGCAGCCGGCGCCGGATGATTTCGTGATCGCAACGGGCGTCAGCCATTCAGTGCGCGACCTGGTCGAGATTGCCTTCGCTCGCGTCGGACTGGATTGGCAGAAATACGTCAAAACCGACCCGAAATTCCTGCGGCCGGCAGAAGTCGACCATTTGATCGGCAATTCGGAGAAAGCGCAGCGGATATTGGGTTGGCATCAGAAAGTCGAATTCAAACAGCTGATCGAAATGATGGTCGATGCCGATCTTGCGAGGGTCTCGCCTCGTGAGGTCACCGTCTGAAATCGAAGTGTTTCTCCAGACGTTTCCTGCGAATCCAGTTCCCGTCCATGGTCTGCCAGAGATCGCGGGTCGAAGCCACGCGCCCGCTCTGAACGAGCGACCGCTTTCGGAGGACGGCAGGGACTCCCTTCAGTGCAGCCCATTTGCCCCTGAGATACGGTCCGAGATGGCCCTGTGCTCCGTACGCGAGTAGTGCAGCGGTGTCGTACAACATGTGATTGGGGAAGGATCGAATCAGCAGCGACCATGGGGTGTTCTTCAGGTACGTCCACTCCAGGTTGCGCTGAGCGTAAAAAATTGACGCCGCGCTGTTGCGCTGCAGCGTGCCGCTTCCGGCGTGATGCACGATTGCGTCCGGAACGTACGTGCATCGGTATCCGATCAGCCTGGCGCGGTACCAGATATCGACATCCTCGTACACCATGAAGAAGTCCTCATCGAATCCTCCAAGCTCCATGAACACGTCTCTCCTGAACATGCAGGCGGCTCCGCATGCGCCGAATACATGTCCCGGCTCGCCGGCAAGGGCCGATGGGGCTCCGTGCAGACGTTTGAACGCGCCACCGGCGCGGAGATATCCATCACCGGCGCTGTCGATGACCGATGGATCGTGGAGATACACGATCCGGGACGTCGTGACGGCCGCCCGTCGATCTCGATCGAAGGGCGCTCTCAAGGCGTTCAACCATCCGGGCTGAGGAATGGTGTCGTTGTTCAGAAATGTGAGATACCGCCCGCGCGCGATCCGAGCGCCCATGTTGTTGCCGTGCGCAAAACCGAAATTCCCGTCGAGCACGAGCAATCGGGCAGCGGGGAAGTGAGCACGGACGAACTCTACGGAATCGTCGGTTGAAGCGTTGTCTACGAGAATAAGCTCCTGGCGACCGTCCATTTGCTCGAACGCTGCTGTGAGGCAGCCCTCGAGCCACTGCCTTCCGTTGTAGTTGAGCACAATGACCGAAGCGTCGATGCCGTCAGGATTCGAGCTCATCGATCGGCCGGCCCGCCGGCTTCTGCGATCCGGTTGATCGCCTCCTGATACGCATCGATCGTCTGCCGGGCTGTGCGTTCCCACGTGTAGTCCATCGCCCGCATCCGTCCGGCCCTGCGAAGCCTCTCAGCGAGAGTCGCATCCGTCATCAACCGGCTGATCCATACGGCCATCTCGACTTCGTCGTCGGGGTCCACGAGGATTCCGGCGTCGCCGACCACTTCGGGAATCGAGCCGGCACGCGCTCCAACTACCGGCGCACCGCAGGCCATTGCCTCCAGCAGCGGCAACCCGAAGCCCTCGTACCGTGACGGATAGACAAAGGCCGTAGCGCCGGAGTAGAGAGATGCGAGCGCTTCATCGCTGACGGCTCCGGCAAACTGAATCTGAGTGTTGGCGCGCCGCGCCTCCGCCTCGATGTTGGCGCGCTCGCCGCGGTCGGCGCCGGCCAGTATGAGCAGGGGAGGCGTCATGTGCGCAGAAACGGACGGCAGTCGCGCCAGCGCCCTGACGAGCGTTCGCAGGTTGCGTCTTACGTGGAGATCTCCCACGTGAAGAACATAAGGCTGTTTGACGTCCGCCGGCGGCCGGGGCAGCGTCGACGACAGGAAGGGAGTGCCGACGCCGAGAGGCACCACCTTGATGTAGCGCGCATCGATGCCGTACGCCGCAGCGATTTCGGATCGCGAGAAGTCCGAGTCGGTGATGACCACGTCGGCTGTTTGCGCGCAGCGCCTGTAAAACCAGCGTCTGATCGCATCCCGTCGATATGGGTACCACTCGGGATGCCGCTCGTAGCTGACGTCGTGAATCGTGAGTACCAGCGGAACGGTCCCGCGCAGCGGGGCCGTGTAGGCGGGCGCGTGAAAGACGTCCAGCCGTTCATGACCGATGGCGCGCGGAAGATCGATCAGCGACCAGCCGAGGTTAGTCGGAAGGGTCTGGCTGACAGGCCGGCTCTGCACCCCGTGCGGCCGCAGGAACTGGTCCGATGCGCCGAAGATGACGATCGTGTCACTCGGACTGATCCGGACGAGCTCGTCGAGGAGCTCGCCCGCGTACCGCCGCACGCCACCTGCCGGTGATGCCAGGCTTCTGCCGTCGAATCCGATACGCATCGCGCTGAACGCACGCGTATTGTACTGCCGGCACGGCGGCGTACTGCGAGCAGCCGCATCCACATGCGGACTTCGCTCCAAAGACCCGGCATCGTGCGGAATATTCCAGGCCGTTGCGTGACGCGTCGATGCGGCCCAGCGGCCCGTCCCAATAGCTGCGTTATCATGCCGTCTGTGATGAGTGCGAAGTTTCTCCGTTTCCGTCCGGCTCGCACTGTGCCCGGAGCGTCGCATTGAACGAGCTTTCCGATCGCCGGCTGGCCTGGCAGCCCGACATCTACCAGCGCTACACCTTTCTCGGGATGCTGACCGACATCCTGTGTGGCGAAGGCAGTGGTGCCCTAACCCTGCTCGATGTCGGAAGCGGACCGATTGCGCTGACCGAAGCGTTCGTTTCCCCGCGGTTCCATATCGTTCGCGCGGACGCCGGTCGGTTCGACGACGCCTCCATCGTCCAACTGCAACCAGGCGAGCCGCTGCCCTTCGAGGACGGGGCCTTCGACGTTGTCGTCGCGATCGAGATACTGGAGCACGTGCCGCCGGCACAGCGGCCAAGCCTGATTCGTGAACTTCAGCGCGTCTCGCGGCAGGCCACCATCGTGTGCTGCCCGATCGACACGCCTGAAGTCGTCGACGCCGAGCGTCAGTTCTCGGACTATGCGAAGGCGGTGACGGGCCGCGACGTCGACTTCCTCGTGGAGCATCGCGAACGCGGGCTGCCCGATGCCGCGGAGGCCGTGTCGTGGTTCAAGGAGCCGGGGTCGGTCCTGGTCGCCGACAACGCCCCGCTGGACGAATGGCTCGCGTTCAACGCCCTCGATTTCATCTACGCGTGCGATTTGGGCGTCGACGACGCGAAGGCCCGCTTCGCGGCCACGGTCAATGCTCGAGCTCCTTTGGCGCGCGCGGGCGCGGCGCACTATCGCCGCTTTTTCTGCGCGTTCACGTCGCCGGCGCACGCCGCGACGGCCTCACACGTCATCGACGCCGCGAAATCCCCGGATCCGATCGAGCCGCAGCGTCTGGTTCGCGAACTGGTTGCAGCTATCCTCGGTTGGCGCCAGGAGCTGCGCGCACGTTCTACGCGTGAAGTCGAAGCGCTCGACCGGCACGTCGGTGAGCTGAACGCCGCGCTCGAGATCGTAAAGGAGGCGATCGGCGCGAAGGACGCTCATATCCAAAAGCTGGATCAGCATCTCGTCGCGACCATTCAGAGTCTGCAGGAGGCGCAAGGAGCGCTCGTCCAGAAAGAACGGCGGACGGCAGCTCTTGAACGAGAGTTGCAGGTGATCCGGACGTCCCATTCCTGGCGGCTGACAGCGCCGCTACGACGATTCAGAAGGACGTTCCCGTACCGCACCTTCATCACGTCTCATTCGTGGCGGTTGACGACGCCGCTACGGCGATTCAAGAAGGCGGTTCAGCAGCGCACATTGATCACAGGCATGCGCCGACGGGTGAGGGAGCGCATCACCAGACTCCGCAACTATGCGCGGGCTGGCGAGCGCGGCCTGGCTGGGAGCGCCGAGCCAGGCGAGCCGTTCGCCCCTGGGACACCCGCATCGGGAAGGCTTACCGGGTACGTCCCGCCGCAAGGCCGCTTGCCGTGGTTCAACCCGCTCAACCTGGTCGTGGCACCGCGGCTGGTCAACGAGCCTCGTCTGAACGTCCTCGTACCGAGCCTGGCGATGCGGAGCCTGTCGGGCGGGCCCAACACCGCGCTCGAGATCGCGGGACGGCTGGCCCTGTCAGGCGTCCGCGTTCGCTTGATCAGCGCCGACCTCCCGTTCGACGCAGACCTCGCGCGATTCAGGGCGCACATGCGCCGCCTGCTGGGCACCGAGCTGCCAGCAGACGTCCAGCTCGTGTCGGCAAGTGATCGCGCCGTACCACTGGCCATCGGCGCACGCGATCTGTTCATGGCCACGGCGTGGTGGACGGCCCAGCAGGCCAAGTATGCGGTCCGTCACACGCAACACGCGCGCTTCATCTATTTAATTCAGGACTACGAGCCGCTGCTGCACCCGGCCTCGACCCAACACGCGCTTGCGGCCGAAACCTACGCACTCGATCATCTGCCGATCGTTAACTCGCAATCGCTCCACGAGTTCCTCGTTCGCGAGCGCATCGGGCGCTTCGCCGACCCTGCGTTCGTCGCGCGAAGCCTCGTCTTCCAGCCGGCCATCGATCGCACGCTCTTCTTCCCGGCGTTCGATCGCGCCTCGCGGGCCCGCCGCCGTCTGTTGTTCTACGCACGGCCCACGCACGGTCTGCGGAACCTGTTCGAACTCGGCGTCGCGGCGCTCGAGAAGGCCGTGACCGACGGCACGTTCGATCCGGAGCGCTGGGAGTTCGTCGGAATGGGTGAGTCGTTCCGGCCTGTGCCGCTCGGCCGAGGCGCCACGCTGGTGCCCGCGCCCTGGCTCGACCTCGCGGGGTACGCGCAACAGATGCGCGAAAGCGACATCCTCCTGTCGCCAATGCTTTCTCCGCATCCGAGCTATCCGCCGCTCGAGATGGCGGCCTGCGGCGGCCTCGCGGTGACGACGGCGTTCGCCAACAAGACGCCGGCAGCCCTCACCGAGCTCTCGACCAACATCATCGGTGTTCCTCCGACACTCGAGGGCATCGCGGAAGGGCTCGCAGCCGCCGTGGCACGTGTCGACGATGTGGAGGGGCGCCGGGCCGCGGCCGCGATCAGTTTGCCGGCGAGTTGGCGCAGCAGTTTGGCTGAGGTCGTGCCCAAGCTGTTCGACGAACTGGCGGTACTCCAGGGAAGCCCCGTGCGGGAAGGCGAGCGACGACGCGACGACGAAGACACGTCGATCGTCGCGCCTGGCTTCCGGAACTGGCCTCGCGACGAGTACGAGGTGTATCGTCTCCAGGCGTTCGCGCGACGCCGGCGACAATATCCGTTGCGACAGGAGCAGGGACTCTTCAGCCTGCTCACTACTGTGTGGAATACACCGCCGCAATACCTCGAAGCATTGGCCGAGTGCGTTCTCAGCCAGGATACGAATTCGACATTCGAGTGGGTGCTCCTCGACAACGGCTCTAACGATCCGGGCACGCGGAGATCGGTCGAGCGCTTGGAAAGAGAGCGAACGATCAAGGTCTTTCGCGTCGACGAAAACCTCGGGATCATCGGCGGCATGCGCTTCTGTCTCGAGCGTGCGACGCACCGATACATCTTGCCGGTTGATTCAGACGATCTTCTGACGCCCGATTGCTTGCGTGTCCTCTCGCACGCGTTGCGGCAGGCGGGCTATCCAGCGCTCGCTTACACAGACGAAGACAACCTGGCCGGCAACCACTTCAGTCAGGCCTATTTCAAGCCGGCATTCGATCCCGTCCTGTTCGCCAACTCCTGCTACACGGCGCATCTTGGCGCCATCGACCGAGAACTGGCGCTGGAACTTGGCGCCTACACGGACCGGCGGGCCGAGGGCAGCCACGACTGGGACACGTTCACCCGGTTCCTTGCCGCCGGCCATACACCGCTGCACATTCCCGAAGTCCTGTATAGCTGGCGCATTCACGAGACGTCGACCTCGGGAAACATCCATTCGAAGCCCTTCGTGTACGACTCGCAGCTCTGCGTCCTGACGAAGTTACTTGAGACGCTGGCGCCGGCCGGACGATTTCGTTTGGAGCCCTCCCAGCTTTTCGCCGGCATGCCGGACTGGTGGATGCGGCGCGACGCGACGGACCCGCGCGCGGTGACCACTGTGGTCCTCGCAACATCTCCAGGCCGTCCACTGCGCCTCGAGGTTCCGAAGGAGGTTCCACACGAGGTCGTGCATCTGGATCCAGCCGCGGGCGTGGCGGGACTTGCACGCCTTGCGGCGCGAGTGGCCGAGCGCGGCCGCCTGCTGCACGTACTTTGGCACGACACTCGGGTCGTGGACGACGTCTGGGCGCTCGAGGCCATGGGTCTCTTCGAGTTGTTTCCAGATACCGCCATGGTGGGGGGGCGATTGCATCGGAACGGCCGCATCGTCGATGCCGGCGCGTACTTCGGGTTCGGCCGCGGATGCGATGCGCCCGACCGCGGCCTTCCACTCGAGGATCCGGGTACCACGCCCAGGCGTGGAAACAGCATTCGGTAAGCGCAGTGTCGCTCGATCACTCGGTGCTCGATCCAAGCCTCGCCCTCGATGCACTTTCGGCCCTGGCGCGGGCCAATATCTCGCTGACCCACCTCGGCGCGTGGCTCGGTGCAGCGTTCAGGCGACAGGGGCGCCGGGTCATCTACAGCCCCAACCTGATGGCCGAGACGAACGTCGATCGGAAGGCACAGGTCAGCGACGTGGAGCACGAGGCATTCAAGCGCGTGAATGTCGACTTGATGCCCGATCGTCACTATCTCTCGCCACACGTCGCCCTGCGCGCACCGGCGTACCAGCCGGCATCAATCGAGGCGCGCCGACGGCCTTTTGGCGACCCAGGACCGGCGTTGACGGACGCACGGATGCTCGACGCCGACCGGATGGCGCGGGCCGTCTTGCCACGGGCCTCCGCGGAGGTGTCGTTTTCGATCCTGACGAGCGTCTATTCGCGCACGCCAGCACAGTTCTTCGAGCTGACCGCGCGCTCGCTGCTAGAGCAGCGCCATGCGGACTTCGAATGGATCGTGCTCGAGAACGGCCCGGTGCCCGACGACGTTGTGCGAGTGCTCGATCGCATCGCAGCCGACCAGCGAGTCCAACGCTTTGCGTGTGCCGAGAACGCCGGCATCCTGGGAGCGATGCGCCAATGCCTCGCACATGCGGCACGACGATTCGTGGTCCCGCTCGACGCCGACGATATGCTCGAGCCCGACGCGCTGGAGGTTCTCGCTGCCGCGATCGACCGCGAGCAGGCCGATTTCGTCTTCTCGGACGAAGATCACATCACCGGCGAGCGTATGAACACGCCGTACTCGAGGCCCGGATTCGATCCGGTCCTCAACTTGGAATCTTCGTACATCTGGCACCTGTGCGCTTTCAGCCGCGAGCGGGCGCTCGAGCTCGGCGTCTACTCGGATGAGGCGGCCGAGTACTGCCACGATTGGGACACGGTGGTCCGCTTCAGCGAGGCTGGCCTGCGGATCGCGCATGTGCCGCACGTGATCTACCACTGGCGCACGCATGCCAAATCGCAGAGCAATACCGACACTCAGAATCCCGGTTCCCTGGCATCTATGCGCGCGGTGGTCGAGGGCGTGCTCGCGCGCCGCAGCGCAGCCGAGCGTTACGAGATCGCCGAGTTCCCGCTTTTTCGAGGCGCTGTCGAATGGTGGATTCGCCGCCGGCCTATCGGCGACCCAAGCTTGGCAGTCGTGGTACTGGGCGCGACCCAGGCCGATGTCGATGCGCTCTCGCACGTACTCAGCCTTTCGATCGCCAGTCACGTCGTGCCGTTTCGACGACGTCTCGACACGCTCTCGGACTGGCGGACGCTCGGCGACGCGTTACCCCGCGACGTTGAACGTATTGCGCTGCTCGACCTTCGGTGTCGTCCGACCAGGCAGGAGTGGGTGTGGGAGGCGACGAAATGGTTCGAGCTGCAGCCGGACGTGGCGATCGTGGGCGGCCGCATCTTGGATGATCGCGACTTCGTCGTCGACGCCGGCTCTCGCATCACCGCCGGCGAGACCACGGCGCTCTACCAGGGTCTCCATCGAACCGACGCCGGCGCATTTGCCCTTGCGCTGAAGCCGCAGACGATCGAAGCGCCAGCCGAGGGCTTTCTCGTCGTCGAGCGCCGCTTCTTGGAGGCCGCCATCGAGTCCGTCGTGCGTGAGGGCTTCACGATGCGACTCGGCGCGACGCTCGGTGCGCTCGCGAAGGCAGAGCACCGCCGTGTTATCTACTCACCGCTCGTTGAAGCACGGAGGATCCGCATCCTACGCGACCATGAGTCGCGGGCCAACGACACGTTCCTCGCTGAGGAGGATTCGCTGGCCGCCGAGAGCGCCCCGAACGCCGGCGCTCTCGCCCCGCCAGCGCTCAGCCTTATCGCGCCAGCCGACTGGGAGCACGTCGGGACGCGGCCCGAGTTCATCGTTAGCACCAGGGACGACGAAGTACGGGGCGAGGTGCTGTTGTTCCGGCGCGACGACTATATCGGACGAGGCATCGAGCGAGCCGCACACGTGGCATTGGTGCGTCTCGAACCCGCCGACGCCGCCGGCGTGGTCGCTGGCAGGCCCGCCGCTCCGCTGCCCGAGGGCGATTACATCGTCGTCCTGAGAGAATCGACCGGCAGGGTTCTCTCCGCCTCGGGGGTCTGTCTCAGGGAAGCCAAGCAACGCTGGCCCCTACGGTTCCAGGCGATGCTCGAGGAGCAGGCCCGGTTCGCGATCGGGAAGGCTGCCGAGAGGCCGCGGCAAGAAGGCGAGCCGCTCTTTTCGATCACGACGGCAATTTACGACGTCGATCCCCCGTTCGTCGTCGCGCTGGCTGACTCCATCCTGGGTCAGCGTTGCCACGACTTCGAATGGGTTGTGCTCGACAATGGGTCGCATCGACTGGACACGCAGCAAGTCTGTCGAGACTTGGCGGCTCGCGATTCCCGTGTTCGTTTCTGGCGCGTCGAGGACAATCTGCACATCATCGGAGGCAATCGCTTTCTCCTCGAGCATGCGCGCGGTACCTATGTCATCCCCGTCGACGGCGACGACGTGATCTACCCGGACGCGCTGCGGATTTTGAGCATCTTCGTCGCAGAGCATCATGAGCCGGACCTCCTCTATTCGGACGAGCAGAAGATCACATTGAGCGGGGAGCCGTCGGAGATCGTGTGGAGGCCGGACTGGTCGAACCTCGCGGCGCTATCTACCTGTCCGGCAGCCCATCTAATGATCTTCAAACGGAGGCTAGCGCTAGAGGCGGGCTTCTACAGCGCCGACTACGCGCGCGGCAGCCACGATTGGGACTCGGCTCTCCGGCTTGCGGCCCGGACCTCGCACGTCGTGCACGTGCCCTTCGTGTTTTATGGCTGGCGCATGCACCCGGGCTCGGCCGCGCTCAACCAGGGCTCCAAGAACTACCTGGCCGAATCGCAGAAGTCGGTTGTAGTTCGCGCGCTCGAGCGGCTCGACCTCGCGGATCGCTTCGAGGTCGATAATGCTAACGACGTGCTTGGCTATTACCACGCCGTGCGCCGCAAGCGGGACGGGCCTTGCGTCCTGCTGCATGCCGTAATTCCGTGGGATTCGCCACATGGTGTGTTGAAACAGCTTCGTTCCAGCCTCGCGCGCACGCGGTACGAAGCAATTTCGCTACGTATCTACGTTCCGGGCCAGGGCGAGGCCGGTGTCGGCCTGGCCGCTGCTGTAGGAAAGATTCAGGTCGGTGGGGTAAAGCCGGACGTGGTGACATATCGAGACGATGCAGACCTTCTCACCCTCATGTTCACCGGCGAGGTCATCGAAGGCGGAGAAGTCCATCTTTTCCTCAACCCGATGCTGGTCATTACGAACCCGGATTGGATCTGGGAGGCGATTGGCACGTTCGAGCTGGACCCGTCGACCGGTATTGCTGGCGGCTGCATCCTCAATCCCGACGGGAGCGTTTCCCACATCGGCTACATGTCCGGCCTCGATGGCTTTTTCGCTACGCCCGCTCATGGCCAGGACATGCGAGTCGTCTCTGGCGCACTGGGCTTCATCCGCCGAAACGTCACCGCAGTATACGGCTCGTTCATGGCGGTCAAGCGGGACGTGCTCCGCACGATCGGAGGCCTCGCGGGTATCGACCGCTCGGACGGGCTCTATGGGATCGAGTTCTGCCTGCGGGCTGCGGGTCACGGCATCAAGACCGCGTACTCGCCTCGGATGAAGGCCACCTTCGACGAGCAGCTCGCACATCCGGCGGGCGCCAATCGTGCGCTTGTCGCCAGAATTGTCGCGGAGTATCCAGCGGCGGGCGCGCTCGATCCTTATTACTCCCGTCACTGCATTCCACTCGCAAACGCTTTCGGGTCGCCTATCGTCGAGTGAGGTTTTAAACAGGCGCCAGGATTGCGACGTCCTGCCCGTCCTGGGGTTCCGAGTAATAACCCGACCAGCCGCCATGGAGAAACGGCTTCGCGTACTGCAGACCCGTGGACGCGATCATCTGGTCCCAGGCCGCAATGGTATAAGCCACCGCGCCCAGTGGATGTAAAGGTGTGTTAATCCTGCAGTGTGGGTTGACTTCGTGTTCGAAGCGTAAGTCGAACGGGGTCAGATTGGTCTCGCGTGCTTTCTTGAGGATCTCGTCATCGAAAAGAAATGTGGTGGCGTATACCAGTCCTGAAGGCTTCAACACTCGATGGAATTCGCGGAGGTAATGCTCGATCTCCGGCTGGAACATATGCGTGAACACCGAAAACACCACGATGCGATCGACAGACTTGTCTGGTAGCGGGATTCGAATATCCGTGGTCCTGCTAGTGCCGCGCGGGTTGTGCAGCTGGTCCTGCACGTCGTAGTGATAGAAGCCGAAGTTAGGATATCGTTTCGCGATGTTGTCGGTGCACCAGTCGATTGACCGTTTGACGATGTCGATACCGATATAGCGCCCATCGCTGAGTATTTCAGTCAAGGGTATCGCGTCGCGGCCTATGCCGCAGCCAATCTCGAGAACGGTGTGCGTTGACTCGAGCCCGATCCAGCGGCGCAGGTTATCGATATGCGCTTGGGAGATGGCGTCGAATGTCGCCGGGCCGCCACCCGTGAGTTCCATCAGGTCGATTGGGATGTCGTAGCCCTTGAAACGGTATGCAGGTATCGCTGGTCGCACATCTGTACCCGCGCTCGATGCCGGTTCTGTCAGATCGTCTCTCTCCCGCTGTAGTGCTCTCAACGTCGGCACGAAATCTAGCACGCCACCGCATCCAGCCCTGTTCAGCCATTCGGTCTCCATTGTTGCAAAGTAGTCGGCGCGGAATTTCGTCCATGCACGCTGACCCAATCCGGCAGGCGCTCCCGCCTTAGCGTACCTTTTCGGAAACGTGCTGATCAGCCTTGGTCGAACATGAGCAACCGCGCGTTTGTGGCTCGAGCCGAATGCTGACGAGGAAGACCGTGACGATTCTTCTCAACGATACGCTGGACCAGTTTCTACCGGGACGTCAAGCCTCACGATCAGAGGCCGACAATCTGGAGTAGGGTGACGCACGCCAGCCGAAGGACGCCTTACAGACTGGGGGCGGGCGATCCGCGTGGTTGAACAGAGTAAAATTCAGGAGTCGTGTTCTCGAAGTTATAGGGTGGGGACCCAGTCGACTTGTTGCTGGCCGCCGCGGTCCGCCGAGACGACGTGCGTGCCCGGCTGTTCGACTAGATGGCGACCGCGCACGCGCCCAATGATGGTTATGGCTGATTGACGGCTGCCTCCAGCTCAGGCCAACCGTCGGAGAGTTCATTTGGTACATTCACCGGCGCCTCGCCTATCAAACCAACACCCGATCGTGGAGCTGCCGCCGCTGACGCTCGGGCATCACCCGGGCGCCGTCACGAAGGACAGCAAGGCAGCGTGCGCGCGGATCGTTTCAGCGTATCGGATCTCGGCCGCGCTCCAGAACATGCATACGTCGGCGCCCGATCTCTGGACCGGCATCGTCGGCGGTCACCTGACGAGCCTCATCGACGCCCTGATCGCGGGAGAAACCGGGACCCTCGCAGAGATGTTCTCGAGCTTCGGCGCCAACTACACGTGGTTCGGCGGCATCACGACAGGCGTCGACGGCTTCAACCACTGGGACCGCGACGAGCGGATGATCGCCTATTCGTACCTCGATCAGCTCGTGAGCCTCGGCGAAGCGCTGTCGGTCTTGCCAGCTGAAAACCCGGAGCAGGGCGAAAAAGGAAACTGGGGCAAGAATATTAAGCGACGGCCGGCCGATGTGGTCGCGCGTATCGAAGATAAGCTCGGGATCAGCATTCGGCCACCGGTCGGGATCATGCCGGTGTCCGGAATTGCCCTGGACAGCGGCGCACTTCATTACCGGCATATTAATGCGATCTACACCGCCGTACGGGCGCGCGATCTGACTGAGCCGGGCGATGCAATCAGCGAATACGGCGGCGGCCTCGGACTCATCGCGCTCTATCTGCACCGCTTCGGGCGGAAGGACTACACACTCTACGATCTGCCGATCGTTAATGCCGTCTCCGCCTACTTCCTTATCGGCGCGCTCGGCGAAGACGCGGTTTGCCTCGAAGGCGAGCCTGAGAAACCGAACGCGGTGAAGGTCAAGACCGGGGAGAGCTGCCGCCGTGAGCGCGACAAGGCGTTCACGCTGGCGTTGAACCAGGATTCGTTCCCCGAGATCGACGAAACCATCGTGCGGGACTACCTCGGACAGATCCGGCGCACGACGACAAAGTACTTCCTCAGCATCAACCATGAGGTCGAGCATGCGAAGACGAGCGAGGCGAAGCACCTGAACGTCTCCACGCTGCTAACTGGCGAAGCGGGATTTCAGCGCTTTTACCGCATGCCGTATTGGCTCCGCCGCGGGTACGTGGAGGAGCTCTACGTCATCCGCTAGCGTCTCCGTCGTCGTCCCCGTCTTACAACCACGAGCGCTGCATCCACGTGTACCTTAAGGGTTTCACGTGAAGTGGAACCGTAGTCGACTACGATGATCTCGATTGCGCCTTTCGACGATGTACGCTGCCCGGTGATGGTTAGTGCTGATGGAAGCCGGCCGCCTGCGGGAAACGTGGGAGCGCTTTGGCACTTCGCGGACTGCTATGTCTCCTTGCATCGCAAGGAGGGATTCGGGTTGACCACGGTCGATGTGCTCGCAGCGGGCCGGCCCGCCATTGCGACCTGGTACGGCGGCGTGACTGACTATGGCTCGGAGCCGTGCGGGCGGGCGTGCCGACAACGGCTGATCGACCGGGGCCGCCCGGTATGATCGAACCGCTGAGCGGAGCGGGCCGCCTCGCGCGCGGGATCCAGCGTGTCCTGCACCGGCGCACACCGCTGCTGCTGCGCAGTGGCAGCGGTACTGCGTCCGACAACGTTGCGCCAACGCTGGGCGCAGGGCTCGGGCGGACCGAGCGAGCCCGCTTCGAGGTGGTCGCAGCGCCGGCAGCGCCCAACGTCGTCGTTGGGCGCGTCGAGATCGTGCAGCGGTCGCCCGATGGCGCGGTGCTGGCATCCACCGCGGTCGAACTCGGAACCGCGTCCGTCAGCGTGAGTGTCGCCTTGGCCGACGCCGACAGCAGCAGCATCGAATTGTCACCGGCCGGCGCGGCGCTGGTCTGGGAGGCTCCGACGTTGGTGCGCCGCCGCGCTCTCGGTGAACTGGCGCGGCTGACGCGCGGCGCGGTGGCGCAGTACGGCTGGCGCGGGCTACCGCGTCGTTTGTTGCTGGCGCCAGGTCGGGACGACAGGGGGTCGTATCTCGCATGGGTCGAGCAGCACCATCCCGACGCTGCGAGGCTCGCGACGTGGCGCGACGAGGCGCTCGGGTGGCGCGACGCGACTGTCTTCAGCATCCTGACGCCGGTGCATGACACTGAGCCGCAGGCGTTGCGCGAGTGCTGGCAGTCGGTTCGCTCCCAGGTGTACCCGCACTGGCAGTGGTGCATCTGCGACGATGGGTCGACGCGCCAGGAGACTCTGCGGGTCCTGCATGAGATCATGGACGGCGGCGACCTGCGTATCAGGCTCACGCGCCTGCCGCTGTCGCGGCACATCAGCGTCGCCACCAACGCCGCGCTGACCCTGGCGACCGGCACATTCGTCGCCCTGCTGGACCACGACGACACACTCGCGCCGGAGGCCCTGTGGGCGATGGCGCGTCATCTGCGCGAGCACCCAGCCGACGATCTGGTCTACTCGGACGAGGACAAGCTGGACGAGGTCGGGCAGCGCTGCGAACCCGCGTTCAAGCCCGACTGGTCGCCGGACCTGCTGCGCGCCTGGATGTATCCGTGCCATCTGACGGTGATCCGGCGTTCGCTGCTCGACGCCCTCGGCGGCATGCGGGTCGGGTTCGAAGGGGCACAGGACTACGACTTGTGGCTGCGCGCATCCGAACGCACGCAGGCCATCGGTCACGTACCGGAGGTGCTCTATCACTGGCGCAAGAGCTCGACTTCCACCGCCAGTTCGACCTTCGTCAAGCCCGAAGGGTTGGCGCAGTCACGGCGCGCACTGGAGGAGCACCTCGAGCGCCGCGGCGTGGACGGCCGAGTGGAGCCCGGCGCCCGTCCGGGGTTGTGGCGGGTGCGTGTTGCGCTTCGTGAGCGTCCGCTTGTGTCGGTGGTGCTGCCAACCGACGGCGGCCAGGTGCGCGAGTCGGGTGACGGCAACCTGCTGCTCGACTGCCTGAATGGCCTGGTGGAGCGTACGGCCTATCGCCCATTCGAGATCATCGTTGCTCACAACGGTGCGCTGCCGCCCGGCGTCGAGCGGCGGCTGGCGTCGATGCCGCATCGCATCGTCTACACGTCGGCGAGCCAGCCGTTCAACTTCGCGCGCAAGCTGAATGACGCAGCAGCGCACGCCCAGGGCGCTTACCTGCTCCTGCTGAACGACGACATTGTCGTCCAGCATGCGGACTGGCTGGAAATGATGCTGGAGGTCGCGCAGGATCCCGATGTGGGCGTCGTCGGACCGCGCCTCCGGTACCCCGATGGCCGGCTCCAGCATGTCGGGCTGTTGCTCGGTGTGTGCGGCGTCGTGGCCCATGCGTACCATGGCGCGCCGGCCGACACCGACGGCTATCTGTCGAGCGTGCTAACGGTCAGGAATTATTCGGCCGTGACCGGTGCGTGCCTATTGACGCGACGGGAGGTCTTCAAGCAACTCGGGGGCTTCGACGAGACCTTTCCCATCGATTTCAACGACGTCGACTACTGCCTGCGGGTGCGCCGGTTGGGGTTGCGGGTGGTGTACACTCCTCATGCTGAACTGGTCCACCACGAGTCGGGTACCATTGGTCCCCGAGCGCAGGCGGCCCTCGAAGTCGACCGCTTCCGCGACCGGTGGGCTCAGGTGCTCAATCGCGACCCCTACTACAACCCCAATCTGACTCGCAACAGTCCCGATTGGGGACTCGGAGAGAACTTGTGACCGAACGTGCAGGACTTCCGGTCGTACTGCTCTGCGGCGGCATGGGTACGCGTTTGCGGGAGGAGACGGAGTATCGCCCCAAGCCGATGGTCGAGATCGGTGATCGCCCGATTCTCTGGCACATCATGAAGGGGTACGCCCAGTACGGCCACACCGACTTCATCGTCTGCCTGGGGTACAAGGGCGAGCGCATTCGCGAATATTTCCTGCGGTACGACGAAATGCAGCACGACCTCACGGTCGAGCTCGGCGACCCGACGCGCACCGTCCGTTCTCATGGCGATCACGGCGAGCTCGGCTGGCGGGTGACTCTAGCCAACACCGGGCTGAACGCGATGACCGGCGCGCGCATCAAGCGCGCCTCGCGCTACATCCAAGGCGACACGTTCATGGTCACCTACGGGGACGGCGTGTGCGACATAGACCTCGATGCGCTGATCGCCTTTCATCGCGCGAGTGGGTGTCTGGCCACGGTGACCGGCGTGCGGCCCCAGTCGCGTTTCGGCGAACTCGTCACCAACGGCGAGCGGGTCACTGCCTTCAGCGAGAAGCCACAGGTGCACGATGGCCTGATCAATGGCGGTTTCTTCGTGTTCGATCGCCGCGTGCTCGACTACCTCAGCGAAGACGAAGAATGCGTACTCGAGCGCACTCCGCTCGAGCAGTTGGCCGCCGAGGGGCAGCTCGGCGTGTTCAAGCACGAGGGCTTCTGGCAATGCATGGACACGTACCGTGACTTCCAGTACCTCAATTCCCTGTGGAGCGAAGGCGCCGCCGCATGGGCCACGTGGCAGCGTCAGCGGAGGGTCTTTCAGTCTTGACGGTGTCTTCACCCTTCTGGCAGGACCGTCCTGTTTTCGTCACCGGCGCGACCGGCCTTGTCGGTTCGTGGCTCGTGCGTCGGTTGGTAGAGTCGGGCGCCGACGTGGTCTGCCTGGTGCGTGACAGCTTGCCGCACAGCGAGTTCATCCGCAGTGGCCTGGTTTCAAAGGTGCGCGTCGTGCACGGCGAGCTGTGCCACGCGCCGCTGCTGCAACGGACGCTCGCCGAGTACGAGGTCCGCACCGTGTTCCACCTGGCGGCGCAGACAATCGTCGGTGTCGCCAGTCGTGAGCCGGTGGGCACGCTCGAAGCCAACATCCGCGGCACCTATCTGCTCTTCGACGCCTGCCGGCACGCGAAGCTCGTGTCCGAAATTGTGTTCGCGTCTTCGGACAAGGCTTACGGCGAGCATGAGGTGCTGCCGTACGACGAGGACGCGCCGCTGCAAGGTACCTACCCCTACGACGTCAGCAAGTCGTGCGCCGACCTGATTGCTAAGATGTACGCCAGAGCCTTCGGACTGCCCGTCGCAATCACGCGCTGCGGCAACTTCTTCGGCGGCGGCGACCTCAACTGGAACCGGATCGTGCCAGGCACCGTCCGCTCAATCCTGCGCGACACGCCCCCGATCATCCGCTCGGATGGTTCGTTCATCCGCGACTACTTCTACGTACGCGACGGCGCGGCGATGTACATGCTGCTGGCCGAGGCGCTCGCGAAGGATCCGAACCTCAAGGGTGAGGCGTTCAACTTCTCGTACGAGCAACAGGTCTCGGTAATCGAACTCGTGCAGATGATCTCGCGGCTGATGGGCAGCACGCTGAAGCCGGTCATCCTCAACGAGGCGAGCAACGAGATCCGCCGGCAATTCCTCTCGGCGCGGAAGGCGCACGAGCGCCTGCAGTGGGCGCCGCTCTATTCGCTCGAGAGCGGTCTCGGCGAGACCATCGACTGGTATCGGCGCCTGCTGGGAGAGACCACGTGAGCCTGGACAGATGTCGTGCCTGCGGGGGCACCACCTTCTTCCCGGTCCTGGACCTCGGCGTCACGCCGCTCGCCAATTCAATCGTCCTCGACGCCGACGCGCCGCAGGAACGTTTCCCGTTGAAAGTTGTCGGCTGCCAAGACTGTTCGCTCGTGCAGCTGACCGACCTCGTGCCGCCCGAGCGGCTGTTCCGCACCTACACGTACTTCTCGTCCAATTCCGACGAGATGGTGGCGCACGCCCGCACGCTGGTGACGCGCCTGGTGCACGAGCGCGGACTCGGCACCGCCTCGCGCGTCTTCGAGATCGCGAGCAACGACGGATACCTGCTGCAGCACTACGTCGCGGCAGGCGTGCCGGTGCTCGGCATCGAGCCGGCTACCAACGTCGCCGAGGTGGCCCGCAGTCGCGGCATCGACACGATCTCGGAGTTTTTCTGCGAGTCGCTGGCGGCGTCGCTCGTTGCCGAAGGCCGCACTGCAGACGTCATCCACGCCAACAACGTCATGGCGCACGTGCCAGACATCCGCGGCTTCGTCGCGGGTCTGCGGCACGTGCTCAAGCCAGGCGGCGTGGCAGTCGTCGAGGCACCCTACGTGCGCGACCTCGTCGAGCGCTGCGAGTTCGATACGGTCTATCACGAGCACGTCTTCTATTTCTCCCTGATTGCGCTCGTTCGCCTGTGCTCGGCCGAAGGGCTTACTGTGACCGATGTCGAGCGACTCCACATCCACGGCGGATCGCTGCGGCTGTTCATTACCCATAGCGGCACGCCGTCGGCGCGCGTCCAGGCACTGCTCAACGAGGAGCAGGCGCTCGGGATCATGTCACCCGAGTATTACGCGACGTTTGCCGAGCGCGTCGACGCCTTGCGCGATACCGTCGTGACGCTGCTGCGTCACCTCAAGGCCGGCGGCGCGAAGGTGGCCGCGTACGGCGCGGCCGCTAAGGGCTCGACGTTGCTCAACTACTTCGGCATCGACGCCACGACGCTCGACTTCGCGGCAGATCGAAGCATCCACAAGCAGGGCCACTACATGCCTGGCGTAGGTATTCCGATCGTCGATGCGCAGGAACTCGCCGAGCGCCGCCCGGACTACACACTGCTGCTCGTCTGGAACTTCGCCACCGAGGTACTGCGGCAGCAGGACGCCTATCGGCGTGGCGGCGGCCGCTTCATCGTGCCTATCCCGCACGTCCAGGTGTTATAGGTGCAGTTCGACCCCACGGCCGTCGACGGCGTCTGGCTGGTCCGGGCGGACCCGAGCATCGACCACCGCGGAGCATTCGTCCGCTTCGCTTGTGAGCGCACGTTGACCGGCCGCGGATTGGTCGGCCACTTCATGCAAACCAGCGTTTCGATTAGCCGGCGCCGCGGTACGCTGCGCGGCATGCACTACCAGGCGAAGCCGCACGACGAAGTCAAGCTCGTGCGCTGCATTCGCGGCTGCGTCCAGGACGTGGTCGTGGACCTGCGGACGGAGTCACCTACCTACCTCCGCTCGGCGAGTTACGAGCTCTCCGCCGACAATCAGATCGCGCTCTACATCCCTGAAGGCTGCGCGCACGGTCTGCTTACCCTCGAGGACGACTGCCACGTGCTCTACCAGATCAGCGCCGAGCACGTGCCCGGCGCGGAACGCGGCGTGCGCTGGAACGACCCCGCCTTCGCGATCGACTGGCCGTTTGCGCCGGTGGAGATCTCGCCACGCGACGCGGAGTATCCGGACTACAAACGATGACGTCCCGGGTTCTGGTCACCGGCGCCACCGGCTTCATCGGTCCTCGCGCGGTAGCGGCCCTCGCATCGCGCGGAGCCGAGGTGCACGCCATGGTCATCGAGCCTGACGGCATCGTCCATGGCGCGCAGTCGCACGTCGTTGATCTGTTCGACGAAGCGGCCGTGGGCGTCGTGCTCGATCGCATCCGTCCAGCGTACTTGTTGCATCTGGCCTGGTACGTGGAACACGGCAGATTCTGGACCGCACCGCAGAACCTGACATGGGCTACCCGCACGGGCACGCTGGTCCGGCAGTTTGCGGGAGCTGGTGGACGACGCGTCGTCGGCATCGGCACTTGTGCGGAGTACGGCGGCGCGGAGGGCACGTGCAGTGAGTCGGCGACGCCTGTCGCGCCGACCACCATCTACGGGCAGTCGAAGGCGGCGAGCTGGTTTCTCATGCAGGCGATGGCCAGCGTGGCCGGCATCGAGGCAGCTTGGGCCCGCGTGTTCCACCTCTTCGGTCCAGGCGAGGCGGAGGCACGCCTGGTGCCGTCCATCGTCCGACCGCTGCTGGCCGGTGCGCCCGCCATTTGCCGCTCCGGGGCGCACGTCCGCGATCTCATCGATGTCGTGGATCTCGGTGATGCGCTGGCAGCGATCACGCTGTCGACGACGACCGGCGCCGTCAACGTCGGATCCGGAACGAGCGTTCAGCTTGGCGAGGTCGCCCGACGACTCGCCGCGCTCTGCGGGCGCGAAGACCTGCTCACGGTGGAAGAGGGACGGTCGACGCCCGACAATCCCCGTGTCCTCGTGCCGCGCCTGGATCGCCTGCAGCGGGAAGTCGGGTGGAACTCGTCCGCGACACTCGACGCGCGGCTGGCGGAAGTGGTTGATTGGTGGCGGTCGGCCAATCACGCTAAGGTGGCCGGTCGATGAGTGCGCACGCGACCCCAGTGGTCGTCCGGACTCCTCGGCAGTCGAATTACGCCGTCAACCCGCTGCGGATGCTCTCTGGGCTATTCGCCCAGCGCCACCTCATCTTTGCGCTGACGCGCCGTGATCTGGCCGAAAGGTTCCGCGGCACACTGCTTGGTGTCCTGTGGTTCGGGCTGGGGCCGGCCATCCTGGTCGGCGTCTACACTCTTACCTTCAGCGTCGTGTTCAAAGCCCGCGTACCGTATGCGACCGCGGCGGCCGAGGGTCACGGCCTGTTCGGCGTGTTCCTGTTCGCGGGTCTCGTGCCGTTCACGATATTCTCGGACGTCGTCGCACGGTCACCCGGCCTTGTGACCTCGCGGGCCAACTATGTGACCAAGGTTGTGTTCCCGCTCGAGGTGCTCAGCGCGGTTGCGGTGCTGTCGGCGCTGAGCGGTGGCATGCTCTCGTCGCTGATCCTGCTGGTGGCACTGGCTATTGCGACCGGGAGTATGCCCCTCGCAGCTCTGGCGTACGTGCCGTGCTTGCTGCTGATGGTGCCGTTGCTTGTCGGCCTGTCGTGGATCCTCGCGGCGCTCGGAACTTACGTGCGCGACCTCGGCCAGATCACGCCACTACTGCTGACCGTATGCCTGTTCGTCAGCCCGATTTTCACCCCCATCGACCGTTTTCCGCAGCAGGCGCAGGCCTGGCTGCGCCTCAACCCGGTGGCCGTGCCCGTCGACACCGCACAGCGGCTGCTCTTTGTGGGAGCGCTGCCGTCAGCCGTGACGGTCGCGGTATATCTCGGCGCCGGCCTCGCGGTCATGGCGCTCGGGTGGATGCTGTTCCAGACGTTGCGGAAGGGTTTCGCCGATGTCCTCTGAAGCGCAGCCATTCGCTTTGGCCGACGACCTGGTCATCGTTGCGGAGGATGTAGGCAAGGTCTACCAGATTTACGAGCGACCGGGCGACCGGCTGCGCGAGTTCCTGGCCGCCGGACTCCGCACCTACCACCGCAAGTTCTGGGCCCTGCGCAACGTGTCATTCGAGGTGCGCCGCGGCCAGACGGTTGGTTTCCTCGGCCGCAACGGTGCCGGTAAGTCGACGCTGCTGCAGATCGTAGCCGGGACGCTGCCGCCGACCGAGGGGCAGGTGGTCGTCCGAGGGCGCCTGTCGGCACTGCTCGAACTCGGCACCGGATTCAATCCGGAATTCACAGGGCGCGAGAACGTGCTCCTCTACTCACGGATCCTCGGCCTGAGCGATGCAGAGATCGCAGAGCGCTACGACCGCATCCTGACTTTTGCCGACATCGGCGACTTTCTCGAAGTGCCGGTGAAGGCGTATTCGTCTGGCATGCTGATGCGTCTCGCGTTCGCCACTGCGATCAATATCGATCCACAATTACTCATCGTCGACGAAGCGCTGGCTGTCGGCGACGCGCGGTTCATGGCGCGGTGCATGACGCAGTTGCGCAGGATGCAGGACGACGGGGTGTCGATGCTGTTCGTGGGTCACGATACCGACGCGGTGATGCGGCTTTGCTCGCAGGCCTACGTGCTGCACGACGGTCATGTGGTGCAACAGGGGCGGCCGGCGCACACTGTGAGTTGGTACCTTGCCTTCGCGTCGACCGGCTACGACATGGTGCGCATGCATGTTTTCGACGAGTCGGTCTCGCATGCTGATGACGCGACTGCGGCGGTGCAGAAGCCGGCGGCGCCGGTGCGGCAAGTGGATGCCGACGCGGCCATGGCGGCAGTGAGCGACGAGTTGCCCGAGTTCCAGTTGTTCCGCTTCGGCGATGGCACCGCCCGGATCGTCGGGTGCGAAATGCGCAACGAGCGCGGCGAGCGGACGGCGCAGGTGCCGATACACGCCATCACTCGTCTGCACGTCACCTGCGAGTTCCTGCAGGACCAACCGCAGCACCTCGTCGGCTTCTACATCAAGGATCGCCTCAACCTGCACGTGATCGGCATTAACACCCACCAGGAGCGCATGCCCGAGCGGCCGGTGCGCAAAGGCGACGTGCTCACATACGTGTTCGAGTTCAATGTCGAACTCAAGCCTGGCTACTACTCGGTCAGTCCGTCGATCGGGTACAACCAGCTCGAGCACCGCTGGATGGACTACGTCGAGAACTTGCTGATCGTCCACGTACACGATCCGGTTCCCGGCCGCATGGTGTTCGGCGTGTGCCTGCCGAGCACGCGCCGGGTTACGGTGCACGCAAGCGAAAAGCCGCGAAGCACCGATCTTGCCGGTGCGGCGGAGGCCTGAGCTGGCCGGCATGACGATCTCATCGCTCCGGCCGGACCTCGCCCAGCGATATCGCCTGGTCGGCGCCATTCTCGCGGAATTGCGCCCGGCTTCGCCCGACGGCCGCCTGCGCCTGCTCGATCTCGGGGCTGGTGGATGCGGTGATGCCGCCCTGGTGTGAACTGCACCGGGCTGACGTCGACACGTTCGGCCGTGACGACATCACGCGGCTGGTACCGGGCGAGCCGCTGCCGTTCGCCGATGCGGCGTTCGACCTAGTGCTGGCGCTCGAGGTGCTCGCGTGTTCTGGTGGTTGCGGTAAGAAGGCCTGCTCAGTTTCGATGTCAGCCCGCTCTCTCTCTACGAGCAGTCCCCAGCCACCCTGATTCATGATCAGATTTGGCGGCGTTGCACTCGATTCTATTCCCGGTGCAGATTTCGACACTTTCCGATTGGTATCCAGCTAGTCGGAGGTCCGCAATTCGCACTTTCGCAGATTTGTTACCCTGCGTAGATTCCTGCAGTCTATTGGGATGGCTGCATTGCCATCGATGTCATAACACTTTGGATCAAGAGTTATTCGTAGTCCTGCTTTGGCATAGGCGGCCGAGCAGGCCCTGCTCTCCGCCTGAGGAGATGGCACCTGTGAGATCGAGAAAAGCCGGGGAGAAAACCGCTCGGTTGTGGACGACGCGGACGCCCCGCCTTGCTGGACCACGTATGATCCGTAGGATCCTGGACAAACGCAACCGTTGCGGCGAATGTAGAGGTGTGGACGCTGCTACGGAGCGGCGTCAACGCTTCGCCGGCAAGCGGCCCACGCCAAGAGGGCGACGTACGCTGACCGCATAATGAGCCGCACACGCCCATCATAACTAAGTCGACGTACACATACCTGATGAGGCTGGACTCGTCTGGCGTTCGACTACGGCCGCTTGAACACCGGAGTGTCGCTGGCCAGCCCCCACTGCCTGGCGACAGAAGTCGTGTAGTTCGTGCTCGATTGCAGGATCCACCACACGCCGTGCGACGGCCGGTATACCGCGATGTCCGTCTTCCCGTCGCCATCGTAGTCGCCCGGCACTGGGGTGTCAGAGGCCGATTACGTTTTTGGGCGCTCGGATCGCAAGGTTGGTCGCCTGCGCCTAAACGGAATCCGGGCAGGTAATTCTTCGCGCCGACTGATTGAAAGGGCCCGCGACCATCGAGCGTCCCCTTTAGGGCATGGCCGATCTGGTCTTTCAGGATGTCCACGCTCCCTTGACCGGCATCGCCGAAGCTCGGTACAGTGTTCGCCACGGACGTTGAGCTCTAATCTCGCCGTAGTATTCCTCGCAGCCTTCCTCTCGCTTGCCCTCTGCGCCGTCATCCGGCAAATAGGACTGCGAGGTTCTGTCTTAATCGCGCCCCGTGAGGACCGGTGGCACTCCGTCGCCACTCCGAGCATGGGAGGTGTGGGATTCGCGATCGCAGCGCTCGCCACGACGGCGGCGGCGGTGATGCTGACCGGCACGTTTGCGGATCGCGCCTTCGAGGTGGCGGTGCCTGCGTCGGCGGCGGCGATGTTCGTTCTCGGTATGCTCGATGATCGCCTTCAGTTGTCGCCGCTCGCAAAGCTCGTCTCGTCGCTCATCGTGGGCGCGCTCACCGTGTTCGTCATCACGGGGTCTCTGGGTCGAAGCCTTCCGTGGCCCGTCACGCTGCTCGCGGTCGTCTGGTTCGGCGGCGTGGTCCACGCGCTGAACCTGCTCGACAACATGGATGGGCTCGCCGGCGGGATCGCGCTGGCCGCAACCGCATTTCTCGCCTGGCTGTTTGCGCGAGCGCTGGGTCCGTTCGTCGTGCTGTTTCTGGTGGCCGTCGTGGGAAGCCTCGCCGGGTTTCTTTACTGGAACTGGAAACCGGCGCGACTGTTCATGGGCGATTCCGGCAGCCTGTTTCTTGGAGGAACCCTCGCAGCGGGTTCCCTCGCTGCCATGGCCGCCCCGGGGAATGATTTCTACCACTCGGCTGCGCTCGTGCTGCTCGTGCTCGCCATCCCGCTCTTTGACACGGGTTTCGTCCTGGTGCTCAGGAGACTCGCCGGCCGCAAGGCGACGCGCGGCGGTACGGACCACGTGTCACATCGATTGGTGTCGGTGGGCTTCTCCGAGCGTGCGACCGTCGGGATTCTGTATCTGCTGGCCCTGTCGGGGGGAATGATCGCCGTGACGATCGGGCGAGAGGGGCTGCAGCCAATGCTGCCTGTTGCGGTCCTCTTTGCCGTCGCGCTCGTATTGATGGGGGTATACCTCGCCCGCGTGAGTGCGTATGACGCCGAAGACTTCGGCGCCCTGAAACGATCCTCCTTCGCGCCGTTCCTGAGGGATCTGACGTTTCGCTGGCATGCGGGGCAGGTCCTGCTCGACCTCGTCCTCATCGCGGCGTGCTACTACGCAGCGTTCCGCATACGGTTCGAGGGCGAGGCCTTCTCGACATTTTCCTCCTACCTCGCCGCGTCATTGCCGATCATCCTGGGCTGCAAGCTCACCGCCCTGTACCTGTCAGGCCTGTACTACCGTTCGTGGGAGACCTTCAGCCTTGTCGATCTGTTCTCGGTCGTTCGGGGTGTCTTCGGAGGCTCGATCCTCTCTGTCCTCGCGGTGGCGTACGTCTACCGCTTCGAGGGATTCTCGCGCGCCGTCTTTCTGATCGATGCCATGCTGCTCCTGGCGGCAGTTTCCGCCACGCGTGCGTCATTCCGGCTCCTGGGCGACGCTGCCAACGTGCGTCGCAGGCATGCCACGCGTGTCGCGGTGTACGGCGCGGGCGCCGGCGGTCACCTGCTGGTGCGGGAAATGCGCGCCAACCGGGCGTGGAACCTGCAGCCGGTCGCATTTCTCGACGACGACCCGCTCAAGCGAAACCGGCTGATACTCGGAGTGCCCGTGCGGGGAAATGCGAGCGACCTCGAACGGCTCCTTCGGTCGCACCGCCTCGACGAAGTCATCATCAGCACGCGCTCGGTCGATGAGGCGCTCGAGGCAAGAATCCGATCCGTGTGCGAAGGAGCCGGCGTTCAGGTTCGACGTCTGTGGCTTGAGATTCGGTGACGCCTCAGATTTCCGTCGTGATCGTCAACTACAACAGCGGGGCGGCGCTTGCGTCCACGCTCGAGTCTCTCTCAGCCGGGCTTGCCGGCCTCAAATGGGACGCAGTGGTCGTAGACAACGCATCGACCGACCATAGCGAGCGCGCTGCGCAGGACGATCAGAGCGTTCGTCTGGTGAGACAGCACTCGAATGTCGGGTTTGCCGCAGCAGTGAACATCGGGACGGCGGCGACGTCGGCGCCGTTCGTGCTGGTGCTCAACCCGGATTGCCGCCTTGAACCCAGCATGGGCCGATCGCTCCTCCTCGAATTGCAGCGTCATGAGAAATGCGCGGTGATGGGACCGGCTATTCTGGATCCGTCAGGAACTCTCCAGGAAAGCGCGCGCGGCGATCCCGACATGCTGACGGGCCTGTTCGGTCGCACATCAATTCTGTCCCGCGTGTTTCCGAATTCTCGGTTCGCTCGTCGAAACCTCAGGGCGAGCGTGCTGTCGAGTGCCACGGGCTCGAGCCAGCCGGTTGACTGGGTGTCTGGCGCATGCATGCTTGCCAGGCGCGAGGCGCTCGCCGGCATCAGCGGCTTCGATGAAGGTTACTTCCTCTATTGGGAGGACGCGGATTTGTGCCGCCGGCTGCGGAACGCCGGCTGGGAGACACGGTACTTCAAGGCGGCCACCGCCATACACGACGTCGGACAGTCGAGCAGAAGCGCGCGCGCGCTGGCAAGTCGCGAATTCCATCGCAGCGCGTACAGGTATTTCGCCTCCCATGTCGTTCCGCAGCGCTGGCACCCGGCGCGGATCGCGGGATGGATGATCCTGGAACTGCGCTGCAGGATTCGATCGCTCAGAAGATGATATTGTTTTCAGACCCGCATGCCGCGAGTAGCGTGGTTTAGCCCGCTTCCTCCCATCAAATCCGGCATCTCACAGTACAACCGCGAGCTGCTCCCGTCGCTGACGAAGGAGCACGATATCGATTTGTTTGTCGACGGGAGGCCCGACCACTTCGTCACGCCGGATGCGCGTGTTCGGCCGTTCAGTGCCTACGACTTCATCTGGAAACATCGCGAGCGTCCTTACGATCTCGTCGTCTATCAGCTGGGTAACGCGCCCTGTCACGATTACATGTGGGCGTATTTGACACGCTTCCCTGGACTCGTCGTTCTCCACGACGGCCAACTGCACCACGCGCGTGGACGTATGCTGCTGCAGCGACGGCAACCGCGGCGTGAGGATTATCGACGTGAGTTCTGGTTCAATCATCCCGACGCGAACCCGGATCTCGCTGAGCTCGGCGCTGTCGGCCTGCTGGGATCGCTCACCTATTTGTGGCCGATGCTGCGTATCGTCGTCGAGTCCAGCAGACGTGTCCTCGTGCATAACGACTGGCTGGCCGATCAGATTCGCGAGTGCCCATCCTGAAGCCACGGTCGATGTCGTGGAAATGGGTGTCGCCTGAGCCCGCGCCTCAGCCTGGCGCGCGCCGGCAGATCCGTTCGCGCCACGGAATCGCTGGAAGATGCCGTCGTATTCACGGCCTTCGGAAAAGTGACGCCGGAGAAGCGAGTGCGCGAGGCGATGCGTGCCCTTGCTTCAGTAGCCGAATCCGCTCCCCGCGCGCACCTTCTGGTCGCAGGTGAGACGGTCGACTACTACGACTTACGGTCGGAAGCCGCAGCCTCGGATTGAGCGAGCGAGTTACGTTCGCCGGATACCTGGCGACGAGGAGATCGACGACTACCTGGCAGCGTCGGACGTCTGCCTGTGCATGCGGTGGCCGACATCACGCGAAACCTCAGCGTCGTGGCTGCGATGTCTGGCCGCAGGCAAGCCGACAATCTCGACCGACCTGGTTCATACCGTCGATGTTCCGACGCTGGATCCGCGCAACTGGTCTGTGTTGGCTGGCCTGTCCGCCGTCGCTCGACGCGATCCAGCGAGCTTTGGCGAGACCCGCCGTAGCCTTGGCGAAGGCGGGAAGGCCAGCACTACGACAGATGCGGGTGAATCACCGGCAGAAGCCAGACCGGTTGGCGTCAGCATCGACATTCTCGACGAAGGTCATTCGTTGAAGCTGGCGATTCGACGGCTGGCGACGGACGAAAAGCTGCGCGCGGCGCTCGGATCGAATGCCCGGGCGCTTTGGGCGGAGCGATTCCGGCTGGAAGGAATGGTTGCGGGATATCAGCGTGTCATTGCGCAGCTCCTTCAGGCTGCGCCAGAGCGTCCCGACCGCCTCAAAACGCTCCCGCTTCACCTGCGATCCAGCGGCGCAGAGCACGCCGAGTCGCTCGTAAAGGAAATTCGTCGGTTCGGAGTACCATCTGCGCGATGCCGACTGAACAGAAGGGAAGCGCCGAAGAGATCGATCGACTCAAGCGCGAGCGCGACGAAGCCGATCGGCTCTACAACGAAGCCCTCACGAAGCTCGACGGCGCTATTCAGACGCCGCGCGAGTCTCCACATCCGCCTTCGCCGTTCGATGAATTCCAGATCACGCCGCTCAACGAACGATGGGAACTGCTGTCGCTCAAGCCGGACGAAGGCGGAGGATGGTTGAAGCGGCTGCGCGCCCATGCGTGGGCGATGGTGGCGCCGCTCTTCGAGCGTCAGCAGGCCTTCAATTCCGCGCTCGTCGATCATGTCAACCGAAACGTCGCGATGCACCGCGACATGACGCAAGCGCTCGAAGCGACGATCTCGGCGGTGTGCGACGACCAGCGGCGATTCATCGAGTACCAGACCCTGCTCATTCTCTACGCACAGCAGATCACGCCGTACGTCGACACGAAGGACCGCCATGTGGCGGGGCTCATGCACGGGCTCGCAGCCGGACTGAACAGCCTGGGTGAAGACATGCAGAAGCGCTGGGAATCGATGGTGGCGCGCGAGCGCCGCTACGATTCGCAGGTCAACGACGTGAGGACGACCCTCAGCGTCCTGCAGCGCGCGATCCACACGCTGAAGCGGGAAGTCGAGACAGGTGCAGCGGGTGCGACAGGTGCGGGGGGTGCAATAGGTGCGACGGGTGCGACAGGTGCATCGGTGCGACGCAGGTGCGCTGTCGCGAAGCCGCTGGACTCGTACAAGTACGTCGGCTTCGAAGATCAGTTCCGCGGATCGCAGCTCGACATTCGCGGACGCGTTGCGGAGTACCTGCCGCTGTTCGAAGGGCGCGAGCGACGTGCTCGACGTGGGCTGTGGCCGGGGGGAATTTCTCGATCTGCTCCGCACACGCGGTATATCGGCGCGCGGCGTTGACACGAACGATGAAATGGCGGCGGTCTGCCGTGAGCGCGGACTCGAAGCAACTGTAGGCGATGGCCTGTCGTATCTGGCGTCACTGCCCGATGGATCGCTCGGTGGCCTCTTTGCGGCACAGGTCGTAGAGCACCTCGAGCCCGACTACCTCATCCAGTTTCTCGAGGCCGCTTTTCACAAACTGCGTCCAGGATCGAAAATTGTTCTCGAGACGATCAATCCGGCGTGCTGGTTCGCGTTCTTCTCGAGTTACATCCGCGACGTCACGCATGTCCGCCCGCTCCATCCCGACACGCTTCAGTATTTTCTGAGGGCGAGCGGCTTTCAGAACGTGGACGTCCGTTACAGTGCGCCGTATCCGGAGGAGGACAAGCTGCAGACGGTTCCCGAACTCAGGGACCGGACCTCTGGGGGGGCCGACCGTCATGGAGATCGCGTTCAACGACAACTTCAAGAAGCTGAACTCGCTGCTCTTTACGTACATGGACTACGCAGCCGTCGGGGAACGCCTCTGACATGCGCGACATGTGGCGGTACATCCACGCCAGGACGGTCGTGCGAGTGGCGGCGCGTCTGCGGGGACCGGCGCCCGATCGCACTGCCGAGCTGCAGAAATTTCTGCGCATAGCGATCGAGTCACGACCGGCCTTTTCGATTCTTCAGGTCGGCGCCTACGACGGCGTGTCGAACGACACCGTCCACGATCTGCTCAGCACGCACGAGCACATCCGCGCGGTGCTGCTCGAACCGCAGGTGGTCCCGTTTTCGTCGCTGCAGAAGCGATGGGAACGATCGTCCCGTGTTGTGCCGATTCGCGCAGCGCTGTCCGAGACAACGGGTGAGCGGCCGCTCTACGTCATCGCCGATGCGTTCAAGGAGAGGCATCCATTTCCGGATCAGGTCTCTAGTTTCTACCGGTCGCGGGTGGAGCTGGCCTGCAGCCGATATGCCTGGCGGCCTTCCGCGGAGTTCATCACGTCAGTGCAGGTTCCGACGATCGACTGGCGAACTCTCGTGCAGCGGTACGGCCGCTTCGATCTTGTCGCCATTGACGCGGAAGGTTACGACGCGGAGATCCTGAAACAGATCGACATGAAGGCGTCATCTCCCGACATCATCCTCTACGAGCACGCGCTTCTGCCGCGGCGTGTTCGCAAACGCTGCGAACAGCTGCTCATATCGAGCGGATATTCCGTCAGGCGCGTGAATCAGAACGACACGCTGGCGACCTTATCCGGCTTGCCCGCCTTCTGATTTTCTCTCCAATATCACGTGCATACGCGTCGGGTCTTCAGCGCCCAGGCGCACCGGCATGGTCCGCATGATCTCGACAAACCCGGCGTCGGTCATCAGCGTGCTCATCATCGAGTAATCAGCGCCGAATTTCGGCAGTTCGTCGAAGTGCACTTCGATGCACACCAGCCGCGCATGCGCGAGACACCGACGGGCGCCAGACAGGACCTGATATTCGGCCCCTTCGACGTCGATCTTCAGCACATCCGGCAGTGATGTCCGACGTTCGACGAACCTGTCAAGAGTTTCGACCATCACACTGGTGGATGACGGTCGGTAATGACCGGGACGAAGGCTCGCGCCGCTGCCGGTGCCCCAGAAATCGGCGATGCCCGGGACACTTCCAATCGCGAGAGGGCAGGCGGAGATATTGCCTGCGCGATTGACGGCGATCGTTTCCTCCAGAACGTGAAAAGTTCCGGGATTCGGCTCGAAGGCGACGACCTCGCGCGCATGTCGCGCCAGAAGCACCGCCCACACGCCGTGATACGCCCCGATGTCGAACACCACATCGTCGGCGCGCATGCGCGCAACCAACGCGTCCATCACTTCGTCTTCGTTGAAAAACGGCGCGTAGGTCGGATCGAAGAGCAGCGCCTTGAGCTCGCCCATCGCGACCGGAATGCGGAGCGGCGCCCCGCGAACGGTTCGGGTTACCGCTCTGAAACCGACCGCACGAAGCGCATGCCGGGATGCGTCAGCGAGGCCCTTGCGAAGCAACATCGGACTCAGCCGGTCTTATCGTCGCGAACGAGGAGATACTCCATGTTGGTGACCAGAATGTCGCGAATCAGCGGAATACCCGGAACCGACCGCGCGATCGGCGCGGGCAGATTGCGGGTGACGAGCCTGCTGATTGCGAGGTCTTCGCGTTTCAGCTTCAATCCCGCGGCGCGAATATGGCCGCGAAGGTTTCGAACCGTCGCATGATACAGAAGGTCGTCGGGCTTGGTACCCCCCGTGTTGCGGTACAGTAACGAACGAGGAGCTCTGCGACTCGACATCGAACCAGTGCGGCTTGTGCCGGCCCACCCAACTGGCGGCAGCGAACGCAGCCCTTCTCCCGACCACCAGGTGCAGCGGCAGTGGAAACGGCAGCTTGTATTTGGGCAGGTGCGAGCCCGATGAGGAGAGATATGGCGCCGTGTTCAACAGCATGGCGCCGCCGGGCGCAAGCACGCGTCTCGCCTCCTTGAGATACTCCAGCGGGTTCGCCACATGCTCGATGACGGAATGCGACAGGACGAGATCGAATGCGCCATCCCTGAACGGCAGCGCAGTGCCGTCGGCATAGGCGAATCTGACGTTGGTCACACCTTTTTCTGCCGCGAGGCGCGTACCGACGTCACGAAAGCGGTCGCCAGGCTCGATGCCGACCACCGATCGCGCCTCTTCAGCGAACGACACGCACATGCCGCCGCCGCCGCACCCATCGTCCAGCACGCGATCGAATCTGGTGATCCCGGCCTTTTCAAGGTAGGCGAGGACCTTCGCGCTGCGCCAGTACTCGAATACGGCGTAGTCGTATTCAGATCGGAACCGCACGGACGCGTGCCGGCGTATCGCGGCGTCGTCTACGATCCGCATGCTTAAGGAATGCTCACGACCGGTTCGGGCGAACGGCGAACGTTCGAGAGCAGCTTTCGAATGTCAGCAAGTTCCTGAGGACGAAGAAAACGCAGCAGCAGCAATCCGGCCGGAAACAGCAGCAGCAGCGCGATCCGCACTGCCACCGTGCGCCAGCTCGAGCCTGAGACGATCGTCATCATCGCAACGTAGGTTGTGGCGCCCACGGCCACGATTTTCGCAATGCGGCCGACTTCGTACGGAATTCTATAGGCTCGCTGCGCGAGATAAATCATCAAGGCCGTGGTGAGCACCTGGCTGATGAGCAGCGCGACGGCGGCGCCATATGTCCCGAACCGTGGAATCAACGCGAAGTATGCGCCCACGCTGATGACGGCGCCCGCGGCGGTGACGGTCGGATACACGGCGGTTTTCTTTGCGACGTTCAATGAGGTGCCGGGAAGCGCTCTGACGGTTTGAATGGCCAGCGCGAGAGCGAGGAGCGGAACCAGCGGCCCGACCTCTCGGTATTCCCCCGGCAGCATCAGATCCATCAGTGGTGGCGCAAGGCCGCTCAGCGCAACCAGAGAGGCAGCAAGTACGGCAAAGGCGTACGTGGCCATGCGCGCGAACAGGATCGGCGCGTCGCTGCGCTGCATCGAGTCAAAAGCGAATGGCGTCCAGGCGACGTCGAATGCCACTGGAAAGTACTTGATGAGGGCAGCGACCGAGCCGGCAATGAGGTAGAAGCCGACCTCGCGCAGCGGCATGTACAAGGCCCAGGATGAATCGGTCGCCCATCCCCATGACATGCGTCAGCACGCCATTCGGCACGAAGGGGAATCCGTACCCGAGGAGCTGCCGAAGGTGTGCCGATGAGAACCGCCAGCCAATCATCGAGCGCATCGTCCGATACAGCGCGAGGAGCAGGACGATGGTCATGACGACATCGGCAAGCAGAATTCCAAAGATGCCGAATCCAAGCGCAACGACGAAAAGAAGGCGGAGCACGATGGTGCCGAACGACAGGCTGAAGTTGATTGTCGCGAACAGGCGCGCGCGTTCCTGAATCCGCAGCAGCGTGAACGGCAGCACGAGAAACGTTGACAGAAAGATATTGACGATGAGCAGGCGATACGGCCAGATGAACTCGAGCGAGTCGAAGAGCGCGCAGGTTGATCGGCCCGGCGAGGGCCAGCAGCAGCACAGTGATGGCACCATTGGCGAGCGCGAAGAATCCAGCGATAGTGCCGGCGAGTGTTTTTCGCTCCTCGGCGGGATGCTCGTAGTAGAACCTCAAAAAGGCCGCATCCATTCCCCAGCGGCTGATGATTTTCAGGACGGCTTCAAATACCAGCAGGAGAGCCAGCGCGCCATACTCGCGCGGTGAGAGGACGCGCGTATAGATCGGGAGCAGGAGGAAGCTGATCGCGAGCACGAGAACATCAGCGGTACCATAGGCGAAGAGCTGCCTGGAAATCCTCCTGACGTTGTTCAACATCGACGGTCATTATATAGTCGCAGCCGATCGATGCGCGTCTGTATGGTCAGTCCACATTTACCGCCAGAGCAAGCGGCGGTTGCACTTCTTCCCGTCATGCTCGGCGACACGTTGTCTTCGTCTGGTGTAACAACGTCGTACGTGTCGCATCCGTCCCACGCGAGCGCGGCTGTGCATGGCGCGGGACATCACATATCGTCGCTCGAAGAGGGCGCGGCCGCGCGAGTCGCTCGAAGCTGGGCGCGGTGGTGGCGGGAGCGCGCATGATCCTGCGCGCGAGGAAGGCAATCGCCCGCAGCGATCTCGTTCATCTGCATAGCAACGGGCTCCTCATCGAAGCTGGTGCGTGGCTCGCCAGGCGTTTCGGGAAGCCATATATCGTGACGTTGTACGGGACCGATGTGTCGGCGCACGACCGATCCCGCAATGCGCGCTATGGCAGAGTGGTGAGGGAAGCGTCCGCGCGCGTCTTCTACAGCCGCGGGCTGCTGAACCATGCGTCGGAGCTCGGTTTGGCACCCGATCCGTCGTCGGTGATCTACGCGCCTGTCAGCCCGGGTTTTCATGCGGTTGATGAGCAGACGCGCGCAGCGCTGCGGCGCGAGCTCGGAGCCGGCAACGGACCGATTCTTCTGACGGTGAAGCACCTGCGTCCGGTGTGCGGACACGACACGTTGTTGAGGGCGATGCCGGAGATTCTGCGGCATCATCCGGATGTGATGCTGTGGCTCGCCGGAGATGGCGACCTGCGTTCGACGCTCGAGTCGATGTGTCGCGACCTTGGCATCGCATCTCACGTCCGCTTTCTCGGGCGCCTCGGCAATGACGACGATCTGGAAGTACTACGCTGCTGCAGACCTCTTCGTGCTTCCGTCGGAAGTGGAGTCGTGGGGCACCGTGATGCTCGAGTCGATGGCGTGCGGAACACGCGTCGTGACGACCGACACAGTTGGAGGGCTCGAAGTGCGCGAGAACTTTCCAGACGACGTGATCGTCGTGCCGCGAGGCGGACTCCGGACGGCTGGCGAAAGCGGTTTCGCAAGCCCTCGTGCCGATGCGGCGTGTATCGCCGGCGGCGTCGCAGCGCGTGAAACGTGATTTCACCGTCGCGGGGTGTGCCGCGCAGTACCTGCATGTGTATCAAGGAGCACTGAGCTCGCGCCGATGACAGGCCATTGGGTGTTCGCGCACCTGCTCAGCCTCGCCCACGGACTAGCCGCCGCGCTCATCTCAGTTGCAGCCTTTTATGTCGTGGGCCTGCTTTTGCTTCCTCGCCGGTGGCAGACCTCGATCGGTGGCCGGATAGCATCGTTCTCGGTCTGACGTCTTACGTTCTCTTGTGCTGGGTCGCGACGAGCTCGCGCAATATCCCGATCATCTACGTCATGCTGATCTTCGGCGCAGCCCTCTGGGGTTTGGCGCGGTGAGGTTCCGGTGGCTGCAGGCCACGCTTGGAGCGCCGCTCAAATGACCATCAGATCTGCGGCGAGTGGCTTGTCGGGTTCATCGTCCTGTACGTATTTGCGTACCTGCTGATCCGTCCTCCAGCCGGCGCCGCAGTCCTCACACTGCCACCCGATGGCGCCCTCGATCTCGTCACGTACGCGCGATACGCGAAGCACCTGCTGACGTTCGGCACGGCGAACGTCGATCTCGCGACGTTCGGATATCTGCACAGCCCGGCCAGCACATATCTGCTCGCGTGGCATTCGCTGCTTGTACCTTGGCGATCCGCTGGATGCCGCCATGCCGCTGCATCTTCATGCTGGCGGCGCTGTTCGGAGCGATTGTCGTCGAGTTCGCGCGATCCGTGTTCGGACTCTCATGGCGTGCGTCGATGGCGATTGCAGCCATTGCGGTGTGCGCTCCCATGTTTCGGTGGACCCTCGCAACGTACTCACTGGGTGAGCTGTTGTCGGCGACGTCAGTGTTGTACCTCGCCGGCGCATGTCGGCAGAGTCGCTGCTGCGCGGTCCATCGATGGTTCACGTATCGTTCCGGCATTGTGGCGGGAGGCGCGCTCTTGTTTTTCAGCGCGTGGCCGGCGGCCGGTTCGCTGACCAGTATCGTGTTTGGCGTTGTCGAAGTCGGCCGCCACTTTTCGCCGCTGGCCCTGTTCGGCTTGCCGAGCGGAACACCATTGGCGGCACGCGCGCCTGATTTTCTTCCCTCGGCCGCGCTGGTGGTTCTGCCGCTTGTGCCTTTGGTGTGGGCCGCGGCAGCGTGGGCGCTCCATCGGCTCGCTCGCGCTCGGCCGGATCGGCAATTTCCGCCGTCGATCGCAGGCTCGCCAGCGCTCTGGTCGTCTATGTCGCAGCGGCAGTGATCATCGGGAACGTTGCAGTGCAGGCCGTCGAGCGGCCGCACGCCAGTGCACTGGCCCGGCGCATGGCGAGAGCTCAATCAGATCGGGCGAATGCCGTTCCAGGCCTTTACGTTGAGGGTGGCCGACGAGCCGAACGGGCTCTCGACTGCGCTTGCGATGTATTACATGCCGGGCAGAAAGGCGCACGTCATCGGGCGCGGCGTGTCGCTCGATGAGCTGCCTTTCGAGACCGTGTCGACGGCAGCAACCGATGTTCATTCAGAACTTCGGATGCCAGGGTGTCGGACATGGCGACACAGTATCCGCGCCGGGTGTTGGCTGCCTGCTGATGGCGCCGCCGAGCATGACCGTCGGGACTTCGTATCCCTTCAACCGGACATTTCTCTTCCTGGACTTCGATCGCATGACGCGCGCGCGATCCGGGCGGCCGATGGAATACGCGGTCGACGCTCAACCTGCGGCTTGACAGCCGATCCGCAACGGGCGCGCCTCGACCGCGAGATGTACATCAACTTTCTCGTGAACCCATTCCTTCCGGCCGGTGTGAAGCCGCAGCGGCTGGTGCTTCGATGGGGAACAGGACGTCGCGGCGAGGTGGTGGTGGGCGAGCGGCAGTGGTTCAGCCTGCCCGTCGGAAGCAATGACTGGAGCGGAAATCGTTTGTGGACGGTGCCCGTGGCTATTGATTTCCCTGACGGCCGCACGATCCTCTTTCAGGAGGTCGCGCTGACGGAATCGCCCCGTGGTCAGGTGGCAGAAATGGTTCAGGGCGGTGCCCTAGACGACGATGTCAGGGCGCAGTTCGCGAATGACCTTTGCCGCGCTTGCGCTCGGGAAGCAGCATGACGTAATCGACGAATCGCAGCGCGGCAAGCATCTCGGCGCGCTGCGGAGCCGGTCGACGCATCCCCGTTCACGCCGACGACCAGCAGCTCTCCCTGCGCGCGGGCGCGTTGCAGCGCGCGGAGATCGTGCACGTTCAGCGAGTCGAACGATCCGCTGGTGAACACGACAGTCGAACCGTTCCCGCGCGCTTCTGCGATGCGCGCGGTCAGCGCCTTGGCTGTCAGCACCTTGGATCTCGCCTGCGACGCTTCGCCGCCGATCATTCTGGCGAGCGTCGTCCGGCTCCGCCACGGCGGTGCCGACCATGCCCACAACGATGCCGGCAGCTGCATTCGCGACTCTCGCGGCCTCAGCCAGCGGCACTCCTGCGGCGACGGCCATCGTCAACACAGCCGCCACCGTGTCGCCCGCGCCTGTGACGTCGAACACCTCATGGCGCTGGACAGCGGAAATGTGCGTCCGCCGAATCGCACGGCGATCGGCTTCGAAAAGATCCATCCCGCTCGAGCCTCGGGTCACAAGGATCGCTTTGAAACCGAGGGTCCGCATCAACGATTCGGCTCTCCGCTTGATGTCCGCGTCGCGCGTGGGTCCGCTATGGCCGGACGTTGCTTCTGCGAGCTCCTTCTCGTTGGGCGTCAGCAGATCGGCGCCGCGGTACTTGCGAAAATTACGGCTCTTCGGATCGACCGCCACGAACGTCTTTCCCCGTCGCTCGACGATGGCGCGAAACACCTGCCTGGTGAGAACGCCTTTGTCGTAATCCGAGCACACGATTCCCGCCGCGGTCGTTCTCGCCTTCTTCACGGCGCGCCACGACGAGCCGCTCATCGCGGGCAGACAGCGGAGCGCGTGTCTCGCGATCGATGCGGAGCATGTGCTGGCCGCGAGCCATCACGCGCGTTTTCAGCGTCGTCGGCCTGTCGCTGGACCGGATCACGCCCTTGGTGTCGATTCGCGCCCGTTTGAGCGTTCGCAGCAGCCAGCGTCCGGGCTCATCATTTCCGATAACGCCGACGAGCCGCACACGGCATCCGAGCGCGGCGAGGTTGAGCGCGGCGTTCGCCGCTCCGCCAGGTCTGTCTGCTTCGCGCTCCCAACGGAGCACCTGGACCGGCGCTTCAGGAGAAATGCGCTCGACATCACCCCACACGTAGTGGTCGCACATGATGTCGCCGACGACCAGAATTGGCGCCGAAGGAATCGGGGAGCTTAGCCATTGGGCTTCGGGATTATCTCCCACTTGCCGACTTCGACCGACGATCGGCCGGGGTCGAGATTGTCCAGCGTGTCCGGCCTGATCCGCAGATCGATCTGATGAAAGCGTCGAGACGAATCGCCCGAGAGGTTGATGGGTGTTCTTCGCCAGTTCCGATCGGTGAGCGTGATGGTGTCCGACGCTGAACCGTCGACGAGCACATCGATTTCGACAGGCTCGTCATCGCTGGCGCTGCGAGCGCGGAGTGGAAATTCAACTCGCGACTTGGTCGCGGGCACGAAGAATCGCGCGCGCGAGGTCATGAGCTGTTTCGCGGACACGCCGTAAGTGACGCGTGAGAAGTCGAGCTGCGCCGATTTTGCACCGACGCGAAACGGAATCGAGACCAGGAGTAGAGCCACGGCAATACCAATGACGCCGGCCGACAGGTGCGGTTTGGAATCGGACGCGACACGCAGCCAGCACACCAAGCGCGATCCAGAAGGGATATGACGGCTTCCGGAACGAGCAGCGGGTGCCCGCCAAGCCACGTCAGGATAAACGCCACGAGGCCTGCGATCAGAGGTCCGCGAAATGGCCTGCGGCCCGGAGTGTCGGATCGCAACCCTGAACGACGCGGCCAGCACCAGCAGAAACGTGATGAGGCCGATGAGTCCGAGCTCTCCTGCAATTTGCGCCAGGTTGTTATGAGCGTTATCGGGTCGCCAGAGCTGAAACAACGCCGGCGGCCCAAAATGCCCCGACGCCGGGCTGTACTGGCCAATCCCAACTCCAAAGGCCGGCTCTGCGAGCAGCATGCGCGCCGTAGTTTGGAGAAACACCCAGCGAATGCCGACGGCTACAGATGGTGTCGCACCGGTCGTCCGGAACACCAGGAAGAAAGCCGTGCCAACCGCAAGGACTACGCATGCGGCGCTGACCGCACGCACGCGATAGCTGGAATGCGAAGCTGCAATTCGCGCGAAAACCAGAACTCCGACAAGTCCGGCGGCCGCCACGGCGGTCCTCGATCCCGTCATCAACATGGTGAGGAGGAACACGGTCCCTGTTGCGAGCCACGCCCACCGCCATTCGCGATCCTTGAATCCCATTCCGAGGGCGAGAAACGCCATCATCGCGAAATAGGAGCCTGCCGCATTCACATCTGAGATATGACCGCTCCATCGGCCGCGCGCGAAGAAGTCCAGCACCGAGGTCTCCGGTTGGCGTGTCTCCGCGAAATCGCCAGCCGACGGTCACGAAAGTCAAGACCGCCGTCGCGACGGCTCCAACGACAAGCATGATGACGAGATGACGTGTGAAGTCAGCCGATGTTTTGGCATAGCGAATGGCAAAAACCAGCAGCGCCATCCCTTCGAGCAGCAACATCGCGCGAGGCAACATGCCGAAGCCTCGGGAGGATGTAATGTAATTGCGGCTCGCGTAGCTCAAAACCTCCTGCGCGAACGGCCAGGCAAAGTCCGTCTGGATCTGCAAGAACCAGAGCTGCTCGAGGCACGACGCCGCCACGACAAAACCAAAGATCAGCGCTGCGATGTCGAGGCGGGTGGATGGGAACGTGCGGAACTCGCGCAGCGTCCAGCCTCGCACGAGCGCTCCTGCGAGAAATGCGAGGACGAGCGCTTCGGCGCCCCGCATCTGCGAGTCGAGCGTGCGGCTGCCGACCTGGCCCAACGGCGCGAGCGCCGCAAGCGCCAGCAACCCGTATTGCGGTCTGAAGTAGGAGAGCAGCGCGGTTGCGAAGATGATCGCCTGCATCCACGCCGACACGCGGTTGCTCCAGAAGGCCGACTGGATCAGCAGCAGAACGATGCCGGTAAAGAGCGCAAGAGACGCGCGGATCAGCAGGCGCGAGGCCGCCTGTAGCCTGTTGAGCATGTTATACTTTGCGCCTGCCGAGGTCCCACACATACTACTACCGCAACACGATTTTGAATGCCGGCCCCGACTGAATCGCTGAGCTCGGCGCGTTCGCTCCCTGGGCCGTGCTGACGCTGCTGTTTCTCATTTCGCTCCCGGCCGTCACGACTCGCCTCTACGCGTCCGACGAGATCGAGTACTTCGCCTACCTGCGGTCGTTGTATTTCGATCGCGATCTCTCCTTCGACAATGAGTACCGGTATTTCTACGACAGGAACATCGCGCGCGCGCATTTCTTCAAAGAGACATTTCTCGACTTCGCCACGCCGACCGGGCTTCGGCGAAACTTTGCGCCTATCGGGTCGGCGCTTCTCTGGGCGCCGTTCTACGCGACGGCTGATGCGGAGCGTCCGCATCGCGCGCGCCTTCGGGTCGAGCGTCGCGGCCGACGGTTTCTCCCGGCCGTATATTTCCGCTGTCGCGTTCGGCTCGGCCGTGTACGGTTTTCTTGCGCTCGTGTTGTCGGCGATTGCCGCCCGGCGCATCGTGGGAGTGACAGCCGGCACGCTGGCTGCCGTGTGTTTCGGCACACCACTGGTCTTCTACATGTACGTGGCGCCGGGTTTCTCTCACGCCAACTCTGCGTTCGCGGTAGCCGCGTTTGTCGTCGCCTGGCTGCACGTGCGGCGTGACTGGAGCGCCGGCGGTGTGGCGGCGCTCGGCGCACTCGCCGCGCTTGATGGGAATGGTCCGTGAGCAGGATCTCTTCATCGCGATCGGACCGGCCATCGACTACGTGGTGAAGATGGGTCGTGCCGTGCGAACGGGGGACCGTTCGCCCGGCGAGATGTTGTGGAAGGCTGCGCTTGGCGTAAGTGCCGTCGTTGTCTGTTTTCTGCCTCAGGCGATCGCCTACCTCACCTTATACGGCCGCCTCGGGCCATCACCCGACGTTCAGCAGAAGATGACCTGGACGGCGCCGAATGCCTGGCGCGTGCTCGTGTCGCCAGACAATGGGTGGTTCTTCTGGACGCCGCTCGCACTGCCGGCTCTGCTTGGTCTCGTTGCACTGGCCTGTGGATACGGACGCCGCGATAACGGCGGAGCGATGGTGGACGATCGCGAACGTCGCTGGATTGGAGGCATCTGTCTTGTCATGCTGGCATCACAGATTTACGTCTCCGGCAGCCTCAACACATGGGCCGGCGCCGGCTCGTTCGGACAACGCCGGCTCGTCGGACTCACGATATTCCTCGTCATCGGCCTCGCCGCGCTGTTGCAGATGACGCGCGCCGGATGGCCGCGCGTTGCGGTGAACGCCATCATCGTGCTGTCGATATGGTGGAATCTCGGCCTCATCGCGCAATTTGCCACAGGCCTCATGGATCGCAGCCGCGTCGAGCCCGCGCGGAATGCCTATAACAATTTCGTGACCATTCCGCTCGAGTTCCCCACGCTCGCGTATCGCTACGTGTTCGATCGGCAGTCCTTTTACCAATCGCGAACACCAGCGCTGCATTGATCTCCGATCGGTTGCTCAACATCGTGCGATGCCCCGACTGCCGCGGGCAGCTCAAAGGCGAGCCGGGCCGGCTGGAGTGCGAGGCGTGCGCCCGCCGCTTTACCGAGGGAACGGCCGACTACCTCGTCCTTCGACCGACAAGCGCGTACGATGAGACCACGAAGTTTGTCGAAGACAGTTTTCACGCCGACGGTCGCGACGAGTCGGTATCGCCCCCGCTGCTTTCCGCCGCGGTGCGTAACAACATGCTGCGTGGATTTCTGCGGCCCGGTCCCGGCGACGTCGTGCTCGATCTGGGCTGCGGGAGCGGGCGTTTCGCGGTCTGGAATCTCGAGTCGGGCGCGCATTTCATCGGGATTGATACGGGAACGTTCTTCGCCGCGGAGTCGCGCGCAAGCCTCGATCTCGTCGTCGGCGAGCTTCGCCGGCTGCCTTTTGCAGAGGGGAGCCTGACGAAGGCATACGCGATCGACGTCGTCGAGCACCTCTCGCCGGAGAGCCTGGACGCGATGCTCGGCGAAATCCATCGCGTGCTGGCGCCAGGCGGCTCGCTGTTCGTCTATACGCACGTGATGCAGTTGTCGCCGCTCGCGCCGGTGCTTGCCGCCATCACCGGCATCTCACGCATGATCGAACGGGCCGGGCTCGCCGATCTGACAGTCGATCGCCTTCGGCCGACCGACCATCTGAATCCGCTCGCCAGCCGCGCGCATCTCGACGAAGTGGCGGCGCGGGCGGGTTTTCGAGTCGAGCAGTTCCGGTACTACACGCCGATCCTGTCGCGCATCGCCGAGAGCGTATTCGTGCCGGCCGCGGCCCATATCTTTGCGCGGAGCAAATCGACAGCGACCGGCGTCGATAACGCGGCACTTCGCGCGGCGCGCCTCGACGCGAAGCGGGCCCTCGCTCGCCGCGGGATCATGTATCGTGCCCTTCAAGTGATGACGTCGGTCGTCATGCTCGACGTCAGGGTGCTCGGCCGCGTGCGATCGGGACCGTTCTTCGCGCTCCTGGTAAAGTCCGGCTGAAGCCGGATACCACGCATTTTCATGAGAATTCTGTATTCGGCGATCGACCAGTCAGTGCCGGCCGCTCATGGCGGATCGGTGCACGTGACGGCGGTCGCCGAAGGGCTCGCCGCACTGGGGCACGATGTTCACGTCCTCGTGTCGCCGGGCGATGGCGGCAAACTTCCGGCCGGCAACGCGCAGTGGCTTGCGCTGCCGCCGCCGCTCGGCAACCGGCGATTTCGGCTGCTTCGCGCACATGACGTTTTGGTGCTCGCGCGCCGGTTCAAGCCTGACGTCATCATCGAGCGCTATTACAACTTCGGCGGGGAAGGGATTCTTGCGGCCCGAAAAGTCGGCGCGCTCGCCGTACTCGAAGTGAATGCGCCAGTCGTCGATCACCCCGGATCACTGAAACGCATCGTCGACCGCGCGCTCATCCTCGAACCGATGCGGCGCTGGCGCGACTGGCAGTGCCGGCATGCCGACGTGATCGTGACGCCAAGCGCCAGAATCATCCCGGCAGACGTTCCCCGGTCGAAAATTCTCCGCACCGAATGGGGTGCCGATACCGAACGCTTCCGTCCTGGGGCCACCGGACGAGTGCCGTTCACGCGCGGCGACGGCGATGTCGTCGCCGTCTTTTCGGGTGCCTTTCGCGCATGGCACGGCGCGATTCAACTGGTCGATGCGATTCGTCGTCTTCGCGCGCGTGGCCGAAACGACATCAAGGCGGTATTCGTCGGTGACGGTCCGGAACTGTCCCGTGTGCGTCACGCCGCTGCAGGTCTCGACGGCATTACACTCATTGGTGCCGTGCCGCACGAAGACGTTCCGGCGATCCTTGCATCCGCCGACATCGGCGTCGCGCCATTCGACGTTGCGGCCCATCCTTCGCTGGCGCACGAGTTTCACTGGTCGCCGCTGAAGATCTTCGAGTACATGGCGTCTGGGCTCCCTGTCGTGGCGCCGCGCATAGAGCGTCTTGCCAACATTGTGAGCGATGGGAAAGAAGGCCTGCTCTACGATGCGGCCGATCCAGATGCGTTGGCAGATGCGCTCGAGCGGCTGGCGAGTCCGTCGGTGCGGCAGCCGTTGGGGACGGCCGCCCGCGCGCGTGCTGTTTCGGAATTCAGCTGGGCCAGCCATTGCCGCCAGCTCGATGGCGCGATGCAGGATGCACGGCGACGCCTCGCATGCGCATCCTGATTGCGACTGACGCGTTTCCGCCCGTCTCGGGCGGAAGCGGTTGGAGCACGTATGAGCTCGCGCGAGGGCTGCGCACGCGGGGGCACGATATCGTTGTCGTGCGAACGTACTCGGAGCGCGATCCGATCCCTGCCGATTACGACGGCTTTGCCGTCTCCGGCTTTCCGGCGTTCGCGCCGCCTGTTCCATTTCTGCGGAACTACGTTCGAAACGAGCGGTTGTACCCGCGTCTCAGCCGGCATCTCGTCGATGTGATCAAGAAAGAAAAGATCGATCTCATCCACGCGCAGCATGTACTGACCGGTCCGCCGTCGGTGATGGCGGCACGACGCGCCGGCATCCCATCGGTGTGCACCGTGCGCGATTACTGGCCAGTGTGTTATTGGGGGGACGTGCTCGCCGATCCCGAAGCGGGCGTTGTGTGTCCCGGCTGCTCGGCTGCAGCGATGACGCGATGCCTGCGGCCTCGCACAGGAGCTGCATGGCCAGCCACGCTGCCCGTCATTCCCTACATGCGCGCCAACCTGGGGCACAAGCAATCGAGCCTGGCGGCCGCGCACGTCATCGTGGCGGTCAGCCATTATGTGGCCGACGCGTTGCGCGAGCGCGCTCCCGACCTCGGTCGTACGCGAATCGAGACGATTCCGAACGGCGTCGATGTGCCGGGGGTCCGCGCTGATGCCGATGCAACGCCACGCCCAATGCCCGAACGATACGCCTTGTTCGTCGGAAAGCTGGCGAAGAACAAAGGTGTGCACGCACTCGTCGAAGTGGCGTCACGCGCGCGTCTCGAGATACCGCTCGTGGTCATTGGCGACGGTCCAGAGCGCGGATCTCTCGAACGGGCTGCCGCCTCGGCGGGTCGCGACATCAGGATTCAGGGTTGGCGTGACAGACGTGACGTATTCCAGTGGTTAAGGCACGCAGAGCTGTTGATCTTTCCATCCGTGTGGCCAGAACCGTTGAGTCGCGTGTTGATCGAAGCGAGCGCGCTGTCGGTTCCTATCGCGGCGATGAACACCGGTGGCACCGCCGATATCATCATCGATGAGGAGACAGGGCTTCTCTCGACCTCGGTCTCCGCCCTGGCGGAGGATGTTGCCCGCCTGGCGTCTGATGCATCCCTCCGCGCGCGACTCGCAAGCGCGGCAGCGACGCGGGCGGCAGCGCATTTCGACATCCCCGTCGTGATCGACCGAATGGAAGAGCTCTATAGGGAGCTTCTCGCAGCCCCCAGCCAGAATCACAATGCGATCGCGTGAAGGACAGTCTCTGCGCGTCGCCGTCGTTGCGCGTTCCGTGTATCCGCTTCACCGTTTCGGTGGCCTGGAGCGGCACGTCTACGATCTTGTGCGATGCCTGCTGTCTCGTGACCTTCACGTGACGTTGATTACACCGCCGGCGTCCTCCCACAGACCGGCTGACGCCGGCGCGGATGCGGTGTTCCGTCATCCGAAGTTCACGATGAGGTCTGTGCCGTACGTGACGTTCCCATTCGCGAACAGGCGAGGGACGACGATTCTCGATCGCAGCACGGCGTATCCGCTGTTCGGGCTGCGTGCCGGGCGGCTGGCCGCGCATCTCGTCAGGACGGGAGACATCGACATCGTTCACGGCCTGGGCGCCAGCGTGCTTGGCTACTCGATGGAAAACCCTGGGGCGGACATACGCGCACCTCTCGTGTTCAACCCACAGGGGCTCGAAGAATTCGGCGCGACCGATCCGTCCCGTGCTCCGCTGAAGCGCCTTGGGTACTGGCCCTTGCGCGTGGCGGTTCGGCGCGCGGCAAGCACGGCCGACTGCGTCATCGCCACTGACCGGTCTCTCGTGGCTCCGGTCATCTCCCACCTTGGCGTCAGCAAGGATGTCGTTCGCGTCATTCCCAACGCTATTGAGCCCGCGGACTGCGATCGACCTGATGCGACCGCGCGAGCACAGGCGTTGCGCGGCGAGCTTGGGTTGCAGCCCAATGATGTGCTGTTACTCAGCGTCGGCCGTCTCGAAGAGAACAAAGGGTTTCACATTTTGATTCGCGCGCTGGCGATGATGGTGCAGCAGAAGGTCCTGCCTGCGCGATGGAAATGGGTCCTCGTCGGCGATGGTCCGAGACGCGCGCACTTGGAGCGCGACATCTCCTCGGCAGGACTGACGGCCAATGTCCGCGTGACGGGTCGTGTGGATGCCGGCGACCTGCATGGTTGGTACGAAGCGGCCACCTTGTTCGTCCATCCCACGCTCTACGAAGGCAGCTCCATCGTCACGCTCGAGGCCATGGCGCACCGCCGGCCGGTTGTTGCCAGCCGTGCAGGTGGATTACCGGACAAGGTCATTCCCGGAGTGACCGGGTGGCTGGTGCCGCCTGGCAACGAAGACGCACTGGCCGGCGCGATCGGTAAAGCGCTCGCCGATCCGGCGCGGCTCGATGGGATGGGAATCGCCGGTCGCGCGCTTGTCGACAAGGAGTTCTCGTGGCGCGCGGCGACCGATCGGCTGCTGAATGTGTACGGCGAACTGCTCGCGCGCGGTGATTCGTTGTAGGCTTCACCCGTGTTTCGAGCGTTGCGACAATCGGTCTGGCCCCGTATCCCGACGCTGAAGATCCGTTCCGTCAATCGATTGACCCTCGATCGCGAGCTGCGCCGGCAGTTTCAGCGGCTGAGTCCGGGAGTCGTGCTGGACGTCGGCGCCAAGGCGGCGCCGTATGAAGCCTACGTTCGCGCCGAGCGGTACGTGCGGCTCGATATCGATCCCGCGAAGAAGCCCGATATCTGCTGCGACCTGCACAATCTGGAATGGCGCGGTGATCCGTTCGACACCGTGCTCGCGATAGAGGTGCTCGAGCATCTGTACGACCCCCAGCGCGCCATCGACCGCATTCACGGCGTGTTGAAGCCTGGAGGCGTCTGCATCCTCTCGACGCGATTCATGTATCGGTACCATCCCGATCCGCAGGATCACTATCGCTTCACGTGGGATTCGTTGAAGCACCTGTTCAGGAATTTCCGCCACGTCGAAGTGATTCACCACGGCAACCGCCTGCAGGTGATCTGGGAGATCATCAACGCGGGCGGGCGGAGCCGCGTGTTGCTGAACCTGCTGAACCCGCTCATTGCGTCGTTCAGCTCGAGCCGCACGAAGTTCCCGCTCGGGTTCGTCGTGTACGCACAAAAGTGAGTCGAAACGAAGGCGGACCTCGCCACGCGCTCGACAGCGAACTGACGCCGGAGGTGCCCGATGTCCGCGTCCGCGACGCGATGGCAGCCTTCTACAAGAGCAGCGAAGGATACGCGTGTCAGCAGGCCACGCATTCGACGGCGTACTTCAGCCGGCTGCTCGAGCGTCATGGATGCCGTTCTCACGCAGCCGGACCTCCAGGTTCTCGAGATTGGCGCCGGCTCCGCTGCGGCGATGCACACGTTTCTCGCCACGCATCCGCGCGCGAGAGCCGTGGCGATGGATCTGTCGCCCACCTCGATCCGGGCCGCAGCACGCGCCGGCACGCCGTCGTTGCGCGCCGTCGCCGGAAACGCCCTTCAGTTCCCGTTTCGCGATCGATCGCTCGACGCGGTCGTCGCGTTCGAGGTGATCGAGCATCTTCCCGACGTGGCTGCGGCGCTCGAGGAGATGCTTCGTGTGGTGCGGCGCCCCGGGTACATCATCATCGGTCTGCCGAATCACGCGTCGCTGTGGACGCCGCTCGAAGATGGCCTGCGCCGCCGCGATCGGCGGGCATTCGGCGTCGAACGCGGCCGCGGCGCGTGGCGCTGGTGGAAGAGAAATGCCGCGCTCGCCTGGCGAAAGCGCTTCGCCCCCAACGAGGAGTTCCTCTATCGTGAGCCGATTCTGCACGCGGCGGCGGGAGGCGATGCCGATGCCGTCTACTACGCGGCTCCGATGGATCTGATGCGAGCGTTTCGCCGGCGCGGCGCGACGTTGGTTGCGAGCAGCGCGCGGCTGCGGCTTGGTTGGGTTGGCCGGCTTCTGCCAGTCGAGTTTCAAGGCTCGACGGTCATGGCCTGGCGCGTGTCACGCGCTGGATGACCATTCGGTCCAGTTTGAAGACGGGCACGTCGCTGCTGCCGCCCTCGAGATGGAGGGTTATTTCGCTGATTGACGGGCGTCCCGAGTCCGGTGGAATTCTGATGGACAAGTCCCGATAGCCGCCGCCATCCACTTTCATTTTCGATACCTGATGTCCGTCGACCTGCACGTTCAGCCACTCCGGCGCCGGCCCGGGTGACGAAGACGCGCGAAGCACGAGGTCTACCGAGCCGGGCGGCAACGAAGCGTAGAGAACGGCTTTCGCCGTGACCTGCTGCGCGAACGTCACCTCGCCGCCCGTGCCCGCTGGTTCACGCTGCTCCGAAAGACCAACCGGGGCCAAGGTACCGGTGTGCTTCCCTGGGGCCGACGTCGACGTCGCGGTCTTCGAGCCGCACGCGAGGATTCCAGATCGATCGCTGCACGTGCCACGAGGCGGCGTCAAGCATGCGGCCATCGATCGACAGCAAATCGAGTCGATCGAGGTACTCCTTGGGAAAGCGCTGTCGCGGGTCGTACATACCGTAGACGCGCGTGCGAGGCTGTTTCGCATCTCTTCGCAGCATCGATGCGTCGGGCGCCCCGCCTGGGAGATTGAGAATGTCGAGAATCGTCGCCGGCAAATCGATGTGCGCCGTTGGCGCATCCGAAATTGAAATCGGTCCGGTGCGCTGGGGCGGCTTGATGAACATGATGGCCTTTGCGCTTCCGACCGTCGCCGGCAATCGCGACGTGGAGGGTCCGGGCACGAGCGAAAGGCTGTCGCTGATGCCGTTGAAGCCGAGCGGATTCAGATCCGTGCCGTGGTCGGACGAGACGATGATGAGGCTGCTGTCGTAGATGCCGAGCGCGCGCGCGCGATCGAGAAGCTCGCCGACGAGCTTCACCGCGCAGCGCGACTGCTCCGTGTATGACTGCCTCGACATCGCCGTGCCACCGATGAAGCGGCAGTCGCGGTCGACCACGATGGGACGGTGAGGCACGCCGACGTGAAGCAGCTTGTAGACAGGCCGATCGCGCCCGACGCTCATCAAGCCGACGAAGTGCTCGAGGAACGCGACCGAGTTGCTCGCTTCGTGGCGCCTGATTTGCGCAGGCGAGTCGCCGCGATCCATCCAAATCGGCCGATAAAAGGCATCAGGGCCGCTCGACGCTGAAGGCCTTTGCCGCGTGCGGCACGTGCCGGAAGAGTGATAACTCCAGGAGTTGCCGCGACGATACTTCGCGGTAGTCTCCCTGGCTGATAAAAGGCTTGCGAATACGGAAGCGCGCGCCCTTCCAGTTCGGCGCAGCCTCCGGGCCGATCCAGTCCTCGAACGAGGCGATTGGAACAATCGACATCGCATCCACGTCGTACCCGGCCCGGCTGACCTTCTCGAATATCGACGATCGTTTGAACGCATCGCGTACGAACTCCGGTGCGGGAATGTCGTTTCGATAAGCCGAGCCCTGTGAGCATGGCGGGCATGCTCATCGATGTCGTTGGCGATGCGGCGGCGTGATCCTGCGAAATACACGAACCCGCTGAAGGTGCGGTCGAGAGCTGCCCGATCCTGGTGAAGGATTTCCGTAAAGACATCCGACTGGAATTCGTCGAGCACGATGTGAATGACGTTCTGTGCGGGCGAGAACTGATAGATTTCTGCCGGCGGCTCGATCCACCGGGCACCGGCGGCCGCGGGACCCGCGCTGCTTGCAACCGCTCCAACCAGCTGCACTCCGACGAACACGAGCGAGGCGAAAGGAGCAATTCGGCTGATGGGACGAAAGAAAATGGCTGCAAGCAGCAACACTGCCGCGAACGCCGCAGTTTCATACGGCGCTGCGCGACGAGTGCTCCGCCAGGTCGACCTCGCGGCCCGCCAGCACGCCGTAGTCGGCGTTCCACAAATTTCCCTGGCCCCATAGCATCAGCCCGAATGCGAACAGCATTGCCGCGTACATTCGCGCCGCTTTCACCGACAGAAGCGCGAGCACGCACCCGATACCGAAGAAGATGAGCCAGTTGATCGCTGCGGTTTTCAGCAGCCAGGGCGCAGCGAGCTGCGCCGAACGGCACCGCGAATTCACCCGGGTTGCTCGCGAAGATCGTGTAGCGGGCCAAGCAGAAATACGACCGCCGGCGCCAGCAAAGCGGGAGCAGCGACGATCCAGAGGCGATCTGCGAGATCTCTGAAATTCCTCGGCGCACCGGCCGATCGGCGCCACGCCGGAAACTTGAGGGCCGCGAGACTGCCGACGAGCAGCACGAGCGTCGCGATCAACACGATCGGCGTGCTGCGGCGCACCCAGCGCGCCGCACTGAGCATCTGCACGTGGCGCGATTCGACGCGCTGCGAAAACAGCTCGGTCGGCAGAAACGGTCCCGGCATCTGTCCTGCCAGCGCCCTTTGGATGTTCAGCGACATTCCGCCGCCGAACTGCTGATAGTCGACGGCAAGCTCATGAGCACCCGCTTCGAGCGCGACTCGACGGCCTATGCGTCCTCATCCCTTCGCGCAGATTGCGCGCTCACGAGAAGCTGCCCATCGACGCGCAGCTCGACTTCGTCGTTGCCGCCGGCGAAAAACTCGATCGTCTGCGGCCTGGAAACGAATAGAAATCCCCGCCAGCGCGCGCTGAAGTTCTGACGAGGCAAGTCCGGCCGCGCATCCAGAAATGCGAGATTGATTTCCGAGGTTGGCCCTTCGATCGGCGTGCCGCGAGAACGCCAGTTGCGGATAGAAGGTCCGGATGAGACCAGTTCGGGGCAAAAGCCACTCGACGACAGGTGGGAACGCCGTCCATGCCGCCGCGAACGCGGCGCATATCAACGCCAAAATGGCGGCGCGCGACCTCATGAGGCGTCCAGCATTTCGTTCGCGGCGCGGAGCACGAGCGGCGGAATCGATCCCCGCGAGACAGTCAGGCACATGGCCGAGACAGCGTGCCGGCGGCTGGCGCATGAGGTTGCATGGGCTGCAGTGAATGTCGATACGCACGATTCTGGAACGTCGTGACAGCGGTGCGTAGCGCGTCGGAAGGGATGGTCCAAAAATCGCCAGCACGGGCGTGCCGACCGCAGCGGCCAGATGCATCGGTCCGGTATCGCCGGTGATGAACAAGGACATTCGTTCGAGGACCGCCGCGAGCACAACCAGGTCGGTCTCGACCGGCAGCTCGATGAGCGGAACGTCGACCGGCCATGCGGCTCGAACAATCTCCAGTACGGGTTTGTCGGCAGTAGAGCCGACCAGCACGACCGATGCGTTGCGGGTGCGCGCAATTTCGGCGCCGACCTGCGCAAACCGGATGGGATCCCATTCCTTGATTTGGCGTCCGGCCGCGGGCTGGATGCCGACCAGCGCCGCGCCATCCTTCCGCATCGCAACGAGCTCGGCGGCCCTGCGCCGGGCTTCGTCTGGGATGTTCAGGGTGGCAGGGCTGCCCGCCTTCGCTGAGGCTTCGGCGCGCAAGAAGCCCTGCGCTACTGAAGATCCAGACGCTGCCGAATCACCAAACGTGCGCTCGACTAACGCCTTCGCATTGTCGGCAATGTGAGCGCGCGGATCAGGAATGACCGGATCGGTCAGGAGCGCACCACCGCCGCCGGAGATGAATCCGACACGTCGCTTCGCCCCAGATACTGCCAGCAGATAATTACTCCGGATGTCCGGTTCGAAATTGATCGCAAGATCGTACTCGCGCAGCCGCCACGCCCGCGCATGCCGTAGAAGCGCCGGCCACGATAACCCGCGCGCGCCACGTGCCATCCACGGTACGTCGAGCGTTTCAACCGAATCAACGCCTGGAATCAGTCGCGCCAAACGCAGATTCCAGCTGCCGACCACGAGATCGATCTGCGCCTGGGGCGCCAGCGCCCTTACCATTGCAATCGACTCGAGCACCATCAACAGGTCGCCGACGCGCTCGAGCCGCAGCAGCAGGATTCGTTTCGGCGCGCTGCCTACGGCCGGGCGAGGCTCAGCCGGCCACCCAAAGAGTTTGGCGACACCAAGGGCGGCATCGGCCAGCCCCACCAGCACGCGCTCCTGCCGATACGGAATTTGAAGGTGTTCGAACACTACCGAATCTCGGCTCGATCGATCATGACACCGAGCGCTCGAGTATCGGATCCGCCCAGGATCGTCCGAGGGATCCATGTCGAGCTTTCAATGCGTATTTGCACGGCATCCTGGCCTCGCACAAGGCTCGATGCGGTCGCTGCGGGAATCGGAAAGACGTAGTCGCGAAATTCATTCGTCAGCTCGACGCTGCTGAGCTGTTCGTCCCCGAGGTACACGGTCACTCGCGGCAGCGGCACACCACGTGGACGTCCGCCGCTCAACCTGAGAGCGACTTCACGGCTGTCCGGAGGGACACTCATGAGCAGGTACGACGTATCCTGAGTCCATCGAAATGTCAGATCGCCGCCGCGAAGCCTTTCCTTGGGATAGAAATCCACAAGATGAAGATCGTCGGTGCCTCCGATGTCCAGCGATTGCGGTGGGGGAGTCATTGCCGTCTCTACGAGCCGGTAGATCGTGAAGTCGAACGGTTTCCTGACTGCCGCCCGCGGGTACACGTCATAGGCGGTCTTCTCGAACTCTGGCACCTGGAATCGCTCGGTCGCCTCAACGATGGATCCGACGCCTGGCGATAGCAGATCCGTACCGCCACCCGCAATGAAATACACGCTCTCGTAACGTTCGCGCGCCCATGCGAGGAACTCGCGAACCGCCGGCTTGTCCGGGCGCGAGTCGGACAGGACCAGCACGTTGCGCGCGTAGATGTACGACAAGGGCAGCGCGAGCGTGTGCACATCCGACGCGGCGCGCGCCTCGACAATCACGAGATCCTTGTCGCTGAATCTGGACGCGAGTTTCTCCAGCCGCGGGATGACGCCCGCATACTCGACGTGCGTGCGAATCGGTTGCGACGCCGCGAGATACCGCTGGCCCAGCAAAAGCGTTGCAATGACGCCGATTGCCGTGAACACGGTCTTGAACCGGTTGCTCATCCAGAGCGGGGCGAATATCGCCGCCGCTGCGAACACGAGCGCGCCCGGCAGGATTTCCGTCAGAAACCGGCGCGCCAGCCAGAAGTGCTCGGGCCAGATCCTCATCTTATAGAAGAAGACAACGGAGAGCAGCGTGATCGCCAGAATCAGCGCCGGCGCGCGCCAGAACGATCGCCATACGACCAGTGCATATCCGGCAACGGCTAGGGCGAGCGCTATTCGCGTGAAATACAGATCGGCAAATACGCGAACCGCATGCGCGTCGTGCGGCGCCAGCCGGCCGCCCGGCTCTCGAAAGTACAGCCCGTAAATGGCGCCCGCGGCAACAATCGCAATCAGGCAACGCGGAAGCCACGTGCGTGTTGCGGCAGCGACCCGTGGCGTGCGAATGGCCCATAGCAGGCCGCACGCGGCAATCAGCGCGGCACTCAGCGCCACGAGGTGAATTATCTCGAGCGACTGCAGATACGCGATCGGGCGGCCGAAGTACGGCCGGAGCTGAGTTGTGTAATAGACGCCGGCAGCGGCTATCCAGACGGCCAGCGTCGCGAGAAATCCGGCGCGTGTGCGGTGTCCGCTGACATGCGCAAGAAGCGACGCCGCAACGGCAGCACCGACCGTCAGGATGGCGGGGAGGCGGGTGAACAATGCCAGCCCGAGAAGCGATGCGGCGACGGGGCCAAAGAAACGGTCGTCGTCTTCATGCGCGTACGCATGCGCGAGCAAGGCAGGGAAGATCAATGCCTGCGTGACGATTTCCGAGTTCGGATAGCGGGCGTACCACGTCTGGATGACATGCACGCAGAGCAGGGCCGCCGCCGCTGCGGCAGGGACAGGACCGATCAAGCGCCTGGCGGCGAAATAGACCGCAACGACGCCGAGAATCGCCCACCACGCAATGACGCGCCGCGTCCCCGTGACACCATCCAATCCGTACGCGATGGCGATCCAGACTGGATACCCTTGCGGAAACTGGCCCGTCACGGTGCCGGCGTCGGGATCGCGCAGATGAAACCCCATGAAGCGAACGCTGTAGAAATGCGGATCGAAGTATTGCGGAAAAAACAAATCGCGCGTCGAGCACGGGTACGGCCGATGCGATGCGGTCGATGGTTACGAGCGATCGACTCTGCGCGATTTGAATACCCTCGCTCATGTACACGCCGGGGTCGCGTCCACCCAGCAGGTATTCAGCGGCGGGAGCGGCGAAGTACATCCATACGCCTGCGGCGATCAATACGGCAGGGAGTACGGCAGTCCAGTTCGGCCGGGGAGCGGTTGCGCCGAGGCGCACGTTGCCCCGAGATGCCAGCGCGAGAGCGGCTGCAAGCGCGGCGTTGCACCACACGAGCCCGCGCAGGGAATACGCGCTCATCGCCGCGAGCACAAACGCGACGGTCGTCGTCACAATGATGCTGATGATGACCGACCAGAACAGACGTTCGTCGGCGGGCAACGCGGCACGCTTCGGGCGGTCGGCGATCGGCATCCGGAAGATGACCGCGCCGGGCAGATACGCGATCGCGATCAGCGACGCGATGGTGTTCAGCATTGTGCGTAGACGGTCTCGAAATCCTCGGCCACTCGCGACCAGCTGTGATGGCGGCACACGAATTCACGGGCCTGCCTGCCCATGAGTATGGCCGCCGGCCGGTCGCGCAGCAGCTCGTCGATCGCAGACGCGAGGGCACGGGCATCGCGCTCGGGGACAAGTCGCGCCGTGACTCGATCGCTGGCGACGGCGGCGATCCCGCCCGCCGGTGTGGCGACGAGCGGGGCCCCGGATGCCATGATCTCCATCACCGTGTTTGGAAGGCCGTCGACGTTTCCGGCGTCATCGTGCACCGATGGGGCAACCGCGACATCGGCGGCGGCCAGCAACGCCGGCACGACATCGTGCGAGACAACGCCGAGAAACTGCACGATGTCGCCCACACCGGCAGCGCGCGCCCTGGCTCGGAGCGATGTCTCGAGATCGCCATCACCCGCGATTGCGACACGCGCCCGCGGTTGCCGCGTTTTCAACATGGCAGCCGCGTCGATGAGATGCTCGAATCCCTTTTTCTTGACGAGCCGGCCGATGGCAAAAATCAGCGGTACATTATCTGCGATGGCGAGAAGTTCACGGCCGCGTGCCCTCAGATCCGCATCCGGCTTGAAACGCTCGCTGTCGACGCCGTAGGGAATGACATTCGATCGTCTCGCGTCAGCGCCTAACGCCGCGGCACGGGATCGAAGATCCTCGCTGCAGGCAGTGACCCAGCGCGCGCGGTGGAATGCCGTTCGCGCCGCGATTCGGGCCAGCGAATGCCGCTCGGCGACGAACACGTCGGACCCGTGAAGGCTGATGACCAACGGAACAGACCCTGCCGCGGCCGCGCCGATGACGCCGCCCGGAATCACCCAATGCGCGTGGATGATGGTCGCGCGTTTCTTCTGCGCGACGCGCAGCGCCTTGAACCAGCCGGCGAGAAGGGCCATCGGAGCAACCGCAACCGCCGATGCACGCAGCCGGACGTCGGCGCGCATCCCTTCGGCATAGCCGAACGTGTTCAGCGCCTTCACCGGCGCGTAGTGGAAGAGATGGAAATGGACGCCCCGATCGATTTTCGGCCGGTTCCATTTCGGATGCCACGGGGCGACCAGATGCACCTCATGCCCGCGCGCGGCGATGCCCTGGGCGATCGGCTCCATGAAGCTGCCCACGGAATCACCAGCGAACCGTGGATACGACGAGGCCACCATGACCACGCACTCGCTCATAGGGCCGCGATGCGCACGTACCATAGTTTGAAGGCGTCGTCCGAGCGCAACTCCAGGCGCTGACTTCCAGGAGCGAACGTCCCGGCAGGGATTGTGACTTGATATTCTCCGATGCGTTCGGGATTCCACCCCAGCACCAGATCGTCGAGGCGAGTCCCGTTCAGTGACACGTGCACGATCTGTGGTGCGGCCGCAGAAGGATCGACAGGATCGACGCGCAGGGTGAGCGTGTACGATCCCGCACTGGGCAGAAGGATTCTCAACGTTGCGCCAGGTTTGGCGGCCACCCTCATCGTGACATTTCCTTCGACGCCGAGCCCGGACCAGCCGTCGGCGAAGAACCATCGATCGCGTGGTCCAGCCGCGATGGTGGCTGCGCCTCCGTACTTGAACTGTTCTCTCACGAGCGCGTACGGCACAGCGAACGGCCAGGCGCCAGCGACGAGCACAAGCGCGAGCACAATCGCGGCCGTTCTCAGGATCTGATCACGCGTGATCTGCGACCACAGCTGTCGGTCACGAGTGATGAGGGTGGCGCGTACGAACCTGATGACTCTGTCGACAACCCAGAACGCCGCGATAAGGTAGAAAGCATACGCGAATAATGTGAGCCGCCATTCGGCGCCTCCTTGCACCGTCCACGTCATGCTGAACGGGACGAGCGATCCGAAGAACATAACGAGGAGGAGGCGGCCTTCCGGCCACCACAGCCAGGCGACAAGTCCGGTGATCGCAAGACCGGCCAGCGCCGTTCCGAGGCCGGGATACCAGTGGTTGAGTCCCACCCATTTATTGGCGAAGGGGTACACGAAGATGCCTCGGACGGCGTTGTCTGTTGCGGCGATCGGCCGGGATTCGAATTTGTCGACCGAGTACCCGGACGGCGCTCATCGGCCTGACGTCAGTCACGCCTTCGCGTTTGAGATAGAAATCGGTGTGGTTATTGATGGCGTAGAACGGGTCGCCGGTTGCAATCGCGCAGTTGATCAGAAACGGCGCGACGACGACCGCCATCACGCCCACTGCGAGCGCCAGCCCCCGCCTTCGCGCCGTTTGTTCACTATCGCTTCGGCGCGGCAGGCCCCGCCTTCGCGCAATCTGTGTCAGCTCGCTTCCGCGCGGTGAATTCCACATCACCAGCAGCCAGACGACTGCAGGGGCGATGAGCGCGATCGTCGTGATCCTCGTCAGGCAGGCGCCTCCGCTCAGCGCGCCTGCGAGCACGGCATTCGCGCGTGTGGGGTGCCGCGCGAACCGCAGAAACGCCCATGCACATGACACCGCGAAGAAGGCAAACAACTCGTCGCGCCAGCCGCCGATCGCCCAGTACACCGCGCTGTGATCGATGCCGAGCATGGCAGCGGCCGCCAGGCCGACCATAGGCGATGCGACCGCAGTCCCCAGCGCGTACGTCGCCACGAGCGTCAACAGGCCGAAGGTGATTGACGTGACGCTGATGCCGACATCCGCATCACCGGCGAGTCTCAGGCCGATCTTGGTCACCGCCGGGAACATCGGTTCCCGTACGTGCGCGGCGTAGAAGTTGCGCATCTGACGGGCGAACTTCAGGTAGTTGATCGGATCGCCGCCCACATATGGCGTTGTATCGCGGCTCCAGGGCCAGTCGGGCGTGATCGCCGCCGCCGCAGCTCCGACGGCGGGCTGCATGGCCGCAAGCCATCGCGGCTGCTCATAGGGTCCGTAGGATTTGAAAAGCGCGTCGAAGCGGAGCAGCGCGGCATACAGCAGAATGCAAATGAGCAGCGTGGGGGCAACCAGCGTACGCCACCGCGGTGAAAGCACGGCTGATAGTTTACTTTCTATCGCTCTTTCCATCGCCCAATCACCAATCGCCCAACCGCGATATAGAATGCCCTCGCACTGATGGGTATTCGCCGCGTCATCGTCTGTGAGGTACAGGTTCCATTCGTGCATGGTGGCGCCGAGTACCACGTTCGCGCGCTGCATCAGCAGCTGCGCGCCCACGGGTATCAGGCCGAGCTCGTCAGTATTCCGTTCAAGTGGTATCCGAAGCAGGAAATTCTCGCGCATGCGTCCGCGTGGCGCCTGATCGATCTGAGCGAGTCGCAATGGCGAACCGATCGATCTCGTCATCGGCACGAAGTTTCCGTCGTATTTCGTCCGCCATCCGAACAAGGTCGCGTGGCTCATTCATCAGTACCGCGCCGCATACGAGCTGTGCGGAACCGAGTACAGCGACTTCTCCCACAGCGACGAGGATGTCGGCCTGAGACAGACGCTCATCGAGCTCGACACAAAAATGCTCGGCGAGTGCCGCCGCCTGTTTGCGAATGCGCAGAACACCGCGAATCGACTGTCCAAGTACAACGGGCTGACGGCAGAAGCGCTGTACCATCCGCCGCCGTTTGCCGACCGTCTGGGTCCAGGACCGTATGGCGACTATGTGCTGTTTGTCGGGCGGCTCGAATCGATCAAGCGCCCCGACCTGGCGGTGCGCGCAATGCTTCACGTCGATCGTCCGATACGTCTGATTGTCGTGGGCGACGGCACTCAGCGCACGCGCACCGAGGAACTGGCGGCATCGCTGGGCGTGGCGGATCGCATCGACTTTGCGGGATCGGTGGACGAGCAGGGGCTCATCGATCTGTATAAAGGAGCACTCGCGGTCATTTACAGCCCTTTCGACGAGGACTACGGGTACGTGACGCTGGAAGTCGTTCCTCTCGCACAAGCCCGTCATTACAACCGCCGATGCCGGCGGTCCGCTCGAGTTCGTCGAGCACGAGACGAGCGGCTATCGTATGCCAGCCCGCTGGTGAAGCGCTCGCGGCCGCCGTCAATCGCCTCGCAGCCGACAAGGGGCTGGCCGCGCGCCTCGGCGACGCCGGATACGATCGCGCACGCCTCGTGACGTGGGACGGCGTGATTGAGAAACTGGTCGGCGAATGAAAAAGCTCATCATCCAGATTCCCTGCCTGAACGAGGCCGACACGCTGCCCTCGACGCTGCGCGATCTTCCGCGCGAGATCTCCGGCATCGACGCGATCGACGTGCTCGTCATCGATGACGGGTCGACGGACGGCACCGTGGAGGTGGCACGCGCGGCCGGCGTGCGGCACATCATCTCGCTCCGCAACAGGCGCGGGCTTGCCACCGCTTTTACAACCGGCATCGACGCGGCGCTGAAGCTCGGCGCCGATTTCATCGTCAATACCGACGGCGACAATCAGTACGCGGGCAGCGATATTCCGATGCTCGTGGCGCCGCTCGTCAGCGGCGAAGCCGACATGGTCATCGGCGATCGGAACGTGGAGACGCTGCAGCACCTGTCGTGGACGCGCAAGCGGTTGCAGCATCTCGGCAGCTGGGTCGTGCGGCAGGTGTCGAATACGCGCGTGCCTGACACGACGAGCGGCTTCCGCGCGTACACGCGTGAAGCGGCGCTGCGGATGAACATCGTGTCGGACTTCACGTATACGCTCGAGTCGATCATTCAGGCCGGCAAGAAGCGGATGGCGATCGCACACGTGCCTATTCGCTCGAATCCGAAGACGCGCCCCTCGCGGCTGTTCGACAACGTGTGGGTTTACGTGAAGCGGTCGGCGTCGACGATCGTGCGCATCTACACGATGTACGAGCCGTTCAAGGTGTTCACGACGATCGGGCTCGTGACATTCGCGTCTGGACTCGCCATCTCGTTCAGGTTTCTGTATTTCTATCTCAACAACGACGGCTCAGGTCACATCCAGTCGCTGCTGCTCGCGGCGGTGCTGATGATCGTGGGATTTCAGGTGCTGCTGATAGGGCTGGTCGCCGACGTCATCTCCGCCAACCGAAAGCTCCTCGAAGATCTGCTCTATCGCGTACGCTCGATGGAGCTCGACAAACTCAAAGACGGATCTTGAACAGAAGATCAGAAGATCACAGGTTCAGGATCGAGGCTGCTTCTGCTCTCACCCTTCGAGGTTCGCGGTTTTCAGCTCGACTTCCAGGCATTCCTGGTAAACGGACTCAAGCAGTCCTGGTCCGAGAGCCTTCTGAACCCCAATGGCGCAGGCGATGATTTCGTTCGTGAGCGATTCAAAGTCGGCTGTGATTGAAAGCATGTGGTGAAACGCTGGCGCGGTTCGCAATTGCAGCGTACCTCCAGCGGTCATCGTGTGAACTAATTGTGATGCTGTTTGCCGTCCGAAGCTTTATTGATCCGTCACGAGCGATCGTAGAGACCAGCCACCATTGCTCCGATGGCGAGACACGAGGTGAGTCCAGGCGACTCGATGCCCGCAACCTGAATCACATGTGGATTCTGCGCATCCCGCTCGATCAGGAAGTCTGCGAATTTCTCGCCGGGCCCGTGCAGTTTCGCGCGAATGCCTGTTCCGCCTGGCTGCAGATCGGCGAGCGTAATGTCCGGCAGCAGCGCGCGCGTTGGCTCGAGAAACGCGTCGAGCGGAAGGCGGGCGCCTTCGTAGTCGTCCTTCGAATCCTGAAACTTCGCCGTTGGGCCGATGAGCACGCTGCCCCACGTCGTGCGGGTCAGATGCACGCCGAGTCCCGATCCGTCAGCATGAGGGAGCGGATATACCAGGCCATTCACCCAACCGCGCTTCGAAGGCGCCAGCTCGGCGTACTCGCCTCGGCACGGCTTGATATGGAACCGCTTCGCACCGAGCATCGCGGAGACGTCATCTGCGTAGAGGCCCGCTGCATTGATGACGGTGTGCGCCTGGAAGCGCTCGTGCGGTGTGACGAGCTCGACTCCGCCGTTCGACGCGGCGGCGTCGACGACCGCGGTGCCCACGAGCATCGCCACATCGTGGTCGCGACAGAGCCGGCCAAGTGCGGCGATCAACGCTTCGGCTTCGATGATGCCCGTATCGGGCGACCACACTGCCGCCGCGGCGCGCACATGGGGCTCCTTGCGTCGCACGAAGCCGGCGTCGACCATCTCGAGGGAGCTGGCGCCATTGGAAATGCCTCGCGCGCGCAACGCTTCGAGCTCGGAGATTTCGCTCTCGTGCGCGGCGACGAGTAGTTTCCCGCATCGTTGATGCGCGACGGAATGCCGCTTACAGAATTCGTATAACCGCTCGCGCCCTGTCAGGCAGAGGCTGGCCTTGAGCGAACCAGGCGGATAGTAGATGCCGGCGTGAATCACGCCGCTGTTGTGCGTGCTCATGCCGCGCCCGGGCTGCGACTCGCGCTCGATGACACACACGCTGGCGCCCGATTCTGCGAGCTTCAGCGCACAGGAAAGCCCGACAACCCCTCCGCCAATCACAGCGACGTCAATTTCACTCACGCTGGGGCTATACGATACTATTGAGTGTTTATGTCTGCCCAAAAAGTGCCGCTGCTCGACCTCAAAGCACAGTTCGCGCCGCTGCGCGGCGACGTGCTCGAGGCGATCGCGCGCGTCTGCGATGCGCAGCAATTCATCCTGGGACCCGAGGTCGAAGGCCTCGAGCGCGAGCTCGAAGCGTTCCTCGGAATTCCGCACGCCGTAGGCGTCTCGTCAGGCACCGACGCGCTTCTTGCGGCGCTGATGGCGCTCGACATCGGTGCGGGCGACGAAGTGGTGACGACTCCGTTTTCGTTTTTCGCGACGGCCGGCTCGATTGCCAGACTGGGCGCGCGTCCGGTGTTCGTCGACATCGATCGCGCAACGTTCAATATCGACGCCGGCGCGGTCGCGTCTGCGATGACGTCGAAGACGAAGGCCATCATGCCCGTCCACTTGTTCGGGCAGAGCGCCGACATGGCTCCGATTCTCGAGATTTCAGAGCGCGCCGGAGTGCCCGTCGTCGAAGACGCGGCCCAGGCGATCGGGACGTGCTATCGCGGCAGGCCCGCCGGCGGCATCGGTGCAATCGGCTGCTTCTCGTTTTTTCCGTCGAAGAATCTCGGCGCGTTCGGCGACGCGGGCCTCGTCACCACATCCGACGGTGCACTCGCTCGCAAGCTGCGCGCGATCCGGCAGCATGGCGGAGAGGTGAAATATCATCACGATCTGGTCGGCGCGAATTTCCGGCTCGATGCGCTGCAGGCCGCGATTCTCCGCGTGAAGCTTCCGCATCTCGACGGCTGGACCGCGCGCCAGGCGGCGGAATGCCGAGCGCTACGAGGCGCTGTTCAAGCAGGCCGATCTCGGAGGGACGGTGACGCTGCCGGCGCGGTCGCCCGACAGCACGCACATCTACAATCAGTTCGTCATCCGAGTGCCCGAGCGCGACCGCCTTCGCGCGCATCTTCAGTCGAGCGGTATCGGCACCGAGGTGTATTACCCGATCCCGCTCCATCTGCAGCCATGTTTCCGCGAGCTGGGATATCGGGTCGGATCGTTGCCGGTTGCCGAGACGGCGGCAAACGAAGCGCTGGCGCTCCCGATTTATGGCGAGCTTACCGAAGCACAGCAGTCGTGGGTCGTCGAGGCGATCCGTAATTTCTTTCAGCAGAAAGCGTGACGAATGGATTTGTTGCAGCGAATCAAGAGCAGGGAAGCGCGCGTCGGCATCATCGGGCTTGGGTATGTCGGGCTGCCGCTCGCGGTCGAGTTTGCGAAAGCCGGCCTGCACGTCGTCGGATACGACGTCGACCAGTCGAAAGTCGACAGCCTGAGCGCTGGGAAGAGCTACATCCCGGACGTTCCGTCGGAGGAGCTTGCGGCGGTCGTGAAGGCGGGCACGTTCCGCGCCACGACCGATCAGCGTGAGCTCGCCGATGTGGACGTGATCGACATCTGCGTGCCCACGCCGCTCCGGAAAACGCGCGACCCGGATCTCTCGTACGTCGTGAAGGCGATCGAGGCGACCGCGGCCATCCTTCGCAAGGGACAGCTCGTCATTCTCGAATCGACCACCTATCCAGGCACGACGGAAGAGGTCGCGCAGCCGGCGCTCGAGGCCGGCGGTCTGAAGGTGGGGCGCGATTTTTACCTCGCGTTTTCGCCCGAGCGCGTCGACCCGGGCAACCAGACCTACCTGACGAAAAATATCCCGAAGGTCGTCGGCGGGATCGACCAGACGAGCACCGATCTGGCCGCCGCGCTCTACGAGCAGGTGGTCGACAAGGTGATCAAGGTCGACAACACCCGCGTCGCCGAAATGGTCAAGCTGCTCGAGAATACGTTCCGCGCGGTGAACATCGGCCTCGTGAACGAAATCGCGTTGATGTGCCATCGCATGAACATCGACGTGTGGGAAGTGATAGACGCGGCGGCCACGAAGCCGTTCGGCTTCATGCCGTTCTATCCGGGGCCGGGGCTCGGCGGACACTGCATTCCGATCGACCCGTTCTATCTGTCGTGGAAAGCCCGGCAGAGCGGATTCGAATGCCGGTTCATCGAGCTGGCCGGCCACGTGAACGGCGCGATGCCGGAGTTCGTGGTCGAGCGGGTGACCGATGCGCTGAACTCCGCGAAGAAGAGCATCAACGGGTCGAAGATTCACTTGCTCGGCGTGGCGTACAAGAAGGACGTCGGCGACGTGCGCGAGTCGCCGGCGCTCGACATCCTCGAGCTGCTGCATCGCCGGGGCGCGAAGCTGAGCTACAGCGATCCGTTCGTGCCGTCCCTGAAGACTCGACGGGATGTCATTGACAGCGGTCGAGCCGTCAAACGCCGACGTGGATTGCGCCGTCATCTGCACGAACCACTCGTCGTTCGACTACGACGCGATCGTGAAGAAATTCCCGCTGATCGTGGACACGAGAAACGCGCTGCGAGGACGGAAGGACAAGGGAATCTTCCGACTGTAAGCTCAGGATGCCTTTTGCTGGTTGTCGAGAACGGCGTGGCCGGGCGTTTCTGCGAGGTGGAAGACGTAAAGCCGGTTGAAGCCGAGCATGAATCGGCTTTGCGACGACAGCGCGAAGCCGCACGACGCGAACAACCCGACGAGCTTGGCGGGTGTGAAGCCGTAGACTTCACCAGGCTTCATGCCCCGCTCGATCTGATCAGCATCCCAATGCGATCGCAGGCAGTGCCAGAGCTCGCGACGTTCGCGGGGTCAGCATGGTGACAACGACACGCCCGTGCGGACGCAGAACCCGCCTGCACTCCTGAAGCACCGCTGTCCGATTTGGCATGTGATTCAGCGCGGCAACGATCGTAATCGTGTCGAACGACTGGGATTCCCACGAGAGGGACGCTGAATCGTCGACGACGACATCGGCGCCGGGCCAGGGATGCACGTCGACGCCGACGCCGTTTGGGTAGAGGCGCACGAGATTATTGCTCCCGCAGCCGAGGTCGAGCAATCTGCCCCTGATGTGGGGCAGCACGGCCTTCATACGCTGCTCGGCTAATGCTCTGCCAAGTGCATCGTGCATGACCGGGACCTGAATCCGAAGAGTTACCGAGGGGAAACGCGGTGACGATACACGTACCACGCGCCGCAGACAACGGCGATTTGTTGTCGTTGCACGGAATTGCGCAGAAATTCCGCTTATCCGGCGTTCAGCGAATCGTTCCGGCGAGAGGACTGCTGGCGCTGGCGTACATCCGACGCGGCATCCGGCCGGCGCGGTAGGCAAGGCGGCCGGCCTGCACGGCGAGCTTCATCGACATTGCCATTGCGATCGGATCCTGCGCCTCTGCGATGGCGGTGTTCATCAGCACGCCGTCGGCCCCAAGCTCCATCGCGATCGTGGCGTCCGACGCAGTGCCGACTCCCGCGTCCAGGATGATCGGGACGCGCGAGAATTCCCGGATGATGCGGATGTTGTTGGCGTTCTGGATTCCGAGACCGGAACCAATCGGCGCGCCGAGCGGCATCACTGCCGCCGCGCCCGCATCCTGAAGTTTTCGGCAGGCGATCGGATCGTCGGTCGTGTAGGGCAGGACGACGAATCCTTCCTTCACCAGAATTTTGGTCGCGACGAGGAGCTCCTCGTTGTCCGGAAACAGCGTGCGCTCGTCGCCGATCACTTCCAGCTTGACCCAGTTCGACAATCCGGCTTCGCGTCCGAGCCGCGCCGTTCGAACGGCATCATCGGCCGAATAGCAGCCGGCGGTATTCGGCAGGAGGGCGATTTTGTTCGTATCGATGTAGTCGAGGAGAGACTCTTTCGTCCGGTCGCTGATGTTCACGCGGCGGACGGCGACGGTTACCATGTCGGCGCCAGACGCCTCGTGGGCGCGCTGCATCACCTGGAACGACGGATACTTGCCGGTTCCGACAATCAGGCGCGACGCGAACTCGCGGCCGGCAATCACCAACGGGTCGGAATTCAACGATCCTCCTCCAACAAAATTCACGATCTCGATCTGATCGCCGTCCTGAATCTGCGTGCTCTCGTAGTTGGCGCGCTTGACGACGGTCAGGTTGTGCTCGACGGCCACACGGCGTGGGTCGATGTTCAACTGCGCGAGCAGGGCGGTCAGCGTGAGCGGTCCGGCGACCTCGTGCGGGTCGCCGTTCAGGATGATCTGCATTCTAGCAATTATTGCGTATCGCGCGGGTTCGTCCGAGCTTGCCGCGCCGAAGCCGGAGGCGATAGGCGGGCGTTCCCGGAACCGGTTCGTAATCGGGTAGCGGCGATCGCGCCCGAAGCTGCGGCGGCTGACTTTCACGCCGGGAGGCGCCTGCCGGCGTTTGTATTCGGCGGTGTAGAGCATCTGCTGCACGCGCGTGACGACCTCGCGCGGCGCGACGGCTGCCGCGATTTCGTCGACCGACTTCTCCTCCTCGATGAGTCCCGTCAGAATCGCGTCGAGCTGGTCGTAGGGGGGAAGCGAGTCCTGGTCGGTCTGGTTCGGCCGAAGCTCCGCTGTCGGCGGACGCGTGAGCGTGCGCTCGGGAATCACCTCGCCGAGCGGCCCCTTCGCAAGCGGGGGCCGGTTCGCGTTGCGCCAGCGCGACAGGCGATAGACCTCGGTCTTGTAAATATCCTTGAGCACGGAAAACCCGCCGCACATGTCGCCATACAGAGTGGCGTAGCCGACCGACATCTCGGACTTGTTGCCGGTCGTCAGCAGCATGGATCCGAACTTGTTCGAGAGCGCCATCAGAAGAAGTCCGCGGATCCGCGCCTGGAGGTTTTCTTCGGCGACGTCGCGCGCCCGCCCTTCGAAAACCGGCGCCAGCGTGGCTTCCGCGCTCGTCATCACCTGTTCGATCGGCAGCGTCAGAAGGCGAATGCCAAGACGGTCGGCGACGAACTGCGCTTCCTCCATGCTCACCTGGCCGGTGAACGGCGACGGTAATCGGACGCCCAGCACACGCTCGGGCCCGAGCGCGTCGACGCCGACAGCGGCGCTCAGCGCCGAGTCGACGCCGCCAGAGAGCCCAAGCACGATTCCGGGAAATCCGTTCTTGTCGACGTAGTCGCGCAAGCCGGTCATCAGCGCGCTGTAGGTGTCGGCGAGCTGCTCGCCCGGCGCCTCGACGTGGCCTGGCTCGCACGTCCATCCGTCATCGGCGCGCGTCCATCGCGTCAGCTCGATCGCTTCCTCCCAGCCGGCCAGCGAGCATGCGAGGTCGCCCGAGCGATTGAGGACGAACGATCGCCCGTCGAACACCAGCTCGTCCTGTCCGCCGATCTGGTTGACGTAGACCAGTGCGCGATTCGTCTCCCGCGTGCGCGCCCGTGCCAGCTCGATGCGCGTCGGAAATTTTCCGGTCTCGAACGGCGAGCCGTTCGGCACGATGAAGAACTCCGCGCCTGCGCGCGCCAGGTGCGCGGTGACTGCGGGTGTCCAGATGTCTTCGCACACGGGCACGCCGATCGCGATGCCGCGAAACTTGACTGGTTCCGGCATCGGCCCCGGCGCGAACACGCGCTTCTCGTCGAAGACGCCGTAGTTCGGCAGGTCGGATTTGAACCGCCGCGTCGTCGTGCCCTTGTCGATGACGATCGCGGCGTTGTAGACGCGGCCGTCTTCGCGCCACGGCGTGGTGGCGATGAGCGCGGGCGTGTTGTGGCTTTCGCGCACCAGGCAATCGATCGCCGCGTGACAGGCATCGACAACAGATGGGCGCAGCACCAGATCTTCCGGCGGATATCCGATGAGCGCGAGCTCGGGCAGCACGACGAGATCGGCGCCGCCGGCGGCCGCTCGATCGCGCGCGCGCCGGATGCGCGCGAGATTGCCGTCGATGTCGCCTACCGTCGGATTGAGCTGTGCGAGCGCGATGGTTAGCTGCACGGACTGGTTGGGATGGTGGGTAGTTGGTGGTTCGTGGTCGCTGGTTCCACCAACCACCGACCACCGTCAACCAACCAACGTATCATAGAATCTCGTCATGCGCATCGGAGTACCCACCGAACAGTTTCCCGGCGAGCATCGTGTCGCGCTCGTGCCCGCGTCGATCGCTCCGCTGAAAAAAGCGGGGTTCGACGTGGTGATCGAACGTGGCGCCGGCGAGCGCGCCGGGTTTCCCGACAGTGCGTATCAGGAGAAGGGCGCCCATATTTTCGCGAGCCGTGGCGAGGTGTTCACCGCAGACGTCGTGCTGCAGGTGCGTGCAGGTGAATTCGCGTCGATGCGCCAGGGACAGGTCGTCATCGCCATGGCGGATCCGCTCGGCGCGCCAGAAACGGTGCGCGAGATCGCGTCGCGCGGCGTCACCGCGTTTGCGCTCGAGCTGATTCCGCGGATTACGCGCGCGCAGAGCATGGACGTCCTGTCGTCGATGGCGACCATCGCTGGATACAAAGCCGTGCTTCTGGCGGCCGGCACGCTGCCACGCATGTTCCCCCTGCTGACGACTGCTGCCGGCACCGTCACTCCCGCCCACGTCTTCATCGTCGGCGTCGGTGTCGCAGGTCTGCAGGCGATTGCCACCGCCCGCAAACTGGGAGCGGTCGTTGAGGCGTACGACGTGCGCCCGGCCGTGAAGGAACAGGTTCAGAGCGTCGGCGCGAAATTCGTCGAGCTGCCGCTCGAGACGGGCCAGTCAGAGGACAAGGGCGGCTACGCGAAGGCGCAGGACGAAACGTTCTACCAGCGGCAGCGCGAGATGATGGCGCGCGTCGTTGCCGCGAACGACGTCGTCATCACGACGGCCGTCGTTCCTGGCAAGAAAGCGCCCGTGCTCGTGACCGCCGACATGGTGCGCGGCATGGCGCCCGGATCGGTCATCGTCGATCTCGCCGCCGAGCGCGGCGGCAACTGCGAGCTGACGCGCGCCGATCAGGTCGTCGTTGAACAGGGTGTGACGATTCTCGGGCCGACGAACCTGCCGTCGACTGTGCCGTATCACGCCAGCCAGATGTATGCGAAGAACATCACGACGTTTCTGCTGCATCTCGTGAAGGACGGCGCAGTGACGATCGATCCGAATGACGAGATTACACGCGACACGCTGATCGCGCAGGGCGGGGAAGTCGTGAACGCGAGAGTGAGGCAGGCGCTCGGGCTTCCCGAGTTAGTCGTCAGTCGTAGTCGGCAGTCGTCTGAGACTTAGGAGAGACTAGAACTCCGAGCTACGTCTCCTGCCTGTCTTCTTATTGTCCGAGTTTGGCTTCGCTGAGCGTGAGGATGAACGAGCCGACGCTCAGCTCCGATTGCAGCTTCACCGGAACGCGGCTGGGCGTGTCGCTGATCCACAGGTGAATCGGGCGGCCGCTCGGCTGGCCGGTTTCATCGAAGAGCGCCGTCCGCAGCCGGAATGCCTGATACGGTCCCGCCTCGGTTTTCAACGCCTCAGTTCCGACCACGCTCACCTGCGCGCTGATAGCTGCGCCCGCCGGTGGCTGACCGGAATCGTTTCCTTCGCGCCCACTTTCAGCGGCAGCGCGCGCATGACGTAGATCGCGGACAGCGCATCCTGCGTGAACGCCGGCACCGAGAACTCCCGCTTGCCGCTCTTGGCCGAGACGTTCTCGAACGTGGCCTTGCGCGCCGCGTTGTTGAAGGTCGTCACCTTCATCTGATGCCGCTGCCCCTCTTCGCTGTAGACTCCCGCGCGCTGCGGCAACAGCGTGTAGACGTCCATCAACACGTCGGCCTTGTAGTAGAGCGTGTAAAGCTTCGACATCAGCGGCGTCGGCCGCGCTTCGGCGACGACGTAGTAGGCGACCGAGTTGTAGGAGGGGCGCTTCGCCTGCACGTGCATCGTGACCGTGCCGGCTGTGACATACGTGGAATAGGAGACGTCGTAGGTGAGCAGCTCGCCGGCGCGAAACGGCACGCGAACTTCACCGCGCGGTTTTGCTGGTGCGGCAGGCGCGGGCTTGCGTGTCGCGGACTGCCCGAGAAGGCCCTGCGCGCCTGCGAGGCACGCAAGGACGAGCGCGATGCGGAATTTCATCCGACTCCGTAAATTAACATAGCTTGCCGCGCTCTGTTGTCGACAGTCGCAAGTCTCAAGTCTACAGTCGCTAGTCGCCAGTCTGGGCCTCCGGCGGTTGTCCGCGAGTTTTCCAATTGCAGCGTTGCAGATAGTTAATCCACGGCGTGAGCATTTTGCTGATTTCAGTGTATTTCTGACCGACGGTGACAAGTTCTTCTGCGGAAATGAACTGCTCGCCCGCCGCTTTGGCGAGATGCCCGCGTGACTCGAGGGCCGAACCCCGAGCGCGAGCGTAATAATCAGCCATCTGGCGATCTGTGCTCTGTCCGAAGCCTTCGGCGATGAGGGGTCCGACTCGGCCTGATGAACGAGACAGCTGATCCTTTAGTTCTAAGTCTTTGCCAAAGATCGGCCGCTTCAAGATCGCAGAAACTTCATCAGCCGCGACCAAAGCCTTGCGATACACGAGCACGTCATCGAGATTCTTCGCCTTCATGCCCGGTGCTAAGGCACACGGCATGCCCGATGAGGAACTCCGACCGACTGTCGACTAGCGACTGTCGACTAGCGACTGGCGACTAGCTGTCCGTCAGCATAACTCGCTGCGCCAAGCAGTCCCGCGCGCGGATTCAGGATCACGTTGACCGGGATGCGCGAAATGAGCGCATCCATCGGCGATTTGTCCAGGAACGACCGCATGAAGTCGGGCCAGCGCAGCGCCGGCAGGATTTGCGGCGCGATACCGCCGCCGAGATACAGGCCGCCTGTTGAGAGCACGGTGAGTGCGAGGTTGCCGGCCGACGCTCCGTACGCCGACACAAAACATTCGAGCGTGCGGATGCACGACGGACACCCGGTCTCCAGCGCCGCTCGCGAGATCGCGGCGGGCAGCTCGTTCAGTGGTGGCATCGGGGTGAGGGCCGCGCATTGATGCGGATGCAGAATCCGGTGGATGTTCGCGAGGCCCGGTCCCGAGACGACACGCTCGACGTCGACGCGTCCGTACTCCTTCGATCAAGGCGCTGGCGAGCGACTGTTCGTCGGCGTTGCGCGGTGCGAAGTCGACGTGTCCGCCTTCCGACGCGCGCGGCACGAGCCGCCCATCGACCCTCGGCAGCAGGGCGATGCCGAGTCCGGTGCCCGCGGCGATCAGCGCGACGCTGCCCTCGGGGTCGGCGTGTCCCTCGTGGAGAACGTCGATCTCGTCATCCGTGAGAACAGGCACCGACCACGCGAGCGCTTCGAGATCGTTGAGCAGGTAGGCGCGCGGAACGGCACCTCGCTGCGCAGCGTGTCGAGATCGACGACCCACGGCACGTTCGTCAACTGCGCGCGCGTGCCGGTGATCGGACCTGCGACGCCGAAGCTTGCGGCTTCGATGTCGGCCGGGCTCGTCGACGTCTCGCGAAGAAACTGCGAGACACAGCGCGCCGAGATCGGGGAAGTCGAGCGTGCGATAGGAGCGGGCTTCGATGGCGGTGGGGCGCCCGGTGCTCGCGCGCGAAAGAGGCCGAGAAAGGTTTTCGTTCCACCGACGTCTCCCGCGAGCAGCATCGCTGACGATTGTACGGCCCGCAAGTGCTTGACTTCTACTCGCCCCTACTGCATCTTTCTCGCACGTTGACCCCTGAGTCTCCAGAACTCCCGCTTGCCGATCAGGTCGTCGTCTTCACCGGCAAACTTTCGTCGCTGGGCCGCAAGGAAGCGCAGGCGCTCGTGATCCGTCTGGGCGGCTCAGCGGCCGACGAAGTGACGTCCAGGACGACACTCGTCGTGGTCGGGGCGGAAGCGGGGCCCAACGCCGAGAAAAGTCAGAAGCAGCGGAAAGCGGAAGATCTCGGCGTCCGCGTCATCAGCGAGAACGATTTCTGCCGGATGGCGGGCATTCAGCCGCCTGAGGATCTCAAACAGCAGTACTACGGGCAGCGCGATCTGCTCAGCATGTATCCCGGGACTCCGCGAAGACCATCTTCGCTACCTGCAGAAGTGGGGGCTGATTCGTCCCGTCATGCGGACGCACACCGAAACGTATTATCCGTTTTCCGATCTGCTGCTGATCCGCCAGGTCAGCGCCGAGCTCGAGATCGGCGCCGTTCCGCGCAATCCTCAGATCGCTGCAGGCCGAGCGCAGCGGCCAGCTGACGTTCGACTTCCGCATCGACGCAGAGCCGGCGCGCATCATCAAGCTGAAGCGGCCGAAGCCGAGAGAGATTGGCAAGGAGCCCGGAAAAGACACCGTCGTGCCGCTGGCGGCGCCGCAGACGCTGGCGGAGGAATATTTCATGAAGGCGTCAGCGCTCGATGCGGACGAATCGCGCCACAACGCCGCGGCGACCTGGTATCGAAAGGCGCTCGAGATCGATCCGTATCTCGTGCCGGCACTGATCAATCTCGCCAACATTCACTACGGCAAGGACGAGCTCGCCGAAGCGCAGGCGCTCTACGAGCGCGCGATCGGCCTGGATCCGGATTTTTTCGAGGCGCATTTCAACCTCGGGAACATCTACCACGACCTCGGCCGCTTCAAGGAGGCGGCGACCTGCTACCGCACCGCGTTGGGCCTGAACGGCCAATATGCCGACGCGCACTTCTATCTGGCGATTACCCTCGAGAAGACAGGACATTCCCTCGAAGCGAAACCGCACTGGCGCGCGTATCAGGCGCTGTCGCCGAACGGCGAATGGGTAGAGCTGGCGAGGGAGTTTTCTGAATAGACCATTGGAGCGCAGTTGGGAGTGTAGTCTGCAGATTGAGTCCGATTGCAGTCGCAGACCGTAATCGGAGTCTTCACTCGTAATCGACCAAACTCCTCACCAATCTGCCAATCTACCAATTCAGTATCCGTAGTCGTCAACCGTTCTCTTCTTCGGGACGCGCCGTACTTTGTAGAACTGGCAGTCGGGGCACCAGGCCTCGGGGTCGAAGCCGGTCGTGCCGGCCATCGGCTGCACGTCGCGATGCGAGCAGAAATCGAGCGGGTTGGACTCTTCGGGCGCTTTGCGCCACCGGCAGCTGTGATATCGCTGAATCGCCGCCGTCTGCTGCGCCGGCGCCTCTTCGGGTGTCTCGACGGCGGTGGGTCTGGCGAGTGGTGAACTGGAATCGTCGAACATGTCCTGACCTAACGTGCGCGGAATGTGATGATGCCGCGGACTGGATCGTAGGGAGAAACCCCCACGGTCACGCGGTCGCCTGGAACAACCTTGATACGAAAACGGCGCATACGGCCGCTCAGCTGGGCGAGCACCTCATGCCCGGCGTCGCATTGAACGCGATAGAGACCTCCGCTGTGCACTGCCACGACCGTTCCTTGCATGTCGATTAAATCGTCTTTGCTCAAACTGGCTCGAAATCCTTTCAGCAGAATCCGCCTTCGGGCGGTCCTTTGAGCGATCACTCGACTCGCGCTCGCAATGATTGTGCCACAAACGCTACCTAGTCGCCCAATTTTCGCACCGCTGCTTCGACCTGCGCGGTTAAGTCCACGTAATCCTCACCACTTAGCTGCATCGGCGCGCCGAAAATGACGCGCACGCGGCCGGGCTTGGCCATCTTCCATGTGTGATGAAGCACGCGATCGATGCCTTCCAGCCGTACAGGAATCACCGGGACCCTCAAGCCGCGCGGCCATCATGCCGACACCGGGGCGAAACGGCCCGATTTCGCCGTGGTCGGTCCGCTTGCCTTCGGGAAAGATCAGCACCGAAAAGCCGCTGCTGATCAATTCGCCCGCATAGCGCAGCGTCTGGCGCGCGCCCGCCTCGCGCTGCGGCAGCGGGAACGTGTTGAAGAATGCGGCCGAGAGGTAGTACTCGAGGCTTCTGGCGAATCGCTTGCCGCGCGTGTAGCCATCTCGGGAAGAAAGTGCGCCTTGAAAAATTCCTTCGCCATCGCCGTGGCGACGCGACGGCGCCATTTTCCCGGCAGCGCCGCGAGAATCACCGGCACATCCATGTGGCTTTGATGATTCGCCGCGAAGATCACCGGTCCCTGTCACGTTGGCCAGATTTTGCAATCCGTCGACTTTGATCCACGCGAACACCCGCGTGAGTGGAAGCAGAACATCCCGGCTGAGCGACCGCGCGAAGCACGCGGAACGGCAGCGCGCGATTCCACGATGGGAACTCCACCGGCTCGGGCGCCAGCTCGGTGGCGGCGGGGGCGGCGGTCAGCCGCTCGAGATCGGCGATCGTCTTGACATTCGAGAATGCGGTCTCGTCGATGGTGGTGTTGAGCGCCTCTTCGAGCGCCACCATCATTTCGATGCGCTCGAGCGAGCTGAGTCCCATCTCCTCCAGCGTCGCGCCAGGCGTGAGCGCGCGGCCACCCGTGTAACGCGCGATCACCGATTCGACGCTCGTTCCGCTCGACGGTGAAACCACTGGAGGCGCGCCCGTCTGCAGCCATGCGCGGATCTCATGGCGTTTCAGTTTCTTCGTACCTTCTGTTCGCGGCAGCTCGGCGCCCGGCCAGACGTGCGCCGCGCGAATGCGCTGGTGATCGCGCAGCTGCGCGTTGGCCGCCTTGACGACATCCGACGGGTTCGTGCCCGGCGTCGACAACGAGCGCAACATGGACGCGTTCTTCGCCGTTCTGCGTCACGCCGACCGCGGCGGAATCCTTGACACCGGCCACGGCGTTGACGACGCGCTCCACGTCTTCGGGGAACACGTTGAGCCCTTCCGGCGTCACGATCATTTCTTTCTTGCGTCCGCGGATGAAGAGCCGGCCTGCCTCGTCGAGCTCGTCCGATATCGCCCGTGTGGAACCAACCGCCTTCGAATGCCGCGTCCGTCGTTTGGGGTGCGCCGTAGTAACCGGTCGTCACGTTCTCGCCGCGCACGAGAATTTCGCCGTCGGGCGCGATCCTGATGTCGACGCCGGCGATCGGTTTGCCGACGGACCCCTTGCTCGTCGAGAACGGATGGTTCAGCGTGACGATGGGCGCGGTCTCCGTGAGGCCGTAGCCCTGCACGACGACAAATCCGAGCCGTCCCCAGAACGACTCGAGCGACGATTCGAGCGGCGCGGCGCCGACGACGAACGACCAGAACTTCAAACCGAACAGGCGATGCACCGCGCGATATCGCCACCAGCGCTTCGGGATGCTCTCTTTTTCTCCCGGCACATGGCGCACGTCCGGATACAGACGCGCGACATGATCGGCGAGCACGTCGAGAATTTTCGGCACTGAGACGAGCACCGAAATGCGCCGGGTTTTCACCTGCCGGACGATTTCGTGAGGGTTGTGGCCGCGCATGAAGACGACCGTGCCCTGAAGCATCGGGGGGACGAAGGTGGCCATGGCCTGGCCGAACATATGACTGAGCGGCAGGAGGTTGAGGAAACGGATAGGGAAGAACGGGCGGCCGTATTTCCTGTATTTTCGGATCTCCTTTTCGACCGGGACGATGTTGGCCAGAACGTTGCGGTGGGTGAGGACCACCCCTTTCGGCTCGGCGGTGGCGCCCGAGGTGAAGATGATTTCGACGACATCATCGCGCGTGACGGCCACAGGCCTGAAGGCCGACGGATCGAGCGCGCGAAAATCGATGTCGGAAAGCTTCCAGAAGACAGGGGTCGGGAGGGCTTTTCCGGTGGCGCGCGGCGAAAAACCCTCCCGACCCCTTTCTGCCGATCTCGACGTCATCACCGAGCAACAGAAGCTTCGCCTCGACGATGCGTGCGACGTGCCCGAGAAATTCGTGTGATGCGCGATAGTCGATCGGCACCGCGATCGAGCCGTTCAGCAGGCATCCCCACAGCGCGATGATCCACTCCGGCCGGTTCTCGCTCCAGAAGACAACTTTGTCGCCTTTGCCGAGGCCCGCACTTTGCAGGCGCGCGGCAAATCCGCGGGCGGCGTTCGCAGTTTCTGCGTACGTATAAGATCGCGCGCGATATCCATCGTCGTACACGAGAAACGTGCCCCGCCCGGCGGAGACATCGCTGAAGAAATCGAGTAAGGTATCCCGACGCATCGACTGAATTATGATGTAGGGGCTTTCATGAAGATCTTTCTCACCGGCGCGACAGGATACATCGGCTCCGCGGTGCTCGATGCGGCTCTGCGTGCGAATCATCAGATCACTGCGCTCGTGCGCACGCCGCAGGCTGTCGACGCCCTCGCCTCGCGCGGCGTCACGCCCGTGCTCGGCGATCTCGGGACGGTGAAGTCGTACCGCGCGGCGGCTGAAGCGCACGATGCATACATCCACACTGCTGCGGATTCGAGCCCGAAGCGCGAAGAAGTCGATCGCAAGGCCATCGACACGCTCATGGCCCTCGCGTCTGCTCGTGCGAAGTCGTCGCCGGTGTCGTTCGTGTACACGTCGGGGATCTGGGTTCTAGGATCGAATGCGCAGCCGATGGACGAGACGGCTCAGCCCAATCCCGGGCAGCTGCTCGGGTGGCGGCCGGCGCACGAGCAACTCGTACTGCAGGCGGCGGGTCCGAACCTGCGCACAGCGGTGATCCGTCCAGGCGTCGTGTACGGCGGAAATCGCGGCATTGTCTCGGATTTACTGAAGAATGCGCTGAACGGCCTCATCCGCGTCATCGGCACGGGCGAGAACCATTGGCCTCTCGTCTACGATCGCGATCTGGCGGACCTCTACGTCCGCGTGGCGGCGATGCCGGCGGCGTCAGGCATCTATCACGCGAACGACGAAGGGGACGAAACGGTCAATGCCATCGTCGAGGGGATTATCGGTCACCTGTCGATGTCGCCCGACGTGCGCCATGTGCCGCTCGAAGAAGCGCGGAAGAAGCTTGGCGCATATGCCGATGCGCTTGCGCTGGATCAGCGAGTCCGCGGTCCGCGCGCGCGCGCGCTCGGGTGGTCGCCGACGCTCCATTCGGTGGGCACCAACGTTCCGAGGTTGCTGGAAGAATTCCGCCGCGCGCAGGAACGCGCCGCCTGATTTTGCGTGTCTCAACACGGAGGCACGGAGACGCGGAGACGCACACTGAGAATTCTTTTTCAAAAGAATTTACTCTGTGAAACTCCGTGACTCCGTGTCTCCGTGTTGGGACTGCAAGATCTGCGAAGCCAGCGCGATCCCTTCTTCAGTCGTCTTGATTTCCCCATCCAGCTGCTTCTCGTAAATCTGTTTCAGTACCGCGCCCATTTCTGGACCCGGCTGCATGCCGAGCTCGAGCAGATGTCGTCCGAGCAGCAGCGGCTTTGGCGGGCTGCGATCGACGCCAAGCTCGCGCGCGCGATCGAGAAACCAATCCATCGCCGAGCAATCGAAATTGCCGGGTACCCGGCCGAGACAATCTGATTTCGCGATGCGAGCGAGCAACTCGAGGTTGGCCTTCTGCGACAGGCGCCGGAACGCGCCGTCGGTAAGCTGTTCGCGCACCTTGTACAGCATGCCGGGCTTCAGATGGTGTGCGACAAGGCCGAGTACCTGCCCGCGAACGTCCTTGCCATCAATCGAATGAATGTTGAGCCGATCGAGAAATGCGGAAGCGGGCGCCACACCTTCTTCCTCGTGATTCATCGATCGGATGCGGCCGTCGAGGAAGGCGGTTGTCGCCGGTTTTCCGAAATCGTGGGTCACGGCGCCGAGCATCACGATGAGCTGATCCGCGCGATCCAGATCGTCGATGCGCTGTCGCGCCTGGTCGATCACCTGCAGCGTGTGCACCCAGACATCTCCCTCGGGATGCCACTCCGGCTCTTGCTCGCATCCGACGAGCGCCTTGAGCTCGGGAAACAGTTGATCGATGACGCCGAGCTCCAGCGCAAGCGCGAAACCAATTGAGGGCCGCTTGGCGCGAAGGAGCAGCTTTTCAATTTCTCCCCAGATGCGCTCCGGCGGCAGATCGTCGAGGCGGATCGATCGGCACAGCGCTTTCGTGCGTTCGTCGGGCGCAAGCTCGAAGCGAGCCGCAAACTGAATCGCGCGCAACACGCGCAGACTGTCGTCGCCGAACGTGGCCGGATCGACCACCTTGAGAATTTTTTTGTCGAGATCTGCGCGGCCGTCGAACGGATCCTCGAACTGCCCGGTGATCGGATCCCATGAGATCGCATTGACCGTAAAGTCCCGGCGCCGCGCGGCTTCCTCGGTCGACATCGAGGGATCGCCGTCAACGACAAAGCCCTTGTGCCCACGTCCGGCCTTCGATTCGCGTCGGGGAAGCCCGATGTCGATCGCGCCGATCTTGTAGACAGGAAAACTCTGGCCAATCGGCTCGACCTTGCCGAACGGCTCGAGCATCGACGGCAACTCGTCGGCTGGAATCCCAAACACCTCCATGTCGAGGTCTTTGGGGTCCGTCGTGGCGCCGACCTTGAGGTCGGCCGCGGAGCCGAGCAGCCGATCGCTTACCCAGCCGCCGACAATGAGCGCGCGCCCGCCGCGCTCGCGCACCGCGCCCGCAATTTCGCTGACCATAGAAGGCGCCGGGCCCATTTCGAGATAATACTCGCAGATCGGGAGTCGGCGAAATCAGGAAGTCAAGCGATGACGAGAGCGATAATCTGCACCTCGTGTTCGCGGGTTGGCGATTATGGCGGCGCACGCGCAGTCGCCGCCAGCGGCCGGCGTCGAGCGCCATCTCGCGAACATCAAACAGCTCACATCCGGCGGCGAGAATGCCGAGGCGTATTTCTCACCCGATGGACGACAGCTGATCTATCAGACCAATCCAGGCGCGCCGGGCACATGCGATCAGATCTTCACGATGAACGTCGACGGCTCGAACAAGAAGCAATTGAGCCAGGGCGGCCGCACTACGTGCGGCTATTTTTTTCCGGACGGAAAATCGATCGTATACGCATCGACGCATCTCGGCTCGCCCGAGTGCCCGCCGCGTCCGAGCTACGCGCGCGGCTACGTCTGGCCGATCTACGCTACGTACGACATTTTCCGCGCGGCGCCCGATGGATCGAATCCTCGGCGATTGACGAATGCGCCTGGCTACGACGCCGAGGCCACCATCGGCCCCGACGGTCGCATCGTCTTCACGAGCGTGCGGGACGGGGACATGGAAATTTATTCGATGAACGGCGACGGCTCGGACGTGCGGCGTTTGACGAATCGTCCGGGACCCGATGGCGGTCCCTGGTTTTCGCCCGACGGCAAACAGATCGTGTTCAGGGGCAGCCCATCAGCGACGCCAAAGAGCTCGCCGACTATCAGGGCCTGTTGAAGGAAGGATCTGTGGCGTCCGACGACGCTCGAGATCTTCGTGATGAATCGCGACGGCAGCAATCTGCGGCAACTGACAAAGCTCGGCGGCGCGAATTTCGCGCCCGCGTGGCACCCCGACGGCAAGAGGATCATCTTCGCGTCGAACATCAAAGACCCGAAGGGACGCGACTTCGATATCTTCTTCATCAATCTTGACGGCACGGGCCTCGAGCAGATCACGTTCAACTCGACGTTCGATGGATTTCCGATGTTTTCGCCTGACGGAAAGCGGCTGGTGTTCGGATCGAATCGGAGCGCAAAGAGTGAAGGCGAGACGAATGTGTTTGTTGCGGAGTGGCGGGAGTAGTGGACTGTTAGTCAGCCGTCGAACGAGCTGAACCGCAGCGACGCGTACGCAGCCTCAAAATCCGATCGGAGGATGCGCGCCGCGCGCCGGGTGATCCTGATGTTGGCGAATGGCGAATCGTAATCGAAGATAGTCGCCTCAGTACGCGTGCTAGTATTCCGCCGTGCTCACGGTTCTGTCCGTGATGACCGCGGCTGCGCTGGTGCTGAGGCTGGCCGGCATATTTCGCGAGTCGCTTCCGAGTCCCGGGATATTGGTGGTAGTCCTGGCGACGCTCCATCTGCTGAGCCTTTCGACGCGTCCCCGGCAGCTCGGCCGGTGGCGCGACATCCTCTTCGCACATGCATTCGGTGTAGGGCTGTTCGCTGCGTGCGTGATCGCACTCGTAGTCAGGCTTCCCGGCTTTGCGAGCGATCTCGGCCACACCCCGTTGGATATCGATGAGCGCCGCGTCGCCGCGAATGTGCAGCATTACTTCCTAACCGGCGAAGTCCGCCACGCACACATCGAACAATATCCGGGCGCTGTGTTCTGGCTGTTCGCCGCCTCTTCGCTGGTCGCCTTTCTTCGCGCCCTGACCAACGGCCTTGTCTCCGCACTCACTCAGCTACCGGTCGGGGCGTTCGCTGAAGCCGCACGACTGGCCAACATCTGGGTCGCTGTTGCAACGGCGGCGATCACAGGGCTGATGGGAGTGCGGTTATCGGGAACGACGGCCGGACTGCTGGGCGCCGTGTTGGTCGCGATCGTTCCAATCTCGGTCGAGACGACTGTCCTGGTCCGCAACGACGCCGGCATGGTTCTCGTCGTCGTAGCAGCCGTCTATGCCGCCCTGGTCTATTACGACGAGAGAAAGCTAGTCTGGATCGCGGCTGCCGGCGCGTTCGCAGGGCTTGCCGCTGCGATCAAGTACACCGCGGTGTTCGCGCTGATGCCGGCGTTGATCGCGGCGTTCTCGGCCGCGCCGGTGCGAGGCCGGATTCGCGCAGCGCTCGTGACGGTGCTGGCATTTGGCCTGGCAGTCGCTACATCGAATCACTTCATATGGGCGGACTTCCCGAACTTTCTGCGTCAAGTGTCAGACCAATATTCCTTCACGGGGGCCGGACACTGGTCGTCCTTTGATAATCCGGCGTTCATGTATCTCATGACGCTCGCCTGGGCAGGTCCGGGATGGCCGATGGTTCTGCTGGCGGCCGCCTTTACCGTCTACGCGCTCTCGACGCGGCAACCGAAGCTCTGGATATTTATCAGCTTCCCATTGGCGTACATCTGGTTCATGACGCAGCGACCGCTCCAGGTTCCCCGATGGGTGTATCCGCTGGTGCCTTTCGTGGCAGTGGGCGGCGCAGCCGCGCTCGTCGCCGGCCTTCCACGACTAGTCGCGACGCTGGCATCCCGGGCCGAGTGGCCACGCCTTGGCCGCTACGCGGCGGTGGTCGCGGTTGCTGGAATATTGTGGCAACCGATGTGGGCCGGAGTGGTGTCGTTCAGCCGACGTCTCACGCCGCAAACACACGAGCTCACCGAAGCGTGGATCCGGGAACACGCGACGTCGGGCACGGTCGTGTTGCTTGGCCGGGGATGGCTCGATCTGAGCCAGACGCAGATTATGACGCGACGTGTGCCCGATCTCAGGGATACGTTGGACAAGGGCATCGAGCAACTCGGTGGCTGCGATTGGGTGGTCGTGCCCGAGACGGTCTTCGGCCATCCACATCTTCGACAACTGGGATTCCTGATGCGCTTCAACGCCGACCGGTCATTCGGCGGCAATCTCGGCCTCGACTACGAGGTGTACGCTGTCCCTGCGCTGACCTCCGGAACTATTTGCGGGAACGGCAGTGCGCGCTGAATCGCAGCGTACCGATTACCGACTAGCCCACTCCCAGCAACTCCACCTCGAATATCAGGTCCGCGTTCGGCGGAATCACGCCACCGGCTCCTCGAGCGCCATAACCAAGGCCCGGCGGGATCGTCAGACGCCGTTTTCCTCCGACTTTCATGCCGGTTACGCCCTCATCCCAGCCTTTAATGACTTGTCCGGCGCCGAGCGTGAACTCGAACGGATCATTGCGATCCTTCGAAGAATCGAATTTCTGGCCGCTCTTCAACCATCCCGTGTAATGAACCTTCGCTTTTTGTCCGCTCTGGGCCGCGGCACCCGTTCCGGGTTCGATGTCCTCGTATGTCAGCCCTGATGCAGTGGTTATCGGCTCTGCCATCGGTTGCGTCTCCTGAATAGTTAATGTTATATTCGTCAGGTTGTATCGGAGTTAGGAAACCCTATCTAGCTTCGAACCGCACGGAAGAGGCGTCAGAGCCACTTTCTTAGGATCGGCCCGCGGAAGGACCGCGGCGCAACGCGACTTCATCATTAGGGTATTTGCATCGGGCGCCAAGCATAGTGCTTCTAGGCCCGACGCGCTTTTTACGTCCGCCTTCGCGGCTGCTGCCGCTACGGCGTGATGCTGGAGTGTTTTTCCTGTGCCGACTATCAGCCAGCTTGTCCGCAACGGTCGGACGAAGATCGTCAGCAAGACGAAAAGCCCCGCACTGCAGAACAGCCCGCAGAAGCGCGGCGTATGCGTGCGCGTCTTTACTCAGACGCCGAAGAAGCCGAACTCTGCGCTGCGCAAAGTCGCGCGCGTCCGGCTGACCAACGGTATCGAGGTGACGACCTACATTCCGGGCGTCGGCCACAACCTGCAGGAGCACTCGCTGGTGCTCATCCGCGGCGGCCGCGTGAAAGACCTCCCCGGTGTCCGCTACCACGTCGTCCGCGGCACGCTCGACGCCGTCGGCGTCGCGGGCCGCAAGCAGGGACGTTCGAAGTACGGCGCGAAGCGGCCCAAAGCCTAGATTTTAGATTTCAGATTCTAGTTTTTAGATTCGAGATTCACCCTATGCCAAGACGACGAGTCATCGCAAAACGAGAGCTGGCGCCGGACCCGATTTATCAGAGCCCGATGGTCACCCGCTTCATCAACACCGTCATGAGAGACGGCAAGCGGAACACGGCAGAGGCCATCCTCTACCACAGCTTCGACATCATCAAAGAGAAGACCGGCGACGATCCCGTGAAGGTCTTCAAGAAGGCGCTCGACAACGTCAAGCCGAGTCTCGAGGTGAAGTCGCGGCGCGTCGGCGGGTCCAACTACCAGGTGCCGGTCGAAGTGAACCCGAACCGCCGCTTGTCGCTGAGCATCCGCTGGCTGGTCGGCTTCGCGCGCGCGCGGGGCGACGGCAAGACGATGCAGGAAAAACTCGCGAACGAGCTGATGGATGCGGCCAACCTTCGCGGCGGTGCCGTGAAGAAGCGCGAAGACACGCACCGCATGGCAGAGGCGAACAAGGCCTTTGCTCACTATCGCTGGTAGCGACTAACGAAAAACGTAGAACGAAAAACGAATAAAGCACAGCAATGCCACGGTCACATTCACTCGAAAAAACACGCAACATCGGCATCATGGCCCACATCGATGCCGGCAAGACGACGACGACGGAACGGATCCTGTTCTACACCGGGATCACGTACAAGATCGGCGAAGTCCACGAAGGCACCGCCGTCATGGACTGGATGGAGCAGGAACAGGAGCGCGGCATCACGATTACGTCGGCCGCGACCACCTGCTTCTGGCGCGATCACCGCATCAACATCATCGATACGCCGGGCCACGTCGATTTCACCGCCGAAGTCGAGCGCTCGCTGCGCGTCCTCGACGGCGCGGTCGCCGTGTTCGACTCGGTCGCCGGCGTCGAGCCGCAGTCCGAGACCGTGTGGCGCCAGGCCGACAAGTACCGCGTGCCGCGCATCTGCTTCGTCAACAAGATGGACCGCATCGGCGCGGACTTCAAGCGCACCTTCGATCAGATCATCTCGAAGCTCGAGGCCAATCCCGTTGCGATTCAGATTCCGATCGGCTCCGAAGAGCACTTCAAGGGGGTCATCGACATCGTCACGATGAAGTCGATCACCTACAAGGACGAGACGATGGGCGCCGACTACATCGTCGGCGATATCCCGGCCGACCTCGTGGACGAGGCCAAGCATTACCGCGAGCAGCTGATTGAGAAGGTCAGCGAGGCCGACGACAAGATCCTCGAGAAGTACCTCAAAGGCGAAGAGCCGACCGAAGCGGAAATCAAGGCGGCGATTCGCAAGCGCGTCAACAGCTCGGTCCGCGAGAAGGGCCAGGCCGCGTTCGTGCCGGTCATCTGCGGCTCGGCGTTCAAGAACAAGGGCGTGCAGCCGCTGCTCGACGCGGTCGTCGACTTTCTGCCCTCGCCGCTCGACGTGCCGGCCATCATCGGCATCGACCCGGACAAGAAACCCGATCCGGAACATCCCGAAGCCGTGCTGATCGAGCGCCCGGCGAAAGACAGCGCGCCGTTCGCCGCGCTCGCGTTCAAGATCATGACCGACCCGTTCGTCGGCCAGCTCGCGTTCTTCCGCGTGTATTCCGGCGTGCTCACCTCGGGCTCGTCGGTGTACAACTCGACCAAGCAGCGCACAGAGCGCATCGGCCGGCTGCTGAAGATGCACGCGAACAAGCGCGAGGAAATCAAGGAAGTCTACGCGGGCGATATCGCCGCGGCCGTCGGCCTGAAGAGCGTCTCGACCGGCGACACGCTGTGCGACGAGAAGCATCCGATCGTGCTCGAGTCGATGGACTTCCCGAAGCCGGTCATCTCGCTCGCGATCGAGCCCAAGACGAAGTCCGATCAGGAGAAGCTCGGCGTCGGCCTTCAGAAACTGATGGCGGAAGATCCGACGTTCCAGGTGCAGACCGACCAGCAGACCGGTCAGGTCATCATCGCCGGCATGGGCGAGCTGCACCTCGAGATCATCGTCGACCGCCTGAAGCGAGAGTTCAGTGTCGAGGCCACGGTCGGCAAGCCGCAGGTCGCTTACAAGGAAACGCTGACGCGCCCGGCCGACGGCGAAATGAAGTACTCGAAGCAGACGGGCGGCCGCGGCCAATTCGGCCACGTGAAGATCCATCTGTTCCCGGGCGAGCCGGGCTCCGGCTACGTCTTCGAGAACGAGACCACGGGCGGTTCCATCCCGAAGGAATACATCAAGCCGATCGACATGGGCATCAAGGAAGCGCTCACGCGCGGCGTGCTCGCCGGCTATCCGATCGACGACGTGCGCATCGAGCTGTATGACGGTTCGTACCACGAGGTCGACTCGTCGGAAATGGCGTTCAAGATTGCCGGATCGATGGCGTTCCAGGATGCGGCGAAGAAGGCCAAGCCGGTTCTGCTCGAGCCGGTGATGCGCGTCGAGGTCGTCGTCCCGAAGGAACACATGGGCGACGTCATGGGCAACCTCTCGAGCCGGCGCGGACAGATTCAGTCGCAGGAAGATCGCGGAGGCACGCAGATCATCCAGGCGCGCGTGCCCTTGTCTGAGATGTTCGGCTACGCGACCGACCTGCGGTCGCGCACGCAGGGGCGCGCCACGTATTCGATGCATTTCGACCGGTACGAGCAGGCGCCGTCGAACGTGAGTGAAGAAGTCGTGGCGAAGGCGCAAGGCAAGGATTAGGGATTAGCTCAGCGACGCGTGCCGCGCTACGCAGCGGGGCGTCGCAACCAAAGCCGAGCCGCCGCGAGGCGGCGAAGGCACAGGTCGTGGGGGTGGGGCCCCACGACAATAAGAAAAAGACGGATTAAAAAATGAGTGCGATGTTCAGCGACAAGATTCGAATCCGGCTCAAGGCGTACGACTCTCGCGTGCTCGACCAGTCGACGACGGAAATCGTCGACACGGCCAAACGCACCGGTGCGCGGCTGGCGGGTCCGATTCCGCTTCCCACCTCGATCAACAAGTGGACGGTGCTGCGCTCGCCGCACGTCGACAAGAAGTCGCGGGAGCAGTTCGAGATCAGAACGCACAAGCGCCTGATCGACATCTTCGAGCCGACGCCTCAGACCGTGGATGCGCTGATGAAGCTGGATCTGCCGGCAGGCGTCGACGTCGAGATCAAGGCGTTCGGCAAGGAACATACGAAATAGCTATCAGCGATCAGCTGTCAGCTTGTCAGTAGCTGTGCCGATTCCTGAGCCACTTCTGATAACTGACGAGCTGAAAGCTGAAGAGACTATGGTTACAGCAATCATCGGCAGGAAAGTCGGCATGACGCAGCTGTTCGCAGAGGACGGCTCGATCGTTCCGGCGACGGTCATCAAGGCGGGCCCGTGCGTGGTCGTGCAGCGCAAGACCGCGGCGACCGACGGCTACGAGTCGGTGCAGATTGGGCTCGTCGACGGCGCGCCCGCGAAGCCGCGCAAGCCGCTCGCCGGTCATTACAAGAAAGCCAACGTGCCGCCGACCCGCGTGCTTCGCGAGGTCACGCTTGCGAAGGACGGCGATCCGAAAGTGGGCGATCAGATTCTGGTCACCATGTTCGAGAACGGCGAGCGCGTCGACGTCATCGGCACGAGCCGCGGCAAAGGGTTTCAGGGAGTCGTCAAGCGGCATCACTTCGCCGGCGGCGCCGCGACACACGGCTCGATGTTCCATCGCGCGCCTGGATCGATCGGCGCGTCGTCGTTTCCCTCGCGCGTCGTCAAGGGGATGCGGGCGGCCGGCCGCATGGGCGGCGACCGCATCACTGTCCGCAACCTGAAGGTCGCGAAAGTGGATCCGGAAAACAATCTGCTGATCGTGCGCGGCGCCATTCCGGGCGCGCCGACCGGGTACGTGGTGATTCGCAAGGCGATCACTGCCAAGCGGATCAAGGTTGCCCAGGCTGAGAAGCCCAAGGGCAAGAAATAGCTGGTAGGTGGTAGGCGGTAGCCGGTAGCAAGAACTTGCTGCAGAGCTGAAAGCTGAAAGCTGAGAGCTATGAAGGTAGACGTCGTCAACACAGACAACAAGAAGGTCGGATCGCTCGAGCTGAACGACGAGGTGTTCGGCGGCCGCGTGAACGACGCGCTCATCTGGGAGTCGGTCGTGCACACAAACGCGTCCAAGCGGCGCGGCACGCATGCCACCAAGAACCGGGCGCTCGTCAGCGGTGGCGGCAAGAAGCCGTACAAACAGAAGGGCACGGGCCGCCCACAGGTGGGATCGACCCGCACGCCTTTATGGCGCCATGGCGGCACGGTGTTCGGGCCCCAGCCGCGCAGCTACGGCTTCCGCCTGCCGGGCAAGGTCAAGCGTGGCGCGCTCGTCGCCGCGCTCGCCCAGCGGATACAGGATGGCGCGCTCGTCGTGGTCGACGCGCTCAGCGCCACCGAGAGCAAGACGAAGGCGGCGACCGAGCTGTTGAAGCGCCTCGGCGCCGACGGCAAGGCGCTGCTCATCGACGTGCAGCCCGACGAGAAGCTCGGCATTGCCGTGCGCAACATTCCCGGCGTGCAGTTCCTCGCGAGCGCCCGCGTCGGCGCGCGCGACGTGATGAACGCGTCGCGCGTCATTGCCACGAAGGCTGCCGTCGAGAAGCTTCAGGACCTGTAAGAGCAGAGAGCAGAGAGCACAGAGATGAAACTCACTGACGTCATCCGCCGGCCGCTCATCACCGAGAAGACGTCCATCCAGCGCGAGCGGGATGGCCGGACGATCGTGTTCGAGGTGGCGACCCACGCGAACAAGACCGAGATCAAGCGCGCGGTCGAGACCTTGCTCGGCTCGAAGGTCGAGCACGTCCGCACGGCGATCGCGCACGGCAAGGTGAAGCGCCAGGGACGGTTCTCCGGGCAGCGCTCGGACTGGAAGAAGGCCTACGTGAAACTGCGCGCAGGCGAGAAGTTGCCCGAGTTCTTCGAGGGGGCGTAATCACAATGCCGATCAAAGCCTACAAACCGACATCGCCTGGGCGGCGCTTTCAGACGGTCCAGACGTTCGATGACATCACGACGAACGAGCCGCACAAGCCGCTCGTCGAGAATCTCCACCGCTCGGGCGGCCGCAACAATCACGGCGAGCTCACCTCGTGGTGGCGCGGCGGCGGCCACAAGCGGCTGTACCGGATCATTGATTTCAAGCGCGACAAGAAAGATATCCCGGGCAAAGTCTCGACGATCGAGTACGACCCGAACCGCTCGGCGCGCATCGCGCTGGTCACCTACGCCGACGGCGAGAAGCGGTACATCCTGCAGCCGCTCGGCCTCAAGGTCGGCGACGCCGTGATCGCGGGGGACAACGTCGACATTCTTCCGGGCAATGCGCTTCCGCTGAAGAACATCCCGCTCGGCACGATGCTGCACAACGTGGAGCTCAAGCCGGGCAAGGGCGGCCAGATTGCGCGCAGCGCCGGATCGTCGGTGCAGCTCGTCGCGAAGGAAGGCGACTACGCGTCAGTGAAGATGCCGTCTGGCGAGATTCGTCACATCGCGATGGTCTGCTACGCGACAGTCGGCCAGGTCGGCAACATCGATCACGAGAACGTGTCGATCGGCAAGGCCGGCCGCAACCGCTGGCTGGGCAAGCGGCCGCACAACCGCGGGGTCGTCATGAACCCGGTCGACCACCCGCATGGCGGTGGTGAAGGCAAGACGTCGGGCGGGCGCCACCCGGTGTCGCCGTGGGGTCTGCCGACCAAGGGCTACAAGACGCGCAATCGCAAGTCGACAGACAAGTTCATCGTTCAACGCCGGCCGAAAGGCGTCAGGTAAAGCGTCGCCACGCGAGGAACGCAAGGCACAGGTCGTGGGTGGGGCCCCACGACAGAAAATTATGAGCCGATCACTGAAAAAGGGCCCGTTCGTCGATACGCCGCTGCTCGAAAAAATCGAGGCGATGAATCGCGACAACGAGAAGAAAGTCGTCAAGACCTGGTCGCGCCGCTCGACCGTCGTGCCCGAAATGGTGGGGCACACGCTCGCGGTGCACAACGGCAAGAAGTTCATTCCGGTCTACGTCACCGAGAACATGGTGGGGCAGAAGCTCGGCGAGTTTTCACCGACGCGGACGTTCAAGGGGCACACGACGAAGACGGAGAAGGCCGCCCAGGTGGCCGCAGCCGCGCCGGCTCCGGGCGCCGGTGCGAAGGCGGGTGGTTAGTCATGGCGATTGAAGCCCACGCGACAGCTCGATACGTCCGGACGTCGGCGCAAAAGGCCGGGCTCGTGATGGACCTGATCCGCGGACGCGATGTGAATCGCGCGCTCGCGACCTTGCTGTACACGCGCAAGGGCGTCGGCCACGACATCGCGAAGCTGCTGCGCTCGGCGATTGCCAACGCGCAGCAGAAGGAAGGATTCGGCGGCGACGTCGATCGCCTGTTCGTGTCGGCGTGCTACGCGAACCAGGGGCCGTCGATGAAGCGCATCCGCCCTGCTCCGATGGGACGCGCGTTCCGCGTCGTGAAGCGCACCGCGCACCTTACGGTGCGCGTGGCGGAGCGGCCGGTCGTGATTCACGGCTGTGGCGGCCGGCGCCGCGCCGAAGCGCGGTGATGCGAAGGCACGCGCGAGCGTGAAATCCGCAGCAGAGCCGGCGGCGAAGGCGAAGGCGCCCGCGCGTAAGAAGATTGCGCCGAAGAAAAGCGCGGCGCCGAAAAAGAAGTAAAGCGCGGCGATGCTCCACTAAGCAGAGAGGCGTCGCAAACATAGCCGAGCGACTGAAGGTCGCGAAGGCACAGGTCGTGGGGGTGGGGCCCCACGACAAATTAAAAGAGGTCGACAGTGGGTCAGAAAGTACATCCGTACGGATTCCGGCTCGGATTCAACAAGACGTGGAAGTCGCGCTGGTTCGCCGACCGCGACTACGCGAAGCTGCTCCACGAGGATCTGGCGCTGCGCGCCGACCTCAAGAAGCGGTTCGCGCACGCCGGCGTCGCGAAGATCGAGACCGAGCGGGCCGCCAACAAGCTGAAGATCGACATTCACACCTCGCGCCCGGGCATCATCATCGGGCGCAAGGGCACGGAAGTCGAGAAGCTGAAGGCGGAAATCCAGAAGCGGACCAACCGCGAGGTCTTCATCAATATTCAGGAGATCCAGAAGCCCGAGCTCGACGCCCAGCTCATCGCCGAATCGGTGGCGCAGCAGCTCGAGAAGCGCGTGGCGTTCCGCCGCGCGATGCGCAAGGCCGTCGAGTCGGCGCTGCGCTTCGGCGCCCGCGGCATCAAGGTGCGTGTGTCCGGCCGCCTCAACGGCGCCGAAATCGCGCGCTCGGAGTGGTACCTGCACGGACAGCTTCCGCTGCAGACGCTGCGCGCCGACATCGACTACGGATTCGCTGAAGCGAGCACGACGTACGGGCAGATTGGCGTGAAGACGTGGCTCTACAAGGGGGAGCGGCTGACGCCGAAGAGCGCGCGTGAAGAGCAGGAATTCAGAGATCGCCAGCCGCGCCGGCCGTCGGGGCCGCGGGATGCGCGCCAGTAACTGGACCTGTCGGGATTGGGGATTAGGGATTAGGGATTAGGAATCGCAAAGACGCGAGCCGGGCACTGAGAGCAACGGATGGCTCGTATCAGGATCCGGAGCGGAAGCGACGGCAACCGAGCGGGGGTGGGGCCCCCGCGAGGAATTAAAAGATGTTGATGCCGAAGAAGGTCAAGTACCGCAAGCAGCAGCGCGGCCGCATGCGCGGCAAGGCGTGGCGCGGCTCCGATGTGTCGTTCGGAAACTTCGGTCTCCGCGCGCTCGAGCCGTGCTGGCTCACGTCGCGGCAGATCGAAGCCGCGCGCGTGGCGATGACGCGATTCATCAAGCGCGGCGGCAAGATCTGGGTGCGCGTGTTTCCTGACAAGCCGATTACCAAGAAGCCGCAGGAAACCCGCATGGGTAAAGGCAAGGGCGCGCCCGAGGAGTGGGTGTGCGTCGTGCGGCCGGGACGGATTCTGTTCGAGATGGAGGGCGTGACCCAGGCTGAAGCGCGCGAGGCGCTGAAGCTCGCGGCGTCGAAGCTGCCCATCCAAACGAAGTTCGCGACCCGGTTCGCCGAGGAGAAAGCGTCATGATGGACGTGGCGGAACTGCGCGATCTGTCGGTGGACGACCTGGAGGCGCGCGCGAAGGAGCTCGAGGATCAGCTTTTCCGGATGCGCATTCAGCAGTCGCTCGGCCAGCTCGATGCGCCGCTCAAGCTGCGCTTCACGCGCCGCGACCTGGCGCGCATCAAGACGGTCATTACGGAGAAACAAAGAACTGCACGCTGACAGGCGTGCAGGCGTCAGGCTCCAGGCTCCAGGCCCGAAGTCAGAAGCCCGAAGCCCGAAGCCGGAGAGCGAAGAAACACATGGCTGAGAAGACTGAAAAAGAAGGGGTCGTCGTCAGCAACAAGATGCAGAAGACCTGCGTCGTTGCGGTCGAGTGGCAGGTGCGGCACGGGCTGTACGGCAAGACCGAGCGCCGGACGTCGAAGTTCGTGGCGCACGACGAGGAGAACACCGCGAAGATTGGCGATCGCGTCGCCATCGTCGAGAGCCGGCCGCTGAGCAAGCGCAAGCGGTGGGTCGTCACCCGGGTCGTCAGACCGGCGGCAGCGGTTTAATGGTCGCGAGCGGCGCGGGGCGAAGGGGCCCCGCAAGCGAAGCGATTAAACGGAGACCATCATGATTCAGATGCGATCGATCCTCGACGTCGCCGACAACTCCGGCGCGCGCAAGATCGCCATCATCAACCCGATCGGCGGGTCGACCGGCCGCTACGCGCGCCTGGGCGACATCGTCACGGCGTCGGTGAAGGAAGCGATTCCCGACGGTACGGTCAAGAAGGGGCAGGTCGTCAAGGCCGTGATCGTCCGGACGGTGAAGGAACAGCGCCGGAAGGACGGCAGCTATATCCGCTTCGATCGCAACGCGGCGGTGCTCATCAACGACCAGCGCGAGCCGATCGGGACGCGCGTGTTCGGGCCGGTGGCGCGCGAGCTGCGCGAGCGCCGGTTCATGAAGATTATTTCGCTGGCGCCAGAGGTTCTGTAGGTCATGCCGCAATTACAAAGTCCGCTTCGGAAGAACGACAACGTCCTCGTCATCGCGGGCAAGGACCGCGGCAAGAAGGGGCGCGTGTTGAAAGTGGTGGCTGCGAAGAACCGGCTCGTCGTGGAAGGCGTGAACATGATCAAGCGCCACACGAAGCCGAATCCGCAGCGCAACATCAAGGGCGGCATCGTCGAGCGGGAAGCGTCGCTGCATGCGTCGAACGTCCAGCTGCTGTGCCCCGAGTGCGGCGCGCAGACGCGCATCGGCCGCAAGACGCTCGGCGACGGCCGCAAGGTCCGGATCTGCCGCAAGTGCGAGGGAGTGGTGGACAAATGAACCGCCTGAGAGAGCGTTACGAGAACGAGGTCGTGCCGGCGCTCAAGAAAGAGTTCGGCTACACCAACGTGATGGCCGTTCCGAAGATCCAGAAGGTCGTCGTGAACATGGGCCTGGGCGAGGCGACGTCGAACGCCAAGATCATCGAGGTGGGCGCGGCCGAGCTCGCGAGCATCACCGGCCAGAAGCCGGTCGTGCGCCGCGCGAAGAAGTCGATCGCCGCCTTCAAAGTGCGCAAGGGGCAGCCCGTCGGCACCAGCGTCACGCTGCGCGGCGAGCGGATGTACGAGTTCCTCGATCGGTTGATGGCCATCGCGCTGCCGCGCGTCCGCGACTTCCGCGGCGTGTCGCCGAAAGGGTTCGACGGCCGGGGCAACTTCACGCTCGGGCTCAAGGATCAGCTGCTGTTTCCGGAAATCGACTACATGAAGGTGGACAAGGCGCGCGGCATGAACGTGTCGGTCGTCACCACGGCGCGGACGGACCACGAGGCGCGGAAGCTCCTCCAGTTGATTGGAATGCCCTTCAGGACTCAGGAACAGAGATAAGCATGGCCACTACAGCAAAGATCGCGAAAGAGCACAAGACTCCGAAATACAAGGTCCGCCTGCGGAACCGCTGCCATCTGTGCGGCCGGCCCCGGGCGTACCTGCGCAAGTTCGCGCTGTGCCGCCTCTGCTTCCGCAAACTGGCGCTGCAGGGCGACATCGCGGGCGTGACCAAGAGTAGCTGGTAGGTGGCCACTAGCTGGTAGGCGGTAGCTAGTAGCTGGTAGCAGAAGCTACAGGCTGACACGAGCTACAGGCTACAAAGCTACAGAGCTGAACAGGTTAACGGTTAACGAGAGAGACACGAGATATGACAGACCCGATTGCCGATATGCTCACGCGCCTTCGCAATGCCGTCATTGCGAAGCACGCCCGAGTCGATGTGCCCGCGTCGAAGTTGAAGGTCGAGATTGCCAAGATTCTCGAAGACGAGGGATACATCCAGGGCTTCAAGATGGTCGAAGAGAAATCGCCCGAGGCCGCGAAGGCCGCCGCGCCGCGACAGGTCATTCGCATCTTCCTGAAGTACGGACCGCACGGCGAGAAGGTGCTCAGCGGCGTCGAGCGCATCAGCCGCCCCGGGCGCCGCGTGTATTCGCGGAGCACCGACGTGCCGCCAGTGCTGGGCGGGCTCGGCACGAGCATCCTGACGACTTCGCGCGGCGTCATGACCGGGCGCGCCGCCATGCGAGCCGGCATCGGCGGCGAAGTGCTGTGTAACGTTTGGTAGAGTCACCTCGTGGATTAGGGATTGGCGGATAGCTGAGCTGAGATTAGCTGATGTCACGTATTGGAAAAAAACCGATCGCGCTGCCGAAAGGCGTCACCGTCAAGGTGCACCCGGACGCGCTTGATATTCAGGGCCCGAAGGGCAAGCTGACGCAGCGGATTCCGCCCGGCATTGCGTTCGAGGTCATCGATGGCCAGCTCAAGGCGGCGCCGATGCGCGAGGATCCGGAGCTCGGCAAGTTTCACGGCCTCGCGCGCAGCCTCGCCGCGAACGGCGTGCTCGGCGTCACCGAAGGCTTCAAGCGCGAGCTCGACATCGTCGGCGTCGGCTACCGCGCCGAGCTCAGAGGCAAGCAGGTCGTGTTCGCGCTCGGGTACTCGCACTCGGTCGTGTTCGATGTGCCTACCGGCATCGACATCGCTATCGAGAAGCAGACCCATGTGACCGTGACGGGCGTCGATCGCCAGCTCGTGGGACAGGTCGCGGCGAACATCCGGCGTCTGCGCAAGCCGGATCCGTACAAGCAGAAGGGCGTCCGTTTCACGGGCGAGGTACTGAAGAAGAAAGCCGGCAAGACCGGAACGAAGTAGATCAGGCGATGAGGGCAGAGGCTACAGGCTCAGCACGAGCTACAGGCGAAGAAACTATGCGTATCAAGACTCGACAAGATCGCCGTCAGCGAATCAAGCTGCGGCTGCGTAAGCGGATCGCTGGCAGCGAACAGCGCCCGCGGCTCACCGTGTATCGAAGCCTCTCGCACATCTACGTGCAGGTCATCGACGACATGACGGGCAAGACGGTGGCGTCGGCGGCAACCACGGAGCCCGCGTTGAAATCGGGACTGAACGGGAAGACGCGCGGCAGCAACAAGGCCGGCGCGGAGTTCATCGGTCAGACGATCGCGCAGCGGCTGAAGGACAAGGGCATTACGAAGGTGGTCTTCGACCGCAACGGCTACCTCTATCACGGCCGGATTCAAGCGGTCGCCGACGCGGCCCGCAAAGCTGGACTGGAGTTCTAGGACTTATGCAGCGCATTCGCGAAAAAATCAATCCGTCGCAACTCGACATCAAGGACACCGTGGTGTCGATTAACCGCGTCACGAAGGTCGTGAAGGGCGGCAAGAACCTCAGCTTCAGCGCGCTCGTTGTCGTCGGCGACGGCCACGGCGTGGTCGGCTTCGGCGTGGGCAAGGCGAAGGAAGTGCCCTCGGCCATCAAGAAGGGGATCGAGGCCGCGAAGAAGGGATTGATTCGGGTGCCGCTTGCGGGCACGACGATTCCGCACGCCATCGTCGGCAAGTTCGGCTCCGGCAGCGTGCTGCTGAAGCCTGCTCCCGATGGCACGGGCATCATCGCCGGCGGCGCAGTACGGGCGGTGGTCGAGGCGGCGGGACTGCACAACGTGCTGACCAAGTCGCTCGGTTCCGCCAATCCGCACAACGTCGTGCGTGCGACCTTCAACGGGCTCGAGTGCCTCAAGTCGCCGGCGGCGGTTGCGCGGCTGCGCGGCAAGGACCTCGAAGAGATGTCGGCGATCAATAGGTCGCGAAGCGGCGCGGGGCAACAGGCCCCGCAAGCGCAGCGACCGGAGCGGGGTGAGGCCCCGCGACAAAGAACGAAGCATTTATGGCGAAAAAAGCAGCGAAGAAAACGGCCGACACGAAGCGCGTCAAGGTGACGCTCGTGAAGAGCACGATCGGATTCGACAGGAAGCAGGCCGCGGTTGTTCAAGGCATGGGTCTCCGCCGGATCAACCACACGGTGGATCTCGCGGACACGCCGTCGATCCGCGGGATGATTCATAAAGTTCGGCATTTGGTTACTGTTGCGGAATAGCCGCGCCAAGCAGGAAGGTGCGGCAACGATAGCCGAGCCGCCGCAGGCGGCGAAGGCACAGGTCGCGGGGGTGGGGCCCCGCGACAACTAAGAAAAGACAACACCATGGATCTCTCAAATTTAAAGCCGCCGAAGGGCGCCAAGCATTCGAAGAAGCGCGTCGGCCGGGGCCAGGGTTCCGGCCAGGGCACACAGGCGGGACGCGGCCACAAGGGCGCGAAGTCGCGCTCGGGGTTCAAGCGCAAGGTCGGGTTCGAAGGCGGCCAGATGCCGCTCAAGCGCCGCGTGCCGAAGCGCGGATTCCACAACCCGTTCCGCACCGAGTATGCGGTCGTCAATCTCGACACGCTCGGCGAGCGCTTCGATGCGGGCACTGTGGTGACGGTCGATTTGCTGCGCGAACGGCGTCTCGTGCCCTCGTCGGCCAAGCTGGTGAAGGTGCTGGGACGCGGCGAGATTTCGAAGGGGCTGACCGTGCGCGCGCACAAATTCAGCGGCGAGGCCGCGAAGAAAATTGCGGCTGCCGGCGGCGCGGCCGAAATGCTCGAAAGTGGAAAGTAAGAAGTAGAAAGTGGAAAGTTCAAAGTAAAAAGTCGATATGGCTATCGATAGCGTCAAGAACCTGTTCGCCATCGCCGAGCTTCGGAAGCGTGTGCTTGTTCACGCTCGGGCATGCTCGTTGTGTATCGCATCGGCGGTCACATCCCGACGCCGGGCATCAACACGGCGGCGCTCGCTCAACTGGTCGAGCAGGCGCGTGGCACGATGTTCGGGCTCTACAACATGTTCTCCGGCGACAACCTGTCGCGGATGACGATCTTCGCGCTCGGCATCATGCCGTACATCAGCGCATCGATCATCCTGCAGCTGCTGACGGTTGTGTGGCCGTACCTCGAGCGGATCTCGAAGGAAGGCGAGCTCGGCCGCCGCAAGATCACCCAGTACACGCGCTACGGAACGATCGCGCTCAGCATCGTGCAGTCGATGGGTATTGCCATCTGGCTCGAGCGCTCGACGCAGATTGCCGGCGGGTTGCCGCTGGTGTACAACCCGGGTTGGGGCTTCCGTCTGATGACGGTGCTCACGCTTACGACGGGAACGACGCTGATCATGTGGCTCGGCGAACAGATCACCGAACGCGGCATCGGCAACGGCATGTCGCTCATCATTTACGCGGGCATCGTGGTCGGACTGCCGAGCGCGGTCATCACGACGTTCGATCAGCTGCGCACCGGCCAGATGGGCCTGATTCGACTCGTTCTCCTGATCGTCGTGATGGTGTTCGTCATCGCCGCCATCATCTTCGTCGAACGGGGGAGCCGGCGTATTACCGTGCAGTACGCGAAGCGCGTCGTGGGACGGCGGATGTACGGCGGCGCGAGCACGCACATTCCGTTGAAGGTGAACACCGGCGGCGTCATCCCGGTCATCTTCGCCTCGTCGATTCTGGCGTTCCCAGCGACGATCGCGCAGATGTTCGCCAACGACCCGACGCACTGGATGACGCGGGTCACCGATCAACTGACGATGGGCATGCCGCTGTACAACCTGATGTACGTCAGCCTGATCATCTTCTTCGCGTATTTCTATACCGCCATCATCTTCAATCCGGACGACGTCGCGGAGAACATGCGCAAGTACGGCGGGTTCGTTCCGGGCATCAGGCCGGGCAAGCGGACGGCGGAATACATCGACACGATCCTGACGCGCATCACGCTCGCCGGTGCGTTGTATCTGGCGTTGATTGCGATTCTGCCCGACTTCCTGATCACCGGTTTCCGCGTCGCCCCGATTCCGTACATCGGCGACTGGCTCGATGCGGCGCTGCCGGCCTTCATCACGCAGGGCATGGGCCTGACGTTCTACTTCGGCGGCACGACGCTGCTGATTGTGGTCGGCGTGGCGATGGATACGATTCAGCAGGTAGAGTCGCAGCTGATCATGAGGCACTACGACGGCTTCATGAAGAAGACACGAATCAGGGGCCGGCGCGCCTAGATGGCCCTGAACGTCGTAATGCTGGGACCGCCCGCGTCCGGCAAAGGCACACAGGCTGTCCGGCTGGCGCAGGCACGAGGCATCCCCAAGATTTCGACCGGGGACATTCTGCGCGAAGCGGCGCAAAGCGGCACCGAGTTGGGGCTTCGCGCGAAGCGGTTGATGGATCGCGGTGAACTCCTCGGCGATGACGAGATGATTGGTATCGTCAAGGAACGGCTGGGGCGCGGAGACGCCGCGAACGGATACATCCTCGACGGCTTTCCGCGGACCGTGCGGCAGGCAGAAGCGCTCGATCGGATGCTTAAGGGCGAGCCGTTGGTCGTCATCGATCTGGCTGCTCCGGACCAGGAACTACTGAAGCGCATGGAGACTCGCCGGGTCTGCGGCACGTGCGCGGCCATTGCCGAGCCGGGAACCGGTAGGCACTCGTGTGGCGGCTGCGGCGGCGAATTGATGACGCGAGCGGACGACAGCGACGAGCAGGTGCGACAGCATCGCCTCGATGTGTACGCGCGCGAGAGCAAGCCGCTGCTCGACTATTACCGCGATCGCGCGACGTTTCGCTCGATTAACGGCGCGCAGGCGCCCGACCAGGTCGCGAAGGAGCTGGCAACGAAGATCGACCAGATGGTGGCGGTCGCCCCGAGGAAGCGCTCATGATCGTCTGCCGATCGGCGGCGGAGCTTCGGAGGCTGCGCGAGGTGAACCAGCTTGTCGGCCACGTGCTCGAGCAGCTGCGCGGCGCGGTGGCGCCGGGCGTGACGACCGAAGATCTGGATGCGCGTGCCGAGCGCGAGATTCGCGCGGGCGGCGGCGTGCCGGCGTTCAAGGGCTACAGAGGCTATCCCGCCACGATCTGCGCGTCCGTGAACGAGCAGGTGGTGCACGGCATCCCCTCGCCGAAGACGGTGTTGAGCGAGGGAGACATCATCTCCATCGATCTTGGCGCGAAGATGGGCGGATTCTTTGGAGACTCGGCAGTGACGGTCGGCGTTGGCCGCATCGACCCGAAGGCCGCTGATTTGCTCCGCGTGACGCAAGAGTCACTGTGGAAAGGGATTGAAGCCGTTCGGCCGGGGGCGCGCATTTCCGATATCGGCCACGCGGTGCAGAGCCACGTGGAGAGGGCCGGCTTTTCGGTCGTGCGCGAGTTCGTCGGGCACGGCATCGGCTCGGAGCTCCACGAAGAGCCGCAGATTCCGAACTACGGAGAGCCGGGCCGCGGACCGCGGCTCGCGGAAGGCATGGTGCTGGCGATCGAGCCGATGGTGAACCTCGGTCAGGCCGGCGTGAAAGTACTGCGGGACGGCTGGACGGCGATCACGTCCGATCGCAGCCTCTCCGCGCATTTCGAGCATACGGTTGCCGTGACGTCGGACGGCGTGGAAGTACTCTCGCTGCCCGAACGAAAACGAGCGAAGGAACAGAACAATGAAGGTACGAGCGTCAGTCAAGCGCATTTGCGATAAGTGCAAGATCGTCCGCCGGCGCGGCGTGGTTCGCGTGATTTGCTCGAACCAGAAACATAAACAGCGGCAGGGCTGAAGAGTCGACAGTCGATAGTCGACAGTCGCGAGTCGAGAGTCGAGGAACAGAGTTATGGCACGAATTGCAGGAGTCGATCTGCCGCGCACGAAGCGGGTTGAAATCGGCCTCACGTACATTTACGGCATCGGGCGCACCCGCTCGAACAAGGTCCTCACGGAAGCGGGGGTCAGCGGCGACATCCGCGTGAAGGATCTGTCCGAAGACGACGTGCGCAAGATCAGCCGCGTGCTCGAAGAGCAGGGCGGCGTGGAAGGCGATCTCCGCAAGGAGATCTCGATGAACATCAAGCGCTTGATGGAAATCGGCAGCTATCGCGGCGGCCGGCACCGCCGCGCGCTTCCGGTCCGCGGGCAGCGGACGCGCACCAACGCGCGGACGCGCAAGGGGCCGCGCAAGGGCGCGGTTGCGAAGAAGAAGGTTGAATAAACATGGCAAAGACTGACGCAGAGGGCGCCGGAGCAGCACCTGACAAAGCTGAAAAAGGCGCAAAGAAGCCCCGCAAGACGTTCAAAAAGCGCGGCGAAAAGCGGGTTGTGCACACCGGCTATGCGCACATCCACGCGTCGTTCAACAACACCATGATCACGATCACCGATACCGAGGGAAACGTGATTGCGTGGTCGAGCGCAGGTGGCGTCGGCTTCAAAGGATCGCGTAAGGGCACGCCGTTCGCGGCAACCCAGGCCGCGATTGCCGCCGGCAACGTCGCGAAGACACTGGGCCTGCGTTCGGTCGAGGTGCGCGTCACGGGGCCCGGATCGGGCCGCGAATCGGCGATCCGCGCATTGCAGACGATCGGCATCGAGGTGAAGTCGATTCGCGACGTCACGCCGATTCCGCACAACGGTTGCCGTCCGCCGAAGCGTCGGAGGGTGTAACTCTAGATGAGAAGGAACATTTAATGGCCCGTTATGTAGGTCCGGTGTGCCGGCTCTGCCGGCGAGAGGGAATGAAGCTCTTCCTCAAGGGAGAGCGCTGCTATACGGAGAAGTGCGCGATCGAGAAGCGTAACTTCCCGCCCGGCCAGCACGGCAAGACGCGCAAGGCGAAGCTCGTCGGATATGGCGTGCAGCTGCGCGAGAAGCAGAAGGTCAAGCGCATCTACGGAGTCCTGGAGGATCAGTTCCGCCGGTACTTCGAGTCGGCGGAGCGGCAGCGCGGCATCACCGGCGAGACGCTGTTGCAGCTCCTCGAGCGGCGGCTCGACAATGTCATTTACCGGCTCGGCCTCGCGACGTCGAGGCCGCAGGCGCGCCAACTGGTGCGCCACGGCCACTTCGTCGTGAACGGCAGAAAAGTCGACGTGCCGTCCTACTCGATCCGTGTGGGTGAGGTCATCACCGTGCGCGAGACGAGCAAGGCGACGCCGGCGATCCTGCACGCGATTGAAGAAGTGAAAGGCCGCGGCATCCCAGAGTGGCTGTCGTTCGATGCAAACGGCATGACGGGGAGGGTTTCCTCGCTGCCGACGCGCGAGCAGATCAACCTGCCCGTGCAGGAACAGCTCATCGTCGAGTTGTACAGTAAGTAGCGCAGGGCTTCCGCCCTGCCATCACCCAGTCACCGGCCCGCAGCCTTACAGACCTGCGGTGGGAGGTCGGTGATCACACTTGCAGGTCTGACCCTGAGCGAGCCCCGACGGGGCGAGTCGAAGGGCGTGGGAAAGGATAAGAAAAATGTTGTGGAAAGGTTTTCAGCGTCCGAAGCGGCTCGAGTTCGAGCGTGAAACATTAACGGATCGGTTCGGCAGGTTCTACGCGCAGCCGTTCGAGCGCGGCTTCGGTACCACCATCGGCAATGCGCTGCGGCGCGTGCTGCTGTCGTCGGTCGAAGGCGCGGCAGTGACCGCCGTGAAGATCGACGGCGTACTCCACGAGTTCTCGCCGATTCCGGGAGTGGTTGAGGATGCGACCGACATCATCCTCAATATCAAACAGGTGCCGCTCAAGATGCACACCGACGCCACCAAGACGCTGTACCTTCGCGTCGAGAAGGCGGGCGAGGTGAAGGCGCGCGACATCCAGACTGACGCCGACGTCGAGATTCTCGAGCCGGACGCGCGGATTGCGACGGTCTCGGAGGGCGGCAAGCTCAACATGGAAATGCGCGTGAAGCGCGGCCGCGGCTACATCTCGGCCGACAAGAATTTCGACGAGGATCTCGGCATTGGCTGGATCCCGATTGATTCCGTGCATTCGCCCGTCAAGAAAGTGAACTATCTCGTCGAGGCCGCCCGCCTCGGCCAGACGACGGACTACGACAAGCTGACGGTCGACATCTGGACCAACGGCTCGGTCACGCCGCGCGATGCCATTTCGCTCTCGGCAAAGCTCGTGCGCGACCACCTGAACATCTTCATCAACCTCGACGAGTCGGCCGACGAGCAGACCGATGCGCTCGTCGAGCAGCAGCAGACCGGATCGCTCAACGAGAACCTCGACAAGAGCGTCGAGGAGCTCGAGTTGTCGGTGCGGTCGTACAACTGTCTCAAGAACGCGAATATCCGGACGATCCGCGAGCTCGTGCTGAAGACCGAAGGCGAGATGCTGAAGACGAAAAACTTCGGCCGCAAGTCGCTGAACGAGATCAAGGAGATCCTGCACAGCATGGGGCTCAGCCTCGGCATGCGGGTCGATCAGCCGACGGGGAGCCGGGAGTAGGCGGACCCGGGCGGAAACGCGAAACTGAAATCTGGAATCTAGAATCTGGATCGAAGATTTTAGATTTCAGATTCTAGTTTTTAGATTCAGTTACAGGAATCACCATGCGTCATAGAGTGGCACACCGAAAACTTGGACGGGTTACCGAGCATCGCGTCGCGATGCTGCGGAACCAGGCGACCGCGCTGATTCGCTATGAGCACATCGAGACGACGGTGCCAAAGGCGAAAGAGCTGCGGCCGTTCGTCGAGCGGCTCATCACGATCGCCAAGCGTGGTGTCGCGGCCGGCGATGGCAAAGGCAGGCTTCTGCACGCGCGGCGCCTCGTCGGGCGCGAGCTCGTCGATGGGGAAGTCGTCATCAAGCTGTTCGACACGATTGCACCGCGGTTTGCCGATCGCCCAGGCGGTTATACGCGCATCCTGCGGCTCGGCTTTCGCCGCGGCGACAGCGCCGAGATGGCGCAGCTCGAGTTGCTCGGCAGCGAGTACGATCCGAAGGCCGAGCCGAAGCAGACGAAGTCTGCCGCAGCAAAGCCTAAAGCCGGCGTCGGCGGACGTCTCCGCGCCGCGGCGGATCGCCTCCGGGGTAAGAGCTCTGAGGATGCAGATCCCGGCAGCAAGAAGGCCGCGCGCACGGCTCAGACCAAGGGACGATCGGCCAAACGCACGACGCCTCAAAAGGCCGGTTAAGCAGCTTCGCACCCGGGATTGGGGATTACAGAATTGGGATCAGGTCACGCCCGCGTGACACCCAATCCAGAATCCCCGGTCCCAAATCCCTGGGTTTGTAGCAATTCCCAACACAAAAGACATCCTAATCGTGTGGTACCGGCTGTGCAGTGGCAGTCTGGGTGTCGCCACGTACAGAGATCGCGGGCAGCAAGGCGGTGGCGAGAACCGCCGGGCTCCACTACGTCGCTGAGGGTGAGCTAGGGCTGTCGCGCATTCGTCGCGCGACGTCTGCGTTCGCCTATCGAGACGCGAAGGGACGCCCCATCCGCGACGCGCGAACGCTCGACAGGATTCGATCCCTCGTCATTCCTCCCGCATGGAGGCACGTCTGGATCTGCGTGCGCGCTGACGGCCATCTGCAGGCAACCGGGCGCGATGCGCGCGGCCGGAAGCAGCATCGCTATCATCCCGAGTGGACGATCGCGCGAAACGAGGCGAAGTACGGACAGATGATCGACTTCGCGCGCGCATTGCCCGCGATCCGCAAGCGTGTGCAGGCCGATCTCAAGACCGCTCCGCTGTCGCGCGCGCACCTGCTGGCGACGGTCGTGATGTTGCTCGAAAAGACGCTGATTCGGATCGGCAACAAGGAGTACGCGCGAGCGAACAAATCGTTTGGCCTCACGACGCTCCTCGATCAGCACGTGCAGATCAAGGGGGCGTCGGTGATCTTTCGCTTCCGAGCCAAGAGCGGCGTCATGCAGACGATCGAGGTCAACGATGCCGCGCTGGCGCGCATCCTCAAGCGCTGCCGCCGGATGCCGGGCGAGGCGCTGTTTCAGTATGTCGACGCAGGCGGAAAGCGGCAGACCGTCGATTCCACTGCTGTGAACGCGTATCTTCGTGATGTCACAGGGCGATCGTTCACGGCGAAGAGTTTCAGGACGTGGGCGGGGACGGTGCTTGCTGCCAAGGCTGTCTGCGATCTCCCGGAGGCCACATCTGACGCGGCGTTCAAGCGGAACATCGTACGCGCGGTCGATGCCGTTGCGGCGAAGCTGGGCAACACCCGCGCCGTCTGCCGGGGCAGCTACATCCATCCCGGAGTCTTCGAGGGGTACAGGGTGGGCGCGACGATCGCGAAAGTGAAGGCTGGGCCGCGGATTGCCCACCTGTCTGCGGATGAGGCGGCTGTGCTTGCGATGCTCAAAAGCCGGGCGCGGCACAGCCGCCGCGAAAAAATCGCCGCCTGACTACTTCATCGGTCCGTAATCGGTCGAATTCATGAAGACCGACTCCACCTGTGTGCCGACCTGCATCTTCGAGGTGACATCCTTCCATTCGGGATCGTTACGGAACGCGTTCCACGACGCGTCTCTCGCCGCTCCGTCCTTGTAGGCCAGCACATAGATGAGCGTTCGTTCCATGCCCGAGTTCAACGGCTGCCAGAAACCGACGATTGTCATGCCGTGCTTGCGGAACAAGCGGTTGGTGTGCTGGCGGAACCGGTCGTGGAGCAGGTCGATAGACCCCGGTCCTTCCGCGCGAACGGTATAGGTACGGAGCTCGAAGCAACGCGAATCGGACGCGACGTTCTTGCCCATGACTCCGGGTCCGCACGGTGGCGTCGGAGCCGCAGGACCGCGCGCGGGAGCGGCTGGGGCAGCAGGCGCCTGCGCGGCGGCGGCAATCGGCACCGCGAGAACGGCCGTCATGAGAATGGCGGAAAAAGCGCGAAAATGCTGGATCATCTGAGGCCTCCTGAAAGGCCGGAGTCTAGCAGAATTCTTGACACCGCAATACGCGCAAGCGTATAACCGCAAGTATCGACAACTAAAGATGATGACCGTTAGGCTCGCGGTGTTTCTCGTTTCGGCGGCGGCGTTGTCTGCCCAGGGCCCGGTTACCAACCGCATGCCCCCGACAACAATGCGCGGAACCATTGTGGAGGTCACCTGCTTTCGTCAACAGGGTGCGGCGACCGTCGGCACGCCCGCGCAGATTTCCTGCGCGAAAGAGCGCGTGGCCGACAACGGTCGGCTGGGCATCCTTACCGAAGGGGATGGTTTGTTTCAGATAACCGGCGCATTTTCCACGAACAAGTACGCCAAACTCGCGCCGTTCATCGGCCAGCGCGTCGACCTGAGCGGCGCCGAAGTCGTGATTTCCAACAACTACGATTACAAGTCCTTCGAAGCTGAAAAAATCGCCAGGGTCAAAAGCGAAAAGTAGAACTTGGAGGCTGGGATGAGAGCTCTTACACTCCTTGCGGCGGCGGCGCTGGTCATGATGGTCACGGTCGGACCGAGCGCCCAGGCGCCCGCCTCCGCAGCTGACGCCGCTTCCGTGGGCAAGCCCGCGGTGACGTTCACGAAGGACGTCGCGCCGATTCTTCAGCGCTCGTGCCAGAACTGCCATCGTCCTGATTCGAACGCGCCGATGTCGCTGATCACCTATGAGGATGCGCGGCCGTACGCGCGCTCCATCAAGGCCAAGACCGCGTCGCGTCTCATGCCGCCGTGGCACATCGAGCGCAACATCGGCATTCAGAAATTCAAAGACGATCCGTCACTAACCGAGCAGGAGATCGCGACGATTGCGGTCATGGGTCGACCAAGGGGCGCAGAAGGGGGACATGGCCCACATGCCGCCGCCAAGGAAATTCGACGACGCCGATGTATGGCACATCGGCAAGCCCGATCTCATCGTCGAGATTCCGCAGCCCCATGTCGTTCCTGCGAGCGGCCCGGACGTGTGGATCGATTACATCGCCGACAGCGGGCTCACCGAAGATCGCTACGTGCAGGCGGTAGAGACGAAACCCGGTCCCGGCGCACGCACGGTCATGCACCATCTGCTGACGTATCTCATTCAGGATGTGGCCGACAATGAAAAGCTCGTCGGACAGGACGATGTCCGCCAGCAGCAGACCGAGACGTTTCTCAACGAGTACGCCGTCGGCAAGAACGGCGACATCCTTCCCGAAGGCACCGGCAAGCTGATGAAGGCCGGCGCGAAGGTTCGCTTCAATATTCATTACCACTCGAACGGCAAGGAGACCGCCGATCGCTCTCGCGTGGCCGTGAAGTTCTATCCGAAGGGCTACGTGCCGAAGTACCACCAGATTTCCATGCAAATCGCGTCTGCCAACAGTCAACTGGACATTCCGGCTGGAGCCATCAGCCGCAACGAGGGTTATTACCGCTTCGACAAGCCGGTGCAGATCACTGCCATCCAGGCGCATATGCACAACATCGGGAAGCGAATGTGTCTCGAGGCGATTCTGCCGACCAACACGACCCTCCAGCTCAACTGCATGGGTTGGGATTTCAACTGGCACAAGGTCTACAACTACGCCGACGACGTCAGCCCGGTGCTGCCGGCCGGCACCGTGCTGCACGGAACCTTGTGGCACGACAACACGAAAGCGAACAGGGCGAATCCGGATCCACGCAACTGGCGAGGCTACGGTCAGCGCACCATCGACGAAATGGGTTTTGCGTGGATAACGTGGTCGAACCTCGAAGAGGCCGACTACAAGGCCAAGGTCGCGGAACGCACGAAGCTCCGCGATACCAACTAGCACGAATGCGATTCGCCGCCGCGCTTATCGTGTTCGCCGGCCTGGCCCTGACCACGCACGGCCAGGAAATCGCGCTGAGCGAGCTGAAGTTCAATTCGGGGCAAAGCGTCCAGCCGGCGTACGAAGGCTGGACGCGCAACCCTGACGGCTCGCGCAGTATGTGGTTCGGGTACATGAACCGAAATTGGGAAGAGACCCCCGATATTCCTGCGGGCGCCAACAACGGATTCGGTGGAGGCAGCGAAGATCTCGGACAGCCGACGCATTTCCTTCCACGCAGACAGGCGTTCGTGTTCAAAGTGAACGTGCCCGCGGACTGGCCGGCTGACAGGGATCTGGTCTGGACGCTCACCGCGAACGGCACCACGCTGAAAGCATTTGGCTCTCTGTGGCCCGTTTGGGAGATCGACGAACAGACGATGTCGGCGAACAACGGAGGGCGAACAGCGCGCACGTTCGGCGAGCCCGTGAATAATCCTCCGTCGATCATGTCGCAGCTGCCGGCTCAAAGCGTTGCTGTTGGACAGCCCCTGACCCTCGTGCTGCCAGTGAAAGATGATGGATTGCCGACGCCGGAAATTCGCGCGCGCGGAACAGGCGGGCCGCGGGGAAGAGGCACGCCGCCGAATGCGGCGGCTCCGGATCCGTTTGCCGAGGCCGCGCGCGGTCAGTTTCGCGTGAAGTGGGTGCAGTACCGCGGCGCCGGAAAGACCAGAATTACGCCGGACGAATCAGCAGTGCTCGGCGCCGACGGCAGACCGACGCTGACCGATGGGAAGTCGAGCACGAAAGTCACATTCGATCGCCCCGGCGCCTACACGCTTCGCGCGTACGCCATGGACGGAGACGCGTTCTTCGTCACGCAGGACGTGGCAGTGACGGTGGTCCCGTGACGTGTATCTACAGATTTAGAGATCTATAGATCTCTAGTTACTCCGTTTCCACCTCCTCCCCACGCTCCGCCTTGCTCGCCGCGATGATTTTTGCCTGCTGAGGCGGCGGCACTTCGTCGTAGTGGGAAAACTCCATGTGATAACTGCCGCGCGCGCCGGTCGCAGACGTGAGGTGCTGCTCGTAGGTGAGCATCTCGGCCATCGGCACCTGCGCCTTGATGATCGTCGTCACGCCGCGCGTGTCCATGCCCGCGATGCGGCCGCGGCGGCTGTTGAGATCGCCCATGAGATCGCCGGCGAAGTCCGACGGCGCGTACACCTCGACGTTCATGATGGGCTCGAGAATCGTCGGCCGTGCGCGCGTCATCGCGTCTCTGAAGGCGAGCCGGCCCGCCATCTTGAATGAGAGCTCGTTCGAGTCCACGTCGTGGTACGAACCGTCGAACACTGTTACACGGAAATCCACCATCGGGAATCCAGCGAGATAGCCGCGCACGCGTGTTTCCTGGATCCCCTTTTCCACGGCTGGAATGAACTGCCGCGGAATCGAGCCGCCGAAAATATCGTCGACGAATTCGAAGTCTGTTCCGCGTGGAAGCGGCTCGACCTTGATCTTGCAGTCGCCGAACTGCCCGTGGCCGCCCGTCTGCTTCTTGTGCCGGCCGTGCGCCTCTGTCGACGCCTTGATCGTCTCGCGGTACGGAATGCGCGGCGGCTTCAGGTTGACATCGACGCCGAACCTCCGCTTCAGCTTCGCGACCGTCACCTCGATGTGCAGCTGCCCCTGTCCCGAGAGCAGCAGCTCTTTGGTCTGCGGATCGCGGCTGTAGCTGATCGACGGATCCTCTTCTTCGAGGCGGTGCATCGACTGGTTGATTTTGTCTTCGTCGCCGCGGCTCTTCGGCTCGATCGCGTACGACAGCACCGGTTCCGGATACTTCAGCGCGGGGAAGACGGCCGGATCGGATTTGTCGCCGAGCGTGTCGTTGGTGAGGGTGTCCTTGAGCTTCGGCACCGCCCCAAGGTCTCCGGCCCGGAGCTCCGGCACGTTCGTCTGGGTCTTGCCCTGGAGCAGCACGACATGGCCGAGCCGCTCCGGCGTGTCGCGCGTCTTGTTGTAGACGGTCGAGTCTGCTTTCAAAACGCCCGACATGACGCGGAACATGGTGATGCGGCCTGCAAACGGATCCGCAATCGTCTTCCAGACGAAGGCCGACGCGGCGCCGTTTTCGGAAAAGGGGCGCTCGATCTCGTCGCCCGTCTTCGGGTTGATCATTTTCAGCGGACGGTCGGCCGGCGACGGCACATAGCCGACGATGGCATCGAGCAGCGGCTGGATGCCGATGTTCAGCGCTGCCGACGTGCACAACAGCGGGAACATTTTTCCTGATGACGTGGCCGCACGAAGGCCGGATACGAGCTGCTCCTGTGTGAGGGTTCCGGCCTCGAAGAACTTTTCCATCAGCGATTCGTCGGCTTCCGCGACCATCTCGATGAGCGCTTCGCGCGCCGTGGCAGCCTCGGCAGCCATCTCGGCGGGAATGTCGGCCTCGGAGAATTTGCCGCTGCCATCGGGCAGAAACACGTAGGCTTTCTGCGCGACGAGGTCGATCACACCGCGAAATGATTTTTCTTCGCCGATCGGCAGTTGAATCGGGACAACGGTCCGGTTGAGCGCCGCGTGAATCGACTTCAGCGTGCGCTCGAGACTCGCGCGCTCGCGATCGAGGCGATTGACGACAACCAGGCGCGGCAACCCGATCTCGTCGGCCGCCTGCCAGGCCTTCTCCGTCTGCACCTGCACGCCGGAAACGGCGTCGACGACCACGATCGCGGCGTCGGCAACGCGCAGAGCCGCGCGCGCATCCGCCAGGAAGTTCGCGATGCCCGGCGTGTCGATGAAGTTTATTTTCGTCTTGTTCCACTCGGCGTAGGCGAGGCTGGCCGAGAGCGTATGTTTGCGGGCGATTTCTTCGTCGTCATAGTCGGTGATCGTGGTCCCGTCGTCGACTTTTCCGAACCTGTTTACTGCGCCGGCATCGAACAGGGCGGCCGAGGTGAGCTGGGTTTTACCGGAAGCGCTGTGGCCGACCAGCGCGACATTCCGGATGTTCGCCGCGTCATAGACCTTCATAGACGGTAGCCCTCCGAAACTCAGGATGAAGGGCCATCATACCTCCAACAAATCCGGCAGGGGAGCCACCTTGTTCAGAATCGCCCGGTTCGGCGTTGTTACCTGTGAGAACCGGGATTGTCCACCTTGAAGTCCGGAGACTTGAAATGATCCTTTCCGAACCCATTGCGGCCGAAAACACGCGCGTCCGGCAGAGACGCTGACGCCGATCCGTTGCTCAGCGACGCGCCGACCATCGAGCTGGTGACCCGCGCTCGGAGAGGGGACATGTCGGCCATGGAGGCGTTGTTGCAGCGCTGCCTCCCGCCGCTGAAGCGCTGGGCGCACGGGCGATCTGCCGCCAGCGGCGCGCGGGCGTCTCGATACGGGCGATCTCGTGCAGGAGGCCGCCCTCCACGTGCTCGGTAATCTCGGGACGTTCGAGCCGCGCCATGTCGGGGCGATGCAGGCCTATCTGCGACAGTCGGTCATCAACCGTATCTGCGACGAGGTGCGGCGCATCTGCCGGCAGCCGCCGCCTGTCGAGCTGCCGGAGGACCATCCCTGCGATCGCAGTTCGCCGGAAGAGGATGCCATTCGCGCCGAGGAGTACGAGCACTATCGCGATGCGGTGTCGCGCCTGGCGCCGAAGGATCGCGCCCTCATCGTCGCGCGCATCGAAATGCAGTGGAGCCTCACGGAGATCGCGCATCGGTACGGCATGCCGTCGGTCGACGCCGCCAGGATGGCGGTGAACCGGGCAGTCAAGCGGCTGTCGACCGACTTCGCCGCGCGCAGAAAATAGACCGGTATTCGAACATCGCTGTTTCGACGCAGAGACGCCAAGGCGCTGCGCCTTTGCGCCTTTGCGTCGGGACAGGCGCCACAAAAACGGGTGACCTTCCCCGAGTTCGCTACCTCTTGTAGGAGCGTTAACTACAGCAGAGCGGACGGCACATGGCCGACGCTGTAGTAGTAGTTCAAGGAGGACAGAAATGTTGGTTCGAAGAATCGTCCACACGCTGTGCGGTGTCGTGCTTCTCGGAGTGCTTGCGACGTCCGTGACCGGCGCGAGTTTCGACAACCAGCCGTACCACGTACTTCACGTTCAGCGGCGCCGTACAGTTGCCCGGCGTGACGCTGCCGGCCGGCACCTACACCTTCGAAGTCGTGAATACGAATAGCGGCTCCGACATCGTCACCGTGAAGTCCCGCGATCGGTCGAAGGTGTATCTCATGCAGTTCACGCGTGCCGTCTATCGCCCGTCTGCGAGCACTCTCAAGGCGACCATTACCTTCGGCGAAACCCCAGCCGGCACGCCGCCACCCGTGAAAGCATGGTATCCGGAAAGCGAGACCCGCGGCCGCGAGTTCGTCTACTAACCACCTACCTTTACCCCCGCCGTGCTTGAAGTACATGCGTACTGCACGGCGGGCCAGCCTTTTCGCCATTCGCTGTTGGTTTCTGGGTTCCTGGCTATCAGAAGACAGGCAGGCTTCCGCTTCGCGTCGGCATACGCACCCGAAAAAAGAGCCTGATCTTCCCCGAGTTCGCTACCTCCTGTAGGAGCGTTAACTACAGCAGAGCGGACGGCACATTGCCGACGCAGTAGTAGTAGTTCAAGGAGGACAGAAATGTTGGTTCGAAGAATCGTCCACACGTTGTGCGGTGTCGTGCTTCTCGGAGTGCTTGCGACGTCCGTGACCGGCGCGAGTTTCAACGCGAGCCGTACCACGTATTTCACGTTCAGCGGCAGCGTGCAGATGCCCGGCGTCGCGTTGCCGGCGGGCACCTACATCTTCGAGATCGTGAATCCCAACGGCGGCTCAGACGTCGTTCGGGTGCTGAGCCGTGATCGCAAGAAGACGCATCTCATGAAGTTGACGCGCTCCATCTATCGCGAGTCCAGAGGCGACCTCAAGGCGACCATCGCCCTCGGCGAAACTCCCGCTGGCACCCCACCACCCGTGAAAGCGTGGTATCCACAAAGCGAGACCCGTGGCCGCGAGTTCATCTACTAACCATCACACCTTTCCCCCCGCCGTGCCTGACGCACATGCGTCCAGCACGGCGGGCCAGCCTTTTTGAAAGCATTGCTCCTAAGCGGTTTCGCCGGAAGCGCGAGCAGTAACGAAAAGCGAAAAAGGAAAAACGAATAGCGCCATGTGCGGCTGCCAGAGTTCTATTCCATTTTCGTTCTTCCGTTTTCGTTTGCGTTACTCGTACCGCAGTGCTTCTATCGGGTCTAAACGTGCGGCTCTGATCGCAGGATACATCCCGAAGACGATACCTACAGTGGCAGAGAAGCCGATGCCCAGAGCGAAGGACCAGAGCGGAAGCGAGACGGGAAATCCGGTGAGGAAATGCACAGCAAGCCCGAGGGCGCTTCCGAGAAGAATTCCGAGCACTCCGCCTACTGACGTCAGCACGGCGGCCTCCGTCAGGAACTGAAAGAGCACTTCGCGTCGGCGCGCGCCGAGCGCGCGCCGTACGCCGATCTCGCGCGTGCGCTCGGTCACGGAGATCGACATGATCGCCATCACGCCGATGCCGCCCACCATCAGCGCGATCGATGAGATCACGACCAGGGCGAAGAACGTGGCCTGGCTGATCTGATTCCAGACCCGCATGAGCGCTTCCTGCGTAACGATGTCGAAGTCGTTCTGCTCGTCCAGTCTCAGGCCGTGCCGGCTTCGCATGACGCGCTCGATGTCTGCGATCGCGGTTTCCTGACTGATTCCTTCACGCGGAATCGCGGACAGCATCACGGGCGCGCCCATCCGGCCGCGGTACGATTGAACGATGCGGACGCCGTACACGCGCTGAAAGGCCGTGTAGGGCATGACGACGAAATCATCCTGGTTGAGGGAGAAGTTTCCCGGCGAGGGTCGAGCGGCGAACACGCCCACCACGACGAATTGATCGGAGCCGACGCGAATCCTCTTGCCGATAGGATCGATACCGGATGCCTTGAAGAGCGACTGGTACGCGCCGTTGCCGAGAACGGCGACATTGCTGCGGTACTGAACTTCCGTTCCGCTGAAAAATCGTCCGAGCTCCATCGGGATGCGCGTGCCTTCGGCGTATCGCTCGCCTGCGCCGAACACGATCATCGGGCGCGTTTTCTGATCCCGATACTGGATCCGCCGGAACACCTGCTGTCCAGGTCCGAGGCCGATTTGAACGTCGACGAGCTCCAAGCGTCGAGGCCTGCTCCTGGAGCGCATGCAAATCACCGATCGTCAGGGTCGGGCGCTTGATGACTTCCGAAAACTCGCGACCGCTCGCAAAACTCACGATGCCGAATCTCTGGAGGAAGATGACCCTGGGGCCCATAGCCGTGGCGATGCTGTCCTGGAGGGACTTGTCGAATCCGCGGATGAGCGCCGTCATCGCGACAATCGAGGTGATGCCGATCACGACGCCAAGGACGGTCAGGCCCGAGCGCAGCTTGTTCGTGCGCACGGTATCGAAGGCCATGACGATGACCTCCTTGATGAGCCCGTACCGGATCTGGGGTGTTTTCACTCGCGCCTCAGTGCTTCAATCGGATCCAGGCGCGCAGCTCGCATCGCCGGATACAGCCCGAAGAACAGACCGACCAGGGCCGTGATGGTGATGCCAAGCACAACCGACCAGAGCTGAACGGCAGCCGGAACCGGCGTCAAGCGGGAGATGACAATCGCGATCAGCGCTCCCAGGATCGTTCCGACGATGCCGCCAAATACCGACAGCACCACAGACTCCGTCAGGATCTGCGTCGTGATGTCCGATCGCCGCGCACCCAGCGCTTTGCGCAGCCCGATCTCGCGCGTTCGCTCGGTCACGACCATCAGCATGATGTTCATGATGACAATGCCCCCGACAACAAGCGACAGCGCCACGACGCCGACGAGGACGGCGAAGATGCCGCTCGTGGCCGTGCGGTAGAGGCCGAGCACGGTATCGGAATTGAAGATCGCGAAATTGTCCGGCTGACTCGGTTTCAGGCGGCGTGCAATCCGCATCGCGATGGTCGTGTCGTCGATCGCGGTCTTGATCTGCTCGAAGTCGCGCGGCTTGACCGACATCGTCAATTGCCGCCGCGCGCCGAACATCTGCTGAAATTGCCCGAGCGGAACGACGGCGAACTCATCCATCGTCTGGCCGAGCGCCGATCCGCGCCTGGCGCTGACGCCGACGACACGGAAATGAAGACCCTGGATCTGGATGACCTTGTCGATGGGATCGACATCGGGCCCGAACAGCCGTTCAGCCAGATCGGCGCCAATCACCACGGCCGGGCGGTCAACGACGATTTCGGTGGGGCTGATGAGCCGCCCGCGCTCGGCGTCGTAGTTCGAAAAATTGACGTATTCCGGCGTGACGCCCGTCACTTCGATCCCGTCAATAGAGGCGGTGCGGTACGTGATACGCGGCCCGCGCCTGCGAGCTCAACATCACCGCCGATACGAGCGGGCTGTACTTCTTGACAGCGTCGGCGTCACGCCTGGTGATGCGGGGATTGGACTGGACGCGCAGCCATTCTTCATCGCTGCGCACGATGCCGAACTGCTGGACGATGAACGAGTCCGCTCCCGCTTCGTTGAGAATGGCCCGGCTCACCGACGCATTCAGGCCCTGGATAAGGGATACGACGGCAATAATCGACATGACGGCGACGATGTTGCCGAGCACCGTCATGAGCGACCGCAGCTTGGCCGCCCAGATGGCGCTGAGAGCAATGCCCGCCGCGTCGAGGTATTTGTTCACGATGTCTTCGGTGGAGGCTGAACCCTCACAGGATCGCCCTCATTCATCGTGCGCACGTTGTTGTACGGACCGGTGATGACCTCATCTCCCGCTTTCATCCCCGACAGCACCTCGAAGTACCGGTCGCCTGCGACGCCGATCTTGATGGGAATGAACTCGGCTCGCCCGTCGCGGATCACGAATACACCCTCCGTTTCCTTGCGCGTCTGTCCCGGTTCGAGCTCCGGAGCCGTGGCGGCCGGCTGTGCCGGGCGCGGGTTCTCGGTCCGCGGCTTCTTCACGACGCTGCCCTTTGCATCGTAAACGAGCTCTCGAACCGCCACAGCCGGAATCGGAACGGCGACGACGTTCTTGCGTGTGGCCGTCGTGATGTCTGCCGTGCACGTGAACCCGGGCCGAATATCCGGAACATCCTCGTCAAGTACGACAACGACTTTGAAGTTGGTCGCCTGCTGATTCGTCGCGGCCTGGCCGGTGGCCTGAATCGGACTGTTGCCGATCTCCGTCACGTGGCCTTTGAACGTGCGATCGGGTATGGCATCGATCGTGATTTTCGCGGTTTGTCCGAGCTTGACGTTCGGGATGTTCGTCTCGTCGACTTCGACTTCCGCCTGAATCACCGACATGTCGGCGACCGTCAGCAGCACCGTGCCCGCATTGTTCATCGTGCCGACGACGGCGGTCTCGCCTTCCTGGATGTTCCTGCGCGTGACGATGCCGGCAATCGGCGACTCGATCCGCACCTTGCTCAAATCGAACTGTGCGCTCGCGAGCTGCGCGCGGTCCTGTCCGAGCCTCACTTCCTGCGCGCGCACCTGCTTCTCGCGCTCCGAGAGGGTCGACTGCGCGAGCCGCATGTCGTTCTCCGCGCGTTCCAGCGCTTCGCGCGGGGTGAGTTGCTGCTTCCAGAGCTCCTGCTGGCGTTTCAGATTCTGCTGCGCGACGGCCAACTGCACCCGCGCCGTCTCGACGCCCTGCCGCGCCTGCTCGAGGCCGGCCTGATTGGCCTGCAACGCGGCCTGGCCGCTCTCGACTCGCGTCCGAAGCGTTCGCGGATCGATCTGCATCAGGAACTGTCCCAGCGTTCACTCGGTCGCCTTCGTTGACCGCAAGGTCAACGACCCGCCCGGATGTGTCGGCGCTGATGTTGACGAACCGTTTCGGCTGGATCTTGCCCGATGCCGACACGATGGCCTCGAGATCGCGCGTGCGGATGCTCTCGACGGTGACGGTCGGCGCCGTCGAGCGGCGTGTCCACCACGCGTATCCGCCGGCCGAGGCGATCACAGTGAGAGCGAGCACGGCCGATGACAATCTTCTTGTTTCGAGACAACTAAACGCCTCCTCGTAAAGCTTGCGTCAACGCAAGCGCCGCGGCGCCGCCCGCGTATGCGCCAAACAGCCATCGCGCAATCGGCAGCGTGCGCGTCTGATACAGAATGCTCAACCCAAGCGCGACGAGCACTAACCACCACACGACGAAGAGATCAACGGCGCCGAGCAGGCGCGCGGGAAATGTCGAGTCGCCAAATGCCGGCATCACGCTGCCGAGGCTCGTCGCGCCTCCAAGCGATTCGCGCGCGTAGTTGACCGGCGCCGCGATGAGCGCGCGCACGGCGAAAATTGCCGACGCATGCACGACCACTGTCAGCACCTGCGCAAACGTCGCCTGCGACGTTCGCGCGGCTCGCTCCTGCGTCCGCGCTAGGCGCAGCGTGCACCGCCGCGATCGATTGCCGAACCATTGCAACACGCGCGCGGTCAGCAGCCACAGGATCGGCCAGCCGATGACGATGAACGCCGCGCTGGCGACAGGCCGATACGGCACCAGATCGCGCAGCTGTTCGTATGTGTCATCGGTGATCGCGACGCCGAACGACTCCAGCTGGCGCACCTGCTGGTCGAGCGCCGCGAGCTGTCCCACGCGCGTCATCAGGAAGCCGGCGCTGCACACCGCTGAAATCGCGACGATGAGCACTCCGCAGGTCGAGCGACCGCGGGTTCCTGACGGCGCCCGTCAGCGTCGCTCGCGGCGATCGAACCATGCCGATTAAACGCTGCAGCGCATGAGGAGACGATGAAGCCAAGAGCCGTATCTTTTTTGCAGTGCGCAACTTAGGTTACGTCCTACAGGTTACAAGACGTGCCCGAACGCCCTCGAGTTCCGTGCTAGCATTCCCGCCCGTGTTCAACCTCGTCCCGAAGGAGATGTTCTTCACCAAGGGCGTCGGCAAACACCGGGAAAAGCTTGCATCCTTCGAGCTCGCCTTGCGGTCGGCGGGCATTGCCGCCTGCAATCTCGTGCGCGTGTCCAGCATCTTCCCGCCGGGTTGCCGCATCATGTCACGCAGCGAAGGCATCAAACGCCTCAAACCCGGGCAGGTCACCTTCGTCGTCATATCCGAAACCGCCACGCGTGAGCCCCATCGTCTGATCGCGGCGACCGTCGGCGTCGCCATTCCGCGCGACCCAAAGCTCTACGGGTACCTCTCAGAGCATCACAGTTTCGGCGAGAACGAGAACACCGCCGGTGACTACGCCGAAGAGCTCGCTGCCGAAATGCTGGCCACAACCCTGGGCCTGGAATTCGATCCTGACAAGAGCTGGGACGAGAAAAAAGAAGTGTACCGGCTCTCGAGCCAAATCGTACGCACGCAGAACGTCACACAGACCGCCGTCGGTGATAAGACGGGCGTCTGGACGACGGTAGTGGCCGCGGCAGTGCTCATCGGATGAGGGTTCCGGGTTCCAGTTCCAGTTCCCCGTTCGCGAATTAGAACCCGGAACTAGGAACTCGGAACCGGGAACCCTTAAACTCCGCGGATGCGCATTATCGCCGTATTCGCACTCTTTCTCCTTCTCACGCTCCCTGTTTCAGTGCTCGGTCAAAGCTTCGGCGGCGTCGGTACGCGTGCCGAAGGTATGGGAGGCGCTTTCGTCGCCGTCGCAGACGATGCGAGCGCGGTTTACTGGAATCCGGCCGGTATCGCCACAGGTGCGACGTTCGATCTGCAGGTCTCAAAAGGGCCAGAGTCAGGCGTCTTCGTCGGCGTTGCCCTTCCCGTCCTGGGCGCCAGCTATTACAAGACGCGTGACGTGACCGGTTTACCTACAGTTTCCGGCTCCCCTGACCGACAAAACGGGGGATCGGGAGAGGTGCCCGTTCGCACGCTCACGACTACGAATTTCGGGGTGACTTTCGTGCAAACCGTTGTGCCGGGGCTGGTTCTTGGGACAACGGCGAGGGTGGTTCGACGGCGGCATCGAGAACCTCGACCCTGCGACGGATCCTGAGTCGCAGACGACCTTCGATCTCGACGCTGGGGCCATGGTGTCGGCCTGGGACCTGCGGTTCGGCCTCACGGCTCGAAACCTCAGGGAGCCGGAATTTCAGACGGAAGGCGGGATGGTGCGCATGAATCGGCAGTTCAGAGTGGGCGCGGCGCTCGCGCCCAGGGCTCTGCCGACCGGCGTGCACGGGCCGTTTACGCTCGCAATCGACGCCGACCTGACGACGACCGCAGAAGTCCGGGGAGATCGGCGCACGGCGGCGGCAGGCGGAGAGTATTGGTTGGCGAAGGGGCTTGTTGGCGTCCGAGCGGGCGTACGGTGGAGCACACTGGGCGATTTGCACCAAGGCGTTCTCGGGCGGGGTCACGGTGAGGTTGCCACGATCGCTCCATGTTGATGGTCAGATGACCAAAGAGGACGACGGGAAAGAAAATGAATGGATCGTCGGCGCGCGAGTAACATTTTAGGTCACTAATTGACAATAAGTGTCATAATCAAAGATCCCACATGGCAGTTCGCATAGGCGAACTTCTTTTAAAAGAGAAGCGCATCACTCCGGATCAACTTCAGGAGGCCTTGAACTATCAAAAGGCCAATGGGGGGAAGCTCGGCTTCAACCTGGCGAAGCTCGGGTTCGTCAAGGACGAAGAGCTCACCGCCCTCCTCAGTAAACAGTACGGCGTTCCGTCTATCAATCTGGCGCAGTTCGAGATCGACCCCGCCGTCATCAAGCTGATTCCTGCCGAGACCGCACAGAAATACCAAATCATCCCCTTGAGCCGATCGGGAGCCACGCTCACGATCGCCATGACCGACCCGACCAACGTGTTCGCCATGGACGACATCAAGTTCATGACGGGTTATAACGTCGAGCCGGTCGTGGCGTCGGAGACGGCCGTCGGCGACGCCATCACGCGCTATTACGCGCTCGGGAAGCCGGCGGCGGTCGTCAGTTCGGTGATGGGCGGGTCGAGCGCGCTCGAGATGGCCGCCAAGTCGATGGAAGAGATGTCGATGTCGGTCGGCGCCGACGACGTTGAAATCCTCCAGGAGATGGAGGAGATCAGCGCAGAGTCCCTCGAGCGGCAGGGCGGCGAGGCGCCGGTCATCAAGCTCGTGAACGTCGTGCTCATGTCGGCCATACAGAAGGGCGCCAGCGACATTCACATCGAGCCGTACGAAAAGGAGTTCCGCGTCCGCTATCGCGTGGACGGCATCCTCTACAACATCATGGCCCCGCCGATGAAAATGCGCGACGCGATTACCTCGCGCATCAAGATCATGGCGAAGCTCGACATCGCCGAGAAGCGTCTGCCGCAGGACGGCCGCATCAAGATCCGCTTCTCTGACAACGGCACTTCGAAAGACATCGATTTCCGCGTGTCGTGCCTGCCGACGCTGTTCGGCGAAAAGATCGTCATGCGCTTGCTCGACAAGGACAAGCTCATGCTCGACATGACCAAGCTCGGCTTCGAGCAGGAGTCGCTGACGCGATTCGAGGCCGCGATTCAGAAGCCGTGGGGCATGGTGCTCGTCACGGGCCCGACGGGAAGCGGCAAGACCAACACGCTCTACTCCTCGATCGCAAAGGTGAACACGCCCGAGACGAACATCATGACGGCGGAGGATCCCGTCGAGTTCAACCTGCCGGGCATCAACCAGGTGCAGGTGCGCGAAAACATCGGATTGAATTTCGCCGCGGCGCTTCGTTCGTTCCTTCGCCAGGACCCCAACATCATCCTCGTCGGCGAAATCCGAGACTTCGAGACTGCGGAAATCGCGGTCAAGGCCGCGCTCACGGGCCATCTTGTGCTGTCGACGCTGCACACCAACGACGCGCCGAGCACGATCAACCGCTTGATGAACATGGGCATCGAGCCCTTTCTCGTTGCGAGCTCGGTCAACCTGATTTGCGCGCAGCGCCTCGTGCGCCGCATCTGCGCCAACTGCAAGGCCGATCATCCGACGCCGGCCCAGGCGCTGGTGCAGGCGGGATTCTCGGCGGAAGACGCCAAGTCGGTCGTGCCGAAGAAGGGCACCGGCTGCGAGAAGTGCAACAACACCGGCTACAAGGGGCGCGTCGGCCTCTACGAAGTGATGGACATTACCGACGAGCTCCGCGAGCTCGTGCTCGTGGGCGCTTCGGGGCTCGAGCTTCGGCGCAAGGCGATCGAGGAAGGGATGCTGACGCTGCGCATGAGCGGACTCCGTAAAGTCAAAGACGGTCTGACGACGATAGAAGAGGTAGCGCGGGAGACGGTGAAATAGGGTGAAACCTGACAGGGCAAAGATAAGAGGGAAAAGAGCAGATATGCCATTTGCTCTTTGCCATCTGCTCTGTCTGCGAAGGGACTAAGAATGCCGCCAACATTGCCGGAACTGTTGAAGACGACGATCGACCTGCGGGGCTCGGACCTGCATCTGGCGATCAACACCCCGCCGCAGGTGCGCGTGCACGGCAAGCTTCAGCGGCTGGATCTGCCAGATCTGACGCCGACCGAGACGAAGCAGCTCGCCTACAGCGTCATGACTGATGCGCAGAAGAAGCGCTTCGAAGAAACATTGGAGCTCGACTTTTCGTTCGGCATCCGTGGCATGGCGCGGTTCCGCGTGAACGTCTTCAACCAGCGCGGCGCGGTGGGCGCCGTCTACCGGTTGATCCCCGAAGAGATCAAAGGCTTCAAGGAGCTGGGGCTCCCGCAGGTGCTGGCGACGCTGTCCGACCGCCCGCGCGGCCTCGTGCTCGTGACGGGTCCGACGGGGAGCGGCAAGTCGACCACGCTGGCCGCGATGATCGACAAGATCAACAACGAGCGGAACGAGCACATCCTCACCATCGAAGATCCGATCGAATACATCCACCAGCACAAGGGCTGTCTGGTGAATCAGCGCGAGGTGCATAGCGATACGAGGGGCTTCAGCGAAGCTCTGCGTGCCGCACTTCGCGAAGACCCCGACGTCGTTCTCATCGGCGAGCTGCGCGACCTCGAGACGACTGAAGCGGCGCTCCGCATTGCCGAGACGGGCCATTTGACGTTCGGCACGCTGCACACGAACTCGGCGGCGCAGACGATCAACCGCATCATCGACATGTTTCCGTCGCACCAGCAGTCGCAGATCCGCACGCAGTTGTCGCTCGTGCTCGAAGGGATCGTCTGTCAGGCCCTGCTGCCGAAAGCGGCGGGAGGCGGCCGTGTCGTGGCGCAGGAAATCCTGGTGCCAACCCCCGCGATTCGCAACCTGATTCGCGAAGACAAGGTCCATCAGATTTATTCGTCGATGCAGGCGGGCCAGGAGAAGCTCGGCACACAGACGTTCAACCAGTCGCTGGCGACGCTCTATATGACCAGGCAGGTAACGCTCGAGGCGGCCATGAACGCCTCGTCGATGAAAGACGAGCTCGATCAGATGATCTCGCGTGGCGCCGGCGTCGTCCATGGCGCCGGGCTTGGACCGCGCCCGGGCATGCCGCAACGGCCAATGGTGGGTGGGGTAGTGAAACGGTAGAGCAAAGAGCAAAGAGCGGAGAGACGAAATGCTCTCTGCTCTCTGCCATCTGCTCTTAGTGCGAAGGAACAAGTATGCCGACATTTGCCTATTCGGGTCGCACGCGCGGTGGAGAGAACGTCACCGGCGAACGCAACGCGGACAATGCCGACGCCGCCGTCGCGTCGCTTCGCCGCGAGCAGATTCTCGTCACGCGCATCGCGCCGAGCAAAGAGAAGGCGGCAGCCGTCGCGGCTACGCCGAAGAAGGGCAAGCTCGGCAAGAAGGTCAATCCGAAGAACCTGGCCGTGTTCGTGCGGCAGTTCTCCGTCATGATTGATGCCGGTCTGCCGCTCGTGCAGTGCCTGGAGATTCTGGGCAGCCAGGAAGAAGACAAGAACTTCGCAGAGACGATCCTGGCCACGCGCTCCGACGTCGAAAGCGGCGCGTCGCTTGCCGACGCCATGAAGAAGCATCCCAAGGCGTTCGATCCGCTCTTCACCAACATGATTGCAGCGGGCGAGGCAGGCGGTATTCTCGACACGATTCTCAAGCGGCTCGCCACCTACATCGAAAAAGCCGTCAAGTTGAAGGGCCAGGTGAAGTCGGCGATGGTATATCCCGTCGCCGTGGTCGTCATCGCCGTGGTCGTCGTCGGCGTCATTCTGTGGAAGGTCATTCCGACCTTCGCGGCCTTGTTTGCCGGGCTTGGCGCGCAGCTGCCGCTGCCCACGCGCATAGTCATTTTCCTGAGCGACTTCCTCGTCAACTTCATGCCGTTCATCATCATCGGCATCGGCGCGGTGGGCTATGCGTTCAAGTCGTATTACGCGACGGTTGGAGGGCAGTACAAGATTGACGGCATCACGCTGAAGCTTCCGATCCTCGGGCTCATGATGCGAAAGATCGCCGTGGCGCGGTTCTGCCGGACGCTCTCGACGCTGCTGAGTTCGGGCGTCCCGATTCTCGACGGTCTCGAGATCACGGCGCGCACGGCCGGCAACGCGGTTGTCGAGGAAGCGATTATGCAGACGCGGAAGAGCATCGAGCGCGGCGAGACCATTGCGGCGCCGCTGAAGGAAACTGGCGTCTTTCCACCGATGGTGACGCAGATGATCTCCGTCGGTGAAACGACCGGCGCGCTCGACACGATGCTCGCGAAGATTGCGGACTTTTACGAAGAAGAAGTCGACGTGGCGGTCGCGGGCCTGTTGACGCTGCTCGAGCCGGTCATGATCTTTTTTCTCGGCGGCATCGTCGGCGGCATCGTCATCGCGATGTACCTGCCGATCTTCGATCTGATTTCGCAGTTGGCGTAAGGAGCAGCCGTGGCGGAGCGCGACCTTCGTCGCAAACTCTTCTGGCTTATCGCCATTCGCGTCGGCATCAGCTCGCTGCTGCTCGGCTCGGCCGTCTTCGTTCAACTCACCTCGCCGGGCATCTTTCCCGGCGAGCCGCTCTTCCTCCTCATCGGTGTCACTTACGCCCTGAACATCCTCTGGGCGCTCACCCTGAAATGGGCGGAACGGTATCGGGGGATCGTCGACGTTCAGCTCGCGTGCGACGCGCTGATTGTCTCGGGTTTCATCGCCGTCACTGGCGGCATCACCAGCTATTTCGCCGCGCTGTACGTGCTGCCGATCGCCGCCGCCAGCAGCGTGCAGTTCCGTCGCGGCGGGATGATGATCGCGACGCTCAGCGCGCTCCTGTACCTCGGCATCGTGCTGACGCAGTATTTCGGGCTGGCCGGTCTCCTCGGCGTCCCGTTCTTCGATCGTGAAGGCGCACTGCCGCCCACGCGCATCGTGGCGTACACCGCCGGCCTCAACGTCTTTCTCTTTTTCTCAATCGCGGTGCTCAGCGGTTCGCTCGCCGATCGACTGCAGCGCGCGGGCGCGCGCCTCGAGCGCGCGTCGAGCGAGATCGCAGATCTCCAGGCGTTCAACCAGCACGTCATCGACAGCCTGGCAAGCGGACTGGCGACGACCGACCGTCAAGGACGCATTCTGACGTTCAATCGCGCTGCTGAGGCAATTACCGGCCACACGGCCATCTCAGTCGTGGGCCGGCGCCTCGAAGAGGTGCTGGAGCTGCCGCCGAACGTGGCCAACGAGCTCGCGCATCTTTCAGATCCGTCGCGCGGCCGCCGCATCGAGACGTCATATCGCACGGGAGACGGCCGGCAAATCGAGCTCGGATTCACCGCAACGCCGCTTCAGACGCCGGGCGGCAACGCCGGTCTGCTTTTCGCGTTTCAGGACGTCACCGACATCAAGAAACTGGACCGCGACGCGCGGCTGAGGCAGCGGCTCGCAGCAGTCGGGGAGATGGCCGCAGGCATCGCTCATGAAATTCGTAACCCGCTGGCATCGATGTCGGGATCGATTCAGATTCTGAGACAGGAGCTTCCGCTTACCGAGGAGCAGGCGCAGCTGATGGATATCGTGCTACGCGAATCGGAGCGCTTGAACGACACGATCCGATCGTTTCTCGCGTACGCGAAGCCGCAGCGGTTCTCGATTGCGCGGCTCGACGTCCGCCGCTTGCTGAATGACGCTGCCGTGCTGTTGCGCAACAGCTCGGAAGTGCTCGACGGGCACGTCATCGAGGTACGCGTGCCGCCAGACGAGGTGGCGTTCGAGGCCGACGAGAACCAGATTCGGCAGATTGTCTGGAATCTCGCGACCAATGGACTGCGGGCCATGCGCGACGGCGGCCGGCTGACGCTCGGCGCCCACGTCGAGCCTGGTGGGGAGCCGTCGCACGACTCGGTGGTGCTCGAGGTCTCGGACGAGGGGGTCGGGATTCCCGCGGAAGAGCTCGACGCGATCTTCCAGCCATTTCGCGGCACGTTCTCGAAGGGCACCGGTCTGGGGCTGGCCATCGTGCACCGCATCGTCAGCGATTACGGGGGCGAGATCAATGTCAGCTCGACACCGGGGCGTGGGACGACCATCAGCGTAAGGCTGCCGGTCAAAGCTGTCGCCGCGACCGCATAACGAACGAACAACGAACAACGAAAAACGAATAAAGAAACATGCAAACGTGCCGCTGAACAGAGAACTCGTGAACGGCGAACCCGGAAACTTGAATTCCGTACCCGGAATCCCGAACTCGGAACCTGGAACTGGAACCGGAACCAGTGCGAAGCTCCTCGTCGTGGACGACGAGCGATCGATGCGCGAGCTGTTATCGATCGTCCTGCGGCGCGAAGGCTACGATGTGACGCTGGCCGAAAACGGCCGCGCCGCGATGGCATACCTCGAAGCGCGGCGGTTCGACCTGCTGGTCTCTGACATCAAGATGCCCGACATGACGGGTGTTGACGTGCTTCGCGCCGCGAAGCGCATCGACCCAGACATCCTCGGCATCATGATCACCGCCTTTGCCTCGGCAGACACCGCCATCGAGGCCATGCGTCTGGGCGCTCACGATTATCTCAGCAAGCCGTTCGACGTCGACGAGCTGAAGATGAAGGTCCGCAACGCTCTCGAGCAGCGCCTGCTCCGCCAGGAGAACGTCCTGCTCAAGCGCGCTCTCGGCAGCACCCACCAGTTTGCGAACATCGTCGGGCGCAGCGACAAGATGCTCGCCATTTTCAAGCTGATCGAGCAGATCGCGCGCACCGACAGCACGGTGCTCGTCACCGGTGAATCGGGCACCGGCAAGGAATGGGTTGCGCGCGCGATCCACTTCTATTCATTGCGTCGCGATCGGCCGTTCGTAGCGCTCAATTGCGGCGCATTGCCAGAGGCGCTCCTCGAATCGGAACTGTTCGGCCACATGAAGGGCGCATTCACGGGCGCCAGCGCGAACAAGAAGGGTCTGATTGAGGCGGCTGAGAAGGGCACGCTGTTCCTGGACGAGATCGGCGAGATGACCCAGATGATGCAGGTGAAGCTGCTGCGCGTGCTGCAGGAGCGGAAGTTCCGCCGCCTGGGCGGCGTCGAGGAGCTCGAAGGGGCGATGCGCGTCATCGCCGCCACGAATCAGGATCTCACCAAGATGGTGGCGGAAGGGCGCTTCCGCGAAGATCTGTTCTACCGCATCAACGTCATTCCGATTCATCTGCCGCCGCTCCGAGATCGCGAGGAGGACATTCCGCTGCTGGCCGAGTACTTCCTGGTGAAATATCGCGACCAGATGGGCAAGGACATCCACGGTATCTCGCAGGGGACCATGGATCTGCTCGACGCCTATGAGTGGCCGGGCAACATCCGCGAGCTCGAGAACGTCATCGAGCGCGCGGTGGCGCTCGAGAAGAACCAGACGATTCTACCGGAGAGCCTGCCCGAGCATATCGCCAAGCGCATAGCCAAAGGTCCCGCAGCGGCTGGTCTCCTGCCCGAGTCAGGTTTCAATCTCGAGGAACACGTTGAGGGCCTCGAGAAGGAATACATCACGCAGGCTCTTGCTCGCGCGGGGGGCGTCCAGGTGAAAGCTGCCGAGCTGCTCGGCATGAGCTTCCGCTCGTTCCGGTACTACGCCAAGAAGTACAACCTGAAATGAGGTCACGTCTCGCCGCCGCCGGCCTCATCGCCCTATCGATTCTGTACCTCGGGCTGTTCGTCCCACGAGGATGGATTCCGCACGACGAGGGCATGATCGGACAGTCTGCTGAACGAGTGCTGAGTGGCGAGATCCCACATGTCGACTATCAGGAACCATATACCGGCGGCCTTACGTGGATGCACGCCATGGTTTTCAAGCTGGCGGGCATCGACCTGCTTTACCCGCGCTGGCTGCTGTTTGCGGCAGCTGTGCTCGCACAGTTGCTCGTGTACCTCATCCTGCGCCGATATCTGCAACCGGTTGGTGCCGCGATGGCCTCCTGGCTGGCGCTTGGCTGGGGTTTTCCAAACTATTTCGCGGCACTGCCGTCATGGTGGCTGCTCGTCTGCGCCCTTATGTGCGCCTGGGCGGTTGTCAAATATGTGGAGACCACGCTCCTGCGATATGCCGCCATTGCGGGCCTCGCGGCGGGCATTTCCATTCTGATCAAGCAAACCGGGCTATATGTGCTCGTCGCTCTGGTGATGGCGCTACTTTACAGTGGCGGAACCGACGAACGAGGCACGGAAGGTTGGTGGCCCGGGCGCATTGTTTGCGCGGCTGTTGCCATGGCTGCGGTTGTCCTCGCATTCATGATCCTGGCGGCTCGTCCCGCGCTGCCCGAGCTTCTCTATTTGTTATTGCCGATTGTTGCGTGCAGCGGGATTCTGCTCGCAACCGATGCTCGCCATCTGTCTCGACAGACATGGAGAACGCTCGCAGCCCCGGCGGTTGCCGTCTGCCTCGCAGCGCTGCCGCTTGTATGTTTCCTTCTGCCATACTTGATCAATCGGCAGATCGCCACGCTCGTCAACGGGGTCTTCGTACTGCCGCAGAAACGCGTACAGTTCGCCTCCATGGCAATGCCGCCTGCGCACTGGATACTCGCTGGCCTGCCGCTTATTGCTGCGGTGATGCCAATTCCGCTCCCTGCGTTCGTTCGCGTGCGCGCGCTCAATCATCTCGTCGGCGCGATCCTGGGCGTCGCGGGAGCCTTTTTGCTGACAACGAGCCTTTCTGATACGGCGTCGTATCAGCTTATCTGGCACTCCGCACGTGGCTTCGCGGCGCTGTTACCGGTTACAGTGTGCTGGGTTCTGTTGTCGGGGCATGCTCGCGGTGTGGTGGAGCGAAGGAGGCTGTTCGCGTTGGCGACCTTCCTCGCATGGGCGTCGCTGGTGCAAGTTCCCTTCAGTGCACCGATTTACTTCTGTTACGCCGCACCACTGGCGGTCGTTGCCGGCGTCGCCCTCGCAGGTCACAACGGGGCGCTTGCTCGTCCTGCCGTGGGTGTGGCAGCCGCGGTGATGCTGGCGTTCGCGCTCATCAGCATGAACCGCGGCTACGTGTACAACCTCGGAGTGATCCATCAGCCATTCACCTACACCACGCCGCTGGCTCTTGAACGGGCAAGCCTGTACGTCAGCCGGGACGACGCGGTGTCTTACCGGCGCGTCATGAAACTCGTCAGCACGCACATCGGCAGCGGGAAGCTCGTGGCAGGTCCTGATGCGCCGGAGGTGTATTTTCTGGCCGGCCGGTTCAGCCAGTCAGGCTCGCTCTTTGATTTCTTCGCGGATCAGCCGGTTACTGATAGTGGACTGAGTGACATTTCCGGCTTAGCTGGTGCGAGCGTTGTCGTGCTCAACCACAATCAGCTGTTCTCGATCGGTCTGTCGGAAGACCTAACCACCAAGGTGCGGCAGATGTTTCCGAATTCGGAACGCGCAGGGGCGCTGGAAGTGAGGTGGCGGTAATGGGTGCTCGCGAACGTCTCATGGAGCACCCGAGCATCTATGCCGCGTGGCAAGCGCCATTCGCGGCCCGGAAATTTGCGCCCGTCGAGCGGTGGCTTCGCAATCACAGGGTTCATCGGGTTCTTGACGTCGGTTGTGGCGCCGGCACCAACGCGGGACACTTCAGCGGCGTTGAGTACACAGGCATCGACGTCAACGAGCGATACCTGCAAGCGGCCAGTGCGAGGTTCCGCGGCCGATTCGTGCGGGCTGATCTCACGAGCACCGATCTGTCATCGCTCGGCACGTTCGACATGATTCTCGCGAACAGTTTTCTCCATCACGTGAGCGACTCAGATGCCCAGCGGATCCTCGCGCAATTGTCGCCGTTGCTCGCGGCCGACGGAACCATCCACATCCTGGATCTCGTGTTGCCTGGTCGTAAATCGCTCGCATGGATCATGGCGAGACTGGATCGTGGGAGGTACGCGAGGCCCGTCGAACACTGGCGCGCGTTGTTCGGTTCAGCGTTCGAGCCAATCACCTTCGAACCGTACTTCTTTGGTGGTCCGCTCTGGTCGATGGTCTATTTTCAGGGGCGGCGAAAGTCGTGAGGCTCTCCGTCGGGATTCCCGTCTTCAACGAGCAGGAAGTCCTTCCAGAGCTGCTCGCGCGCCTTCTACCCGTGCTCGATGCCATCGAAGGCGGTCCGCACGAAGTCATCTTTGTCGACGACGGCAGCAGCGATAGCTCGCGGCGGTTGCTCGAAGATGCCTCCGCACGCGATTCGAGAATCCGGATTGTCGTGCTGTCGCGAAACTTCGGCCATCAGGCTGCACTCGGAGCCGCGCTGGACTATGCAACTGGCGACGCCGTCGTGCTGATGGATGCGGACCTGCAGGATGAGCCGGAAGTGATCCACGATTTTATCGCGCGCCATCGCGCAGGAGCCGACGTCGTATTTGCCCGGCGGCACACCCGCGAAGAAGGCTGGCTCCGCCGCCTCGCGTATCGCGCCTTCTACAGAATCATCTCCGCGTTGTCGGACACGAAGCTGCCGCTCGACACCGGTGACTTCGCGCTGCTTGGGCGGCCCGTCGTCGACGCGCTTCGCCGGCTGCCCGAGCACGAACGGTACCTGCGAGGGCTGCGCGCGTGGGTGGGGTTCACGCAGGTCGGTATCGATGTCGATCGTCACGCGCGCGCGGCGGGCAAACCGAAGTACACAACCTGGAAGTTGATGAAGCTAGCCCTCGATGGCGTCTGCTCCTTTTCTATCGTGCCGCTACGGGCGGCCGCAGTCACCGGGCTCGTGGCGATCGCCGGCTCCATCGCGTTCTCGATGTACGCGGTGTACGTGCGGGTCGCAGTGGGGCAGGTTCCCCCAGGCTTTACGGCATCACTGGTCATCATGACGTTTCTGTCGGGCGTGCAGCTGCTCTTCCTCGGTGTCATCGGCGAGTATCTCGGCCGCGTATACGGCGAAGCCAAAGGGCGGCCCCCATACGTCGTAGCGCGCGTACTGGGCGACCACTGATGGACCCCGCGTACACGGCGGCCTACGCCGATCTGTACCGCCGGCACTGGTGGTGGCGTGTGCGCGAGCGGATCGTACTCGACCGAATTCGTCTAGTCCTTGGGGATCGCGCGCATCACGCCAGGATCCTCGACATCGGGTGCGGCGCCGGACTGTTCTTCGATGCGCTGGAACCGTTGGGTCACGTAGAAGGGGTCGAGTCGGATCCGATCGCTATGGAGCAGAGTGGGCGCTGGAGAAGCCGCATCCATGTCGGCGGGCTGGAGACCTTCGTGTCCGATGGCCCGTTCGATGTCATTCTCGCGCTCGACGTCGTGGAGCATGTGCGTAACCCCGACATCATGCTGCGCCAGGCCGCCACGTTCCTCGCCCGCGATGGGTGCATGCTGATCACAACGCCTGCGTTCGACTGGCTATGGACCTCGCACGATCGGCTGAACCACCACGTCAAGCGATACACAGCCCGTGAGATGCGCGCTCTCGTGCGTGCGGCCGGCTTCACGCACATCGACACTCAGTACCTTTTCCAGTCGCTCGTCCTACCCAAGCTGATCGTTCGCACAAGAGAAATGTTGCGTCCATCGGTACCGTCGGTGCCCCAGGTTCCGCCGCGTGCCCTGAATCGTGCCTTGGAGACCTGGTTTCATGTTGAGAACGCGATCGCTGGATGGCTTCCGTTCGGCAGTTCAGTCATGGTCGTTGCGAGCGCCAAATGATCAGGCGCACGCGGCATGCCGTTCGCGCGCTCATTGTGGTGCTGGCGATCCTTTCGATTTATCTGCTGAGGCTCAACGCCGCTGCGGGTTTGATGGTGGACGACGCGTATTACGTGCTGCTCGCGAAGGTGCTCTCGGAAGGAGGAGGGTATCGTCTGGTCAGCTCGGCGACGACGGCTATGGTTCCGCTCTACCCGCCCGGATTTCCAGCCATCCTGTCGATCGTATTCCATCTATTTCCTGAGTTTCCACAGAACGTCTGGCTGCTCAAGTGCGTATCGATTGCCGCGATGCTCGGCGTCGGTCTGTTGACATACGCGTACGCCAGGCTCCGGCATATGCAGCAGGAACTTGCCGCCTGTGTGGCTATCGCCGTCACGATTACGCCCGCTTTCGTCTTCCTGGCGACGTCGACGGTCATGTCGGAATGCGTCTTCACGCTATTCCAGCTGGCGACCGTTCTGCTGATCGACCGCAGCGTCGAAACAGTTGATGCGCAACGCGCCCGGATCTTCACGATTGGCGCGGCGTTGACCGCCAGCGCGGTCGTGCTCATTCGCTCGGCTGGTCTGGGGCTGGTCGTGGCGGTCGGCCTTTGGTTGGTGAAGGAGCGGCTCTGGAAACGCGCGGCGCTGTTTGGTGCGGCCGCCGCGGTTTGTGTCCTTCCGTGGCTGCTCTATGCACGCGCTCATGCACCAACGCCTGCGGAACGTGCGCTGCATGGTGGTTCCATCGTGTATTCGTACGACCAGCAGATATGGATGCGCTGGGCGGGCGATCCGGCATCCGGGACAGTGACGCTTCGCGATTTCCCCGCGCGAGTTGGAGTGAACATCGTCGACGTATTCGCCCGTGGAATGGGCGGCCTTTTCGTACCCACTCTGTTCCGTGGTCACGCCGAGAGCGGCGAGGAAATGGTAGCCCTCGGTGGTGCCGCCGGTCTGGGTCAGGGAGGCATGGGCAGTGCGCACGCAACAATGGCGATCTCGCTTGTGCTGAGTGCTGTAGTCCTGCTGGGATTCGTTCAAACAGCACGCACGCACGTGACCGTCGCCGAACTGCTCGTTCTGATTTCTCTCGGAATCACTTTTCTGTGGCCGTTCTGGACCTTCCGCTTCGTTGTGCCGTTGGCACCGTACCTGTTTTTGTATCTGGTCGCCGGGATTCGCACAATCGCTCCGCTGAGTGTCGCACGCATCGCCCTCATCTCCTTGATTGGTCTCAACGTTTCAGATCACTCAAGATATGTATTGGAAGCACGCGACCCTGAACGCGCCATCCACGTCAGCTGGCTGGTTCAGGCTCGCGAGACGGATAAAATCCTGGAGTGGATGGTTCGTCATTTGGACGACGGAGTGGTCGCGACGACCAACCCGGGCCTGGTGTACCTCCGCACCGGACACAAGACTCTGTCGTTTGACAGGCCTCTCGAGGATTGGGGCGTGTGGAGAAGCCGCGGCGTGCGTTACGTGGCGTCCTTTGTGGCCGTAGAGTTGCCTATGGTCTCCCGCGGAGGTTACAAGCTTCTTTACCGTTCGCCGGCCGGGTTCTGGGTTATTGAGATATAGCCGCCTGCTGACAATTTTCGGCAAAGCAAAATGACAAAGATTGGCAAAATTGCTCGGGCCTGAGAGAATTCGGAGCTCACCTTTCCCTACAAGTACCACATTAATAACCATTTACGTCTGCCAACCCCACCTGGTACGCGGGTTGCTCTAGTGCCGGCAACAGTTACGGCGGCATGCTTGGCCGTCGAGCACTACTAATCACGGCCGAGCGCCGTCACAAGGAGAAACGCGACATGAAAATGAGAAACAACAAGGGTTTTACGCTGATCGAGCTGCTGATCGTCGTCGCGATCATCGGCATCATCGCGGCGATCGCGGTGCCGGGTCTACTTCGCGCCCGTATCGCAGGTAACGAGGCATCGGCGATTGGTTCGCTTCGCGCCGTTGCCAGCGCGAACCTCAACTGGATGACGAACTGCGCAGGTGGTCGAGGATATGCCTCCTCCATGGTCAATCTTGGCGTGCCACCCAGCTCGGGCGGTCAGCCGTTCATCAGCCCGGACCTTTCGGCGGCGGGCACGATCACCAAGAGCGGCTACGAGATCACCTATGCGGCGGTCGGTACCCAGCAGACAGGTGTGACGACGTGTGTCACGACCATCGCCACGGCCGAGCAGGCCTACGACGCGAAAGCGAATCCCACGAGCCCGAACACCACGGGCGTTCGTTTCTTCGGCATCAACGAGAACAACGCGCTCTTCGAGGACAACACCACGACACCAGCGATTGTCACGTTCGCCGGGCTCCCGGGCCGCGCCGTAACCGGTAACGCAACTCCGATCAAGTAAGACTGCGCGAGGCAAAGACAAAGGATGCCTGCTTCTGCGGGCATCCTTTTTTTTGCCTTTCAAGAGATGATGACAGAGACGACAGATAGGTGGGAGCATGAGAGCCAGGGAAAACGAGGGTTTCACGCTGATCGAGCTGCTGATCGTCGTCGCCATTATCGGCATCATCGCGGCGATCGCGGTGCCGGGGCTGCTCCGCGCGCGCATCGCAGGTAACGAGGCGTCCGCGATCGGATCCCTTCGCAGTGTCAACAGCGCGAGTCTCAACTGGATGACCAACTGCGCAGGTAGCCGCGGCTATGCAAGCAGCATGGTGGCTCTGGGTGTGCCTCCCACCGCCGGGGGTCAGCCGTTCATCAGCCCAGACCTCTCGGCGGCGGGCACGATCACGAAGAGTGGATACGTCATCACCTTCGCCCCGGTAGGCTCACAGCAGACTGGACTGACGACGTGCTCGACCGTTTCGGCGGTCTCGCAGGGGTACGACGCGCTGGCGGCGCCCTTGACGGCGAACGTCACAGGTGTGCGCACGTTCGGCACCAACGAAGGTGCCGCGCTCTTCGAAGACCCTGACGGATCGGCGCCTGTCGCGTTCGATGTATTCCCAAGCCGAGCGTCGACGAACGGAACGGCGATTCAGTAAGACCGACCGCCAGGCGCTGACACTTTCTGACCATTCATGCTGACAAAGATTGGCAAGCATTGCGATCTTCTGCGATAATAGACATTCAGAAAGACACTTAAGCCCAATGATATCAATAAGTTAACTTTCATGGCTTCCATGGTATGCGGGTTGCTCTAGTGCTGGGCAACGGTTACGGCCGGCATGCTTGGCCGTCGAGCACTACTAATCACGGCCGAGCGCCGTCACAAGGAGAAACGCGACATGAAAATGAGAAACAACAAGGGTTTTACGCTGATCGAGCTGCTGATCGTCGTCGCGATCATCGGCATCATCGCGGCGATCGCGGTGCCGGGTCTACTTCGCGCCCGTATCGCAGGTAACGAGGCATCGGCGATTGGTTCGCTTCGCGCCGTTGCCAGCGCGAACCTCAACTGGATGACGAACTGCGCAGGTGGTCGAGGATATGCCTCCTCCATGGTCAATCTTGGCGTGCCACCCAGCTCGGGCGGTCAGCCGTTCATCAGCCCGGACCTTTCGGCGGCGGGCACGATCACCAAGAGCGGCTACGAGATCACCTATGCGGCGGTCGGTACCCAGCAGACAGGTGTGACGACGTGTGTCACGACCATCGCCACGGCCGAGCAGGCCTACGACGCGAAAGCGAATCCCACGAGCCCGAACACCACGGGCGTTCGTTTCTTCGGCACAACGAAAACAACGCGCTCTTCGAGGACAACACCACGACACCAGCGATTGTCACGTTCGCCGGGCTCCCGGGCCGCGCCGTAACCGGTAACGCAACTCCGATCAAGTAAGACTGCGCGAGGCAAAGACAAAGGATGCCTGCCTCCGCGGGCATCCTTTTTTTGCCCTAAAATTTTAGCGACAATAAAGGACAAGATAGGACAATAGGTGACAAACATGAGAGCCGAAAGAAACGACGGTTTCACGCTGATCGAGTTGCTGATCGTCGTCGCGATCATCGGCATCATCGCGGTGATCGCGGTGCCGGGCCTGCTTCGCGCCCGCATCGCGGGGAACGAAGCATCCGCGATCGGATCACTTCGCACCGTCAACAGCGCGAACTTGAATTGGATGACCAACTGTGCGGGTGGTCGCGGCTACGCGGGCACGCTTGCGGCCCTCGGCGCACCCCCGACCGCCGGAGGTCAGCCATTCATCAGCCCGGATCTCTCTGCGGCTGGCACGATCACGAAAAGCGGTTACACCATCATCTATGGCCTTGTCGGCGTTCAGCAGGTAGGCGTGACAACGTGTTCGACCGCCACTCTAACCGCTCAGGGATACGATGCGCTGGCGTCACCTGTGACCGCGAATGTCACAGGCGTACGCACCTTCGGCACGAACGAAGGTGCCGCGCTCTTCGAAGACCCTGACGGATCGGCGCCCGTCGCGTTCGACGTATTCCCCGGCCGCACGCCGACGAACGGAACGGCGATTCAGTAAGACCGGCAGGCGTTCGGCCGATAATACGCATGGCATGTTGGCAATCCGCACCGAGAGCCTGACGAAGGATTTTTCGACAGGGTTCTGGCGACCCAGGCCGTATCGCGCACTCGACGGCCTGAATCTCGAAGTCGCCAAGGGAGAAACGTTCGGTTTTCTCGGCCCGAACGGCGCAGGTAAGACCACCACCCTCAAGCTGCTGATGCAGCTGATCTACCCGACATCCGGTCACGCTGAAATTCTCGGACGATCCGTCGGCGACGTCGACGTCAAGCGCCGCATCGGATATCTTCCCGAAAGCCCGTACTTTTACGACTACCTCTCTGCCGAAGAACTCCTCGATTACTTCGCCCGCCTGTTCGGCTACGACAGCGCGGAGCGGCGCAGGCGTGTGTCGGCGCTGCTCGATCAGGTTGGCATTGCCGGCGAGCGGCGGCTGCCACTTCGAAAGTTTTCGAAAGGGATGGTCCAGCGCGTCGGCATCGCGCAGGCGCTCATCAATGATCCCGAGGTCGTCTTTCTCGACGAGCCGATGTCCGGCCTCGATCCGCTGGGCCGCCGCGAGGTGCGAAATCTTATCCTGTCGCTTGCGCGATCGCGGGTGCACCGTCTTCTTCAGCTCGCATGTGTTGTCGGATGCGGAGGCGCTGTGTAATCGCGTCGCCGTACTGGCGCACGGCAAGCTCGTGGCGAACGGACGGATCTCGGATCTTCAGGCGTTCGACATCAGAGGCTGGGAGCTCGTCATCAGCGGGCTGACCACTGAGTTGCTCGAGCGCCATCGCGCGAGAGTGCAGCCGCGTCACGCTGCTTGGGGAGCGCCGGTACTCGCTCGAGCTGCCGCTCGAGCCGGCACCTGAGTTGTTGCTTCGCGACCTCGTCGGCGGCGGCGCGCAGCTCGTATCCCTGAATCCGATTCGCGAAACGCTCGAAGACTTCTTCGTCAAGAAGGTTGCGGAGCAGACGAGCGCGCGCTTCGACGCAAGAGCGGCGTCATGACCGTCGGCGTCATTCGCACAATCGCCGTGAGCGTCTTCAGGGAATCGGTGCGCGACAAGGTCTTGTACAACCTTGTGTTTTTCGCGGTGCTGCTGATCGCCGTGTCGTATCTGCTCAGCCAGTTGACCGCCGGACAGGACCTGAAGGTCATCAAGGATCTCGGTCTCGCGGCGATGTCTTTGTTCGGCCTCTTCATCGCGGTGTTCATCGGCATCGGGCTCGTGTCGAAGGAAGTGGAGAAACGCAGTATTTATGCGTTGCTCGCGAAGCCGATTCGACGTCAGGAATTCATCATCGGCAAATATCTGGGCCTGCTGCTGACGCTGTTCGTGAATCTCGCGATTATGGCCGTGGCGTTCTACGGCGTGCTGGGCGCGGTCGCCTGGATCGACGGCGCATGGTTCCGCCCGCACTGGGAAGCGCCGGCCGTCGACCCGGCGCTGTTGAAAGCCATCGCCATGATCTTTCTGCAGCTCGCCATCGTGGTGGCCATCGCGTTGTTCTTCTCCACATTCTCGAGCCCGATGCTCGCGGCCGCTCTGACCTTCGGCCTTTACGTCGTCGGTCACTTCAATGCGGACCTGAAGAATTTCGAGAGGGTCGATCGATTCGAAACCGATCGCGTATGTTGCGCGCGCGCTGTACTACCTGCTGCCGAACCTGGCGCCGCTCGACGTCAAGAGCGACGTCGTGCACGCCGTGCACGTGCCGGCGACATACCTCTTGCTGAACGCGGCGTACAGCCGCCGTGTACGTGTCGATCCTCGTGACAGCGGCGACCTTCATCTTCGCGCGGCGAGATTTCAAATGACGTTGCGTCAACAGACGGGCGCCTTCGCCGTCGCGCTTGTTGCGATGCTCGCCTTGGCGGTCGCGCTGCAAGTCGTCCGCGATCGGGCATTTGCATACGCAGGGGTCGAGAGGCAGGTCCTCTATGTCAGCAACCCGGAAGTCATGCGGCGCGCGGCGCTATCGTACGACACGCTCCTTGCCGACGTGTACTGGATCCGGGCACTGCAGCACTACGGCGGCGAGCGCCAGAAGCCGGAGCAGGAACGCCGCTACGATCTGCTGTATCCGCTTCTCGATCTGGCGACGAGTCTCGATTCGCGATTTACGATCGGATACCGGTTCGGGGCCATTTTCCTCGCCGAGCCGCACCCGGGAGGCGCAGGCCGGCCCGACCAGGCAATTGCGCTCCTGAAAAAAGGGGTCGCGTTCAATCCCAACAAATGGGACTACTACCACGACATCGGTTTCATCTATTACTGGAACCTTCACGATTATCAGAACGCGGCGGATTGGTTTGACCGCGGTGGCCGCATGCCGGGCGCCCCGTTCTGGTTGAAGACCTACGCGGCGGTGATGCTGACGCGAGGCGGTGATCGTCAGGCCTCGAGGCTGATGTGGACGCAGATCGGGCAGAACGAGGAAAGCGACTGGCTGCGGACAACGGCGCAGGTGCGGCTCGCGCAACTTGACGCGCTCGATCAGATCGATGTGCTGAAGCGCATCGTCAGCGACTTTACGAGTCGAACCGGGCAGCGCGCGCATTCGTGGGAACAACTGGCGGCAGCGGGAGCGGTGGGCGGAGTGCCGGTCGATCCGGCGGGTACTCCTTACACGTTCAACGCGGACACCGGCGAAATTGGCGTCGCGCGGAACTCGGACCTCTGGCCGCTTCCGACCGAGCCTGCGGCTGCGCCCGAGATGGAGCGCGAGGCGCCGCCGGTGCCACGATGAACCTCGCGTCTGCCATTCTCATCACAATCTTCGGGACAGTGGTCGGCAGCTTTCTCAATGTCTGCATTCACCGATTGCCGTTGCGGAAATCGCTGATGTGGCCTGGATCGCATTGCCCGCACTGCCAGACGGCAATCAAACCTTACGACAATATCCCGATTGCCGGCTACCTGTGGCTGCGTGGCCGCTGCCGAACGTGCCGTGCACCAATTTCCATCCAGTACCCACTTGTCGAGGTCGCAACCGGCGCCGTCTTCCTTGGCGCGTATCTGCTGTTCGATTCGCCGGCGCTCCTGATTCAGCGCCTGCTCTTCGCGTGCTCGATGATTGTGTTGTTTGTCATCGACCTCGAGCATCGCATCCTGCCCGATGTCATCACGCTGCCCGGCATCGTGCTCGGGTTTGTATTCAGTCTCTTCCTCCCACCAGGGTGGCGCGACTCGCTCATCGGAATCGCTCTCGGCGGCGGCTCGCTGTGGTTGATGGGAGAGCTGTACTTCCGTATCCGCCACGAGGAGGGCATGGGGTTCGGCGACGTGAAGATGCTGGCCATGATCGGGGCCTTCCTCGGATGGAAGCTCATGCTGTTGACGCTCGTCCTCTCGTCCTTCCTTGGATCGATTGTCGGCGTTGCCATCATCGCGTTCAATCGCGGCGACATGAAATACGCATTGCCGTTCGGCACCTTCCTCGCGATGGGCGCCATCGTCGCGGCGACCGTCGGCGACCGCATCATTGCGTGGTACACGGGATTTTATTATTGATGTCCGGCTGAAGCCGGACACGACGTACTATGAACCTGAACCCGAATGCGTACGCTCTGCTCGGCCTCACGGCAATGGTCGCCGCGATGATCGGCATTCTCGTGTTTGCGGTGCTGAGATTCGCCTCCGCCGCGAAGGAGTCGGGCAAGCACCTACGGGAGAGCCAGGGCGAGTCTGTGTTCGTCACCGCCGCCCTGCAGGAAGCGCTGACCAAGCTGAAAGCGCAGGAGCGCGAGATGTCAGCGCGCGCCGAGGCGTCCGAGCGGCTCAGCAGCGAAATCGTCGAGAGCTTGTCCTCAGGCTTGCTCGTCGTCGCGAGCAATGGGCACCTTCGCATTCTGAATCCCGCGGGACGCCGCTTACTGAGCCGCGATGGCTCGGCGCTTGCCAAGCCGTATCGAACTGTTCTGCCGGCTGCACTCGCGCAGCTGGTGGACGAGTGTCTACGCAATGGAGAACCAATCGTCCGCCGAACGCTGCAAGTCAGTTCCGTCAATCAATCCCCGGCGTATCTGGGCGTCAGCATATCGCCGCTGTCGAATGGTCAGGGTGAGCCGCACGGAGCCATTTGCCTGTTCACCGATTTGACACCAGTCGTCGAAATGGAAGAGCAGCTCAGATTGAAAGAGAGTCTTGCGCAGGTAGGCGAGCTGACCGCGGGCATCGCTCATGAGTTTCGCAACGGCCTTGCCACGATTCATGGGTATGCGCGGCTGCTCGATCTGAACGCGGTGCCGCCGTCGTATCACCCGCATATCCACGGAATCCGTCAGGAGACAGAGGCGCTGGGCGAGGTCGTGACGAATTTCCTGAACTTTGCCAAGCCAGCACAGTTGACGCTCTCGCCAGTCGACCTTCACGTCATCGCGGAGCGTGCCGCCGACGAAGTGCGCGCGGACGCGCAGGCGCGTGGCGGGGACGTCATCGTCCAGGGAGAATTTCCAATCATCGAGGGAGACGACGTGTTGCTGAGGCAGGCGTTCAGCAATCTGTTGAGGAACGCCGTCGAAGCGTGCGCCGATGCGTCGACGATTCCGAAAATCACCGTCGATGGGCGGGTCGAATCCGGCAGCGTGCGTGTCACCGTCGACGACAACGGCCCTGGCGTCCCACCTGCCGATCGCGAGCGCGTCTTTCGCCCGTTCGTGACTACGAAGGGCCGCGGGACAGGCCTCGGTCTCGCGCTCGTGCAGAAAATCATCGTGACGCACAACGGACGAATCCAGATCGCCGCTGCCCCTTCCGGTGGCGCCAGCTTTCAGATGGTGCTGCCATTGCCGCGTCACTAAGATCCTCGGGTCGTACGGGAGACACACGATTCAGTAATTTCGTGTGCATTCTTGACCCATCGCTCCCGAAGCACAATCCTGAAATTTTCACGGTAAATGCCTCTTATGTAAACAGTTAGTCCCTGTTTGGCACACGTCGCAAAGCGGCCCGGCGATTGCGGTATGGGAGGCCGTGGTCAAGCGTTTCAGGCAATCCGGGTTCACGCTCATCGAGCTGCTGATGGTGGTCGCACTCGTCGGCATCGTGTCGGTGATCGGGCTACCTCTGCTCGGGAATGTCAGCGGCGCGATCGCGCTCGGCGAGGCCGCGCGGCAAGTCGAGCGCGAGCTCCAGTCGGCACGCATGACGGCAGTGTCGGCCAACCATCCCGTGCGCGTCATGTTCAATTGCCCGATCGCTGGTCAGTACCGGATGGTCGAGTTGATCGGAACGCCTAGAGTGCCAGCGGCTGGTGATGGTGTCGTCGGTCGATGTTCGGACGTCACGTACCCGTTTCCTGCTCCCGACAACAATCCGATTACCCGCCCGAACACAGACGGTCCGTTGCGCAGGCTCGCCGCGGACGTGACATTGACGACATCGACGACCATCGAGTTCTGGCCCGACGGATCTGCGCACACGAACACAGGGGCCATCAACCCCTGGCCTCCCATTGCAGCGGCAGGAACGAACATCATCCTGACGCGAAGCGGTAAAACACGATCAATTTTGGTGAACGGCATTGGCAAAATCCAACTTGTCCCGTAAATCGGAAGCCGGCCGCCTTCGCGATGCGGCGCAGAACGACGCTTCGGCGAGCCTCGCCGTAGCTCGCCAGAGTTCCCCGAGGCGAGCGGAGGCGGGATTCTCAATCGTCGAGGTCATTGTGGCGACGGGTCTGCTCGCGACGGCGCTCGTGGCGCTCGCCCAGCTCTTCGCCATCGCGACGTCGACGAATGCCGCCGCGAGATCGTCGACCATCACGATGATGCTTGCCGAGCAGAAGATCGAGCAGCTGCGGGCGCTGCAGTACACCTTCGACCGCGCGGGGCTGCCCGTGCAGGACACGGACACTGACACCGCCGTTTACCCGCCCGTGGCAGGAGGCAAGGGGTTGTCCCCGCACACGGACAACACTCTGCAGGCGAACACCGACGGTTACGTCGACTACCTCGATCACTATGGCCGGACGCTCGGCGGCGGCACCGTTGTTCCCGACAACACTGCGTTTATCCGCCGGTGGTCCGTCGAGCCGCTCCCGACCAATCCCAACAACGTTGTCATTCTTCAGGTGCTCGTCACGCGGCAGCGCGATCGCGGCACCGGCGATCTCGGAAGCGTAGCGCGCGGGCCGCAAGAGGCCCGCCTTATGACGATTAAATCGAGGAAGGTCCAGTGAAGACGCATATTGCACGCACGACGGCTTGCCGCGCCGAAGCCCTCGGCTGCGCTCGGGGCGAACGCGGACCCTGCCACGCCGAAGCCCTCGGCTGCGCTCGGGGCGAACGCGGGCCCTGCCACGCCGAAGCCCTCAGCTACCGTCGGGGCGAAGGCGGGTTCTCGATTCTCGAGATGCTGATTGCCACCGTCATCATGATGGCGGTCACCGGAGCGACATTCGCGCTCATGAATCCCGCGCAGGGAATGTTCGTTGCCCAGCCGGAGGTCTCTGATATGCAGCAGCGGTTGCGTATCGCCGTCGAGACGCTGCAGAAGGACCTGCTGATGGCCGGTGGTGGCACCTATTCCGGCAATAACAAGCTCGGGTCGCTCGGCCAGTACGTCGCGACGATTCTTCCCGATCGTGAGGGGAACATCACGCCCGATCCACCCGGAACTTTCAAATGCACGACAACCTACTGCAGTTCGCTCGGCGCGAGCGACACCATCACGATCATGTACGTGCCTCCTACGTCAGCTCAGACGACGATTCGTGACGACATGCCGCAGTCCTCCGCCGAGATAAAAGTAACGGAGCAGAAAGGATGCCCGACAGGCGATAAGTTGTGCGGCTTCAAACAAGGCATGCAGGTGATGATCTTCGACGACAGCGGCGCGAGCGACATTTTCTCGATCACGGAAGTGCAGGACGAAGCGCTCCACCTGCAGCACAAGGGCCAGGACCTTTCCAAAGCGTATCCAAAGGACTCGACGTTTGTTACGCAAATCGCCGCGGCATCGTACTGGCTCAAGACCGACACCGCCGCTGAGACCTACCAGCTGATGCGGTACGACGGTTATCAAACCGACGCGCCGATTGCTGAAAACATCGTCGGCATGGCGTTCGAATACTTCGCCGAACCGTCGCCGCCCTTTCTGCTGAAATCCGTCACCGACCCGATCGGTCCCTGGACGAATTACGGGCCAAAACCGCCGGGCGTCGGCGTCCCCAATGAAGTCGAACAACTGGCCCGACGGGGAAAACTGTCTCTTCATGGTGTCTGGGGGCGCGCATGTGGTGCGCACTGAGATGGCTACGCCGTTGGGACCAGTGAACGGACCGCTCGTCAAGCTGTCGTCATCGCGGCTTACCGACGGACCGTGGTGCCCGGACGACGAGACAGCCAATCGCTTCGATGCCGATCTGCTGCGCATCAGGAAAGTGCGAGTCACGCTGCGTGTGCAGGTCGGGCCCAAGTCGCTTCGCGGACCGACCGGTACGTTCTTCCTTCGGGGCGGCACGGCGTCGGGTGGGGAGCGGTACATCCCCGACCAGGAGATCTCGTTCGAGGTCACGCCGCGGAATCTCAATTTCGGACGGTAAGGCAGATGCACATGACATCACGTTCACGCGTTCCAAGTCGGTCCGGAAGAGAAGGGGAGCGCGGCGCCGCGCTGATCGTCGCGCTGATGGCGACGATGCTGCTGTCGGCGTTGGGGCTCGCGCTGATTCTGACGACGACAACCGAGACGAAGATTACCGGCAACTACACGTACGGACAGGAGGCGCTGTATGCGGCCGACGGCGCGATTGAGCGCACCGTGCAGGACGTGCTGACGGTGCCCGACTGGAACGACATGCTGTCTGGCGCTCAGCGCTCCGCGTTCGTCGACGGCGCACCGAGTGGGACGCGGACGCTTCCGAACGGAGCCGTCATTGACCTGGGCGAAGCGACGAACATGATCAACTGCGGCAAGCTGACGACCTGCGCGGTGACGGAGATGAACACGTCGACGGAAGATCGTCCCTGGGGCTCGAACAATCCGCGGTATCAGCTCTTCGCCTACGGTCCCGCCAACAACTTTCTGGACACGGGGACGACGAATTCGCCGTTCTACGTCATCGTGTGGGTCGCTGACGATCCTGCTGAGGACGACGACGATCCGACCAAAGACGGAAATTCCGCAACGAACAAGGGAACTGGCGTCATCACCTTGCGCGCCGAAGCGTGGGGCGGCCGCGGAGCCCACAAGACTATCGAAGTGACGCTGACCCGTACCGACTCGACCGAAATCGAGCGCGGCTACACGGGACAGCGCGGCCAGGACGAACAGAATCGCCGCGCCCGTAAGGCGGCGGTGCAGACACCCGGTGGCGCGCTCACGAAAAACGAACTGTCGGTTCAGTAGGTTTAGGGAGATCAGGATCATGAGTCGATTGAATTACGGGCGTGTTGTTGCCGGGGCGTTGTTGCTGGCGGCAATCCTGGGGCGGCCAGAGGCCTTGTCGGCGCAGCTCGACCCGTTGTTGATGATTAAGAAGGGCACACCAGCCACTCCGGTGAAGCCCAATGTGATCTTCGCCGTCGACACCTCCGCTCGCATGCAGTACGACGCCGACGGGATTTACTACGACCCGTATGACTACGAGGATTTCGTACTTCCGTGGGAAGCGAACATCGGGGTCAACGGCGCCAACACGACTGATTACTACCGCCGTAAATACGTGAATCTAGCTCACGCCAACAACGGCAGCGATAAGTTCACAGCCGACACCATCCAGACGGTCGGCGATCGCATCACGCCGGGCTACGCCGATTTCTATTCGAAGACGCGGTTGCTTGTGGCCCGCGTGGCTCTCGCCAAGGCGCTGAACGATAACAGCAGCGTGACGCGTTTCGGCCTCATCAAGACCCGGCAGAACTCACCATCGTGGGGAACCGCAAAGAACGACCAGCCGGTACAGGTGAATGACCCCGATCAGACTGTGAGCGAATTGGGGATCTCCTCCAAGTGGGCGATTACCCGGACAACGGTTGCAGCGAAGAATGGATCGATTTCCGGGGTTCAGGCTCCGGTGGTCCTGACAGATGCCGCAACTGCGAACGCGAGCGTGCTCGCGAAGTTGAATCTCGGTGTGGGCGCGGCCGGGGCGCTCATTCCAGCCGGCGACGACGGCGCCACAGACATCGACTCGCCACTCGAGCGCATGCTCGACGACGCCAAGGCAGAGGCGACGCGGTTGATTGCCGCTGACACCGGTTGCCGAAACACAATCGTCGTGCTTGTCGTTGGCGGTGGGGAAGGCAACACGGTAACAGGCGCCAACCCTGCGACGAAGGCCTCCCAGTTTCTGAGCATTTCCAGCAGGCGCGTGCCGATTTACGTGATCGCAATCGCGCCGAAATCGTCCGAAGTGGCGCAGTTGACGGCGATCGCCACCAACAGCGGCGGCCAGTACTTCGAGATCACCAAGACGATGATCGATCAGACGGCCGCCGGCACACCGGTGCCCGAGCTGGTGCGCGCTACGAATATCGCGATCTCGCACGGGTTCATGGACTTCGTCGACTGCAACAGGATTCCAGCGGCTCCGCTGCCGTATGGACCGCAGACAGAGTTCCAGGTGACGAGCCCCGTGGTTGGCACGGTCGATCTGAAGGGGGTCACCGATATCACGGGCGCCTCGCTGAACGACCCCATGACGACCATCGATGAGACAGACATCGAGCACCCGGTCAGCCATGCCAAGATTCCTCAGCGCTCGAACGTGTTGCTCACCACCGCGTTCGCGCTGCCGAATTTCGAGGGCAAGCTGCGGGCCGTGCGCGTCTATAAGCCGGTCGCCGACCTCACGACACCGACCGGCTTCAAGTTCACGCAGGACGGCAGGAAGCTGTGGGTCGCGTCGGCGCCGGCCGCGGCGAGCCGCAATATATTCACGGTGACGCAGAACGGCACGATGACCGCGCTGACGACGGCAAATGTCGCGACGTTGGCGCCGTTCATGAACGTGTCTGTGGCCGAGGCGACGCGCATCATCACATATGTGCGCGCGCAGCCTCTCGGACCGTTCGTCGGTTCGACGCCGGCCTTCATGGATCCGCCGTCCATCGACCCGCCGCCCGACCCGGAATACCCGGCGTTCATCGACGCCAACAAAGACCGGCGGACCCTGATCTGGATCGGCGGCAATGACGGCATGATGCACGCTATCGACGCCCGCACCGGCATCGAGGTGTATGCATTCATCCCGTTCAATCTTCTGGCCAAGCTGAAGGCACTACCTGACGGCAATGCCATCGGAACGCCGGATTTCTTCGTCGACTCCTCTGCCAAGCTGGCTGATGTTCGCATCGGCACGGCCGTTGCCACTTGCCCGAGCTCGGCGCTGACGTGCTGGCGAACGTATCTGTTCTTCGGAGAAGGTCCCGGCGGCACGTTCTATCAGGCGCTCGACATCACGCTCGATGACATGGCGACCGCGTTGGATCCGGTGACCGGCACGACGGCGCAGGTGCTGGCGTTCTTCGCCGACGGCACGAAGGTGAAGTTCCGCTGGTCGTTCCCGCACTACAACGACTTCGACTACACGCTGGCCCCCTACGGCGACATCAAGTCGACAGCCTCGAGCATGGCAAAGTCGGTCGGCGAAACGTGGTCCGACCCGGCCGTCGGCCAGATTCAGAATTCCAGCGGCAAATTTGCGCTGCTGACGGGCTCTGGGTTTTTTCCGGCGAGCAAACAAGCCAACACGAACCGCAATAACGTGGTCGCGGGCACGACGTTCTATCTCCTCAACATCGATGATGGAACGGTGTTCGACAGCGAGGACGTCGGCAACGACAACCAGGGGGAGACCACCGACAACTGCGCCACGGCCTCAACTCCTGACTGCACGAGGATCAAGAATGCGATTCAAGCCGACGTGGTTGCGACAGGTCCGCCAGACTCGCGCTACATCACCAAGGCGTACATGGGCGATCTCGACGGCAACGTATGGCGCTTCGATTTTGCGATGGTGAGCGGAGCTCCGAGCATTACGACGAAGACCAATCTCTACGCCACGGGCCGCGAGCATCCGTTGTTCGCTTCGATGGCGACGGTGAACGTCGGATCGACGCAGCAGTACATCTTCTTCGGAACGGGCAGCGATCTTCTACCCTCCGCAGGTATTCCGTCGACTCACTCCTATAGGCTGATGAGCGTGCTCGACAGCGGCGGGTCGGGAAGCGTGAAGTACAACAACATTCTACAGAGCATCAACCTCACGGCTCCGGATGAGAAAGTAACCGGGTTTCCGGCAGTCGCCGGCGATATCGTGTTCTTCGTAACGACGCTGACCAAGCCGAACCTGCCGTGCCTCCTGCCGGATGCGACGCTGTATGCGACGACATTTACCGGCGGTCTCGGTTACACAGCGCAAACAGGCGCGCAAGGCACGGGCGCAATCTTGACCGTGACGGGTGGGCGCGCAACCGCGCCGTTCATCGTCGATCAGCACGTGGCATTCGGGTTTGGTTCGAAGGTCGAGATGCTCGGCGATCAGAACGACTACAACAACGGCGTCGGGCAGGTTGGCGTTCGAATCCTGTCCTGGCGCGACGTGCGGTAATTCATGGCGGCAGTTGTTTGTCAGGCCTGCGGCGCGAAAACGAAGGAGGGACGGCTCCGCTGTCCCCGCTGCGGGGAGATTCTCGAGACGGCACCAGCATCGGCATCGCCTGGAGCAAAGGCGACGACGGGCCTGCCGGCGCTGTACCTTCAGGTACCGAGGCCAATTGGTCCTCGCGGGCAGCATACTTTCAGTGCTCCTGCTGCTGGCCGTCATCGCAAGCCGGCCAGACCAGGAGCCAGATACCACCGCAGCTCCAGCCGCGGCGCCCGCCAAGCCGGTCACGGCGCAGACGCCAACCAAGGCGCCAGGGCGACCCGATCCCGGATTTCTGGACCCGAAGACCGGCGGTGCAACTGCCTACAAGTCGGGCGACTATGCGTCGGCGCTCGTGCACTACAAGAAGGCGGTCAGCCTCAATCCGAGCGACGGCGATGCGTTGAACAACCTCGGGCAACTGCTCGTGCGCAACGGCGAGCCGGCGTTGGCGATTCCGTACTTCCAGAAAGCCGTCCAGCTGTATCCGTCGGTGTGGGCGTATCGATTCAACCTTGCGCACGCGCATGGGCGCCTCGAGGACTGGTCGCAGGCCGCCGAGGATTACCGCCAGGCGCGCAACCTGTTTCCGGATGATTACGTCACGCACTTCAATCTCGGCATGGCCCTCCACAGGATGGGTGACGAGGAGGCCGCGGTATACGAATTCCGCAAGGGCGCGGAGCTCGCGCCGGCGGAGCCGAGCTTCCCGCTCGCGCTTGGCACGAGCTACGAGCAGCTGAACCGCACGGACGAAGCGGTGAAGTCCTACGAGCAGTATCTGGCGCTGTCGCCGTCGGCGCCCGAGGCCGATAAAGTGAAGGCGCGGATCGAACAACTGCGAAAACCGGCATAGCCATGAAATTTCATCATTATCTGGTCGTGATTCCCGTCGCGCTCGCGCTTCAGGCCGGCGTGTCTGCGCAGTCGCTCGCCGACGTGGCGAAGGCTGAAGAGGCGCGCCGCAAGACGATAAAGGCTGGCGCCAAGGTTTACACGAACGACGACCTCGGCCGCACGCCTGCGACGAGCCCCGCTCCGTCGCAGCCGGCGCCTGCCGCGAACACCGCCGCAAAACCGGCAGAGTCTGCGGCGAAGCCTGGGGAGGAGAAGCCAGTCGATCCGACCAAGACGCAGGCGCACTGGAAGGAAAAGGCGACGACGCTTCACCAGTCGCTTTCGCGCAACAAGTTGTTGCAGGATGCGCTGCAAAGTCAGGTGAACGGCATGAACGCGGAATTTATGAACACTGACGATCCCGGACTGCGCGGTCTGCTGCAGGCTAGGCTTCAGCGAGCGACCGGCGAGCTCCAGCGCGTGCAGCAGGACATTGAAAATCAGACCAAGGCCGCGACCGACCTCCAAGAAGAAGCGCGCAGATCGGGCGTTCCAGCCGGATGGGTTCGATAGCCCGCGTTTTTCTGACAGGGAAATTCCGCCAGGTTCCACTGCCGCACAAATGGCAGTTTCTGCGACGGCCATTTCGACCTCTTCGATATCAGCCCGAAAAATGACGGTTCGCGCGTGGAGCGCGCGTTGCACTATGCCGATGCATGCAGCGCGGGTTCTCGCTCGTTGAAACGATCGTCGCCACAAGCCTCCTGGCCGTTGCGCTCGTCACGCTCGCGCAGTTCGTTGGTGCGGGTGTGCAAAGCGGCGCGGCTGCGAGGGCGCGCGCGGCGACAACGCTGATGGCCGCTCAGAAGATGGAGCAGATACGTGCGCTGCAATGGGCGGCGATCGCCGCCATGCCGCCCGACGTTACAGACTATCTCGATGCGTCCGGCGATGAGTGCTGTCGAGGCGCGAATGCACCCTGTGGCGATGCGGTGTATGTCAGGCGATGGTCGGCGACGCTGGCGCCCTTCTCGACCGGCGTGTACATCATCGATGTCGACGTGCGCCTTGTAGGGAAGGGGCATGGCAGCACGACGCTCGTGACCGCCAGAGCGCGGATGACGCCATGAAGGTCGGCGCTCCTCGTGGGTTCTCCTTTATCGAGCTCGTCGTGGCGATGGCCATCATGCTGGCCGTCACAAGCAGCATGTTCGGTCTTGTCGATTCGGCGCGCACCGTCTTCGAAATCGATCTCGAGCGCGCCGACATGCAGCAGCGTGCACGCGTGTCGATGTCTGCTCTATACAGAGATCTGGTCATGGCGGGCGCCGGGCTGCAGATGCCCGCGATTGCGCCGTTTCGCCGAGGCGACGAGAGTCCCGATTTGCCGGGTTCAGCGTTCTCCGATCGGATCTCGGTCCGGTATGTGCCGCCGGACGCGGCGGCCAGCGGCGCCGTAACCATTACATACGCATTGCGCACCGACGCGGCCGGCGTGCCGCAGCTGACGAGGTACGATGGACGCACGACCGATCTGCCTGTCGTAGACCAGCTCGCCGGCCTTCGCTTTGAATACTTCGACGCCTCGGGGCAACAGATTCCGATCGAGCGTTTTACCGACGGCCCTTGGGTGCCCGATGCGGTGACGGCGGATCGCTTCGACGCCGATCTCCTGGCGATACGGCGGGTGCGTGCCCTGGTACGAGTGCGTCCGGCACGCACGTTCGTGGGGCTTCCGTTCGCCGATCTCGACGTCCGCATCGACGTGTCGCCGAGGAACCTGAATTTTCAATGACATTGATCATCGCCTTGATATCGCTCGTCCTGCTGTCGGCGTTGGGCACGTCGCTCACGATGGTCATGAGTACGGAAGTGCGCGCGGCGGCCAACTATGCGGCAAGCCGCGAAACGATGTATGCGGCGGACGGTGCGCTTCAAATAGCCTCGCGCGAACTGCTGGCGGTCAGCGACTGGAAGGCGCTGCTGTCGAGCGGCGCGCTATCGGGCTTCGTAGATGGCGTGCCGAGCGGCGTACGGCAATTGGGCGACGGCAGCACTGTCGATCTGGCGCAGGCGACCGGCCTCGCGAATGGCGAGCCGCGCCCGTTGGGCGCCAATAATCCTGTGTGGCGGTTGTTTGCGTTTGGACGAGTGGGCCAGAGGACGTACGTCATCGCGTGGGTCGGCGACGACTCCGCCGAGACTGACGGAGATCCATTGACTGACGGCGGAGGGGAATCGAACCCTGGCGCCGGTATTCTCGCGCTTCGCGCCGAAGCGTTCGGCGTCGGCGGGGCGCACACGGTGCTCGAAGCGACAGTTCGGCAAGACACGGAGGGCCCCGGCGTTCCCATAGTGCGGATGCTGTCGTGGCAGGAAATCAGGTAGTGAAGACCGGACGCTAAGTGGCCGATAAGTAACTCGGATGCTCAAAGTATTTCTCCTCACCACGGCTGCCCTGCTCGCGGCTGCAACGCCGCTGATTGCTCAAAATCTCGCTGATGTCGCGCGCGCAGAGGAGGCGCGGCGCAAGACCGTCAAAGGCCAGGTGAAGGTCTATACCAACGAGACGCTGCGTGGACCGGATGGCGGCGAAGCTCCGCCGGCGCCGCCACCCCAGGCGCCGGCAACGGCACCAGCACCAGTCCCCGGTTCGACCGCGAAGCCTGCGGCTCAGACGGGAACCAAGCCGGCTGCGCCGGCGGCCGACACGGCGAAAGACGAAAAACTCTGGCGCGATCGCCTCGCGGCCGCGCGCGACGCACTGATTCGTAGTCAGACATTCGCCGATGCGCTGCAGACCCAGATCAACGGGCTCTACACCGAATTCGTGAATATGAGCGATCCCGCTCAGCGCTCGCTCATCGAGCAGAAGCGCCTTGCCGCCATCGCCGAACAGGATCGCGTGAAGGCCGACATCGCCAAGCAGACCAAAGCCCTTGCCGACATCGAGGACGAGGCGCGGCGCGCCAACGTGCCTGCTGGCTGGCTCCGCTGACTACTCCTCGCCGCGTGCCGCTCTCCATCCTGCTGGTCGAAGACAAAGACTCGCTGCGCATCATGCTGAAGCTTGCGATCGAAGGCCACGGCCATGTGGTCGTCGAAGCCAGAGATCAGGGGGAGGCCATGCGCGCGATGCAGCACCACAGGCCGGCGCTGGTGCTCACGGATCTACGGCTGCCGGAGGGCGATGGATTCGGCGTTCTGCGCGCGGCGAAAGAGCTGGATCCGGAACTGCCGGTCATCGTGATGACGGCATACGGCAGCATCCAGGACGCCGTGGCCGCCATGAAGGAAGGGGCGCTCGACTTTCTGGCCAAGCCCGTCGATCCCGATCACCTCATGCTGATGGTCGAACGAGCCCTGACGCAACGCCGCGTGATGACCGAGTACATTCTATTGAAGGAGGAACTGGCCGCGCGGCGCGGGGCGCCTCAGATCATCGGCGATGCGCCGTCGCTAAGACAGTCGATTCTCTCTCTGCAGCGAGCGGCCGGATCTGACGCGACGGTCCTGCTCGAAGGCGAAAGCGGTACCGGCAAGGAGCTGTTCGCCCGTGCGTTGCACGCGCTCAGCCCGCGGTCTGACGGACCGTTCGTGGCGATCAATTGCGCGGCGATTCCTGAGAACCTGCTCGAAACGGAGCTGTTCGGGCACGAGAAGGGCGCGTTCACCGGCGCTGTGGCGCGCAAACCGGGGAAGTTCGAGGTCGCGCATCACGGCACATTGTTTCTCGACGAGATTGGCGACCTGCCGCTTGCGCTGCAGGCCAAGATTCTCCGAGCGCTGGAAGAGCGGCGGTTTGAACGCGTCGGGGGCACGCAATCGCTGCACGTCGACGTCCGTATCGTGGCCGCGACCAACAAGCAGTTGCGCGCGGGCGTGGCGGCGAAGCAATTCCGCGAGGATCTGTTTTTCCGCCTCTCCGTATTTCCGATTAACATTCCGCCGCTGCGCGATCGACCAGAGGACATTCCAATCCTGGCGCGCCATTTCGCGGAGCGGTTTTCCCGCGAGCTGAAGAAAAAGGCGGCGATTCTTGCGCCGTCGGCGATCGAGGAGGTGCAGAAGTATCACTGGCCCGGCAACGTGCGCGAGCTGCAGAACTGTATGGAGCGGGCCGTCATCCTGTCGGAGAGCGACACGATTCACGGGCGCCATTTGAATCTGTCACTGCATGCTCCGATGCTCCCGGACGCACCGAGCCCATGGGCCGCGTTCGATCTCTCCGGCACGCTGGCCGACGTCCTCAAACGCGCGCAGATCGAAGTCGAGAAGCGGAAAATCGAGCAGGCCATGAAAGAGGGGGGCGGCGACAAGGGTCGCGCCGCCGATCTGCTTGGGCTTCCGTACAAGAACCTGCTCGCGAAGCTGAAGGACTACGGGTTTCAGTAGGGCACTGAGAGAGCAGAGAGCAGAGAGACCGCCTCCATGAACGCGGACCGTCTGCGCGCCATATACCAAGTCATGTGATATTTCCCGTGAGGAACGAGATCGTCCGGCCGGATGAGATTACTTGGGAGCTGAACGAAGCACGTCAGCTGTTGGCAATGATACGGAGCGCGATTATGATCGCTCGATCATCCGAATCGAGAGGTTCCAGCAGCGCGACGTGAGCGTCGTCTGCCCTCTGTCCTGTCAGGATCTATTTCTTGAGGCCTATTTTCTTCAGGGCCTTCCCTAGTTCTTCTTCCGTCACGTCGGTGGCGGTCGTCCAGCTGCCGATTCCCTTGCACAACACATAGTGCAGCGTGCCGTTCACGACCTTCTTGTCGTGGCGCATCGCCGCGAGGACGTCCTTCGTCGACAGATCGCCAACCGGAGGCAGCGGACCGAGCTTCATGATCGTTCTGCCGAGCGCATGGCGATCGGCCTGGGGCATCACGCCGCGTGCGACGGCAATCTCGGCGGCGGTCAGCATGCCATACGCAATGGCTTCGCCGTGCCGGAAGCGCTTGTATTTCGTGACGGCCTCGAGCGCATGCCCGGCGGTGTGGCCGAAATTCAACATGCGTCTCGGGCCGGACTCGCGCTCGTCGAGCCCGACCACCGCGGCCTTGATCCGGCACGACTCGCCGATGATGGGCACGAGCGCGTCGGGCTTGCGCGCGAAGATGGCGTCCAGCTCGCGATCGATTCGCTCGAACAGATCGCGACTCGAGGTCATGCCGTACTTGATCACTTCGTAGAGCCCGGCGCGGAACTCGCGACGCGGCAGCGTTTCGAGCAGGGCCGGATCGATGGCGACGAGCGAGGGCTGATGAAATGCGCCGATCAGATTTTTTCCGAGGGGATGATTGACGCCGACTTTGCCGCCGATCGCGCTGTCGACCTGCGCGAGCAAAGTCGTCGGCACCTGAATCAGCTTGATGCCGCGCAGATAGGTCGCGGCGATGAACCCCGCCATGTCGCCGATGACGCCGCCGCCGACGGCGATGATGCCCGCGCCGCGATCGGCTTCCAGCTTGATCAGCGATTCGTAGGCGCGCGACGCAGTGGCGAGCTGCTTGTACTTTTCGCCGTCGGGCAGAAGGATCGTTTCGGTCTTCGGTATCGCTTTCGCCATCGCCCTGCCGTGAAACTTCCACACGAGCGGGCTCGATACGAAGAACTGGCGCGACGCCGCAAACCCAGACGACTCGATGAGCCGTTCCAGCTGTGCCGTCACTCCATGTTCGATGTAGATAGCGTAGGTCTGAGAGCCTGTCTGGACGTCAACGCGAAGCATAAGATTGGAGAGTCAATTCTATCGCTCAATCACCAATCACCCAATCTCCAATGTCGTGCGCTAGTATTGGCCCGGTGGATGTACGCGGCGACATCATCATCGTCGGCAGCGGAATCGCGGGGCTTCGCGCCGCGGTTGAACTGGCGCCGGCCGGCGAGATTGTCATCATCACGAAAGCGGATCCGAGCGAGAGCAACACCGAGTACGCGCAAGGCGGCATTGCCGCCGCGATCGGCAGAGACGACTCGGCAGAACTGCACGCCAACGATACGATGATTGCGGGCGACGGGCTCTGCGACGAGCGCGCCGTTCACCTCCTTTGCGATGAGGGGCCTCGGTATACGCGCGAGCTGATTGATTGGGGCGCCCGTTTCAATCGCGGCGCCGACGGAGAACCGGCGCTTGCATCCGAAGGCGCGCACAGCGTGCGGCGCGTACTGCACGCAGCCGATGCGACGGGACGCGAGATCGGGCGCGTGTTGTGGGAACGCGTCTCCGCAGTTGCGCGCATTCGCGTGCTGACGAACACCCTGGCGGTCAGCGCCATCATCGAGGAAGGCCGATGTCTTGGCGTGCATTTCGTCGACGCGCGCGGCGCGCCCGGCCGCGCCTTCGGGCGCGCGACGCTGCTCGCGACAGGCGGGGCCGGTCAGGTGTTCGCGGAAACGACGAATCCGGAAGTGGCGTCAGGCGACGGCGTCGCGCTGGCGTACCGCGCGGGCGCCCGCATCGCCGACATGGAGTTCGTCCAGTTCCACCCGACCGCGCTCGATGTCGAGCATGCGCCGAGATTTCTGCTCTCGGAGGCACTCCGCGGCGAGGGCGCCCGGCTCGTGAATGCCGGCGGCGAGGCGTTCATGCTCCGCTATCATCCCTCCGCCGACCTCGCGCCTCGCGACATCGTCTCGCGCAGCATCGCGCTCGAGTCACGGCGAAGCGGAGGCCCGATTTTCCTGAGCCTCCGCCATCTCGATGCCGATGAAGTGCACCGCCGATTTCCGATGATCGCCGCCACATGTCTGAAGGCAGGGTTCGATATCGCGCGCGACCTCATTCCGGTCGGGCCGGCAGCGCACTACATGATGGGCGGCGTCGAAACCGATCTCGACGGCCGCACGTCAGTGCCCGGGCTGTTCGCCGCAGGAGAGGTGGCGTGCACGCGCGTGCACGGTGCGAACCGCCTCGCCAGTAATTCGCTGCTCGAAGGCCTGGTGTTCGGCGCGCGCGCAGGCCGCGCGATGGCCGGCCCGATCCGTGACGCGGAATTGCCGCCGCCGATTTTTCGCCAAAGCGACACGGAAACGGGGTCGGGAGGGGTTTTCGGCTCGATGCATGGAAAACCCCTCCCGACCCCTCTGAACGAACAGGACATCCGTCAGTTGATGTGGAAGTCGGTCGGTCTGTTTCGCGAGCGCGCGAGCCTGCGCGACGCGTTCAGCCTGCTTCATGAACAACAGGCGGCGCTCGACGATCGCCTCGCGGCGAGAGCCGTGCTCGGACACGAGGAGTGGCGGCGTGCAAGCCTCGTGACTGTGGCATGCCTGATTGCGAGAGCGGCGCTGCGCCGCGAGGAGAGCCGCGGCGGGCATTTCCGGACCGATTGTCCCGCCCGCGACGATCTAAAATGGAAGATTCATATCTCTGATATTCAATGAAACAGTCAAAGCTTCTTCTTCCGACCTACCGCGACGCACCGCGCGACGCCGACGTCGTCAGCCAGCAGCTGATGATGCGCGGCGGCATGATCCAGAAAGTGGCGGCCGGCATTTATGATTACCTGCCGCTGGCACTCCGCAGCATCCGTAAATTCGAGAACATCGTGCGCGAAGAGCTCGCGCGCGACGGCGCGCAGGAGCTATTGATGCCGACCGTGCAGCCCGCCGAGTTGTGGCAGGAGAGCGGGCGGTGGCAAGTCTACGGGCGCGAGCTATTGCGCTTCAAGGATCGCAAGGGCGCCGATTTCTGCCTCGGCCCCACCCACGAAGAGGTTGTCACCGACATCGTCCGCAAGATCGTGAAGAGCTACAAACAGCTCCCGATCAATCTGTTCCAGGTGCAGACGAAGTTCCGTGACGAGATTCGCCCACGTTTCGGGCTCATGCGTGGACGCGAGTTCATCATGAAGGATGGCTACTCCTTCCACGTCGACGACGCGGATGCAGACCGGGAGTATTGGCGGATGTTCGAGGCCTACAAGCGCATCTTCACCCGCCTCGGCGTGAAGTTCCGTCCCGTCGAGGCCGACAGCGGCGCCATCGGCGGCAGCTTCACACACGAGTTTCACGTCCTGGCCGGCAGCGGCGAGGATGCCATTCTCAGCTGCACGGCGTGCGAGTACACGTCGAATGCCGAGAAGACCGAGGCGCCGGCCATTCCGTACGCATATCCGTCTGAGCCTGTGCTCGATCTGAAGAAGGCGCATTTCCATACGCCGGGCATCGTGCAGATGGAGGAGCAGGCAAAGGCGTTTCGGGATGCCGAACACAACGGACTCCCGTTGGATCACGCGTCGAAGTTCTATCTCTACCGCGCCACGAAGGGCGGAGAGACATGGGACGTCGGTTTGGTGCTGAGGAGCGACCACGAACCCAACACCGTCAAGATGAAGAACCTGATCGGCGCAGACTCGCTCGACCTCGTGCCGCTCGAGGAAGCGGAGCGGCGCGCCGGCACGAAGTCCGGTTTTATTGGTCCCGTCGAGTTCGATCTGCCCGTGTATGCTGACAAGAGCCTCGAGGGCGCCTACAATCTGACCTGCGGCGCGAACAAAGAGGGGTATCACCACTTCGGCTTCAAACCCGATCGCGACCTGATGCAGTTCAAGGGATTCCACGATCTCCGCCTGGCCAAAGACGGTGACGTGTGCCCGCGCTGCGGGAAGGGCACGTTCGAGGCGTTCCGCGGCATCGAAGTGGGTCAGGTCTTCAAGCTCGGCACGAAGTACTCAGTATCGATGAACTGCGTGTACCTGGACGAGTCAGGTACAGAGCGCCCGATGCTGATGGGCTGCTATGGGATCGGCATCACGCGGACGATCGCTGCCGTACTGGAGCAGAACTACGATGCCGACGGTGTCATCTGGCCGTGGCCGGTCGCGCCGTATCAGGTGCATCTCGTCAGCCTCGATTCGGCGAAGCCTGAGATTGCCGCGGTCGCCAATCAAATCGAAGCGGACCTCGAAGGCTCCGGATTCGAAGTCCTGCATGACGATCGCGAAGGGCTGAGCCCCGGCGTCAAGTTCAAGGACGCCGATCTGCTCGGCATGCCGTTGCGACTGACGGTTGGCGCGAAAGGACTGAAGGACGGCGTGGTGGAGCTGCGGGATCGCCGGACGAAAGAAGTCCTGAAAATGAAACCTGAGGATGTAGTCGCCGCCGTGGCAAGCGCCCGGGAACGGATGAGGGCCTAGCAGAATTGGTAGATTGACGATTGCAGGATTGGTCGAATGTTGTCAGATTGATGAATGTTTACTGGACGATTAAAATTCGCACCTGCTACGAATCTGCCAATTTCTTCCGCTTAGGCCCGAACAACCACGCAATGCCGATACTCAGGATATAGAGGAAGAGCATCGGGATCGCGACCATCAACTGGCTTGTGTACGAAGGGTCGGGGGTCACGACCGCGGCCACGACAAAGATAGCCAGCACCGCGTACTTGAACTGGCGCGCCATCCACCGCGCCGTGATGACCCCCATCTTCGCGAGGAAGAACACCAAAGCCGGCAGCTGGAATACGAGCCCCATCGCGAGGAGCATGCGCATATACATGCCGAAGGTGGGCTCGATGCGCGGCATGAACGTCATCATGTCGTTCGAAAAGCCGGCGAAGAATAGCCACATGACCGGGAAAGCGAGGTAGTGCGAAAACGCCGCGCCCCCGATGAACCCGGAACTCGAGAGGATCACGAACGGGATGGCGTACCGGCGCTCTTTGGCATATAGCGCCGGTGCGACAAACAGCCATACCTGCCAGAAGATCAGCGGCGTCGCGATAATCAGCCCTGCGATCACTGCTATCCGCAAATACAGCATGAACGCTTCAGGCGCTTCCGTGTAGATGAACTTACCGCCCGGCGGCAGCGTTGCGGACAATGGCCGCATCACGAAGTCGATGATGTCGTTGATGAAGAACAGGCCGATGCCGATGCCGATCGCAAGCGAAATCAGCGCGCGGATGATGCGCTTCCGGAGCTCGTCGAGATGCTCCAGAAACGACATCTTCCCGCCTTCGGATTCGTCGTCGAACCAGCTGCCGGACACGTCTCGTGCTGAAGAGTCCTTCGAGCTCTGCGGATCTGGGAAAGGGACTACCGGCATGCCGGTTGTCTACGCGCCGGCATCGACGCGCGGCGTCGTCTCGCCTTCGGGCGCGGCGGCGGCCGGCGCGGCCGTCGATGAAGGCACCGAGGGCGCGGGCGGGATCTGCGCCGATTTCCGCGCGTCCTGCAGCTCTTCGGTGCGGATCTCGTCCTCGAGCGTGTTCTTCAGCTCGTTCGAGGCTCGCTTGAACTCGGCAATGCTTTTACCGAGCGATTTGCCGAGTTCGGGTAGTTTTCGAGGGCCGAAGATGATCAGCGCGATGACCGCAATGACCACCATTTCCGGCATGCCTATCGGGCCCATAAAGTGGCTTACTCCTTAGGATTTACAGTCTCTGATTATACCCTCTTTCGTAGTAACATTTTACGCGACTATGCGCACCTACCGTTCTGTGTCTGTCGCCGCGTTCGCCATCGCCCTGTCGGCGCTGGTTGGGGGCTTCTTCGGCGGTCGCGTCCTCGCGACCCAGGACGGCCTGCCCGAGCGCATCAACGTGTTCACCACGGCGCTCAAGGAGATAGAGCAGAAATACGTGGAGCCGGTCGAGTCGGATCGCGTCGTTTACAGCGCGATCAACGGCATGCTCCAAACGCTCGATCCGCACTCGAGCTTCATGGATCCGAAGGCCTACGCCCTGCTGCGCGAGCGCCAGGAAGGGCACTATTACGGGCTGGGCATCACAATCAACGTCCTGGACGGCGATATCACCGTCATGGCGCTGTTCGAGGGCTCGCCGGCCTACAGGAAGGGTATCCGCCGCGGCGACGTGATCGCGAAGATAAACGGCGAGGATGCCAAGGGGTGGACGAGCGAACAGGCGGTGTTGAAGCTTCGCGGGCCGCGAGGCACCCCCGTACAGGTGTCTATTCGCCGCACCGGCTACGACAAGCTGATCGATGTCGAGGTCGTGCGCGACGAAATCAGAATTCCGAGCGTCCCGTCGGCGTTCATGATTAACCCGACGACCGGCTACATTCAGCTGCGCGATTTCTCCGAAACGACCGACCGGGAGCTCGGCGTCGCGCTGCGCGACCTTACCAAGCAGGGTATGAAGCAGGTGCTGCTCGATATCCGAGAGAACCCCGGTGGCCCGCTCGACCAGGCCATCAAGGTCTCGAACCGGTTCCTCAAGAAGGGGGACCTTATCGTCTACACGCGCGGCCGTATCGCGAACTCAGACCAGGATTACCACGGAGTCGAAAATAGCGAATACACGAATCTGCCATTGATTGCGCTGGCGAACCGCCGCAGCGCGAGCGCCTCGGAAATCGTGACGGGTGCGCTGCAGGATCACGATCGCGGCCTCGTCGTCGGGGAAACAACGTGGGGGAAGGCGCTCGTGCAGTCGATTTATCGCCTCAGCGAGGGCGCGGGGCTCGCATTGACGACAGCCCATTACTTCACGCCGGCGGGACGGCTGATTCAACGCCCGTGGGACGAGAGCTTCGACGAATATCTTTCTTACACGACGCGCGACCAGGAGGCGGTGGTACAGCACACGCCATCCCAGCTGAAGTACACGAAGCGCCTCGGACGCAAGGTCTACAGCGGCGGCGGCATCGAGCCCGACTACCGCATGGCGGGACCGATCGAAGGGTTCAACCCTGGCAAGTTCGCGCGGCGCCTGCATCCGACGATGTTCGCGAACTACGCGCAGCGCTTCGACCGCGAGGGTGACACGCGATTCGGCAGTGCGACCGATCAGAAGGCGCGCCGCACGCTCAGCGGGCGAATTCACCGTCGATGATGCGATGCTGCAGGACTTCAAGGCCTTTGTGAAGGGGCAGTTGCGCGACCCGAGCCAGTTTGAAGAGGCTGGCTTCAACGCCGACCTCGAGTTCATTCGTGCGATGCTCCGCTACGAGATCGACGTGGCGCTGTTCGACGTGGCCACAGCGCGCAGGCATCTCCTCGAGAAGGATCCGCAGGCGCAATACGCCCTGACGCTCTTCCCGGAGGCGGAGAAACTGCTGCGCGCAGCGCCGGCGAAGGCCACACAGGTCGTCCAAAGGTAGTGTCCGGCTTCAGCCGGACCATGAGCACGCTTTAGGGCGGCCTCCCTACCATTCGTAGGGTTCGAGTTTGTCCTTGCCCCTATATTTGGGGCTTGTTACACTGGCGACCGTTCCTGGTCCACGGGGCTCGCCTCCGGCTTTCGGAGGCGGTTGGGCCTGATTCGGTCGCGTTTGCACACCTCACACGTCACATACGTTCTGAGCGTCCCAGCCGCTCGTTGCCTTCGGTCCTGCCGAGGGTGTCGTGCGGCTCTTCGTTTGTACGGCTAGAGCCGATACAGTGAATGGAAAACAAATAACGGTAAACGGTCAATAGCGAACGGTTAACACTATGCGGATACAACAACTTGAAATCGCCGGCTTCAAATCCTTCTCCGATCGGTCCCATCTTTCCTTCGATCGCGGCGTCACCGCCATCGTCGGGCCGAACGGGTGCGGCAAGAGCAACGTCGCCGACGCCATCACCTGGGTGCTGGGCGAACAGAGTGCCAAGAGCCTGCGCGGCGACCGGATGGAAGACGTGATTTTCAACGGCAGCGATGCGCGAAAGCCCACGGGCGCTGCGGAAGTGCGCCTGCGGCTGAGCGACGTCCTGTCGACGCAGGCGGGAGGCGCGCTGCTCGTGGCGCCCGTCGATCCGCTGGAAGACGACAAGCCCTCGATCGCGCGGACGGTCGAAGTGACGCGGCGTCTGTATCGCTCAGGCGAAAGCGAGTACCTCATCGACGGCGAGATATGCCGGCTGCGCGACGTGCACGAGCTGTTGATGGACACGGGGCTTGGCGCCAAGGCGTACGCCATCATCGAGCAGGGGAAGATCGGCATGATTCTCAGCTCGCGGCCGGCAGACCGGCGGCAGCTGATAGAGGAAGCCGCGGGCATCACGAAGTACAAGGCGCGACGCCGCGCGGCCGAGCTCAAGCTCGAAGCCGCCACGCTGAACCTGACGCGCCTCGAAGACATTATTTTCGAGCTCGAAAAGCAGTTCGGTTCACTCAAGCGCCAGTCCGCGAAAGCGCGCCGCTATAAGCGGCTGCGCGACGAGCTGCGTCACTGGGAGAAGCTGTTGTTCGCCGGTCGCTATCAGGAGGCGGCGCAGAAGATCGAATCACTGCGCGCTCGCCTCGCGGACGCCCGCGAGCGCGAGGCGGCCGCCGCGGCTGCGGTGTCCGAGGCCGAATCGGATTTCAGCCGTGTTCGCATGTCCCTGGTCGAGGCCGAAAGCAAGGCGACCGGCGCCCGCGAAGCGGTCCACGCCTGCGAGCTGGACATCAACCGGCGTCAGCAGCAGATTGAATTCAACCGCGAGCAAATCGCGTCGCTTGGCGCGCGCGGCGAAGAGGTGCGGGCAGAGCTGGCTGCGCTCGAAACGCGCCGCGAGCCCGGACGGGCCCTCTTGGCCGAGCGGCGTCAGGCTGCCGTTCAGGCAGAGCAGGACCAGGAGAAGGCGGCCGCAGAGCTGGCGCGCATCGAATCGGAATACGGAGGCGAGAACAGGCGCATCGAGGGGCTCGAAGCCGATGTCGAAGCCGCGCGATCCGAAGTATTTTCCGCGCTCAACGTGGCGACGACGCTGCGTCATGCGATTCAGCACGCCGAAGAAGCGACGCAGCGGGTGTCCGCTGAGCTCGCGAAGCTCGCGATGGAAGAATCCGACGTGCGGATGGAACACGAGCGGCTCGAAGGCGACCGCGCGGCGACATCCGATGGGTTGCGCCGTGCGAAGGAAGCGGCCGAGGCGTCGCTGCACGCGAAGACCGCGCGTGAGACCGAGCTGGCGAGCACCCGCATCGAGCTCGAATGGAAGTCGAACAACCTCCGGGTGCGTGAGCGCGAGCTCGCCGGCCTGACGGCGCGCCTCGCATCGCTGACGGATCTCGAGGCGGCGCGCGCCGGATACACCGAAGCGGCGCGCATGGTGCTCGCGCAGGCCAATGGGCACGTCGGCCAGCAGGGCTCGGTCGCCGATTATCTCGAAGTCGAGCCGAAGTACGAGCGCGCGGTCGAAGCCTGCCTCGGCGACCTGCTGCAGCACGTCATCGTGCCGACGCACCGGCAGGCTGAGGCCGGACTGGAGTTGATTCGACAGGAAAACGTGGGGCGTTGCGGATTCGTGGTGCTGGCGGGCGCGCCCGATATGTCCGATCGCGATGTCCCGGTAGCGCAGGGCTTCAGCCGGCTGCGCTGCCGGCCGGCTTGATCGTCCATCCGCGATGTGATGCAGATCATCGGGCGTTCACGCATCGGCCATCGGCGCGATTATTCCAGATGGCTTCATTGCCGATGACCTCGCGAGCGCGTTGCACGCCTCCGGATCGACGCCGGCGTCTATCGCGACCCTGACCGGGGACGTCGTGCGCGGCCGCATGCTGGTCTCGGGTGGCAGCAAGGACGAAGGGCGTGCCATCCTCGGCATCAAGCGCGAGATCAAGGAGCTTCGGGATCGCATAGCAGGCGAAGAGGCGGAGCGCGATCAATCCGTATCAGATGTCGCCGCGCTCGAGACGCGTGTGGCCCAGGTCTCAAACGCGGTCGCAGCGGTGAACGCCGACCTGCATCGCGAGGAGAAGGCGATTCTCGGTCTCGAGATGCAGTTGCAGCGCTCGGCAGACGACCTCGCAGAAAGTGCAGAAGAAATTCGAACTGCTCGAAATCGAGCGCCGGGGCGCCGACGAGCAGAGGCAGGGACTCGAGGCGCGGCAGCGCGAAGCGCGCGAGTCGATTGCGCGGCTCGACCAGGAGCAGCGCGCGGCCGACGAGAAGCTGTCGCACGCGCAGCATCGCCTTAGCGATGCGCGCGAAGCGCTGCAGGTGCTCGCTCGGCGCGCCGCCGAAGCAAAGGCGTCGTACGCGACGCTGGTGGAGCGGGCCGGCACGCTGAATGCCGACGTCGCGCGTATCGAGGAAGCGAATAGAGAGCTCGAGTCGCGGGTCGGTGCGTTGCAATCGACAGTCGCGGACATCGAGAGAAAGTCGGAGGGCCTCAACAGGCTGGTCGAGGAAACGATCCAGATGCTCGATCGCGACGGCGAACGGTTGGAGGCCCTTCGCGGCGACGTACGCACGGCCGAGGATTCGGTCACCGATCTCCGCCAGCAGGCCGATCGCATCGAGAGTGCGATGCGCGAGTCCCGCAAGGCGCTCGAATTGATTCACACAGATGTGAGCGACCTCGAGGTTGCACGCGCGACCGAGGAGAGCCGCCTCGCGCATTTGGCGCAGTCGTGCGTCGACACGCTGCAGCTGACGCTTGACGAAGTCGTCGCCGAGGTGCAGGCTGCGGCCGGTGAGTCTGGCGGTAGTGTCCGCCTTCAGGCGGACCTGGTGAAGAAGAAGACTCCGACGAAGCCGAGGAAGGCGCGGACGCCGCTCCAGAACCTGCGATCGCCGCCTCAGCGACGCCCGAGGAGCACATCACGCGCCTGCGCAAAAAGATCGATCGCCTCGGTCCGGTCAACATGATGGCTATCGATCAGTTCGACGAGCTCAACACGCGCCACCAGTTCCTGACGACGCAGAAGAAGGATCTGACAGATTCGATTACGGCGACGCAGGACACGATCAAGAAGATCGACGAGACCAGCAAGGTGCGGTTCCGCGAGGCGTTCGCCGCCATCAAGGAGAATTTCCAGGGGACGTTCAGCACTCTTTTCGGCGGCGGCCATGCCACTATTGCGCTGCTCGACGAGACCGACATTCTCGAGAGCGGCATCGAAGTCGTCGCGTCGCCTCCGGGCAAGCGCCTGCAGAGCGTTCAATTGTTGTCGGGTGGTGAAAAGGCGCTGACGGCGATTGCGCTGATGTTCGCCATCTTCAAATACAAGCCGAGCCCGTTCTGCGTGCTCGACGAAATCGATGCGCCGCTGGACGATGCGAACATCGGGCGGTTCGTCGAGATGCTGCAGGGCATGCAGGAGCACACGCAGTTCATCATCATCACCCACAGCCGGAAAACCATGGAAATCGCCGATCGGCTGTACGGCGTGACAATGGAAGAGCCCGGCGTCTCCAAGCTGATCTCCATCGATCTGAACTGACCCGCCTGCGCGCTGCTGCGCAGATCGCTTCGGCGGGCAGGCCTGAACCAGGAAACATTCGGGCTGCCAGGTTCGTCAGGTCGTACATGCCTCAGTCTGCCCTTTGCTCTCTGCCCTCTGCTCTGGCCGTCGGAGTCTGCGCTGCGGGCATCCTGAGCGGCTGCGACGTCACCATCAAGGACGGCGATATCTCCGTCGCCCACTTTCAGGGCCGTGCGACCCAGGAGTGGAACCGCAAATACCCCCTGGCGCCGGGCGGCCGGGTCGAGATCGTCAACGTCAACGGTCCGATTGAGGTGGGCGTCGGGTCCCGCCGGGGACGGTCGCCGTAGCATGCTGTTCTGACCACGAGGGCTATGACTGAGGAGCGTGCGAAGCAGATCCTGAGCGAAGCCAACATCGAGGAGTCTGCGACACCCGAGCACGTCAGAGTGGCCACGCGTCCGTCGTGATCGCAGTCGTGGCCCTGGCGGCCTCGAGGTCGCCTATAAGGTGACCGTGCCGGCCGACGCCCGCGTCGAAATGACCGCGAACAACGGGGCGCTCAAGGCTGATGGTTTGCGCGGACACGTCAAGGCGATGATGGTGAACGGCGACGTCGAGCTGACCGGCCTGCGGGGGACGGTTGATGCGGCGTCGGTGAACGGTCGCCTTGTCCGTCAAGATGGCCGAGGTGACCGGGCCGATGCGTCTCGAGAGCATGAACGGCCGCATCTCGCTCGAGGTGCCGAAGGACACAAAAGCCACTCTCAACGTGCGCTCGGTGAACGGACGGATCACGCGTGACCGGTCTGGACACCCAGAAAGTCGAAGGCGACCGCATCCGCAATCTCGAAAGCGCTCTCAACGGAGGCGGTCCGGAGATCGATGTGCGCGTGACCAACGGCCGCATCACGATCACCGGAGTGAAGTCGAGAGTCCGAAGGTCCGCCGCAGTCCACGAGTCCCCGAGTCCATAGTCGAAGTTCGATGAACGAGGACAAAGCCACCCGCTATCACCGCCTCGGCCGCCGCGCCGGCATGCTTTCGACGCTCTGGACGCGGCGCCATTCTTCTCGCGTCTGCTGCTTACCGGCGCGTCGGCGGGCCTGCGCGAGCTGGGCGATCAGCCTGTCGGCGCGAATCCCACGCTCATCGTCGCGCTCTACGTCCTCATGCTGTCGCCTGCGTTCGATGTCGCGACGCTGCCGTTCGGCTTCTATCGCGGATTCCTTCTCGAGCGCCGCTATCGGCCTCTCGACGGAGACGATGGGGCACTGGTTGAAGGATCATCGCGAAGGCTGTGCTCGTCGGCGTGCTGTTTGCCGAGCTCGGGGCGATGTTCGTGTACTTCGCGCTGCGCAATGGCCGGCATCCTGGTGGGCGATCGCCGGCGCCGGCTATTCGCTCGTGGCGATCGTGCTCGTGAGCCTCGCGCCGGTCGTGCTGCTGCCGCTGTTCTTCACGTTCAAGCCGCTCGAGAAGGCGGCGCTGCGCGATCGGCTCACCGCGCTCGCGTCGAAGGCCGGCACGCGCATCATGGGCGTATACGAATGGACGCTGAGCGATCGCACGAAGAAGGCCAACGCCGCGCTGACGGGAATGGGCAACACGCGGCGCATTCTGCTTTCCGACACGCTGCTCGCCGACTACTCAGATGACGAGATCGAAGTGATTCTCGCGCACGAGCTCGCGCACCACGTCCACAGGGATATCTGGACGTCGGTCCTCTCCGACATGGCGCTGACGTTCACGGGATTCTTCGCCGCGCACCTGGCGCTGCGGCGGGCGGTGCCGTTCTTCGGCCTGCAGGAATCGGCCGATCCGGCAGGAATCCCGATCCTGCTGCTGACGGCCGGCGCTATTGGTCTGTGCGTCAAGCCGCTGCTGAACGCCGTGTCGCGCTCCCACGAGCGGCGCGCAGATTCGTATGCGCTGAGGATGACGGAGAATCCGTCGGCCTTCATCACCGCGATGAAGCGACTGGGCCAGCAGAATCTCGCGGAAGACAGCCCCTCGAAGCTCGTGCAGGCGTTGTTCTACACGCATCCGCCCATCAAGGAACGTCTGCGGGCGGCGCAATCCTGGGTGCAATAGGTGCAATAGTGCAATCGTCAACGGGTGCAATAGGTGCGCGGCGGCGTCGTCAGGTGCGGCGTGCTTGAGCCGATCGCGATGAGCATCGCAAGATATCGACGGGATTACGGCGGACCGGGCAGACCGAGGAAGTCCACGCCGCCTGCGCCGCCATTGCGATCATTGCCGCGTCGATAGCGCGGTCCTGGATAGCAGGAGCCGGGCGTTAACGCGATAGGAAAGTGCACCGATGGCACCTCGAGCCGCGCGTTTGCGTGATCAGCTTTGACACCGCGCAGGCGATTCGGTTCGAGCGAGGCGACTTTCGTGGTTCTACCTATCGCACTTTCGCCGTTCTACTTCCGCCCCGTGACGACCAGCTCCCCGATCATCTTCCTGCACCCGTCGTCGGTCGTCAGGTTGCAGTAGATCGGAAACCGGCCAGGCTGGTCCGCGCGGAACTCGAAGACGATCGGCTTGCCCGGCTCGACGCGCTTCGCGATGCGGTACTTGTCGATGGTGAAGCTGTGCGGAATGTCGTCGGTCGAGAAAGTGACGCGGACGAGATCGTCCTGCCGCACCTCGAGGCGCGCGGGGCTGAAGGCGTACTTGTGGGCCGAGACGGTGACGTTGCGCTCGCCGCCCTCCTGCGCGCGCGCCAGGAGCGTGAACGCGACAAGCACAAGTACAAGCGCCGACCAGCGAAGCGAAGAAGACGTCATGATGTTTCTCCTTGCTGGGGGCGGGAGCGCGAATTGGTAGATTGGGCGATTGGAGATTGAGTGACGGCAAGATGCCGTCACTCAGATACCAACACCCAATACGTACAGTTTACTCCGTTTTGCGGGAGGGCGCACCACCGGCGGAGCGCCGCGCGGCGCCTTCGTCCTGCAGCAGCGCCTTGCGGCTCAGGCGAATCTTGCCGGTGGGATCGATGTTGATGACCTTCACCATCACCTGTTCGCCTTCCTTCAGCTCGTCGCGCACGTCCTTCACGCGATGGTTCGCGATCTCCGACACGTGCAGCAGGCCGTCGGTGCCGGGCATGATTTCGACGAACGCGCCGAAATCGGTGATGCGCTGCACCTTGCCCATGTAGGTCTTGTTCAGCTCGGCCGTCGCCGTCAGCTCCTGGATGATGCCGATGGCCTTCTGCGCCGCCGCTTCGTCCGCCGACGCGACGTTCACGCTGCCATCGTCCTCGACGTCGATCTTCACGCCGGTGCGCTCGATGATGCTGCGAATCATCTTGCCGCCTGGTCCGATGACGTCGCGGATCTTGTCGACCGGAATCTTGATCGTGATGATGCGCGGCGCGTACGTCGAGATGTTGCCGCGCGGGCCGGTGAGCGTCTTCTGCATTTCCCCGAGGATGTGCATGCGCCCGCGAAGGGCCTGTTCGAGCGCCTCGCGCATGATCTGCGCCGTGATGCCGGTCACCTTGATGTCCATCTGCAGCGCGGTGATGCCGACCGACGGTGCCGGTCACCTTGAAGTCCATGTCGCCGTAGTGATCTTCGGCGCCCGCGATGTCGCGAGAGGACCGCGTACTTGCCGGTCTTCTCGTCCATGATGAGGCCCATGGCCACGCCGGCCACCGGCGCGCGCAACGGCACACCGGCGTCCATCATCGACAACGTGCCGCCGCAGACCGAGGCCATCGACGATGAGCCGTTCGACTCGAGGATGTCCGACACGACCCGAATCGTGTAGGGGAACGCTTCCTCCGCCGGAAGCACCGGCAGCAGCGCGCGCTCCGCGAGCGCGCCGTGGCCGATTTCGCGGCGGCCAGGGCCGCGCATGAACTGCACTTCGCCGACCGAGAACGGCGGGAAGTTGTAGTGCAGCATGAACCGGCGGTAGACCTCGCCCTCGACCGTTTCGATCTTCTGCTGGTCGTCCGACGTGCCGAGCGTCACCGTGACGAGCGCCTGGGTTTCGCCTCGCGTAAACACCGACGAGCCGTGGACGCGCGGCAGCACGCCGACTTCGGACCAGATGGGCCGAATCTCGTCGAACTTGCGCCCGTCCAGCCGCACGCCGCTTCTCGAGGATTTCGTCGCGCAGCACTTTTTCCTTGAGCTCCTTGAAGATCGCCTTGGCTTCGACCTTGCGCTGCACTTCGCCCTCGGGAATCGACCCGACGAGGTCGGCGAGCACCTGATCGACGGTGCCGTAGTTCTCCAGCTTGTCCTGGATACGCATGGCGTCGCCGAGCGGAATCATCACCTTCTCTTCCACTTCGCGGTAGAAGGCGGCGTCGTATTCCTTTTTCGCGACCGTGCGCTTCGTCTTGCCGGCTTCCTTCGCGAGCGCGTCGATCGTCTCGACGATGCGCTTGATCGCGGCGTGGCCGGCCTCGAGCGCCTGAACCATTTCCTCTTCCGGCACTTCTTTCGCGCCCGCTTCGACCATCACGAGACCGTCCTTGGTGCCGGCGATGATCAGGTCGAGCCGGCTTTTCTTCCGCTGCTCGAAGGTCGGGTTGATGACGAACTGGCCATCCACCTGGCCGACGCGCACGCTGCCGATCGTCTTCCTGAACGGAATGCCCGAAAGCGCCAGCGCCGCCGAGGCGCCGCTGATCGCGAGCACGTCGGTGTCGTAGTCGCGAATCGGCCGACAGCACGAGCGCGATAATCTGCGACTCGTAACGCCAGCCAGCGGGGAAGAGCGGCCTGATGGGGCGGTCGATCATCCGGCTGGTCAGCACTTCCTTTTCGGTCGGCTTGCCTTCGCGCTTGAAGAACCCGCCCGGGATGCGTCCCGACGCGTAGGTGTATTCCTTGTAATCGACCGTCAGCGGAAGGAAGTCGATGCCTTCGCGCGGGTTCGGCGCTGCGCACGCCGTGACGAGGACGACCGATTCGCCCATGCGGACGATGACCGAACCATCGGCCTGCTTCGCGTACTTGCCTGTCTCGAAGGAAAGGGGAGTGCCGTTGATTTCAAGTTCGCGTTTGTACATTTGTGCCTCAGAAATCATTGGAGATTGGGCGATAGGTGATTGGGCGATTGGATTGCGCGATTAAGGCCACGTCGAACGGCCATCGCCATCTCACACCAATCTCCAAATTATTTGCGGATGCCCAGGCGGCGGATCAGATCCGCATACCGCTCCGAATCCTTGCCCTTCAGATAGTCCAGCAGGCGGCGGCGCTGCCCGACCAGCTTGAGGAGGCCTCGGCGCGAGTGATGATCCTTCGCGTGGGTCTTGAAGTGCTCGGTGAGATATCCGATGCGTTCGCTGAGAATGGCGACCTGAACTTCAGGAGAGCCGGTGTCGGAGTCGTGCGTGCGGTACGACGTGATGAGCTCGGTCTTCCGGTCTTTATTGAGTGCCACGAATGCTTACCTCCGCGTGCGGTCCAGCAGAGCTCTGACGCTCCCCAATCCGCCGCAATGTGTTAGTCCCAAACGAGCAATTTTATTCCAGTACCACGCCTGGATGCAAAAAATGAGGCAAAGGCCGGCTGGATCCCCGCCGGCGCGCGGTTCGGCGATGGCGACCAGATGCCCGTCGGGGTGCAGCAGACGTACACGGCCGCCTCTTCGGGAGGGTCGATGGGCCCGCCACATGCGACAGGCCGATAAACCCGCCGCGCGCCGCCAGCGAGGCCCCTTCCGGCGTCAGCGTGATGGCCGGCAGCGACGGCAGCAGTGCCGCGAGAGGGATGACCCGCGCCGCCGCGTCATGAGGCCGTCGGTCGACCACATCGAGTCCCACCGCCTCTCGCCAGCGTGAAGTCGCCGCTGCGCGTCCGGACGAGCCCCGCCAGGTGGGCGCCCGTGCCGAGACGCTCGCCGATGGCATCGGCCAGCGAGCGCACGTAATACCCGGCGGAGCACACCAGGCGCAGGCGCAGGGTAGTCCCGCGCCATTCGACGACCTCGAGCACGGTCGCCGTCACCTGCACGGGCTGCAGCCGCACGGGCGCGTTCCTGCGCGCGAGATCGTAGGCGCGATCGCCGTCGATTTTCTTGGCCGAGAAGACGGGAGGCTGCTGCAGATACGTCCCGCGGAACTCCGCAACCGTGTCCTCGATCATCGCCGCCGTCAGTTCCGACGTCGTCCGCGTGCGATCGCGTGCGACAACGTCGCCGCCGCGATCGAGCGTGGTGGTCGTCACGCCCAGCTCGATGTGCGCGTCGTACTCCTTCTCGGCGGACGAAAGAAACTGCGCGAGCCGCGTCGCCTTGCCAATGACGAGCGGCAGCACGCCCTGACGCGAGCGGATCGAGCGTGCCGGTATGGCCGACCTTCCGGCCAGCGCATGCGCGCGGCGCGAGCACGGCGACGACATCGTGCGACGTCGGTCCCGCCGGCTTGTCGATGACGATGACGCCGTCGGCAAAAAGTGAGGGCTCATGTCAGCTTTCAGTGCACGTGTCTCAGCTCGGCGACGAGCTTCCGCGCGCACTTCGGGGTAGGGACCCTGCACCGTGCATCCGGCCGCGTTCTTGTGGCCGCCGCCGCCGAATACGTTCGCGACGCGATTCACGTCGACGCTGCCCTTCGAGCGCAGGCTGATGCGGAAGCTGTCGGGCGCGATCTCCTTGAAGAACGCGACGGCCTGAATGTCCTTTACGTTGAGCGGGAATATTGATGAGGCCGTCGGAGTCTTCGTGCGTGGCGCCGGTCTCCTGAAGCAGCCTCAGCGTCAGTGCGGCCACCGCCGCGCGCCCGTCCGCCTCGAACTCGAGATTGTGCAGCACGGCGCCCATCAGGCGCAGCCGCCCTATCGTGCTGCTGTCGTAGACCGCGCGCGCGATCGCTTCCGGGTCTGCGCCGGCCTCGACGCAGCGCCGGCAGATCTCGAACGTGCGCGGCGTGATGTGCGAGAAATGAAAGCCGCCGGTGTCGGTGAGAATCGCGATGTAGATGTGCGTCGCGATCTCAGGCGTCAGCGTCACGCCCAGCGCCTCGATCGACGTCGAACACCATCTCACTGCATGCGGCCGCGCCGGGGTCGAACCAGTTGATCGCGCCGTAGCTCTTGTTGCCCGGATGGTGATCGATGTTGATGACGAAATATTTGTCGAACCCCTCGACGCCCGTGCGCGACAGGTCGCCGCACTCCATGACGATGGCCGCATCGAAATGCCCTCAACCGTCGGCCGACACTCGAATGTCGCGCACGCCAGGGAATACCTGGAATTGCGGCGGCGCGGGGTCGGCGCCGACCATCTGCACGTCCTTGCCAAGCTGCGCGCAGCGCGTACGCCATGGCCACCTGCGAACCGATGGCGTCGCCGTCGGGCCGCGCGTGCGAGGTGATGACGAAGCGCTGCCGCTGGAGAATGGCGTCGCGGATGGCGGCGACGGATTCAGCGCTCATCAGGATCGGAGGCGTCAGGAGCGTCAGGCGCGTCTGGTGCGTCGGCGTGCTCGTCGGCGATTTCCCTGAGCAGCTGTTCGACGCGGTCCTGATGCCCGATGCTCTCGTCGAACTCGAAGTTGACTTCCGGCGCCCGGCGCAGGCGGAGGCGCTGGCCGATCTGCCGCCGCATGAAGCCTCGCCGCGCGCTCGAGCGCTCGTGCGGTGTTCTTGCGCGCCGCCGCGTCGCCGAGGCTGGTGTAGTAACACGCGCGCGTGCTGCAGGTCGGGGCTGACCTGCACGCGGGTGATGGTGACGAATCCCACGCCGGGATCGTGCAGCTCGCGCGCGATCATCGTGCTGACTTCCGCGCGGATCTGGTCCGCGACGCGCTCCGGTCTGGATCCTTGTCCCATCTATCCCAAAAATTCTACTTCTGTACGCGAGATCAGCCCAGGCTCCACCCGTTCGATCTCGTTCACAACGGCGGCGAGCTCCCGATCGGCGTGTTTTTCGTCGTTGGAGACCGTGACCACGCTGAGGCCGGCGCGCTGCCAGAGGTCGTTGAATTCGACCTCGGCAACGGCGACGTTGAACTTCTTGATGCGGTCTTTAACGCTCCGCAGCACCATGCGCTTCTCTTTCAGCGACCGCGCGCCTGGAATGTGGAGCTCGATGGAGAGATGCCCGACGACCACCTACGCCGAGACAGCCACCCGCTCGATCGTGAACACTTCGATGATGTCGCCGACCTTCACGTCGTTGAACTTGTCGAAGGCGATGCCGCACTCGAACCCGGTCTTCACTTCGCTCACGTCGTCCTTGAAGCGGCGCAGCGATCCGATTTTGCCTTCGTGCACCATCACGCCGTCGCGCATGAGTCGTGCCTTGGTATCGCCCGAGCGCGTGATGCGCCCCTCGATGACATAGCAGCCTGCGATGGTCCCGGCCTTCGGGACTTTGAAGATATTGCGCACTTCGGCCGCGCCCAGCCGCACTTCCTTGAGCGTGGGCTCGAGCAGCCCGGTCATCGCCTTCTTCATCTCGTCGGTCACGTTGTAGATGACCGTGTGATGGCGGACGTCGACCTCTTCGCGCTCGGCCAGCGCCTCGGCGTTGCGGTCGGGCCGCACGTTGAACCCGATGATGATGGCGTTCGACGCCGATGCCAGCAGCACGTCCGACTCGTTGATGGCGCCGACGCCCGAGTGGATGATCTTGATGCGCACGCGCTCGTCGCTCAGCTTCGCCAGCGTGTCGGCCAGCACTTCGGCCGAGCCCTGCACGTCGGACTTGATGACGATCGGCAGGTCCTTCATGCCGCCTTCGGCGATCTGCTGCTGCAGCGATTCGAGCGTCAGGCGGCTGCCTTTCGCGCCGAGCGCCTTTTCCTTCGCCATGCCCTGGCGGTACGTGGCGATCTGCCGCGCCTTCGCCGCATCGGTCATGGCCTGGAACGCATCGCCAGGCTGCGGGAGGCCGGTCAGGCCGAGCACTTCGACCGGCGTCGACGGAGGAGCGAGCTTGATGGGCTTGCCGCGATCGTCGATGAGCGCGCGCACGCGGCCCACAATCGGGCCGGCGATGAACGTGTCGCCGACGCGCAGCGTGCCGTCCTGCACGAGGATGGTCGCCACAGGCCCGCGGCCGCGATCGAGCTTCGACTCGAGCACGGTGCCCGACGCGTTGCGTTTCGGATTGGCCTTGTACTCGCCGATGTCGCTGACGAGCAGAATCATTTCGAGCAGCGTGTCGAGCCCGGTCTTCTTCTTCGCCGAGACGGGCACCATGACGGTCTGGCCGCCCCAGTCTTCCGGCACGAGATTCAGGTCCGACAGCTCGCGCTTCACGCGCTCGGGATCGGTGCCTGGCTTGTCGATCTTGTTGATCGCCACGATGATCGGCACGTTCGCCGCCTTCGCGTGGTCGATCGCTTCGCGCGTCTGCGGCATGACGCCGTCATCTGCCGCGACGACGAGCACGACGACGTCGGTGACCTTCGCGCCGCGTGCGCGCATCAGGGTGAACGCTTCATGGCCCGGCGTGTCGAGGAACACGATGTTCCGGCCGGCTTCGGTCGTGACGTGATACGCGCCGATGTGCTGCGTAATGCCGCCGGCTTCGCGCTCGGCGACGCGCGTTGATGCGGATCGCGTCGAGCAGCGTCGTCTTGCCGTGGTCGACGTGCCCCATGACGGTGACGACGGGCGCGCGCGTGACGGTGTCTTCCGGGTCTCACGTCCTCCGCTTCCACTTCGAGCATGTCCTGCTCGAACGTGCGGAGCTGCAACTCGGCGCCGAACTCGCGCGCGATCATCGACGCGGTGTCCGTGTCGACGTTGCTGTTGATCGTCATCATCAGCCGCTTGTCGAGCAGCTTCTTCAGCACGTCCTTCACGCGCTGCTCGAGCTTGTCGGCGAGATCCTTCACCGTCATGCCCTCGACGAACGTGATGGTTCGCGTGACCGGCGGCGGCGGCATCTGCGCCTGCTGTTGCGGGCGCTGTTCGCGCCGATCGCCATCGGGACGGCGTCCGACGGAGGGGCGCATCGGCGGAGGTGTAAACCGCGGGGCGCCTGGTCGCTGCTGACCAACGCCGCCTGACGGACGCATGCCCTGCGGGCTCTGCGGAGGACGGATGGGTGCAGTCGGCAGCGGGCGCGGTCCGCCTGGCGGGACGTTGGGCCGCATCGGCGGATATGACGGACGCTGCGGGGCCGGTCGCGTCGAGATGCCGCCGGGCCCGCCGCCTGGCCCACCTGGCCTCGCGAGATTTCCGGTTGCCGGAGGCAGCGGTGCAGTCTGCCGAGGAGGCACCACCTTGTCCGAAGGTCGGAGGCGCGAAGCCGCCGGTCGAGTCGGCATCGCCGGCACTGCCGAGGTGCCTGGCGCGTTCGGCTCTTCGATTCTCAGTCTGATGCTCGGCGGCACCATGCGACCCGGCGCAGGCGTGGGCCTCGAAGGCGGAGGAGGCGCAGCGGCGGCTGGTCGAGCGGCCACGGGCTGGGCCGCGACCGGTGGCTCGACTACGGGCGGCGCAGGTGGCGGTTCCTCGACAACAACAGGAGCCGGCTCGGGCCTGCCCGCCAAAGCGGGGCCAGCCGCGGAGGCGGGCACTTCGGCTATCGGCGCCGGCACTTCCTCCGGTTCTTCGACCTGTGGAGGCGGCGCCTCTTCCTCAATCGGCTCTTCGACGGCCGTTGGCGCCGCGGCAGGCGCAGCGGGCTTCGAGGTTTTCACGAGCCGCGGCGGCGCGAGCGTCGGCGCGGCGGGCTTTGCCGGCTCTGGCTTCTTTGCAGCGGCGGCCGGCTTCTTGGCGCCGGGCTTCGAGACGGGCCCTTCGGCGAACATGTCGCCACCCGGAAGCGTGATGCTGCGCTCGCGCGCGAGCCGCTCGACGAACTGTCGCGCGACGACCTCTTCGATCGTGCTCGACGCGCTCTTCAGCTCGATGCCGTGCGCGCGCTTGAGCAGCGCCAGCACTTCCTGGCTGCTCGTGTTGAGGAGCTCCGCGACCTTGTAAATACGAACAGTTGCCAAATAGTTCCTCCTAAAGTTTCTCTTCTTCGCTTGCGGGCGCTGCCGGACTCTCGCCGCGCACGGCCGCGAGAATCCGCTCCGCAGTCTTGGCGCCGATGCCCTGCACTTCGGACAACGCGTCAACGCTGGCGAGCGCAATCTTCTCGGCCGTGTCGAACCCCGCCGAGATCAATTTCTTCATCGTCTTGTCGCCGACGCCGTCAATCGAGAATGACGGCGCGGCGTCGTCGCCATCGACCGCGCCTTCCGCCGCCGGTTGTTCGGCGGCCGCTTCGTCGGTCGAGCTGGACTCGGGCATGACACCTTCGAACTGCGCTTCGATCTCGCGGCGCTTTTCTTCTTCGCTCTTGATGTCGATGCGCCATCCGGTCAGCTTGGCCGCAAGCCTGACGTTCTGCCCCTTCTTGCCGATGGCGAGCGACAGCTGCTTGTCTTCGACGACGACCTCGACGACGCGCTCCTTGTCGTCGACGATCGACACGCGCTGCACCTTCGCCGGGCTCAGCGCGTTGGTGACGAGCGAGATCGGATCGTCCGACCATTCGACAATGTCGATCTTCTCGCCGCGGAGCTCGCGGATAATCGCCTGCACGCGCGTGCCCTTCATGCCGACGCACGCGCCGACCGGGTCGACGTCGCGCTCGCGCGAGAACACCGCGACCTTCGCGCGGTCGCCGGCTTCGCGGACGGCTCCGCGAATCTGCACCGTGCCGTCGTAGATCTCGGGCACTTCCTGCTCGAACAGCTTGACCAGCAGCGCCGGGTCGGTGCGCGACAGGATGATCTGCGGCCCCTTCGTGCTGCGGTTGACGCCTTTGATCACGGCGCGCAGGCGCTCGCCCGGCGCGTAGCTCTCGGCGCGCGACTGTTCCTTGCGCGGCAGGCTCGCCTCGATGCGGCCGAGCTCGACGACCATGTCGCCGTTCTCGAAGCGCTTCACCGTGGCGTTCACGACCTCGCCGATGCGCTGGCTGTATTCGCCGAAGATGTTCTCGCGCTCCGCCTCGCGCACCTTCTGGAAGATCACCTGCTTCGCGGTCTGCGCGGCGATGCGGCCGAGCACCTCGGTGGGCTTTGGAAATTCAATCTCCATGTCCACTTCAGCTTCCTCGCCGTAGAGCTGCTGCGCCTCTTCCAGTGAAATCTCCGTCGCCGGATTCTGCACGTCGACCACGATTTGTTTGACCGCGAACAGGTCAACCTGGCCGGTTTCCTGATTGAAGCGCGTCTTCAGGTTCTCGTTCGTCTTGTAATACTTTCGCGAGGCGGTGAGGACCGCGTCCTCGATGGCGCCAATGACGACATCGGCTTCGATGCCTTTTTCCTTGGCGAGTGCCTCGATCGTCTGCATGAGCGGATTTGACATAAATAATCAGAACTCCACTTCCAGGCGAGCCCGCGTCACGAGCGACAGTGGAATCAGCTGGCGCTTGCCTGGCGTCGTTTCTATAACAATCGAACCGTCGTCGAACCCGCCCAGCCGCCCCTCGAAGTGCGTCTGGCGATCGACGGGCCGTGAGACGACGATTTTCGCGAGCCTTCCCGCAAACCGCCGGTAATCGGCTGCCGTTCGCAACGGCCGATCGAGTCCCGGCGACGAAACCTCGAGCGTATAGCTATGGTCGATCGTTTCTTCGACGTCCAGAATTGCGCTCATATCGCGGCTGATGTGCTCGAGATCCTTTATGGTCGGCGAGGCGTCCGCGCGACTGCGTCTCTCGGCTTCGTTGGTCCAGAGTGCGTCAGCATCGAACGGCACGTCGACAAAGACTCTCAACATCCAGCCCACCGGCTCGCGCCGGAACTGAATATCGAAAATCTCCAGATTGTAGGAGCGGGCCACCCGCTCGGCAACGGCGCGAATTCTCTCAATGAGCTGCGTAAAACCACCCTCAAAAACAAAAAGTGGGCACAGCGCCCACTTCTGGTCTTGCAGGCTCTTACGAACCTAAAAGTTTATCACAAGGGGCGCACCACCAAATCGGTACTCGCGAGACCCCACAATTTCGGCCTGCAAAAGCGCGCCGGGCCGCAGCGTCTCCGGATTGGCGTCTGTAAAATACACCACCGGGTCGATTTCGGGCGCCTGACCGGCAAGCCGTCCCCGCCATACGAGCTCGTGCTCGGGGGAGGGGCCGTCGACCATCACCTGCACCTGGGCGCCGACCCGGCGCTTCTGCGCACGCGCGACGATGCGCTTCTGCTCGGCCATCACCGCGTTGCGCCGCTTCTTCTTCGTTGCCGCAGGCACGTCGTCCCGGAGATCGTGCGCCGTCGTGCCTTCTTCGTGCGAGTAGGTGAACACGCCGACATGGTCGAAGCCGACGCCCCGGACAAACGCGAGGAGCTCTTCGAACTCTGTTTCCGTCTCGCCCGGGAAACCCACGATGAACGTCGTTCTCAATGAGACGCCAGGCACGCGCTCGCGGATCCGCGCGAGCAGCTTTTCGTAGTTCCTGCCGGTGCCCGGCCGCTTCATGCGGCGCAGCACATCGTCTGCCGCGTGCTGCAGCGGCAGGTCGATGTACTTGACGACCTTGTCGCATTCGGCCATCGCGTCGAGGATGTCGTCGGTGATGGTCGTTGGATAGAGGTAGAGCAGCCGGATCCAGTCGATGCCGTCGACCGTGTTGAGCTCGCGCAGCAGGGCCGGGAGCGCCGCGCCCGCACCCAGATCGCGGCCGTAGAACGTGGTGTCCTGCGAAATGAGGATCAGCTCGCGCACGCCGCGGGCCGCGAGCGACCGTGCCTCGCGGACGATCGCCTCGACCGTCCGGCTGCGGTAGTGGCCGCGCAGCTTCGGGATGATGCAGAACGAGCACTTGTAGTCGCAACCCTCGGCGACCTTGATGTATGCGAAGTGCCGCGGCGTCGTGAATACGCGCGGCGACTCGGCGTCGTACAGATACGTGGGTAAATCCAGGGATTGAATTGGGACTAGGGATTGGGGATTAGGGATTGGGGATTGGTTCTGAACGAGCGTCAACGGAATCCGCCGACTCCTGCCTGCGCCCTCAATGGCTCCGACAATCTCCGGCACTTCGCCGGTGCCGAGCACCGCATCGATCTCCGGGATCTGCGTCTTCAACTCGTCGCGATAGCGCTCGCCGAGACAGCCGGTCACGACCAGCCGCTTGCAGTTGCCGGTTTTCTTGAACTCCGCGAGCTCGAGAATGGTGTTGACCGATTCTTCTTTCGCAGAATCGATGAAGGCGCACGTATTGATGACGATGACGTCGGCCTCGGCAGGGTTCGGCGTCAACGTGTGACCGCCCTCCTGCGAGAGCCCCATCATCACCTCGGAATCGACGAGATTCTTCGGACAGCCGAGCGAGACAAAACCGATCTTCATAGGTGAATCTACAATTCTGAGATTATCCGATCGGCAATCTCGTACGGCGTGTACCCGGTACATCATTCTGCGGGAACGCCGTAGCTTCGCGCACGTGCTCGAGGCCGCAGATCCATCCGACGACCCGCTCGATGCCCATGCCGAAACCGCCGTGCGGAACCGATCCGAAACGGCGCAGGTCGAGGTACCACTCGAACGCTTCCTGCGGGAGGTTGTGATCCTTGATGCGCTGCAGCAGTAGATCGTAACTCGCGAGACGCTGGCTGCCGCCGATAATCTCGCCAATGCCCTCGGGGGCGAGCATGTCGACGCACAGCGCGAGCTCCGGCCGGTGCGGATCCGGTTCCATGTAAAACGGCTTCACGCTTGCCGGATACCGGTGAATCGCGACCGGCCGGTCGAAATGCTGCGACAGAATCGTCTCGTCGGTGCCGCCAAGGTCGCCGCCCCATTCGAAGGGCTGTCCCTTGTCGTGCAGGATCTTCACCGCCTCGTCATACGAGATGCGCGGGAAGGGCGCCTTCACGAGTTCGAGCTTCGACGTGTCGCGCTCGAGCGCCTTGAGCTCGCGTTGCCGCCTCTCGAGCACGCGTGACACGACCGCGACGACGAGTCCCTCCGCGAGATCGATCACGTCATCGAGCGTCGCGTATGCCATCTCGGGCTCGACCATCCAGAACTCGGTGAGGTGCCGGCGCGTCTTCGATTTCTCCGCGCGGAACACGGGGCCGAAGTTGTACACGCGGCCGAGCGCCATGGCGTTCGCCTCGGCGTACAGCTGTCCGCTCTGCGTCAGAAAGACTTTCTGGTCTTCGAAGTAATCGACAGGGAAGAGCGTTGTCGTGCCTTCGCACGCGGCCGGCGTGAAAATGGGCGTGTCCGCAAGGATGAATCCCTGCTCGTTGAAGAAATCGCGCACCGCGCTGACGACCTCGTGACGCACGCGAAGGATCGCGGCCTGCTTTTCCGATCGAATCCAGAGATGCCGCCGATCGAGCAGGTAGTCGACGCCGTGCTCCTTCGGCGTGATTGGATAGTCGATTGAAGGGCTCACGATCTCGAAGTCCGAGACGTCCAGCTCGTAACCGCCGGGTGCGCGGCTGTCGGCGCGTACCGTGCCGTGCACGATGACCGCGGTTTCCTGCGAGAGATGGTCTGCCTGCTTGAACTTTTCGTCGCCGACCGCGGCCTTCGAGACGATGGCCTGAATGAACCCGGTGCCGTCGCGCACCGACAGAAAATGGATCTTCCCGCTCGAGCGGCGGTTGTGAAGCCATCCGCGGATCGTGACCGGCTTGCCCTCGCTTTTTGCGATTTGATCTATGTAGGCGATCATAAATAGCTGGTAGCTCGTAGCCGGTCGCTGTCAGTCGATATCCGGCTGAGAGCTGAACGCTGATAGCAGAGAGCTATCCACCATCAACGCTTCGAGCTTGTGGCGCGCCGAAACCGCCCGCTCCAGCACGGCCCGGGGGCTCTCTGCGGCCTTTACCTCGTACATCAACACTCCATCGTAGCCGATCTTCTCGAACGCCATGATGGCCGCGGCCCAGTTGATGCTCCCCTGAAAAGGCACGAGATGGTCGTCGCTGTGCCGCCGGTTGTCGTGAATGTGCGTCGTGACCAGATATTCCGACGTCGTCTCGATGGCCTCAGCCGTGTCCCCGAGGATGTGCGCGTGGCCGACGTCCATGCAGATACCCAGGTCGGCGCCCTCGAAACTGCGCTCGAGCATCTCAACGAGGTCGGGTGCGGTCGAGAGGCTGTTGCCCATCACCTCGAGCGCGACTTTCACGCCGACCGCGTCAGCCATCCCATGAATGTGCTCAATGCTGCGGACGGCCGCCTCGCGATTGTTGTCGTCCAGCCCGGGATGCTGCGCGACGGGCACGCCGAGGTGCACCACGAAGAACTTGAAGGGGATGCTCTTCGCGATGTTCAGCGCGGCTTCCATCTCGTGCAGCGTCGACTTTCGCGCGTCGTTATCGCGGACCGCAGTGGAAAAGGTGCGCTGCGCGCGCCCGTTCGCAAACACATCGGTGATCGGCGCGTGGACGGAATGCAGGTCGAGCCTGGCCTCAGCGAGCCAATCCTTCAGTGCTCGAATCGCGGCCGGGTCGTGATAGTCGAAGTGGCTTCGCGTGGCGAACACTTCGACGGCTTCAAATCCGTGCGCCGCAATCTCGAGCAGATGTGCCTGTTGCAGCCGCTCTTCGTGATAGAGGTGGGTCGACACTCCAAACCGTTTCATGATGTTCCCAATCTACCCTCTACATAACAGACGCGAGCAGCTCGCGCAATCGTGCAAAGCGCGGGTACCGCTCCAGGTTCATGCGAACGTAATTCAACGTACGCGGGATGTACTGGATGTACACGGGATTGTTCCGCGAAGTCGTTTGATGCCCGAACGTCCCCAGTGCTTTCAGGTTGCGCTGGACCGACATCAGGTCGAACCGGCGGCGATACTCGGCAAACGCCTCTGGCGTCCCCTGCGACGATCCCCCAAGCTTGAGATATCCGCGAATCAGCTCGTCGACACGCGCTTCGGTGTGGTCCACGTACGAGTCCCGCAGCAGCGACGCGAGGTCGTATGTATCCGGCCCCATACGCGCGTCTTGAAAGTCGATGATGTACAGCCGGCGTTCGTGCACCATCAGATTGCGGCTGTGGTAGTCGCGATGACAGAGCACGCGCGGCTCGCCCGCGAGCTCGTCGGCAATTATCAGGCACTCCTCATCGAGCGCCGCACGCACGGCCGGCGTGAGCGAGACGCCGCGATACGCCTCGAGAAAATGCTTCACGAAGAAATTCAGCTCCCACATCAGCTTGTCGCGATCGAATGCGATTCCGTAGGAGATGTAATCGGGGGATCTCAGCTCCGCGCCTTTCCGCTGCATGCGGAAAACGAACTCGACCGCCTGCCGGTACAGCGCGTCGTGTTCGGCGGGCTGAGTCATGCCGAGATGCGCCTGCAGCGTGACGTCGCCGAGATCCTCCAGGATGAGGATGCCAAGGTCGTCGGCATGGCCCGCGATAGCGGGCACCGGCAACGGAATGTTCGTGAAGAGCCGGCACACGTTGACGAACGGCAGCTCGTCGAATGTGAACGGCGCGTCCGACACCGCAAGCACGACCGACGGATTGTCCGGCCGCAGGATACGGAAATACTGGCGCGTCGAGGCGTCGCCTGTCAGCGGCACGACGCGTACCTGCGGTCCCGCGAGTTTCGCGCGCTGCAGGCACTCGTCGATCCTCGCGCGAGTGTCCTGAAGCGCCGGCGATCGTCTTTCCATCACTTGATGTCCGCGACCACGAGCTCTCCGTCTCTCTGAATGATGGCGCAATTGCGGAAGCTGGCTCCAGAGGGGATTTTGACACCATCGGCGACGATGCAGCGCTCGATCGTCGCTCCGGCGCCCACACTCACGTCGTCCCAGAGGACGCTGTCGGTGACCCCCGCAGACCGTTCGACAACGGACCCTCGCCCTATCTGACGCACATCGCCTTCGGCCTTGCCGATCGACAGGCATGCGTCGAGATAGTCGGCTGGCGTGCCGACATCCCAGAAATCGGCGTCGCACAGAAACGCCCGGACGTGACCCAGATTCTCTTTGACGAGCTCCTTGTACAGGGCGCCGATGCTTTCGGCGGGCTCGTCTACAGGCAGTCGCGCGAAGGCCGACGGATGCGCCATCTGCACGCCAACCACGTGATACGAGCGCACGTGCGACCCGGGCGGCACGACACTGTGGAATCGGCCGGACGAATCGACGATGAGGCCGCCGTAGCGGTCGGGACGGTCGTTCGGAATGACCGCGATAGTGACGAGCGCGCCGGTCTGGCGATGGTTCTCGGCGAGTGCGTGCAGATCCACGTTGGTGAGCGTGTCGCCGTTGATGATGAAAAACGGGTCTTCCGGCAGCAGCGGAAGCGCTTTGCGCGGTCCTCCGGCTGAACCAAGCACAGGCGATTCGAATGAATACCGGACGCGGACGCCAAGATCGGCGCCGTCGCCAACGTGTGCGGTAATCGTCTCCGGCAGATAGTGAAGGTTCAGCACGAAGTCGCGGATGCCCCAGTTCGCGCCGTATCGAAGCAGGCGGCGCACGAGGGGCTCGCCCGCGACGGGGACGGCGGGCTTCGCGCGAATGTAGGAGAGTGGCCGGAGGCGCGTGCCGAGACCTGCGGTCAGAATGAGAGCGGCGTGAGGCAGTTAGGATTCCTCGAACAGCATGTCGGTCAGCGGCAGGCCATGCTGCTCGCAGTGCTTGACGAAGAGGCCGCGGTACGAGTCGGTGACATAGTCGGCCCGCTTACGCGCCAGCGCGGCGGCCATGTCGTCGATGCCCTGCTCACTGCCTTCGATTTCAACGAACGTGCCGACCGGTGTTTCGTCGATCGCGATCGTGACATCTTCGTGCGCGAACTCCTCGCGATATTTTTCGTAGCGGAACCACACGCGGAAGCCGAGCTCTTCGAGCACGTGGAGCAGCATCAGGCCGTCGCCGACGACCGTCTCGAGTTCTTCGCGAAGCTTCATCGGCGAGGTCTGCACGGGACCCTTGAAGGTCAGCATCGTCTTGCCGCATTCGAGGCGCACGCGCAACACGCAGCGCCGGTCCCTGAGCGTGTCCCGGGGAGTGTCGAGCAGGTAGTCTTCCTGCAGGCGCCGCCCCCGCAGCGGCGTTGCACCGGTTGCCAGAATCGCCTCCCGGGCCTGGTCGGCGTTGCGAAAGCCGAGCTTGATCTCCCGCTCCAGAATCGCGGCCATAACGGGCCATTCTATCCGCGGGTTGGGCGAATGGTCCATGATCAATTGTTGAGGGTCTGTCGGGTCTGGGGTTACACCCCTATCGGGCGTTGCGCACCACGCCAGAAGAGCCGCCTGATGAACACGTACATCGCCAGGCACTCGAGGGCAAACGGCGGGAACCCGAAATACCCGAGCACCGGCATCTCGAAAATCTTGATGTCGCCGAAGATGGGCACCGTGTAGATCCACTTCGCCCGCGCCCAGAAGTTCCAGAACTCCCAGAGCCCGCCGCAGATGAAGCCCGCGACCAGGAGATTGATGAGCCGTTCGTGGTGACCGGCCCGCAGGTCGCGAAACAGTGACTCGTCGCCGGCGCGCGCGTTGAGCGGATCCAGCAGGAAGATGAATCCGAGGAACACCGGCGCCGCGAGGTACGGAGATGGCCAGACCAGGGGCCACGCGAGCATCGCCGCGCCGGCGGCGACACTAGCGTAGTCGAGAGTCGACAGTCGATAGTCGGTAGTCGAGAGTCGAGTAGATCGGTCGGTCGAGCCGCGGAGGGCTGCGACGAGTTCCGCCGTCTGAAAAATTCCCGGCGAGATGGTGGCGAATGCCCATGCATAGCCGAAGTAGCGAACGATGCAGATTCTCCGGAAGGTTGATGTAGTACCAGTTCTCGATCAGCAGGTTGTAGCCTTCGAACACCACCCACAGCGGTATCGAGACAATCGCGAGAAACACAAACTCGCGGCGATTGTCCGTGAGCCACGACGAACCGCGCAGCTTGTAGACGATGCCGTCTACCAGAAGGATGTAGCCAGTCCACGCGAACGGTGTGTGCCACGTCCAGAACGGTTCGACGTGCGCCAGCATCGCGGCTTCGGACAGCAACAGAAGGGCAGCGCCGGCGATCGCGTGCTCAGGTAAGCCGAACACGATAGGAGCAGCCTTTCAACGCGGGACGTCCGACGCCCCGTCCGAAGATCAACACCTTATGTGTGCTGCCCAGTCCCCCAGGCAGCAGAAGCGTCTTCATCGCCAGCCGCTTCTGAAGCGAGAGTCCTTCGAGATCGGTGATGCCGAGGCCCAGCATGAAGTAGGTCTGATCGAGCCGGGCGAGCACGTCGAGCCCGGCACGTTCCGCAGCTCGGGTGACGGCCGACATGTCGACGTGCGCGGTGATATCGGTTTCACCGGGCTCCTGCAGAAAATCGGCGAGCTGCGAGTGTTGTTTGTAGGATGTCAGCGTGCCGGCCGAGTGAGACGCACTGTAGAGCTCGCGCTCATCATGACCGTAATCGATCAGTACGATGAATCCGCGGCGCAGCGATTCGGCCGCGGTCTTCGTCCAGTCTTCTGCGCCCAGGTTCACTTCGGCGCGCCAGCCGACGCGCATCTCCGCGCCGGCGCGTGCGAGGTATTCGGCGATGCGCGGAGACGACAGCTCCTCGAAGCGCTCGACGAACCGGCCGTCCGCAAAATCGATGAACACTTCCCGAAGCCCCGTGTCGGTCATCACCACCGCGTGCGTCGGCATTGCATCGAGCAGCTCGTTCGCATAAATGACGCCGTCAACGTGCTCTGGCAGCGCGGACGTGCTGTGCGCGAGCAAGGCCACGTGCGGTCCAAGCGTCTCGGCCTGGGCTGCGCGCGCGGCAGGAGATTGTTCAACGAGCGAAAGGCGAATGGCGGAGTAGAACTCGGGGTCGTTCGTTCTTGCCGAGTCGAGGATATCGCGGGCCAAACGGCCAGAACCCGCGCCGGCTTCGACCAGATCGAAAACAGCTCCGGGAGCCTTTTTCGATGGCGACTTCCGAAAAAGGCTCCCGGAGCTGTTTTCGCTCAAGAGCCGCCACATTTCCGCGAACTGCTTTGCGAGTAATTCGCCGAAGATCGGGCCGACGTCGACGCTCGTAAAAAAATCGCCCGCGCGGCCGGTCTTCTGGGCCGCGCGGGCGTAGTAGCCGAGCTCCGGATGGTAAAGCGAGATTTCCATGAACTCCGCGAAACTGATAGGGCCGCTCGTCCGGATGCGATCGGCGATCAGCTCGCGGAGCAACCTTATCCCTTGCGAACGGTCACGAACTGCTCCTGGCCGCGGCGCATGATGAGCATGCCCACCGCGCGCCCGGACGGCACCGCACGTAGCGCGGCGCTCGCCTCGGTCATGTTCGCGACCGGCTTGCGGGCGACTTCCAGAATCACGTCGCCAGGCTGCAGCACGCGCGCCGCAGGGCTGTCTGGATCGACATCGGTGACGATCGCGCCGCGCGTATTCGCCGGCAGCTCGAACTGCCGCGCCATCTCGGGCGTCACGTTGTTCAGCGTGATGCCGAATCCCGCACCCGTGTCGCCGCCGCCGGGAGTCCCCGCATCCGCCTGGCGGTTGGTCTCGGTCTCCAGATCGAGCTCTTCAACGCGGACGTTGAGCGTGCGTTCCTTGCCTTCGCGGATGACCTTCATCGGCACCGTCGTTCCCGGCGTGGTGCCGGCCACGAGCAGCGGCAGATCGTCGCTGCGGGTGATCGGCTTGCCGTTGAACTCGATGATGACGTCGCCCGCCTCGACCCCGGCGGTCGCCGCCGGTCCTGGCGGCACCTGCGCCACGATCGCGCCGCGCCGATCCTTCAGGTTGAGCGCGTCGACTTCGTCAGGCGACACGGGACGCACCGACACGCCGATGCGGCCGCGCGTGATCTTGCCCGCCCGAAGTCCAGGCAGCACGTCGCGCACGGTATTGATCGGAACGGCGAAGCCGATGCCGATGTTGCCCGCACCGCCGCCCATGCGCCGCCATTGCTGTAAATCGCGGTGTTCACACCGATCACTTCGCCACGGACGTTGAGGAGCGGACCGCCCGAGTTGCCCGGGTTGATCGCGGCGTCAGTCTGAATCAGGGGCTGACGACGGCCCGGAGTGAAGTCGAACGCGTTCCGTCCGGTCGCGCTGACCACGCCGACGCTGACGGTGTGCGCGAGACCAAACGGGTTGCCGATGGCCATCACCCAGTCGCCAGGCTCCATCTGACTGGAGTCGCCAAATTTCGCCACCGTGAGCTCGTGATTGGGCTTCTCGACAAGCTGGATGAGAGCGCTGTCGGTCAGCGGATCACGCCCGACGACCTTCGCCTCGTCGTACTCCTCATCATCTTCGTCGAAGAACTGCACTTCGATCTTCGATGCTCCCTCGACCACGTGATTGTTGGTCAGGATGAAGCCGTCCTTCGTAATGATGAATCCGGAGCCTGCGGCTTGCGTCAGCCGATCGCGCTGCTGCCGGCGCGGCGCCTGCGGCGCCTGCGGCGTTTGTCCCTGCCCGCGCGGGCTCTGCTGCGGCCCCCCGGGGCCGAAGAACCGCTCGAGCAGATCGTCACCGCCGAAGAACTCGCTGAGGTCCTGGGTCCGCTGCCGCGACTCGGTGCGGATGCTGACGACCATCGGCGATTGCCCCTTGGCGATATTCCGGAATGTGGTGGCGTCGACGGGACCGCTCAGCGGAGAGCTGTTCGTCGATGGAATGGCCAGGGTCTGCGCCGAGGATGTCGGTGACAGGTCGAGCCGCGACGCGATGACCATGCCGACCACCAGCGAGGCCATGGCGACGAGGACGACGTAGAAGATCGTCGTTTTACGTGTAGATGAACCAAACCAAGACATACATTGCCTCCAAAAAAGGTCCGGCTTAAAGCCGAACACTACGTGCTGAGACTGTTAAAGCCGCACAATTTCCGTCTGCACAGGGCCGCTGACGACCGCGTCGCGCTCGCCGTAGTACATGTTGATTTCCGTACGCACGCCGAAAGAGTCGAAATACAGACCTGGCTCGATGGTAAACCCAGTGCCTGGAATCAGCCGCCGATCGTCATGAGTTTCGTAGTCGTCCATGTGGACGCCGTTTCCGTGTACCTCGCGTCCGAGGCTATGGCCGGTTCGATGCAGAATCCGTTCCCCGAACCCTGCGCTCTGAAGCACGTCACGCGCCGCACGATCGACCTGCCATCCGCGTAGATCGTGTTGTTGCCCCGCTGACTCCTGTACGAGACCGATTGCGGCATCGCGCGCCTGGCGAATGGCTTCGAACGCCGCAGCCATTTCCGTTGGTACGTCTCGACCGGTGAACCCCACCCATGTGATATCGGCGAACACCGCGTGCGCATCATCTTTTCTTTTCGCCCACAAATCGAGCAGCACCAGTTCGTCCTTCCGTATCGCCCGCGTGCGGCGCGCGGTGGGCATGTAATGCGGATCGCCTGCGTTCTCCTGCGCCGCCACGACCGGAGGCGAGTCGCTGACGAGGCCTTCTTCGTCGAACCACGCCACCATTTGCTGCTGGACCGCGAATTCCGTCATCGCCTCGCCATCGCGCGCGCGTTTCGCGATCAGCTCGAACGCGCGATCCTTCACTCGATAGAGCGCCTGCGACGCGTCGCGGTGCGTCGCGAGCGCGTGTGCGTCCCACACGGCTTCGAAGCGCTGCACCAGATCGCCGGACGACTCCACTTCGACGCCGCGGGCACGCACGAGCTCTAGTGTGCCGCCGTCGATGCGCGAGATGTATGGAATCGCGCAGTTGCGCGAATACTCCATCGCCACCCGCTTGACCCCGCCCAACAGCTTCGTGAGTCCCGCGTCGAGCTGTTGCCGCCCCGCATATACGGCCTTCTCGCCCGGAAGCCCGTCGAGCGTCCTTCGCTCGATTGCGTGCACCAGGCCCCTGGGCTCGCCGGTGGCGGGCACCAGATAAAACCAGCGGCGGGTCGTCATCTTCGCCCCGTTCGCCGTTCCGAGCAGGCGCGCAGCGATGGGATTCGAGCCGTGAAAATCGTAAAGCAGCCAACCGTCGAGCCCCTCGGCCTTCAGCGACTGCTGGACAGCGGCAAGGTCAAACGGCATGAAAAATCAGTATAGCCGTTCCCACTAACTTGGACGCCGGGTTCCCCGGAATGGTTTGTTTATAATGAAGATACACAGGAGAGCGAATGTTGATCCCCCGCAATCCGGAAAAGGTGCGTCCGGCTCAAGCCGGACGCTGCGTCGCGGTAAGTCTGATGCTGGCGACCGCGCTCGCGAACGCGCAGGCACCGCCTACGCCGGAGGTCACCTTCAAGGTCGAGGTGAACTACGTAGAAGAAGACGTGCGGGTGGTCGATAAGGACGGCAACTTCGTTCGCGGTTTGAAGCAGGAAGACTTCCAGGTGCTCGAGGACGGCAAGCCGCAGAAGGTGCAGGCCTTCGGCATGGTCGATATTCCCAACACGCGGCCCCGCAAGCCCCTGTACCTGGCGCCGGATGCGCTGCCGATCGAGCCCGACGTCGCGGTCAACAAACAGGTCCTCGACGGCCGGCTGTACCTCATCGTGCTCGACGACTATCACGTGGCGCCGCTGCGCAGCCAGAACGTCCGCAATCTCGCGCGCCGCTTCGTGCTCGAGAAGCTCGGCCCGGACGATCAGGCAGCCGTGGTTGTGACGAGCGGGCTGCTGCGCGCTTCGCAGGACTTTACGCAGAATCGCCGATTGCTCGTGGAAGCGATCGACAACTTCGTCGGCCAGAAGCTGCCGTCGTCCGCCGTCGAGCGGAACGAGAAGATGTCGCGCCAGATGGACGCAAACGGGCGGCCGACCGACGATGCCGGCGATCCCATCACGATCGACCCGGCGAACCGGTTCGTCGCAGACGACAGGGCGACGGAGCGCATGTTCCAGACGCGTCAGGCGCTCAACTCACTGCGCAGCATCGCCGAATGGATGTCGGCCATCCAGGGACGCCGTAAAGCCATCATCTACCTGAGCGAAGGAGTCGACTACAACCTGTTCGACATCTTCACGGGCAGCGATCCGTCGAACTTCAGTTTCGAGCACTTCAACATGGTCCAGACCGAGACGTGGGACACCGTGTCGGCCGCGTCGCGCAGCAACGTGCAGATCTACCCGGTGGATCCGCGCGGTCTGACGACCATGGGACAGGAAGACATCGAGATCGGCGGGCTCGCGGCTGGCGCGTACGGACTTGGGCCCAAGCAGCTTATGCAGGAGCTGCAGACATCGCAGCAGAACTTGCGGCAGCTGGCCGAAGAAACCGGCGGCGTCGCGTTCGTCGGGCAGAACAACTTCGACGCTGCATTCGATCGCATCGTCCAGGAGAACAGCTCGTATTACGTGTTGGGTTATTACTCGACGAACGACAAACGAGACGGCAAGCTGCGCAACATCGCCGTGCGCGTCGCGGGGTATCCGGAAGCGCAGGTCACCTACCGCAAGCGCTACGCCGCGCCGCGCGGCCGCGGGCCGAAGAACACTGCGGCCGGCAAGCCGCTCGATCCGTCGAAGAGCCTGACGGCCGAGCTCATGAACACGATGGCCTCGCCCCTGCCCAGGACGGGCATTCAGCTTCGCGTCACGGCGATCGCGAAGAAAGGCGTCGGTAAGAACAGCGACGTGGAAGTGCTCATCGACACGCTCGGCAGGGATCTGACGTTCGCGGAAAAAGACGGCACGTTTACCAATCGATTATCGCTGTCGGTCGGCGTGTTCAACAAGCAGGGAAAGTCGGTGTTCGCGGAGCGGCCCGATGTCGATCTGAATCTGCGGCCCGAGTCGCACACGCGCGTCACGGAGCATGGCGTGCGCCTGCTGCGACACTTGTCGCTGCCGCCCGGACGCTACCAGCTGCGCGTGGCTGCGCAGGATAATGGCAAGGTGCGGCAGGGAAGCGCGCACTTCGATCTCGACGTGCCCGACTTCACCAGGAATCCGATCGCGCTCAGCAGTGTCGCGCTCGCCGCGACCGCCGACCGCTCGGTGTACTCGCCTCCGAAACCCGGATTCGATCCGTTCAACGGCCTGCTGCCGGGCCCGCCGTCGGCCCTTCGCCAGTTTCCGGTCAACAGCGAGATAGCCGCTGCGGTCGAGGTGTACGACAACAAGCCGACGCCCACACACGGGATCGACGTCACGGCACGGGTCAGGGCAGACGATGGCCGCGTCGTGTTCAACAAGCACGAAGAGCGATCGAGCGAAGAGCTGCACGGTACGCCGGGCGGTTTCGGCTACACCTTCCGCATCCCGCTGCAGGGATGGACACCGGGGCTCTACGTGCTCGAGGTCGAGGCAAAGACGCGGCTCAATGACGCCGCGCCGGTCACACGCGTCATTCAGTTTGAGGTGAAGTAGATGAGATGTCTCGCGCAATGCGCAGCTGAGGTTGCGCCATACATGTTCCTGATCGCGATCGCGTCAGCGCAAACGCCGCGCTCCGTTCACAACCGTTGCGAAGGGCGACGCGAGCGGACAGCAAACGGCAAAACAGGTGACGGTGCGCACGGCGGCAGAGTGGAAGGCCTTGTGGAAAGATCACGCGCCGACCGAGAAGATGCCGAGCGTCGATTTTGCCAAGAATATGGTGGTGGGGATTTTCCTGGGCTCGAAACCGAGCGCCGGCCACGACGTGGAAATCGTCGGCGTCCGGACGCAGGAGAAGGATCTCATCGTCGAGTACGTCCAGAAGCAGCCTGGCCGCGGCACGATGGCGGCGCAGATTCTGACTGAGCCGTACCATCTCGTAACCGTACCATTACACGCGGGCACGGTCCGATTCATTCACGTGCCTGGTAAATAGCTGGTAGGTGGTAGCCGGTGGTAGTAGCAAGCGCTCTTCCTACAAGCTACCAACTGCAGGCTACCAGCTTAGGTATTCGGTCCCGGCTTCAGCACCTTGACCTGCTTCATCGATACGGGTTTGACGGACCCGTTGTTCTGCTCGAACTTGTATTGCGGTGTCGTCATCCCGGCGACCTTCGGCGACTTGAGGGTGATCGTCGCGACGTCGAGCGGCTGAAGCGGCGCCCGCAGCCGCTGACGATCGCCGGTCCCTTGAAGCGGATTGCCCGCCTTGTCGTACCAGAACTCGCTGATCTGGAGTCCGACGATCGCATTGGTCGCTGACAAGTTCTTGACCTGGAAAGTCGTCACGATGGTGTCGCCTTCCAGCTTTGCCGTTTGAACGAAACCGAGCTCTGCTGTGCCGCGAAGAGGCGGCGCTGACTTCTTCAGGACCGGGCCGGGGTCACCGGTGCCGGGGTCTGAGCCTGCAGGGACATCGGCGCGGGGGCCAGCAGGGCGGCCGCGACCGCTAGGGCAATTGCATATCGTACGCGCATCTTTCAACTCCTTGAAAGCTTGTGGGACTGGGCGGCATTATACGACGGTCGCGAAGTGAAGTCAGCGGTTCTCGGTGCCACGTTCCGGGGGTGCTGGGTTCCGGTTCGGGGTCCCCAGAACCCAGAACTCCAGCACCCATAACCCGGAACCGCAGGAATCACATCTCGCCGTTCCAGTCCTCAGGTTCGGGGTTGATAGAGCGGATGATTTCGAGGTGCCATTTCCCGCCCCCCCAGGGCTCGATCACCTCGGTCGCGACGACATCGACGAGGATTTCCGCGAACGTCCGCCCTTCGGGGTCGCCGTCGAGGTGGTAGGCCGGCTCATCCCAGCCGAAGTTGGGGTAGAGCACGATTGTAAGGAATAGATCATACCCGTCGTCCACGACGATGAGCTGCCCGCAGGGCCGCTTGGTCGTGGAGTGATAAATCAGGTACTTCTCGGCGCTGTGCGCGCGGATATAGCGCTTCAGCGCGAACTCGCGAGCGACGATCTCCTCGATCGCGATCTTCTTGTCCCAGCAGTCGCGGCAGTACCGTTCGTCGCCGCGCGGATCCGAGACCTCTTTCGCGCCGCACAGCGCGCAGCGCGCTTTAGCGGTGGACTTTCGGGGCACCTGAATCCTTTGCCTGTTGTGCGGCCGGCACGTACATCTGCTCGACGTACTGCTTCACCATACGCGCGCCGCAGAATTGCGGCGACACCGTGCGGATGCACTCTTTCACGATCCGCAGCCACGCGTGCGGCACGCCGTGATGGTCGCGCTGATAGTAGGTCGGCACGACCTGTACTTCGAGGAGGCGATAGAGCGAGTCGGCATCCGCCGCATCCTGCGCGTCGGGGTCTTCCATCCCTTTGCCGCCGTCGATGACCCAGCCGTTCGACCCGTTATATCCCTCGGCCCACCAGCCATCGCCGATGCTCAGATGCGCCACGCCGTTGATGCCGGCTTTCATTCCGCTCGTCCCACTGGCTTCGAGCGGCTTGCGCGGAGTATTGAGCCACACGTCACAACCCTGCGACAGGAAATGGGCGACGTGCAGATCGTAGTCGTCGACGAAGGCTATGCGTCCGCCGTAGACGGGGTCGATCGCATGGCGATAAATGTGCTGCAGATGATGCTTGCCGGCGTCATCGGCGGGATGCGCCTTGCCGGCAAACACAATCTGCACGTGCCTGCGAGGCGACGAGAGCAGACGAATGAGCCTGTCGGGATCCCTGAAAATGAGCTCAGGTCGTTTGTACGCCGTAAAGCGGCGCGCGAAGCCAATCGTGAGCGCTCCGGGATCGAGTAGCGGACCGGCCGCCACGACAGCCGCGGCGCTGACGTTCTCCTGCGCCCAGCGATCGCGCGCGCGCTGTCGGATGAACGTGAACAGGAACCGCTTGAGCGCCGTGCGTGCGGTCCACAGCGCTTCGTCGGGAATCTCCAGCACGCGGTTCCAGAACCCGGCGTCGTCCTGCCGATCGCGCCAGTCCCCGCCGAGGTAGTGCTCGAAGAGTTGCGCCATCTCGAGCGACAGCCATGTCGGCACGTGCACGCCATTGGTGATGTGCGTCAGCGGACGCTGTCCGTTTTTTTCGCGCTCCTGGAGCAGCAGGCTCCCACATCTGCCGCGTGACGTCCCCGTGCAGCCGGCTGACACCATTCGCGAAATCGGACGTGCGCAGCGCAAGCGCGGTCATGTTGAACTGGCCGTGATACTCGCCGAGCGCCAGAAAGCGGCCGCGGTGGTCGGCGTTCGGTCCCCACGCCCCCTGCAGGTGATGCTCGACCCGATCGAACGCGAACGCATCGTGGCCCGCGGCGACGGGCGTGTGCGTCGTGAAGATGGTGGCGGCCCGCACGCGGGCGAGCGCTTCGTCGAAGCTCATGCCTTCGGCGATGTGCTCGTAGATGCGCTGCAGGATGACGAACCCGGCATGGCCCTCGTTCAGGTGCCACACGGCCGGCGCGATGCCGAGCGCGCGGATCGCGCGCACGCCGCCGATGCCAAGAATGATCTCCTGCTGGAGACGGGTTTCGCGATCGCCGCCGTAGAGACGCGCGGAGAGATCGCGATCCTGAGGGGCGTTTTCCTCGAGTCCGGTGTCGAGCAGGTAAAGGTTGACGCGGCCGACCCCGACTTTCCAGACGTTGGTTAGCACTGCGCGGTCGCCGAGCGGCACCGCGACGATGCATGGAGTTCCATCGGGCTTCAACGCCTGCTCGATGGCGACATCGGGCCAGTTGAGCCGCTCGTACACCTCGAGTTGCCAGCCCTCAGGCGACGTCGTCTGGTGGAAATATCCCTGCGGGTACATGAAGCCGACGCCCACCAGCGGCACTCCGAGGTCACTCGACTCCTTGCAGTGATCGCCGGCGAGCACGCCGAGGCCGCCAGCATAAATCGGCAGTGATTGATGAATGGCGAACTCGGCCGAGAAGTACGCGATCGTCGTGTTCCGGATGTCGGGAAAGCGCCGCGACATCCACGTGTTCTTCGCGGCGTATGCCGCGTCGAGCCCTTCCACGGCATGGTCGTACGTCTTGAGGAACTCCTCGTCGCGCGACATGTGCTCGAGGCGCTCGCGCGTCACGAGCCACAGCATCCTGACCGGGTTGTGCGCGGTCGCGCGCCAGAGCTGATAGTCGAGATCGCGGAACACCTTGCGAGGGCTGTACTGCCAGCTCCACCACAGGTTCGCCGCGAGCTCGTCAAGGCGGTGAATTCGTTCGGGTATGGGCGGAAGACCCGCGTACCGAGTCATCGAACCATGGATCGTAGTCGGCCTCGTTCCTTCGCGTCAATTGACGCTGCGGCGATATTTTCTGAGCGCGGGCGTGCGAGCGGCAATCCACGCCGTCGCAATGAGGCAGCCGACGCCGCCTGTCACAACCGATCCGCGGGCACCGATCCACTGCGCGATGACGCCGGCCTCGAGCTCGCCGAGCTGGGGGCCGCCCTGGAAAAACACCATGTTGATGCCGGTCATTCGGCCCCGCAGATGATCCGGCGTGCCGAGCTGACGAATCACATTGCGCAGGACCATGCTGACGGTGTCGGCCGCACCGGTCACGGCCAGGCAGAGAAACGTGAGTAGAAACGAGTCGGACAATCCAAACACAATGGTCGCAGCGCCGTACGCACTTACCGCCCAGAGCAGCACCACGCCCCGCCGTTCGATTCTTTCAATCGACCGTACCATGACGATGCTCATCAGCACGGCGCCAACGGATGGGGCAGCGTACAGCCATCCATATCCTCTGGCGCCGACACGCAGAATGTCCTGCGCGAAGATCGGCAGCAGCGCGGTGGCCGACGAGAAGAACGTCGCGAAGAAATCCAGCAGCATCGTCGAGCGGATAATCGGCGAGGAGAATACGAAGCCGAAGCCTTCGCGCACTGCGCGCACGCTGAAATCGCTCGTATCCTCTACGCTTCGTGTCGGCACGTCGCGCATCATGAGGAGCGCACCGATCACGCAAACAAATGTGAGCGCGTTGACCGCGTACACCCACTCGATGCCGAGCGTGGCGATCAGGATGCCGCCGATCGTCGGACCGGCTACCGACGACACCTGCACCGCAATCGCATGCAGGCTGATCGCGTTGGGCAGATGATCGCGCGGCACGAGCGTAGGCGTCAGGGACTGCCGCGCTGGCGCGTCGAACGCGCCGAAGGATGCGCCGATGGCCGCCAGCGCGTATAGCGGCCAGGGATGGCTGAGCCCGCGGAAGGTCAGCACGGCGAGCGCTACTGCCGTGAGGGCCATTCCGGTTTGCGTGATGAACATTACGCGACGGCGATCCGATGCGTCGGCGAGCGTGCCGCCCGCGATCGAAAAAAAGATGATTGGCATCAGCCGGACGAGACCGACCATGCCGAGCGCGAGAGGGCGCTTGTCGGGGGAAACCAGCAGCGAGACGTGCCACAGCAGCGCGGCCGTCTGCATGTTCGAGCCGGAGAATGAGATGAGCAGCCCTGACCACAGCAGGCGGAAGTTGCGGTGCTGAAGCGCGACGAACGGGGACTGAGGTAACATTTGCGCCCTATGCAGTTCGATTTTATCGACGGTTTGTTCGTGCTGATGCTGGCGACGTTCATTGGTCTCGACGTCATCCGCCGTGTCTCGCGGCTGCTGCACACGCCCTTGATGTCGCTGACCAACGCGATCTCGGCCATTGCCGTCGTTGGCGCCATTCTACTTGCCGGTGAGCAGGAGTCCGGGTTGAGCACGGTGCTCGGCGGCATCGCCGTCTTCGCGTCGACGACGAACATCATCAGCGGCTTCCTGATCACCGATCGCATGCTGAAGATGTTCAAGAAGCGCGAGCCCCGGCTCAGGGCGGGCCAAGTGATCGATCAGCTCATACAGCTGGTCTATCTCGTTGCGACCGCGCTGTTCATCTTCTCCCTCAAATGGATGAGCGATCCGTCGACCGCGCGCCGCGGCGTTTTCGCCGGCGTCGGCGGCATGGCGCTCGCCATCATCGGCACGCTGCTGCACCCGCTCATCGTCGGTTACAGCTGGATCATGATCCCGCTGGTACTCGGCGCGCTTGTGGGTGTTCCGCTGTCGTGGGTGCCGCTCACGGCGGTGCCGCAACGCACCGCGTTGTCTCATGCGTTCGGCGGTCTCGCCGCCGGCCTCGTGGGTACGGCGAAGTACTTCCTGTGGGCCGAGCACGACCAGCTGACCACTTTCCGTATGGGCGCGATTGCCGTCGAGGTCATCCTCGGCTATCTCACGTGCACCGGCAGCCTCGTCGCCGCGGGGAAGCTGCAGGAAGTGATTCCGACGCGGCCCATCGTGTATCGCGGGCAGAACGTGATCAACTTCACGCTGCTCGCCGCGGCGGTCGTCATCGCGGTCATGTTGATGATCGATCCGAGCCGCACGTATCTGTTCCCGGGCCTCATCGTGCTGGCGCTCGCGTTCGGCGTGCTGCTCGTGCTGCCGATCGGCGGCGCGGACATGCCGACGGTCATCTCACTGCTGAACTCCTACGCCGGTCTGGCGGCGGTGGCGATGGGCTTCGTGATGGAAAACAAGCTGCTCATCACCGCAGGCGCGCTCGACGGGGCCTCGGGCCTGATCTTGTCGATCGTGATGTGCAAGGCGATGAACCGTTCATTCACGAACGTGCTGTTCGGCGCCTTCGGCCAGGTGAAGGCTGTTGCCGGCCACATCGAGCAGCGTACGGCGAAGAGCGCGACCGCAGAGGATGCGGCGCAGCTGCTCGAGAACGCCTCAACCGTTGTCATTATTCCGGGCTATGGAATGGCGGTGTCGCAGGCGCAGCATCGCGTGCACGATCTGTACGAGCAGCTCGCGAAGCGCGGCATCGACGTGAAGTTCGCGATCCATCCGGTCGCTGGACGCATGCCGGGGCACATGAACGTGCTGCTCGCCGAAGCGGAGATTCCCTACGATCGGCTCGTCGAGATGGACGACATCAACCCGGAGATGCCGCGGACCGATGTGGCCCTTGTCATCGGTGCCAACGATGTCGTCAACCCGGCCGCGCGGCTCGACAAGAACAGCCCCATCTTCGGCATGCCGATCATCGATGCGGACAAAGCCAAGGTGGTTCTCGCCATCAAGCGCTCGATGAATCCAGGCTTCGCGGGGATCGAGAACGAGCTCTATTTCGCCGACAACACGCTGATGCTGTTCGGGGACGCGAAAGGCGTCATTGGGGAAGTGGTGAAGAACCTGAGCGGGCAGGGCAGCGGCCACTGATTCAGCGTTGCTGATCTTTGACACAGAGGCGCAGAGCATTCGCGTCGATTCCGTGGCCGCGTAGCGGCCCCACGCCACGAACACAAAAGGCACAAACATCAAGACCTGGTTGAGCTCGGGGTCTTGTGTTTGCCTTTGTCCTCGTGGCCCACGAGATTCGACTCTACGCATCCCGCACACTGAAAAGGCTGCTCTGCGTGTCGTGTTTCGAGCTCAGTGTCTCTGTGCCTCTGTGTCGAGACACCAAATTCTGCGGCAGCGGTTCGGCTGCGTAAAGCCGTCGCGTGTTCCCGATCGCCGAGACGATCGCGGTAAACAACAGCCCCACTGTTCCGACGATCGCCACCAACATCGAACAACCGCATCTCCGTTCCGAAGATGGTCACGACTGGCTTCACCAGCAGCGTGAGCGCGCCGATCGCGAGCAGGATGCGCAACTCGGTCGGTCCCCAGCCCCAGAAGGACATCTGGAATCGGCCGACGCAGTACGTCGCGAGATAGATCTCAATGGACAGAATGTAATAGGCGATCAGAAACGCCGCAGCGACGATGGGCGTCATGTGACCGGAAAGCGCCAGCCCGCCGAGCACGAACAGCGCGCCGAACGTGTCGAGGATGTGATCGACGTAAAACCCATAGCGCGGGCGCTGATGGCCGCGCACACGCGCAAGCGTGCCGTCGAGGCTGTCGCCGAACCAGTTGAGGGACAGAAACAACACGACGCCCCAGAGTGCCGCCGGCATTTCGCGCGAGACGGCGAAGCACACTCCGACCAGGAACATCGATACGAGCCCGAGAGCGGTAAGGTGGTCGGAATTGACGCGCGCCGGCAGTCGATGCGCGAGCCAGAGCAGGACGCGGCGTTCGACAGCGGTCAGTAGTCCCGTTGAGTTGCGTTGAGCTTCCACAAATCCGTTAGGCATTCGGCCTCCCTTGCCTGAATATGCGACAACGGGAGGCCGATCAGCTCATTCGCCCGGGTCCAAGGCTGGGCGAGGCCAGGTTACCGCTTTTTGCCGCCGCTTTTCCGCTTGCGGGGAACTTTCGCGCCCGCCCGGCGCGCCTCTGACAGCCCGATGGCGATCGCCTGTTTCCGGCTGGTGACCTTCTTACCAGAGCTGCCGCTGCGAAGCGTTCCGCGCTTGCGCTCACGCATGACTTTCTCGACCTTCTGGGACGCCTTCCTGCCGTACTTTCGACCGCCACGCTTCTTCGCCATCAAATCGCCTCCTGTCCGTTATCTGGCCACGTTGTCTCGGTATGCTCCCAACGGGCTAGAGCCTTCCGCTGATCGCCAGCAGGATCAGGACGCTCAGCGCCAGCGCCACCAGGCCGCTGGGCGAGTACCCCCATGTTCTGCTGTACGGCCACAGTGGCATCGTGCCGATGACCGAGACGATCAGCAGCAAAAATAGAAACGAGATCACATGGCCCCGGTTCTTGTCGGAAGCAAGGAATAGGCCGGAAACTTGCAAGGCAACTCCGCTTATTCGATGGAGGGGCGCAATGGCTGATGAAAAGAAGAGCGAAGGTCAGGTCACTCGGGAACAGTTGGTCGAGCTGCTCAACGAAGATCTGGCCAGGGAGTATCAGGCGATCATCGCCTATGTCGTGTATTCGCAGGTGCTGAAGGGCGCTGAATACATGACGATCGCGAAGGAACTCGAGACGCACGCGAGCGAGGAGCTCGCGCACGCCTTGATCGTGTCGAAGCTCATCGACTATCTCGGCGGCGATCCGACGGTCACCGCCAAGCCGGTGAAGACGTCCGACAAGGCCGAAGAGATGCTGCGCTTCGACCTGGAGAACGAAAACGAAACGGTGCGGAATTATCGCGAGCGCGTGAAACAATGCGAGGCGTTGGGTGAGTACGCCATGGCCGAGCACCTGCGGGACATTCTCAAGCAGGAGCAGGAGCACCAGATCGATCTGGCGACTGCGCTCGGCGAGGACGTGCCGGACGTGTCAAAGATGAAGCCTGACACGGCCAAGGGGCGCGCCTTCGAACGTTCATTGAAAACGTCTGTCGCGCGTTTCCGGCCCGAGCCAGATCGTCAGCGCGACAGCCAGGCCTGAAACCGCGATGGCCACGGTCATTGCGGATGGAAGCGTCCATCCCGTATCGACCAGATGGCCGATCGCATACGACGTGAACGATCCCACCAGCGCGCCGGCGTGATAGCAAAACCCCGCGCCGGCGCCGCGCACCTCACTCGGGAAGCGCTCGGTAATATAGGAAGGGAAGGCGCCCCACATGCCGTGCGCGCCAAACCCCACGAGCACCGCACCAATCAGCATGACGCCTGTGTCGGCGCTCATCAGGTAGAGAGGAGAAACCACGACACCGAGCGCTGCTGCGCATGTGACCGCGCCGCGCCGCCCGAGCCGCCCTTGCGAGAGTCCGCCCCAGAATGCCGAGCCGATAATGCCGCCAACATTCAGCGCGACGATAAAAGGAAGCGTGTTCAGCCCGCGGAGTTGGAGAACTCTGGCGTACCAGTAGGTGACCGAATAGTACGACACCATGAAGCATGCGGCCAGCAGCGAGCAGTGGATGGTCGTCCCGATCAAATCGCGACTGAAAATGCGCATGAACGAGACCCGCGCGCTGCGCGCCGTGGCATCGGTCCCGTGACGGTGCGTCGCGAGCCATACCGGGCTCTCAGTCACTTTCGAGCGAATCCAGAGTACCGAGCAGCGCGGGAATGGCGCCGATCCAGAACATCGCGCGCCAGGCCTCGGCCATCTCGCCTCGCAACATCGGATAGAGCGTCTGAAACACGATCGCTGACAGGATGTATCCCCACGCCCACGCACCTTGAAGAATGCCGGCCGCCGCGCCTCTCAGCCGATCGGGCAGGTGCTCGAGAGCCAGGGGCATGCCGGCCGCCCATTCGCCTCCCATCCCGATGCCGAAGAGGGCACGGCACGCGAACAAGACCGCGTACGACGTGGAGAACCCGCTGAGCACGGTGAATAGCGAGAACCAGACGATGGAGAGCATGAGCGGCAGCTTGCGTCCCCACCGATCCGCGGCGGTGCCTGCAGCCGCGCCTCCTATCAGCCGGAACATCAACGTGACCGTGCCGAGCGCTCCCGCCAGCGCGTTATCAACGGTGAAGCTGCGCTGAATATCGGCAAGCACAAATGTCAGGATGGTGAAGTCGAAGCCGTCAAGCATCCAGCCAAAGAACGCTGCGACAAAGGCGCGCCGCTGGGTTGGCGCGAGGGATCTGGAACTCGCGGAGAAACTGAATCACTGTCTGTTAGTAATACACCATCCGCGGAAATCCTTAAGAAATTTAACCATTGAAGGTGGCGAGGCTCTTGCTACGCAGGGGTGGCATTTGCATGCAGATACATATTCGCTCGCTCGAGACCTTCACTTGTGCGTGCCTGATTGCTCGCTGCTGTATCGATCGTTTCTCTGCGCGCCCAGACGCCGCCGCCGGCGCCGGCGCAGCCGAGCGTCCGGTATTTCAGCAGCAGCCGGCTGCAGCCTCAATCGACCCTCGAAAGCCTCAACGACGAGCACCGGCAGTCTCTCGGTTCGTGGGAAATCGATCTCCACGCCTTCGTGGCGCTGCCCCTTGCCACCGCTGCTGGGCGCGGCGCTGGCGATGCGCCCTCGAAGACGGGGCACACCCAAAGCGATCTGCTCCCGGTTGTGCAGACGCAGATCATCCTCGCGATTATCGGCGCGCTCGTCATGATCGTCGTCGGCACCAGCCTGGCCCGCGCGTTCGGCGTCGTCGGCGCTGCGGGACTCGTGCGTTACCGCGCGAAGATCGAAGATCCGAAAGATGCCGGCGTCATGCTGACGACGCTGGCAGTCGGGCTGGGGTCCGGCATCGGCGTCTACGGCCTTGCCGTCTTCGCGACAGTGTTTCTCATGGCCGTGCTCTGGGTGATCGAGTCGTTCGAGCCGAGCGCACGCAAGCAGTTCATCCTCGAGATCAAGGCGAAGGAAGTGGGCAAGCTGCAGGCGCAGGATCGAAGCGCTCCTGCGCCGCCGCCGCGTGAAGTACGAGCTTCGCGAGTCGGCGCCCGAGGAGTTGTCCTATTTCGTCGAGCTGCCGATGGAGCGTGAAGACCGACAGCATCTCGGCCGAAATCATGGCGATCGACCCGGACCCGGGCACCGGCGTGGAATGGAAAACGGAAAAGAAGAAGGCGGCCTGAGGAGCGCATGGATCTGATCATTCAACCCAAGGACGGCCTGACGCCGCTGGTCGCCGCGATCAAGAAAGCCACCAAAGCAGATCGACATCACGATTTTCCGGTTCGATCTCAAGGAGCTGCAGCGGGCGCTTCGAGAGCGCAGTGACGCGCGGCGTCAAGGTGCACGCGCTCATCGCGCACACGAGCGGCGGCGGAGCAGAAGCGGCTGCGCAAGCTCGAGCTCGAGATGCTGAATGCCGGCGTCACGGTATCGCGCACCGACGACGATCTGCTGCGCTACCACTACAAGATGCTGCTCATCGATCACGACACGCTCTACACGCTGGCATTCAATTACACGCGGCTTGACATCGAGAAGAGCCGCACGCATGGCGGTCGCGACCAAGAACAAGGCGATCGTCTCCGAGGCGATGAAGCTGTTCGAGGCCGACTCGACGCGCCAGCCCTACACGGCGACTCACGACAACTTTCTCGTCAGCCCCGAGAACGCGCGAACGCGGCTCTCGCGAATTCATCAGAGGCGCGAAGAAAGAGCTGCTGATCTACGACATGAAGATCAGCGATCGCGCAGATGATCAAGCTGCTGCAGGAGCGCGTGAAGGCGGGCGTCGACGTTCGCATCATCGGCAAAGTCAGCAAGAGAGGCGAGGGTCTGACGGTCGAGAAAATGCCCGGACTGCGTCTGCACGTGCGGGCGATACTGCGCGACGGTCAGGAGATGTTTCTCGGCAGCATGAGCCTGCGCGCGCTCGAGCTCGACAAGCGGCGCGAAGTCGGCGTCATCGTCAAAGAGCGCGACCGCCGCCAAGCAGTTCCGGGAGATTTTCGAAGAGGACTGGTCGAAGACCGAAAGCGGAAAGAAGAAAGCCGAGAAGGAGAAGAAGGAAGAAAAGCGCGAGGAGGCAGCGGCCGCCTCGTAACCGCGATCGATCCTGCGTCTAATCCTGGAAGGCGCCGAAACTCCAGAACAGGTGCACGCCTTCGCCCCCTCCGAATCCCACATCCATACGTCCGACGTGTCTTTCCCTTGCGCACGTAGCTGACGCTGAAGCCGGTATTCGTGCGGAGATCCTTGAACAGCTCTGACGTTCGCGGCGCGACCTGGCCGGCGTCGACGAAGACTGTGGTGTGAACGTACTTGTGAACCGGGATGCGATATTCGGCCTGCATCAAGACAAGGTTGCGATCGCGGAACCGGTAATTGCGGAATCCTCGGAGCGTTGCGCGCGTGCCGTCGCCGCCCAGCAGGTCGGGACGAAACGACTTGAGCCCGCCGGCTACCGCCAAGCGTGTACAGCATGTAGAAGGGCACATCGGCGCCGGTGTTGGTCGATGCCAGAAAGCCGTGCAGAGTCAGACGCTGATCGGGCCGGAATCCGGGAATGCGCTGCTGCACTTCCGTTTCCCAGCGATGGAAGATTGTGACGGCCCGAGTCGTGATCGCGCACGGCCTCGAACGCCAGCTGATAGGCGCCGCGATAGTGGCTCGGATCGTCAAGTGCGTGTCGGGTTGTCGCAGCACGGGATGCACGAAGCTCTACAAAGCCGCGATATCTGCCGAATAGTCGGTTCGGCGTCGAAATCCGGGCACCGACGTTGGCGTGAACACCTCTTCGATCGAACGGACCGTCGGGCTCGTGCCCGCGGCCGAGATCGGGCATGTAGGCCGCGATGCTGCCGCCTACCCGAACGGCGGGAGCCAGCGCGGAACCATCCGCGGGTGCCGAACGTCGTTTCGCGCAGCCGGAAGGCGGCACGATCGTCGAGGCGGTGTGCGGCCCGATGCCGAAATAGTCGAGCCTGCCCATGTGACGCACCGCGCCGAACGCGCCAATCTGCGAGCGCTTCGAGAGCGAGCGTCGGCCGACTTCGCCCTCGAGCGACCAGAACCGCCGCACCGTCACCATCGCTTCGGCGTCTTGATACCAGCCGCGTGTCCTCCAGGTGAGTCGTACCCGACGCCGACACCGAGGCCGCCGTCTGGACGCGACGCCGCCAACGACCGGATGAACGGGCTTGGAGAACGAATCGACGATCGCCTTGCCCCATCCCGGGACGGGGAGATTCCCGAAATCCGCAGGGGCATCCGTCGGCGTTTGAGTGTCTTGCGCTGCAGCCCGCAAAGGAAGGAGCAGTACACAAAGGAGCAAGGCTGTCAGTTCTCATGAGCGGAGATCCATGCATGGCGCGTACCCATTCACTTTCTGAACGCTGTTGGAGCATGGCGGCCCGCCAATGGTACGTCCCTTGCCAACTAACAGTGAGGAGGAAATCAACGTGAAAAAGGACAAGAACAAGAAGGAACAGCCTGGCGACGTTCTTGGGATAAGCAATCCCGGCGGTCCAAAACTGGCCGCATCCGCCATCTGATGGCACCACGCCGCGCGGCATTGAGGTGCGCGGTGAGCCGACGCGTCATTGGGGGAATGAGGACATTCCGCAGAGTGACGGCGCGAGCGGCATCGACATGGGGGGCGCCGGAGAGGGCACCGGCATCACGGCCGATCGCCGGCCGAGAACGCCAGCGGAAGATGAGGATCGAGATCTAGGCGGCAGTTCCGAGTAGCGCCAGGAACTCCTCGCGCTCGAGACTGCCTTGCGCAAGCAGAGCCTCCGCCATGCCGTCGAGCACGGTGCGGCGGCGGCTCAGCGTCTCGACCGCGCTGTCGAACGCGCGCGTCAGCAGCACCTGCACTTCCGCCTCGATTCTTCCGGTGGCGTCTTCACTCCATTCGGTGGCGCCGGCATCGCCCGCACGGCGGCCGCGTCCATCAGTTTGGTACGTCACGGGGCCCATGCCTGTCGACATGCCGAACTCGCAGATCATCCGTCGCGCAAGTCCGGTGGCTCGCTCGAGATCGTTTGCCGCGCCGGTGGAGAACTTTCCGAACGCGAGGTGCTCGGCTGCGCGGCCGCCGAGTAGAACCGCAAGGCGATCCATCAGCTCGTCTTCCTGAAGAAGATTTCGATCTTCCGGCGTCTGCTGCATGTATCCCAGAGCCGCGAGGCCGCGCGGCACGATCGACACCTTGTGCACAGGCTCGGCGCGTCGCTGCGAGTTCGGCGACGATCGCGTGGCCGGACTCGTGAAACGCGACGATGCGACGCTCCTTTGTGTTCGTGAGTCGATTCTTCCGCTCGAGCCCGACGACAACGCGATCGATGGCCGCATGCAGTTCGGGCATGCCGACTTCGGTTTTCTCGCCGCGCGCGGCCAGCAAGGCTGCTTCGTTGAGGACGTTCTCGAGATCGGCGCCCACCATGCCGGGCGTACGCCGCGCCACGTATTCCAGATCGACGTCGCCCGCCAGTTTCACCTTGCGCGCGTGGACCTGAAGGATGGCGTGGCGTCCAGTGCCGTCGGGCCGGTCGACGAGCACCTGCCGGTCGAAGCGACCGGGCCGCAGCAGGGCGCTGTCCAGGATCTCGGGCCTGTTGGTTGCGGCGATCACGACGATGCCGTCGCGCGAGTCGAACCCGTCCATCTCGACGAGCAGTTGATTCAGCGTCTGCTCCCGCTCATCGGTTCCGCCGCCTCCGCTTCCACCGGAACGGCTCTTGCCGATGGCATCGAGCTCGTCGATGAAGATAATCGCGGGCGCCTTCGCCTTGGCTTGCTCGAACAGCTTTCGCACGCGCGACGCGCCAACGCCGACAAAGACCTCGATGAACTCCGAGCCGCTCGCGGCGAAGAACGGCACGCCGGCTTCGCCTGCGACCGCACGCGCCAGGAGAGTCTTGCCGGTGCCCGGAGGCCCGACGAGGAGCGCCCCCTTTGGCACGCGCGCGCCCAGCGACGAAAACTTCCCCGGGCTTCGGAGGAACTTCACGATCTCTTCGAGCTCTTCCTTCGCCTCGTCCACGCCAGCCACCGAATCGAAACTCGTGCGTGGATTCCCCTTCTTGTCGTTCCGGCGTCGGCCGCGCGTCAGCGCCGTCATCGACTTGACGGGGTTCATGCGCTTGTACGACATGCCGAGGATGATGACAAATGTAAGCCCCGCGAGGATCCCGAGAATGAGTGACACGTGCGATTCGTCGGATTTGATGCCTTGATACGTGATGTTTTTCGACTCGAGCAGCGGCACGATGTCGTCGTTCGGTACGGGCGTGGCCACCCACATCTCCGGCGCTCCTGCCTGCCGCGCGCTCTCCGTCGGCAACGCCCGCATCTCGGTTGCCGATATGCGCACCTCGCGCACGTCCCCCTTCGTGATGTGCTGCTTCAGGGTGCTGTAAGGGATTTCAATCGTGTCTTGCGTACCGCACGACGCCGCGCCGAGCGTCAACGCGAGCACGAAATAAGTGGCTAGCGGACGAGTCCATTGCATTCGGAAGAGTGTCCTCGGGCGGGAAAGCGAACCCTGTTAATAGTTTAGCAAGGAGCGAGTCCCGGACGGTACGAAAAGGCTACTGAACGGCGTTCAGCGCCTTCGAGATTGCCGCTCTCAGCTCTGCCGAGTCAGGCGTCACTGCACTTGGGAAGAACGCGACGACCTTGCCGTCCTTGCCGACGACGTACTTGCTGAAGTTCCACGCCGGCAGATGGCCACCTGATCCGAGGAATGTGTAGATGGGCGACTGGCTGGATCCCGGGCGAGTCGAGAGCTTCGCGAACATCGGAAACGTGACGCCGTAATTCTTCCGGCAGAACTCGGCGATCTGCTGCGCGCTACCCGGCTCCTGGCCGCCGAAATCGTTGCTCGGAAAACCGAGCACGGAGAATCCCTTCGGCGACAGCTCGCGGTGCAGTTGTTCCAGTCCTTCGTACTGAGGTGTGTACCCGCACTCGCTCGCGGTGTTCACGACCAGCGTCACCTTTCCTCGATACGCCCGGAGATCGGCGGGTTGGCCCTGCAACGTTTCAGTTTTGAGATCGTAAAGCGATGTGGATTGCTGGGCCATCACTGTGCTGCTCATGATGACTGCAAGACTGAGGGCACGCAACGCACATGTTCGCTGGATCATTATCGGCTCCCGAGTGTGGGTGTAAACTGCGGCGGCCTGCGCGCCTTCATTTTCTGCTCAATCGAATACGCCAGCGTGATCAGGTCTGCCTCGGAGTATTCGCGCCCCATGATTGTAAGTCCGAGCGGCAAGCCGTGCACGTCGCCGACGGGCACTGTGATGCTGGGAGTGCCGGCGACCGCAGCCATGCCGTAGCCGGCGCCGACGAAATGGTCTCCGAGCACGTGATCGGTCGGCCAGGCCGGCGACATGCTGGGCGCGACGATCGCATCCAGCCGGTCGCGATCGAGCGCCGCCAGCAGCCCTTCCTTGCCCGCGAGTTGCCGCGCATTTTCGCGCGCCGTTCGATACGCCGGCTCGGACAGTGGCCCCTTCGCCTGCGCGCGTTCGAACAACTCCTGTCCGAAGAAAGGCATCACGGTATCGGCATGTGCCTTATTGAACGCTATCACTGCTTCGAGCGATGCGTAAGGAGACCCGCTCGCTTTCAAGTACTGATTGAGTCCGTCTTTGAACTCGTACAGCAGCACCTCGAGCTCTGCAGCGTCCCAGCCGTTGTAACGATCGATCTTGACGTCGACGACCGTGGCGCCTTCTCCCTTGATGAGCTCGACCGCCTTGTTGAACGCGGCGTCAACGTCCGGATGAAATCCCATCGCCTGCCGCAATACACCAACGCGTTTACCTTTCAACACAACATCAGTCAGCACGCCGTAGGTGGGAGGGCTCTTACCTTTTGCCGTGTTGTCCGCCGGGTCCTGTTCGTCGAACCCGGCGAGTGCGGTCAACAACATCGCTGCATCGGCAACCGAACGGGCCATCGGCCCAGCCGTATCCTGAGAAGCGGCGATCGGGACGATGCCGCGGCGGCTGACGAGGCCGACCGTCGGCTTGATGCCGACGAGGCCATTCACGGACGCCGGGCAGATGATGCTGCCGTCGGTTTCGGTTCCGACGCCGATCGACGCGAGGCTGGCGGCGATGGCGGCGCCCGTTCCCGAGCTCGAACCGCACGGGTTGCGATCGAGGACGTACGGATTCTTCGTCTGACCGCCGCGCGAGCTCCAGCCCGACGTCGATCGCGTCGAACGGAAATTCGCCCACTCGCTCAGGTTCGTCTTACCGATGATCACTGCGCCGGCATCGCGCAGTCGGCCGACGATGAAAGCATCCTGCTTCGGGCGATTCTCGGCGAGCGCCAGAGAGCCGGCGGAGTTCACCATGCCGACGCTGTCGATGTTGTCTTTGATCAGAATTGGAATCCCATGCAGCGGACTGCGGACTTTGCCGGCCTTGCGCTCGGCGTCGAGGGCTTCCGCATCGGCGACGGCGGTCGGGCTGATCTCGATGACCGCGTTCAGCGTCGGCCCCGCATCGTCTATCTGCCGGATGCGATCGAGATAGGCCTGCGTGAGCGCACGCGAGGTAAGTGTGCCGGCCGTCATCCGATCGCTCGCGTCGACCGCACTCAGCTCCACGACATCGATGACTGGTGTTGACCTGTCGCGCGGCGCCTGTGCTGAAGGCGGCGGCGTGACTTCGGGCGCGCATGCGCCGAGGAATACGCTGAGCAGAATCGCCGGGAAATAATGGCGCACGTTCATAGCGCAATTCGAAGCAGCTTCGTCAGGTTCCCGCTCAGCATTGCGACCTTGTCGGCGTCGCTCAGGAACGGCGCATTCAGCACGAGATCAACCGTCACCGGCCAATTGAAGGGTACGTCTGTGCCATAGACGATCTGCCCGACGCCCACCTCGGCCACCAGGTGCCGCAGTCCTTCCTCTGAGAACACCATCGTGTCGACAACGATCTGCGACCTCAGGTACTCGCTCGGCTTTTTCCTGTTCGCGCAATTCGCGTTTGTCCGGACCACGCACGCGGCTTCGGTGCGCCCGAGATAGGACGGCAGGTATCCGCCGGCGTGCACCGCGCAGACTCGAAGGGCGGGAAACTTGTCCAGTGTTCCGTCGAAAATCAATCGGGACAGGAAATAGGTTGTCTCGAGTGGATTGCCGATGATGTTGCCGAGGTCGGCACGCCCGGTGAACGCGCCATCTCTGACGAGGTTGGTCGCGCCGCCAGGATGCATGACGACAAGCGCCCCGAGCGCCTCGGCCCTGGCCCAGAAGGGGTCGTACTTCGGGAGCGAGAGATCCTCGCCATTCACGTGCCCGCCGATCGAGGCTCCGCGAAGGCCGAGCCGTTTGACCCCGGCCTCGAGCTGGTCGGCTGCCAGATCGGGATGCTGCAACGCCACCGACGCCAACGCAACAAAGCGATCGGAGTGTTTCGCCACCCACGCGGCCAATCCTTCGTTCTGCGCCTCAACGATCTGGCGTGCAACATCGCGGTCTGCCGAGTACCACCAGAAGCCATTGATGGTCAGCGCCTGAACATCGACGCCCTGCTGATCCATCACCTGCAGACGCTGTGGGCCGAGGATGTTATTCCCCGCACCGCCGCCCATCTTTGCCAGAGGAGTGCCCTTGACGATGTGCTCCACAGGTATGACGCAGTGCGCGTGGCCATCGATCACGCGGACGCGGCGGCCACCTACCATTACCTGGCGGCGTCCCGGTGGAGCCTGCAACGCGGCGGCCTCGGAGTGGGAGCCGCTTCGCCTCGTCGCATACGCGCCCGCCGCTCCGGCTACGACCGTCCTGAGAAAGTCCCTGCGATTCGGCACGTGACCTCCTAGCCTTCACCACGGCAACGCGTAAGGTATCAATTCTAAGAGTAAAGAGTGTCAGCGTTGTCCGGGACGACTACACTGTAAGGACCTCGCGCACACCCGCGTGACCGACCGAACACCTCAAGAGGATACATGGCAAAGACCACAACGACACCGAGCCGTGAGTCGCGCAAGAAGCTGAAGCCGAAGCCGAAGACCGAGAGCAAGTCGTGGCAAACGCGGAATGCGGCACGCAAGGAGAAGCAGGCGGCGCATGCCGCGGCCGCGAAAACCGAGTGACGGTTCGCGTTCGGCGGGCGTGATCCCTCAGAGATTCGACGCCGCTACGAAGAGAGATATGTTCCAGGCCAGCAGCGTACCCTCGCTCCGCTTTCGCGAGTAGACGAACTCTTGAAGAGAGGCGCTCTTGAAGAAAGGCGACGCGAAGATCGAAAGGGAAGCGCGACCTTTTTCATCAGTCCATTCGCCAACCCTCACGGCGGCGGGTTCGTGTGTGTTGTTTCCATCGGTGTCGATTGAGTCGGGACCACGCCTGACGTGGATTCCGACGCCTCGCGCTGCCGCGCCGCGACTCCAGCCCACGCGCGTGGCAAACCGAACGCCAGAACGGCCACGGTGATCGACGAGCATCGGGATCGACGGCAGCACACCCGCTGGCCCGCGCGTTTCGCGCATAAGCAGGGCCGCGACCTCGAGCCAGATCACTCCTGGCAGATACATGAGGACGATTCCGACGAGGGCCAGGCGCGCAGCGGTCCCGCGATGGCGGTCCCACGAGCGCCGCTCGGTCAGCCAGCCGACCGCGAAAGCAGCCGCGGTCAGGCCCGCTAAATATCCAAGGGCATACCGGACATAAGGCGTGCGGTAGTCCACGTTTGTCCAGGCACTAACCCCTGGGGCGAAAACCGGGAGTCCGAGGATTCCGAGAGCGACGTAGATGGCAGCCGCAAGACCGCCTCCTCTACTCCCGAGAATGGCCCCGATCAGAAGCACGGCCAGCGGCTGCGCCCAGATCGGACCTAACCGCACCTGGGCGAGGAGCGATATAGCGATGACACTCGCCCCGATGACCGCCGCCGTCGCAATCCTGTCGGAGCGCGGCACGAAGACTTCGGCCAACGTCGGAGACTCCGTGCCCCCGGTTACCCAGCGCCCGATGCCCTGGGCGATGTCACGCGATGTCTTCAGTGGCCGCGCTGAAGGCGGCGGGGCGGTCGTTTGTCCGCCTGGAGGTGTCGCCAGAGCAACGCCGGCGCGCTCGAGGATCAGTCTCGTTGTTTCCGCGAGCCGGTCGAGATGATCCTGGAGCGGAGGGGTGAGCGCGTCCAGCCAGTGCGGCATGCTCATGAAGTATTCGAGCGTTGGCGACATCGGCACGTCTTCGATGCGGAATGGAATGACAGGCAGTCCACGGTGCACAGCACGCTCGACTTCGCGCTTTATCTGCGGGGAGTCGTTCGCCTTCGCCGAGTACACGAGCACCATCGCACGACTGGCGTTGATGGCATCGATGATGGCACCGCCCCAGTCGACGCCCGGCAGGATGTCCCGTGGAGCGAACCAGCAGCGGATCCCTTTGTTTTCAAGCGTCGCGCATACGGCATCAGCGGTGGGTTTGTCGTCCGCTGAGTAGCTGACGAACACATCGTGAGGCATCGCTTCTAACTCCCGACTATTTCGCGGAGATTGAAAAACTATGCTTCAAACCTTTGTTGGTGGTTCGGCGCGGGCACACGAAGCCCGATAGCGAGCAACGGCCGTGTGGTGTTCGAGTACACCGGCCCGGCGAGGACAGTCGTCAAGGGCGCAGCGCGTGCTGCGACGAGCGATCGATCGTCTCCCGGATCAGACGTTGGCGGTGAGCGGCTGCATCATCGGCCTTCCCGCCTCGAGTGACGCAAGGATGCCGTCGGCGTTCACCGGCGCGCGACGGAAAATTTCGTCGCCAACCGCAGCCGCAATCGCGTTCAACACCGCCGAGCAGCCTGAGGCGACCGGCGGCTCGCCGATACCGCGGGCACCTACTGGTGTCTCGGGATCGGGAAGCTCGACCGCCGCCCATTGCATGTTCCTCGGCACGTCGAGAATCGTGGGCGGTTTGTTTTGATAGAACCGCTTGGCGAGGGACACGCCGTACTTCTGATCGTAGACCCACTTCTGTCCGATGGCATGGCCGATCCCCAGGATGGAGCGGCCGAGGATCTGACCACCCAGCGCGGCTGGATGGATGACCGTGCCGACATCGGCAACGCACAGTAAAATCGACGACCTGATAGACGCCGGTTTCGACGTCCACTTCGACTTCCGCGAATGCCGCGCAGAAGGACATCGTATTGCCGTTGCGCGGGTAGGTATCGCGTGCGACGCCCATCAGACCTTGGCCGGAAAGCGCCGTCGCGGATCGTCTCGTCATGGCGTTGATGTCTTTCGGCAGCTCGTGGCCGTCGAAGACGCCGCCGAGCTCGATCGCCCGCTGCGCGGCCTTGGCGAGCGTCATGCCCGCGCCGCCGCCTTTCCGCGCTACACGCTCGTTGGCCACGACGTAGTCCTCGGGCCGGCCGCCCAGATCCTTCGCCGCGATCTGCTGCAGCTTCTTGATGGCGTCGCTCGCCGATGCGTGCGCGGCGCGCGTATGCGCGTGAATCGTCTGGCTGCCGCCCGACACGCAGCTCCACGGAAGATTCTTCGACGTGTCGCCCCAGCTGACCACGCATTTTTCCCACGGCATGCCCATCATCTCGGCCGCCACACGCTGGCAGTCCGAGAATGACTCTGTGCCAAGGTTGCCCACGCCGGTCTGGATGTACATGCGGCCGTCCGGCTTGATGACGAAGAGACCGTCAAAGCCGACCGAGCCGGCGTTGTACGAGCTGACCGCTACGCCGCTGCCACGTACCTTTGTTCCCTGGCGCTGGCCGTTCCGGGCCTTTTTCTCGTCCCACTTGAAGAGCTGCGCGCCCTTGTCGAGCGCTTCTCTGAGGAAGCAGCTTGTCGTCGTGGTGCGGTTGCCCTGAGCATTGGCCGGACCGAATTGCGCTCTGCCGGCAGGCGCGTTGATCTTCCGGATCTCCACCTGATCGATCCCGAGCTTCCGCGCCCCCTTGTCGATCACGGCTTCCATCAAGACAATGCCCTGCATGCCGCCGGGCTGGCTCTGCGCACGGCGTGGCGGTGTGTTGGTAATTGCAGTGACGCCGCGCCAGCGCATCGCCTCGGGCTGAAACATCAGCGACGCGAAGCGGCTGGCAGAGTTGCCGTCGCCACCGGGTCCGTACGGTCCGCCTTCGACCACCGTAAACATATCGATCGCGGTGACCTTGCCTTCCTTGGTGAAGCCGACTTTCATGCGGCCGTGAAGCGCGGGCCGCGCGCCGCCGATGGAGTGCTCTTCTTCGCGGCTGATGCGCATCTGCACCGGCGTGCCGCCGATCTTCTTCGAAAGCAGCGCGGGAATGATGTCGGTGACCGTTCCCGTTCCCTTCGCTCCATACCCGCCGCCGCAGTACTCGCCGATCAGGACGACGTTCTCCGGCTGCAGTTCGAGCCAGCGCACGACCGACATGACGGTCTGCACGGTGCTCTGCGTCGACAGATGGATGAAGAGCTTGCCGTTCTGCCAGTACGCCATCGACGAGCGGGCCTCTAGGCACTGATGGCTGGTGTTCGGCGTCACGAACGTTTCGTCGAGTACGAGAGCTGCCTTCTTGAAGCCAGCCTCGAGATCGCCGTACGACCATGACGGATCCGTATCCTTGCCCATCGGGAGACGGCCAGCCTTGTACTCTTCGACTTCGGCCTCCGTCCATTTCAGGTCCTGAACCTCAGGAACACCGGGTGGCTGTCCCGGTACTGGCGTCGGCCGTATCCAGACGTTCCCTTCCACGCGGGGATTCGACGCGCCTGGCAGCAGGGACGCGACAGGGTCGACGCTGAAGGGAAGCGGCTCCCAGCTGATTTTGATTTTCTCGATAGCTTCGGCCGCCGTCAGTTCGTCCGTCGCCGCCACTGCCAGAACCGGCTCGCCCTGATAGAGGGGCTCGTTGGTCAGCGCTTTCTCACTTCGCGGGTTGGCTCGAATGGTCTGACCCGCGTCGTTGACCTGATCCTTCGGACCGGGCACTTCGTCGGCGGTCAGGATGGCTTTCACACCGGGCATGGCGAGCGCCGCGCTCGCGTCGATGCTCCTGACGCGCGCGTGCGAGTAGGGGCTCAGGAGGAGCCGCGCATGCAGCATGCCTTGCGCGCGGAAATCTTCGGCATATCGCGCGCGCCCGGTGACTTTGGCGCGTATGTCAGGGGTCGAGTAATTCTGACCAACCAGCTTGTTTTCAGCCATGTCGGACCTCTCGATTCATGAATTCCCGGAGGTTGGAGTAGGTCGTAGGAAGCGGAAAGTATACACCTATCGCCAGTCGCCCGCAGCTATGAATGCAGCCCAGTAGAACGGGTGCGTGCTCTGGGATTTCGCCCGTCGCTCTTGCAGCACGGCGACGGTTGCCGCATGTACAGCGTCGGCGGTGTTGAGATTTTTCTGAAAACGACCCTGATACAGCGCGCGCATCCAGACCATCGCGCTCCGATCCTCGACCGACCACAGGCTCATGATGACCGTACGCGCCCCGGCGATCTGGAACGCCCGGCGCAACCCAAAGACGCCCTCGCCCGCTCTGATCTCACCGAGGCCCGTATCGCATGCGGAGAGCACTGCCCAGTCGGTGCCCTGTAAATTGAGCCCAGCTATCTCTTCAGCCGTCAGGATGCCGTCATCCTCATCGAGTGGGGCCGGGCCCAGACGGTTTGCACCAGCAAGGGCGAGGCCCGCGAGTAGCAGCGGGTTTTCTGCGGCCGTGGGCGTGCTCGAAGAAGTGGAAACCATCCCCCCGACAGCGCGCATACCCGCGGTTGCGGGCGTGCAGTCATTACTTATGAAGAAACCATGCGTAGCAAGATGCACGACCCGACGACCCACAAGTGCCCGCTTGACCGCAGTCTCATTGGCGACCTGTCCGCTCAATACGGTTACATCGTTGGCGCCTGCCGCAGGCCAGAATTTGCCGATCTCCATCACTTCGCTGAGGGATCCTGGCAGCTCCTCGAAATGCAGGTTGCCGCCTTGCTCGCAACCGCCGCGCAATGCCGCGCTCTTCGTGACAGCCGCCGTCCCCCGGCCGTCAAATGAAGGGCCGCCAACCGCGAGAAGGATCCGGGGAGCAACGGCCCTTATCTCTGCGAAAACGAGATCGCGCTCAGTGGAGAGATAGTGAATCACCGAACCGCCCTCTACCAGGTAGCGGCCGTCGCGATCCGGAAGCGCCGCGAAGTTCACGATGTTGAGTAGGCCGTCGGGCACGATAAAGATTCGCTTGGCGTCTGCGATGAGAGAGCCCAGTGGATCCCACGCCGCCTGTCGAAGACGAATGGCTGCCGTCAAGTAAGAGCGTTCAGCTTGAACGGCCGACCAGCCGGCCCCAAGGGAGCGGCCTGCCGCCTCGTTCCGCCAGGCCTTCACAAGTCCCTCCAACGTTGCGGTGGTGCCAAGGGGAACGAACGCCGTTTCTGGTGAGCGAGAGCCGATCACGAACGCAGCGTATGAGGGGACCGGTCGCGATGGATACGTTGGCTGACCGCCGACCGGAGCTCGCGTGCGATGGTACCGCACGAAAGACACCAGTACGGACTCCGGCGGAAGAGCGCGCCGGATACTTTCGACTCCGGCTATCGCCTGCGCGAGTTCAGCGCGGGTCTGGGCACTGTGCTCGGCCAGTTGCCGTTCTCCATCTTCCTTTTGTTGCCTGGCTTCGTCCAGGAGCTTGCGCGGCACTGGCTCCTGAAGACTTCGCACGACAAGATTCGCAAAACGCCGTCGCGCAGCGACCGCACGTGCGTTAAGAGCGGCAACAATCGGATCCGACTCATTAACAGCCCGGCTGCGCGCGGCCAGTTCATCGAGAATCGCGCCTCGGGACTGGATGAGGGTGTCAAACAGGCGCGCCGGATCGGAGACATCACCCGCAGCGGCAATTGACAGCGCCAGATCGAGCCCGCGCGGACGCTTTGCCGCGTAGGTCATCGCCTGCCTCTCAGGCAAGTAGCGGACGGTGAAACGAAGATGCGCGAGGCCTGCCTGTTCAGCTTCAAGCGCCGCTGCTAGCGCGGTGCCGGAGGCGCCGCGCGCGAAGTCGACATGGGCAACAGCCGCGCGAGTTTCAGCCGCCAGGGGATGCGCGTTGCCGAAAATACGCTCGCGTTCCGACAACGCCTCCATCAGGCTGGCGCGTGCGGGCACAAGGTTCGCGCGCCGTGCCTCGAGGGAACCACGGAGCTGGAGGACGCGGGCAAAGTGATCGGGCTCGTCGGAAGCACCAGACTTCTTGTAAATCGCGATGGCCTCGTCGATATACCGGAGCGCGAGCGGAAGGTTGCCGCTGTCTGCGACCGTTCTGGCTAGGCTGGTCAGCGTCCAGGCCACTTGCGGGTGGTTGGCACCGAGCCTTGATCGCCGGATAGCCAAAGCTCGTTCATAGAGCGAATGCGCTCTGGTCACCCGGCCACGCGATGCGGCCACATCCGCGAGCGCATCAAGCCCCTTTGCGACAAATGGGTGGTCTCGTCCAAGGCCTTTCGACCAGATTTGAACGGCGCGCTCATAGAGTTGTTCAGCCTCTGCCAGATCGCCGACCTCTCTCGCAAGGTCAGCATCGTTGTAAACGAGAGTGGCCTCCACATCGGCTGTTGGACCGATAGAGCCGGCCTCCAGGCAATTTCTTACCGTCGCGAGTGCACCGCGATAGAGATTTCGCGACTCGGAGTACTCACCGTCATATTGGAGAGAAATGCCGACTGCGATCGCGAGGCCAGGACGCAAAGGATCGCATTGCGCCAGCGACTGTTCCCCAATGAGGAATGCCCGTTCTCGAAGCCCTCGTGCATCGGCGAGATTACCCAGTGAAAATGCGGCAAACCCGAGTCTGCGCAGAACGGCCGCAATTGCAGGATGGCCCGGACGGAAAGCTCGTTCGCCCAGAGTGAGAGCGGAAGACCAAACCTGTTGAGCGCCTGCCACATCGCCCATCAGAAGAAGAATGTCGCCGCGGATCTGTAGTGCAAATATCGAGTCGGGGTGATCGGGTGAGAGCCGCGCTCGAATCGCGAGTGCTCGATCTATTGGTAGCGCTGCGGCGTCGGACTGGCCCGTGTCACGGTGGAGCATCCCCACAAGCTCCAGAGTTCGGGCATGCGCGAGCGGAGCATCGACATCCACAGTTCTCAGTTCACGAATGCGCTGCGACTCGTCGAGACTCTGTCTGGCTTCTTGAAATCGGTCGAGGTGGATCAGCGTCAGCGCCAAATCATCGAGGCTGTCAGCCACCGCGTAGTCGTCGCGGCCAACTGCCGTCGATCGAATCGTCAACCCTTCCCGGTGGAAACGCAGTGCGGCAGTAAACTGCCCGCGGTGCATGTGAGTAGTACCTAAGTTATGCAGGGAGATTGCAGTTTCAAGATGCGCGCGTCCAAGATGCTGTGCCTTTAAACCAACCGCGCGCTCTGCAAGCTGTAACGTGTCAGTCGTACCAGCTTTGCCGTTTTCGAGTTGCGCCTCGACCAGCACATCCAACGCGCGCGCGAATGCCAGAGATGCAAGTCCGTGCTCAACTTCCACACGTGCGCACCAATCAGCCGCGAGCCTCTCCGCTTCGGCATACGCGCCAGCGGTGAGTGCTTGCCGCGCCAATTCTTGCGTGTCATCTCTCTCGGGCCGCGGCTGGAAGGCCGCACCGATCCCAGACGACGCCAACACGATGACGCCGAGTATGCCAGCCGAGAGTCGTGTCACGTGATCCAGCTTTCCACGCATTGCTCCCCGGCGTTACCCGTGGACTCAGCGCCTCGCTTTCTTTGTCCCCGCCCGTTTCTCTCCCGTCTTTCGTGCCACCGGCGGGGCGCCGACAGCGAACCCTAGTTCTTTAGCGAATCCCAGCTCTTTGGCGAATCCCAGTTCTTTGGCGAAGCCTAGTTCTTTGGCGAAGCCTAGTTCTTTAGCGAACCCCAGTTCTTTGGCGAACCCTAGTTGCTTACGGGCAAGCTCCTCCAGCACCCCTCGTTGCAACTGCTCGAGCAGCCTGGGCAACAGTGTGGCCGTCAACTCGTCCGGATCGCTTGGCGAGTAAACTGCCTTATGGTAAGAGGCGGGCGGCGGCAACTCCACCGGCATTTTCCTCGTCGCGACCTTATCCCACCCGGTCTTGGCGATAGCCAACTCGTTGTAAACACTAGGCCGGGCAAGCGCTGCAAGTCTGGACTTCCCGAGATCACCCTTCGTAGTCGGATAGCAGAAAAGGCTGACGCCAGCGAGTGCGCGTCGGCCCGAGCCATTCTTGGCGTTCTTCGCTCGCTTTGAGCCGTTCTGCTTTTCTTCCGCTTCGAGGGTCGTGGTGTCGCGCAGCACGACGCGATCAATCGCCGTCTCGAGCTTCTCCGCTTCCTCTCGAAGGCCGTGTGGTTTCAGCTTGCGGCAAAATGAGTTGACGTCCAGCAGAGCAGGATCGCCCCGCGTGGCATCTGCTAGAGCGTTGCGGGCAGCCGCGCCGTTCCCTGCGGCCGGAGCCAGTTTGTCGGCGATCGCTCTCAACGGCTCGCTTGCATCCTTCAACTTACTGGTGTCGAGAAGAGTGTAAGGGACCTCTAACAGAGTGTGTCTGTTCTCCTTGTCCTTGTAGTGTTCGTGCAGTTCGTTCAAGATCACTTCGGCCGCAGTTTTGGCTGGGTCTGCTGGCTGTTGTTCCTTGGCCAGGTGCTTGAACATCTGCTGGTACGGCCACCCTTCTATCGGGACGATATCTGGCGACGCAATGATGTAGTCGACCGAATCCTCTAACTCGTACACCGTTTCGAGCGTACTCATGAAACAGTCTTTGAACGCGATGATGTCGACTCTCTGATTCAGGCACTCCCGTGCATTTCTGAGGGAGATGCGGAGCTCCTTAAGTGTCAACGTCTGCGCGATGTACACCTCGGGGATCCTCTCTCGCAAACTGACCGGCCATCGGGCTGCTGAACGGACGATCTGTGAACAAGCCAAGCGGACCTCGGCTGTGACCCCAAAAGATCAACAGATACCGTTCGGCTGGGCATTTGTTTGCAACCCAGTCGAAGAATCCATAAAGTGTCGCGGGGTCCGCGGCGCTACTCTCGGGCTGCACCCAGGCTCCCTGCCCTATGACGCGACGCCACACGTCCGGTCGACTGCGGAAGTCCACCTGCACAGCGACGTTCAGGTTCTCTCTTTTTCTGTCGGCCGTCACAGCGGCGGCAATGATCTGGTCGAGTTCGCGGTTGGCCTGCTGATCCAGGAGCTCGCCGCCCGCAGGGTCGTCAGCGACCATGTAAATCATCACGGTCCAATTCCTGGGCCTTGGTTGATAAGGCTTTTCGTCGGAATTCTTCGCCATAGGGCAACCTCTCACGTCATAACAAATGTTGACGCCTCAGGGTGGGAACGCATGGATACCAAGGGTGCGCCGATACCACGCCACGCGATTGAGCAAAACCAACGACGTGATCGCCGACAAGCCCGGGACCGGCCTTATTGGGTGTCAGGGTGAAGAGTCCGCAAGCCTAACCTAAGCGGATTCGCTGCACAACCATTGCGAAATCCCCGCTGACATCGGGTACAACGCCGGCCGAACACTTTCCGAACAACTACCAGGGGTCGTTCCGCCGGGGACCCTGCTGTCGTTGTAACCATCGAGAGTGCGTTCCAGGAAAGGCGAAGGGGTATGGGTATCAGTTCTGCTGTCACGGCCGATCTACTAACGGGTGGTGGCCCTGGGCGTATAATCGGCTCGTCCTTCGCCGCGTCGGCCACGGCAAACATGACCGAGAAGTCGGATTCGCCTTTCGGCCCTGACGGTAATCCTGTAGCCCCAGGTTTGGCTGAATCCTCGTTTGCGCTCTTGCTTCGGGCAAAGTGTGGCGATCAAGAGGCCCGCGACGCGCTCTTTTCGCGCTACCTTCCACGCGTCCGGCGATGGGCGCATGGTCGTTTGCCCGCGCATTCCCGCAGTCTGCTGAACACCGACGATCTCGCTCAAGAAGTGCTCTGCCGCGCGGTCGTATCACTCGACAAGTTCGATCCCCGCCACGAGGGAGCGTTCCAGGGGTTCCTCAGACAGATCATGGTCAATCGCGTTGTTGACGAAGTGCGTAGCGCACAGCGTCGGCCGACCCCCGAGCACCTTGAGGACGAGCATTTTGCGGATGATCCTTCGCCAATTGAGCATGCGATTGGGCGAGAGGCCCTCGAACGCTACGAGGCCGCGCTGCAAAGACTGAAGCCACAGGAGCGTGAATTGATCGTGGCACGTTGCGAACTGGATTTCTCGAGCGAGGAGATCGCGACCCTTTTTGACAAGCCCACACCGGCCGCGGCGCGTGTCGCTGTAGGACGCGCGCTCGTTCGGCTGGCGGAGGAGATGGCCCGTGGCTGATGATTCGCCGTTAATCGATATAGCGTCATTGGTGGCTGAAGGGTCCGCCATCGACTGGGACAAAGCAGAGCAGACTTTCAGGGATGGCTCTGAGCGCGCAATTGTTCGGGAGTTGCGCGTGCTTTCCAAGATGGCGGAGGTGGTGCGAACGCCTCACGCCATACCGCCGGTCGGGACGCCCAGTCCTGCAGAGCAATTGCGAGTCGGCGAACCGTGGGGTCACCTTCGAATCTCGGAAATCATTGGCGAAGGATCATTCGGCAGCGTCTATCGGGCCTGGGACAGGCGGTTGGAATGCGAGGTCGCACTCAAGCTGATCAAGGCGTCGGGTGTATCGCGCGCGTTTGATGTCGCCCGAGCGCTCAAAGAGGCACGACTTCTGGCGCGCGTGCGCCACAGAAATGTTGTGAGGGTCTTCGGTGCAGACTCGCACGAAGGGCGTTTTGGTTTGTGGATGGAGCTCATTCCGGGCCGCACCTTGGAACAGGTCCTGGTCATGCAAGGCCAGATGGGAATGAGTGAAGTCATTCCTATAGGCATTGATCTCTGTCATGCATTGGCCGCCGTCCATGGCGCCGGCCTTCTGCATCGCGATCTCAAGGCTCGCAACGTGCTGCGTGAGGAAGGCGGCCGAATTGTCCTGATGGACTTCGGGACCGGACGCGCCATTGGTGGCACGGACACGAGCGATGACTTGGCTGGTACACCGCTCTATTTGGCGCCTGAATTGTTTGGAGGCGCCAAACCTTCAGCCGTGACAGACATCTACAGCTTGGGTGTTCTCCTCTACCACCTGGTCACCGGCGATTATCCGGTTCGCGGGAAGACACGTGACGATGTCGAATCAGCACATCGAATTGCGAAACGACAACCCTTGAGAGACGTGCGCCCGGACTTGTCCCCAGGTTTCATCGACGTCATCGAACGCGCCCTCAGTCTTCATCCAGGCGACCGCTATCAGTCAGCCGGTCAGTTTGGAAATGCGCTTGCCGCCGCTGCTGGTTCGACGTATGTGCAGGACGATCTTGGCTCAAAGTTTGGGCGCAAATGGCAGATCGCAGTCGCCGCTGGCGCAGTTGCAGCGCTCCTCGTCAGTCTGGTCATGTTCGGTCAAAGAGTCGCTGATGGCCGTGGTTCGGACGCGTCGACGGAGGGCATTTCCAATCAGCCAGTTACCAACGAGCACGAGCGCCCAAACGGGTGTCCCGGTGAATGATGCCTACGAGATTAAGGCCTCTTTCTTCGCATTGAGGGATGGGCGTGAAGTGCAGCTATCCCAAGGCAGTCGCGTCAGACCTGGCGACGAGCTTTTCGCAGTTATCGATGCATCGCAGCCAGTGTTCGTCTACATCATCAACCGCGACGAAGCCGGGCAATCGTTCCTCTTGTTTCCGCTACCGGGACTTGATCCAGCCAACCCGCTCTCGGCCAAACAAAAGGCTCGGCTTCCAGGCACGACAGATGGCCAGCAAATCAACTGGCAAGTGACCACCGCCGGGGGGCAGGAGCATTTCTTCTTGTATGTGACTCCGCATCGGCTCGTCGAGTTCGACCAGGTATTGACGGCCCTGCCTCATGCGGAACTCGGTCGTAACGTCAGCAGTATGCCGCTGCCCACATCGGCACTTGGCGTGTTGCGGGGCGTGGGGGGCCTCAGTTCCGTCGCGAGTTCACCGACCGCTTCAACTGGGGCTGAACTCGCAGACGTGCCGCCATTACGCGATGACAACGAATCTGCGAAAGGAGTTTGGGCGCGACGGATTAGCCTTCAGAATCCAGCAGAGTAACCGCCGGAATTGACTGGTGGCCATCGGCGGTGCCCTGTACTGCTTCTTCAAGTGGCAACCCGTTCACAAGCCGTGGTGCGTCATCCTCTACCACGTTTCCAGGGAGACGAATGCCAGGTTCGACTGGCCGAACCCCGGCAGCGTGAACGGGGTCAACGCGCTCGACGAGAAACTGGACCAGGTTGTCGGTGTGCTCGAACAGCCTGCCATGCGCGAGTGTGCTGACCTTTGTGAAATCGAAACTCCTGGGCGCGTCGGCTGCGCCGCAAGTGAGTGGACTGGGAGAACGTCCACGTCGTCTATCGCGCCGTGTGGAACGACGCGCCGTTCCGACCTGCCAGGCAAGCAGGCGCGCGCGCGCATCGTGACCTGGAGGCCCGACGCTCCATGCCGTGCCTGACGATCAGATTTTCGGGTCTGGCGCCGTCGGCAGCGACCGGGACGGGTTCATGCAGTGGGCGTATCAGAACTGCCCTGCCGATCATTACGCGCTGTTCTACTGGGGCCACAGCATCGGACCCGGTGGGCTCTTCGAGCTGAAGACCTCGGTGCAGTTCCCGCCGATTCCTGGCGCGGTCGGAATCGGCGCCAGCGAGCCTGATAGACGTCGGGACGACCCTGAGGCTGCTGCAGGATTTGCGGCTGAGCGGACAGATTAGCGTGAACACGACGCGCTCGAAGCTCGGAACTCCGCCATCAACGGGCGGGGCCACTCCGCCATCGGGCGGAACGCCTGCCGGGCCACAAGCCGTCGGGTCCTTCAGCACAAGGCAGACGTGGTGCTCTTCCAGGATTGCTGGATGACCACGCTCGAGACGGCCTTCGAGCTTCAGAGCCTCGCGCGTTACGTCGTCGGCTCGCAGTCCCTGGTGCCCATCGGCTACACGTTCACCGGAGGGACGATGACCTCTCCCACCGGCCCCGTGTGGCCGTGCCGAAGCCATGATCGGGAGGATGCTCGCAACGCCGACTGACTTCATCGACGCGGTCGCGGGCGATTTGAGAGCGTTCTATGCCGATGCTGCAGCCCGCGCGCCATTTCCGGTGTCGAGCTGTGTCGGTGTTGGATCTCGGCCTCGGCGCAGAAATTCAGACCATCGTCAGGCCTCCAATCCAGGCGCTCGTGAGCGCCCTCACAAAGCTAAACAGCGCCCCTTACGGGCGGTCGCTTACGACGAAGGCGTACAGATGGGTAGTTTCTGGCCGGATGGCGGCGAAGCCTACGTGCTCTAATCCGACTGAATGACACCGCTGCAGGCCGGCGATTGGGCCCTCCGCGATGTCCTGAGGCTGTGCCGATATCCTGTCGAGCGGTGTCGAATCCCCAAGGGGTCGACCCAGCCGTGACGGCCGCGATCACAAGCGGCGGGAGCGGCGGCGCTCAACGCGATTGCTCCGCGTCCCGCCGGGCAGTACTCGCTCGTCAGAACGGCATTCACGGAGCCCGCTCGGCGCGCCCGCGATCTTCGAAGGGAGTCAGCATCCTGTGGATGCCAGTGCAGGAGGCTGCGATTCCGGTTCATGACGAGTTCCTGGGCAAGCAGGTGGATACCGCTTTCTATCAAGACTCTGCGTTTGGTCATGGAAACAACCGCCAGCGATTCCTGGGCAAAGTTCGCGTTCGAGCAGCTCTCGTAGGACAGGTCGCAGAAGGAGAGCGGTCATGGCAGATTCAGAACAAGGGCCTGGCGGGTTTGGCAGCCTCCCCGGCGATTTGCTCGACTGGACTGACCAACTAGTTCGGTTCGAGCCCCAACGCTATCGTCCGGAACACTGGAGGCCGCGTCAGCCTGCCGGTGCTGGCGCAACTGGCGCAGGACCGAGCACGCGGCAGCCAACGCCGAGAAGACCCGCTCACGCTAGCTGATGTCGTCTTCAAGTGTCATGTCGATTCAAGCCGATCTTGCTCGCGGCCCAGGACGCGGGGCCGGCCTGACAGCCTGCCCGGGCAGCAGGCCATGAGCAATATCGCGGACCACGCTCCAAGCCTTGCAATCACTCTGGGGGTAGCCTAATGCGGGCCATCAGCGTCACCTGCCGGCTGGCGTGCCGTCCTGATTGCCGGCGCCGTCGGCGCCCTGGCAGCGTCGCTCCCTGGCCAGTGCGGCTGTGTCATCGGGCCAGACACCTGAACCAGCAGCCTCCGGACGAGGTCGCGCCAGCCGCGCGCGTTGCTCCAAGCCGGGCGGTATGCAGACGGCGGAATCGTTGCTCGGTGCACGGCTTGCGGCGGTGCGTTCGTCGGGCGGCCGCCGAGTCGGCGGGTGCGCTGCGGGTTGGCGACCTGTGGGTGGAAGCGCGGGTCAAGGGCGGCAAGGCCAGCCAGTCCGAGACCCTCGCTCTCGCCGAGCAGATCGTCGCCGTCCGGAGACGTCTGTCGGACCCATTGGCCCTGGCGAGGTCGCTGCACAACCTCGGGCTGGCCTACGAGGAGCGCGGCGAGTCGACGCCGGGCCACCGACGCCCACCAGCGCGCCGTCGTCCTCGTGCGCTCGGCAGCGAGCGCACGTGACCCGTCGCTGGCTGATGGTCTCGAACAGCTCGCCCGCGCCCTGATCGGTCAGGAGCGCTTCGCGGACGCGCAGAAAGTCGCTGGAGGAAGCTACGGTCGGTCCGGTCGGCCCTCCACTCTCCCGCAATCACCCGAGGCCGCTCAGGTCCTCTTTCTCCAAGCCCTCCTTCACCGGTCGGATGGCGACTACGAGAAAGCCGACCGCGCTTCTCGATGAAGCTGGTCCGAGATTGATAGCGGCCACGGCCTCAGCACCCCGACACCGCTGGCCGTTCTGCAGCTCGAGGGCGACCTGCTGTTCCTGCGCGGGCGCAACCTGAAGTCGAGCCGTTGCGAAATGGACGGAGGCTCTGGAACTGTCCGAGAGGAGCGCTGGGTCCTGAACATCCACACGTGGCGGTGATCCTTCGCAGGCTCGCGACTTGCCAGCAGATTTTCCGGGGACCGGGCGGAGGCTCGCGCGCTGCTGGAGCGGGCGATGGGGATCGTCGATCGCGCCGGCGCGCCGTGCCAGAAAGATCTTCCCGAGCTGCTGAACGATTTCGCCGGGGTGCTCGCGTGGTCGGCCGACTACCAAGAGCGCGCGGCGCCGATTTCAGCCAGGCCCTGGATCGGTCGACGGTCTGCCTTGGACGCAACCACTCGATGACGGCGACGGTTGTGTTCAACCAGGCGTCATCTGGCCATCTGAGATGGGGGACCTCGCCCTGGCGGAGCGCTTGCTCCGGACGGCCATCGCCGACTGGTCCAAAGGGCTCGGCCCGACCCACCCCTATGTTGCGAGAGGTCTGGGCAGTCCTGGCTGAACGTTGCCGCGTCGACGGGACGAGAGCAGGAGGCAAGCGCGGCTGCTGGAGCGCGCGCTGGCAGCTGCGCCGCCAGGCGCTGGGGCCAGATCACCCGGACGTGGCCGTTATCCTCGTCAGGCTTGCCGAACTCGCCGAAAAGAATGGATCCCTCACCCTGGCCTCTCAGCGGCTCGGGCAGGCGCTGGAGATTTATGTAGCGGGGCAAGGGGTCCCCCTAAGATCCAGACTACTTCGCCAGGGCGCTGCAGCTGAGAGCGCAGGTTGAGCGCCCGACGCGGTGACCTCGAGGCGGCGCGGAAGGACTACGGCGAGGTAGCCGCGATCCGTCGTGCGAATCTTCGGGGCCAGGCACCCCTTGACCGCAGTAGCCCGAGGCGATGTTGCCGCGTGCTGACTTTGCTTTGGGATCGGATGAAAGCGCATTGGATGGCGCTCTCCTCGCGGAAGCGGAAGGAAGAGACCAGCTCCAGATGACGGCCCGGTTTCTGCCCGGTCGTCAGGCGTTGTTGTATGCGGACCAGCGTCCGCGCGGGCTGAGTCTCGCGCTATCCACCTTGTCGTCGGGGCACGTCAACGACGTATCTCGTGTATTTGATGCTGTGGTTCGATCTCGCGGATTGGTTTTCGACCAAACTGGCGGAGCGGTCCCGATGGACGGCCGCCGCTGCGCCCGAGCAGGCCGCGCTTCACGCATCTTGTCGCTGCGCGCCAGGCGCGTTACGCAACCTTGATGCTGCGGACCGTGCAGGGGGAGGCCGCGCCCTGGGCGCTCCTCGACGAGGCAGGACAGCAGGCGGAGGAAGCGGAACGGGAGCTCGCCGAACAGAGCGCGGCCGATCGCGATGACCTGGCGCGAGCAAAAGCAGGGTTGAACGAGGTTCGTCAGGCCTTGCCGGCAGGAACCACCCTTGTTTCGTTTGTTCGTTACGATCGAACACGGATTACAGCCGTCAACGGTCGCCCGGTGGCGAGTGTACGGCCTTGGTACGTCGCGCTCATTGTCAGTTCGACTGCGGCGACACCAGTAGTCGTACTCTGGGAACGGCCGTTGCCATCGAATCCGCGGTCGAGGCGTGGCGCAACGAGTTCCGCGAAGCCGCAATAGTGGCCGACCGCGCCGACTCGGCTGCGTCACTCCTGTCGTATCGTGCCGCGGGCGCGCGATTGCGGCGACTCGTCTGGGACCCGCTGGCTGGGCATCTGTCCGGCGCGTTCAGGGTCTTCATCGTTCCCGATGGCGCGCTCAATCTGGTGAGCTTTCCCTCGCTCCCCTATTTGCAGGCACGCGCTACCTCGTCGAGACGGGTCCCGTTATGCACCTGCTCTCAACAGAGCGCGATCTTCTCCAGAACTCCGCGGTGTTGTCCGGTCGCGGCCTGCTGGCTTTCGGCGGGCCTAGCTACGACGTAACACCAGCATCAACCGTCGCGTCGACGCGGGGAAACGACGTAGGTTGCGGCAACGGTGTTGCCTTGCGCTTTGGCGATTTGCCAGGAACTCGGACCGAGGTCGCCGACATAGCCCGAGTATGGACGATGCGCACCGACGCAAGTTCCTCTCCGGCACGCGACGACCTCTTGGTACTGGACCGACGAGCGGCATCAAAGGCAGCCGTGATGCAGGCGGCACGTGGGCGACTCGTGTTGCATTTCGCAACTCATGGACTTGTTCTGAGCTCGGAATGTCAGCCTACCGCAGCCGGTACCCGAGGCGTCGGAGGACTCGCAGTCACGGCTGGTCCCATCAGCAGGAGCCGGCCAAGCCAGAATCCACTTCTGCTCTCTGGGCTCGCCTTCGCCGGGGCCAACGTGCGCGCATCTGTTCGAAGAATATTCGAGACACCGGCATCCTCACCGCGGAAGAAGTCGCTCGGTCGACCTCCAGGGCGTCGAGTGGGCTGTCCTCTCCGCGTGCGACACAGGACTGGGCGAGCTCAAGGCGGGCGAAGGGGTGTTCGGGTTGCGACGTGCGTTCCAGGTTGCCGGAGTACGCACGGTCATCATGAGCCTCTGGTCGGTTGAGGATCGTGCCGCGCGCCAGTGGATGCTCGCCCTCTATCGAGGCCGCCTTCAAAGACGGCTCGATACGGCTGATGCCGTGCGCGAGGCCAGCTTGAACTGTGCTGCGCGACCGACGCGCACGAGGCCAGAGCACACACCCCTTTTACTGGGCTGGATTCGTTGCCGCGGGCGACTGGCGGTAGCGTCGCACTTCTGCGGCTCCTGAGCACTGCTTCCTGGACCTTCGCGCGACATCCTTCCTCGGATGCCTCTGTACCATCGCCGCTGTACGAGCGTTATCTACAACAGCGGTGATCAGCGGCGCAACCAAACAGGGAACATTCAATTTGCATAGAGGAGGGCGGTCCGATGTTGACTGGAAGAGCAATTTACGTCACGTGGCTCTCGGCGGCGGCGTTCGTCCTGGCAGCGACGTTCACAGGTGCTGCGATGACGCCTCGCCGCACAACCTACTTTACGTTCAACAATCCGGTGCGATTGACTGGCGTGCTGCTACCAGCTGGTGCCTACGTGTTCGAGATCGGCAACCCAGACACCGCGTCCGATGTGGTCCGAGTGCTGGACCGCAAGCGAGTGAAGGTGTACGCGACTGCGCTCACGCGCACGGTGACGCGTCCGCCTGCACAAGGACTCGATGCCCTGATCGTCTTCGGCGAGGCACGTCCGGGAAGTCCTCGCACGATCAGCGCCTGGTATCCAGCAGGTGACTCTACTGGACGTGCGTTTCTTCACTGAGTGTTCAATGACCCGCCGTGCCGAGTGTGAAAACTGTCGGCATGGCGGGAGTGGGCAGCAAATGCTGGCTCTCGTATAACTGGTGCGGAAGCGGGGATTTGAACCCCGATGAGCTTGCGCCCACTAGCTCCTGAGGCTAGCGCGTCTGCCAGTTCCGCCACTTCCGCAGTGGAGATCTTTTCCGGGCAGGAACGGACATTATAACCCGCCTTCGCGCTGTGCGCTTCTGCACGGAGGCCTATGATGTGCCCGTGATGCGCGCGACGCTGCTGTGGATTCTGCTCTCGTTATTCATGCTCCGCGTATTGGGCCAACTCCTGGTTGTCGCGGGTATCGCTCCCTTTCTTCCGCCGTTGGATGACTGGCAATCGGGCCTGCTGCCGTATCCGGTGCTGCTGGCGTCGCAGATTCTGATCCTTGGCGTACTCGCGACGGTGTGCGTGCAATTTTCGCGAGGGCGTGGCTACTTCGTTCGTCGACACAGGCTGCTCGCGACGCCGCTGTGGGTAGTCGGCTGGATCTACGCGATCGGCATGGTCGTGAGATACGCGCTGTTGCGAAGAGACGTGATTCCGGTGGTGTTCCACATCGTGCTCGCCAGCTTTCTACTCGTCGTCTCGGCGCACCATCGCAGGCAGGGCTGAAGCCCCGCGCTGCCTACCGGAGGCGTTTCAGCAGCGCCTTTGCCTTCCTGAACCACGGCCGCTCGCGCCGGCGGATGTAGTCGGGCATCGTCGCCTTCTTCCGAAGAATTCGGTCGGCCAATTCGCGGGCTTCGTCTCGCCGGCCTTGGGCGGCCAGGAAGCACGCGTAGTTGTACTGCGTCTCCGAAAGCGTCGACGTCTGCAAGGTCTCGGCGAACAGCGCGTCCGCCTTCTCGCGCTGGTCGCTTTTTGCAAGGACGTGCGCGAGCAGGCCCGCGGCGCGCTGGTAGTCGTATTTCGGCTCGCGCGCGACCACCCGCTCGAGATCGACCGCGGCGGCCGCAAAATCGTTCAACGCGATTTCGCAGAGCGCGCGGCGGTAGAAGGGATCGATCGACTCCGCTTTGCCCAGCACCTTGTCGAAGCACTCGCGCGCCCGCGCGAACTGCCCGTCGTCGAGGTAGAGATCGCCGAGCTCTTCGTAGTTGCCCACAGACGGATTGTCGAGGACGAGCCCTTCGAGCTGCTTGATGCGTTTTCGGCGTGGGAAGACCTGAAACGTGCCGCGTAGGAGACCCGCGTCGGGAACGACTTCGACCGCGATGTAGATCAACGCGCCGACGCCGCCGAACATCAGGATGATCCAGAGCCAGTACGTCTCGGGCCGGCGACGCACGAAGTGCAGAATCGCCAGCGCCTGCAGGACGATGCCGTACGGGTAGATGAGCCCGAACACTCGCGGGGACTATAGCAGAGGCAGGGCTTCCGCCTTCGCGTAAAGCTTCGGCGGGACCGCCGTAGTCTTAGCGAATGCGGAAGCCCTGCGACCAACCCATCGTGTAATCTGGTACCAAGGAGTCCGCCATGGCCAAGCGCCGTCTGTTGAAGTTTTTTCTGAGCCTCGTCGTCCTGTTCTTCGTCGTCAGCCTTCTGGCCGTCGCCGGCGCGTGGATGATGGTGTCGAGAGGTCCGGCGGTGCCCGATCACTCGACGCTGATTCTGCGCATCGGCGGCGAGCTGGTCGAGACGACCCCTAACGACGTGCTGGGCCAGGTGACGGGAGGCGCGCGCGCGCAGACCGTTCGCGGCTATGTCGAGGCGTTGCGGCGCGCCAAGGAGCGACCCGCGCATCGACTCGGTGCTGATCATCCCCACGCCATTCCAGTCACCGTACTGGGGAAAGGTTCAGGAAATCCGCGACGCAGTGCTCGATTTCCGCAAGTCGGGCAAGCGCATTTCGGCGTACCTCGAATACGCCGGCGAGCGTGAGTACTACCTGGCGACGGCTGCCGAGAAGATTTATCTCGTGCCGACCGGCAGCCTCGATGTGGCGGGCATCGCGACCTACGAACTGTTTCTCAAAGGCACGCTCGACAAGATCGGCGCGCAGGCCGACTTCGAAAAAATCGGGGACTACAAGACGGCGCCCAATCAGCTGACCCAAACGACGTTCACGCCTCCGCATCGCGAGATGACCGAGTCGCTCACGCGCGACATGTACGAGCAGCTCGTCCGCGGCATCGCCGAGACCCGCAAGAAAAAAGTAGAGGACGTGCGGGCGCTTATCGACGATGGGCCGTTCCTCGCACGCGATGCGCACCGTACGGGGCTGGTCGACCTGCTCGCCTACGAAGACCAGCTCGACGATCACGGCGCGATCAGCAAGAGCGGCACCGTGGAGGGGGAATCGTACGGGCGCACACGCCGACGCACGATGCCGCGCGGGGCTCCACGCGTCGCGGTCGTCTACGTGAGCGGAATCATCAACTCCGGCGATAGCGGGTTCGATCCACTCAACGGCGACGTCGCGGGATCCGTCGGCCTGGTCAAGGCGATCCGCTCGGCGCGCGCAGACGACAACGTGCGCGCCATCGTGGTGCGCATCGACAGCCCGGGGGGATCGAGCATCGCGTCGGACGTGATCTGGCGCGAGCTGACGGTGACCAAGAACGAGAAGCCATCGCGCCCTCTGGTTGCGTCGATGTCCGATCTTGCCGCGTCGGGCGGATACTACGTCGCGATGGCGGCGCCGCAGATCGTGGCGCAGCCCGCCACGCTGACGGGCTCGATCGGCATTTACGGCGGAAAGTTCATCACCGGCGGCACCTACGACAAACTCGGCGCGAACATCGAGTCGGTCATCATCGGGCGCAATGCAGGGATCGAATCGCCCGACCGGCCGTTCACCGACAGCGAGCGCCAGAAGCTGCGCGAACAGATGCGCGATTTCTACGACGGCTTCGTCCAGAAAGTCGCCGCGTCCCGAAAGATGTCCGTCGAGCGGGTCGATCAGCTGGCGCAGGGGCGCGTGTGGACCGGTGCGCAGGCTCGTCAGAACGGACTCGTCGATGCGCTCGGCGGCCTCGATCGCGCGATCGCGCTCGCGAAAGAAGGGGCCGGAATCTCGCCCGAGACGGAAGTTGAAGTCGTGACGTATCCGGCGCGTAAGAGTCTCGCGGAGCTGTTGATGGAACAGCTGAGCGGCTCCCCGAATGACCGTCAGATCGAGGCTGCGTTGTCGATTGTGTCGGGACTGCGGACAGCCGAGCGCCGCGCCCTCGGGATGCTGACCGCCCCCGCGAGGCTGTTCAACCCCGGGGAACCGCTGGCGTTGATGCCGATGAGTTTTCTGAATTTCTGACGTGATCGCGGAAGTGCTCAGGCCGTTCGCAGCCACGGGTCGAGCTGTGGCATCACGCCGTCGGTTTCACGCATCGTCAACCAGTCTGTCACGCTGTAGGCGATCACCGGAGACTCCGTGAGTTGACGGGTTTTGAAGCCGAGCGGTTGCGTAGCGCGCAGTGGTCTGTCGCCGTTGTTGCTGACGATTGACAGCAGTTGCGCCGCAGTCCTCAGGAGTCGTCGGTCGGGCGCCGTCAACGCTCGCTCGGTTTTGAAATCGAAGCCGAAGAATCGCGCGCCCCTGGCGGGGTCGGGCAGAGACGATTGCGTTGTCGGCTCGACCGCGATCGACGGAATCAACCTCGTGAGGCGCAGCTTTATTTCGACCGCGATGCGATCGGCGCGCTCCCCCCGTCGCGCCGCGTCGAGGATCCACATCAGCAGATGGTCGAATTCCACGACGCGGCCGGTCGGCGAGGCATGACGCAGAAACGCCTCGAGTGTCGCGATGAGCCGGTCCGTTGTCGCCTGGGCTGCAGCATCGACGAGCAGCGGCTTCCAGTCGAGCGGTTGCTCGAATTCCCCAGCCGCCTGATACTGCACGCCGCCGCGCAGCGAGGTGACGTAGCATCGCAACATCCGAAAGGGCAGCATCATGTGCTCGGACGCTGCGCGAAATTCCAGGGTGACGCGAGAGTCGGGTCGCATCTGAAACGGCATGTCGATGAGCGCCCCACCCGGCGACAGGTCCACAAGAGAGATGGCCGGGCGGTTAGCAATGCGAATCGACGCAGGCGTGCTCAGCTCTCGCGGGCTGAGACGTGGATGGATTCGACGATCTGCGCCCGCTCAACGGCGTGCCCGTCTTCATCGAAGCTCGCGCTTTCCTTCGGGGTCACGGTGTGACAGCAGAGCAAAAAATGCTCCCACTGCACGCGATTGGTCTAACGGCTTGATTCTAAATGTCTTAGAGCAAATACACGACCAGGGGACAAGATAATCCCGTGATGTCCCACTATGGCATATGCGAGTCTCAATTTGGAGCGTTACCCCACGGCGCGCTTCAGCGCTTCGGGGTCGATATCGATCTTCATCTTCGTGCGCGCCTTTTCCATGTAGGTCTGGTAGAAGCGCGAGCGGCGCTCGCCGAGCATCTCCATGCGGAACTTGTCCTTCGCCATCGCGAAGTCAGCCGGGCTGACGTCCTGCCGCGAGGCCACTTTCACGATCGCCGCGCCCTGCGGCGTCGGAATCGCGTTGCTGACGGTACCGACCGGCGAAGAAAACGCAACAGCTTCGATCTCCGGGCTGCGGCCGATGTTCGGAATGACGCCGTCGCGCGCGATCGGGTTGGTCGTCACCGCTTCGAGCCCGGCAGCTTTCGCCGCAGCCTGGAAATTCGCCGCGGTCTTCAGCTGCGTGGCCAGCACGTCCGCGCGCTGCTTCGCCAGCGTTACCGCGCGCTCCTGAATGACGTCGTCACGCACGCGGCTCCGCACCTCGTCGAGCTTCGGCAGGTACGAGTCCTGTTTGCCTGACACGTAGAAAATAACCCGACCCGTGGGCCCGGCAATCGGTTCGCTGACGGTGTTCTCCGCGAGATCGAATGCGGCCATCGACACCGGCGACTGTGGGCCCAGCCCCTCAATCATGCCGCCGCGCGCGAAAAAGCCCGATTCCTCCATCGTGAGGCCGCGCGACGCCGCGGCCTTGTCGAGCGCGGCAGGTGTTTTTGCCTCGGCGACCATCGCATCGGCGTGCTGCGTAGCCTGCGCTTCGGCTTGCTCGCGCAGCAACGTGCCTTCGATTTCCTTGTAGACCGCCGGATCGCTCAGCGGGCGGACGATCGCCGGCTTGCGATCGGTCAGCTTGATGATGTGATAGCCGAACTCGGTCTTGACGAGATCGCTCATCTCGCCCGGCGCGAGCGCGAACGCGGCAGTGTCGAACGCGGCCACCATCCGGCCGCGCGAGAAGTAGTCGAGGTCGCCTCCCTGAGCCGCGCTCACTTCGTCCTGCGAATATTTCTTGGCGAGCGCCGCGAAATCGGCGCCCGACTTCGCTTCCTTGAGCACCTGCTCCGCCTGCGCGCGGACGGCCGCGTCGTCTTTGCCTTCGGTCGTCAGCAGGATGTGACTCGCGCGAATCTGTTCGGGCGTGGTGTACTTGCCCAGCTGCTCGTTGTAGATCCGCTCGACGTCTTCCTTCGACACCTTGATGTTGGCCGCGAGCTCGGCCGGATTGATCCGCACGTACTTGATCTTGCGGCGATCCGGAATGCGGTACCGTTCCTGGTTCTTGTCGTAGTGCCCGGAAAGCTCCGCGTCGGTCGGATTCACCTGCGTCTTGAAGTTGTCGGCGAGCACCGCGACGACGTCGAGCGTGACTTTTTCGTTGCGGCGCTTGTGTTCGCGCTCCAGCTCGGCGTCCGACACGGTCATCCATTCGGTGAGCCCCGCGCGAAACTTGTCGAGCATCAGGCTCTCGCGTACGGACTGCTCGAAATCGCCCGGCGTCATCGGAGGCGTCTGCTGCTTGAGGAGGGCGCGATAGCGCTGCTCGCCGATGAATTGTCCGTTCTCCTGCAGCCCGGGGATGGCGATAATCTGCGCCCGCACCTCGGCGTCGCTCACCGTGATGCCGGCGCGCTCCGCCTCGGCCAATTCAGCCTTTTCCTGAATCATCTGCTGCAGGACCTGCTGGGGCACCTGCATCTGCTGCAGAATGTCGTCGGTCAGATTCCCGCCATACGACGAACGGTAGGCCTGCACCTGGGCCATGTAGCGGCGCCGGAAGTCGGTGACTGAAATCGACCGGGAATCGACGGTGGCGAGGCGGTCGCCGCTCAGCAGAGCCTGGTCGGGGCCGATGAACTCCGGGATGTAGAAAAAGATAAAAGTGAGGACAACGGCCGCCAGGCTCCATTTGAGCCATCCCTTGTGGCGCCGCATCCGATCAAGCATGGTCATTACAGGTCAAACCCCTCAGAAAATACCGTGTGTGGCCGATAAGACAGAGTGTTGAAGCTGATAATCGTAGCATCGACTCAGATAGGACGGGCAGTCGGGGCTTTTGGCCGGTGTGCCCGTGGTAATATTTAACATGTACAGAAGGACTTAGCGGGAGTTTGCCTTCTCAAGAAGATGCCGGGAGCACCGCGCACCAATCCAGCCGCCCCCCGCGGCGCTCAGGCAGATCTGGCCGCCCGTCTTCGCCAAGCGTCTACCGGTCTACTGGACCGGCTGAATCGCCGAGACACGCTCATTGAGTTGATTCGATCGGTCAACGCCACGCTGGACCCGCGCAAAGTGGCCGATGCCCTGGTGGGGCAGGTGCACGGTTGGTTCCCCGCGGTCGTGTCTCGCGGTAGCGGTGCAGGACGGGTCGCAGCGCGCCTCGCTCATCGCCGGGCGCGGACCGTGCGAGACATACGGCGAGGAGCTCGAACGCGTCGCGCGGTGGATTACCGAACACAATGAAGAGTTCATGAGCGCGAGCCTCGCGACTGACGAACGCATCACCGACGGCCCGGCCGTCACCGTGGCGGGATTTCCGCTGCGCTGCCGCGCCCGGACGATCGGCGCGTTAATCGTGCTCGACCCGATGCCGTCGGCGGAAACGCCGGCGCTGCCGCCCGACGTGATGTCGGCGCTGCGTACGGTGCTCGAAGGACCGGCGCTCGCGCTCGACACGACGCTGCATCTGCGCCGCGCCGAGGCGTTGTCGGTCACCGACGACCTGACGGGCTTGTACAACTCGCGCTACCTGAACCAGGTGCTGCGGCGCGAAGCGAAGCGCGCATCACGAAGCGGACGGCCGTTGTCGCTCTTGTTTCTCGATCTCGACGGGTTCAAGTCGGTGAACGATCGACACGGACATTTGTGCGGAAGCCGCGCGCTCGTCGAAGCCGCAAGCGTCATTCGCGGGTGCGCGCGCGAGACGGACGTGACCGCGCGCTTCGGCGGAGACGAGTTTGCGTTGGTGCTGCCCGATACCGGCAGCGAGGGCGCCATGGCGGTGGCCGAGCGTGTGCGCGAGCGCGTCGCCGCGCACTCGTTTCTCAGGGCCAGCGACGGGCTCGATATTCATTTGACGACGTCGGTGGGCGTCGCAACGCTGCCCGATGTCGCGGCATCAGCAGAGGAATTGGTCAAGGCGGCCGACACCGCGATGTACCGCGTGAAAGACCGGGGCAAGGACGGCGTCCTGCTCGCGGTCGCTCCGGTTAGATCTAACGATCTTAGATCAGGATCATAGATCTTCGGTTCAGTAGATCAGGAGTTACAGCGTAAGGAGCCTATGAGTCTTCGTTCGGTCTTCTCACTCTTCTCGAGCGATCTCGCGATCGATCTCGGCACGGCCAACACGTGCGTCTATGCGCGCGGGAAGGGCATCGTGGTCAACGAGCCGTCGATCGTGGCGATCAACAAGTTGAACGGGCGCGTCGAGGCGGTGGGGCGCGACGCCAAGGAGATGCTCGGCCGCACGCCGGGCAACATCGTGGCGATCAAGCCGATGAAGGACGGCGTCATTGCCGACTTCGAAGTCACCGAGAAGATGCTCACCTATTTCATCAAGAAGGCGCACAACCGCAACGTCTGGGTGCGGCCGCGCATCGTCATCGGCGTGCCGTCGGAGATTACCCAGGTCGAGAAGCGCGCCGTGAAAGACAGCGCGTATCGCGCCAAGGCGAGCGAAGTGCACCTGGTGGAAGAGGCGATGGCTGCCGCGATCGGCGCGGGCATGCCGATCACCGAGCCGTCAGGCAACATGATTGTCGACATCGGCGGCGGCACAACCGACATCGCCGTCATCTCGCTCGCCGGCATCGTCTACAGCAAGGCGGTGCGCGTCGCGGGCAACGAGATGGACGAGGCGATCATTCAGTACATCCGGAAAACGTACAACCTGTTGATCGGCGAGCGCACCGCGGAGCAGATCAAGATTGAGATCGGCTCCGCGTATCCGCTCGAAGAGCGGATGACGATGGAGATCAAGGGACGGCATCTGATCGAGGGCGTGCCCAAGACCATCACGATTACGGACGAGGAAATCCGCGAGTCGCTCACCGAAACGGTCAACGTCATCGTCGATGCCGTGCGCGTCGCGCTCGAGCGCACGCCGCCGGAGCTCTCGGCCGACATCGTCGACCGCGGCATCGTGCTGACCGGCGGCGGCTCGATGCTGAAGAATCTCGACAAACGTCTGAGGGAAGAAACCGGCCTGCCGCTGGCGATGGCGGAAGATCCGCTCTCGTCGGTCGTGCTCGGCGCCGGCAAGATGCTCTCGGATTTCAATTTGTTGCGGAAGATTTCGATCGATTAAGGCCGCTTGCAGGGAATGCCCGTCACCGATTTCCGACAGCGCACGGCAGTGCTCTTCATTGCCGTGGTGCTGGGGCACATCATCCTCATCTCCGCGCAGGTGAACTCGCGCGCCGGCGTGCCGCTGCTCGAGGTGGTCACCTTCGGAGCGTTCGCCGAAGTGCAGCGCGGCGCCGCCGGGCTCACCGGCAGCATTCGCGACGCCTGGAGCGGTTATGGGAATCTCCGCGGCGTGCGCGCGGAGAACGACGAGCTGAAACGGCAGCTCGGCGAGCTCCAGGTGCAGTTCCAGCAGGAACGCGCGCGCGCCGAGCGTGCGCGCCAGCTCGAGCGGCTCCTCGGGTTTCAGCAGGATCTGCAGGTTGAAACGATCCCCGCCAGCGTCATCGGCGCCAGCGCCAGCCTCGATTTCCGCGGCATCACGATCGACAGGGGCTCGAGCACGGGCGTCACCGCGAACATGGCCGTCATCGCCCCTACCGGTCTCGTGGGACGCATTGTCACGCCGACGGCGCATGCCTCGAAGGTGCAGCTGTTGATCGATCGCAACGCGGCCGCCGGCGCGCTCGTCGAGCGAACGCGCGCGCAGGGCATCGTGATCGGTTCCAGCGCAGGACGTGCTGCGAATGAACTTCGTCGCCGCCACGGCCGACGTCAAGGTCGGCGATGCCATCGTGACGTCGGGCGTCGACGGCATCTACCCGAAAGGGTTCGTCATCGGAAAAGTCGAGCATGTCGACAACGGCAATGGCATCTACAAGGCCATTCGCGTCCGCCCGTCGGTTGAGTTCAACAAGCTGGAGGAAGTGCTTGTCGTGAAAACGCCGCCGGCGCCACGTCGGCAAAGGCGAGGACCGCTCGTGAGGGCGGTCGGCATTGCCCTGATGATCATCATCGCGCTCGCGCTGCAGACCTCGCTTGCACGGTTTCTGACGCCGGGCGGCGGCCTCGTCGATCTGGTCTTTGTCGCGGTGGTGTACATCGCGCTCAGCAGCGGACCGACGGCCGGGATGATTGCAGGCGCGGTGGCGGGATTGTCGCAGGATGCGCTCGCAGCCTCGGGCACGCTCAACGTGGTCATCGGCGGCCGGTGCCGTCAGCACGCAGAGCATCATCGGCATCGGCAGCCTGGCGAAGACGGTTGTCGGGTTTTTCGCGGGGGTTGTCGGCAGCCAGTTCATCGTCGCCAGGCCGCTGCCACGGGCGTTCGTGTTCTTCACAGCGACCGTCACCCATGCGATCATATTTGTAGGGCTGTACCGCGTCATCGACCGCGGGTATACGCAGGCGACCGCCGGGGCGATCCTCAGCCAGGCCGGCGCCAATGCGCTGATCGGCGTGCTGATTTTTCAGATAGCCGATCTCCTGCCCGAATTTCGTCGATCGCCGGCGGTCGATGGGCGGGCGGATGCGCATCAACCGGCGGCTCGATTAGAGCAGAGAGCAAGAGGAGCAGAAGCAGATGGCGGAATTCACGGCGCCAATTGAAGATCGAAGCAGCCTCACGATTCGTCTCGTCGTGCTGCAGGTGGGATGTGCCGTCGTGTTCACGATCCTCGCCTTCAGCTTCTGGTACTTCCAGGTCGTGCAGGGCGAGAAGTTCAGGGAGCTCGCCGAGAACAACCATCAGCGCACGATTCCACTGCGCGCGCCGCGAGGCGTGATGCTCGATCGCAACGGCGCGGTGCTCGTCGAAAACCGCAGCTCGTTCACCATCTCCATCGTCCGCGAGCAAACGACGGACCTCGATCGCACGATTCGCACGCTGTCGGACGTTGCGGGCCTCGATCCGAAGGACGTGCAGGATGTCATGAGCCGGCATCGTCGCGAGCCGACCTACAAGCCGATCGTCATCGTTGAGGATGCGTCGATCCCGCAGGTTGCGGCCGTACTCGCGCGACGATCCGAGATGCCCGACGTGCAGGTCGATGAAGTGCCGACGCGGCAATACCCCGCGGATTCATTTGCCGCGCATCTGTTCGGATACGTCGGCGAGGCGAGCGAAGGGCAGGTCGTGGCAGATGGCCTGCACAACGGCGCCATCGTCGGGCAGGCCGGCGTCGAGAAGATTTACAACAAACTGCTGATGGGCGTGGACGGCGCGAAGGTCGTCCGCGTCAACAGCCTGGGGCGGGAAATCGATACGGTTGGGGAGCATTCCGGCCAACCAGGGGCGCCGCGTCCAGCTGACGATCGACATCGATCTGCAGCGCGCCGCCGAAGAGGGATTCAAGGCAGGCGGCTTCAATGGCGCCGCGGTCGTGATGGATCCGAGAACCGGCGAAGTGCTCGCGTTCACGAGCCGCCCGGGCTACAACCCGAACGATTTTGCCGCCGGCGTCGATCACGCGACATGGTCCGGTCTCATCACCGATCCGTTGAAGCCGCTGCAGAATCGCGCCACTCAGGGACTCTACTCGCCAGGCTCGACGTTCAAGATCGTGGTCGCGGTCGCGGCGCTCGAAGAGGGGGTCATCACGCCCGACTTTCCGAGTGTCGTGCGGCGGCAGCGCCGTGTTCTTCGGCCGTCCGTTCCAGTGCTGGAAGAAGGGCGGTCACGGCAGCGTCGACCTGCGGCACGCGATGGAGCAGTCGTGCAACGTGTACTACTACACGATCGGCAACATGGTCGGCGTCGACAGAATTCACAAATGGGCGACGCTGCTGGGCCTCGGCGAAAAAACCGGTATCGATCTTCCGAATGAGATTGAGGGGCTCGTGCCGTCGACCGAGTGGAAGCGCCGGCGCTACAACGAGAAGTGGTACGCGGGGGAGACCATTTCCGTGTCCATCGGACAGGGTCAGGTGTCGCTGACGCCGGTGTCGCAGGCTGTCATGATGTCGACGGTGGCGAACGGAGGCACGCGCTTCGTTCCTCATCTGCTGAAGGCGATCGACGAAGGCAACGGGTGGAAGCCCGTGCAGCCTCCCGCGCCGAAGTCGCGGGTGCAGCTGAAGCCCGAAACGATTGCCGCGCTTCACGACGGGTTGTTTCTCGTCGTCAATGGCGCCGGTACCGGCGGGCGCGCGCGCATTCCCGGCAGGGACGTCTCGGGAAAGACGGGCACCGCACAGGTGATTTCACTGCAGGGCGGAAAGAAGGCGGCCGGACGCACAGAGCGGGACCTGCGCGACCACGGATGGTTCGTCTTCTTCGCGCCGCGTGACAATCCGGAAATCGCGGGCGTCATTTTCGGCGAGCACAACGAGCACGGCTCGGTGTCGGCGCCCATCGCGAAATACGTGATGGAGACCTACTTCAACAAGAAGGAAGGGAAGCCGCTGCCGAAGCTCGCGCCGCTGACACCCGAGCCGAATCCCGAACCTGACGAGCCGCCGGCTCCGCAGCCGCGCCCCCATCGTCGCAGATTCGCAGCCTGGCCGCAGCGATCGCCGAAGTCCGCGCGCAGGCGGGAACTGACATGCTCGAACGACGCTTGTATCTGCACCTCGACTGGCTCCTCTTCGGAGCCATCGCGTGCCTGTCGATGATCGGCGTCGCGATGATCTACAGCACCACCGGCGCCTGGCGGCTGCCGACCACGCAGATGTACGCGATCGTCATCGGGTCGATCGCGTTCGTCATCTGCCTGACGGTCGACTACCGCGCGCTGACCGACAAATCTCACTTCATCTATCTGAGCCTCCTCGCGTTACTCATCTACGTGCTGCTCTTCGGCACGTCGGCCGGCGGCGCCCGCCGCTGGATTTCGCTGGGAGCCTTCAACCTTCAGCCCTCTGAGTTCGCCAAGGTCGGCGTGGCGCTCGTGCTCGCGGAGTTCTTCGGCGAGAACCGGCGCGGCGCGCCGACGACAGGCGACCTGCTCATTGCCGGGCTTCTGACGGGCATTCCGCTCATCCTGATCGCACGCGAGCCCGACCTCGGAACGGCGGTCACGCTTCTTCCCATCTATCTCGGTATCGCGTACGTCGCCGGCATGCGGCTGCGCATCATCGGCATCCTCGCGGTCGTCGCCATCATCACGGTGCCCATCGCCTGGAATTTCGCGCTCAAGCCGTATCAGAAAAGCCGCGTCGAGACGTTTCTCGATCCGTCCCAGGACCCGAAGGGCGCCGGCTATCAGCAGATCCAGGCGCAAATCACCGTCGGATCCGGCGGCTTGACCGGCAAGGGCTACAGAAAGGGCACGCAGGGACAGCTCAGGTTCCTGCCGGTCGCCCACAACGACTTCATTTTTTCCGCGCTTGCTGAAGAACAGGGTTTCGTCGGCGTGCTCTTTGTGCTCAGCCTGTATCTGATCGTGATCTGGCGCTCGCTCGAGGCGGCGCGTCTCGCCAAAGATCGGCTGGGCGTCTATCTCGTGATGGGGCTGATGTCCAGCTTCACGTTCCAGGTGATTTACAACATAACGATGTCGGCCGGCCTCGCGCCGGTCAAGGGTTTGACGCTTCCGCTGTTGAGTTACGGCGGGTCGTCGATGATCGCCACGCTGGCGAGCTTCGGCCTGATTCTCAACGTGCGGATGCGCCGGTTTACTAACTAGGTGGTAGGTGGTAGCTGTAGCTGGTAGGAAGTCGCTACCGCCTACCAAGCCTACCACCTACCACCTGACGGATCGGAACTATGAGCAACGCATTGCGAACTTTACTGCACGTCCTTCGCGCGCTCTGCTCGTCTGTCTCCGCCGATCCGGAATGGAGCTTCGCGAATGCAGAAGGAAATGATCATCTCGGCCGGCGGGCACGAGACGATGGTCGCCATTCTCGAGGAGGATCTCGTCACCGAGATTTTCGTCGAGCGGGAGCGGCATCGGGGCGTCGTCGGCAATATTTACAAAGGCCGGGTGTCCAAAGTGCTGCCCGGGCATGCAATGCGCGTTCATTGACATCGGCTTAGAGCGCGACGGGTTCCTGTACGTCTCGGACGTCGTCAATACGATCGAAGAGTTCGATCGACTCGATTCCGACGACGAGGAGGATGGCGGCGGCGGCAAGGCGGCCGGCGGCGATCGCGGCAAGGGGCGCGACCGCGAGCCCCAGCCGAAGATCGAGGAGCTCCTCAAGGAAGGCCAGGAAATCGTCGTCCAGGTCGCCAAGGAGCCGCTCGGCACCAAGGGCGCGCGGCTGACGTCGCACGCGACGCTCGCGGGCCGGTTTCTCGTCTTCATGCCGACGGTCGATCACGTCGGCGTCTCCCGGAAAATCGAGTCGCGCGACGAGCGCAACCGCCTGCGCGGCATCGTCAAGAAGTTCCGCGAGGAGCATGGCTTCGGCGGCGGCGTCATCATCCGCACCGCGGCCGGCGGGCGCCCCGAGGCCGACATCCTGAGCGACCTCGACTACTTCAACGGCATCTGGAAGGACACGCGCCACAAGTTCGAGTCGTCGCGCGCCCCGGCGGTGATCTACCGCGAGCAGAGCCTCGTGGCCAAGCTGCTGCGCGACCTGCTGACCGAAGAGTTTTCCGCGATCCGGATCGACAACCCGCAGGAACACCGGCACGTGATGGATCTGATCGCGCGCATCATGCCGAACCTGGCCTCGCGCGTGAAGCTCTACACGAAGGACTACCCGATCTTCGAGGAGTACGGCGTCCAGGCGGAGATCGACAAGGCGCTGAAGAGCAAAGTGTGGCTCAAGTCGGGCGGATCGATCGTCATCAACCAGACCGAAGCGCTGGTCGCGATCGACGTCAACACCGGGCGCTACGTCGGCAAGCGCACCGGGCGGCTCGAAGACACGATCGTGAAGACGAACCTCGAGGCGGTGAAGGAAATCGTGCGGCAAATCCGGCTGCGCGACCTGGGCGGCATCATCGTGCTCGATTTCATCGACATGGAAGAGCGGAAGAACCGGCAGAAGGTGTTCCAGGCGGTTGAGCTGGAAGTGAAGAAGGATCGCTCGCCGTCGAAAATGCTGCAGGTCTCGGACTTCGGGCTCGTCATCCTGACGCGCAAGCGCGTGAAGCAGAGCCTCGAGCGCGTGCTGACCGAGCCGTGCCCGTACTGCACAGGCACCGGCACGATCAAGTCGAGCTCGACGATCTGCTACGAGATTCTGTCGGAGGTGAAGAAGATCGGCGCCGACCTCAACGGCGGCGGGGTCGTGCTGCGCGTCAACCCGGAAATCGCGCGCGCGTTGAAGGAAGAGGAGCGGGCAGTGATGGCCGATCTGAAACAGGCGCTCGGCAAGGACGTGATTATCCGGCCCGATACGCACCTGCACCACGAGCAGTTCGATTTGATGTCGCTGAGCGATCGGTACAGCCAGGCGAACTGATTCTTCAACAGGAGATTAGGAGACCAGGAGGAAAAACGATCCGCCCTGGGCGCGGGCCGCGGCCGTAACGTCTCCAACGACGCCGACGATCGTGAACGCCGGTGCAGCCTCCTCGAGGGGATCGTAGCCGAAGTCGAGAAGCCGGCGCCCCAGCGGATCCTCTCCAGGAAACATCGACTTTGCCGCAGCCTCGTTGATGATCACGATCGGCGGCGTACCGACACGATCCTGCGCAGCGATGACGCGTCCTTTCCGGTCAACGGGGTCGCGCCCATTGTGCGCCGCACATCGATCATGGTGGTCGCCGGCTTGACAGTCGGCCTCGCGGGTGCGCTCGCTGTAACCCGTGTGCTGGAAGGCGAACTGTTCGGCGTGACCCCAACCGTTCCCACCGCCTTCGCCGCGGTGACGATCATTCTTGGCGCGACGGCGCTGCTTGCGAGCGTCATCCCCGCATGGCGCGCCGCAACGGTCGACCCGCTCGTCGCGCTCCGAACCGACTAGAAGATTTGGTAGAGTGGCCGATTGGAAGATTGGGAGATTACGGAAAAACGAAAACACTCGCGGTGCGCTGCAATGAATCCGCCACTCGACCAATCATCAATCTGGCAACAATCTCTCAATCTACCAATCTGCCAATCTACCAATTCATCTACGCGTCACCGTGAGATTGCCGTCGAACGTCTGCAGGCGCAGGCTCGAGCTGCCGTCGCCGTAGGTGCCGCGCACCGAGCGTGGGCCGCGGTCGTTGTCGCGAATCGGTCCCTCGCTTTTGACGGGGAAATCAACGCGGATGCGGCCGTTGAAGGTGTGTGCCTCGAGCTCGAACCCCGGCTGCTCGGGCAGCGACATATTGATGCTGCCGGAATGCGACTCGATTTCGTAGCGCCCGCCCTTCACCAGGCTCGTCTGCAGATCGAGATCGCCGTCGAGCGTCCTGATGTTCGCGCGATCGCCGGACCACCCGCTGATGCGCACGTCGCCGTTCACCGTGTTCACGTCGAGCGCGCGCGTGGTGAGCGTCTGCACGAGCAGGTCGCCGTTGACGGTGGAAAGGGACAACTGTGCGTCCGACCCCCCATTGGTGATCGTGATGCCACCGGAAACGGTTTTGACTGCCGCGAGCCGCGAGGTGCCTTCGAGCGAGAGGTTGCCGCTCACGCCTTGCACGCGGACCTCGCCTTTGACGTTCGTCACCCTGATGTCGCCAGAAACAGTGCGGAGGTCGACCGTCGTATCGGGTGGCACCTTCACGCTGAATTCGACGTCGACGCCCCGCGCCATCGCCGCTCGCCGCGCTCGACGCGCAGCTCGACGCGGTTACCGGTCGCGTAGGTTTCGATGAGTCCATCCGACAGCCGCTGCTTCGCTTGCTCCGCCTTTGGCGCCCACGCGTGCTTGAGGGCCTCGACTTCGATGCGCTCGCTGCTGCCCGCGGTGACCTGGATGTTTCCGCCGATGTTCGAAACCATCAGCGTGGCGCCCTTGCCGACCGGAAACGCGCGTGAAAATGGCTCGGTCGATTCGACCCAGCCTTCAGGAATACGGCGCCGGTTTCGCTCGCGCGGCTTCTGGCGCGGGTCGCGCGGCGGCACTGGCGGCACCGGCGGCACCGGAAACTGCAGCGCCATGACATACTCGGCCGCTTTCGCGATTTCCTCCGCGATCAAGTGCTGCTCCAGCTTCTTTAGCTGTTTCTCGAGCAGTTTTTCCTGCATCTTGAACTCGATCCGCATGTCGACATCGAGCGGGAAACTGGGTGCGGTTGGGTGCGATGGGTGCGATAGGTGCAACAGGTGCAATGGGTGCGGCTGGGGCCTGTCGCGCCATGGCGATCTGCGGAGAGGACGCGACGGCGGACGTCTGCGCGAAGGCGGGCGGAGCGAGCGCGACGGCGGACACGGTAAGCATCAGCGTGGCGAGGGGCGTCATCATATCTGCGGTTCCTCTCAGGACCTGGCGTTCATGAGCGACACGGTTTCCTGCAGCAGAGCGACCTTCATGCGGAGCGCTTCGAGCAGGCTGGTCTGCGCGACGAACGAACTGGGATCGGATTTCAATGCGGCGCGGCTGTCGTCGATCGCGCGGTCGATCGACTTCAGGCTCTGCGCGATTTCGGCGGCGACCGACGGGTCGAGCGCGCTGTCTTTCTGGACGATCAGCTGCTCGAGCGCGACGATGGCATTTTCATAGTGCTGTTCGGCGAGCTGCAGCTCCGATGCGGCGTTCCGCACGAGGTCTGACGCGGCACCGTCGGTCGGGCGGCTGCGCCATGGTTGGCCGGCGCCGAACCACGCGGCGGTACCCAGCATCATCATCAGCGCGGCGGCGGCCGCAAGTTGGGCCCAGGTGGACTGCCACCGGCTTCGCCCAAGTCGCGAAGCCGAAACGACGGGGTCTTCCACTCGTGCCGCGATTGACTGCCACAGTTCCGGCGAAGGGGTACGCCGGTCCAGTGTGGCCGCCGCCGCGCGGATCTCCTTCAAATCGTTCAGCAGCTCGCGGCACGCGGCGCATCCACTGCAGTGCGCGTCGATCTGCGCCTGCCGCTCCGCATCGAGCGTGCCGTCTACCGCGTCGCCGAGCCAGTCATTGCACTGTTCGCACGTCATAAGGCTGCCGTCAGAAAGGCCCGCAACTTCAGGCGGGCTTTGTGAACCTGCGATTTCGAGGTGCCCTCGCTGATGCCCAGGATGGTCGCGACTTCGTGATGCTGAAATCCTTCGACATCGTGGAGGACGAAGGCCGCGCGCGCCCCCTCGGGCAGCCGCGCGATGGCCCGTTCGAGATCGAGCCGCTTGATTCCGCCGTCAGGCACCCGCCTCGGTCCCGGCATCGCCTCTTCGTCCAGCGTGGTCGTCGCGCTGCCCGCCCGGGTCTGCCGGCTTTTCAGGTGATCGAGACACCGGTTCATCGCAAGGCGATAGAGCCAGGTCCCCACCGTGGAGTCGCCGCGAAATTCAGGGAGCTTTCGATAGGCCAGCAGAAAGATTTCCTGCAACAGATCCTCCGCGTCGGCCCGTGTGCCGCACATCCGCCACGCGAGGTTGAACAACCGCGTCGAATGCTGCCGATAGAGATCCTCGAAAGCTGGCACATCAGCTTTGGACACTCGGCAAGATTAGACGACTTGCCACCTCGCAGGGTTGCAGGGCTCGCAGAATTGGAAGATTCGTAGATTGTTAGATTTACGGAATGTTGTCAGATGGAAGATTGGGAGGATTGGGGGGATTAGAGGGATGAGGGGGCTCGGCGGGGCGCTTGCGCTGACCGCGAGCTGTGCGAAGGGATGCGGTAAAGATCGAGGCTAATTCGTGCGCCTCTTGTTCGAGGGGACCGACGGTCGCCGTGGCTTGCAGGCCGGTTCGCCGGACTATCCGGAGCCATAGCTCGCTTTCGTCCGCCTCTTCAGCGACGATGGCGAGCTTTGAGACGAAGAGCGGCCGAGTGTAGCCGCGGCACGCCGCTCGATAGTTCGCTGCGACCGAAGTGCTGGCGTCAATGAGTTGCCCGGCGATCTTGCGTCCGGCGATTGTCGTTCGGCAGGGTCTCGCAGAACTTCACGACGGCGACAGCGAAATTCTCAGTCCTGGCCTTGAGCCTTTCGGAAGCTTCTGACATGCGCTTCTCGAGAGCACGTCACATGCCGGAGGCACTTCGTTATTTTTCCTATGGAACCATTTAATCTGACAATTCGACAATCTAAAATCTGCCAACATTCTTTCAATCTTCTATCTAACAATCTTCAATTTAGGACTGCTTCCACCGCTTCTGTGCGAAGTTCCTGATCCGTCCACCCGACACAATGACCCCTTCTGCGAGCAACAGGGCGCGCTTGGCAAACAAATCGCGCCCGTATCCGCCTAGCTTGCCGCCGGCAGAGATGACGCGATGGCAGGGGACGGACGAGTCGCTCGTCGCGCGCATGATGTTGCCGACGGCGCGATGGGCGCGCGGACGGCCTGCGGCGGCTGCGATGTCACCATAGGTCGAGACCCGCCCATGCGGAATGCGTCGCACCACCGATCGGACGCGGGCAGCAAAATCAGTTTTCGCCACGGTTTGAAGTGTCCCATCGCGAACGTTTCAATCCCACTAACGGATATCATCACCAAAGGATATCGGCATTTCCGCCGGTTTTTGCGGCACGCGAATTGATAATTGCAGCCAAGTATGTCTCAGCTCAAATTTGCCCTTCGGTAGTCTGCTGAAGACTCCCATCGTCACGTTGATTGCGGTGATCTCCGTCGCGCTTGGCATCGGCGCCAATGTCGCCATCTTTTCGATCTTCAACCAGACTCTTTTGCGGCCGCTGCCCGTGCACGAGCCCGGCCGTCTCGTAAATTTCGTCTCGCCTGGCCCGCGCAACGGCTCGCAATCGTGCGGGCAGGCGGGGAGCTGCGATGCGGTTTTCAGCTATCCGATGTTTCGCGATCTCGAGCGGGCGCAGGCGATCGTTCACTGGCATTGCCGCGCACCGGGATTTCGGCGCGAACATCGCCTATGGTGGGTCATCGGAAGGCGGCGACGGTACGTTCGTCTCGGGCAGCTATTTTCCGGTGCTTGGCCTGACGCCGGCGGCCGGGCGTCTTCTTGGGCCGAACGATGAGCGCGAGCAGGGCGGCGGCCACGTCGTCGTCCTGAGCGAGGAGTATTGGCGACGGCGATTTGGCGCGCGCGAGGATGTGATCAACCAGCCGCTGCTCGTGAACGGCCAGGCGCTCACGATCGTCGGAGTGGCGCCGCGCGGATTTCACGGCACGACGATCGGCTTGCGCCCGCTGTTTTTCGTGCCTATCTCCATGCGCGACGTCGTCGTGCCGCCATCGAAGGTGGTCGGAGAGCGCCGCGCGTACTGGATGTATCTCTTCGGACGCCTGAAGCCGGGCGTCTCGCGCGAACAGGCGCGGGAAGCGCTGAACGGGCACTACCGCTCCATCATGACCGAGGTGGAGGTGCCGCTCCAGAAAGGGATGAGCGAAGCCACGCTCGCAAAATTTCGCGCACGTGAAATGCAGCTCGAGCCGGGCGAACGAGGCCAGAGCCGCGTGCCGGACGAATCGCGCCAGCCGCTCACGCTGCTGTTCAGCGTGACGATGATAGTGCTGCTGATTTGCTGCGCGAATGTCGCCAACCTGCTGCTCGGCCGCGCCGCGCGGCGTTCGACCGAGATGGCGGTTCGCCTGTCGATTGGCGCCGGACGCAGGCACATCGTGGCTCAACTCCTTACCGAGTCGCTGCTGCTGGCGGTCGCCGGCGGACTCGCGGGGCTGCTGGTCGCGCGGTGGACATTGGCGGCCATGTCGCTGCTGCTGCCAGACGGGGCGGGCGAAACGTTGAGCCTCGCGCTCGACGCCGACATGCTGCTGCTCGCCGCGGGTTTGTCGGTGGCGACCGGTCTGCTCTTTGGCTTGTTTCCCGCGATCCACAGCACGCGGCCGAATCTCGTGACCGCGCTCAAAGCCAACGCAGGACAACCATCAGGAGCGAAAGCGGCGGCGCATTTCCGCATCACGCTCGCGACGACGCAAATCGCGCTGTCCATGGCATTGCTGATCGCCGCAGGGCTGTTCACCAAGAGCCTCTCGAACATCACGCGCGTCGATCTGGGATTGAAGACCGAACAGCTGGTGGTGTTCGGCGTCGCACCCATGCTGAATGGCTATGCGCCGCAGCGCAGCCATGAGATTTTCGCGCGCATCGAAGAACGGCTGCGCCAGCTTCCTGGCGTGACGGGTGTGACCTCGTCCATGGTCCGTCTCGCGTCGGGCGACGCGTGGGGCACAAACTACACCGTCCAGGGATTTACCGCCGGACCCGATACCGATACGCACGCGATGTACACCTACATCGGGTCCGACTACCTCCGCACGCTGGGCGTTCCGCTGCTCTCAGGCCGTGAAATCACGAGCGCCGACACGTTCAACTCGCCGAAAGTTGCACTCGTCAACGAGGCATTCGTCAAGAAGTTCAATCTTGGGCGCGACGCGGTCGGCAAACGCATGCGCGCGGGGCCGTGAAGGGGAGCTCGATATCGAGATCGTCGGTGTGTCCGGCAACACGACCTACAACAATGTGAAGGACGAGGTCATGCCGCTGGTGGCGCTCCCGTACCGTCAGGACGAGAGCGTCGGCTCGACGCACTTCTACGTGAGAACCACCGGCAGTGATGACGACCTGGTGTCGGCTATTCCGCGCGTCGTCCGCGACATCGATCCGACGCTGCCCGTTGCCGACGTGCAGAAGATGTCGGTGCAGGTGCTCGAGAACGTGTCGTTGGATCGTTTCGTGACGACGATGTCGGCGGCATTCGCGGCGCTGGCCACGCTGCTCGCGGCGCTCGGTCTCTACGGTGTGCTCGCTTATACCGTGACGCAGCGCACTCGGGAATTCGGCTTGCGCATGGCGCTTGGTGCCGACTCCGCGAACGTGCGGCGTCTTGTGCTCCGGCAGGTCGGCCTGATGACGGCCGTCGGAGGAGCGATCGGCCTTGCGGCAGCAGTGGCGCTGGGCCGTGCCGCGGAATCGCTGCTGTTCCAGATGAACGCCCGCGATCCGTTCGTCTTCGCCGCGGCAACACTGGCGCTGACGGCAGTGGCGTTGTGCGCGGGATTGATTCCAGCGCAACGCGCCGCGCGCGTCGATCCAATGACAGCCCTTCGCTACGAGTAATCACATGATGTTTCAGCTCCGTTTCGCCCTTCGATCATTGATGAAGACGCCAATCGTCACCACCATTGCCGTGCTCGTCGGTCGCGCTCGGCATCGGCGCGAACGTCGCAATCTTTTCGATCTTCAATCACATCTTGCTGCGGCCGCTGCCGGTGCACGAGCCCCACAGCCTGGTCAACTTCCTGTCTCCCGGCCCGCGCAGCGGTTCCGTTTCGTGCGGCCAGCCGGGGACGTGCGACGCTATCTTCAGCTACCCGATGTTCCGGGATTTGGAGCGCGTGCAGACCGTATTCACAGGCATCGCGGCTCACCGCGATTTCGGAGCGAACATCGCGTTCGGCGGCGTGTCAGAAGGGGGCGACTGCACGCTGGTGTCAGGCTCGTACTTCGACGTGCTCGGCCTCACGCCGCATCTCGGCCGGCTGCTCAATCGTGACGATGATCGCGAGCCGGGAAACGGACGGGTGGCCGTTCTCAGTTATGACTACTGGCGCCGGCGATTCGGCGAGCGCTCCGATGTCGTCGACCAGACCATTACTCGTCAATGGCCAGACGCTGACGATTGTCGGGGTCGCCCGAAGGGGTTTCACGGGACGACGCTGGGCGACCGCCCGCTCATGTACGTGCCGCTCTCCATGCGCGAGGCGATCGTCCCGCGCTGGAAAGGGCTCGACAACAGGCGTTCTTATTGGGCGTACTTGTTTGCACGACTGAAACCCGGTATCGCGGTCGAACAGGCGCGCGCAACATTCAACGCGCAATACCGCTCGATCCTCACCGAAGTCGATCTGCCCCTGCAGCAGGGCATGAGGCCCTCCATGCTGGCGCAATTCGGCGAGATGCAGATGCAGCTCGAACCCGGCGCTCGAGGGCAGAGCCGGACGCCGGACCAGGCGCGACAGCCTCTTACGCTGCTGTTCGGCGTGACGGCGATCGTCCTGCTGATTTGCTGCGCGAACGTGGCGAATCTGCTGCTGGCGCGCGCGGCGAGCCGGTCGACGGAGGTGGCCGTGCGCCTCTCAATCGGCGCGGGCCGCAGACATATCATCGGCCAGCTGCTCGGCGAGTCGATGTTGCTCGGCGTGATGGGTGGCATTGGAGGGCTTCTCGTCGCCCGGTGGTGCTTGACCGCGATGGCGGCCATCATGCCCGGCGGCCCTGAGATGCTGACGCTGGAACTGGACGCGGACATGCTTGGGTTTGCCGCCGCGTTATCGCTGGCGACCGGCCTCTTGTTCGGGTTGTTTCCGGCGCTTCACAGTACGCGTCCCAACCTCGTGTCTGCACTGAAAGCGAACGCCGGTCAGCCGTCCGGCGCGAAAGCCGCGGCGCGCTTCCGCGTCACGCTCGCAACCGCGCAGATAGCGCTGTCGATGGCGCTGCTCGTGTCTGCTGGGCTGTTTACGAAAAGCCTGCTGAATATTTCGCGCGTCGATCTCGGTCTCGACACGGACAAGATCGTGGTGTTTGGCGTGTCTCCGGCGATGAACGGGCACGCTGCCGGGCGGACACGGCAGATGCTGGAGGCGATCGAGGACGAACTATCCGGGTTTCCAGGTGTGTCGGGGGTCACTACCGCGCGCGTCCGATTGATTTCCGGAGACGCCTCGATGAGCGGCTTTCAGCTTCAGGGAGTTGCGGAGGATCCCGAAACGGACACGAGCGCGTTTTATAATTTCGTCGGCCCGGATTTTCTCCGCACGCTCGGCATTCCGCTGCTGGCCGGTCGCGAATTTTCGCGCGCCGACGCCGAGGGCGCTCCCAAGGTGGCGATTGTCAACGAGGCGTTCCTTCGGAAATTCAAGGTCGGACGCGATGCCGTCGGAAAACGGATGTATCGCGCCGGTCGCGGCAACAACGGGTTCGACATCGAAATTGTCGGCGTGGCGGCCGATACGGCATATGACGAAGTGAAGAAGAAAGCCGAGCCGCTCGTGCTGATGCCCTATCGGCAGGATCCGGATGTAGGCTACGCGCACTTCTACGTGCGCACAGCCGGCTCCGAGCAGGATTTACTGGCCGCCATTCCACGACTCATCCGCGACATCGATCCCACGCTGCCGGTGGCTAACCTTCGGACGATGGCCGCACAGGTGATCGAGAACGTGGCGCTGGATCGCTTTGTGACGTCGATGTCCGCGGCCTTCGCCGAGCCTCGCCACGCTGCTGGCGGCGCTCGGACTGTACGGCGTGCTTGCTTACACGGTCACGCAGCGGACGAGGGAGTTCGGTCTACGGATGGCGCTCGGCGCGGACGCCGCCAACGTACGGCGACTGGTGCTTCGCCAGGTTGGGTTGATGACATGCGTGGGTGCCGCGATTGGCCTCGCATCGGCGCTCGCCCTCGGGCGCGCCGCAGAATCGCTGCTCTTTCAGATGAGCGCGCGCGACCCGATGGTGTTTGCCGGGCGCGACAATCGTATTGGTCGCGGTGGCCCTCTGCGCGGGCTTGATACCGGCGCACAGAGCCGCGCGTGTGGATCCCATGACCGCCCTGCGTTACGAGTAAGTCTATTTGCCCTTCGGCGGCTGCTTCGAGGGTGGCTGCTTCGGTGGCGGCGGCGGCTTCGGTGGCGGTAGCGGCTTCCGCGCGGGCCCAGGTGAGCCGAACAACACGCGCAAGCCACCGCCGGCGTGCAATCCGCCCACCGTGACCTCAACCGGCTCCACTCCTGTGGGCGCGAACGCTTTCTTGCCGTTCGAGTACCGGAGGAGCAACCCGACGCCGACGTTCCTGCTGAATCGCCACGTCATGTCGACGCCGGCGTTGTAGCCCAGCACGTTCTCGCGCACCGTCTGGGTCTGCGCGCCTGGGAACGCCAGCTCGTCGAAAGGGAAGACCTCTTTCTCGAGCGACAGCATCAGGCTCGTGACGAACAGCTGATCCGTGACGAAGATCGAGGGACCGGCGAAGAGCGTGAAGTCGAGACCTCGAGTCGCTGTGCGGTGGCGAGGGCCGGCACGGTAGAGATGTTCCAGCCAACCATGAAATGCTGCCCGACTTCGCGCCGCCTGACGTCTGCAATATCGCCTGTCGTGGTGCGCGGCCTGTTGAATTGCAGCGGATGCGGCACCTTCGCCGTCACCGTGCCGGGGTCGGTCTTCTCGAACAGCGACATGGCTGCCCCCGCATGCAGCCCCTCCACACCCGGACCGCGATCCCGAAATCGTAGATTACGTCGCCTTCGGAACCGTGGGCTCGAAGGTGAACGATCCCTGCTCGAAGTAGCGATCGAACGTCTGCTCTTGAGTAACGGTCGTAGTCGTCGCCTGCTGCCCGACGTTGGCGGAAATGCGGAAGCGCTCCTGAGCGGCGGCAGGGACCACGGCGCCAGCGGTCAGTACAGCTCCAAGGATCACAGTCCGCACAGTCCGCCAGTTGGTCCACGATGAAGGCGGACACTACGAGTTGGCACATCAGTTCACCCCCACGGCGGTCCAGGCGAGCTCGACCTGTGCGCGCTCGTTGCTGCCCGCGCCGTAGAGGTCTGACGCTGCCTGCAGCGTGGCGCGGCGCGCGTCGGAGAACCGCGAGTTGGGGGTCATCAGCTCCGTAAATGCGCGGTAGAAAATCCGCTCCATGCGCTCGATATTGCCGGTTCCGACGCCCGCCACGGTCATGCCCGAGACGCGGTTGCGGCCGCCGGCGACAGCGAGGTAGAACGCGTGCGTGGCAATCGTCAGGTTGAAGTGCACGCCTCCGTCGTCGATGTCCGTTCCGATGAAGCGGCGCAGACTGTAATGGTCGGGATGCCCTTTGGCGGAGGGATTGTTCAGGGATCGCAGATATCCGGGCGATGCGAGATACACATCTTCGGCGATCAGCCAGTCGGCTTGATCTCTCCGCGTGCCGGTCGGGTAGTAGTAGAACTCCATCGCCGCGCCCATGATGTCCGAGAACGCCTCGTTCAGCGCGCCCGACTCGTCGCGATAGATGAGCTGCGAGCTGAAGTCCGTGACGCCATGCGTCCATTCGTGCGCGACGACATCGAAGCCGCCGGCAAGAAAATTGAAGAGACGTCCGTCGCCATCGCCGAACACGAGTATGCCCTCGCAGCAGTAGAACGCGTTGTTGATGTACGTGCCGACGACTTCGGGGGGCTGCCGATTCGCCTCCGAACGCGCAGAGCGGATGGACGATGCTGTCGACCTCGATGTTGCGATCGTCCATGCCGCGCCGGCCGAACCGCTTGAAGTAGTAGTCGTACACCCATCCCTGAAACACGTGCGCATCCACCGTCGGGCCATCGGTCCACACGTTGTCGCTGTCGGTCGCCACGTCCGAATTGAAGAGCACGAGCGTCTCCAGGAAAAAATTCAGCCGGCTCGGGCGTGCCAGGGAACGCGAGCGTGAACGCTTCGCCCGGACGCAGCTTGTCGACGGCCTGAAAGGTCGTCGACGTCTGGTTCGTGCTCATTTTCCTGAGCGTGCCGAAAATGCCATTGCCCTGACCGATGGCGGCCTGCGTGTGGATGCCGTTGATCGTGAGCACGATCTCGCCCGAGCGGGCATCGACATAGACGTCGCGAATCGCCCAGTCGCTCAGGACCACCATGCGATACACGAGGCGGTACCCGTCTCTCGACGGGAAGGATCCCCAGCGTCGTCTCGCCGCGGATGCTGGCGCCGGCGCCGGCGGCGGCGACGGCAATCTCGTTCGCGCGCGCAGGCGAGATCGACGGGGTGACGTCGACGTCGAGCGCTTCGTAGAGGCGTCCCGTCACGCTGACGATCGCGCGGCCGTCCATCTGGCGTACGACCTGTCCGCCGAACACCGGCAGCCCTTCGTGAAACTGGCCCAGGCGCTCGATGGCGCGCCCGGCAATCATCGTGTCGTCGTGCGACGCTCGAGATGTTCAGCTGGCCGCCCGTCAGCATGGCGTCGACGCGATCGAGCGCGGCGCGAAGCGTGTCGTCGGACGCCGCGAGCGCAACCGATCGACCGTTCTCGACAGGAGCCTGACCCGTCAGCCGCGAACTACCCGCAAACAACACAGCGGCGATGGCCGCACAGGGAACGACTTTGCCGAAACCCGACATGGATACTCCTTGAGCCAGAAAAAGGGGTCGGGAGGGTCTTGCGGTGGTGCGAAGACCCTCCCGACCCCTTTCTGCCACTCAGAATAACAGCAATCAGATGAACGACAGCGGGTCGATTCCGTAGTCGGCGGGATTGAGCGGAGCGATGACGGACGAGGCGCGATCGTCTCGCGTGTCCGGCTCGGTCTCCCAGAGGTTGATGTCGCGCGGCAGCTCGAAACGTGCGCCGTCGGCGGCGAAGAGCACGCGCACTTTCGGGCGATACGGATCGGGCGCGTGCACCTGAAGGACGATCGCGACTTCACCGGTGTTCAGCTTCACGAGATTGCCGACCGGATAAATGCCGAGCAGCTGCACGAAGCGGCGAATCAGATTCTGATCGAACTGTTTGCCGTCGTTCCGCTGCAGCACCGCAAGGATCCGCTCCGACGGAAACGCCTGCTGATACTTGCGCTGCGAGCGCATCGCGTCGTACACGTCCGCGATGCCGCACAGCATCGTCGCGAGATTCAGGTTCGGACGCGAGACGCCGTCCGGGTAGCCGGTGCCGTCGATGCGCAGATGATGCTCGAATGCGACGACCGGCGCGAGCGAGGGAATATCCGGCGTGCCGCGAAGAATTTCTGCGCCATCGACGACGTGGCGCTTCATGATGACGAACTCTTCGTCGGTCAGCTTGTCGGGTTTGTTCAGGATTTCGGTCGGCGTCTTCACCTTGCCGATATCGTGCATGAGCGCAGCGAGTCCGAACTCGCGCAGCAGCGGACCATCGATGCCCAGCCCGCGCGCCTGCGCCATCGTGAGAATCGACACGTTCACCATGTGGGTGAACGTGTAGTTGTCGTACTCCTTCAACGCCGTCAGCGCCATCAGCGCCGAGCGGTTCTGCACGACGGCCTGCGCGAGACTGTCGATCATCGAATGCGCCGCCGTCGGGTCGGGCGCCGAGTCCGCGCGCGCGCTTTCCCAGACCGTGCTGGCGACCGAGACGGCCTCGGAGTACATGCGGCGGATCGTGGACGCGTCGGTCTTGTCCTCGGGCACGCGCTCTTCGACCGTGACGCGGCCGACGCGGATATTCGCCGACTCGAGCTGCGGCGCGGCTTCCTTCAGCGCGTTTCCGCCGAGCGTCTTCTCGAGCTGCGCGAACTTGCCCGCGAACGCCTTGAGCTCGTCGAGCGTTCACCTGGCGCTCGATCGTGATGCGCTCGATGCCCATCGCTCCGAACCGGCGAATCAGCTCTCCCATCGACGCGCTGGCCTTGGTCATCGGCAGGTCGCCGACAATCAGCTCGTTTCCGAGCATGCCGATCACGACCGACGCGTCGTGCTGGTGCAGCGCGCGAAGCGCTTCGGAAAGCCCCTCGAGATTGCGCGCGACGATCGGGTGGGTGGGCGAGTACAGCTGGATGCCGCGCAGCGACGCGCCGAAGCGGCGTATCAGTTCGTCGGAAAGCTGAGCCCGTGTCGCTGGCGTCGATCATGATTGCACCGCCCGTATGGCGGCACGCACGCCGCGGGGGCCCGAATGTCGCCGCTTCCTGCAGCACGGCGCTCGCGCCTCTGGTGTTCCTATCTGCCGCAACGCCGTCGCGACCGTCCGCCGCAACTCTGCCGTGCGCAACGGCGCCCACCATTCGCCGGCGTAAAGCGCGTCCTTCAGCAGATCCACCGTGTGCTCGGCCTTCAGCGCTCCAAGCGATTCCACGGCGCGCAGGTAGACGGAGCGGAGCGGCCCCTTGCGATCGAGTTTCCGGACGATGTACTCGAAGAGCGGGATCGCGCGCTCGCTCCTCATGGCGACCAGCGCCGTGGTGAGCACTTCGCGCGTCTGGTTCGACCCCGTGGCCAGCGCGCGCTGCAGCTCGGCATACGCTTCTTCCGTGCCGATCGAGAGAATGGCGCGCACGGCCTCGCGCTGCACGTGCGGCTCTGTGTCGTCGAGCAGGCGTCGTCAGGTCGGGCAGCGCCTCGGAGCCGCCGAATTCGCGGAGCAGGTGGATCGCGGTACGCCGGACGGCCGGGTTCGCCGACGCGCGCAGCTGTTCGACGGCGTTTTTTCCGGCCGCGCCGAAGCCGAGAAGAATCTGCGTAAATCGCTGGCGTGCAACCGCGCGCTTTTCGATGGCGAGAGACTCGGCGAGCGTTTTGACGATTGACGGCCCGACCATGTAACACAGCTGCTTCAGCTGTTCGACGGCCGCGTTCATCGACGGATCGAAGATGTGTGACGACGTGCGTCATCATCACGCCGTCGGCGAGCCGGGCCAGCGCCGTCAGCCGCCGCGGGCTTGCGGTCGCCGTCACCCTTCGCTTCGGTCGTCAGGATCTCCGTCAGCTGCAGCGCCCCTTCGAAGTCGCCGACGAGCAGCAGATCCTCGATGTGGCTCACGACGGGGATCGTCACGCTCTTCCATCGTTCCGGATCGGTTTCAATCGTCAGCAGATCGAGCAAGAGGCGCAGATCGAGCGCCCGCACCTCCGCGGCGCCAACCGATCGTCACCCACGATCCGATGCGTTCGGGCGGATCATCGGACACGCGCTCCACTTCGAGCGCCTGCGTGCGCGCGCCGGACAGCTCGCGCGCGTACGTCCTCGGACACGAACTGCTTGTCGCTGTAGGACGTCAGCATGTCGGCTGCGTTCTTCCACATGTCGTGGAAGCCGTCGGCTCTGGCCCAGCGGCGACTCGGCTACCTGCGACCGCGCAATCTCGAGCAGGCCGGGCCGCCGGTCGTTGTCGGGCACCAGCGCCTGGAATGCCTGCGCGAGGCGCGTGGTCGCGCCGCCCTGTGCGATCACGCTGTTGGCCACGAAGCCGCCGAGCGTCGCATCCGTCATGCGGCTGGCGACCTGGAGCACCAAATCGGCCGCCTTGTCCGCGCGCCCTTCTTCAGTCGACAGCAGCTCGAGCAGCAGCTCGGGCGAGATCGAGCCGAATCCCTGCGCGATGTTCTTCAGCAGCGGCTCGATCTTGGTCGGGTCGGTGCGCGACACGAGATCGATGACGCCGCGCAGCATGCGGAGCAGCGCAGAGGCCTTCGAGCCCATGCTCGTCTCGCCGCTCTCCTCGAGCGCGAGCACGAACTCGCTGAAGCGCTCGGAATCTCCGCACACCTCCATCAGCCCCCGCAGCGCCTCGTCATCGAGCGGCGAATCGAGGTCGAGGCAGGCGCGAATGATGTCGTTCCAGTGCGACTCCTGAGCGCCGGCGCGCTCGCGGAGGATGTCGGCGTAGTCGATTTCCTGCAGCTCGAGATGGCGCTGGCCGGTCGCGGCCCACAGCCGTCCGATGCCGCCGGCCGCGCGCACGTCGTCGAACGATTTCGCGAGGATGTGCAGAAATGGCAGCCAGCCATCCGGATCGGGGCTCGAGTGCAGCGTGATGAGGCCAATCATGTGGTCGTGCAGCAGCGCGGCGGTTTCGCGGACGGCCTGGTCGGGCTTCGGCGATGCGGCGCCGTCCATCAACAGGTTGTCGGGAACGACGCCGAGGACGACCGAGCCTTTTGACGTAATGCGCGACGCCGCGTCGGCCAGCCGCGCGAGCGACAGCCTGATGGCCGGATGCGTCGAGGGGTACAAGGACACCGCGCGCGCCGCGGCTTTGCACGCGCGCGCAAAGTCGGTCAGCTTCGCTGTGCTGTCCTGGTCGAGCAGCGGGAGGTCTTTTTCCTGGGTGCTCATGACAGTAGGCATCCCGGGCGGCGGACACCGGCGGCGGTCCCCGGAGCGAGTTTGGCGGCCTGACGTTGAGAAGACACGATTCTTCGGTATTATCGGCCGGACACGGTCCACGGATGCGCGCTGTCGACATCATTCAAAAGAAGCGGGACGGCGGCGTCCTGAACCCCAATGAAATCCGGTTCTTCGTCACTGGGGTTACCGATTTTTCACTTCCTGACTACCAGGTTGCCGCGCTCCTGATGGCCATCCTCCTGCGCGGCATGACGGCTGAGGAGACCTCGGAACTGACCGACGCCATGGTCAAATCGGGCGTCCGGGTCGACCTCTCGGATATCCCCGGCATCAAGGTCGACAAGCACAGCACTGGCGGGGTGGGCGACAAGGCGTCGATCGTCATCGCGCCGCTCGTCGCGGCGTGTGGAGGGGTCGTGCCGATGATGTCGGGGCGCGGCCTCGGGCACACGGGCGGCACTCTCGACAAGCTCGAGTCGATTCCGGGCTTCCGGACCAACCTGTCGATTTCGGAAATGCGCGCGTCGCTCGAGGCGATTGGCTGCGCCTTGATTGGCCAGTCCGCCCAGATCGCGCCGGCCGACAAGAAGCTCTACGCGCTGCGCGATGTGACCGCCACGATCGAAAGCGTGCCGCTGATTTCGGCGTCGATCATGAGCAAGAAAATCGCCGAGGGGATCGGCGCGCTCGTGCTCGACGTGAAGTGCGGCAATGGCGCGTTCATGAAGACGCCTGCCGAGGCCCGCACGCTGGCCGAGTCGCTCGTCGCGATTGGCAAGTCTGCCGGGTGTCAGGACGCAGGCGGTCATCACCGCCATGAACTGGCCGATCGGGTTTGCGGTCGGCAATGCGAACGAAGTCGTCGAGAGCATCGAGTTGTTGAAAGGGAACGGCCGCCCGGACCTCGTGGAGAACTTGCTCGAGCTCAGCGAGCGGATGCTCGTCGTCGCCGGTGTGGCCCGCGATCGGGCCGATGCCGCAGCCAGATGCCGCCGCGCGCTCGACTCGGGGGAGGCGCTGGAGCGGCTGAGGGCCATCATCGAGCGCCAAGGGGGAGATCCGCGGGTGATCGACGATTACGGTCTTATGCCGCACGCCCCCGCGGAGCACGTCATCAGCGCGGATATCGACGGGTTCGTGACGGACCTGGATGCGGGCCTCATCGGCCGGGCAGTGGTGGTGCTCGGGGGCGGACGTGACAAAGTAGATGATGAGATCGATCCCGCGGTCGGTATCATGATTCCCGCGACCGTGGGCGACGCTGTGCGCGCCGGTGATCCCGTGCTGCGCGTCCAGTACAGGTCCAAGGAGCGACTGGAGGATGCCCTGCCGCTGTTGATGGAAGCCGTGCGCATCGGTGAGTCGCCCAGACCGATGGCGCCGCTCATCATCGACGAGGTGCTGTGATGCTGCAAAGGGCCGACCTGAAGGTCAGCACTGACAGAAAAGGCTCCGGGAGCCTTTTTCGGATCAGGAGCAGGCGAAAAAGGCTCCCGGAGCCTTTTCTGTTGGCGCCGATCTTCAGGTCGGCCGTCACGCTGTCGTGCGCACTGCTCCTCTCGGCCTGCAGTCCGCAGACCTATGCGGTCAGCGATCCAGCCTCCACCGAGGCGGGCATCGTGTTCGATATCGGCGGCAAGGACGATCGTTCGTTCAACGCCGCCGCGTGGAACGGGATGAAGTGCGCCGAGACCGGCAAGCTGCCGGACGGCACGGACTGCGGAAAGCCAGGCCTGGGTACTGTGGTTCGCGACGTCGAACCGGGCACGCCGGTGAACATCGAGCCGGCCATACGCGCGTTTGCGGAGCGGAAGTACGACCTCATCATCGGCATCGGATTCGCGCAGGCGCCGATTCTCGATGCGGTCGCCAAGGACTATCAGGGCATTCAGTTCGCAATCGTCGACGGCGTCAGCGAGCTGCCGAACGTCGCGTCATTGGTGTTCAAGGAGCACGAAGGGTCGTACCTCGTCGGCATCCTCGCAGCCATGACGATCGAAGTCGGGGACGCTTGGATTCCTGGGTGGCATGGACATCGGCCTCATTCACCGGTTCGGCAAGGGCTTCGAGCAAGGGGCGCGATCGGTGAATCCGAACATCCGCGTGCTCGAGAACTACGTTGGCGTCACCGATGCCGCGTGGAACAACCCAGGCCGCGGCAAAGAGCTGGCGCTCGCGCAGATTGCGAAAGGTGCCGACGTCATTTTCACGGCCGCCGGCAATTCGGGCCTCGGGGCGTTCGACGCCGTCGAAGAAAAAGGCAGGGACGCGAGCGGCCGCGCCACGCATTTCGTCATCGGCGTCGACGCCAACCAGAACATGCTGAAGCCGGGGTTCGTGCTCACCAGCATGATCAAGCGCGTCGACAACGCCGTGTACCAGATCGTGAAGGACGTGACCGAGAAACGGTTCAAGCCGGGGCTCCACGTCTTCGGCCTCGAGAGCGACGGCGTCGGCTACGTCGTCGACGAGTACAACAAGGAGCTGCTGTCGCCTGAAGCCATCGCCGCCGCCGAAGAGGCGAAGCGCAAGATCATTGCGGGCGAAATCAAGGTGGTCGACGCGATGTTCCAGTAATGCTGCAGCTCAGGGACATCACCAAGCGCTTCGGCGGCGTTCTCGCCAACGACCACATCAACATCACGGTCGAGCCCGGCACCATTCACGCCATCGTCGGCGAGAACGGCGCCGGAAAGTCGACGGCCATGCGCGTGGCCTACGGTTTCTACACCGCCGACAGCGGCGAGATCCTCATCAACGGCGAGCCGCGCCGCATCCAACGGCCGCTCGACGCGATCGCGCTCGGCATCGGCATGGTGCATCAGCATTTCATGCTCGTCGACACGATGACCGTGGCCGAGAACATCGTGCTCGGCGCCGAGTCCGGCAACGCGTTCACGCTCGATATCAGCGAGGCCGCGGCGCGCATCCGCGCGCTATCCGGAAAGTTCAGACTCTCGGTCGATCCGCACGCGCTCGTCGAAACCCTGTCGGTCGGGCAGCAGCAGCGCGTCGAGCTGCTGAAGGCGCTCTATCGGGATGCGCAGCTGCTGATTCTCGACGAGCCGACCGCCGTCCTGACGCCGCAGGAAGTCGAGGAGTTCTTCGCCATCCTTCGCGGGATGCGCGAACAGGGCAAGACCATCATCATCATCACGCACAAGCTCGGCGAAGTGCTGGCGATCTCCGACGCCGTGACGGTGATGCGGGATGGGAAAGTCGTCGGCCGTGTGCGGACGAAGGAGACGACTGCGGCCGAGCTGGCGCGGTTGATGGTGGGACGAGAGGTGTTGCTCCGCGTGGAGAAGCGTCCCGCCGCACCGGGCGGGGTGGTGCTGAGCGTTCGCAACCTCTCGGTCGCTCCGGGCAAGCTGAAGGGCGTGACGTTCGACGTGCGTGCCGGCGAGATCGTCGGCATCGCGGGGGTCGAAGGCAACGGCCAGCGCGAGCTGATCGAAGCGATCGCGGGCCTGGTCGACCCTGCGCTCGTCTCCGGCGACATGACGCTCGAAGGTGCGTCGCTCATCGGATCTGACGCGCGAGCGCGCCGCGAGCGAGGCATCGCCCACATTCCCGAAGATCGCCATCGGCGCGGGCTGCTGCTCGATTTCGGCCTCGACGAAAACGCCATCCTCGGCGTGCACTACCGGCCGCCGGTTACTTCGGGCGTGATGGTGGACGATCGCGAGGTGCGGAGGCGCACCGCCGACATCATCGACCGCTTCGACGTGCGCCCTCCGAACCCCGCGCTGCCGGCGCGCGCGTTGTCGGGCGGCAACCAGCAGAAGCTGATCATCGGCCGCGAGCTCGAGCTCGAGCCCAGGCTGCTGCTCGTCGCGCAGCCGACGCGCGGCGTCGATATCGGCGCGATCGAGTTCATCCATCGCAAGCTGGTGGCGTTGCGCGACGCCGGCTGCGCGGTGTTGCTCGTATCGGCTGAGCTCGAAGAAGTGATGTCGTTGTCGGATCGGCTGCTGGTGCTCCACGACGGCCGGATCGCCGGTGAAGTCGATCCGGCGGTCGCGAAACCCGCCGACGTGGGCATCCTGATGACAGGCGCGGGGCTAGCTCGGATGAAGGCGCTGCTGTTTCCGTTCATCGCCGTCATCGCTGCGTTCCTCGTGGGCGGTGTGTTCGTGCTTGCGATCGGCGATAACCCGATCGAGGTCTACCGGCTGCTCGTCGGCAGCGCGCTGTGGTGGCCCGACGGCATCGGCTACACGCTGTTTCTCGCGACGCCGCTCATCTTCACGGGGCTTGCCGTGTCCGTCGCGTTCCGCGCCGGTCTGCTGAACATCGGCGCGGAAGGGCAGCTCTATGTTGCCGCGTTCGCTACCGCGTGGGTCGGCATCGTGCTCGGATCGTTGCCGGCCGTGGTGCTCCTGCCGCTTTGCTTTGCCGCGGCCGTTGCCGCTGGCGCCGTCTGGGGCGCCATTCCAGGTTTTTTGAAGGCGCGCTTCGGCTCGCACGAAGTCATCAACACGATCATGATGAACTTCATCGCGGTCGCGCTGACGAGCTACTTCACGCAGTATCACTATCGGACGCCCGGCGATCCGATCATGCAGACCGCCGCGATTTCCGCCAGCGCCTTTCTCCCACGGCTGGGGCAAATCATTCCGGGGCTGCCGGCGCGCATTCCGCTGAACATCTCGTTCCTGATGGCCCTGGGCGCGAGCGCGCTCGTGTACGTGTTCCTGTGGCGCACAAAGTGGGGTTACGAGCTGCGCGCGACCGGCAGTAACCCGTCGGCGGCGGAGTATGGCGGCATCTCCGTGCGCCGCCAGATCGTGCTGGCGATGGCCATCTCGGGCGGACTTGCCGGCATGGTCGGCATCAACGAGGTGCTCGGCTATCGCCATCGTTACTACGATGGGTTCTCCGACAGCTACGGGTTCACCGGGATCGCCGTCGCGCTGCTCGGACGCAACCATCCCGTTGGGGTGATCCTCGCCGCGCTGCTGTTTGCAGTGCTCACGCGAGGCGGCATTCCCGTGGACGCGTTCACCGAGCACGTCACCAAGGACATCGTCCAGATTCTGCAGGCGACGATCATTTTGTTCGTGGCTGCCGAAGCATTTTTCCGTGAACCAATAGAAAGATGGCTGACCTCTTCACGATCGCGCTGATCTTCTCGACGGTCCGTCTGTCGACGCCGCTCATCCTTGCGGCGCTGGGAGGCTTGTTCTCCGAGCGATCGGGTGTGATCAACATCGCGCTCGAAGGCATGATGCTCGCGGGCGCGTTCACGGCGGCGGCGGTGACGTATGCGAGCGGCAATCCGTGGATCGGGTCTGGCCGCTGCCATTGGCGCCGGTGTGCTGATTGCGCTGATTCATGCTGTCGCCTGTATCCGCTACCGGGCAGATCAGGTGGTCGTCGGGACCGCGATCAACATCCTGATGCTTGGGCTGCCGGGGTTCCTGAGCGGCGCGTTCTTTCTGTCGTCGGGATCCACGCCTCAGCTGCCCATCGAACAGCTGCTGCCGCGCGCGCCCATCGTGATGGCCTTTGCGTTCGTGCCGCTGACCTGGTACGTGCTGTATCGCACGCCGTTTGGACTGCGTCTTCGCGCCGTGGGTGAAAATCCCGGAGCGGCGGATGCCGCCGGTATCAACGTCGCGAAGGTCAGATACAGCGGCGTCCTGCTGTCGGGCGCGCTCGCCGCGCTGGGGGGCGCGTATCTCTCAATCGGCCAGTCGTCGCTGTTTACGCGCAACATGACGTCGGGGCGCGGGTTCATCGCATTGGCGGCGCTCATCTTCGGCAAATGGCGTCCGGTGCAGACGCTCGTCGCGTGCCTCTTCTTCGGCCTGACCGAGGCGATTACGATTCAGATGCAGGGCGTTGTTAAACTGCCGTCTGGAGACGACATTCCGGTGCAGTTCATTCAGATGGTTCCCTACGTGCTGACGATGGTTGTGCTGGCCGGCTTCATCGGGCAGTCGCGCCCGCCGCGGGCCCTTGGGCAGCCCTACGAGAAGGAACGGTGAGCGCGTCCTCCTATTACGAACAGGTTCAGAGCGCCGCGGACCGCATTCGATTGACGTCGAAGGCGTTTCCGGCCACGGCGGTCGTGCTGGGATCGGGACTCGGTGGCTTCGCCTCGAGTCTCGACCGCGCCGCGTCGATTCCGTACGCCGACATCCCGAATTGGCCAGTGTCGAACGTGGTCGGCCACGAAGGGCGGCTGGTCATCGGCGAGGCCGCGGGCCGGCCGATCGCCGCGCTATCGGGGCGCGCGCATTTCTACGAAGGGCACGATCTGCGAACGGTGACGTTTGGGACACGGGTCCTCGGCGTGCTGGGGGTAAAGACGCTCATCCTGACGAACGCGGCCGGCGGCATCAATTCCGGGTTCACGCCAGGCGACCTGATGGTGATCGACGACCATATCAACCTGCTGGGCAGCAGTCCGTTGACGGGTCCGAACGACGAGCGATTTGGCGTTCGGTTTCCGGACCTGACGAATGTATATTCACCGCGGTTGCGGCATCTCGCCGATGAGGCGGCAGTGGCGCAGGGGCTGACGCTGCGGCACGGAGTGTATGCTGCCTGTCATGGTCCATCGTACGAAACACCTGCCGAGGTGCGGTACCTGCGCACCATCGGCGCTGATGCGGTAGGCATGTCGACGGTGCCCGAAGCCATCGTGGCGCGACACATGGGCATCGACGTGCTGGGCATTTCGTGTATCACGAATTTCGCCGCAGGCGTGCTGCCGCAGCCGCTGAACCACGACGAAGTGCTCGAGACTGCGAAGCGGGTTCGGGATACGTTCATCGCGTTGCTGAACGGTGTCATTGCAGGAATCTGAGAGGTTGAGTGGCTGATCAATCTGTCGTCTCAGTCGTCGCGCTGGAAGTATCCGACGGCAAGGAACACGAATTTCTTGCGCTCACCGGGCAATTGCAGGCGTTGGTGCGGAACAAAGGCTACGGCACGAACCAGCTCCTGCAGGACGGCTCGCATCCACGCCGCTATTACGACGTGCGCATCTGGCGCAACGCCGACGCCGCCGCCCAGGCGGAAATGGACGCCGACATCACGGGCCTCAGGCGCGATCTGGCGAAGCACCTGCACTCGACGCCGCTCGTCGATGTCGCGTGGGCCGTCGAGGTCGGCCTTACGGCCGCGGGACCCTGGCAGGAGCGCCGTAAGCTGCCCGATCGACGCGTGGGTCCCGTGCGCGCCACCCCGAGCGTGGCGTTCAGTGGACAGGAACAGCGCATGGGCGATCGCCGCATGGGCCCTCGCCGCGTGGTCGAGCCGATGCGCATCACGTTCGGCGCGGCGCAGGGCAGGTCTCAGCCGGACATCGTCGGCGCCGCGAGAATCGCGCGCGAGCGGGCAATGGCGGCCTTCTCGGATTTCAAGGTCGGCGCCGCGATCGAAACCACCGACGGCCAGATCATCACTGGTTGCAACATCGAAAATTCCACGTACGGCCTCACGATGTGCGCCGAGCGCGTCGCGATGTTCAAGGCCCTGTCCGAAGGACATCGATCCTTCACGCGCATCGCCGTCGTCGCCGACACGTCCCAGACGACGTCTCCCTGCGGCGCGTGCCGTCAGATGATGTGGGAGTTCGCCGGCAACATCGAAGTCATCCTCGCGGACCTCGAGGCCATCAAAACGACCCACCGGTTGAAGGACCTGCTGCCGCATCCCTTCGACGCCCGGTTCATCGAATGATCCGCGTAACTAAAGATCTATAGATCTACGGATCTTTAGATCTCTAGTTACATGTTTTGCCCGAGGTATCATCAACCCACATGCTTCCGACTATTGAGTGGAACGACACCGGGGTCGTCATGATCGATCAGCGCAAGCTGCCCGGCGTTGAGATCTATGTGACGTGCAAGAGCGCGAAGGACGTCGCCAAGGCGATCAAGACCATGGTTATTCGCGGAGCCCCGGCGATTGGCGTGGCGGCGGGGATGGGGCTGGCGCTTGGCGTGCGGCAGAGCACGGCGACCGGGACGACGAAGCTTGCCGGAGAGTTCTACAGGCTGTGCGAGATGATGGCGGACACGCGCCCCACAGCGGTGAACCTGTTCTGGGCGATCGATCGCATGAAGCGCGTGTTCGCCGAAGCCGCTTCGTCCGGCCAGTCCGTCGATCAGATAAAAGACAAGCTTGCCGCCGAAGCGCGCATGATTCACGACGAAGACGTCGCGAGCTGCCGCGCGATGGGATTGTTCGGTGCGAGCGTGGTGCCCGAGGGGGCGCGCGTGCTGACGCATTGCAACGCGGGCGCGCTGGCCACCGCCGGATACGGAACGGCGCTGGGGGTGATTCGTGGCGCCGTCGAGCAGGGGAAGAAAGTCGCGGTGATCGCCGACGAGACGCGCCCCTTTCTCCAGGGCGCCAGGCTGACGGCGTGGGAGTTGATGCGCGACGGCATCGACACGACGGTCATTACCGACAATATGTCCGGCGCACTGATGCTCGGCGGCCAGATCGATCTTGTGGTGGTTGGTGCCGACCGCATTGCGGCCAACGGGGATGTGGCGAACAAGATCGGCACCTACACGGTCGCCGTGCTGGCGAAGGAGCACGGCATCCCGTTCTATGTCGCCGCGCCCATCTCGACGATCGATCTGGCGACGCCGGATGGCAGCGGCATCCCCATCGAGGAGCGCAACGCAAAGGAAGTGACGCATATGGGCCCCGCGCGGGTCACGCCCGCGAACGCCAAAGTGCGGAACCCTGCCTTCGACGTGACGCCGCACAAGTACGTGACGGCCATCATCACTGAGCGGGGCATTGCCCGCGCGCCGTACTCCGAGTCACTCTCGAATCTCGTCAGGGGTCGGGAGGGGTTTTCCAACACCACCTCTGGGAAAACCCCTCCCGACCCCTTTTGACCATGCTGATGCTGGGTATCGAGACGTCGTGCGATGAAACGTCCGCAGCCGTGGTCTCGGAGACCAATGGCGCCTGGACGATTGGGTCGAATATCGTCGCGTCGCAGGTGGCCATCCATCGCGAGTGGGGCGGCGTGGTGCCAGAGCTCGCGTCGCGGCAGCACATTCGCGATATCTGTGGAGTGGTGCGGGCGGCACTCGAGACCGCGAAGGTTGACCTCGACGAATCTCGATGCGATTGCCGTCACTCAGGGACCTGGTCTCGTCGGATCGCTGCTCGTGGGTGTCTCGTTCGCGAAATCGCTTGCGATCTCTCTGAATCGTCCGCTCGTGCCTGTGCACCATCTAGCCGGGCATATCGAGTCGCTGTTCCTTCAGCACGGCGATTTACCGCTGCCCCTTGTCGCCCTCGTGGTGTCGGGCGGTCACACCAGCCTCTATGTCGTCAAAGAACCGGGTTCGTACGCCCGCGTCGGCCGGACACGCGATGATGCGGCGGGAGAGGCGTACGACAAGGTCGCGAAGCTGCTCGGCCTCGGATACCCCGGCGGACCGGTTGTCGACGCCCGCGCCCGCGAAGGGCGCGACGAAGCGATCGCGTTGCCGTTCACGAGGATGACGCACGCCGATCGGAACGCGCCGACGGTAAAAGGTGACCTCGATTTCAGCTTCAGCGGGTTGAAGACGGCAGTCCTGCGCCACGTGCGCCAGCGCACAGACACGGGCGCGACCTTGACCGACGAGGAGATCAACGACATCTGCGCCAGTTTTCAGCGGGTCGTCGTCAATGCGCTGCTCGATCGCGTTTTCGAAGCCGCCGATCGCTATGATGCGCAGAGTGTCGGCATCGCGGGCGGCGTGTCGGCGAACGCGCGCCTGCGGAAGGATTTCGCCGACCGCGCTGCGCGGCTGGGCTTTCCAGCCTACGTACCGGCGCTGTCGCTATCGACAGACAACGCGGCGATGATTGCCGCCGCCGGCCTCAGAAATTTCCACGCCGGCAAGCGAGCAGGACTTGACCTGAATGCTGATCCGAGCCTGGAGCTCTAGATGGTACTTGGGACTTGGGATTGAGTGCAGCAACAGGTATCACGCGTGTTCGCGCGTTCAAAGCCAATCCCTGCATCTCGCGACTCCGCAATCCCGAATCTCTATTCGCCAATCACTTTTATCAGTATTCGTTTGTTCCGGTTCCCATCAAATTCCCCATAGAAGATTTGCTCCCATGGCCCGAAGTCGAGCTTGCCCTTTGTGATCGCCACGACCACTTCGCGTCCCATAATCTGGCGCTTCAAATGGGCATCCGCGTTGTCCTCGCCGGTGCGGTTGTGGTGGTAGTGATCCGGATCGGGGTTGAACGGCGCCAGCTCCTCGAGCCATTTGCCAAAGTCGTGATGCAGGCCGCGCTCGTTGTCATTGATGAACACCGACGCCGTGATGTGCATCGTGTTCACCAGCACGAGCCCCTCCTGAACGCCGCTGGCGCGCACCGCTTCGTCCACTTCGGGCGTGATGTTACGGAATGCCATTTTTGAAGGAATATTCAGCGTCAGATATTTTGTGTGTGCTTTCATGTTTCACCTCGCGTTGTTTTACCACAGAGGAAATTCTGGAACGGAGGGAAAGCCAGAGAGGAACGCCGAGAGTTGGTTAAACTTCTGCGATGGCGACCGATCCATTCGACCTCGTCCGCAGATGGTTTCAGGCATTCAACGCCGGCGACCTCGATGGCCTGACCGCGATGTATCACGAGGATGCGACGAACGATTCCGGTGACGTGGTCGCGCAGGGACGCGAGGCGGTGTGCCGGGAGATCGCGGGCGCTCTCGCGCGGTCGGCGGAACGCCACGTCCGGATGATCGCCCGCGTCGAGACCGGAGCGATGCACGCCGAGTGGCGCGGGCGCGAGAAGAACCCGGAGCATGGCGACGTTGCGACCAGCGCCGGCTATGACGAGTTCTGGATTGAGGACGGGCTCATCCGGCGCCAGCGCGGCGTGTTGCATCCGTTGAGCTTCCAGGCAGAGGAAGACGTCGTACCCGTCAACGCGACGCGCCCTTCGCGGCAGTATCCCGGCCAGCCGATCGTCGGCGTGGGTGCCGTCATCATGCAGGATGGGAAGGTCGTGCTCGTCAAGCGTCGCTTCGAGCCGCTGGCGGGACAGTGGAGCCTGCCGGGCGGCCGCCTGGAGCTGGGCGAGACGCTGGAAGCCGGGCTGGCGAGGGAAATGCTCGAAGAAACCGGCCTCGACGTCGAGGTTGGTCCTGTCGTCGATGTGTTCGACCGGATCCTGCTCGATCCCGAACGCAAGGTACGCTATCACTACGTGCTCATCGACTATCTGTGCCGCCCGATTGGGGGCGCTCTGGCTCACGGCTCCGACGTGGCTGCGGCCGAGCTCGTCGATCCCGGCGATCTCGACCGGTACCGTCTCACTCCGAAAGCGACGTCGGTCATCGAAAAGGCGGTCGCCGTCGCGAGGACGCATCAATGGGAAAAGAGCGAGCGCTGATTACGGGCGGGTCTGTCGGCATCGGCGCGGCGCTCGCCGACGTCTTTGCCGCGCACGGGCACGATCTCATTCTGGTGTCACGCAACCGCGAGAAGCTCGAAGCGCGCGGCCGGGCCATCCACGATCGATTCGGTGTCGACGTCATCTGTGTCCCTGAGGATCTCACCGATCCCCGTGGGGCGCGCCGGCTGCACGAGGCGGTCACTGCCCGAAGCCTCGACGTGCACTATCTCGTCAACAACGCGGGAGTCGGGCTGTACGGGAAGTTCGCCACGACCGACCTCGATGCAGAGCTGAAGATGATTCAGCTCAACGTGACGTCGGTTGTCGATCTGACGAAACGGTTTCTGCCGTCTATGATCGCGCGCCGCAGCGGCCGCATTTTGAACGTCGCTTCGACCGCCGCGTTCGTGCCCGGCCCGTGGATGTCGGTGTACTACGCGACGAAGGCGTTTCTCCTCTCGTTCTCGCAGGCCATCGACTACGAGCTGAAGCCGAACGGCATCACGGTCACGACGTTGTGTCCCGGGCCGACGGAGTCGGAGTTCAAGGTGCGCGCCGGATCGCAGCGGTCGCGCCTGTTCGAAGCGTTCGTCATGGATGCGCCGCGCGTGGCGCGCGTCGGCTACGACGGCATGATGAAGGGTAAGGCGGTGGCGATTCCCGGGCTGCGGAACAAGCTGATTCCGATTGCAGCACGCCTGGCGCCGCGGCCGCTGGTGGCGGAGTTGTCGCACAGAGCCGCGCGGCCGACAGAGAAATCGTAACGAAGAGCTGAAGAACGAATAGAGAAAGCGACGAGAATGCCGTTCGAGCTCACTCGGGAAAACGCGTGGAACGTGCTGACCGAGCACACCAAGAGCGAGAGCCTGCGGAAGCATGCGCTCGCGGTCGAGGCCGCGGTCCGTGGTTATGCGCGAACGTTCGGCGAGGACGAAGACGTCTGGGGTGTCGTCGCGCTGCTGCACGACTTCGACTACGAGCAGTATCCGGACCTGAAAGATCACCCGTTTCGCGGCGCCGAGATTCTGCGCTCGCGCGAATGCCCCGAGTTCGTCATTCGCGCGATCCTCTCGCACGGCGAGCACACCAACACTCCACGGGAATCCAGGCTCGAGCACACGCTCTTCGCGTGCGACGAGATGGCTGGGTTCGTCACCGCCGCTGCGCTCGTGCGCCCGTCGAAAAGCGTTCAGGACCTCGAGCCGGCGTCTGTCATGAAACGGATGAAGGACAAGGCGTTCGCGAAGGGCGTCAGCCGCGACGATCTCCGCAAGGGTGCCGAAGAGCTGGGCCTGCCTCTCGAAGAGCATATTGCGAACGTGATCGGCTTCATGAGAGAGCGGCGTGAACTTCTCGGCCTTTAGCTCTCTCTCTAGCTCTCTGCTCTTTGCTCTCTGCTCTCTCAGGGAACGGGGCTTCAGCCCTGTTCGTATAGTCAGTTAATGTCCATTGCCGTTCTCGAACGTGTCGGCGTGCGCTACGGCAGTCAGTGGGCGCTGTCCGACGTGTCCGCCTCGTTTCCCGAAGGGGCGGTCGGCCTGCTCGGGCCGAACGGCGCCGGCAAGAGCACGATGCTCAAGGCGCTGCTCGGCCTCATCAAGCCGGACACCGGCCGTATCCGCGTGCTCGATCTCGACGTGGCCGAGGCGCCGCTCGACATACGCGCGCGCGTCGGCTACATGCCAGAGAACGACGCGCAGATCCCGGGCATGTCGGCCGTCGCGTTCGTCGCCTATTGCGGCGAGCTATCCGGTCTTCCGGCAGCTGACGCGATGCAGCGCGCGCACGAGGTGCTCTACTACGTGGGCCTCGGGGAGGCGCGCTACCGGAACGTCGAGACCTATTCCACCGGCATGAAGCAGCGCATCAAGCTGGCGCAGGCGTTGGTGCACGATCCCGATCTGCTGCTCCTCGACGAGCCAACCAACGGCATGGATCCGCAGGGGCGCGAACAGATGCTCGCGCTCGTGCGCGACATCGCGCACAACAGGAAAATCAACCTCATCCTCTCATCGCATGTGATGCCCGACGTCGAATCGGTATGCGATGCCGTCATCGTCATGAACCGCGGGCAGGTCGTCATGCAGGGTCCGATGGCATCGATCAAGAAACCTGCCGGACATATCTTCGAAGTACGCGTGAAGGGCAACCGCGAGGCGTTCGTCGAGCGCCTGCGCTCACAGGCGTACGAGTGCCGCGAAACCGACGCTGACGTGTTCCGCGTTCTGATGCCGCCCGGAACCGCTACGGATCAGCTGTTCGCCTCGGCTATGGCGGTCGGCGCGCAGGTGCGCCATCTGAAGCCGAGCGTGCCGACGCTCGAAGACGTGTTCGCCGAGGCCGTGGGGGAGCGCTAGGTGCCTATTCATCGCGAGCGATATCGAAGGCGCGAGGGAGGCGTCGACCTGCGCGGCGGCGCGTGGGCGGTCATCGCCGCCAACGGCTTGCGCTCGCTCGTGAGAAAGCGCGCGTTTCTTTTCCTGATGATTCTCGCGTGGATTCCCGTGGTCGTCCGCGGCGTGCAGATCTGGGCCGCCGCAAACGTGCCCGTCATGTCGCAGGTCGGGCTCGCGGTTACCCCGCAGATGTTCCGCGACTTCCTCAACCAGCAGGAGCCGCTCGTCTTTTTCCTCACCGTGTATGTGGGCTCGGGCCTGATCGCCGATGACATTCGCGCGAACGCACTGCAGCTGTATCTCTCGCGGCCCATCACGCGCACGCAATACATCGCGGGGAAGGCCGCGATTGTCATGGCCGCGCTGGCCGCGGTGACCTTCGTGCCCGCGATGCTGTTGTTTCTGCTCGTCCCGGCGTTTGCCGGCAGCATGACGTTCCTCCGCGCGAATCTGCTGCTGATCCCGTCGATTTCGGCATACTCGGTGATTCAGATCACGCTGTCGGCATTTCTCATCCTTGCCTTGTCGTCGCTGAGCAAGAGCCGCTGGTTCGTGGCCATTCTGTACGCGGGGCTGGCGTTTTTTACGCATGCTGTGTTCGGCGTCCTGGGAGCGGCGGTCCCGGGCTCCGCGTTTTCGTGGGTCTCAATCTTCGCGAACGTCCGGCAGGTCGGAGACGTGCTCTTCCGCGTGCCGCCGCGTCACGACACGCATCCGCTCGTCTCTGCGACCGTCATCGCGCTCATCATCGTCGCCTCGGCCTTCGTGCTGCGCCGTCGTATTCGGGCAATCGAGGTCGTCACATGATGCCCGTTGACGCACCGAGAGCAGAGAGCAAAGAGCAGAGAGAAGTCGTGCGCGCCGAGAACCTGTCGAAGTGGTATGGGCAGGTGATCGGGCTCAACGACATCACCATCACGATCGGGCAGCGGTGTCACCGGTTTGCTCGGACCGAATGGCGCGGGCAAGTCGACGCTGCTCAAGCTCATCACCGGGCAGCTGAAGCCGAACAAGGGCACTGTGACGATTCTTGGAGAACCGGTCTGGGGAAACCCAGGAATCTTTCGCCGCATGGGCGTGTGCCCGGAGCAGGATGCGTTCTACGACCGGATGACCGGACACGACTGGGTGACCGCGCTTCTGCGCCTGCACGGTCTGGGCGAACGCGAGGCGGCCGACGCCGCGATGGCTGCGCTCGAGCAGGTCGATCTGAAGGACGCCGCCAACAAGCGCATCGGCGCATACAGCAAAGGCATGCGGCAGCGCGTCAAACTTGCGCAGGCGCTGGCGCACGAGCCAGAGCTGCTCGTTCTCGACGAGCCGTTGTCCGGAATGGATCCGCTCGCGCGCCGCAAGACGATTCGACTCCTTCGGAGCTGGGCTGCCAATGGCCGCAACGTGATCGTGTCGAGCCACGTTCTTCACGAGATCGAGGCGCTGACGTCCGACATCCTGCTGATGCACCACGGTCGCGTGCTCGCCGAGGGCAACGTGCATCAGATTCGCGATCTCATCGACGAGCATCCGCACACGGTGTGCCTGCGGTCGAAGCGTCCCCGGGCGCTGGCGACTACGCTGGTGGCGAATGAAGATGTGTTGAGCGTGCGACTCGAGGAAGACGCCGTGTTCGTGCAGACCGCGAGGCCAGACGCGTTCTATGCGCGCATCACGGAGATGGCGGCCAACGACGGCAGCGGCGACATCTACGAGATCACGTCGCCCGACGACAACCTGCAGGCCGTCTTCGAATACCTGGTGAAGTCATGACCCCTGCCGTGAGCGAGCGACGCGAATCGAGCCGGTTCTGGAACGCCGTTCTGCGAGTGTTCGACATGTCGCTCGGACAGATGCTGTGGTCGCGGCGCACCGTTTTCATGGCGCTCGCGACAGGCGCTCCCGTCGTCATCGCGGTGCTGCTGCGCGTTATCCACGAAATGGGGCTGTCGTCGTTCAGAATCAACGGCGCTGCTGTTCCGGGTCCCGTCATCTTCGGCGGCATGATCTGGCTGCTTTACCTCCGCTTCGTGATACCGGTGCTCGGCGCCTTCTACGGAACGTCACTGATGTCCGACGAAGTCGAAGATCGCACAATCACCTACCTGTTCACGCGCCCGGTCCCGAGAGGCGCGGTCATCATCGGCAAGTACCTCGCCTATCTCGCGTGCACCAGCATGGTCGTCCTGCCGTCGGTGACGGCGGTCTATCTGCTCATCACGCCTGTGTCGGGCGGCAGTATTGGCGGTACGTTCCCGCAATTGCTGACCGATCTCGGCTTGCTCGCCGTGGGTCTCGCGGTATACGGGGCGGTATTCGCGTTGATTGGCGCGCTGGTCCCGCGCCCGCTCGTTGCCGGGCTGGTGCTGATCTTTGGCTGGGAGCAGGTGGCGCTCGTGGTGCCCGGCTATCTGCGGCGCTTCACCGTCGCGCATTATCTGCAGGCGCTCGTGCCGCACGCGATGCCCCAGGACGACACGGTTGCGGCCATTCAGTCGCTGTTTGCGGACCCGCCGACGGCGATCTCGAGCCTCACCTCTCTGGCGGTGATCATGGTTGTCGCCTTGTGGCTGGCCGCCCGGACGGTGGAGCGGCGGGAATATGTCCTGGATCAGTAGAGTGCCGGGTCTGACGGAACTGCCCAACGCGGGGGTTCGTCCAATTAGGCAGCCCCATGACTAAGAAAACACGCTACTTCGTGCTTGCCGCCGGCGCTGTGTTGATCGTCGGTCTTGGGGGTGGGCTGGTTGCCTACCTGGCCTACAACCGCGCCGGGGTGGCCGGGGGACTGCCGCCTGAAATGCGATACGTGCCGGCCGACGTCGCCCTGGTGGCATTTGCCGATGTCCGCGCCGTCATGAACTCGGATCTCCGCCGGGCCCTCATGCCGAGCATCGATCCTGAGTCGCGCAAAGGGCGGCAGATGATGAACGATTTTGCCGGCGTCGATGTCGAGAAGCAGGTGAATCGCGTCGTGGCGTACGTCGAGCCGTATACCCCGCCAGACCCACAGTCACAGGCAAAACCCGAAATCCCCAGGGCGCTGGTGCTGGTGCAGGGCTCGTTCGAGCCGGCGCGAATCGAAGCGTTCATTCGCGAGCGCGCCGGGACGATGGACGAGTACAAGGGACGGAAGATCTTTGTGCGTCGCGAGGATGGTCACGAGATCGCCGTTGGCCTGGTCGGATCAGATTTGATTGCGATGGGACAGGCCGACCTCGTTCGCCGCGTCATCGATATGTCGCTGGATGGATCGGGCCTCGTGAAAACCATCACCGCCAATCCCGAGATGATGAATCTCATTCGCGACAATGCGGGCAGTACGGCCTGGGTCGTCGGGCAGTTCGACGAAATCAGCCGCCGCATGCGGCTTCCCAGCGGGTTGGCCGGACAGGTGCCCCCTATCCGGCTGGTGTCGGTGAAGGCCAACATCAACGGGGGCGTCAAAGCTGCGATTCGCGCAGAGGCCGGCGACAAGGCTGCCGCCGATCAGCTGCGCGACGTCGTCCGCGGCTTCCTCTCCCTCGCGAGGCTGCAGGCAGGTGGGAAGCAGGAGCTCGAGAACACGTTGAAATCCATCGAGCTGTCGGGCAGCGACTCCACCGTCCGGCTATCGTTCGCGGTCTCGCCCGAAACGCTGCGCGTCATCGCCCCCTCACGCGGCCGCGGGCGCGGGCGTTCCGGCCCTCCGAGTCCCGAGCCCGGAAAGTGAACTAGAATCTTGAATCTATAAACTAGAATCTGGAATCTAAGATCTTGGATCCCGTAGTAGATTTTAGATTCTAGTTTCAGTTTCACCCAATGTCAGAACAAGTGTTCTTCTACGGCACGCTGCGTACGGGTTTCAACCGCACCACACGCGCGGGAGTGGATGACTTCCTGAAATTCGCCGGCCGCGGCTGGATCAACGGAAAACTGTTCGACCTCGGAATTTATCCGGCCGCCGTGCCTGCGAGCGATGCGCGAGTGTGGGGGGAAGTGTTCGAAATCACGGATCCGCCCACGGTGCTTGCGGCGCTCGATCGCATCGAGGGGCATCGCCCGGCAGAACCGGAGCGCAGTCTCTACAATCGCGTTCGCGTGTCTGCCACGCTCGACGACGGCCGCACGGAAGATGTGTGGGTGTATTTCTACAACGCCCCGCTCGGACGAGCGCCGCGCATCACGTCAGGCGACTATATCGAGCATCTGAAGTCACGCTAGCTCTCTGCTCTCTGCTCTCTGCTCTATCCAGTTACACCAGCCGTCGTCCCGCCTTAATCGCCCCGATAAACTCGGCAATCACCTCGCGGATGCGCTCGGAGGGCTCGATGAACTCGAGGCCCGACCTGTAGTGGACGATTTCCTGATCGACGTCGCTGATGTGGCAGTGGGCTACGCGGCCCTTCAGCACGACAGATTGCTCGCCGAGCGTCAGCCTGATCTCGTGAAGCGAGTTGATGTGAAGCGGGAACGCCGTCTCGACGAGGCAGCCGCCGCGGCTGATTTCCTTGATGGAGAGCGGCTGGAACACCATGACTTCGCCATGCAGTTCTCCCAGAATTTCAATCCGCTCGGGATCGCGTTTGTCGTCATCGGTCTCTGTCACGTGCCGGGGTAAGTGTACGGACTGCAACTGAAAGGGGCAAGGGGTGAGGGGTGAGGGGTAAGGGGAGGGAGGCAAAAAAAGGGGCGGAAGCTATTTGCCCCTCGCCCCTTACTCCTCGCCCCTCTGTTGCGCCTGCCTCGCCGAAGCGCTAGCGCGTAGGCGGGTTAGTTCAACTGCATCGCCGCCGGTTGGCAGAACACGTCGTCTGGCGGGTCAAGCGATTCGTCCCGTGTCACCTCGTCGTCCTGTTGGATCGTGCAGGTGACCACAGGAATGTTCTTCGTGTCGGCGTCGAGCTTCAGCATCGACAGCACCTGGAATCCGTCGAGATCGTCGATGTCGAGGCACACGATAATCAGGTGCGGTGTCAGCCGTTTGATATGGCTATAGGCGTGTTCGGTGGATTCAACGAACACAACGTCGTATTGTCCCGCGTCAAGCACAGTCTCCAACAATCCGTTCAATTGAGACTGCTTGCTGACCACGACGACCTGCTGTGAGGTAGATCTCACTGTCATCGGCGTTCGGGCGTCGGTGGTGGTCATCATGGTCTCGTCTCCTGCTCCCTCCTAATACAAGAAGCAGGCCAAGACTGGATGTCCAGTTCGGGGGCGTGAAAACGCCAGTTCTGCAATGATTTGCGCGCGTTGTCATGTGAAGTGCCACAAAAAGGGGTCGTACAAAAAACGAGGGGGAGCGAAATACGCTCCCCCTTTACCGAATCCGAAAACTTATCAACGCACGAACCTACGAACCCCCGGGACGAATTTGCAGACAAATGACGCTCTTGACGTAGAAAACGTCGAGCGTCATTCTCTTTCCATGCGCCTGACTTTTGTTGCCGCCGCGCTCGGTCTGTTCATTGTCCTGCACACGACACCTGTCGCTGTGCAGGGAGGCGCCGAGCCTGGCGATCCGATGCGAATCGTCATTCTCGTGGACAACAGTCAGGTACCTGTCATCGACCCGTTGCCGTTCGTCCGGCGAGGGCTGCAGCAGTTCTTAAACGCGCTGCCGCCGAACCATGAGTTGATGCTGGTGACGACCGGCAGTCAGATGAATATCAGGGTCGAGCCGACGCGCGATTACCTGGAAGTTATGCAGTCGGCAAATGCCATCCAGGTGATGCGATCCTCCGGCAACGCGCTGATCGGCTCGGTGGAGGAAATCTACCAACGATACCTGCGGGGGGTGGAAAGACGGTATCCGATGTTGGTCATCGTCGCCACCGATGGGCAGGACATGAGTCAGCGCGTTACCAACAAGAGTGTGAACGCCCTGTTGCAGCAGCTGACCCGATCCGGCGTACGCGTCAATGCGGTGCTGCTGAGTCCGACCGGATACACGAGTGCAGTGGGATTCGGGCTGATTCATTCCTTCACGCTTGAAATGATTAAGCGAACTGAAGGCGCGTTCGAGCAGGCCACCGCTGTGACGGCCCCAACCAAGCTGAAGACGCTCGCCGGCCGCATCGCGCAGCAGTACAAGCAGTTCTCGCCGGAAAGAGCCCCGACCGGCGAGTTCCGCCGATAAGTGACACGCGCGCGGGTGCCGTGTTCCTGAGCCTGCCGAAAAAAAAGGGGGGAGCACGATGCTCCCCCCAAAACGAACGACGAACCCACGAACCTAGAACAGGAACTTCACCATGAAATGCGCCGTGGTCCCGTCAGTCCACAGGTCGTCCATCCCAAACCGCGGTTCGATACCGATCCCGTTTCTACCGTCCGTGGTTGCTGCGATCATCGCATTGTAGTCGTAGGGATTCGCCAAGTTCTGGTTTGCAAGATTGATTGACGCTGCCGTACGATTACGGTTCAGCAGGTTGAAACTGTGGCGAACCGTTTTCTGGTTGAAGAGGTTGAGGACGTTCAGTTCGAACCGCATGCGGCCCGTGTTCGCGCATCCCGATTTCGTGCGAGAGTAGCAGGTCGGTCGTAGCGAGCATGGGCGTCCGACCCAGGTCGCCGCGACCCTCGACGAATACCTCCGTGGCGTTGATGGTCCTGACGTACGTCGTCAGCGGCGTGCCGCTGCCGACGTACTGATTAAAGCCAATCTGCGTACCGAATGGTGCTATGTATGCGCCATACATTTTCAGGACGTGCGGACGATCGGTTGCCAGGCGTCCCTGTCGGATCGAGATTGCCGTGCGCGTCCCACATCATCTCGTCGAGGTCGAACCCGCGATTCGCGTTCCCACCGGGCCGGGAGGACTGTGACCCCTGCTGCTGATCCACGCCGAAATTGCTGAAGCCGGGAGTGCGGATCTCGTCCGAGCTGGCGATTCCGGCGTAATTGCCGTACAGCCGGCTCAGGACGTAGCTCCCACCGAGGAAGTAGTTGCCCGAGAACCGCCGGTTCAGAGACACCTGAAGCGCGTCGTATTGCCGCTTCGGTTTAGGTACATTGAATGGTCCTGTAGCGGTTGAGCGGAACGCGTCCGTCACAATACCCTCGCCAGGGTTGCCGTACACGTAAACCTCGCTGCCGTCGATGAGCTGACCAACGTCCTCGATCGTGCGGATCAGGTTGTTGTGGATGTAGTTCACCGACAGCAGCGTGGTCGGCGCAAGCTGGTACTCGATGCCTCCACTGAAACTGTCCTGACTCATCGGTTTCATGTCCGGATCGAGCTGGTCTGTGCCGAAGCTCGGGACACGATGATCCTGGTAGCCTACGGAACTGCCCCACAGATCGCGGCCGGGCATATTGTCCAGATTGATGTTGTTGATGATGGACGGATCATCGAGAGGACGGTAATACGTGGTCCAGATATCGCCGCCGAACGTGCCGCGCGCGAGCTCGTACTTCGTCCAGTCGTAGTAACGGCCGTAGCTGCCGAACAGCTTCATGCGGCCGTCACCGAACATGTCGTACGCCGCTCCAATCCTGGGCGCAATCTTCTCGCCCCATCCGAACGCGATCGCGACTTCACGCTCTCTGAACGCGGGGATTTTCTCGTCTTCGAGGCGCAAGCCAAGATTCAGCGTGAGCCTGCCGACGCTCCACTGATCCTGTACGTAGAAGTGAGCAATATTGGCGGACGCCTCGCCGAAGGTCCCGAGGTTGTCGACCGTGTAGTATCCGTAAGTGCCGCGACTAACTGGGACGCCCGGCACAGTGCTCTGCACTGATGAATCCCAGTAGAGTAAGACCCGGCCGCCCGGAAAGCGCTGATCCACGTCGTTCTCGTTGTGCCGGACGCCGGCACCCATTTTCAACGTGTGGAATCCAGCAGCGCTGAACGAGGCGTTGTAGTCGGCCTGAAAGTACGTCTGCTTCGTCGTGTCGTGATCGACGATCTGCACTGCAGGAGTGTTCTGAGTAAGGCGCGGTCCCACGAACCCTGCCGGGCATGACGGGCCGGCTATGCATGGAATTTCGTAGTACCACGGTGTGGTCAACGGAACGCCCGTGTCGCCGTAGTTGTCGTAAAAGTGCCCCACTTTCATGCTCACAAACGACGAATTGGAGATGCTGATATCGGCGTTGCCAGTGAGGGTGCGCTGGTTTTGCTCGTAGCCACGCGTGAGGTTCACTTCGTTGCTGGCCTTCGAGCTCGATATGAACTGCGGGCCTGTACCGCCGTAAGCCGGCAGCGTCCCCTCGGATGTCGTCGGCGTCAACAGCGCCCCGAAATACGCGTTGATCCGGCGGCTGGCGTAGCTGACCTTTCCGTAAGCGCTCATGATCGTCTGATCGCGCTTGATCGAGCCAGGCTCGATGCCGCTGCTGAACAGGTAATCGTTGGTTCTCGAGTTGAAACGTGGGGAAATTGACCCGAAGAAGAAGAGGCGATCGCGAACGATTGGGCCGCCCAGTGAACCGCCGACTTCGTTGCGAACGTCGTCCTGCTTGTCGTCCTGGACGGTGAAGACCGTGCGGTCGTCAACGGGCGAAAGCACGAGACGCTGCACCGGGCCCGCGCTGAGCGCGCTGCCAGAAAAGTAATAGTGCCCCTCGCCGTGGAAGGCGTTGCCGCCCGACTTGGTGACAGCGCTGATCACGCCTCCGAGCGCGCCACCGTATTCGGCAGGGATGCCAACGGTTTTGACTTGCACTTCCTGCAGATACTCGAACACGGTGTTCTGGCGCGATTGGCCTGCCAGCAAGCTGTTGGTGGAAACGCCATCAACGGTGAACTGGTTTTCCGAGCTGCTGGCGCCATTCACCTGGAAGCCGCCTTCGATCTCGCCGGAGTTGACGGATGGGGCGGTCATCGCGACCGATTGGAAGCTGCGTCCTTTCGGCATCCGGTCGATCTCTTCGGCGGTGACGTTATGGGCGATGATGGTGCTGCGGGTATCGACGAGCGGCGAGCTTTCCGCCGTCACCTGAACCGCTTCTGAAATGTTCCCGACCTTCATCGATGCGTTGATGTTGAAGGTTCGGCCGAGCAGCACGTTGACTTCAGGTATTTCCTGTCGGGCAAACCCGCTCAGCTCGAACCCGATCTTATAGGTTCCAGGATCGAGTTCCGCCCGGTACATCCCGCTACCGTCGGTAATAACAGTGGTAACGCGCCCGGTCTGAAGACTGGTGATTGCAACAGTTACACCCGGCAGTACGCCTCCGCTGGCGTCGGTCGCTACGCCCGTGACTGTTCCCGTGCGCTCTTGAGCCTGCGTGATAGACGCAGGTCCGAGCAGCATGCCGAGCGACAACAAGAAGCAGAGCAGCAATGAAGCTGCGCGCCCTCGTTCGCGTCGTCTCGTATTCATAGACTCTCCTTGAAAAATGGCCTGGGGCGTCACTATTAACGTCCAGGCATACCGCCTACGAGAAAGATGCCAAGGTTCCAGCCATCGAATATAGCAAATTGCTGGCAATTCTAAGGGATATTCCGATCAAATTGCATGTAGATCCAATTTTCCGATAGGCAAAATCCAAAATACTGAAGTAGTAGTTCGTCCTACACGGCAAATACCTGCAAATCAATGAACCTGAAGGACTCGCGCGCTATCGCGCAGTCCGGAAAAACCGATAATCAGGAGGCATGCAACGACTCTTACCTAACGTGCTCCTGTTGCTCGCGGCGTTGCTTGGTGGCGGCTCTCACGGCCTACGCACAGGCGACGACGGGAACCATCTGGGGGCGTGTCCACTCGTCCGATGGGCTGCCTCTTCCCGGCGTCATGGTGGCAGTAACGTCGCCAATGCTTCAGGGCACGCGCACCGCAGTCACATCAGAATCGGGTGACTACCTGCTTGCGCTGCTGCCGCCCGGTACCTACGCCGTCGTATTCGAGCTCGACGGCTTTCAGAGCGTGAACCGGATGCAGCAGGTGGCGGGCGCCTACAATGCGAGGGTCGACGTCGAGATATCACCCGCCGGCATGCGCGAAGACGTCACGGTTGTTGGCCGACGCGCAGCCATTGGTCGAGACGGCGCAAGTCGCGACGAACTTCAAGCAGAACCTGATGTCGAGTGCTGCCGTCCAACCGCACCATCGATGCCGTGCTGTTGATGGCGCCCGGCCTTCATGCGACGGGCCCGCGCGGCGCCTACACGATTAACGGCTCGCAGTCGTACGAGAATCTCTACACGCTCAACGGCGCCATCATCAACGAGAACCTCCGCGGCGCGCCGATGAATCCCTACATCGAGGACGCCCTGCAGGAGGTCACCGTCGCCAGCGCCGGTGTGTCGGCCGAATACGGCCGGTTCTCCGGCGGCATCGCGAACGCCGTCACGAAATCGGGCGGCAACACATTCAGCGGATCGTTCCGGACGTCGTTCGCGAACGAAAGCTGGCGCAGCTACACGCCGTTCGAATCGACGCAGCTCATCGGAAATTCATCGCTGAAGCTGAAGCTCGACAAGATCGTGCCGACCTACGAAGCGACGTTCGGCGGGCCGATCGCGAAAGAACGTGTCTGGTTCTTCCTGGCCTCGCGTCTGCAACAGCAGGAATCGACGAGGACGACCTTCTCGACCAACATCCCGTACGTTCGCACAAATGACGAGAAACGGTACGAAGGCAAGCTGACGTACACGCTTCGGCCGGGCCATTCGGTGCGCGGTTCGTACCTCTACATGGACCAAGTGCTGAAGAACAACACTGGTTCGAACGTGATGGATATCCAGAGCCTGACCGACCAGGGGCAGCCGCAGGACCTGTACTCACTGCACTACGCCGGTGTGCTGCGGCCGAACTTGTTCGTGGAAGCGCAATACTCCGCCCGCCATCTGACGTTCACCGACGTCGGCGCGGACACGAAAGATCTGATTCTCGGGACGATGATCCTCGATATCTCGAAGAACGCCAGGTTCTGGAGCCCGACGTTCTGTTCTGGCGCGACGTGCGACGGCGACGAACAGCGGAACAACAGCAACGTCATTCTCAAGGGCTCGTCATTTTTTTCGACGCGGTCGAGCGGCACGCATCACATGGTGTTCGGGTACGACTACTTCAACGACAACATCTGGGCGAACACGCACGCGAGCGGCAGCGACTACCGTATTCGTGCGACGAACTCCATCTTCACTGGCGGTGTGGTGTATCCGCAGTTCATACCCGGCACGGCGGCCACGTCGACCGTCATCGAGTACACGCCCATCCTGGAGCTCAGCGAAGGCTCGAACCTTCGGACGCACGCGCTGTTCGTAAACGACACGTGGCGGCTCAGCAACCAGTTCACATTTGGCCTGGGGCTGCGCTTCGACCGGAACCAGGCGACCGATGGCGGCGGAAAGAATGTCGGCGACGAGACGAATTTCAGTCCGCGGCTGTCGGCCGTGTGGGATCCCAGCGCCGACGGACGATGGTCGATATCGGGCAGCATGGCGCGATACGTCATGGCACTGACGAGCAATCTGGCAGGAGCGACAACGGCGGCCGGAAACGCGGCAAATTACCGGTGGTTCTACCAGGGGCCGGCGATCAACGCGAATCCTGCGGGACCGCTCGTCGACACTGCCTCCGCGCTCACGCAGGTGTTCGACTGGTTCAACGCGAATGGAGGAGACAGAGCGCCGGCCGTATCTGTCCGCGGTCGTGCCGGGCTTCAACATGACGATGCCCGAGCCGTTGAAAGCCCCGTATTCGATTGAATATGCCGGCGGTGTCAGCCGCACGCTCGGACCGCGGACGTCGCTGCGCGTTGACGGCGTGTTTCGTGACTACAAGAATCTTTACAGTCAGCGGACCGACCTCACCACCGGCAGGGTGACCGACGGGGTCGGCAACGCGTTCGATCGCACCTTCGTCGAGAACACAGACGGTGTGCGGCGCCGCTATGCCGCACTTCTCGCGCAGGGCAGTTACTCCGGAGACCAGTTCACGCTTGGTGGCAACTACACTCTCTCCCGCGCGTACGGCAATGTCGAGGGCGAGACGGCAAATGGCCCCAGCGGCGCATCGATAAACCATTACCCTGAATATCGCCGGGCGGAGTGGAACTACCCCGACGGTGATCTCTCGATCGACCAGCGACATCGCGCGCGGGGCTGGGCAACGTATACCGTGCCGATGAACCCGTCAGCCGGATCGCTCGCAATCGGCCTCGTGCAGCAGTTTGGCTCGGGGGTGCCGTACGGTGCGATAGGTTTGATCAATCCGCTGAGCTTCATGGCCAATCCGGGATACGCCCTTCCGCCGGCTCAGATCGAGTATTTCTTCACTCCGCGTGACGCGTTCCGCACCGAAGCGACATATCGAACGGATGTCTCGGTGAACTACTCGTACCGGCTTCGCGGAACGGCCGAGGCGTTCTTCCATGGCGAAGTGCTGAATCGTCTTCAACCAGTTCCAGCTGTGCGGCTGCGGCGACACCGTCTTCAACAACGGCGGCCTGACCAACCTGACGACGATTGGACAGTCGGTGGTCCTGGCAGCACCGTTCAATCCCTACACGACGCAGCCGGTTCAGGGGGTCAACTGGAATCCTCACACGAACTTCGGCACGCCGACCAGCACGTTCGCCTATACAACCCCTCGGCTTTTCCGCTTTTCAGTCGGCGTCCGTTTCTAGCGTAAAATTCGGAGTAATGCAGCCGCTCCTACGGCAGCTCCTTGCCGAGCTCGGAGAAGATCCGGGCCGCGAAGGGCTCCTGAATACCCCGAAACGCGTCGAAAAAGCCCTCAAGTTCCTCACGAGCGGCTACAACATGGACATCGACGAAGTCCTCAACGACGCGCTGTTCACCGTCGACTACAGCGAGATGGTGATCGTCAAGGACATCGATTTCTACAGCCTCTGCGAGCACCACCTGCTGCCGTTCTTCGGCAAGTGCCACGTCGCCTACATCCCGCGCACAAAAGTGATCGGCCTCAGCAAGATTCCGAGGCTCGTCGACATCTTCAGCCGGCGGCTCCAGATTCAGGAGCGGCTGACGAGCCAGGTCGCCGACACGATTCGCGAAAAGATCAACCCGCTCGGCGTCGCCGTCGTCATGGAAGCGACGCACCTGTGCATGTCGATGCGCGGCGTCGAAAAGCAGAACTCGTTCTGCGTGACGAGCTCCATGCTGGGCGCGTTTCGGGACAATGCGCGGACACGAATGGAGTTCCTCGAGCTCATCAAGCTGCGCACGGCGCTCCGCGCCTCGTCAGAGCCGATGGCTGTGTGCGTCGATGATTAACGCGATGGTCCATGGTCGATGGTCATGGTCTGTCGTCGTGGTCGTGACTGCGCTCGTATCCGCCACCGTGCACTCGACGCGCAGACCCGGCCCGCGGCGCAGACGCGCAAACCGGCGCCGGCTGCCCGGAAGCCTACTGTCGCTCCAGCGGAAATGACGTGCCCTTCGCCGCTTGGCATGGGCGTCAAGACGAAACGCGAGTACTGTGATGTGCTCACCGGGCGCGAACCCAAAGAAGGGATCCTCATCAAACTGCCGCCCCACCGCGGGCCCGTGACCTTGCGATTCAACCTCCACAACCGCCACACCGTACTCTGAAGAAGAGGTGCGGATGAAGCGAGGGTTCGCGTCGTACATCGCCGGCATCGGCGTGTTGACGCTCGACAACACGCTGCTGACGCGAGCGGCTGTGGCAACCGAGTTCCGGCGGGCCGAGGATCTGCTCGAGCGCATCACCGGCGGCGCCGGTCCGGGCGGCGTCAAAGCTGTGGCGCCGGTCGGCGTCGAAACGATCACCCTGCAGCTCGCCGCCGAGCTCAGCGAGGTCACCATCCTCGGCGAGAAGCTGACGGTGGTTCGCGCCGACGGCCAGCCCGCGAACTATGCGGCGCCCGGACGCCCGATCGCCATCATCAGCGACGTGACAGTGGAGTACACGCCGGCGCCCGCTCCAGCGCGCCGAAAATAGTGGAGCGCGACACCATTGGTAGATTGGAAGATTGGTAGATTGTCGGAATGTTGTTGCATTGAGGGATTGCAGATTGAAGATTAACGCTGCGACGAGTGCGGGCCCCTACAAATCGTCCTTCTTCATTCTGACAACAATCTGACAATCTACCAATCTTCCAATCTACCAATGCCTCCCACGCCCCAGTCATCGTCAGAACTAATCTCCATTGTCGTGCCCGTGTACAACGAAGCGCGCACAGTTCGGCAGGTCATCGAGCGCCTGCTCGCGATTCCTCTGCCTGCCGCCCGCGAAATCATCGTCGTGAACGACGGCTCAACCGATGGGACGAGGGAAGTGCTCGACGGATTGGCGCCTGTTGACGGCGTGCTGTCGATCATCCACGCTGCAGTGAACGGCGGAAAGGGAAGCGCGCTCCGCATAGGGTTCTCGCATGCGCGTGGCACGATCGTGGCGATTCAGGATGCTGATCTCGAGCTGGATCCAGTGCAGCTGGGCGGTCTGGTGCAGCCGATCCTGGACGGCGAGGCTGACGTCGTGTACGGCTCGCGCTTTCTGGCCGGCCGGCCGCCGGGACCATGGATCTCGTTCGCGGCGAATCGCGGGCTGACGTGGCTGACGAACGTGTTGTTCGGCGGCCGACTTACCGACATGGAGACCTGCTACAAGATCATGGCGGCTCCGGTCGCTCGCAGTCTCGAGCTCGAGTCGAATCGCTTCGATATCGAGCCGGAGATAACGGCGAAGCTCCTGCGCCAGCGGCGCCGCATCGTGGAGCGTCCGGTGACATTCGATCCAAGAAACCGCGCGAGCGGGAAGAAGATCGGCTGGCGCGACGGGTTTCACGCGGTCGCCGTGCTGCTGAAATACAGATTCCGGTAATTCAACAGGAGAGCAGGAGAGCAGGAGAAATTCCTTTTTGAGAAAAATGTTCTCGTCTCCTGAACTCCTGATCTCCTGTTCGATTGCGTTTGTGGCGGCGATCGGCGATCGCGAGCGTGGGATTCCTGCGCGGCACGTATGCCGCCGGCGGATCGGATTCGTCGTGTTACGCGTTGATGGCCGACGCATTCGCGGCCGGGACACTGCGGCCGTCAAGCGCTCTCGTCGCGCAGGTGCCGTGGCCCGAGGCAGGGAAGACATTTTCGCCAGGCGGATTCGTGACATCGGAAACAAATCCCTCGGCGTCGGCCCCGGTGTGCGCCCCCGGGTTCTCAGTCCTCCTTGCACCGTTGATCGCTGTCGGCGGCTTCGACGCCATTTTCATGCTGACGCCGATTGCGGGCGGGCTGCTGGTGTGGTTGACGTTCATCACCGGCCGCGCGATAGCAAATCCCGTCGCCGGCGCAATGGCAGCCGTGCTGGTTGCTTCCAGTCCGTCGACTCTTTATCAGGTTGTCCAGCCGATGAACGACGTGACGACGGCCGCATTGTGGATGGCGACGTTCGCGGCGCTGCTACGCAGACGCTACGCGCTCGCGGGACTCTGCTGCGGACTGGCCCTGCTCGTTCGGCCCAATCTTTTGCCGCTGGGCCTGATCGTGGCTGCCGCCGTCACATTCGGGATTAGGGATTCGGGATTAGGGATTAGGAATCTCACGCGGTTTGCGCTCGCGGCGATTCCGTTCGGAATACTGGTGTTGTGGCTGAACAACGGGCTGTACGGAAGTCCGTTTCGCACCGGTTACGGCCAGCTCGGTCATCTGTTCGGCCTGTCGGCGGTTCCAATCAACGCCTCGCGTTATTTCGCATGGCTCATCGAAACGCACACGCCGTTTCCGCTGCTCGCGTTCGCAGCGCCGTTTGTCGTCGCGCGCGAGAAGCGGGCAGATGTGGCGCTCGCGATTGGTCTGATTCTCGCGACGTGCTTCATCTACTTCCTCTACACGCCATTTGACGATTGGTCGTACCTGCGATTTCTACTGCCGGCAATCGCATTGATGCTGGTGCTGGCAAGCGCGGTGACCGTTCACGTCGTGACGAACGTTCTGCGTCGGTTGGTCCGCCTGAAGGCGGACACGACCGGGAGCACGATCGTTCTCGCCGTTACTGTCGGCCTCGCAATCTTCTGCGTGCGCAGCGGCTGACGAGCGGCTCGCGTTCAATTTGAAATTCCTCGAGCAGCGATATCGAAGCGCAGGCCTCGTCGTCCGCGATCGTCTGCCGGAGAATGCGGTGGTGTTGTCGGTATGGGACAGCGGGGCAGTGCGCTTTCATGGGCGCAAAGAAGCCCTCACCTGGGCAGGGCTCGATCCTGCGTGGCTCGACCGCGCCGTGTCATGGCTCGACGGGCACGGCCACACGCCGTATATCCTGGTGGAGTCGTGGGAGGAGCCCGCGTTCCGGAGCCGGTTCGGGAATCACAGCGACATCGGCAAGCTCGACTGGCCGCCCAAGTACGAGATCGATCGGGTCGTGCGCATTTTCGATCCGAAAGATCGAGCGCAGATACGTCCGCGGGGAGCCTGTAAACACCGAATATCTGTGGCCGATGAGACGGGAAAGTAAAAAGTGAGAAGTAGAAAGTAAAAAGTGACCCTCCGCTCGTTACGCTCTTACGCGATTTCACAATCGCTCTTCGCGCCGACGACACTGCCGGACGCCATCGCGCAACTCGGGTTCGTGCAGGCCGATCCCATCCGCTCGCCGGCGCGCGCACAGGATCTCATCCTCAGGCATCGTGTCCATGGATATCGAGCAGGCGACCTCGAACGGCAGTATGCGTCGCTGGAGATCGAAGAAGACTACTTGTATGCGTACGGATTTCTGTCGAAGCCGGTGTGGCAGCTGCTGCATCCCAGGAAGACGCCGCCGCTCCGCACGCTCGAGAAGAAGGTGCTCGAGACGGTCACCAGGTTGGGCGAGGCCCACCCGCGCGTTCTCGAAGCGCACCTCGGCAAGCGCCGGGTCATCAATGCCTGGGGTGGATACTCGAAGGCAACGACACATGCCCTCGAGTGGCTTCATTGGCGGGGATTGCTGCGCATCGCGCGCCGCGAGAACGGCATCAGGGTGTACCATCCGGCGGCGTCGACTCCAGCAATACCGCCGCCCTCCGATCGATTGCGGGCTCTCGTTCTGGTGTACGCGCGCATCTTCGCGCCCTCTCCTGAGAAATCACTCCAGTCGGTCATTGCGCGCCATCGCGAACTCGGCAGCACGCGTCCGATGTTGACCGAGATGATCCGCAGCGGCGAACTTCGAAAAGATATCGTTGACGGAGTCAGTTATGTGTCGCCCGCCGTTGATTGGCCCAGCGACGATGCGCCGCGTCAGGTGCGATTTCTTGCGCCGTTCGACCCGGTGGTGTGGGACCGGGCGCGGTTCGAGCACCTGTGGGGTTGGTCGTACCGGTTCGAGGCGTATACCCCGGTGAAGAAACGGGTGCGCGGCTATTACGCGATGCCGATGCTATGGGGCGATCGGTTTGTGGGTTGGGCGAATGCGGGCCTGGCGGGCGCGGGTAGGTTCGACGTGCAACTTGGCTTCGTCGACAAGCGGCCACGCGATCGCGAGTTCAGCCGGCGGCTCGATGCAGAGATCGCTCGGCTCGAGGAGTTTCTCCAGCCAACCCGCGCCTAAGGCATATGGTTTGCACGCCTGGCGCGCGTGCAAGCACATCTTCGAACCGCCTGTATCGCTCTTCAACTGACACTCGCGCTTTACCGGAATTGCTGTCGCGCAACAGCGCCGCCGCCGAAAGCCCGGGAAGGTAAAGCGGAATTTGCACTTGTGACGACGAGCGGTAATGCCTCGTCGCAGTCGGTGGGAGCGGCCGCTCAAATTACCTTCAGACCGCCGAAGTGGGTCATCGACGCGCAGACGGTGTTTGTTCGAAACGAGTCTCAAGATGTGGTGAGTGCGAAATCGTTCGCCGTACGCGGCCGGGTAGCGCGCGTGCTGACGACGCGCCTGCAGATCTTCGGGCAGCATGCGTACCTTCGAGACCTCTTCTCGGGCGTCGAGCATCGGAACAATACCGAAGGCGGGCTCGCAGTCCTCGGTACTCGAAGCCTCACGACAAACGTTCTACCTCGATGCAGGCTTGGGCTATCTCAACGAGCGGCGGACTGTTGGCGACACTCTCTCGACACCCACTGCCGGCGCCGGTACGCGCTACAAACTGAAATTGTCGGAAACGAGCGACATCACCGATGACCTGATTTCATCGCTCGATCTGTCGGATGAAGGCACCTGGCGGCTCCAGCACGCGATCGCGCTCACCGCCAGGATTGCCGCTCCGCTGTCCCTGAAAATCTCGAACCTGCTCCGTTACGTGGACGAGCCGGTCGCCGGCTTCGAGCGGACTGACACAATTACGTCGGCCGCGCTGGTGCTGAGCTTCTAACGAACCTATACTCACTCCTCCAGCTCGTAGCTGGTAGTCGGTAGCTGGTAGCAAAAGCTTTTGCTACTCGAGCTACGAGCTACGAGCTACCGGCTAGAGAGAGGAGTCAGCGATGTCAGATCGACATTCGAGAACCATGCTGGCGGTGCTGCTGGCGTTTTGCACGATCGGCGTCTACACACAACAACGTACCGCCCCGGCGACCGATGCGACCTCACGGGCTGTGGCCGCCGCCGACGCGTTTCTGGCCACGCTCGATCAAAGCCAGCGCACGAAAGCCAACATCGGCCTGAACGAAAAGACCCGCACCGTGTGGTCGAACCTGCCCTCAGGCATCACGATGCAGGTCGGCGCTACCGAGCGCAACGGCCTCAAACTCGGCGCGATGACACCGGCGCAGGAGAAGGCCGCGCTCGCGCTCGTTGCGACGACTCTCAGCCGCGAGGGGTACCAGAAGGCGATGGAAATCGTCGACGCCGATCAGGTGCTCGAGACGCGAAGCGCCCCGACGCGCAAGCCAGGCTCACAAACCATCTTCGGGCGCGCGGAGTATTACGTTGCCATCCTTGGCAAGCCGTCGACGACCGATCCGTGGATGCTGCAGTTCGGCGGGCATCACCTCGCCATCAACGTGACGCTTGCCGGAAGCCAGAACGTGCTCACCCCGACGCACACAGGCGCGCAGCCGGCGAGTTACACGGTGGATGGCCGGACGGTGCGTCCGTTAGGCGACGAAAACGACAAGGCGTTCGAGCTGATCAACGCCCTCAATGCGGAACAGCAGAAACAGGCCATTCTTGGTTTTGAGGTTCGCAACCTTGTGCTCGGTCCCGGCACTGACGGCAAGATGATCGCGCCCGAAGGTGTGCGCGCGTCGGCTTTCACGCCGGCCCAGCGCGCCATGCTCGTGGAGCTCGTGCGCGAGTGGGTCGGCATTCTTGGCGACGAGGCGGCTGCCGCAAAGATGAAAGAGGTTCAGTCGGGCCTCGGCGACACGTACTTTGCCTGGGCAGGCCCGACGACGAAGGGCAAGGGCGCCTATTTCAGGATCCAGGGTCCGGCCGTGTTCATCGAGTACGCGCCGCAGGGAGCGGGCGAGAACAACATCGACCACATCCATACGATCTATCGCGATCCCACGAACGATTACGCGGCGAGGATGACCCGGCGGTGAGAGGCACGTTCGCGGCGACGGCTGTCATTGTCCTCATGCTCTCGACGGCGCCGGCCGCACATCGTCTCGACGAATATCTTCAGGCCGCGCGCGTCTCGTTCGAGCGCACGCGCGTGGCGCTGGAAGTCGATCTGACGCCAGGGGCGAAGGTTGCGGACGGCATCATCGCGCTGATCGATCGCGATGGCGACAGCAGGATCTCGCCGCTCGAAGCGGAATCGTACGGGCGGGACGTACTCGGGGACATCGTTCTCGAACTTGACGGCCGTCCGGTCGCATTGACGCTGTCCCATGTCGAGGTGCCGTCACTCGATGAAATGCGTTACGGGATTGGTACGATTCAGCTTCGCGCGGGCGGCAGCGTCGAAGACGGATGGAACCGACGACGAGAGCTGCAGTTCCGAAACAATCATCAGACAGTTTCCAGTGTGTACCTCGTCAACGCGCTCATTCCGAGCGACAAGAGCGTCAGGGTCGTCGGCCAGAGCCGCGATGCGAAACAGCGGGACGTCCGCATCGAGTACAGCATGACCCCGCAGTGGCCGAAGTATCTGTACTGGCCGGTCTTCGGCACCGCGGCGTTCTTTGTGTTTCGCCGTTCTTCAAGGATCAGTAGATCTGTAGATCGATAGATCATTAGATACGATGGAAATCATCCGATGGGGAATGATCGGATGCGGTGACGTCGCCGAGGTCAAAAGTGGGCCTGCGCTGCAGAAGGCCGACGGCTCGGCGCTCGTCGCCGTGACGCGTCGCGATCGCGGCAAGGCAGAGGATTACGCGCGGCGCCATGGAGTGCCCCGCGTGCACGATGACGCCGAGGCGCTCATCCAGGATGCCGGCGTCGACGCCGTTTACATCGCCACTCCGCCATCGAGTCATTGCGACCTCGCTCTTAAGGTCGCGGCGGCCGGCAAGCCGTGCCTGGTCGAAAAGCCGATGGCGATGAATCACGCGGAGTGTCTGCAGATGGTGGAGGCATTCCGCGCCGCCCATCGCCCTCTCTGGGTTGCGTATTACCGGCGCGCTCTGCCGCGGTTCCTGAAAGTGCGTGAGTTACTTCATGCGCGCGCGATCGGCCAGTTGACGTCGATTCACGTCAGCGTCACGGCCCCGCTTGCCGCCGGGGATGCGGTGAAGGCATGGCGCTTCAACACCGAGATCGCCGGCGGGGGGCTGTTTCTCGACCTTGCCTCGCACTACTTCGACATCATCGATTTTCTGGCGGGACCGGTTACGGCGGCTGCCGGCTTCGCGCTGAACACCGGCGGCACGTACGCCGCAGAGGACGTCACTGCTGCGGCGTTTCAGATCGGCGACAAGGTTGCGGGCACCGGTGTCTGGAACTTCAATGCTCCGGTATCTGCCGACTCGGTCGTCTTCACCGGTTCCGAAGGGGACATTGCAACAGCGGTTATCGCCGACGCGGATGTTGTCGTCACGCGAGCCGGCCAACCCAATCTCTATCGGTTCCGCAATCCTCCGCACGTGCACCAGCCGCTGATTCAGACGATCGTCGACGAGCTTCGCGGGAAAGGGAAGTGTGAGTCGACAGGGGACAGCGGAGCACGGTCGGCGTGGGTAACTGATACGTGCCTGGACGAGTTACTACCGCAGTAACGAAGAACGAAAACGAAGAACGAATAGAGCGACGAGTACAGAAAAGGGCGGGCCCGATTCGGGCCCGCCCTTGTTACTCTATTCGTTTTTCGTTCTTCGTTTTTCGTTACAGATCGGTGAGGCGGCTCTCCGCGTCGCCGAAGCTGTCCACCTTAATGCCCATCCGGTCCATGATGCCGAGGAAGAGACTGCACATCTTGCGATTTTCGTCGCCGGCCGTGAGGTAGTCGAGTGAGCGGCCGGTTTCGAGCGTGCCGCCGAGACCGCCCGCGAGCACCACTGGCAATTGTGTGTTGATGTGCTTGCTGCCGTTCCAGAGGTTCGACAGGAACATCAGGCACGAGTTGTCGAGCACCGTTCCGTCACCCTCGGGCATCGAGTCGAGCTTCGTGGCGAGATACGCCAGCTGGCTCAAGTGGAACCGCGAAATGCGCTCGTAGCCGTCCGACAGATTGTCGTGCGATGCCGCGTGGTGCCCGTTCCGCACGTCGAGGAACGGGTAGTAGAGCGCCGAGAGGTCTCGCGCGAGCAGCAGCGATGCCACGCGTGTCTTGTCCGTCTGAAACGCCAGCGCGATGACGTCGCACATCAGGCGCGTATGCTCGCGAAAATCTTCGGGCAGGCCGTTCTGCGGCCGATCCATGGAGAAGACAGGCTTGTTCTTCAGCTTCGCAAGGTCCGCGGCCTGTTCCTGGTTCTTTCGCATGCCGTCGACGCGCTTTTCCACTTCGCGCACGCTCGTCATGAACTCGTCCAGCTTGTACTGATCGGTTGAGCTCACCTGGCGGCTCAGCTCCGCGGCGCTGTCCCTCACGCGATCGAGGATGCTGAGATTGCGGACGCTGCCGCGATTCTCGAAGAGCGTATCGAACGCGAGCGCGGGGTACACCTCATTGGGCACCGGCGAGTCGGCGTTCTGCCACGAGATGTGCGAGCTGTAGGCCATCGAGAAGTTGGTCTCGTGGTAGCCCGTCATCGGCTGCTCGCACGCGAGCACGATGCTGGGCTGCAGCGTGTCCTGCCCCACGTGATTGGCGATCATCTGATCGACCGTGATGCCTGCGTGGATGACCGGGCCTCGTGTGATGGGCGCTCCCGACAACAGGCTTCCCGTTTGAGCCGGGTGGATGCCCTGGCCCGTCGAGTGCTTGTTGAAGAGCCCGTTGATGACGTTGATCTTTCTCTTCAACGGCTCGAGCGGCGACAGGCTCAGGCTGAGCTGCATGTCGTCTCCCGACCCGGTGGCGCCCCAGTGATTCTCGTTGACGCCGTTGCCCATGAAAAGCACGGCGAAGCGCTTGGGGAAAGGCGAGTTCGGTGTTGCTGCGAACGCGGACATGGACTCGAGCCACGGCAACGCCATGGTGACTCCAGCTCCGCGGAGAACGGTACGACGTGAGAGCTTCATCTACGCACCTTTCTGATATTAGTCGCGGGGGCCCTACGCCCCGCGCCGCTCCGCGACCTGAGCCGTTCGTTTCTTCAAGAACTGCGGGCTCGTCACGATCGTCTCGACCAGCGCGCTGAATCGATAGCCGTTCGCCGCGAGCTTCGCATCCATCCGCTGGATGAGCGGTTCATCCGAGAGCAGCAGCGACCGGCCAAGGGCGTACACCAGCATTTTACGACTAAGGTTGTCCAAAAAGTCCTTTTCCCGGTTCGCGCGGATGTAGCTCTGCAAGCCGGCGAGGCCTGTCCCCTCGGTGCCTCCGGGAAATACCGCGCGCGTGTCGACGGCGTGTCCGGCCAGGTCTTTCGTCCGCGTTTCCCCGACGGGCCCGTAGCCTTCGAACGTCAACCCGAACGAATCGAATCGCGCATGGCACGAAGAGCACGACGGATTGTCGCGATGCTTCGCCAGCACTTCCCGCAGCGGCAGGTCCAGCTTGGCTTCATCCTTCGGCAGCTCCGGGACAGTCGGCGGTGGCGGGGGAATCACCTCGCCGAGCACGCGGCGGGCGACCCAGTAGCCTCGCTTCACCGGACTGGTCCGCAGCCCTGGCGAGTTATGCGTCAGGAACGCCGCCATGGGAAGGAGACCGCCGCGCTGGTAGTCGCGCGCGTTGTCTATGCGACGCCATGTCTCGGCCGAACCGACCACTCCCGGGATCCCATAGTGTTTGGCCAGTACGGAATTGGCGAACGTGTGGCTGCCGTACAGCATGTCGAGCACCGAGCGGTCGTTGCGGACGACATCGGCGATGAACCGGATTGGCTCCTGGAACATCGCGTCGCGCAGCTCGTTGCTGAACTCGGGAAAGCGCTCTCGGTCAACCGCGTTGTGCTCGTCAAAGCGCCGGAAGTCGAGCCAATTGCCCCCGAACTCGATAGCCAGGCGCTGTGCGCGCGGGTCCTTCAGCATCCTCCGGACCTGAGCCAGCAACACCGATTCGTTGCGCAGCTCGCCGGCGGCCGCACGAGCCGACAGCTCGGCATCGGGCATGCTCGACCAGAGGAAATAGCTCAGCCTGCTGGCCAATGCGTAACCAGACAGCAAGTCGGTGCGATCGTTCACGTCAAGAAGGTCGCGTAGCGGCGCGGGGCGCCGGGGCCCCGCAAGCGAAGCGACCGGAGCGGGGCGGGGGGCCCCCGCGACTAAATACGAAAAGTGCGGCGACATCAGCACGTTGACGATGAGATCGCGCATGGCCTCTTCGTGCGTCAGGCCGCTCTTCTCGCGCAGCGACTTATAGAACCCGCGCAGATCGTCGCGCTCGGCCGGCGTGAGCGGACGCCGATACGCGCGCGCCGCGAATGCGAGCAGCGCGTCGAGCTGGCGTGGTTCGGCCTCGAGGCGCTTGCGCTCGACTCCGCGAATCGTCGCATTGACGCGATCGAAATGGTCCGTGATTGCCTCGAAGGCGATGGGATTGTTGTTGGCGTCCGCCCCGGCCTTGGCAAGAAACGGTTTTTTGAAATCCAGGATGACCGCCTCGGCCGTGATCTCCTTGTCGGCCGGACGGAAACTACCGGATTCGCGGCCGTTGCCGAGCACCTCGCCGCTCTGGTTGAAGAAGAACTCGATGTAGGTGCGCGCCGTGTAATCGGCGACGAACTCGAACTCCTCCCACAGCGCCTCCAACTCTTTCTGGCCCTTCTCGTCCAGCAGCAGCTCGCTGAGCGGCGCGTCGTCGCGGGTGTAGCCCATCACGTTGTGGAAGCCTGCGCTCAGCAGGCGGCCCTTGTCTTCCGTGTCGTCCGGATAAAACCGGCCGCGCTCGCGCACGTAGAACGTGTCGGGGAAGATCGCGCTGAATCTGGCGAACGCCGCCTCGTAGCGTGCCCGCTGACCGGCGGGCACCTCGAGGTCGGGGTTCTGCATGCGCGACTGGTACTGTTCAGCAAGCGCCCTGAGCGCATTCAGATCTTCGCCGTTCAGGCCGCCGCCAATCAGCCCGCGCTTCGCGTCGGGCATCTTCACTTCGACCGGAGGCGGTTCATCGGCGACGCGCAGCGCTGCCCGCTCGAAATTCCGGCGATTCGTGGCGTACTGCCGGTTCTTCCAGTTCATGAGCGGCTGCGTGGCGACGCTCAATCCCTTCACGACTGGGCTGGCGAACTTCAGTGACGTGTCCTTGCGCATGCGCACGACGAAGTCGCGCATGTGCACGAACTCGTCCAGGAAAGGGTCAGAGCCCTTCTGCGGGACAGGCAGCGCGCGCCACGTCGTCTGCAGCTTCGCGAGCGGCCCGACCTCTTCCTTCAATCCCTCGAGCGCCTGCCAGATGGTCGTCAGGTATCGCGCGCTCACTCTGTTCTGCGCGGCGATGTCTGCGAGCGTGGCTTTCGGTTTGCCGAGCACCGCCCGGTGTTTGTAGAGCCATGCCGAGCGGAAGTAGTCCGAGTAGTCCGTTGCCTGGCGGTCGTAGAAATCGACGATCTGCTGGATGCAGAACTTTTCGCGGTCGGTCTCGACGAGCATCGGATGCGGCGCGAATTCGAATCCCTCGGGATTCAGATACATGTGATCGGAGACCCGCCGCGCGGCTTGCAGATATTTCGTCAGCAGCGCCGGCGACATCGTCAACGACTCGCCGGAATTGTCGAACCCCGCGAGGTTCGCCGGATCGACCGGGAATTCCTTGGCCGGACGGATGTCGACGCCCGTCAGATCGTGGATGGTGTAGTCGTATTCGGCGTTGCTGAGCCGTCGGGCGAGCACCGGGCCGGGGTCGCCGTCATTCCTGCGCGCCTCGATCTTCCAGGTCGCGGCTATCCAGTTGATGACTTCCTGTCGCGCGCCTTCAGGGGGTTGCTTCGCTTGCTTGGGCGGCATCTGGTGTGCGGACAGCTTCTCGCGGACGCGATCCCATTTCGCAAAATCCTGCACGACCGAGGACGCCGAGGAGTATTGCCGCAGGTCCAGCTGCGCTGCCGCCTTCTCTCCGGTGTGGCAGCTGACACAGTATGCGTTGAGGAATGGCTGGACAGTTGCGCTGTATTCGCGCTCGAGGTCGGCATTCGGTGCCTGCGCGGCATTCATCGCCGGAGCGACGACCGATCCGATCACGAGCAGCGAAATGAGCAAGAAATGGCGTAGTTTCGGCATGAGGTCCGGATCGTACGCGCGCGATGCTGTGCGCGAGGAAGCGCCTATTTTACCGGTAAAGCTTGTGGATTTCCACCGCGTAGACGTGGCGCGGACCGCCGGCAAACTGGCCCGTGAAGACGACCCATTTCTTGTCCGGCGTGATGTGCACGTTCGGCTCGACGCCGCCACGGCCGGTCACGTAGTTGTGCCTGGACATGTCTGCCAGTTGTTCCCGTGTGATCCGGTCACCGGGCTGCACGCGGAAGAGGTTGATCCACATGCCGTCAGTCGAGTACGCCACCTGCGAAGGATCGCCGCCGTCGCTGGCGAAGAGCGTGTCGTCCCGCGAGCTGTTGAAGTGCACACCCCACCAGTCCCGCTCGACGTGGTAGCGAATCTTCCGGCCTGTTGCCATCTCGACGCCGGCGATCCAGAACACCTGGCTGCGCGGCGTCTGGAGATCGAACCATACGGTCTTGCCGTCCCAGCTCCACCATTCGTGCCCGTTGATCTCCATGTCCATCGTGCGGCGGTGCATCAGCTGTTTCTGGCTGCCGTCCGTGCGGATCGTCCATGTGCGATCGAGCTCGTGCCACGTGCCTTCATGGCAGTACAAAAGGAGATTGGGATCGGCCGGATTGAACTGCAGGTGATTCAGGTCGCCGTACTGGAAACCGGTTTCGCGCGCTTCTCCATCTTTGAGGCTCGTAAAGACAAACGATTGCAGCGACGGATTCAGCGCGCGAGGGGCGAGCCCATCCTCCTTCTTGACCGAATACTGCTGATCGGGCGTGAGGTCTTCCATCCGCTTGCCGGGAAACATCCGTTGTAATTGAGGAACGATGGGCCGTACCGGAGGTCTGGGTACTTGCCTGCCGCATCGACGGCCTTGCCGTTCTTCACGACCGACAGGGTCTCGTCGGCATTAATGGGGCCGCGCGCGTGCTGCACATTGCGGATCTGTTTCGTATCGACGTTGAGGGCGGTCACCGCACCATTCCCGTCTCCGTAATAGATCTCGCGCGTGCGCCGCGCGAAATACCCGCCTCGCACCGCCGGCCCGACGATCTCAGGCTCGACTCCAGCGGTGCCGATCTTCGAGACATCGATCACGGCGATGCCGGAGGGGGTATTGAACATGAGCTTGTCCCCCTCCGGCGAGAATGCGTTGTCATGGAAATACAGCGTCGACCCGCCGGCATCGCCGGTGAGCCGGACGACGCGATGTCCTGTCCGTGCATCGATCCAGTCCTTCAGCCCGCCCTGAGCGGAGTCGAAGGGCAATGGTGCCTGCGAGAACAGCACCGTGCCCGCGGACAACATGACAACGATCAGCGATTTCTTCATTGTCTCCTTGGGTACCAACCACCAACCACCAACCACCGCTAGTCAGAACTCCAGTCGCACTTTGATCTGCCCGACCCGCGGGGTGTTCGTCTGTGAGCTGACACGCCCGAAATTGGCATTGGTGATGTTGGTCTGAATGCCCCCGAACACGACGTTGTTGAACAGGTTGAACACGTCGACGCCGAATCCCAGCCTTGCGCGCGCGATCTGGAAATCGCGCCGGATGCTGAAATCCTGGTTGAAGGAACTGGGGTTCCTGAGATCGTGCGCGAGCGTCCTCGGCGTATTGCCGTAGGTGAATGGGGCAGGGGATAGAAACGCCGCCCGATCGATATACGTTGGCGGGTTCGTGCCCAGTACGTCGCCGTCGCCGTAATCACCATTGATGCGCACGGGACCGCTGAAGTTCGGGTTGAAATCGGCGTAACAGGTACCCGCGTTCGGCAGAAGGCACGACGCGCCGATCGATCCGAGAGGACGGCCCGATCGGAACTGCGTGATGCCGGACACCTGCCACCCCTTGACGATCGCCCGCACGAACGGATTGTCGCTCCCTGCTCTGCCATCCGCGCCAAACGGCAGGTTGTAGACGACGATCGCGTTCCAGACGTGTGGCTGATCGTTGACGCTGACCGACCAATCCTGGTCGAAGTCGTATCCCGTTCGCGCAGACAGGTCGTCTTCCGTCCGGCTGAACGTGTAGTTGAACGATACCGACAGCCCGTCATCGGAACGGCGCTTCTCGGCCGTCAGCTGCAGTGAGTGGTAGTTGGACCGCGCGACGTTCCCGTAGACATCAGTGACAGCGGAGTACTGCGGAAACGGACGCAGCATTTGCGCGATGGTGCCCGAGAAGTTCGGATAGGGGAGGCCGACGCCGGGAACAATCGCCTGCGCCGCTGCGATGTTCGCAGGCGTTGCCTGTTGGGTCAGCAGGTTGCCCAGAGCCAGGTACTTCGGTTCGAGCTGATTCGAATAAGAGCCGCGTCCGCTGCCTCCAAGAAAATCTCCGTGGCTGCCTGCGTACGACGCGCCCACCGTTACGCTGTTCCGAAGCGCGTACTGAACGCCGGCGTTCCAGTTCTGATAGCGCGGCATGCGCCCGCCGATCTCGGGATCGCCGTACGTCACGCTGCCGCCCGTTCCACGACCGGTCACGAAGCCGGTGTTGAGCGCGGGATCGAAAAAGGGCGGAGGGGCGTACCCCGGCACGCCGTCGTTCCAGTTGTACGCAGGCGCGAAGCTCGCGTTCGGGCTCGGGAAGCTCGCGTTTGCGGAGTAGCCGAGTAATCCGGTACCGTTGCGCGCCCCGGCGCGACCGCCGACGGCGCCGCGCCGCGAGTAGTTGATGCCATAGGCCGTGCGCAGCACGGTTCGCTCGTTCAGCGTGTACGCAAGACCGAGCCGAGGCCCGACGGCTCCGTAGTAGGTCTTGATGGGCGTGCGGCAGTGGCAGCTGTTCGGGCCGTCCCCCGCGAACACGATCGCGCCAGGATACCCGCCCACCACGGAATTCGGCACGGTCGCATCCATGTAGGACCACCGATCGTAGAGCTCGGTGTACGGTTTCATGATGTCGTAGCGAAGACCGAGATTGAGCGACAGGTTTGGCCGCAGCTTGAAGTCGTCCTGCGCCCAGAACGCATACGTGTAGAAACGTCCGCTCGTCGCCACCTCGGAGTCCTCGATGACGTTCGTCGCATTCAACTCGCCCAGCAGATAGCTCGCGTACGCGTTGCCGCTCGCCGCATCGAGGGTTCCCGTCGGGCTGAACCCCGCCGTCTGCAGGTTGCTGAAGCCGAACGTGGCCAGGCTGCCGTAGGTGCGCTCACGCTCGTCGGCGTCCATGCGCTGCGCCTGCAGCCCGAAGGTCGTCGTGTGCCTGCCATGCGTCCAGCTCAAATTGTTCTGCAGCGTGAAGTTGTTCAGATACTCCGTGAACGCGCGCGCATCTGTTCCGCGCCACCCCGCTGGCGCGTTCGGTCCGGCGAAGGCCACCTCCGGGAATGAAGAATCCGCTTCCCCTGGCGGTAATCCGCGAAGACCTGCCTTAATCGGATATTGGCCGTCGATGGTGGCGTTCTCGATCGGCACCGCCAGGCGGGAGAATCCGATTCCGACTTGATTGACCCATTGCGAGCCGAGCACGTAGGTGTGCTTGACCTGCGCGCTCGTCGGAATCTCTTCGACCCAGCGCGTGGTTGCATACGGCAGAGGTAGTGTGCTCCCTCGATATGCGGTTGCCTGGCTGCGTTTGCCGTGCGAGAAGAGTAACGACCCCTGCTGCCGCTCGTTGAGCTTGAGATCGATCTTCGTCGTGACGCTGACGTTGTCGAAGCCGATGGGCAGCGATCCGCCGAGATAGTTGTTCTGCAAAGACGAGTTGGTTGGCTCCGGAAGATACGACTGGAAGCTCTTCGAGATCGACGAGATGCGGTCCGCGGGGATTCTGTTGCCCGGAAACGGATCGCGGATGAACCCGGTGCCGTTCGGGTTCGGGCGGGTCGTCCGTGGATCGTAAATCGTCACGGGCAACGCGGAAAAATCGCCGTTTCGCTGGGCCAGCGTGGGCAGCGACGACAGCGTCGAGGCCGATTGCCGCCGATCGCGGTATCCGTCGTAGGCGAAGAAGAAGAACATCTTGTTCCTGGCGATCGGTCCGCCGAGCGTACCGCCGTACTCATGCTGGTTGTCGTCGGGCTTGGTGGGCGAGAAGTAGCCCTTGGCATCGAGCGCCTTGTGCCGGAAGTACTCGAACCCCGCACCGTGGAAACTGTTGGTTCCCGATTTGACGACGTAGTTGGAGGCGCCCTGGCCGTTGAACGTCACGGCCGTGCCGCTCGTTTCCACCTGAAACTGATCGATTGCTTCGACCGAGATGCCGAACGACAGGTTTCGGCCTTCTCCCTGTACGACGGCGTTGGTGATCGGGATGCCTTCGACGTACATGTCGGTCGTGAAATCCTGGCCACCCATCACGTTGCCCCAACGCCCGATCGACTGGACGCCGGGCATGATGAACATGAAGGCCGTCGGATCGCGCGGTCCGCCGGTGTTCATCACGAGCGGGAGTGCTGTGTAGACTTCGTTGCGTATCGTCTGACCGAGCCTGGCATCGGCGGTTGCGAGCGGCGGCGCCTCGGCTGTGACGACAACTTCCTGAGTGATGTTGCCGACTTGAAGCGTGGCATTCAGGCCGATCACGCCCAGCGCATCGACGATGATGCCGTCACGCGCGAACGTCTGGAACCCATCCAATGACACCGTCACGCGATACGTGCCGGGCTGCAGGGGCACCAGCGCGAAGACGCCGGCTTGCGTCGTCTGTCTGATCGTCTGGATGCCGGTCGCGACGTTCGTAGCGGTCACCGTCGCGCCGGGTACTGGAGCGCCGGACGTGTCGAGCACGGTTCCCTGAATCGAGCCGCCGCCTCCAATCTGCGCGCTGGAGATCGACGGGGTGACGAGCAAGAGCGCGGTCAGCACGAGCAATCCGGCAACTCTGGGCATGACGTCTCCTTGCGAAGTGAGTGGTTCAGTCGACGCTATGCCCGGCGGCGGCGGCTGTCAAAGCCTTACGCGCGGACACGCCGGGATTTTGATGTGAGGAACGAAATCTGAGGGAACTGTTTGACGGGAACGTGCGTGTTTTCGCTGAAATGTGGGAAATCTACGGGATTATGAATCGCCGCCACGCGCGCGACGCTGTTTCGCTTGGCGAAACGCGGCGTGGTCTGTCCCGAGCGCGGGCGCACTTGCCACGCCGACCAGCGAGTCGTTCGGATAGAAATGGTCGACGTTCTCGGCCGTGATGATCTGGTGCCGCGTGAAAACCGCCGGAGGCACCGCCTTTCTCGACAGAATGTCGAGCGCCAGTCGCACCAACCCCGATCCGTAGCGCTCGGGGAAATACGCAACCGAGGCGACGAGCGGAGTCCGCGCCGACCGCAGCTCCTGTCTGGCATCGGGCTCGGCGTTCTGCCCGACGACCGCGCACGTGGCCTCGCGCCCTGTCTCCTGGAACGCGCGGACCGCCCCGAGCGCGCTGGGATCGTTGGCGGCGCCCACCAGCACATGGCGCGCCTTCGACATGCGGATGTAGCGCCGCACTTTTTCGAGCGAGGCTTTGAACTGCCCGTCGCCGTCGAGCGAGATCACCCTTACGGAGTCGCCGATGCGAAGCATTTCCTTGAGGCCCGCGACAATGCCCTTGCTGCGCGCGCCGACGAGCGCTCCCGCACGCGCGAGCTCGAGGATCAGGACTTCGTCTACCTGTCCGTTCCAGCACGTGTGTGCGTACTTGCCCAGATAGCGGCCGCCGAGCAGCCCCGCCTGATAGTTGTTGGCGCCAAAGTACGTGGCGCCCGGATGCGGGATGTCGATCGCGATCAGCGGAATGCCCGCTTCGAGATACTTCGATGCAATGGCCGGCGCGACCGCTTCGTCGGTCTGAAATTCGATGACGAGATCGACTTTTTCCTTGATCAGGTGCTGCGCGTTTCGAAGCGCCACCTTGGGCTGATACCGATTGTCGACGACGATGAGCTCGAGGCGCTCGCGTTCAGCGGCGCGAAGCAGCCCAGTGTGCACCTCACGGGGAAACGAGCTGTCCTGCCCCTGCGACGCATACCCGATGCGGAATCGCCTCCGCGGCCGGATCACGGCCATGAGTCGGTAGTTCCGCTCGTCGATTTTTTCCACGAACCCGCAGTGATGCAGCGTGTGGAGCAGCCGGAAGCACATCCCTTTCCCGAACCCGGTCCGCTCGACGACGTCGCGCAGGCGGAGCACTTCGCCAGGCGACTGAAACGCCTGCAGAATCGAGGCGGCGTGCACCAGCGACTTCACGAGATAGCGGTCGTGTCCTCTGTCGGGCATCGGAGGTGAGGAGGATACTAAGGAAGAACGAAAAAGGAAGAACGAAAAAAGAGAGAACGAACAAAACCGGGATAGCATGACCCGCGAGGGAGGACTACATGAGATATCTGTTCGGACTTCTACTCGCACTCGTCGTGGCGCCCGTTTACCTTCTTTCGCAGGCTCCCGCACCGGCCCAGCCCAGAACACCGGTTTCGTCCCCCGTCTATGTCGATCACGCCAAGGTGGCGGCGGCCCTGGCGAAGGGTGGCCCCCTTGTGACGGCCTCGGACGTGCTCGTGTCTGGTTCTCATCGCGAGAAGCCGGGGGAGGTCGAGGTGCACGACAAGGAGATGGACGTAATTTACGTGGTCGACGGCACCGCGACGTTCGTCAGCGGCGGCAAGATCGTCGGGGCAAAAAGCACCAGGCCCGATCAGTGGCTCGGGACGGACATCACAGGCGGGACCACACAGAAGCTCGTCAAGGGTGATGTGATCGTCGTTCCAGCCGGAACGCCGCACTGGTTCAAGGAAGTCCCAGGGCCAATCAGTTACTACGTGGTCAAGGTGATAAAGCCTCTAGTAACGAAAAACGAAAAACGAAGAACGAATAAAGCAAAAGGGCGGGCCCGATTTCAGGCCCGCCCTTTCTGTTGCTCTATTCGATTTTCGTTCTTCGTTTTTCCGTTACACCGAAGGCTGTGACTTCTTGAGGCCCTGAATTTGTATAACCGGCTGCTTCGGCGCCTCTTTCAGCACGTGCTGGCGGTAGAGCTCGGCCATCTGATGATGCTTCGCGTCTTCCTTCAGCTTGTCCTCGAGCGATTTCTCGTTCGCGGCGGCGCGCGCGGCGATCTTTTCTTCGCGCGCGTTGCGGGCGACACCCGCCAGCACCAGGTCCTGCTGTTCGCCGGCTGCAACGGCTTCGGCATTCAGCTTCAACGCGTGGTCGGTCGTCGGCAGCGGAACCGCCTTGTTGCCCGCGAAGATCTCGTGACGCCCGTGCTCTTCGTACCACTTCGTGAGCGTGGCCGTCATGTGCATCTTCTCGATGATATTGCGCCAGCCGATGCCGGTGTTATACGCGCAGAAGGAAATCTCGCCCTGCTGCGTGGCATACGGGATGATGCACATCTCGGTGCGGCGGAAGTCGTAGTTGAACAGGTCCTGGAACCACATGCCCGCGATGAACAGGAAGTTCCACCGATCCTGCCGCCGGAGGTCGATGTCGTCGAGGGTCCGATCCTTCGTGACCTTGCCGTAGTTCTTGCCGGTCGCGCCGAACGTCTTGTCGAACTTCTTCATCAGGTCGATCAGCTTGAAGTGCGTCGGCGCCTTGTACGGGTTGTAGTTCCGCATCAGCGCGAGCGCCATGCCCATCACCGAGAGGAACTTGCCGCGGCCGGCGTCGTTGACCTGCGCCAGATCCTTCGCCAGCTGCTCGGCGTTGAGGAAGGCCGTGACGGGGACCGCTTCCTTCGTCTGCTTGTCGATCATCACCGCCATGCCGACGCCGCAGTTCGGGTGGCACCCGCAGGTGAGGTTGCCCCACTGCGCATCCGGTCCATGAACCGTGTCGGCCCAGTCGGTGAAGGTGCCCATGAACGAGATCGGGAACCAGTCGCGTACCGGCTCGCCGAGACCCGTCTGGTTCTTCACGTCGTGCGCCAGGTGCGACAGCGTGTAGCGCTGCGCCGCGCGGCGCTCGGGTGTCACTTCTTCGTCGCGGCCCGTGAACGACACAGGCTGGAACGACAGGAAGTTGATCTTGCGCGGGTTGTCGAGCGCGAACTCGATGATGCGCCCGACCTGCTCGTTGTTGACGCCATTCACGATCGTCACGACCGGGACAATGTCGACGCCGTTGTTCCACAGGTTTTCGATCGCCTGCAGCTTCACATCGAACAGGTTGCCGACGCGGCGATGCGAGTTCGCGGCGTTGCCGATGCCGTCGAATTGGAGATACGCATAACGCAGGCCCGCCTCGGCCGCCGCCTTCGCGAACTCAGGGCTCTTGGCGAATTCGATACCGTTCGTCGCCGCCTGCACCGAGTTGTAGCCGACTTCGCGCGCGTAACGGACCGCATCGAGGAAGTACGGCGACATCGTCGGCTCGCCGCCCGAGAACTGCACCGACATCTGCCGGCGCGGCTTGATGGTGATGGCGTTGTCGAGAACTTGCTTGATGTCTTCCCAGGTCAGCTCATGGACGAACCCGACCTGGTTCGCGTCCATGAAACAGGGGTCGCACATCATGTTGCAGCGATTGGTCAGGTCGACGGTCAACACCGAGCCGCGGCCATGCTTGATCGTGCTGCTGCCGTGGTTATGGAGCTTCTCGTCGTTGTGAGCCGCGATGTCGCGGCCCGGGAACACTTGTTCGAGGTGCTTGAAGAAGTCAGTGTCCATGGCCATGACGTCTTCGAAGTGCCCGTGCGTCGGGCAATCCTTGACCATGAGAATCTTGCCGTCGCGCTCGAGAATCGTCGCGGGAATCTCGCCGACCTTCTCGTGAAGCAGAATCGACACATCCTGCTTGCCGTCGAGAATCATCTGGCGCGCCTCGCGGACGCACGTCGGGCACAGGGAGTCGGTCTTGCGCGGCCAGCCGAGCGGCGGCTTCGTCTTCTGCCACGACTTCAGCAGCGGCTTGTCCGACCACTTCGGAATAAAGGACGGTCCGGGGTTGATGCGGTTGACGGTGTTGAATACCGACCACGCGCCATTGGCGACAATCGCCAGCCCCCTCTCTAAGTGCTTGATAGGTGAATGCATGCCGGTATCTTACCGGCAGATCAGCCACTTACGGGCGTTTTTGGGTTGTTTGGGCACTGGATGACCTGAGCGGGCATAACGTGCGCCCGGCTGGCGCCTCCCAACGGGATTTGGAACTTGGGATTAGGGATTGGCTTCGTCGCGATTCTTGGACTTCTGCGGTTTTCGGGACGGTCTCGGACGGGTGAGGACCATCATCACACCGATGGCGAAGAACGGTATGGCGACTTCGCGTGTGACCTGACGGAGCGTATGCGCCGCGCATTCTCCATGAACTAATCCCCAATCCCTAACCCCCAATCACTTCAGTATCAGTGTGGCAAACTAGGCCGAAATGCAGATTCGCGACGTCACTATCGTGGGCGCAGGTCCGGCCGGGCTGGCCGCGGCTATCGCGGCCAAGCAGGTCGGACTCGATTATTCGATCATCGAGAAGGGCGTGCTGGTCAATTCGATCTACAGGTTTCCGGCGAACATGATTTTCTTCACGACGCCGGAGCTGCTCGAGATTGGCGGCCTGCCGCTGGTCTCGCCGTTCGAAAAACCGACGCGCATCGAAGCGCTGCGCTACTACCGGCGTGTCGTCGATAAATACGACCTGGCGATCGAGTTCGGGGAGCAGGTCATTGCGGTCGAGCGGGATAATGGTGACGTCTTCGCCGTCGAAACCCGCTCCGACAAGGGCGTGCGCAGGATTCGGCACAGCCGCAACCTGATTTTCGCGATCGGCTATTTCGATCACCCGAACTTCATCGGTGTGCCCGGCGAAAACCTGCCGCACGTGTCGCATTACTACAACGAGTCGCACGGCTTCTACCGAAAGAACGTCGTCATCGTCGGCGGCGGAAATTCCGCAGCCGAGACGGCGCTCGAGCTGTACCGATCGGGCGCAACGGTGACGCTCGTGCATCGCCACCCGCAGCTGAAGCCGAGCATCAAGTACTGGGTGAAGCCGGACATCGAGAATCGCATCAAGGAGGGCTCGGTCAGAGGGCTGTTCAACACGAAGGTCTTGGAAATACAGCCCACACAGGTCATCGTCGAGCGTGACGGCGCCAAGGAAGAGATTCCAGCCGATGCCGTCTTTCTTCTGACGGGATATCACCCTGACGGTGATCTGTACCGGCGTGCGGGCATCCGTCTGCATCGCGAGACGATGTCGCCGGAATTCAATCCGGAGACGTTCGAGACAAACGTCCCCGGAGTCTTTCTCGCGGGCGGCGCTATCTGCGGCAGGGACACCTCGAATATCTTCATCGAAAATGGGCGCTTCCACGGTGAGACGATCATCAAAACCATCGCACAGCGCCGCGCTGCACGCGGCGCCGTCACTCGCTGATAGAGCACATGGCAGAGAGCAGAGAGCACGCGCTCCGCACGGTCCACATTCACCCTCCGTCGGTCCGTACCTGAAACGCTGAACGTCGTCAAAGCCGCAGCGGCGATCGTCGTCATCGTCGCCGCGTACATTTTCCGCCCGGCGTTTAGCACTCCGGATATCGCGGCGCCTGCGGCCGGCCTTTTCCCGTACCAGAAACTGATTCGTGACGCCTCGCCAGGCGAACAGCGCGTGTTTCGCGAGCTGCAGGAAGGGCTGCTCGAAGCCGAGCGTATGCGTGCGGAGACCGGCCGGTGGCCCGACGTGGCGGCTCTCTCAGCTGAAGGGATTCCGCCCTTCGCCTCCGATCCGACGCGGAAGGTCGGTTACAAATGGACGTCCGTCCGGCAGGATTGGGCGACCAACTATCTCGGGGTACCGTCAGACCCGTCGCAGCCCGCATGGGTGCTCGTCATTCTGGAACCTGAGCCCGGCGCGCCGGCGGATCCGGCGCCGAACGACGAGACACATCACCGTCTGCCCGATGGCACCACATTGCACGTGTCGATCTGGAATATGCCGGAAGGGAAGCGCCGCAGCGGCTTCGCGGCGTTGCGCCTGCCGCAGAACGATGGCTGGACGAACTGGCTGGTGGGGTCAAATGCGCAGTAAACATCGCTGTCTCGACACAGAGGCACAGAGGCACAGAGGACGCGCGGAGAAAATGCATTTCTCTGTGGGCTGCGTAAGTGGACTCTGTGGCGACGCGTCGAGTTCGCCGGCCGCGAAGCGGCCGGCCTCGCGAGAGCACACAGGCACGAATACAAGACCGCGGGATCGGCAGTTCGGTCTTGTATTCGGCGCCTGTGTGCTCTCGCGAGACGCCTTTGGCGCGAACTCGACGCATCGCCCGTGCCTCTGTGTTGAGATCTGCGTTTGTGGTTCTTGTCGTTTTGTTTGCCGCAGTCGCGAATGCACAAACCGGCAAGCCGGTGGCGACGCTCAAGATCGGCGTGACGCTTCATCCCTACTATTCCTGGACCGCGAACGTCGTCGGCAAGCTGCCGGGTTACGAAGTGCGGGCGCTGTTACCGGGCGATATCGACGCGGGCGACTATCAGCCGCGGCCACAGGACATCAAGCGGCTGGCCGATCTCGACGTCGTGATCGTGAACGGCATCGGGCACGACGACTTCATCTTTCCGATGCTGAAGGCGTCAGGGAACACGCGCGCCACGATCGTACGTGTGAATGCCGAAACACCGATGATTCGCGCGGGCCGCGGCAGCGGCGTGAACTCGCACACGTTCATTTCGTTCTCGAATGCGATTCAGCAGACTTACGGGATTCAGCGCGCGCTCGCGCGATTGCGGCCGCAGGACGCGACGGCGCTTCAGCAGAACGCCGCCGACTATGCGCGGCGGCTCCGCACCATCAAAGCTCAGGCGGCGTCACAGCTCGCAGACGCGAAGATCACGCGCGTCGTGACCGTGCACGACGGCTATGGGTATCTGCTGCAGGAGTTCGGTCTGGAGGTCGGCGGTGTCGTGCAGCCGTCGCATGGGTTGACGCCATCGGCAGGCGAGCTGCGCGATATGGTCGCGCTGCTCAGGCGTGAGAAAATCACCGTCGTTTTCAGCGAAGCGTCGTTTCCCGAGCCCCTGCTTCGGGTGCTGCGCGACGAGGCTGGTGTCACCGTTTTCATCATCAGCCATATCGCGTCCGGGCCGTTCACCGCGGACAAATTCGAGCGCGAAATGCAGCAGAACACCGACACGATGATCCGCGCGTTGGTGAAGTGAAACAGGAGACTAGGAGAGTAGGAGAAAACTTTTTGGAAAACCAAAGTAACTCCTATTCTCCTAATCTCCTGTTCAAACGATCCCGTGCTCGAGATCTCCGGCCTCACGCTGCGGCCCGCGCGCGAGGCGCTCCTTGCGAATTTGTCGTTCGGCGTCCAGCGCGGCACGCTCCACGCCCTCGTCGGGCCGAACGGCGCGGGCAAAACGACGCTGCTGTCGGCGATCCTCGGGCTGGTTCCGTTCGAAGGGCGCATCATCGCCCACTGGAAGGGAAGCGGCCGGATCGCGTACGTGCCGCAGCAATTTCAAGTCGATCGCACGCTGCCGGTGACCGTCGCCGATTTTCTGGCGCTGACCAGACAGCGCCGTCCCGTGTGCTTCGGCGTCGCCCGCGAGACGCGCAGGCGGATCGCGCTGCTGCTCGAACGCGTCGGGCTGAGCGGATTCGCCGCCCGGCCGTTGTCCGCGCTGTCGGGCGGTGAGCTGCGCCGAGTGCTGCTGGCCAACGCGCTGGATCCGCTGCCTGAGCTCCTGATTCTCGACGAGCCGGCGAGCGGCCTCGACGCGAGCGCCGCGCGCTGGCTCGACGACACGCTCACGTCCTTCAAGGGCGAGATGACGGTGTTGATGGTGTCGCACGATTCAGCGCAGGTGGGCCGCATCGCCGATCGCGTGACCCACCTTCGCGCAACTGACGCCCATGGCTTCGGTGGGCAGGCGAACCTCGAACCCTACGAACCCCACGAATCAATGATGGATTTCTTCGAGTATCCCTTTCTGGTTCGGGGATTTCTGTGCGTCCTGCTGCTTGCGCCTCTCCTGGGCGGGCTCAGTCATCTCGTGGTCGCGAGGCGGATGGCATTTTTCAGCGCGGCGCTCGGACAGGCGGCGATCACCGGTGTCTGCGTGGGGCTGCTCATCGGTGAGCCGCTGAATGCACCGTATGGCGGCATGTTCGGCTTCTCGCTGCTGTCGGCCCTTGCCATGGTGTACGCGAAGCGGCGGTCGAAGCTTCCCAACGACACGCTGATAGGCGTCTTCCTCGCGCTGACGCTCGGGCTTGGCTTGTGCCTGCTCGTCGCGGTGACACGCCAGTTCAACGTGCACCAGGTGGAAGCGATTCTCTTCGGCAGCCTGCTGACGGTGACCGACACTGATCTCGTGCTGCTTGGGGTTGCGGCCCTGGGCGTGGCGTTCCTGCTGTTCCGCCACTACAACGATCTGCTGCTCGACAGCCTGAGCCCTCAACTCGCCACCGCGCGCGGGATTTCATCGGCCTATCTGGAGTATGGATTTGCGATCGTGCTGACGATTGCGATTCTGGTGAGCCTGAAGATGATCGGCGCGCTGCTGGTCGAGGCGCTCGTCATCGTGCCAGCGGCGGCCGCACGAAACATTGCGACGGGCACACGATCGTACCTGGTATGGAGTGTGGTCGTCGCGTTCGTCGCCGGTCTGGGTGGATTGTTTATTTCAACGCGTTTGCTGGTGCCGACCGGCGGCGCGGTCGTGCTCGCCGCCAGCTTGATTTTCTTCGTGACGCTCGGAATCGGCGCCCTCCGGCGGTCTGTGTAATTCCTACGACTACCACCTACCACCTACCACCTAGCTAGTGCATCCGCGATTTCCCCTGCGGCATCATCCGCATTTCCAGCAGCTCCACCAGTACTTCGCACCGCTCGAGCAGGCTGTTGCATTCCAGCAGCGCCTGCTTTTCGAGCGGTTCGAGATGCTGCGCGATCGCATGCACGAGGTCGGCGTCGGGCACATCCTTCGGAATGAAGTCGTGGTCGTGTTTCTGCAGCTTTCGCGCGAGCAGCTTCTCGAGCCGGTGCCGCGCGGCGTGACTGGCCGCCGTCGCGCCTGATGTCGCTTCCTGGATCGACTCGATGCGCGCGATACGGTAACGCTCGACGCCTTCGCGCGCGGCCCGCTCGCCGAGGATCCGGAATTTCTCCAGCCCGCGCAGCATGATGTTGAATCGGCCGTCGGGCAGCCGATCGGCGTGCGTGATGAAGCCGGCGCATCCGATCGGATAGACGTCTGGCGCTTCCTCGTAGTGCGACTCCCAGCCCGGCCTCAGCATCACCAGCCCGATCAGGCGCTCGCTCTCGAGCGCATCAGCGACCATGGCGCGGTATCGAGGCTCGAAGATGTGAAGGGGTAGCAGCGCGCTCGGAAACAGCACGACGTTCGGCAGCGGGAAGACGGGAATCTCGGACGGTAGCATCGGTATCTTTAGATCTGATCTGAGATCTATAGATCTCTCAGTTACTTAATGGATCGTCCGCGTTTTTTTATCCATATAGTCCATTAACACGTACTGGCCCAGGGTGTACGGCGTGGTGAAGTACGCCTTGCCGCGGCAGATTTCCGCGACGCGGCGCACGAACGCGACCAGCTCGTAGTCGCGCGCCAGCATGAACGTATTGATCATGATGCCGCTCTTGCGGCACGCCGCGACCTCGGCGATCGTCTCCGAGACGATGAACGGATCGAGCCCGAAGGCGTTCTTGTAGATGCGGCCGTCGGGCTGCGTGAGCGCCGACGGCTTGCCGTCGGTAATCATCACGATCTGGCGCATGTCCTTGCGCTGGCGATCGAGGATGCGGCGGGCGAGCCGCAGTCCCTCGCGCGTGTTCGTGTAATACGGCCCGACGCGTACGCGGCCGAGCTCGCGCAGCGGAATCTCCTCGGCCGAATCGTGAAACAGGATGACGTTGAGCGCGTCGCCCGGATACTGCAGACGGATGAGATTCGCGAGCGCCAGCGCCACGCGCTTCGCGGGCGTGAAACGATCCTCGCCGTACAGGATCATGCTGTGGCTGCAGTCGAGCATCAGCACCGTTGCGCACGAGCTCTGATACTCGCCCTGCGCCACCATCAAGTCTTCGTACTGGATGTCGATGACTGCATTCGAGGGATTAGTGGTCGGGGATTTGGGATTGGTGCTGAACGCGCCTGCCTGCGCATCTCTGTAGGTTCGCTGCACCGCGTTGAGTACGGTCCTGCTCGCATCGATGTTCAGCGAATCGCCGAACTCGTACGGCTTTGGCGCCGCGATTGTTTCGATGCCCGTCGAGTTGTCGCGTGTGTCATGGCGGCCGAGGCTGCTCTTGCCGAGGGAGCCGAGCAGATCGCGGAGCGCGCGATAGCCGAGAAAATCCAGGCTCTTGTCGGTCACTTCGAATCGCGTCGGGGGCGCGTCGGGACCGAAGCCGCCGGCGGTCCCACGCGACTGGCGCTGCGCGCGCTCGGGCTCCAGATCGGGCGCCGGCGTGATGAAGCCTTCCTGCATCATCCGCTCGATGATGTCCTGGATCAGTTGCTCCAGCTTCGACCGGGCGTCAGCCTGATCCCCGTCTGCGGGATCGCCGAGCAGGCGCTCGAGCGCCTCCTCCGGGAGCACACCGCCGTTGAACAAGGCGTCCATGATGGCGTCGTGCAGCGCCTGCATGGTGCGGTCGTCGTCCGACTCGCCGTACGCACCGCCATAGGAGGACTGAAAGCCGCTCGACAGCAGAAGATCCGAGAGCTTCTCGATCAGGTCGTCGAGATCCAGATCGTCCAGCGGGTTGCCGGTGTATTTGCTGTAACTTGTACTTCATGTCATCCCGTCAGGGGCAGGGGCGAGGGGTAAGGGTTGGTTGCCCCTTCCCCTTCTACCCCTCACCCCTTCAGTTGTAGTACTTCTTCTTCCCGCCCGGCAGCGGCAGTCCTTCGTCGATGTCCCGCTCTGCGGCGCGCGCCGCCGGCCGGCGCTGCTGTTCGACGGCGTGATAGCCGCGGTCTTCGCTGCGGCTGATCTTCTTCTGCGCGTACAACCCTTCGAGGGCGAAGTCGACGGCCGACGCGATCGCCGGCTCTGACGCTTTGGAATCCGAGCTGGAGATGGTCGGCGAGCTCGACCAGCCCTTGCACGCCGCGCGCCTGCGCGAGCAGTTCCTTGGCAGACGATGTGTCCGAGGTCTGCAGGGAGCCCCCGAGGTCGAACCACTCGATCACACGCCGCATGTCGACCCCGTCGAATCGCTCGGCGAAGATGTTCGCGACCGACGCGCGAATCAGATCGCGCGCGACGTTGTCAGCGCCTTTCAGCTCGCCTTCGTATTCCATTTCGAACTTGCCGGTAATCGACGGCAGCGCCGCGTACACATCGGTGACGCGAGGGACGACCTGCGTTTCGTCGTTGGCCAGCGCGCGTCGCTCGGCATTCGACAGCACGTTCTCGAGACACGTGATCGCCAGACGCTGGCTCACGCCCGAGCGCCGATCGATCTTGCGATCGGCGCGCGCCTGAAACGAAATTTCCTCGACGACCTCGCGCACGTAGACGGGCACGTCGATTTTCTTCCCGTCCTTTCCGCGATCGAGCCACGCCTCCTGCGAGGTGATGTCCATCGCGTTCTGTCGGGTGGCCGGATAGTGCGTGCGAATCTCCGAGCCGATGCGATCTTTCAGCGGCGTGATGATCTTGCCGCGTGCCGTGTAGTCCTCCGGGTTGGCCGTGAAGACCATCAGCAGGTCGAGCGGCAGCCGGACCGGGTACCCCTTAATCTGGATGTCCCCTTCCTGAAGGATGTTGAACAAGCCGACCTGGATCTTGCCTGCGAGATCGGGCAGCTCGTTGATGCCGAAGATGCCGCGGTTGGCGCGGGGGAGGAGGCCGTAATGAATCGTGAGCTCGTCAGAGAGCTGCAGCCCGGCGCGCGCGGCCTTGATGGGATCGATGTCACCCAGGATGTCGGCAATCGTCACGTCCGGCGTGGCGAGCTTCTCGACATAGCGCGCCTCGCGGGGCAGCCACGCGATGTTGGTGTCGTCCCGTTCCGCCGCGATTCGCATCCGGCACGCCGAGCAGATCGGCTCGAGGGGATCGTCGTGAATCTCGCAGCCGGCGACGATCGGCAGATGCTCGTCGAGCAGTGACACGAGCGCACGCAGGATGCGGCTTTTCGCCTGGCCCCGCAGGCCGAGCAGAATGAAGTTATGACGCGAGAGCACTGCGTTCACGAGCTGCGGAATAACGGTGTCGTCGTAGCCGATGATGCCCGGGAACAGCGTCTCACCGCTGCGGAGCTTGGCAACGAGATTGTCACGCACTTCGTTCTTCACCGATCGGCGCGGAAATGCTTCCGGCGATGCGGCGCGGGCGCGGCGGAGATCGCCGAGCGTCTTGACCGTCGAGATAGATGGCATGCCCGATTCTATCCCAGCTAGAATCGCGCGGTGCATCCGGCGATTCGCGCTTCGAGGCCCCTCGTCTTTGCGCACCGCGGCGGCGGCAAGATTGGCCCCGAAAACACGATTGCCGCGTTCGATCGCGGACTGGAGGGCGGCGCCGACGGCCTGGAGCTCGACGTTCACCTGTCCCGCGACGGCATTGTCGTCGTCAATCACGACGCCATCCTCGATCGCACCACACGCGCAAAGGGGCCGCTCAAGGATCGTACCGCCGGCGAGCTCGCAGAAGTCAACGTGCCGCCGCTGCGAGCCGTTCTCGCGCGCTACCCGAAGGTCGGCATCATCATCGAGCTGAAAGAACGAGGGCCCGAGCTCGCCGAGGCGGTTGTCGACGAGGTCCGCCGCGCCGGCGCGAGCGATCGCGTGTGTCTGGGATCGTTCAGCGTCAGCGCCATGCGCGCGGCGCGCGCCGCGGCGCCCGCGATTGCGACGAGCGCGGCCCGGTTCGAAGTACGGATGGCGCTGTACCGATCGTGGTGCGGCCTCTCACCGGGCCGCGTGCCGTACCAGGCGTTTCAGGTTCCCGAAACCAGCGGCGCCACTCGCGTCGTCTCGCCCCGATTCGTGCAGCTCGCCCACAAAGCCGGAATCGCCGTGCAGGTGTGGACGGTGGACGAGCCGGAGGACATTCGCCGACTGCTGGATTGGGGCGTGGACGGCATTATTTCGGACAGGCCGGACGTTGCGGCGGAAGTCGTAACAGACTGGGTCAGTCGACAGTCGACAGTCGCTAGTCGCTAGTCGACAGTCCAGAGTACAGTCCAGAGTCAGGTGCAACGATGCGAACGATCGCGTCGTCTTACGACACATGCTCCGAATAACAGCAGCCCTGATCGCACTCCTCGCCGTTTCGCTTGTGGCGCAGACGCCGCAGGGCGTGCTCGCAATCCGCAACATCACCGTCGTTCCGGCCACAGGCGGGTCTTCGATGCCCGCGATGACCGTGCTCATTCGCGGCGATCGAATCGCTGCTGTCGGACCGGCGAATGCAGTCGCGATTCCCGCAGAGGCTCGCGTCGTCGACGGCGCTGGCAAGTTCTTGTTGCCGGGGTTCATCGACATGCACGTCCACCTGTCGAAAACACGCGGTTCCGCGCTGGGGCTGTTCGTGGCGAATGGCGTGACCACCGTGCGCGATATGGGAGGGGACTACGAGGAGCTGCGGCAATGGCGGCGCGAAATGGCGGAAGGCAGGCGCATCGGGCCGCGGATCCTGATGCCAGGACCGATCCTCGAATCACCTGCCAACATCGAGCGCATGCGAAAGGATCCGCCATCCGAGCGCGTGGAACCTTTCGACCGTATGCGTCTGGCTGTCGGCTCTCCGCAGGAAGCGCGCGCGACCGTCGCACGGCTCGCGGGCATGGAGATCGATTTCATCAAAATTCGAACGGTCCACGATCGCGAGACGTACCTTGCGCTGAATGAAGCGGCGAATGCACACGGCATCCCGCTTGTCGGCCACGTCCCCCCGTATTCAGCGGCAGCGATACTTGAAGCGGGACAGGATGGAGTCGATCACGGCTTCTCGCGCGCGTTCGACAAGGAGACGCGCGATGAGCGGCTCGCCACGTGGCGCCGGTTCTCCGCTGCCGGCGTTCCGATTGTGCCGACACTGGTTATCGGCGGGGCCATCCTGACGCCGATCGAACGGCTGCGAGCGATTGTCGAAGACGAGGCAGGGAAAGTTGAACCGCGGCGCCAGTATCTGTCGAAGTTTCTGATTCTCGACTGGCGCGAGCAACTACTCGAACAGTCGGTGGAGGGACAGCAGCAGTTCCGGAAGTTCGCGGACCAAGGGCTTCGCGACATCCGCGAGATGCACGAGGCAGGAATAGAGTTACTCGCGGGAACAGACACCGGTGTCATCAACCTTTACCCCGGTTCGTCGCTGCACGACGAGTTGGCGACCTTCGTGAAGGACATCGGTATGACCCCGGCCGAGGCGATTGAGCGCGCGACTCGCCGCTCGGCCAGGTTTCTCCGCATCGGCGATTCAGTCGGCACGGTCGAGCGCGGAAAGATCGCGGATTTAATCCTGATCGATGGCGATCCGTTGCTCGACATCACGAACACGCGCCGGATCTCGGCTGTTATCCTGCGTGGGGCCTACTACGATCACGCAGGTCTGGAAAAGATCCGCGCGCAGGTGCTCGCGGCGCCCGACATCAAAATCGATGACTGGGGACGGAAATAAGTCGACAGTCGCAAGTCGAGAGTCTCGAGTCGACAGTCTCTCGTCGTGTGAGCCTCTCGGCAGGTCCTTTTGCGCATGAGCAAGTAGGAGGCCGACGCCATGCCGAGGATTCTGCTTTTGGGGCTTTCCACCGTCGCCGCGATATTCATGACGACGGACACCGCGCAGGCGCAGACAGCCGGTTGGCTCGAACGCTCGGTCGATCGCGAGGTGATGCGCCTGACGGTTCCAACCGATGTTTCGGAGTTCACCCGTTTCAGCAGCAACCATCTCACAAACGAAACTGGATTCTGAGGCATCCCGTGCCTTCGGCACGATGATCGGTTTCGGTGGCGGCTTTCTATCGGGATTTGCCAGGCAATGACGGGGTCTTCGATGACTTCGAAGCATCGTTCAACGGTCTCGTCATCGGCGGCGTCGGCGCGCTCGCAGGTGCGATCGTGGGAGAAGTGACGACGAGGTAGCCGCAATTGCTCCAACTGACTGTCGACTTGCGACTGTGGACTATCGACTGTCGACTATTTCGCGGCACACTCGCACGGTGGACATCCTTTGTCGAAAACAATTTTCCACGCGCCGTCGGGTTGACGCTGCCATACAGAGTTGAACGTGCCGATGCGTTGTCCCTTGGGGTCGTATACGGGTCCGCTCGTAAAGCCAAGAGTCCCCGACGGCAGCACTTCCACGTCGCTGGGCGTCCATGAAAACGGCGCGGCGGGACCATCGAAGAATCGCTTCCAGTCGGCGACCACTGCGGCCTTGCCGCGATTGACGCCTTTGCCGCCCCAGAACACCGTGTCATCCGCCAGCAGCGCCGTGAAGGCCGCGAGGTTGCGGTCGGCCATCGATTTGGCAAAAGCGGTCTCCGCCGCGCGAACCTGATCGGCCGGGCTTGCTTTCTGTTGTGCGTGCACCGGGGCGAGCGACGCAAAAGCCATAAGCACGGCTGTGCAAATCGTGAGTGTCTTGGGCATGTGGTTTTTCCTACAGACTACAGGCTACCGGCTACCAGCTAGCGATCACCGGCTATCAACGATGGATTTCTCCGGCAGCTCGGGCTCTCCAGGTTTCTTCTTGATCAAGCCTGCGACGAACCACACCACACCGCCGGCCACTGTCAGCGCAAGCAACCAGCGCACAACCGTCAGCATCAGGTTCAGATCGAACACCGGCCAGCTGGAGAGCTGAGCAATGGCGAAGCGCTCGGTCATCCAGTGCCAGCCGACGTGACCGATGATGATGGACGACACGATGATCCCGGCGCGCTCTGAGACGACGTTCGTGAACAGCAGATTCGCCGCAGGAAGCACGATGGCGAGAATGATGAGCGTCCCCAGCTCGAGTCCGACGTTGTAGGCGAGAAGCGCGGCGATCGGGTGAGAACCCGCGAACTGCAGCGTGTCCTGCAGGGCGATGGCAAACCCGAGTCCGTGAAAGATGCCGAAGAAGAGAGCGACGACCCAGCGATGTCGCAAAAAACGGGGTCGGGAGGGGTTTTCCCCGGCATCGGAACGAAAACCCCTCCCGACCCCGTTTTCGATCGAGACGTACACCAGCGACAGGGCCATGAGGCCGCTGATCGTCGGAACGAACCAGCCACCCACGGCGCCGATCGGCCCGATTGCGAAGGCCGCGAGCGTCAGCGTGAGCGAGTGTGCAATCGCGAACGCCGCAATCGGCGTGATGAGATCGCGCGCGCGCCGGTACGGAAGCGCGAGCGCAATGACGAAAAGCAGATGGTCGAGTCCGTCGAGGAACCGATAGAAACCGGCGGTCAGAAAGACCCACGCCGTCTGCGCGGTGTTCGGATCGAGGCGGACAAGCGGCGTGTCGTCGTGAATCCGGAACGCGCGGACGCCTCCGTCGGGACGAATGAAGTTGATGTAGGTAGCCGTCCGGTTGGCGAGCCCGCGTCCGAACAGCACGCGCATCGAAAACGGAGCGGTCTCGGAGCGAATCGGAAACGCCAGTTCGAGATCGAGGAATCCCTGGTTGTAATACACCTGCATGGTATCGGGCAGCTTCGCGCCGCGCACGCGCGCGAGCGCGCCCTCATAGGTGTCGAACGAACGATCGGACGGCAGCGAGATGCGCGCGTTCGCCATCTCGTAGCGCGTCAGCCGCTCGTCGCCTTCCAGGAACACGATGCCGTTCGAAATCTGATTTGCCGCCTCGCGAAGCGCCGCATCGATGTACGGCATCGCCAGATAGCCCGTGCCGTCTTTGGGAAGGTTCGCGTCAGCGATCGCAAGCAGCGGAACGCGCAGCAGTACCTGCAGCTGGTTCTGCTGCGGCCTGACATAGCTCTGAACCACGATTTCGTCGGGGATATCGTGCGCGACCAGTGCCGCTTGCAGCGTCAGTGCGAGGAGCAGGGCCAGAACGCACCGCGTTGGCATTTTCATGAGGTAACAACGAAAATTGTATAATGACCGTCTCTTTAGATACCAGCGAGGCCATATGAGAGTTACAAGCGGAAGATGGACGCAAGCGGTTGGTGCGGCGGCAGTTGTCCTTGCCGTAAGCGGGGCGGCGGCGGTCATGTCGAGTGCGCGGGTGTCCGCCCAGGCGGCGCAGGAGCGAAGGCGGGAGCGGCGGCGACGCCCGGAGCAGGCTCGAGTGTCTGGAGCGGCGTCTACACCGAAGAACAAGCCAAGCGCGGCGAAGCGGTTTCCAACAAACTCTGCACGAGCTGCCACGGCCCTGAGTTGTCCGGCGGCGAAGCGGGCCCGACGCTCGTCGGCCTCGAGTTCATCGGCAACTGGAACAACCTCACTGTCGCCGATTTCTTCGATCGCGTGAACGCGACGATGCCCGCTGACGCCCGGGGACGCTGACGCCGCAGCAGACGAGCGATGTCGCCTCGTACGTCTTCAAGCTCAACAAATATCCGGCAGGGAAGACCGAGCTGCCGACCGATCTCGCCTCGTTGAAGGGCATCAAGATTGAGGGCGCGCAGCCCGCCAAGTAGACCATCCAATAATGAGAAATATCGCCGCCGACAACATCGCCGACCTCGAGTCCATTGAAACCACCGAGTGGCTGGATTCGCTCGACTACGTATTGCAATCGAATGGTCCCGCGCGCGCGGGGCAGCTGCTGCTGCAGCTGAGCGATCACGCGCGGCGTCGCGGCATCAGGCTGCCGTTTACGGCGAACACGCCGTACGTGAACACGCTGACGACCGACCAGGAAGTGCCGTTTCCCGGCAGCCAGGAGATCGAGCGCCGCATCAAGAGCCTCGTGCGGTGGAATGCGATTGCGATGGTGTTGCGGGCAAACAAGAACGAGCCCGGGATCGGCGGCCATATCTCCACGTTCGCGTCTGCGGCCACGCTGTACGAAGTCGGGTTCAACCATTTCTTCAGGGCGGGCAGCGCAGGCGATCGCGACGTCGTGTATTACCAGGGGCATGCCGCCCCGGGCATTTACTCGCGCGCGTTTCTCGAAGGGCGCCTCACCGAAAAGCAGCTCGACAATTTCCGCCGGGAGCTGGCGCCCGGCGGCGGACTCTCGTCGTACCCGCATCCGTGGCTGATGCCCGACTTCTGGGAGTATCCCACGGTGTCGATGGGGCTCGGCCCGATCATGGCGATTTATCAGGCGCGGTTCATCCGCTACCTGGAAGACCGCGGGCTGAAGAAGCCGTCGAACTCGAAAGTATGGGCGTTTCTCGGCGACGGCGAGACTGATGAGCCCGAATCGCTCGGCGCCATCACGCTGCCCGCGCGCGAGAAGATCGACAACCTCATCTTCGTCGTCAACTGCAACCTGCAGCGGCTCGATGGTCCGGTTCGCGGCAACGGACAGATCATCCAGGAGCTCGAAGCGGTGTTCCGCGGAGCGGGATGGAACGTCATCAAGGTGATCTGGGGCAAAGACTGGGATCCGCTGCTTGCGAAAGACAAAGACGGCCTGCTCGTCAAACGGATGGGCGAGGTCGTGGACGGCGAGTATCAGAAGTACACCGTCGAGTCCGGCGAGTACCTGCGCAAGCATTTCTGGGGCAAGTACCCGCAGCTGCTCGAGATGGTCAAGCACCTCTCAGACGACGAGCTGAAGAAGCTGACGCTGGGCGGGCACGATCCGGTGAAGGTGTACAACGCCTACAAGGCCGCAGTCGAGCACAAGGGCCAGCCGACCGTGCTGCTGATTCGTACGATCAAGGGATACGGGCTTGGCGATGCGAGTGAGGGAAAGAACATCACCCATCAGCAGAAGAAGCTGACCGAAGACGATCTGCGCGCGATTCGCGAGCGTTTCAGCATTCCGGTTCCCGAAGAAAAAGTCAGCGAGGCGCCATATTACCGGCCGGAAGAGAAAAGTCCCGAAGTCTCCTATTTGAAAGAGCGCCGGAAGGCGCTTGGCGGTTCGCTCCCGATCCGCAATAGCAAGACGACCCCCGCCGCACCGGCCAACCCGGAAATATTCGAGGAGTTCGCGAAAGGAACCGATGGGCGGGCCGCGTCGACGACCATGGTGTTCGTGCGGCTGCTGTCGAAGCTGCTGCGCGACCCGGACATCGGCAAGATGATCGTGCCGATTGTGCCGGACGAAGCGCGCACCTTCGGCATGGAATCGCTGTTCCGCCAGGTCGGCATCTACTCGCACGTCGGCCAGTTGTACGAGCCGGTCGACATGGACACGCTCCTGTATTACAAGGAATCGACCGACGGCCAGATTCTCGAGGAAGGGATCAACGAGGCAGGCTCGCTCGCGTCATTCATCGCCGCAGGTACCGCTTATTCGACGCACGGCGTCAACACGATCCCCTTCTTTATTTACTATTCGATGTTCGGGTTTCAGCGCGTCGGCGATCTCATCTGGGCCGCCGCCGACTCGCGCAGCCGCGGCTTCCTGCTGGGCGGGACGGCTGGGCGCACGACGCTGGCTGGCGAAGGGCTGCAGCATCAGGACGGCAACAGCCAGGTGATCTCATACACGGTTCCGAACTGCCTCTCCTACGATCCGGCGTTCGCGTACGAGCTGGCGGCGATCGTCGAAGACGGCATCAAGCGCATGTACGTCGATCAGGAGAGCATCTTCTACTACCTCACGTTGATGAACGACAACTACGCGATGCCGCCGATGCCCGAGGGCGCCGACGTGAAGAGCGGCATCCTGAAAGGGATGTATCAGTTCAGCAAGGCGAAGAACACGGCGTCCAAACTGAAGGCGCAGCTGCTCGGCAGCGGGGCGATTCTGCCGGAAGTGATCAAGGCCGCCGCGCTCCTCGAGCAGTTCGGCGTCGCGGCCGACGTGTGGAGCGTGACGAGCTACGGCGAGCTGTATCGCGACGGCAATGCCTGCGATCGCTGGAACATGCTGCACCCGGCGCAGAAAGCACGCGTGCCGTATGTTGCCGAGTGTCTCAACAAGACCGAAGGAGTCATCGTCGCGGCGTCCGATTACCTGAAGGCGCTGCCGAACTCGATCGACCGGTGGCTGCCGCGGCCGATCGTGTCGCTCGGCACCGACGGCTTCGGCCGCAGCGAAGGGCGCAAGGCGCTGCGCGACTTCTTCGAGGTTGACGCGCGCTTCATCGCCGTCGGCGCGCTCTCCGCGCTCGCGCGCGACAAACAGATCGACGCCAAGCTGGTTGAGAAGGCGATAAAGGATCTGGGTATCGATCCTGAAAAGAAGAACCCAGCGATTTCCTAGCCCCAATCCCTGATCCCCAGTCCCGAGAGCGACACAAGATGCCAACAGACATGAAGTTGCCCGAGCTGGGCGAGAACATCGAAGGTGGAGATGTTCTGCGCGTGATGGTGAAGTCGGGTGACGCAATCAAGAAAGATCAGGCGGTCCTCGAGCTCGAAACCGACAAAGCGACGATCGAAGTGCCGTCATCGATGGCCGGGGTCGTCAAGGAAGTCAAGATCAAGCCTGGCGAAAAGGTAAAAGTCGGCCAGACGATCTTCGTCGTCGACGAGAATGGGGCGGGGGCAGCGGCGCCGAAGGCTGAGAAGGAGAGCCAGGCGCCGCCCGCCGAGCAAGCAGCGGCGCCTGTCTCGCCGAAGCCGGCGGAGCCGGCGAAGGCGGACGCGAAGGCGGAAAAGCGAAAAGCCGACGTGGTCGAGATGAAGCCGTCCAAGCCGGCGGCCGCACCTGTCGCGCCGAAGCCGGCGGAACCGGAGAAGGCGGACGCCAGCGACGGGGCATCGATTCCTGCCGCGCCGTCGGCGCGCAGGCTCGCGCGCGAGCTTGGTGTGAAGATCCAGGACATTCAAGGTTCCGGCCCCGGCGGGCGCATTTCGATGGACGACGTCACCGCGTATACACGGCGCCTGCTGTCGGGAGCGGGCGCCGCGCGTTCGCCGGTGGCTGCGGACGCGCTGCCCGACTTCAGCAAGTGGGGAGCGATCGAGCGCAAGCCGATGAGCGGTGTCCGCCGCACGACCGCGCACAGGCTGACGCAGGCGTGGAACACCGTGCCGCACGTATTCCAGCACGATCGCGCCGACATTACAGGGGTCGAAACGCTGCGTAAGCGCCTGTCGAAGAAGTCGGAAGCCGAGGGCAGGGCGCCGATCACCATCACCGCCTTCCTGATGAAGACGCTGGCCGCGGCGCTGAAGAAGTTCCCGCAGATGAACTCATCGGTCGATCTCGCGACCGACGAAATCATTTACAAACAGTACGTGCACATCGGCGTGGCGGTTGATACCGATCGCGGCCTGCTCGTGCCCGTCATTCGCGACGTCGACCAGAAGGATATCTTTCAGATCGCCGACGAAATCGCGCAGGCCGCGGAAAAGGCCAGAAATCGCAAGCTGTCGCTCGACGACATGCAGGGCGGATCAATCACCATCTCGAACCTGGGCAGCCTGGGCGGCGGCGCCTTTACGCCCATCGTCAACTGGCCCGAGGTGGCGATCCTTGGCGTCGCGCGGGCGCGCATGGAGCCGGTGTACAGCGACGGCGAGTTCGTCGCACGATTCCTGATGCCGCTGACGCTTTCCTACGATCACCGCGTGGTCGACGGCGCCGACGGCGTGCGCATACTCCGCTGGATTGTCGAAGCGATCGAACAGCCGGCTTTGATCTGGATGGACGCCTAGAGCTGAGAGCCGAGAGCAAAGAGCGGAGAGCAAAGAGCACGCGAAATCCTGCGCTCGGCTCTCTGCTCTCAGCTCTGACAAACATCATCATCATGAGTACACGATTAGCAGTAATAGGCGCCGGCCCCGGAGGCTACGTCGCCGCGTTTCATGCCGCAGATCTCGGCATGCAGGTGACGCTCATCGACGCCGATCCGAATCCCGGCGGCGTATGCACGTTCCGCGGATGCATCCCATCGAAGGCGCTGCTGCACGCGGCCAGGGTGCTCGACGAAGCGAAGCACGCGAGCGCGTACGGCGTGGCGTTCGGCACGCCGGCAATCGACATCGACAAGCTGCGCGCGTGGAAAGATCAGGTCGTCAAGAAGCAGACCGGCGGCCTCGGACTGCTTGCGAAGTCGCGGAAGGTGACCTACATCCAGGGGCGCGCTTCGTTCATAAACGCAAAGACGCTGAGCGTCGAAACCGCGAAAGGCGAACAGAAGGTCGAGGCCGACAACATCATCATTGCCACCGGATCGCGCCCGACCACAGTGCCGAATGTTTCGATCGAGAGTCCGAAGGTGCTCGATTCGACGACCGCGCTCGAGCTGCCTGACGTACCGAATCGTCTGCTGGTGGTCGGTGGCGGGTACATCGGGCTGGAGCTTGGGACAGTGTACGCGGCGCTGGGCTCGAAGGTGACCGTCGTCGAAATGACTGACGGACTGCTGCCGGGCGCCGATCGCGATCTCGCGGCGGCTCGTCGCCAAGCGGATGGAAACGTACGCGGAAGCCATTCTGCTCGAGACGAAAGTGACGAGCGTGAAGGACGACAAGAAGGGGCTGGCGGTCAGCCTCGAAGGGAAGAACGCGCCGGGTGGCGCGCAGATATTCGATCGCGTGTTGGTGGCGGTCGGCCGGCGCCCCAACTCCGCTATCGGTGGCCTCGACAAGACCAAGGTGAAGGTGAATCAGCGCGGCTTCATCGAAGTCGACGGTCAGCGCCGCACCGCCGAGCCGTCGATCTTCGCGATAGGCGACGTCGCCGGCGATCCGATGCTCGCGCATAAAGCGTCGCACGAGGCGCGTGTCGCGGTGGAAGCCATTCACGGAAAGCCGTCGGTGTTCGAGCCGCGTGCGATCCCCGCGGTCGTCTTTACGGATCCTGAGCTCGCGTGGACCGGGCTCACGGAAACCGACGCGAAGAAGCAGAACATCCCCATCGAAATCGCCAAGTATCCGTGGGCCGCATCAGGCCGCGCGACGACGCTGGACCGCCCTGACGGAATGACGAAGCTCATCATCGATCCCGAAACCGAGCGGATCCTCGGCGTGGGCATCGTCGGGGTGGGCGCCGGCGAGCTGATCTCGGAGGGCACACTCGCCATCGAGATGGGTGCGCTCGCGTCGGATCTGAAGTTGACGATTCACCCGCATCCCACGCTGTCGGAGACGGTGATGGAGGCGGCAGACGTTTTTTTTGGTGAAAGTGCGCACGTTTATAAACCCAGAAAATAGCTAGTAGGTGGTAGGTGGTAGGTGGTAGGACGGACGGTAACTGGTACGCGGACGGTAGTAGGGATTTAGCCCTGCTGTACGATCTGCGCAGCTTTCTTGAACACCGCCGACATCATCGGCGGGGTCAGTTTTCCAGTGTGCGTATTCTGCCGACTCGGGTGGTACGACGCAATGACGATTGGGCCGCCTTTGGGTCTATACACCGCAGCGTGACCAAACGCCGGCCGCGGTTTGATAGCGACTCCCTGTCGCGCCATCACCCTCCACCACACATCGAACGCGATTTTCCCAAGCGTGACGACCACGCGAACGCGCTTGAGCTGGGCGAGCTCGGCTTCCAAGTGAGACTGGCACGTCAGGATTTCTTCTGGCGTGGGCTTGTTGTCCGGAGGCGCGCAGCGCACCGCAGCAGCGATGAATGCATCAGTCAACTGTAGACCGTCATCGAGCGATTGAGACGTTGGAATACTCGCGAACCCATGGCGATGCATGGCGGTCATCAGAAAATCACCGGACCCGCCTCCGCCGTCGCCGGTGAACACGCGACCGGTTCGGTTCGCGCCGTGTGCCGCTGGTGCAAGGCCAAGAATCAGCATGCGCGCATTCGGATCGCCAAATCCTGGAACAGGTCTGGCCCAGTAGGTTTCGTTGCGGAACGCCGCGCGCTTCACGCGCGCGATCTCCGTGCAATAGGTCCGCAGCCGCTCACACTTCGAGCAGGTAACGATATCGTGGTGAACTTTGGTGAGTGACACCGCTTACCGCCTACCAGCTACCGCCTACCGCCGACCAGCTAACAGAGCGCCAGCCTGTTCGTGCGCGTGGTAGGAACTGCGAACCAGCGGCCCGGACTCGACGTGAGTGAAGCCCATCTCCAATGCAATTACCTTCAGCTCGCGGAACTCGTCGGGATGGTAGTAGCGCGTCATCGGCAAGTGCGCCGCTGACGGGCGCAGGTACTGGCCGAGCGTGAGGATGGCGCAGCCGGCCGTTCGCAGGTCGTGCAGCGTCGCGACGATCTCGTCCCACTCCTCGCCAAGACCAAGCATGATGCCCGACTTCGTGGCGATGCGGGGTGCGTACGTGCGCGAGCGATCGAGCAGTTCCAGCGTGCGCTCGTAGCGGCCGCCTGAGCGCGCGAGACGATACAACCGCGGCACGGTCTCGGTGTTGTGGTTCAGGATGTCGGGCCCGGCATCCAGGACTGTGTAGAGCGGTTCGGCTTTCCCCTGAAAATCCGGAATCAGCACTTCGATGCTCGCCGACGGCGTGCGCTTGCGGATTTCGCGAATCGTCTCGGCAAAAATCGACGCACCGCCATCGCCGACATCATCTCGATCGACGGACGTCACCACAACGTGCGCGAGGTCGAGCGCGGCGACCGCATCGGCGACGCGCGCCGGTTCGGCGGCGTCAATCGGGTGCGGACGCCCATGGCCCACTGCGCAGTAGCCGCACGCGCGCGTGCAGATGTCGCCAAGGATCATGAACGTCGCGGTGCCATGCGTCCAGCACTCGCCGATGTTCGGACACCGCGCTTCTTCACAGACGGTGTGGAGCTTGAGATCGCGCATCAGGCCCTTCAGCCTGAGGTACGACGGAGACCCGGGCGCTTTCACCTTGAGCCATTCGGGCTTTGGGGCGCGCGGTGTTACTGGGGTGAGTGGGATTACCCTGGACACGCTAGTGCGATCTTAATGGATAATTCGCTGCGATGCGATTGCCGCCGGCCGATGCCAATTCCGCCTCGTCGCGGGCGGCGCTGCGGGGCCTGAAAGTCACGTGGCTGGGACACTCGACCTTCCTGATGACGTCGCCGAAAGGCGTGCGCCTGCTGTTCGATCCCTTTCTCACGAATAACCCGTCGTGTCCGCAGGCGGCGAAGCGCGTCGGCGCCGTCGATCTCATCCTGATCACACACGGCCACTCCGATCACTGCGAGGACGCGGCGACGATTGCGCGGGAGACAGGCGCAACGGTCGTCGCGTCGCCGGAACTGGCTGGATGGCTCGAGCGCCAGGGCGCGAAGCATCTGCGGCCGATGAACATCGGCGGCCAGCAGCACCTTTCTGGGCTCGGGATCGCGATGGTGCCGGCCGTGCACAGCAGCAGCGCGCCCGACGGCAGCTATCTCGGACCTGCGACAGGGTTCGTCGTCCGGTTCGAAGGTGCGCCGACGATCTATTTCGCCGGCGACACGGCTCTCTTCGGCGACATGCGCCTCATCCGCGATCGGCACGCGCCGCACGTCGCGTTCCTGCCCATCGGCGATCGCTTCACGATGGGGCCCGAGGATGCGTCGATTGCCGCTGAGTGGCTTGGTGTGAAGGCAATCGTGCCCATGCACTACAAAACCTTTCCGGAATTGACGGGCACCGTAGAGGAACTGCGCCAGCACGCGGGTCCCCGCGGGATTGACGTCCTGGAGCTAAGGGCGGGAGTGACGGTTGAATAGTCGCCTGCAGCCTGGAGCCCGGAGCCTGAAGCCGATTCTGGTGGCGCTGTTCGTGTGGTGGGCGCCACAGCTCTCGGCACAGACGCTCGAGCCGATCAGGTACACCGTCAGTTTCCCGGCTCCACACACGCACTACCTTGAAGTCGAAGCGTCGTATCCGACCGAGGGACGGCCGTCCATCGACTTGATGATGGCGGTGTGGACGCCAGGGTCGTACCTGATTCGCGAGTACGAGCGTCACGTCGAAGGGTTGACCGCAGCCGATCCCGCGCGCGCGCCGCTTGCGGTCGAGAAAACGCGCAAAAACCGCTGGCGTGTCACGACGAACGGCGCCAGGACCGTGTGGGTGCGCTACCGCGTGTACGCGCACGAGATGACGGTGCGCACCAATTGGGTAGACGACGAGTTCGCCATGATTAATGGCGCGCCCACGTTTATCACGCTGCTCGAGTCGCCGTCACGGCGCGCGCACGATGTCCGCATGGTGCTTCCGCGGGCGTGGACGAAAAGTTTTTCGGGAATGACGCCGGGGTTGGGAGAGAACACCTACGTTGCGCCCGACTACGACACACTCGTCGATTCTCCGATCGTCGCGGGCTCGCCGTCAGTGTACGAGTTCAGTGTTCGGGGCAAGCCCCATTACCTCGTCAACTTTCGCGAGCGCGGCGTCTGGAACGGGCCTCAGGCGGCCGCAGATCTCGCCAGGATAGCGGAGGCGGTCGTCACGATTCTGGGGTGACGTGCCGTTCGATCGCTTCTACTTCCTCAACGTCATCGGATCGGCGGCAAACGGGCTCGAACACAGGAACTCGACGCTGATGAATATTCCCCTCGACGCGACCAACTCGCGCGAGGGTTATCTCGAGTGGCTCAACCTCGCGAGTCACGAATATTTTCACGCCTGGAACGTCAAGCGGCTTCGGCCGGCGGAGCTGGGGCCGTTCGATTACGAGAACGAGGTCTACACGCGATCGCTCTGGTTCGTGGAAGGCGTTACCGACTACTACGCCGATCTCTTCCTCGTGCGCGCGGGTGTGGCCACGCGTGAAGAGTACCTCGACGCGCTGTCCGCGCAGGTTCGCTCGCTGCAGACGACCCCGGGGAGGCTGGAGCAGTCCGCCGAAGCCGCGTCCTACGATGCGTGGATCAAGTACTACCGCCCCGATGAGAACACGCCGAACACTGCGATGAGCTACTACGTGAAAGGCGCGGTGATTGGGTTTCTTCTCGACGCACACATCAGGCGGCTGACCGATGGCGCGAAGTCGCTGGACGACGTCATGCTCCTGATGCGCTCGCGCTTTTCGGGTGAGAAGGGGTTTTCGCGCGAGGATGTTCGCGCGTCTGTCGCAGAGGTCGTCGGCACTGCGCACGCGCGCGACATTCGCGCGTGGATGGCCCTCGCGCTCGAAACGACGGCGGAGCTCGACCACACGGACGCGCTGGCGTGGTTCGGTCTTCGCATGACGCCGCCGGCATCTGCGCCGCGCGCCTACCTTGGCGTGGCGACACGGACCGAGAACGGAAAAACCATCATCGCAGGAATTCGACGGGGCTCGCCGGCTGCAGCTGCCGGCCTGTCGTTGTTGGATGAGATCGTGGCCATCAACGGCGAGACGTTGGCGGCAGGTCAATTGGTACAGCGGCTCGAGCGGTTGTCACCTGGATCAAAGGTGACGCTTGCGATCACCCGCCGCGACGAAACGCGCACCATGGACATCGTGCTCGCCACCGATCCGGGACACGGCTGGCAATTCAGTGTGTCGCCCGGCGCCACGCGCGCGCAGTCGGAGCATCTGGACGCCTGGCTGAAACAGCAATAAACTAACGGTAATCATGCAGCTCGTACGCAATCGCGCGCGCCTGGTTGCCGCGATTGCTCTCACGTGGCACGTCGTGGCGATAGCCGTTCTGTCGACAGCGCTCTCGTGTCACTCCAGCTCCGCATCCGAGCACGCGGGGATGGAAAACTGCCCGTTACACGCAAGCGTGCCGGCGTGTCCGCGGCACGCGGAAAAGCACGGCACGCACGATTGCGATTGTCCGACGATCGGGTGCGCGCAGACCGATGCAGGGTTCATGGCGCTCTTCGGCGCCGTTGGAGTCCTCCCCACAATTGCCGGCATGCCGGTTCCGCTCGAAGCCGGTGACGCATCACCGCGCGTTGCCGCCTCCGCCCATCTTCTCGCGCGGGTTCCCCTCTCGCCCCCTCCGCGCGCCTAGCCTCCGTTTGCAATTTCGTACGTATGCAATTTCGTACAGTAGTCCCGACCTTAGGTCGGCACAACCGAACACGGAGGATGACCCATGAAATTCGTGGGATCCGTCCTCTTGTCCATCATGTGTGTTTGCCTAACGGCAGACCAGCTGGCGGCACAGGAGACGATCAACTACGGCACCATCAGTGGTCGGGTAACCGATCCGTTGGGTGCGGTCGTGCCGGGCGCATATGTCAGTGCGCGGCAGACAGATACAAATTTGACGCGCGAAACCGTCACTGACGAAGACGGTCGCTTCCGCTTTCCTTACCTGAGAGTCGGACGGTACGAGATTGCGATCCGAATGTCGGGATTTTCCGATGCCACACGTGCCGTGACCGTGGCCGTGGGATCGGCATTCGAGCTTCCTGTGACGCTTGCCCTGGCCGGAGTCGCGGCCAACGTCGACGTTGTCGGAGAGTCGACCGTCCTCGAGGCGGCGCGCAGCCAGATCGCCGGGACGGTTTCGCAAACCGAGGTCGACGCGCTGCCCATGAATGGCCGCAATTTTCTGGACCTGGCGCTGCTGATTCCAGGAGTATCACCAACGAACATTGGAAGCACCCAGCTCTTCGCCGAAACATCCGCGGTTCCCGGCCAGGGTATTTCCATCGGCAGCCAGCGCAACTTCTCGAACAACTTCATCGTCGACGGCTTGTCGGCGAATGACGATGCCGCGGGGCTCAGTGGCATTCCCTACGGCGTCGACGCGGTCGATCAATTTCAAGTGGTCACATCCGGCGGACAGGCCGAGCTCGGTCGCGCGATGGGAGGCTACATCAGCGTCGTGACCAAGAGCGGGACGAATACGACGCGCGGAGACCTCTACGGATACTTTCGCGACGACAGCCTGAATGCCACCAATGCGCTCCTCGTCGATGGCGGCGGCCGGAAGCCCGAGATGAGCCAGATGCAATACGGCGCGAGCCTCGGAGGACCGATTGCGCGCAATCGTACGTTCTACTTCTCGAATGTCGAGCAGCGAACGCTCGACCAGACCGGCCTGGCCATCATTACGGAGACCGACGTCAACGTCATCAACGCCCGGCTTGCGGCTGTTGGATATCCTGGATCGCCGATCTCGACAGGCGTGTATCCGAATCCCGTCGACACCACGCACTTCCTGGCGAAGGTTGACCATCAGGTGAACAGCCGCGATCAGTTCACCATCCGCTACAGCCTCTACGACGTGTTGTCGCGCAACTCACGGGGCGCCGGCGCGCTCAATGCTCCAACCGCGTCGTCGGGACTCGATAACACCGATCAATCGGTGGCGTTCAGCAACACCATGACGCTGTCGTCCAGAACGGTGAACGAAACGCGAGTGCAGTTCGCCTACGGCGATCTCAAGGCACTGCCGAGCGATCCCATTGGGCCGGCGGTGAGCATCGCGGGCGTCGCATCGTTCGGCACGCTGTCCGGGAGTCCGCAGGGCAGGCTCAACAAGATGTATCAGGTGGTCAACAACCTGTCGCATCAGGCAGGTGCGCACGCCGTGCGGGCGGGCGTCGACTTTATCTACAACGACGATACGATCACGTTTCCTCGCGCGGTTCGCGGCACATATGCGTTCTCTTCTCTCGCGAGCTTTCTCGCCGGCACATACAACGCGTCCGGATTCACACAGACGTTCGGCGACACCGTCGTCTCGCAGCGCAATCCAAACCTCGGTCTGTACGTGCAGGACGAGTGGAAAGCGACCTCTTCACTGACAGTCAACGCCGGGCTCAGATACGATCTGCAGTTTCTGGAGACGATAAGCACGGACACAAACAACGTGTCGCCAAGGCTCGGCTTTGCGTGGTCACCGGCTGCTTCGAGGCGGGTCGTGATTCGCGGCAGCGCGGGCTTGTTCTTCGATCGAGTTCCACTACGCGCGTTGGGCAACGCCCTCCTGTCGGCAGGGAACACGACGGACGTGACCGAGCTTCGGCAGATTGGCGTCAGCCTCTCGCCAAATCAGGCGGGAGCGCCGGTGTTTCCGCAGATTCTGGCTGCCGCGGTGCCCTCGGTGACGCTCTCGAATCTGACGACGATGGACAGGAACATTCAGAACGCCTATTCGAGGCAGGCCAGCGTCGAGGTTGAGCGGCAGGTGGGCAATTACGGTGCGTTCAGCGTCGGCTACCAGTATGTTCGCGGGCTCAACCTCATCATTCAGGTGAACCAGAACGTGCCGACGTGCGCGGCGGCCGGTACCAACAACGGCTGCCGCCCCGAGTCGAGTTACGCCAACAACAATCAGTACTCGTCGGAAGCCGAGTCGAATTATCACGGCCTGCACCTCTCGTTCGTGCAGCGTCCCGCATCGTGGGGCCACTACAGAATTTCATACACGCTCTCGACGTCGATGAACAACGTCGGCGAGACCTTCTTTGCGTCGCCGATCGATCCCACCGACCTCTCGAAGGACTGGGGCCGTTCGGATGACGACCAGCGCCATCGCCTGGTCGTCAACGGTGCTGCGAACCTACCTTACGGTTTCGAGCTGGGCGGAGCTTTGCAGGCGTACTCGTCGCTGCCGTTCAACATCCTTTCGGGTGTGAACACGATCCAGGGGACGGCGGGCCGGCCGGTCGTCAATGGCGAGTTCATCGAACGCAACGCCGGGATTGGCAGCGACTTCTTCACTCTGAGTGCGAAATTGAGCCGATGGTTTCACGTCAGGGACCGCCTCAGCGCAGAGTTGGGCGTCGAAGGGTTCAACCTGACCAACCGGCGCAATGCGATTACGCGCAACACGACCTTCGGATCCGGTGCATATCCGTCAAGTCCGGTTGCTTCGTTCGGACAAGTGACGGCCGTGGGCGATCCGAGAACGCTGCAGCTCTCCTTGCGACTGAGGTTCTGATGAGAGCTGTAGCGCCGCGGGCGGCGGCAATCTGTTTGAGAGAATCGCTCGTATTATCGACGAGCCCTCCGACCAGATTGTGGCGCAGATTGTGTTCATTGTTCTCTTCGGAATCGGTTCGACCATCGGCATGGCTGCGCTGTCGGGACTGGCTGGCCTTCCCCTCGCGAGGCTGGCGCGGCGTCCTGTGGCGTTTGCCTCGACGTCTGCAGCGGCCGGCGTGATTTCGCTCGTCGCCGGCATCCTTTGGCTGGACAGCAGCATCGCGTTCGCGCAAGGCAATACAGCGCGCGTGTCAGGCAGGGTTACCGATGTGACAGGCGGACGGTTGCCTGGCGTCGTCGTCGTGATGCGCCCTCGATGGCGGATCACAACGAACCGCGGCAACCGACGAAAGTGGTGGATTTGCCTTCGACGCTGTCTCTCCCGGGAACTACAACGTCACGTTCACTCTGATCAACTTCGCGCAACAGACGAAGCGGGGCGTTCGTGTGGAGGCAGGTCAGTCCGTATCGCTCGACACCATCTTGCGGCTGACGTTGACGGCTGATGTCACCGTGACCGGACGGCAGACGTTCACGAACCTCGCGGATGTCACCGATCCGGTCGGCAATCTCATCGGCATCGCCGGCGCGGCGAGTGAAGGGGCCATTACCGCGCAGCAGATTCTCGATCGCCCGATCATGCGGGCGGGTGAGGTGCTCGAGACTGTCCCTGGGTTGATCATCAGCCAGCACAGTGGAGAAGGCAAAGCCAATCAGTACTACCTGCGCGGATTCAATCTCGACCACGGGACCGACTTCGCGACCACGATTGCCGGTATTCCGGTGAACATGCCGACGCATGGCCATGGTCATGGCTACACCGACGCGAACTTTCTCATTCCAGAGCTCGTGAGCGGCGTGCAGTTCAAGAAGGGTCCGTACTACGCTGAGGAGGGGGATTTCTCCGCAGCGGGTGCGGTGAACGTGAACTACGTGAATTTTCTCGATCGGCCGATCGTCGAAGTCAGCGGCGGCGGTCAGGGCTGGGCGCGCGCGCTTGCCTCGGCATCGCCGCGAGTCGGAAAAGGCCGCGTGCTCGCGGCGCTCGAGCTGAACCGGAACGATGGGCCGTGGACGCTCGACGATAACTACCGAAAAGTGAACGGCGTCGTGCGTTACAGCGAAGGCGGAGCGGCGTCCGGGTTCTCGGTGACGGGAATGTTCTACCGCGGCGAATGGAATGCGACCGACCAGGTGCCGGAGCGCGCCATCGCTGAGGGCGTTATTTCGCGATTCGGCCACATCGACTCCACCAACGGAGGCAAGACGCATCGTTACAGCCTGTCCGCCGATGCGCAATGGGCGGGGGAGAATACGTCGACAAGAGCCAACGCGTACTTCGTGAACTACGCCCTGAATCTCTTCTCGAACTTCACGTACTTTCTCGCCGATCCGGACAACGGTGACCAGTTCGAGCAGGAGGATCGTCGCAACGTCCTCGGCGGCCGGGTGACGCACACGCGGCTGAACACCTGGGGAGATCGGCCGGCCGAAAACATGTTCGGCGCGCAGGTGCGGTTCGATCGAATCGGATCGGTCGGGCTCTATCGCACGATGGCGCGCCAGCGGCTTTCGACGACCCGTGCCGACAAGGTGGGGCAGAGCTCGGTCGGCATGTTCGCGCAGAACGAATTTCAGTGGAGCCCGGTCGTGCGGACGACCGTCGGCCTGCGGGGCGATATCTTCAACTTCGACGTCGAAGGCGACCACCTCCTCAACTCCGGAACGAAGGCGAGCGGCCTGATCAGTCCCAAAGCGTCCGTCGTTCTCGGTCCGTGGAGTGGAACCGAGTTCTACGTCAACACCGGCGTCGGATTTCACAGCAACGACGCCCGGGGCTCGACGACGTCGCGCGACCCCGGCACCGTACAGACCGTCGATCCGACGACTCCGCTCGTGCGTGCGAACGGCGCGGAGTTCGGCGTGCGCACAGTTCGGATTCCGAACGTGCAAACGACTGTTGCCGTGTGGGCTCTCGGCATCGACTCGGAGCTGCTGTTCATCGGAGATGCCGGAACGATCGAAGCCACGCGGCCGAGCCGCCGCATTGGCGTCGAATGGGCCACATATGCGCGGCCGCGTCCGTGGCTCGCACTCGACGCCGACGTTGCGATCTCGCGAGGACGATTCACCGATGACGATCCAGCAGGAAACCGGATTCCGGGATCGGTCGAGTCGGTCATCGCCCTGGGCGCCTCGTTCGACAGCGCCCGACGCGTCTTCGGCAGCGTGCGCCTCCGTCATTTCGGCGCGCGCTCGCTCGTCGAAGACGACAGCATTCGTTCGGCGGCGACAACCCTGGTGAACGCACAGGCCGGTCTGCGACTGCCAGGCCGTGCGAGCATTGTCCTTGACGTCTTCAATCTGTTCGACGTCGATGCGAGCGACATCGACTATTTCTACACGTCGCGGCTTCGCGGCGAGCCTTCAGATGGAGTGGACGACATCCACACGCATCCGGCGCTTCCACGCTCCGCCCGCATTCCCTACGAGTAGGGTTCTAGATTTATTCTTTCGTTTCGATGGCTTTGGTCCAGACGTCGATCTCTTCGGGCGTCATCGTGCCCAGCGGCACCTCGCGCGCATCGGCGTAGTTCCACCGCTCGACATCGACCAGATACTGCGCGCGCGAGAGCAGCGGTCCCCGGCACAGGCGAATCCCCTCATCCGCTTTCGGCTCGTTCTTCGCGCGATCGAGCAACTCGTCGATCACGTCCTGCGGAGCGGGGTCGTTCGGATAGACATACGGGAAGAGCACGAGATGCGACAGCAGCACGCGCCAATGCTCGCCGAAGCGAGACAGCAGGCGCGGCCAGTCGATCTCCTTCTGGCGTGCGCGAACCAGGTGCAGCACGTCGGCGCCGTCGAAGCGCTCGCGCTCCATGAGAAACGCCTTCGACCAGATCATTTCCTCGATTGGCATCAAACGCACCGGAAAGCCGAGCGACTCGTCCCGCATCGCATTCGCGAACCACTCGTCGTCCACCTCAGCCACGCCGTTGCCGCCAGAGAAAATAACGTCGACGAAGAACTCGCGCTGACGTCCGCCGTACGCCTTGCCGAGCCAGTGCGGAAACGTGAGCTCGGTCGTGATCCCCTCTTTGGCGAGCACGCTGGTTACCTCATCCCAGTCGGTGCGCCGGATGAAGAGATCGAGGTCCTTGGTGTCACGGCCGATGCCGGTGTAGTGGACGAACGCGTACGCGCCGCCCACAAGGAACTCGATGTCTTGGCTTCCTGAAAGATCTGGATGACGCGCTTGTAGAACTCGGATGCGTGCCGGCTGGGGGCCTGAACGGTGGCTGGCGTCACGCTCGATCAGAGGCAAGAGCGGATGCCATGAGGGCACGCATGTTGCTGCTGAGCGTGCATGCGCATCGCTCGCCACGGCCGATCTGCATTTCGGCAAATCGTCTCCAGGCACACTGCAGCCCCTGCTGTCGCAGATTACGACAGATGCCGATGTGCTCGTGATAGCCGGGGACATCACCGACTACGGAACAGCCGACGAGGCACGGGCGTTTGTGAAGGAGCTCGCGGACATCGGTGCGAATCCCGGTCGTGGCCGTTCTGGGGAACCACGACTTCGAGTCCGGCGCCGAGCGCGAGATTCATCAGATTCTCGTCGACCACGGTGTGTGCGTGCTCGACGGCGACACGTGCGAGGTGCAGGGCGTCGGGTTCGCGGGCGTCAAAGGGTTTGCCGGCGGATTCGGGCGGCGCGCGCTGGGGCCCTGGGGAGAGCCCATCATCAAGCAGTTCGTGCACGAAGCGGTGAACGAGGCGCTGAAGCTGGAGTCGGCGCTCGCGCGCCTGCGCACCGACAAGAAAATCGTCATCCTGCACTACGCGCCGATCGAGGGAACGGTGGAAGGGGAGCCGCGCGAGATTTATCCGTACCTCGGCTGCAGCCGCCTCGAAGAGCCGCTGGGGCGCTACAGCGTGACGGCCGTCGTGCACGGCCACGCGCACAACGGAGCGCTGGAAGGGCGCACGTCGACTGACGTCCCCGTATACAACGTCGCGCTGCCGCTGATGCGCAGGCTCACCCCGCAGCAGCCGTTCCGGATCCTCGATATCTAGAGTTGCTAGCGGCCAGGCAGAACCTGGATGGATCCCGGATGAATCGACACGTCCCAGTGGCGATCGGTTGAGATGCCGAGCCGTTCGTAGACGAGCTTCGGAATTTCGATCTCGAGGTCGAAGGTGCCCTGGCTCGGGGTCGCCGGGCCGCGCCAGCCGGAAGAACAACACCCAGGTCGTCCCTTCGTCACGCTCGCCGACAATGTCGCCGCGAAACAAATTCGTCTGTCGCAGTCCGTCGGTGACCGGCCGGTTCTTGCGAATCAGCCGCACGTACTCCGGCCGGACGAAGAAGGCCAGCTGATCGCCGGCGCGCGCGTGCAGCGGATGGCTCGGCGACCGCGCCGCTTCGAGGCGCTCGCCGCGCCAATCGAGCACGATCGAATCGCCGCTGGAATCTGCGATCGTCGCGCGCAGGATGTTTCTGGCGCCAATCAATCGCGCGACGCGCTCGGAGGAAGGGTTCCAGAGCAGGTCGTTCTTCGATACCGCGCCGGTCGTGCTGCCGTGCTCGTACAGCACGACCATGTCGGCGATCTGATAAGCCTCTGGCAAATCGTGCGTCACGAGGACCGCGAGCTTGCCCCACTCGCGCAGCGTCTGGCTGAGCTCGCCCGACAACTCGCGCCGGAGCGGGGCGTCGAGCGCCGAGAACGGCTCGTCGAGCAGCAGGACATCGGGATCGGTGGCAAGCGCGCGCGCGAGTGCGACGCGCTGCTGCTGGCCGCCCGACAGATCGGCTGGATATCGCGACATCAATGCGCGCAATCCGAGCCGCTCGATGATGTCCCTGGTGCGCTCCGCGCTTCGGAGCGGTCCACGGTCTTGGGCAGCCCGTACGACGACGTTCTGCGCGACCGTCATGTGAGGGAAGAGCGCGTATCCCTGGAACACGTATCCGATGCCGCGCTGCTGCGGCCGAAGGTTGATGCGCGCGCTGCTGTCGAACAGCGTGCGCCCGGCAGAGACGATGCGGCCCGAGTCGGGCGCGATGAGCCCGGCGATGCACTGCAGCGTCAGCGTTTTTCCTGAGCCCGACGGTCCCACCAGCGCGACGATCGGCTGGTCGCTCGTCCACGACCGCGTCGAGCGTGAAGTCCCCGAACTGTTTGCGTGCGGTGACGCTCAGCATCAGTAACGCAGCCGCGCCGCGCGCCCCAATGCGAGCATGAGGAACAGGACGATGCCGATGCTCACGAGCGACAGCGTGTTTGCCTGATCGAGCTGATTGGCCTGCACATGGTCGTAGATGGCGAGCGGAAGCGTTTGCGTGCGGCCGGGAATGTTGCCGGCCACCATCAGCGTGATGCCGAAGTCGCCGAACGCGCGGCAGAACGCCAACACGGTGCCCGCCAGAATCGCGCGCCATGCGAGCGGGACTGAGATCGTCCAGAAGATGCTCAGCTCCGAGTGCCCGAGCGTTTCGGCGGCCTGCTCGAGCCGGCGATCGACGGATTCGAATCCCGACTGCGCCGTTTTGATGAGCAGCGGAAACGATCCGACGGCGGCAGCCAGTACCGCGGCTCGCCACGTGAACGCGAGCTCGATGTTCCATCCGGCGAGCACGCGGCCGATCGGGCCGCGCGAGCCTATGAGCATCAGCAGGTAGTAGCCGAGCACGGTTGGGGGCAGAACGAGAGGGCTGAGGAGCGCCGCGCTCAGCAGATCGCGCCCCGGAAAGCGACGCCGCGCGAGCAGCCACGCGACGGGTACGCCTGCGACCACCGTCAGCAATGTCGCCAGCAGCGCGACGCGAAGCGAGAGCCAGACCGGAAACAAATCCATATCAGAAGGATTCGCCTGGCAACAGGAAGCCGAACTGCCGCATCACGAGTCGGCCCTGCGTGCCGTTGACGAATTCGATGAACGACCTCGAGGCAGCCGGCTGTTTCGTGCGTGCCAGGACGACGGCCATCTGGCTCAGGGGCGCGTGCAGTTTGTCGTCAACGAGCGTCCAGTGCAGGTCGGCTGTGTCGGCGACCGATCGCGCGACGATGCCCGCCTCAGCCGATCCGCTGCGGACAAACTGCACCGCCTGCTGCACGTTCTCGCCGAATACGAGCTTGGGCTCCAACGTTGTCCAGAGGCCCAGCTTCTCCAGCGCCTGCTTCGCCGCCAGCCCGTAGGGCGCGTGCTGCGGGTTCGCGATCGCAATGCGCCTGACGCGCGGGTCAGCGAGATCCTCGAGGTCGTTGATGCGAATGCCACCCGACTTCAGCGTGACCGTCGCGATGCGGCCGCGCGCATACAGGGTCGTCGTCTGGCGCAGTGTCAGGTTTTCGGCTGTGAGCTCCGTGATGAAGCTCTCGTTCGCCGCGAAGAACACGTCGGCTGGCGCGCCGTTTCGGATCTGCTGGGCGAGCATGCCCGTCGAGCCGAGCACGAGCGTCACGTCGGTGCGTCGTTCGCTCGAACTGCGGAACGATTTGCGCGAACGGCGGGCCAAGGTCGGATGCGGCAAACACCATGAGCGGAGGGGACGGAGGCGCTTGCGCGCGGCCGGACACAGCCGTGGCAGCGGCCAGCACGGCCGTCAGAAGCAAGCAGAGGAGCCTCGCAGCAGGCATAAACGGTTCAATATGATACCATCCGATTTTTGAAGTCAATTCAGCCGGTTCGGAGCATAGCCAGAGTCCAGCGTCCAGCGTCGTCGGTCCAAAGTCGTCAGAATCCGAATGGCAACCGACGTGCCCTCCGCATGGCTGCTGAAGAAGGTACAAGCTCGCAAAGATTTCAAACTGCACGACCAGTTGTCGGAGTCGTCAGGCAACATACCGCGGCCATATCGCTGAAGGGTACGGTCAGCTCACGGATAAGCACTTTGCTCACTACTTGGGAATCGCGCGCGGTTCGGCACTGGAGACGCGCGGCCATCTGGCGAGTGCGTTGGAGAAGGAGCACATTTCAGCGGATGACGAAAGCGGCGTTTCGGCTCTCTACCGAGACCTCTGCAACATGCTGACGGCATTCGTCGACTATCTTCGGAACTCGGACTTTCGCGACCGTTGGTGATCCAGACTTGGACTTTCGACTTCTGGACCTTGGACCATTGGACGCTTCCGCCCACGTAAGCCTTTACGTAAACGGTAAGCTCAAAGCTCAAACTCCTCAATGATCCATATGATTTTCACTGGTCCAGCCATTGCACTAAACTCCATCCTTACTTGGAGGAGACCACATGAAACGTGTTGCGATGCTCGCTCTGGTTCTCGCGTTCGGGATATCCTGCGACGATTCGCCGACCGGCCCTTCCGACCCAAACGTCGCGAAGTTTACGGCAATTCTGCTGCCGTCGAACGAGGTACCGGCCATTACCAACGCCGACGCGACGGCCAGCGGGACGATGCAGCTGACCATGACGGTCACACGCGACTCCGCCAATATCATTACCGGCGCGACGTATGACTTCGTCGTCAACTTCACGGGGTTTCCGGCGAACACGACGCTGACCGGCGCGCACATTCACAACGCTCCCGCCGGGACGAACACGGGGGTCGTGGTTGGATTGCCCTTGACGGCCAGCGACGTTGCCGTCCCGAGCGGCCAGGGTTCGCTCACCAAGACCGACCTGCCCAGCACGTCCGCGAACCGTATCAGCTGCGGCCGTCGCCCAGGGTATCTTCAACAACCCGGCCGGCAACTACTTCAACGTTCACACGAGCATAAACACCGGCGGCGCCATTCGCGGACAGCTTGTGAGAGCGAATTAGTCGAACCGAGCGGGTTCGATGTCATGAGCGTGGTGGCGGCGCGAACGCCTGCTGCTGTGCCCGGGCCATTGCGGGCAGAGCAGCGGCAACCGCGGCCGCCACCACGCGAAGCGCTTACCCACCCGTGGCGCTCAGCGGAGCGCCCATAGCACGAGCGCGGAGAGCGCGATCGAGGCAAGCAGCAGCTTCATGCTCGTGGCGAAGGCAAAGCCGATGCCGCGGGGATCTCCGCCACTTGTGCGAAAAAACAGCGGCCGCGATCGGGCAGCCTTACGCCTCGCGTAATCCCTTACGCGCCACGTTACTGGAATTTGTATTTGGCGAGGTAATAGCTGAGCGCGCGCTGGCTGATGCCCATTGAATCGGCCGCGTCTTTCTTGACGCCGCCGGCGCTGTCGAGCGCGCGGCGGATCGTCTCCTGCTCGATCCACTCGATGTTCGTGCGCAGCTTCAGCGACGGCAGTGTGCTCGACTGGCCGGACGTCACACCCAGCACGGAAATCGAGGCCGACCGAGATGCCGCCGTTGGTCGACAGCACGACCGCGCGCTCGATGGTGTTCTCGAGCTCGCGGACGTTCCCCGGCCACTCGTACGCCGCAAGCTTGTCGTACACGCCCTTCTTCGATGCGCTCGATACGCTTGCCGGTGCGCTGCTGGTGTTTGCGCACGAAGTGCTCGGCGAGGACGCGGATGTCTTCCGGCCGGTTCCTCAGGGGCGGCATCTCGATGGGAATCACGTTGAGCCGGTAGAACAAATCCTCCTGGAACGTGCCGTCCTGGACCATCTGCCGCAGATCGCGGTTCGTGGCGGCGATGACGCGCACGTCCACCTGCTGGCTTCGCTCGGATCCCAGAGGCTCGAACTCGCGCTCCTGCAGCACTCGCAGCAGCTTGGATTGCAGCACCGGGCTCATCGTCCCGATCTCGTCGAGGAGAATGGTGCCGCCGTCGGCCAGCGCGAATTTGCCTTTCTTGCTCGTCGCTGCGCCGGTAAATGCGCCCCGCACGTGACCGAAGAGCTCCGACTCGAGGAGCGTTTCGGGAATCGCCGCGCAGTTCACCTTGATGAGCGGCATGTCGCGCTGCGCGCTTCGGGCGTGAATGGCGCGCGCGACGAGCTCTTTGCCGGTGCCGGTCTCGCCGGTAATCAACACCGTGCTCTTGGTTTCGGCGACGAGCTCCGCCTTGCGAATCACGTCTTCCATCGCCCGGCTGCGCCCGACGATGCCGTAATGGTTGAACTCTTCGTCGCGCTCGTTCAGCAGGTATCGCTGGTGAGAGCGCAGACGCTGATGCTCCAGCGCTCTCCTGACGACGACGAGCAGTTCGTCGACTTCGAACGGTTTCTGCAGGTAGTCGAGCGCCCCCAGTTTCATCGCTTCGATAGCGCTCTCGACTGTCGCGTGCGCCGTCATCATCAGAATCTGCGGGCGCTCGGTTTCGGGCGTTGCGGCGACGAGATCCCTGATGAAATCAAGGCCTGTCGCATCCGGCATCAGGTTGTCCACGATCAGCACGTCGACGCTCCGCTCGGCCAGGGCGCGCTGCGCCTCACGAACGCTGCCGGCCTCGAGCACGTCGTGCCCCTCGGCGCGTAACGCCTGACCCAGCATGCGCCGGATCTTCTGCTCGTCGTCGACCAGTAGGAGCGTGCCGCCTCGCGGGCTCACACTGCGCCGCCTTTGCCACTCTTCGGCGCGGTCTCGCTGGAGTTCACGGAAGTCTTGCGAACGGTGGCAGAGGCCTGGGGTTGCAATGGCAGATCGATGTGGATGTCGGTGCCGTCGCCGGACCTGCTGTCGAGCGAGAGCGAGCCCCCCATGCCCTCGATGATGTTCTTTGCAATCGCCAGGCCGAGCCCAGATCCGGTGCGCTTGGTCGTGAAGTACGGATCGAATACGCGCGGCCAGATCTTCGGGCTTCACGCCGACGCCGCGATCGCGAATGGTGATGCGGAAGGAATCGGGCGCGCGATGCGTTGCGATCTCGATGTCGGGTCGTGCGCGATCGCGGACGATCGCGCGGCGACGGCCTGGCGTGCGTTTGCCAGAATGTTCACGAGCGCGATGCGCAGGCGCTCGGCGTCGGTCACGACGGTCTCGAGCGCCGGATCCGTGTGATCGTCACATGCATGTCCTGCTGGCCGGCCCGCGTCGCCTGTTCGGCATCAGCGCACAAGGCATTGACATCGGCCGGCGCGTAGTCGAACCGGATTGGCCGGGCGAAATCGAGCACGTCGTTGACCACCCGGTTGAGCCGCGCGACCTCTTCGTCGACGTCCGTCAGCGCCTGCCTGGTCTCGTCGCGGCTCACACGCTCGTTGGCGAGCGTGCGCAGCGATGCCTTGATGATCATCAGCGGATTCCGAATCTCGTGCGCGATGACGGTCGATAGTCGCCCCAGCGCCGACAACCGCTCGCGCTGCGCGGCCTCGCGCTGGAAGCGGGCGATCGAGTCGGTCAGCGTATTGAACGTCGCGGCGAGCAGCTTGGCATCCTCGTCTTCCCAGCTCGCCGCGCGGCTCAGCGCAATCTTGCGCGTCAGGTCTCCGGTCGCCGACATCTCGCGCATCACGTCTGTAATCGTCGCAAGCGGCCTTGTAATCGTCCGCGCAACAGCGTAGCTGAGAATGGTCGCCGCCAGCACGGCGATCATCGCGACGACCCCGAGGCCGGTATGGATGGCGTCGAGAAATCGCAGCCGCTCGGTGCGCGAGCGGAGCAGCAGCACGCTTGGCGCGGGTTTACCGCTGTCGGCGGCCGCGGCCGGCGTCAGCGGCCGCTTCAATGCGACGTATTCGCCGTTCGCGAGAGAGACCGTCTGCACACTGTCGGTCTTCAGGAGCGACGCGAGCTGCGCGCGATCGCCGGCCGGCAGCGTGGATGCCCTGATGTGCCCGTCGACGGCGAACGCGATGTCGCTCTCGGTCGCCCGCTTGAATTGCGCCGCGAGGGTGTTGTCGAGGCGGAAGCCGACGATGAGCGCCCCCATGATGTCCGGGCGGTCCTGGTAGATGGTGATGGGCACGGCCATCACCTGCAGCACGCCGTCGGCGTGCGGCCAGAACCCGCCCGCCTCGCGGCCCGCCAGCGCATGCTGTATTTCCGGCAGCGTGCCCATCGTCGCCTTCGGAAATATCGAGATCGCCGGCCTCGGCCAGGACACGCCCGTTTCTGTCGGTCAGCACCATCAGCGCCGCGTTCGAGCTGCTCCTGATAGCTCTTCGCGAACGGTTGAACCGTCGGCGGGTCGCCGGTATCGACGGCCGCTTTCAGCCGGGGATCGTCTGCAACGAGGCGCGCCATCACGGTCAGCGTTCGCACGAGCGTGGCGCACTGCTCGTCGACGAGGGTGCCGGCTTCGATCAGCCCGCGCTGCAGCTCTGCTTCGGCTTCGCGCGTCGTCGTGAGGCTGACGAAATACACGGCCGCGCCGATCGACACGACCGCCAGCGCGGCGCTTGCGAGGAAAATCCGGTTGGTGAGCGATCCGAGGATGGTCACGCGTCTATCGCAAGGCGAAATCCGCTTCGACGGCGCCGCCATCTTCCGGGATGACGATCGCCCGCGATTCGCGGATCGCCCCTTCGTTCCATGCGACCAGCGTATAGCGGCCGGGAGGGACGCGGCTTATCTGGTAACGGCCGTCGGCCGACGTGACTGCGAAATACCGGTGATTGAAGACGAGGATGAACGCGCTCATGTGCGAGTGGATTTCGCAGAACACGCGGACGATGCCGGGGCGATCGAAGCGGACGGATTTCGAGCGGCCCGCGGCGTACCGGCCGAGATCGAACCGCGGGGCGCGCAGCGAAAACACGTTGTGATAGATCTGGTCGCTGTTCGGGAAAGTCGACGATGGTGCCGACCGTAATCGCGAGCACGTGTGGAACGAACGTTTCGTTCCGCTGATCCATCGTCGCGCGCTGCGGCTCCGGATCGGGAAACGCGAGCGCCGGCGCCGACTCGAGATAGACGACCGACCGCCGCAGGTCGGGCGCGTCGTGGCGGGCGTGCATGCCGAGGTCGTTGACGTTCGGACGGCGCTCCACTGTGCGCGGGGGGCGTCTCACGTCGACGCGGCCGCGGATAATGCCGATCGGCGCCTGCGCAGAGGCTTCGCAGATGAAGAGCGCCACTGACAGAGCAGAAAGCAGAGGGCACAGGGCAGACCGCGTCACGTTCACAACCAGAAATGCAGCTGCGCCGCGAACAGCCCGCGGCTCCTGACAGATCCGCCGTCGCGCCAATTGTGCTGATAGGTGCCCTTCGCGAGCAGGTTGCGGCGGATGTAGATAGCCGACGCCGGTCTCGAGACGCGTGATGGGCGCGTCCCACGTGCGCGTTCCGAAGGACGATGACGCGAGCTCGCTGAAGCCGAGGTGATCGATGCGGCTCGCCACGAATAAGCCAGGCGAGATCTTGTAGCGCCCTTCGACGAACGCGCTCGTCGCGTCGAGCGTCCGCTGAGAGCGTCGGCACCTGCCACCGGTTCCAGATGAATTCGCCGCGCACTATCCAGTGATCGCGCGAGTACTCCGCGTCGAGGCCAAACGCGTGCTGCTTCGAGCGGGCCGTTCCGCCAATCACCGTCGCGTTCGCAAGCGCCGCATCGGCGACATACGCACCCGTCGCCGCCGAGCCGCCGATCGCGAAGGCGGCACTCGGCCGCCAGTGAAGCCGGCCGGCGATCTGCTTTCCGCCATTGTTGTCGCGCGTTCGCGGATCGGACGTGGTGCCATTGGTCACCGCAGCGCTCGCATTGATCGACTCGGGGCCGACACGAACCTGCACGCCGGTATCCCACCGAAACGCCGTGATGAGCGGCATGCCTGGCGCGATGTCGAGCGATCCGATGGGGTAGCTCGGCCGCCACCCGCGCGCGCGCATGCGCAGCACGTCATCCGTCGATGCCGGGAGCGCGTCAGGGCGGGCCGCGGTCAGGTACTGGTAGGCGAGCGGATAGCCGATCAGCGGGTTGCCGGCGCCGTAATCTCGCCGCGCGAACGCGCCGAAGGTCGGCGGGATGCGTCCGGCCTGAATGTCGATCGGTCGATCGCGCCATGGGCGGACGCGCACGTACAGTGCGTACGGGTGTAACGGTATCGACGTTCTCGCTGCGAATCTCCGTGAGGACCGAGACGCGATCGGTGAGCCGTACGTCAGCGTTGACGGCGACGCCGAAAGAGGCGCAGCGCGTTGTGCTCGTAGTCGGTGTAGTTGAACCACGCGCCGTCGGTGTCGTCCTGCGGCGTCAGCGAAATCGAGAGGTCGGTCCCGATGACGACCATCCCGTTGGCGAGCGACACCGGCCCGGACGGCAGGTCCTGCGCGCGCGCCGCTGTTGCCGCGCAAAGGACAGAATGATGCCGCCGTCGCGCTCCGCGCTTTGGCCACGCCAAGCCTGATTCATGGGTATCCCCAGAGTATAATCTTCACGGTCTACGTACTTGGCTTACATCATCACAGAACCCTGTATTGGCACGAAAGACACCGCATGCGTCGACGTGTGCCCGGTGGACTGCATCCATCCGCGCAAAGACGAGCCGGCGTTCGAAACCGCCGAGATGCTCTACATCCATCCTGACGAGTGTATCGACTGCGGCGCCTGCGTCCCGGCCTGCCCGGTCGAGGCGATCTACTCGTTGGACGAAACTCCCCATAAATGGGCGAATTTCATTCATTTGAACGCCACGTACTATCAACGATAGAATATAGATGTTCCCTGGCCCGCTCGCTCAAGACGATACAACTTACGCGGAGAACCGATGGGTCTCATCGACCACAAGTTCGAAGACAATTTCATCACGACCAACGTCGACCGCATCCTCACGTGGGCGCGCGAGAACTCGCTGTGGCCCATGGGCTTCGGTCTCGCGTGCTGCGCGATTGAGATGATGGCCGCCTCGGCTTCGCGGTTCGACATTTCGCGTTTCGGGGCAGAAGTGTTCCGCGCCTCGCCTCGCCAATCGGATCTGCTGATCGTCGCGGGCACGGTGACGAAGAAAATGGCGCCGGTGCTTCGGCGCCTCTACGACCAGATGCCGGAGCCCAAATGGGTCATTTCCATGGGCAGTTGTTCCAACGCCGGCGGACCGTTTCCGACGTACAGCGTGCTGCAGGGGGTCGACAAGATTGTGCCGGTCGACGTGTACGTGTCCGGATGCCCGCCCCGTCCCGAGGCGCTGCTCTACGGGCTGATGCGGCTGCAGGACAAGATTCGCAAAGAGAACACAGTGCTCCGCAAAGAGCGCGTCATCATGTCCGGGGACTCGGAACCCACTCTGGTCGGCTAAGCGCATGCGAAAACTTTTTCGAACCATCTTTCTCGTCGACCTGCTGAAGGGGCTCTGGCTCACGCTGAAGTACACACCGCAGCCCGCCTTCACGTTCCAGTACCCGGCCGAACGGCGCCCGGTCGCGCCGCGGTTCCGAGGCGTGCTTCGGCTCCAGGTTGAGCCCGAATCGGGCGCCCAGACGTGTATCGTTTGCGATCAGTGCGCCAAGGCGTGCCCGGACGATCTCATCGCGCTCGGCGGACATCGAGAGCCGGGACTGAAAATCAAGGTTCTGGATTACTTCGATTTCAACCTGTCGCGGTGCAGCTTCTGCGGCCTGTGTTCCGAAGTCTGCCCGACCAAACCGATTAAGGCGCTCATCATGAGCGAGGATTACGAATTAGGTACCTACAGCCGCGAGACGCAGATTCTGCGGATCGACGAAATGTACGACGGGGTACCCATAGAGCAGTACACGCGCTAGGGGTAAAGGGCGAGGGGCGAGGGGGAATTACCCCTTACCCTTCACCGCTTACCCCTTTTCCATTGCACCTGACCCCCACCCCTCCTACAATCCAGACAAATCAATTAGTTACCCAAGAGGGGCTATGAACTCAGTCCTCAGGCTGGTTCCTTTCGCCGTGGCGGTTGCAGCGGTCGTCGCGCTCTCGCCGATAGCGTCAGCGATCTCTCCGGAAGCCGCGTACGTCCAACTTCAGCTTGCCAAGCTGCTGTTTTCGGACGGCCGCTACCTCGATGCGTTCAGCGCGTTCGAGCAGGTCAAAGGGCACGACGACCCGCGCATCAAACGCGAGGCGCTGACGGGCAGCGTAAAAACCGCGCTGCGCCTGGGCGATTTCTCCCACGCCTATGCTGATGGCCAGCTCCTGGCGCGAAGTTCTCCGAGGAACGCCGAGTCGCTCGCAAATTACGCGGACGCTCTGTGGGCTGTGGGACTGTTCGAAGACGCCGAGAAGAAATTCCAGGACTCCCTCGCCATTCAGCGCGACAACCCGCGGGCGCTGCACGGTTTCGCCCGGAGCCTTGCCGCGCGCAACAAGCTGAACGACGCGCTCACTACGGCGCAAGCCGCGCTCAACAAGGATCCGCGCGAAGCCGAGTTCCACCACACCGTCGGGTCGATCTACGAACAGATGAAGCGCTACGAGGAAGCGGCGAACGCATACTCGAGTTACATCAACCTGCTGCCGAACAAGGACCGCAGCGCGAAAGCCGCGTGGGCGCGCGCGGAAGTGCGCTTCCTGCGCGCGTTCGGCGCGCGGGCGCCCATCAACCTTGTCGAGGGGTCGGCCACCAAGCTCCACACCATTCCGTTCCGCGTGCTCAACGAAAAAATCATCGTCAAGGCGCGGGTCAATAAAGGCCCGCAGATGGACTTCGTGCTCGATACCGGTTCCGAGCAGACGGTTATCTCGCGGGAGACGGCCGCGCGCATGGGCATCCGTCCCATCGTCAACATCCTGAGCGCGGGCGTCGGCGATCTCGGCGTGCGCGAGCTCGAGCTGACGCGGCTCGACGAGCTGGAGATTGGCGGTTCGCTCAAGGTGCAGAACGTGCCCTCGATTATCAAAAACCCGCCGCTGCAGGGGCTTCCTACCCGCGAGATGGAAAGCTTCTCGCCGCTGGCACTGGGCATGTCGGTCATCATCGACTACGACCGCCAGCAGCTGATCATGGGTGCAGAGCTGCCGGATGAGACGGCGGACGTCGAACTGCCATTGCGCATGCATCGGCTCGCGATGGTGCCGGGCCATGTGCAGGGTGGAGAGGCCAGCTTCATTCTCGATACCGGGGGCCAGGTCATTTCGATCAGCACCGACACCGCAAGCGGCCTCGAGCGCGGTGAGATGAGGAATATTCCGCTCAAGGTGTACGGCGCGTCGGGATGGGATCGCGACGCCTTCCTCATGCCCGGCGTCAACCTGAACTTCACGAACAAGATCGAGTACAAGAATCTGTCGGTTGTCGTGCTGAATTTGCGCGCGCCGAGCGTGCTGCTCGGCTTCAGGCTGGGTGGGATCGTCGGGTACAAGTTCCTGAGCCGCTACCGGGTCGCGATCAATCTCGACAAGAGCGTCGTGCAGCTGCAGCCGCGCACGCAACCAAAAAAACTGGCGGACTAAGACGAACAGAAGATCAGGAGATCTAGAAGAAAACTCTTCTGATCTTCTGTTCAAATTCTTTGACGGCGCGCGAGGTGCTCGGCGCGGCGGGTCTCGTGCGGCTTCCTGCTAACTGCCTCTCCTCGTCGGTCTGGATGTCAAGCGGTGCGATTTCCGCGCGCGTGCCCTCCTTTTCCAGCGTCACGAATGTGAGATACGCGCGGCTCGTAATTTGACGCTGGCCCGTGAGCGCCTGCTCGGCAAACACCGTCACTTCAACTTCCAGAGACGTCCTGAACACGGCCGTCACGCGTGCCTTCAGCACGATGAAGTCGCCAACCTTGATGGGATTGAGGAACTCGAGGCCGTCCACCGCGGCCGTCACGACGAGTTCGTGCGCGTGGCGGAACGCGGCGATCGCAGCGGCGATGTCGATGAGGTGCATCACCGCGCCGCCAAGCATGAAACCCATCGGGTTTGCATCGTTCGGCAGGACGACCTGCACCATCTCGGTGGCGGACGCAGACGGTGGTTTCGACGCGAGCGGCATCGGTGACAAGATACTCAGCTCGTGGCGCGGTCGTCGAGGAATGCTTTCAATCGCAGCCGCAGCTCCTCTGGCAGTTCGTCTTCGCTCAGCGACTGCAGCAACGCGACCGTCGATCGAAACGATCCGACGAAATTCGTGCACTCGGAACATCCGCTGAGATGCTGCTCGAGGTCGCTCCGGACATCGGCCGGCAGCCGGCCGTCGATGTAATCGGAGAGCAGGGAGACGATGCGGGGACAGTCGGGCATCGCCACTAACTATAGATCTAAAGATCTACAGGATCTATAGATCTCAGTATTGCGTCGCCGTTGCCTTCCTGAAAGGCCGCGAGCGCGACATCGTGACCCTTGCGGGATTCCTCCACGAGTCGCGCGAACGCCGCGCTGCCTCGTATCGCATCGAACCACGCATCGTGCTGCCCGTGCCATAGGCCGAAATAGCAGCAGCGCACGGCGCCTGCAAGCGCCTCGAGCGCATAGGGCACGCCTACGTCGCGATGGCTGGACGCGATCAGATTGGCGCGGAGGAGGCTGTTGCGGCCGGCGCCAGGACGTGAAATCTCAAATCCAAAAACTAGAATCTGGGTTCTGACGCCTGAAAGACCAGCGTCAGTTCCCAGATTCTAGATTTCAGATTCTAGTTTCGCGATTCTCTAGAAGTCGTAGCCGATCCAGATGCTGAACTCCGGCCTACGGAATAACTCGCTACTCCCGTACTTGTAGTTTTCCCACTCCTTGTTGAACAAGGTGCGGTACGACCAGTCGAAGTGTACCGGGAACCCGAGCGCGAATGTCTCGAGGCCGATGCCGTAGGACGCTCTCGCATCATGGAGGCGGAAGCCTTCTATGCGCTGTCCGGGGCGGATAATGACGCCGTTGTCGTTGCGGATGGGGTCGGTGACGAACGTGTTGTTGTCCCAGACCTTGAAATTGATTCCTTCGAGGCCCGCGCCGCCGAGGTTGGCGAAGAAGACGCCACGGATGCCGCCGAGAATGCCGATCGGCGTCGCCATGGCGTCGACGAGCGGGAACCGGAGCTCGGCGTTGGTGTAGAAGCCCTTGTGGCCCAGGAACTCGCGGTACTCGTACCCGCGCATTTCGGAGTTGCCGCCGAAGAACGTGTAATTCGGTGCCGATCCCCAGCTCTTGAAGCCGTAGGCCCGCAGGGCAAACACGCCGTTCGCGCCAATCCGCATGTAGTAGCGCGCGTCGCCGTCCAGGGTGTTGCGTGACAGCGAATTCCCGATTTTCGGGGCAACTTCGAACGAGAGCCGAATCGTGCTGCCCGACAACGGCCCGTACTCGCGAAACACCGTCGTCTCCTGGATGAAGGAGACACCGAGGGGCACCAGCAAGCCGCTATTGAAGTAGCTGCGTGCCGTACGCCTCCAGCTGATAGCCCTCGGACGCGGCCTGCAGGGCTGGATCGGCGAACTCCTCGGTGAAATGCACCAGGCCACCCGAGAGCTCGAAGCGTCGATAGGTGCTCAACGGATAGATGCCGAAGATTGACCCGCCGCGAGCCGTCTGCGTCGCGAGCGCGTCATCCCGGCTGATAAACGGCGCGATCGCCGGATCGTAGAAATACTGCGACAGCTGCCCGTAGAAGAACTGTGTCTGCGAGTAGCCCTGCACCGCCCACTGGAGCCGCCGCGAGAGGTTGAGGTACGAGAACGACAGCGTCTTGTACTGCTGCACGGACGATGCAAACATGCTGAACTGCTGGTCGCCGAGCACGTCGGTGAACGACACCATCGTTCCGCCGAACACATCGCCGCTGCTCGTCACCCCGATATTGACCGGCGGCCGGCCGTCGAGGAACATCTTGTCGAACCGACCCTTCTTCGACTTGTTCTCGGCGATGAGCGTGTGCTGCAGCGGCGCCTGGAAGTCGGTGATCGGCCCGGGCGAGCCGAAGTCGGACGAGGCAGCCGTATGCAGCGGCTCCTTGAGATCGAAGCTGTGCAGCGTGTAGCTGCCCTTGTAGTAATCGACGAACGCCAGCTTCGGTACCGCGCCGTCCTTGGACAGCACTACGGGCGAGAGCACCCCGCCGAGCGCGTCGGTGTACTGCTTCAGCTCGCCGTTCTTCAAGCTGAGCGACCACAGGTTGAAGATGTTGCCGTTGCGCGCCACCTCTGGCGTCAGCGGCGTCGCCGGATCGGTGGCGGTCGAGGAGAAGATGATCGTGTCGGCGTTCAGGAACTTCGCCGAGGCCTCGTCTTGCGTGCCGAAGGTGAGCTGCGTCTTTTTCCCGTCGGCGTCAAGGCGGAACAGCTTCTGCGATCCGCTGATCCGTGCCATGTAGACGATGAAGCTGCCGTCGGACGAGTAGACGGGCGCGTAATCGGCGAAATCGTCGTTCGTCAGGTTCGTGATGTCGCCGGTATTGATATCGAGGCGGAAGATATCACCCGTCGCGCTGCGCAGCCCACTGAAGAGCACTGTGCGGCCGTCAGGCGACATGTTCGGCGACTCCGGGTTGTCGACGGTCGGCAGCGGGAACCGCCGCTCGATCTTGCCCGTGAGCACATTCTGGATGATCAGCGTCTTGCTCTTCTCGTTGCGCACGAAATAGGCGATGCGGTCGCCCACTGGTGACCATGACATCCACGGCACCATATTGCTGAGGCTCGGCTGCGCGATGTACTCGAAGCCACGATCCATGTCGAAGCCGGACGTGAGGTTCCGGACGACGGACCCGTCTTTCGACGAGATGAGGATGACGTCGAGCTCCTGGTCGCGTCGGTTGCCGGTCATGACGGCGATGAGGTCGCCAGACGGAGACGGCTCGATCGAGATCGAGCTCGTGTAATGCGTCTTCTCGGGATCGGGGGACAGATCCTGACCGTAGTCGGCCGGCCGCTCCTTGTCGCGGAACGCCTTGAAGCGGTCTTTCAGATATTTCTCGAACTGCTGATCGAACTCGCGCGCCGGCATCTGGAATGCTTCTTCGTACGGGCTCGACCCGCCGCCGATGGCGCTCTTGCGGAGCGAGAAGAGGAACTGCCGCACACCGTCCTTGCCCCAGCGCGCTTCGATGAATTCGTACAGCGCATGGCCGAGGTTGTAGACCAGACGCGGGCTGCCGAAGTTGCCGTAGCCTTCCATCTCGCTCATGCGCGGGATGATGTCGGCGACCGCGGCGTCGCGCACCGTCATCAGGTCGAGCGGATCCCAGATACCGCGCTCGTATTCCGCGCCTCCCTCGTGCACCCACAAGAGGAATGTTGCGGCGGAGCAACGACATGGGAATGAAGTCGTACTGGAAGACGTGCGTCAGCTCATGGACGATGAGCCCGTAGAGCAGATCCGTCGGCAGATCGATCGGCAGCACCATGCGGTTGCGCTCGCCTTCGGCGAACGCGAGCACCCCTTCCTGGGCAGCACCGGGCGCGATGTTCTGCTGCTCGAACTCGCTGTGCGTCTTGAAGATGATGAGCGGAACGCGCTGGTTGAGATCGTGCCGCAGGTCCGAGCTGACCTGCTGATAGGCGCTCTCGGCGTAGCTGGCGACCCGCTCGAGGTGCCTTTCGTTTTCCGGGTAGTAATAGATCTCGAAGTGGTCGGTCTTGTAGATGTGCCAGTCGAACTGGTCGTAATGGATCTGGTTCTTGCCGTAGTACGGCGCGAACTGCGATTGCGCATTCACGGAGCCGCCTGATGCGTGGAGCTGGGACCACGAACAGAGCATCCCCGGAGTCAGCCGTTGCGCGTTCGACTCACCTGCGGTGGCCAGGACGAAGCCCGCGGCGAATAGGCAGATGAAAGCACATTGCGGGACGCGCATGCGCATACGGACACCTCGTAAAATTAATGGGTCGGCCACGAGTGAGTTCTCGCGATCTTACTGTGATCGGACAGCTATCGCAACGACGGCGAGGGAGCAAGAGGCATACCACGGAGGCGGCTCGAAATCGCTGGCAATATGGAAACGCATTGCCGCTGATTTACGCTTTTCGGCCTGATCTGGACACAGAACGTTGACCTGTATGGAGGTCGCCCGCCTTCGTGCAGGCGTTGCCAATCGCTTCGCCGCGGCAAGCCTATACTGAGCCAAGGTCCGACTGTTTCATGCCTTCCGCTTTCGAAACCGACGCGCTCAGCCATCTCGACAGCCTGTACGGCACCGCCCTGCGTCTGACGCGCAACGAGGCCGACGCGCAGGACCTCGTGCAGGACACATATGTAAAGGCGTTCCGGGCGCGCCGGCAGTTCAAGGCGGGCACCAATCTCAAGGCGTGGCTCTTTACGATCCTCCACAACACCTTCCGTAACCGCCGGCGCGATATTGGCCGCGATCCCGTCGAAATCGACAGCGACCGCGTCGACCTGGCGGCGCCTGCGGATCCGGGCGACTCGCCTGAGGAGCACCTGTTGCGCGGAGCCCTGGGGCCCGACCTGCAGGCCGCGCTGGATGCGCTCCCAGAGGCGTTCCGGGAGGCGGTCTGGCTGCGGGACGTCGAGGAATTTCCCTATGCCGAGATCGCCGAAATGCTCGGAATTCCGGTCGGCACGGTCATGTCCCGCATCTCGCGGGGCCGTCGTCTGCTCTATGACAAAATGGTGGGGAAGAATGTTGAACCGGCCCAGCGCAAAGTGTCGTCCTAAAGGCAGCACCAATGCCTAGTTGCCGGGAAATCGATCCGCTCTTTGCGCCGTACATCGACGGCGAGGCAACCGCCGACCAGCGTGCCATGGTCGACGCCCACCTGCGCGCGTGCCCGAAGTGCCGGCACCAGACCGCGCTGCAGTCCGCCGTGCGCGAGACGGTTCGCGAGAAGCTCTGCCGACCGTGTGCGCCGGAAGCGCTTCGGACGCGCTGTCGCGCCGCCGCGCGTGCCGGGATGGGGCCCTTCGGGACCATCCGGTCCACCATCGCATCGCTCTCCATGGCCGCCGCCCTCGTGTTCGTCGTGGGCGGCGTTTTGCTGTACAGCCTTACCGGTCTGTCGCCCGCCGTCCTCGCGGCGCAGCTCACCCTTGATCATGTGAAATGTTTTGCCGTGCACGATGCCGATGCGCCGGTCGATGTGCGCGCGAGCGAGGAACAGTACGCGCGCGATTACGGCGGCGAGATTCATCTGCCGCGCGCGGCCATCGCCGGACTTCAGCTCGTCGGCATGCGCCGCTGCTTCTGCGGCGAGGGAATTGCGGCGCACGCGATGTATCGCCTGCATGGCCGTCCCGTGTCGCTGTATGTCATTCCAGATGCGAGTCGAGAGCGCGCGTCGACCGACGTCTTCGGACATGACGCGGTGATGTGGTCGAAAGGGAACATCACCTACGTGCTTCTCGGCAACGAACCGCGCGAAACGCTCGAGACACTGGCGAAGGCGATGGAAGCGGCGCTGTAACGAAAAACGAAAAACGAAGAACGAAAAGCGAATAGAGACACGGATGAGAAACCGAGTGCTACGAATGACCGGTGTGTTGGCGGCGTTCACGCTGCTGTCGCTGGCCGTGCCGCTGCCGCACGTGGACGAAGTGCGAAACGGCGACTGTCCGCCATCGCGCTGGGCGCGGAGGCGGAGGCCGCGCAATCGTCGGCGTGCGACAAGAATCCGAAGCCGGCGAACCTCAATTTCGTTCTGAAGGACGCGTCGGGCAAGGACTTCAACCTCGCGTCGCAGAAGGGGAAAGTCATCTTGCTCGACTTCTGGGCGACGTGGTGCCCGCCGTGCAAGGTCGAGATTCCCTGGTTCGTCGAGTTCCAGGAGAAATACGGTCCCAAAGGGCTCATCGTCATCGGCGTGTCGGTGGACGACCCGGCGTCGGCGCTCAAGCCGTTCGGCGACAAATACAAGGTGAACTATCCGCTGCTCGTCGGCGACGGCCGGAACGACATCAAGGGGCCGCGCGGCTACAACGCGGCGTGGGGGCTTCCGAAAACATTCGTGATCGGACGCGACGGGAACATCTGCAGGACGCACATGGGGCTGTCGGTCAAGGAACATTTCGAGCAGCAGATCAAATCGCTGTTGTAGTAAGCTCAGAGACATGATGCAGAAGGGATTCACACACGCGCGTCTCGCCTGCGGTTGTCGCGTGGCATTCCGCGACGGCGTCGACGGCAGTCCTTACACGGTGTTTGTCGCCGACAAGGCCCCGGCGTGCCAGATCAATCTGCACGTCCGCGATCTCCCTATCTACGACTATCGCGAAGCGCTTCGCGCCTCGACACGCATCAGCCCCGCCGAGCACGAGGACTTCGAAGAAGAGAACTGAGCCTCGAACTAGAGAGATCTAGAAATCTAGAATCTGAAAGCTCTAGATCTCTCAGATCCGTAGATCTCTAGTTACAGTCGACTCTAGTCAAATCCGACACTGCAGTTCCGCCAGGAACGGCAGATGGTCCGACGCCATCATCGATTTCCGCGTGCGCGGAATCTCGATGCCGGCGATTTCGACCTGCCCCTCGTAATAAATGTGATCGAGATGGAGGAACGGCAGGATTCCGGGATAGGTGCGCTTGCGCCGAAGATGGATGCTGAGATCGATCGCCTCGAGCTTTGACGTCAGCGCCGCCGTTGCGAGCCCGCCGCTCCATTCGTTGAAATCACCCAGCAGAATTTTCGGCGGAGCGATGCGGCCGTCGTGCACGATCTTCGCGAGGCGCTCGGCCTGGTCTTTCCGCTCGCGATAGGCCGTACCGAGATGCACGTTGAAGAGGTGCAGCGTTCGATCGTCGACGAGGATGTCGGCGCGCTGGCAGCAGCGCGGCTCGCACGTGCGCCACGACAGGTCGTACTGCACGTGCTGGCGGATCGGGTAGTGCGACAGCACGACGTTGCCGAACTGATGGCCCCGCAGGTGCCGCACCGACGCCATCACCCAGCCCATGCCGAGCGCCGCGCCGATTTCCTCGGCGTGCCCCGAATCGTTGGGCCCGGCGCCAATGACTTCCTGCAGCGCGATGACGTCGGCCTTGAGCCCGGCGAGGACGTCGACGGCGCGCTGAGGCACGGTGCGCCCATCCATGCCGCGGCAGCGATGAATATTGTAGGTAACGATTCTGAGCGTTTTTCGATGCAAAGCGATCAGTCGAGGTCGAAGTCGCGCGTCGGCTTCGTGATGGGTTCTTCCTTCGCCTGTTTCAGCGCTTCTTCAAAGCGCCTCGACAGCGCATCGCCTTTCGTCCGCTCGGTATTGACGGACTGCTCGAAGGCGGCGTCCCGGCGGGCTTTCGCGTCGGCGAGAATGCGCTGGGCGTCGGAGAGCTCGATGTCGAGGCCCGAAGACGGCTCGCTGTGTGAAATGACCCGTCCCAGGTTCAAATCGATGACCAGCACGGCATGGCAGCAGGGACAGGCGATTTCGCGCTCGGATTGAAGTCGTGCCGAATCTTTCTTTGCCACGCACTCATCATACCCGCCTTCGCCCCAAGAACTCCCTCGGGATCGGCGTCCATTTCTCGCGCCCCTCGTAGAACAGCGGCTTGCGGTCGGGATGCTGCTCCTTGAACGCGCGATAGCGCGTCCGGAAATCGCGGAACCTCGCCTCGGACATCCGCAGCGGCTGGTGCTTCGTGTCGAGCAGCATGCGCTCGACCTTCCACACGTTCTTCCGGACAGCCGCCAGTCGTAGTCGCCCAGGACGCGCAGATCGACGAGCGCGAACGCCTCGATGCGCCCGGTGAGGTCGACATACGTGTCGAGATAGCTCGCCGCGAGCGCGCGCGGCGTGGCGAAGACCGGCTTCCGGCCGTGCAGCCCCGGATCGCGCGAGCGCGCGACGGAGCCCCAGAGAAAACGGCTCCGGGAGCCTTTTTCGTTTCCGTCTCGCGAAAAAGGCTCCCGGAGCCGTTTTCGATACACGAAGATCACATGATCCAGCTCGTCGATCGATTCGAAGCTGATGACGAGCGGCGGGTATCCGTGCTGCTCGAGCACCGTCGCCGCAAAGAGCGCCGCCTCGAGACAATGTGCCGTGTGATGGCGGACGACGCCGCGAAAACTGCGCAGCGTCGCGCGGCCGGGCGGCGGCTCGGTGTTGTACGGAAGCGCGTTCAGGTATTGCTGAACGGCGAGCGGCGTGCGCAGCCGCGCGATCAGCCGGCGTTCGGTTGGCGTGAATATCAGCTCTTTGCTCTCAGCTCTCTGCTCTCTCCCGCGGCGCATCGTCAGAGAAGCCGCTCCAGCTCCGCGACGAGCTCGGCCGGCGTCCAGTCGCCTCCGGAGTAGCTCTTGGCGATCTTGCCGCTTCTGTCGACTACCGTCGTGCGCAGCGTGTGACCGATCTCATCCGGGTTCGCGGCCTCGCCGCGCACCAGCGTCAGCAGCAGGCTCGACGCAAAGCGATCGATCTGCCTCGCGCTCGCCGGTGACGAACGTCCACACCTTCGCATCGGCGCCGAGCTTTCGCGCGTGCGCGGTGAGCACCGGCGGCGTGTCGTTCTTCGGATCGAAGCTCACCGACAGCAGTCCCGCCTTTCCCTCGAGGCGCTTGTCCTTGATGAGCGCCTGCGCTTCGGCGAACTGGCGATCCATGGCCGGGCAGAACGTGGGAATCGGGCATTTCGTGTAGATGAACGTGACGGCCAGCGCGCGATCGCCGCGAATGCGTGTTGAAGTCGCGCGTGCGGCCGTCCTGATCGATGAACGCCTGGTTCGGCACCACATCGCCCGGCGCCAGATACTTCACGCCCGGCTGTGACGGACCGGCGGGCGCGGGCACGTCGGGCTTCGCCGTGCCGAGCTTCGTGATCTTCGTGACGACTCCTTGATTGTTGCTCGACGACAATCTCGGACGTGATGAGGTCGCCTGGCCCGATGTTGTCGAGCATGTTCGCCGTCTTCACCTTCCACGGCATCGTCATGGCGGCCATCAGGCCGGGAATCTCGTCGTGCTTGACGAGAATTTCCATCTTGTCGCGGTTGACGCCGAGGATTTGGCCGCGCATTTCATAGGTCTTTGCAGTGCTGCAGGATGCAGCGAAGAGGAGCGCGGCGAGGAGCGCGAGAACCCCGTGATTTCATACGTTAATGCTATGCTTTCTTTGAATATATGACCAAAGGGAAAACCCGTCGTATCGAGGTGATGGATACGACGCTTCGCGATGGCGAGCAGGCCGAGGGCATCTCGATGATGCCCGAGGAGAAGCGCACCATCGCCCAGCGGCTGCTCGAGACCGTCAAGGTCGATCGCATCGAAGTGGCGTCAGCGCGCGTCAGCGAGGGCGAGCACCGCGCGGTGAAGACGATTATCGACTACGCCGACTCGAAGGGCTGGACCGATCGCATCGAGATTCTGGGGTTCGTCGACGGCAATCGATCCGTCGACTGGGCGAAAGTCCGTGGGCGCGCGCGTCATCAACCTCCTGACGAAGGGCTCGCTGCATCATTGCCGCGAGCAGCTGAGGAAGACGCACGAGCAGCACCTCGACGACATTCGCAGGACGATCGAGTACGGCGCAAAGAACGGCATCACGTTCAACGTGTATCTCGAGGACTGGTCGGGCGGGATGATTGGCTGCGTCGACTACGTCGACGAGCACATCGAGGCGCTCAGCGAGATGCCCGTGAAGCGCATCATGCTGCCCGACACGCTCGGGTTGCTGTCGCCCGTGCAGGTCCGCGAGTTCGTCGGCCGCATCATCGGAAAGTTTCCGAATCCGCATTTCGATTTTCACGGGCACAACGACTACGGTCTGGGCACAGCCAACACGCTCGAAGCGGCGATGGCCGGCGCGCACGGCGTGCACGTCACCGTGAACGGCATGGGCGAGCGCGCCGGCAACGTCACGCTCGACGAAGTCGTCGTGGCGCTGCGCGACCACGCGGGTATCAGGACCTCGGTCGACGAGCGCGCGCTTTCGGAAGTCAGCAAGCTCGTCGAGGTGTTCTCGGGGCGCCGTGTGCCGCCGAACAAGCCGATCGTCGGCGAGAACGTGTTTACGCAAACAGCCGGCATTCACGCCGACGGCGACATGAAGGGCAACCTGTACGAGAGCCGGCTCACGCCGGCTGCGATTCGGCCAGCACCGCACGTATGCGATGGGCAAGCTGATGGGGAAGGCGAGCCTCGACTTCAACCTCGAGCGCCTCAACATCACGCTCTCTCCGGAACAGAAGCAGCAGCTCGTCGCGCGCATCGTCGAGCTTGGCGATCAGAAGAAGAGCGTCACGCAGTCGGATCTGCCGTTCCTGATTTCAGAAGTGCTGCAGACGCGCGAGCTGCGCGTGTTCGAAGTGAAGGACTATTCCGTCGTCAGCAACCGCGGCCTGCGGCCGACGGCAACGTTGCTGGTTCGGTTCCGCGACAGGGAGATTCACGCGACCGGCTCGGGCGACGGCGGATATGACGCTTTCATGCAGGCGTTGAAGAGCATCGAGAAGCAGCTTGGCTTCGAGCTGCCGAAGCTGCTGGATTACGAAGTGAGAATCCCGCCGGGCGGCAAGACCGACGCCCTGGTGGAAACCACTATCAAGTGGGAAGGTGGCATGAAGACCCGCGGCGTGCACAGCGATCAGCTCGCGGCGGCGATTCAGGCCACGGAACATGCACTCAATATGATTGCGCTGAGAACAGCGCCCAATCACAAGGGGCGAGGGGTAAGGGGCAAGGGGCAACGCGCCATTACCCCTCACCCCTCACCCCTTACCCCTTTCAAGAAGAGGACCCATGGCCCAACTCGGCACAAAAAAATCGCTGACGCTCGCCGCGGCTAAGGAAATCGGGAACGCCGCGGAAGCAAAGGCGCGCGAGCTGAACTTCACGAATTCGATCGCCGTCGTCGATGATGGCGGAAACCTGATCTATCAGGTGACCATGGATGGGACGCAGACCGGCAGCATCAACGTCGCGGTCCAGAAGGCGTTGGCCGCGCTTCGATTCAAGCGATCGACCAAGCTGTTCCAGGACATGGTGACCGGCGACAAGCCGCACATGGCGTTCCTCCCCGGCGCGGTGCCGGTCGAAGGGGGGCTGCCGCTGTTCGTCGACGGGCAAATTTACGGTGCGATCGGCGTCAGCGGAATGCCGTCAGACAAGGACGGCATCGTGGCGCAGGCGGGCGCCGACCTCGCTGCGAGCCTGAGGTAACGGCAGGGCTGAAGCCCTGCGCTACCGACGTAACGGCAGGATTGAAGCCCTGCGCTACCGAAGTCGTAGCGCAGGTCGTTCGTCCTGCCTACTTTATAAAGTTGACAGCCCCTCGGAACCGGTCTATTTTTCCGCCTTCCCGGAAAGATGCAGTTCCAACCATCACCAATCGGTACCGTCCGGCTTCCGCCTCCGCAGCGCTTAGGCGAGACTCGCCGTCGCCTGGAGAAGGCGGTCCGCCTGACCGAGGAGCGGATCAACTATGGGTCGTAGGCTGTACGTCGGCAATCTTCCTTACAAGGCGACTGATGAAGAACTGACCACGCTGTTCAGCACCGTGGGCGATGTCGCGAGCGCCCGCGTAATGCGGGACATGGCCACCGGCCGCGCGCGCGGTTTCGGATTCGTGGAGATGACCACCGACGAAGCGGCGGCAAAGGCCATCGAGAAGCTGCATCAGCATCAGATGGACGGTCGCGCGATCGTCGTCAATGAGGCGCAGCCCAAGCCGGCCGGCGGCGGCCGCAACTTCGGGGGTGGCGGCGGCGGGTTCAACCGCGGCGGCGGTGGCGGCCGCGGCGGAGACGATTACGGCGGCGGCGGTGGGCGGCGGGACGCCGCGAGCCGCGCTGGTAACATCGTGCGCACATTGGTAGATTGCCGGATTGGAAGATTGGTAGATTAAGAACGACCGTAATCTGTCAATCTGCCAATCTACCAATGTACCAATGTCATTTTCGTCGGAACCTCCGGCTATAACTATCCCGAGTGGAAGGGGAGCTTCTATCCGGCCGATCTCGCGGCTGCGAAGATGCTCCCCTACTACGCCGCGCGGTTTCCCACCGTCGAAATCAACTACACCTTCTATCGGATGCCGTCGGAGAAGCTGCTCGCGGGGTGGACGAAGCAGGTGCCGGCGTCGTTCAAATTCACGTTGAAGTCGCCGCGCCGCATCACGCACGATGCGAAGCTCGCGAACTGCCAGGATCTCACCGCCGAGTTCTGTCGCGTGGCGGGCACGCTCGGCGATCAGCTTGGGGCGCTGCTGTTTCAGCTGCCTCCGTCGCTGAAGAAAGATCTCGCGCGGCTCGACGCGTTCCTCGACACCCTTCCGCCCAAAGCGCCCGCGGCCTTCGAGTTCCGCCATCCGTCCTGGTTTGATGCCGAGGTCTTCGCACGGCTGAAGGAGCGGGGCAGGGCGTTATGCGTGGCCGACAGCGAGAAGCTGGAAACGCCACTCGAAGTGACAGCGGACTTCGGCTACTTCCGTTTGCGCGATGAGGGCTATCAGCCGCAGGACATCGAAGAGTGGGCGCGCAGAATCGAACCGCTGCGGTCGCGATGCAAAGACATCTACGTGTACTTCAAGCACGAAGAGCAGGGCATCGGGCCGGAGTTCGCGCGGCAACTGATGCGACACTTGGGATTAGGGACTGAGGTTCAGCCGGACCGTGATCGCGATCCGGGCCAAGGCTGATTCCACGAACCATCGCGAGCGACGCGAATCACGGCGCAGCTGGAAACGCATCGGAAGGCGTGAGATCCGCGTGGCCATTGCGAAGAACCAGCTCCTCGACCGTCGGTGACACCTCGCCGAGAGATGCGTTTCCCGCGTCGTCGAGCTGGTTCGTGGAAGCAGACTTGGCTCGGCTCGCGGAGTCAGACACGGTCCGGCTGAAGCCGGACACTACCGGGACAGGCCGACGGTCCGAAGTCCACAGTCTAAAGTCCAGAGTCTAGAGTCGACAGTGCGAAGTCAGGAAGCGCACGATTTCCCGCTCAGCCCAGTAGCCGTCGTACCCGGCGCGTGATTCCTCGACGAACCCGCAATGACCGCCGTGCGGCGTGAGCTTCAGCGTGATGTTGCGGTTTCGCGCGATGACGGGATCTTTGAACGGGCCTGGCGGAACAAACGGATCGTCGGCGGCGGTGATGATCAACGTTGGAATGCTGATCTTGTCGATGACGCGCATCGCGCTGGCGCGCTGGTAGTAGTCGGCCGCGTCCTGAAAGCCGTGAAACGGCGCGGTGTACGCATCGTCGAACTCGCCGGATCGATGTGATCCGTGAGAGCGCATCGAGCTTCCACTTGCCGGGCCACGCCGCCGCCTTGCGGCGCATGCGGCGCTTCAGGTTCCTGACGAAGTGCCACTGGTAAATGGCGTTCTGCCTTTCTTCGAGCGCATCCACGCACACTGCCAGGTCCATCGTTGGTGAGACAGCGCAGACGGCGCAGAGCTCCTTCGGCGGGTGAGCGCCGAAATCGCCGGCAAGCTTCAGCGTGAGATTGCCGCCGAGCGAATAACCGGCAATCGCGAAGGCCGTGAGTCCGTCCACGTCGACGAGCTCGCGCATGACGGCAATCGGATCGCCGGTGAGTCCCGAGTGATAGAGGCTGTCCGACAGGTGCTCGGTCGCACCGCAGTTCCGCTGGTTGAGCCGAACCGCGTTGAAGCCGGCGGCGAATGCCTTGTCGGCGAGGCCGCGCACGTAGTGCGCATCGCTGGAGCTTTCGAGGCCGTGAAGCGCGATCAGCGTGGGATGCTCCCACGGCCGAGGCTGCCAGTGGCAGTGCGCGAGCACGCGCGTGCCGGGAGCGACGTCGAACAAGCGAGGCTGCGGCGGCGGCAGCGCGGGGAACGCGCGCGGATTTCCCCACGCGTACAGGGTCATCCAGTGGCCCCCCTTCCAGCGGGGGAGGGGAACGAATTCGTCGGCTGTCATTGCGTAGCGAGACCCTGCTGAAGCGAATAGACGCGAAACTGTCCGTTGCGATAGACGACCGGGAGATCGACGTCGCGTTCGACCACGAGATAGTCGAGATCGTAGCGCGCGGCGAGCGCGCGCAGTTGCTCCGGCGTGAACGAATCGAAATCGCGCACGTCGGCAATGCCGCCGCAGCGCCTCGACCGCGACGTCGCGCGAGTAGAGCGCCAGCGCGAGATCCTTCACTTCCTCGAGATAGACATCACGCTCGCCGGTCACTCTCACGCTGCTGCCGTACTTCCACGCGTGACCCGGATCGGCGAGCACGTGCGTGTCCGGCGGCGTCCTCGAAATCCACTGCATCACGTCGGTCCAATTATCCTGCGGAAATCCGATTCGCGCGATAGGGCTGCCGGCGTGCTCCGTGCCCCACACGAACACGCCGCGGGCGATGGCGGCAGCGATCGCGATCGCAACTGCCGCGCGACGCACGGCGAGCGAGCGCGGCGCTTCGGCCAACAGCCACGCGAGATAGATCGCCGCGAGAAAATCGAGCATCCAGAACACACGCGACGTCTGCAGCTGCAGCGCGAGCGCAATGCCGGCGCGCATCAGCGGCCACGAGATGAGAAAGACCGCGACGAGCGCGGCCGCTCCGGCCAGCAATCCGATCTCGCGCGCGCACCGCGATGCCGCGCCGGCGGCGCAGCACATACACCGCGATCGCGACGGCGAGATAGCTCAGATTCACCAGCCAGAACGAGGCGTTCCAGTCGGATGGAAAAATGTAATCCTTGCCGGCCATCGCCGAGGCCCAGAGCGGATCCATGCGATCCAGGTGGCCCCGCAGCGGGCCAAGGGTCACCGCCCACACCGCGAGCACCAGACCAATCGCGGCGAGCGCGGCGAGCGGCACACGCCAGGAGCGCTCCGACACGAGCAGCGCGACCCCAATCCAAATCGCGAACCACATCGCCGTCGTCGGATGAATGGCGAACGCGACGGCCACGAGCGCCAGCGCGGCCGCGATGCGGCCGCGCAGATACGCGGCGATGGCCCACGCGCCGAGCGCGAACGCCAGCATCCGCGGCTGGAAATACGACTCCAGTGAGTTGGCGCCCGTTTGCGTGATGCGATGGCGCAGCGTCAGCAGCGCCGCCAGCATCGCGACGCCCAGCCACGTTTTGTACATCACGCGGCCGATGGCGACGATCGCGCCGAACAGCAACGCGAGTCCGGCGAGGTATCCGGCGAAGAAGACGGCCTGAACGGACACGCCGGTCGCGCGCACGAACGCAGCGATGGCGTCGTCGTAGAGCATGAATCGATCCTGCGCGTGCAGAATCGCTCGATCGCGCGGAAACAGATCGGGATTGAGATGTTGCGTGACGGCCGGGATGTAGAACGCCTGGTCGCCCACGCCGTAGCGGTAGCCGCCGCAGTTGAGAATGGCGACGAGGCAAAACGCACACGCGCCTGCGGCGAGCGCGACGCTCCTAATCATGCTCAACGAGCGAGGATCTTACTCGACCAGATGGCAGTGATAACACCCGACCGCGGCGCGCGAGCGGTTGTATCCATATGATTGCGCGAAATCGTAGGCCGGGCGATGCATCAGCTTCGCCATGCCGGGCATGACGACCTGGCGCATGTACGCGGCGACCGACTGTTTGTCTTTCTTCGGCAAGATATCCGTAGACGGCATTTCGCATCTGCGGATCGAGCCACGACCGCGCGCGCTCGAGCCCCGCGAGCCGGAGCTCAGGCTCGGGCAGCGCGCGCACACCCGGCATACGCCAGTTGCGCTGCGCGCCATCGCTGCCGTGGCACGTTTCGCACGTCACGTTCTCGGCGCCGCCGACGAGCGGTCCGAGCGCGTGCCGCGCGAACGGCATCACCTCGCGCTCCATGAAGGCCGTGATCTCCTCTGTCGAGCGCCGATCGCCGTGCGGCGCAATAGGATCGTCTTCCGCGTAGACCACCGGCGGCAGCGACGACTGGCGCGTGAGGGCGATGAAGACCGAACGCGACCGCGAACACCAGCGTGGCCGCGAGCGCAAGCCCCTGATGCGGGCGCAGGATCGAGGGCGCGGCGGGCCCCAATGCGCTCCGGAAGAACTCGGCGTCGAGCTCCTCGCGTGTCGTCACCAAACAGCTCGGTCGCGCGCAGTTGAAGCACGAGCGCCAGCTGCGGGCCGTGGTGGATGTTGGCCAGCTCGAGCACGGAGCCGTCGCGCCTGGAGAACACATGAACCGTGCTGGTGCCGGCGGTCCGCTGCCACCACGCCTGCGTCAGAGTGACCGACTCGATGTCGTCGAGCGCCAGTTCTTCGACCGTACGGTTTCTACGTTTTACGACAAGGCGAAAGTTCGTTAAGGCGTATTCCGTCCGAATCCACCACCAGGAACCCGGGAATGCGGGCGATGCCGACCACAACACCTGTTCCCACGGCAGTGGAAACGTTTCGTCAGTGTTCATGGATGGTTTCCAATCTACGCCACCAGCAAGAACCGTGACAAGGCGCGAAAGATGTGAAGGCTCTCTGCAGTTCTGTCGGACTGCACCCGATACAGTTTTCAATGCTTTGGATCTTTGAACGAAAAGGGGAACAGATGCGGTGCGAGATCCGCCGCGAAGGTGTGGGAGCCGGATTACGAGATGATCGTCACGACTGCGGACGGATCGCAGCGCATGGAACGGTTCGACGAGACCAACGACCTCATCAAGCGCACGCTCGATCTGCAACGCGAGCTGCTCGAGAGCGGCTGGCGACAACCCAAACCGTAGTCCTAAAAACTCACCTTCGGCACCTGCTGTGCGGCCGGCGGCGCCTCGAACAGCGGGTAATCCTTGAAACTGAAAATCTTCGCCGTCATGACGCCGGGAAACTGGCGCCGGCTCGTGTTGTACTCCTGCACGCGCTCGTTGTAGCGCATCCGTTCGACCGCGATCCGATTTTCAGTGCCCGCCAGCTCGTCCGACAGCCGGTTGAACTGTTCGTTCGCTTTCAGGTTCGGATAGTGCCTCGACGATGACGAGCAATCGCGCGAGCGCTGCGCTCTGTTGATTGGCCGCCGCGATCGCGTCGGCGGGGGTCTGCGCGCCGGACAGCTTCGCGCGCGATTCTGCAATCTGCTGAAACACTTCCTTCTCGTGTGACGCGTAACCCTTCACGGTCTCGACGAGGTTCGGTATGAGATCGTTGCGGCGCTGCAGCTGGTTCTGCACCTGCGCCCACTGCGCCTTGACGGCCTCTTCCTGAGACACGAAGCGGTTGTACGAGCAGCCCGAGAGAAGCGTGGCCGCCACGAGAACCGACAGCAGCGCAAAGCGTCGCGTATAAGTTGCCATGAACGAATTCTACCTCTACCAACCGGCGCCGCCGCCTCCACCACCGCTTCGTCCGCCGCCGAATCCGCCAAACCCGCCGCCGAATCCGCCGCCGCCGATGCGCCCGCCGCCGCCGAACGGGCCGACGCCGCTGTTCCAGCCGCTCCACCCGCCGCCGCCCCAGTGCGTGCCGCCGCGCCGCATGCGCGATCGGCGGCCGCCGGCGCTGTTCATCAGCATGATGATGATGATGATCGCGATGATGACCCACGGGCTCATCGGAATGCCGGTCGTTCGCTCGGGCGCCGGCATCGGCACGCCGCTCAGCGTGACGCCGCGCCCCTGCGCGATCCGCCCGATGATGCGCGTGACGCCGGCCTGCAGCCCCGGGCCGTACTCGCCGCGCGCGAAATACGGCGCCATGTCGTTGCGGCTCACCTCGCCGGCATAGCCGTCGGTGATGAACTGCTCGAGGTCGTAGCCGACCTCGACCCGCACGCGGCGATCCTTCACCGCCAGCAGCACGAGCAGCCCGTTGTCTTTGCCCTTGTCGCCGATGCCGCGGCCGCGGTTCTCGAACATCTTGACCGCGTACTCCTGGATGTCGGCGTACGACGGCTGGAACGTCTCGATCGTCGCGACGACGACGACATCGCCCGTCGCCTTTTTCAGCTCGAGGATGCGCCGCTCGATCTCCGCTTCGCTCGCCGCATCGATGACGTTCGCGAAATCGTTGACCGGTTTAGTCAGCTCGGGCGGTAGCGGCTGCGCGTAGACGGGTGCAATGGGTGCAACAGGTGCAGGTGCAATGGGTGCGACGAGGGCAGCACGATCAGTAGACGCGTAGCAGCGCGTGACATCCCCAATCCCTAATCCCCAATCCCCGTTCGCAACCCATCAGTGGCTCCACCGGTCGACGTAGTCGACAATCCGCTCCGCCGCGCGAAGCGCGTCGGGGAACCCTTTTTCGAAGTTGTCGAGGTCCAGCTGCGTCACGAGCGCTTTCGGCGAGATGCCGTCGAGCCGCGCGACGTTCTTCACGAGGGCGCGAAACGGCGGAATCGCGGCCGACACGAGCGTTGCCACCTTCTTGCTGTCGCCGGCCGCTTCGATGTAGCCCTCGCGGAGATGCAGCACATGACCGCGCGCCTGCACCTCGCACGCGCGCCGCAGATCCTGCTTCGGGACCACGATGTCGGCGAACAGGTCGGCACCCGCGACGACACGGCGGGTGGCGATGATTTCGCTGAGCTCGAGCGGAAACGCATCGAGCGCGCGCCGCAGCTCTCCCTCGACGATCAACAGCGGCGCATCGAGGCCTGCCTTGTTCCACGCGTTCGCATGTGCGGCGCAGCGATCGAGATCGTCGATCGTGAGGGTCTGGACGACGGCGCAGGTGCTGGCATTGTCGCCAAACGCGGCAACCATCCTGAGACGGTCGTTGAAGATGTCTTTCAGCTGCGCGGCCATCGCGTCGATGCTCATGCCTCAATGTTAACCGTTCACCGTTCACCGTTCACCGTTACGGTAAACGGCAAACGGTAAGACGGTAAACGGATAGAATGTTTTCCCAATGAAGATGCGGCAGCTCAACGTCGGGTGCTTTGGCGGAGGCACCGGCCTGCCCAGCCTGCTCGGTGGATTGAAGACCAACCCGTGGCTGCGACTCAATGCGGTCGTCACCATGTTCGACAGCGGCGGCAGCTCGGGCCAGCTTCGCGACGAGTTAGGGGTCTTGCCGCCGGGCGACGTGCTGAAATGCGCGCTGGCGCTCGCGCGCAACGAGGCCGAAGCGCGGCGCGTGCTGCTGTCGCGGGTGCCCTCGATCGATCCGGCAAGCCTCGGCGCACGCCATCGCGATGCGGGGCTGGCGTTGGGAACTCCGCGTCTCGCCGGCCACACAGGCGGCAATCTGCTGCTGTCGATGATGGAGCAGTACAGCGGCGATTTTCTGTCGGCGGTCGACGGATTGCGCTCGCTGCTCGGTTGCACCGGCCACGTCTGGCCGGTCAGCGTCGAGCGCGCCAGCGTGTGCGCCGAATACAGCAATGGCGTCCAGACGCGCGGAGAAGTGGAAGTCGATCGCGGGCAGAGCAGAGGCCAGTTCGTCAAGCGTATCTGGCTCGAGCCGGCGGCCGAGATTCATCCGGCTGTCGACGCGGCCATCCGCACATTCGACGCCGTGCTGATCGGACCGGGGAGCTTCTACACGAGCCTGATGCCGATTTTTCTCGTCGATGGCGTGCGCGACGCGCTGCAGGACGTGCGCGGCCCCGTGATTCTGATCTCGAATCTCCTGACCGAAGGCAGCGGGATGAACGGATTTACTGCCGGCGACGGCGTGCGCCAAATCAGCGAGGCCATCGGTCGCCCCGTGGACGTCGTCATACACAACGCGACGGGACCGTCCGCAGACGTGCTCGCGCGATATGCCGCGGAGGAAAAGCGTCCGCTCGAACTGGGCAGCCTGCCTGCCGGCACCGAGCTGATCGAAGGAGATTTCTGGCAGGATGAAATCGCGCGGCACGGGCGGCGGCGGCTCGCAGCTGCGGTGTGGCTCGCGCTGGGTAAGAGACTGTTGTAACGAAAAGCGAAGAGCGAAAAGATCTAACAAAAACGAGAACGAATAGAGATTGCTAGCGGCGCTTGGCGCGGGCGCGCGGCGTCTTGGCTTTTCCTCGTGCTCTTTTCGTTTTTCGTTTTTCGCTTTCGCTGTCAGCCGGCTTCCCAGCCTTCTTCGCTGCCGCCTTCTGAATTATTTCTTCCAGCATTTTGCCGGTGGCTCCGCCTTTCGCCGGCCGGTTGGAGTTCCAGATTGCCGGCGTGTCTGATGCGAGGATGTCTTCGAAGTCGCCGCCGCTCTTGACGCTGAGCGGCGCGAACTCGGCGATGTCGACGGGCCCCGCCCAGTCATCGCGATGCTTGATCAGCAGCCAGCTGCGTCCCTCGCCGTACGACGGCCCTTTCGTGCGCACGAGCACCCACGATCCTTTCAGCTTGTAGCCGTCGAGCGTGAACTTGAGGTCGCCTTTCTTCAGCGCGCCATCGACATCGTCCACTTCAGGCGTCCAGGTGCCGCGGTCCCACAGCATCACGATGCCTGCGCCGTACCCTTCCGGAATCACCCCTTCGAATTCGCCGTACTCGATCGGATGATCTTCGACGTGCATCGCGAGCCGTTTCGTGCCCGGGTCGAGCGACGGACCTTTCGGCACGGCCCACGACAGCAGGACGCCGTTGTGTTCGAGACGGAAGTCGTAATGAAGATGACTGGCGAGGTGTTTCTGAACACAGAAAAAACGATCCGTTTTCTTTGCGGCAGACTTCCGGACGGCAGCAGGAGAGCCGGCGGGTTCGGGGGTTTTCTGGAAGTTGCGTTTTTGCTTGTACTTTTCTGAGCGGCATGGGACTGGGTGCGATGAGGGTGCGACGGGTGCGTTAGGTGCGTGCAGGTGCAATAGGTGCGCACTCATCGCACCTCATTGCACCCACCGCACCTACTCGCACCTAGAATTTACCAGCGTGGCTCTCGTCGTCCGCCGCCGCCACCGCCGCCGCCGCGGTTGCCGCGCTCGAAGCCGCCGCCGCCACCGCCGCCCCCACCCATCGGCTTGGGCCGCGCCTCATTGACCACCAGGGGGCGTCCTTCCATCTTGAATTCGTTCAGCTCGGAGATAGCCTTCTGGGCTTCCTCGTCGCTGGCCATTTCAACGAACCCGAATCCACGTGCCCGGCCCGTGGCCATGTCGCGCATGATGCGCGCGCTTTCCACGGTCCCCGCCCGGCTGAAGAGCTCGGTGAGCTCAGTTTCGCCGGTCTGATAAGGAAGGTTCCCCACGTACAGCTTGCGACCCATAACACTGACTCCTCGGTCCCCTGTGGGACCCATAAAAAATCCCGGAGCGGACCGGACGGTCCGCGCCGGTCGTTCACCTCGAAGCGTTGTGTGCGAGTGTGGAGACAGAGGCTGGGGAATCAGCTCGTTCGGCACTACGCAGAAATCGGCGATCGGGCGTACGACAATTTCAGTATACGCCCCTCGACGGCTGGTTCCAGGTTCGCTGGTTCCGGTTCCGGCGTTCGAAAAACTCGTGCTGTCCAAAATCGCTACTTTCGGAACCGAACCGCGGAACCAGAACCGGAACTTGGAACCGGAACCTATTTGGGCTTGTACTCCGGCGGCAGGGCCTCGGTTCCCCCGAAGAAGAAGTCCTCCATCTGCTTCGCCATCAGCTGCTGGGCTTCTTTCTGCCACGGCATCAGGCGGTACTCGTTGAGGATCATCTTCATCCGGTCTTCCCACATCTTCCACGCCTGCGCCGAGACGTTGTCGTAGATGCGCTTGCCGAGATCTCCCGGCCACGGTGCTTCGTCGAGCCCCGGCAAATCCTGCTGCAATTTCGCGCAAAACACGGTTCGTGCCATGGCGCAATCCTATCAGAGAGCTGAGGGCTGAGGGCTGAGGGCAGAGACCGCTCACTCTCAGGCCTCAGCCCTCAGCTCTCAGGGTTGGGCCCTGTCATAATCACCCCATGGCTGTCTCTCCAACCGCGATCGACGGCATCGCGGGAATTTCGAAGACAACGTCAACGCCTACTTCGATCATGCCGCGAGCTTCTGCACGCACGCGCGCGGGGTGCTCGAGCAGATCAAAACGTGCAACTCGGTGTACGCGTTCGCGTTTCCGGTGCGTCACGGCGACGGAACGATCGAAGTCGTCCATGCGTGGCGCGCCGAGCACAGCCATCACAAACTGCCGACCAAAGGGGGCATCCGTTACAGCCCGCAGGTCGACGAGTCGGAAGTGAAAGCGCTCGCGGCGCTGATGACCTACAAGTGCGCGCTCGTCGACGTGCCGTTCGGCGGTGCGAAAGGGGCGGTGCAGATCGACCCGTCGCGCTATTCGGTGGAGCAGCTCGAGCGCATCACGCGGCGCTACACGCACGAGCTCGATCGCAAGCAGTTCATCGGTCCCGGCATCGACGTGCCCGCACCCGACTATGGAACGGGCGAGCGCGAGATGTCGTGGATTGCCGACACGTACGGGCAGCTCCACACCGGCGAGCTCGAAGCGCTCGCGTGCGTCACCGGAAAGCCGGTGACGGAAGGCGGCATTCACGGGCGCCGCGAAGCAACGGGGCGAGGCTTGATGTTCGCGCTGGCCGAAGCGTGCCGCTCTGCCGACGACATGCGCGCGCTCGGACTGTCGGTCGGACTCGAAGGCAAGCGACTCGTCGTGCAAGGTCTCGGCAACGTCGGCTATCACGCGGCGAAATTCTGCCGCGAGCAGGGCGGCATCATCGTCGCGCTGGCCGAGCGAGAAGGGGCCATTCACAACCCGAAGGGGTTGAACGAAGACGAGGTCTTCAACTACCGGAAGCGTACGGGCTCGCTGCTCGGGTTTCCCGGCGCCACGGACATTCTCCGCAGCGCCGACGCGCTCGAATTGGACTGCGATGTCCTCATTCCGGCCGCGCTCGAGAACGTGCTGACGAGCGAGAACGCCGCGCGCATCAAGGCGAAGATCATCCTCGAGGGCGCCAACGGCCCCACCACTCCAGAGGCCGATGACGTGTTCAAGAAGAAAGGCATCATGGTGATTCCCGATGTCTTCGCCAACGCGGGCGGTGTCACCGTGTCGTACTTCGAGTGGCTGAAAAATCTGTCGCACGTGCGCCTCGGCCGCATGGATCGCCGGCGGCAGGCGGCAACCGAGATGCGGATGCTGCAGGCAATCGAAGTGGCAACGGGGAAGAAGTTCAGCGAGGCCGACCGCCAGTCGTTCGTGAAGGTCACCGACGAGCTCGCGATCGTCAATTCGGGGCTCGAGGACACGATGATCGTGGCGTATCAGGACATCCGCGAGACGCTGCGCGCCGAGCCGAAGATGGGCGACCTGCGCACGGCCGCCTTCAAGCGCGCGATCGACAAGGTCGCGATTGTCTACGAAGAGCTCGGGATTTTTCCGTAAGCATTCAGCTTCAACACGGAGACATAGTAAGGAAGAACGAAAAACGAAAAAAGCAAAACGCGCGCGCCAAACGCCGCTAGCAAATCTCTATTCGTTCGTCGTTTCACGTTTTTCGTTACTGCCGTGCCTGAATGTTGAGACGGGCAACTTCCACGCGGGCGTCGTTGAAGCACGCGCCGGCGCCGAGGTCGGTCAGCGAGTCGGGGACGAGCACATTGCCCGTCATCTGGTTCCATGTGCTCTTGCGCCACAATCCTTTCGGCAGCGACACCGTGCCTTCCCGGATCGTCGCCTCGATTTTCACCGCGCACTGCACTTCACCCAGCTCATTGAACACCTTGATCGGATCGTCGTCTTTCAGTCCGCGAGGCGCCGCATCGGCCGGGTTCATGAGCAGCGAGACAGCCGGTCGCGGCAGCTCGCCCAGCGTAGAGCTGATCGTCTTGTCGCTCGCCGGCGAAATCAGCGCCAGCGGAAAGCGATCGGTCGCGGGATCGGGCTGGTATGTATAAAGACCCAGCGGCGCTTCTGCGTCGAGCGCCGCCGGGAACAGGTCGACCTTCTGGTCGAACGTCCTCGGCACCACGTCCACGAACTGAATCGGGCGGAAACCGAACGGCGGCACGGCGCGGCCTGTTTCTTCGATTTCCGTTCCCACGGTTCCTGACAAGGTCTTGAAGAGCTGCAACAACATCTCGAGCTCGTTGCCAGGCTCCACGCCCTCGAGCAGCTCGAGACGGCGCGCCAGCTCGCCGAATACCTCCGGGTTCGATCGTGATTCGCCGACCGCATCGATGACCGGCCGCACGAGCTGCAGACTCAGCGGGCCGTAGCCGCGCGCAAAGTCGTACGCCTCCAGGAACGTCGTCGCCGGCAGAATGACGTCGGCGAACACGGCGGTGTCGGTCATCACCTGATCGAAGACAACGGTGAAGAGATCTTCTCGCGCCATGCCCTGGAGCACACGCTGCTGATCGGGCATCGTCGCGACCGGGTTGCAGTTGTAGACGAAGAGCGCCTTGATCGGCGGATCGTTGTATTCCAGCAGCGCCCGCCCGAGCTTGTTCATGTTGACGATGCGGGTTGTCGGTTCGGGACCGAGCCACGGGCGCGGGATGTTCCACGCCGCAGAGTTGCTCATCGAGTACCCGCCGCCCCGCACGCAGAATTTTCCGCCGACTGCCGGCAGGGCGAGAATCGACATCGCCGCGTTGCCGCCATTGCGATTGCGCTCGAGGCCCCAGCCGCACCGGATTAACGCCGGCGACGTGCGCGCGTAGTCCTCTGCCAGCTGCCGCAGCGCTGCTTCAGGCACGCCAGACGTCTGTGCCGCGCGCTCGAACGTCCACACCGCCGCCCGCGCGCGCAGTTGTTCGGCGCCTTTCGCGTGCTCCGCGAGAAACGTCGCGTCGGCGAACCCTTCTTCGAAGAGATGGCGATGTATCGCGAGCGCGATCGCGACATCGGTGCCGGGCTTCGGCGCCAGATGGAGATCGGCCTGCCTCGCGAGCGGTGTCGAGCGTGGGTCGATGACGACGAGCCGCGCGCCAGATTTCTGCGCCTCGCGCACATAAGGCACGAGATGGATGCCCGATGTCGAGGGGTTGACGCCCCATAGAACGATCAGCTTTGCGTCCGGATAGTCCTCGTAGGTGACCGACGGCATCTTGCCGTAGAGCGCCTGCGCGGCGACGCCGGTTGGCGCCGCGCACACGGTGCGCGCGAGCCGCGAGGTGCCGAACCGGCGGAAGAGCACGGCGTCAAGCGTGTCCTGCGTCAGCAGGCCATTCGATCCGCCGTACGAAAAAGGCAGGATGGCTTCGCCGCCCCAGTGTTCGCGCACCTCGAGCATGCGTGTGGCGATCAGCTCGATCGCTTCGTCCCAGTCGATGCGGCGGAACCGTCCTTGTCCTTTCGGTCCGGTCCGTACGGCGGGATACTGCAGCCGCGCATCGCCGTACACGCGGTCGCCGAACTTCCTGACCTTCGCGCAGATGTAGCCGGCGGTCGGCGCGTTCAGCGTCGATCCGTCGATCTCGACAACCCGGCCTTTGCTGACGGTGACCGCCAGACTGCACGAGTCGGGGCAATCGAGGGGACACGCGGTGTCGACAACAGTGTTCTCCATTCCGTGTCAGCATACTAGCTAGTAGGTGGTAGCTGGTAGCTGGTAGGAAAAACTTGCTGAAGCTCGTGCTGATTTTCGTGGCGGCGGCTTGTCGCTCTGGCCCCGTTGCCTCGGAATGCCGTCGAGCGCGTGTATTCGCGCGGTCTCTATCCGGTCGTTCAGCCCAGGCTCACCGCGCTGAGCAACAGCACTCCGTTCGCGTGGTTCGATGCGCTCGTGCTGTTGACGATCGGCGCAACGCTCGCGCTGTGGACCGTGCGTATCGGCCGCCTGCATCGCCGAAGCGGCGCAGCCGCGAAGGTGGGCACGATCACCGGCCTGACGATTGACACCGCGGCGATCGGCGCGGTTCTGTACTTATGGTTTCTGGTTGCGTGGGGATTGAACTATCAGCGGCAGCCACTTCACGAGCAGCTCGATTTCCGCGAAGACCGCATCACCCGCGACGCGTTGCGCACGCTGGCGGCGCGCACGGTCGATTCGTTGAATGCGCTGCATCGCGACGCGCACGCGGCCCGATGGCCGGAGCTTGCGGACAATGCCGGCCGAGCTCGGGCCCGCGTTTCTGCGCGCCCAGCGCGACCTCGCGCTGCCATGGACGGCGCGCACGGGCCGTCCGAAGCGGACGCTCTTCAATTTCTATTTCACGCGCGTGTCGATTGACGGCATGACGGGCCCGTTTTTTCTCGAGACGCTGACCAACGGGACGCTGCTGCCGTTCGAGCGCGCTGCGACGGTCGCCCACGAGTGGAGTCACCTCGCCGGCTACGCCGACGAATCGGAAGCGAATTTCGTCGGATGGCTGGTCTGCATGCGCGGCCCTGTGGCTGTGCAGTACAGCGGCTGGCTCTCGTTGTATGGAACAGTCGTCGGGGCGCTGCCGCGATCGGATCGCGACGACATGGCTCGCGCGGCTCGAAGAGGGCCCGCGCGCCGACCTCCGTGCCATTTCCGATCGCATTCGGCGGCACGCGGTTCCCGCCGCCAGCCGCGCCGGCTATGCGCTCTACGATCGATTTCTGAAAGCCAATAGAGTCGAGGCGGGAGTGCGGAGTTATGGCGAGGTGCTTCGCCTGTTGCTTGGCACGCGCTTCAATGACGACGGCTCGCCGGTGCTGCGGGAGCTTCGCTGAGAGGAGCAAAGAGCGAAGAGCAGAGAGCAAAACGCCATCTGCTCTCTGCCCTCTGCCCTGTCTGCGAGACAGCGAAGCCTGCGAAGTTGCTAAGGCAGCTGCACGTCGTCGAGCGGGAGCGTCTGCTCCATGTTGTTGTCGAGCGATGCGGGTTTCGGCTCTGGTGCAGCCGGCGCTCGTCGCGGCGCACTCGGTGGCGCAGCGGGACTCGGTGCGGTCCGGCGCCGGGCGCGGCTCGGAGCCGCGCGGCGCGGTGCCGCTCGACGCACGCTGCGCTTGGCCATCTTCTTCGCGCTGCGCTTTGTCGATCGCTTTGCGGTCTTCTTCTTCGACGCTTTTCTGCTCGACGGCTTGCGTGACTTCGCTGCGGTCTTTGCCGTCTTCCGGCGTTTCTTGGCCATGCGCGCTCCTCCAGATGAATGGGCGCGTATTCTATCTGATAAGCTCATCGAGCGCGTGCTGATCCTCCGGGTGCCTGCTCTCGGTCCTGCTCGTTGCCTTTGCCCACCCGGTGTTCGCGGATCAGGCTGGCGTCGCCGCGACGTCCGCTATCGAACCCCGGATGCCATTTGAGAAGGGCACCATCGAAATCAGCGTCGTTGGCGGCGTCTCACTCCCGATCTCGCTCTTCCGGGCCAAAAGCGATCATCAACTGGCGATGGCGTCGCTGGCAATCGGCCGCGTAATGGCCGGAGGACCGGGGAAGGGCAACCTCGAGCTGCTGGTCGACGTGACGCCGTTCTTTCAGGTGCGTCAGCCGGATCTGGTGCGAGGCTGGTCGGTGGCGCCGCTGTTCGTGCGCTGGAATTTTCCCGCGATCGGCGATGGTGCCCGCATATTCGGCGAAGTGAGCGGCAGCCTGCTCTTTACGACCGCGCCGGTGCCCGTCCGCACGACGACCTTTAACTTCATGGATCAGGCGGGGTTTGGCGTTCGGTTCGAGGAAAGCCGTGGGCGGCGTGCATGGTTGGTGGGGTATCGATTTCAACACATCTCGAACGCCGGACGGGTGAAACCGAATCCGGGCGCAAATTTCAACCTTGTCTATCTGGGCCTGAGTTTCCTCCGCTAGCGCCAATACCTGCGATTCTGTACGTTCGAGCCGGTAGTCTGACATTTCTGTTCGTCACGGTCCGGGTGAAGCCGGACACTACCGGATGAGCCATTGGCGCTCGAGTAGTGTGCGCCTTCCGCCTCCGCTCAAGCTACGGCTGGCGGACAGGCGGACCGAATTGCCACAGCGTTGTCGTCTTCACACCCCATACGCACATGAATGTAGGAATCCACTCATGCGCCTGCGTGCTCCCGCATCGCGGATTCACGGATTTCCCCAACAAATCGCGCGGTTTTTCCCACATCGTGCTTGCCGGCCTTTTGGTACACCGCTTGCTGTTACGAATGGCGTGAGTACAAGGCATCCCGATCTTTCCCGTACGGCCGCGCCGGCGCGCGCATTCTCCTCGCAAGGTCCTGCTACGTCATGCACTCCGCAGGCACTCATAACCTTCCCTTATAACGCTTCTCTCAGTTCCACGCCGCCGCTTCCGTTACGGGAAAGATCGGGCCAAGGCCCGATCTTTCTGTACCGGTGCGATTCGGCCCGCAGGATTGTCGGTGCTAGGATGAGCGCCTCACTTTTCAAGGAGTAGAGAGCGTGTCCAGCAAAATTGGGTTCATTGGTCTGGGAATCATGGGCAAGCCCATGGTGAAGAATCTGCTGAAGGCCGGTCACCAGGTGACGGTGTACGACATCATGCCCGCGGGCATGGACGAGGTGGCCGCCGCGGGGGCGGAGAAAGGCGCATCGCCGAAGGACGTCGCCGGCAAGAACGACATCATCATCACGATGGTCCCCGACGGACCTGAAGTGGAGCAGGCGGTACTCGGCCCGAACGGCGTCCTCGAAGGTGCGCGAAAGGGCTCGACCGTCATCGACATGAGTTCAATCAGCCCGATGGTGTCGCAGAAAGTGGGAGCGGCGCTCGAGGCGAAGGGCATCGACTTTCTCGACGCACCCGTGAGCGGAGGCGAGCCGAAGGCGATCGACGGCACGCTGGCGATCATGGTCGGCGGCAAGCAGGACGTGTTCGACAAGATGGAGCCGATCCTCAGGACGATGGGGTCGACGGTGACGCTGACGGGCAAGATCGGCGCGGGCAACGTGACGAAGCTTGCGAATCAGATCATGGTGGCCGTCAACATCGCGGCCATGGGCGAAGCGCTGGCGCTCGCGACCAAGGCAGGGCTCGATCCGGAAGTGGTTTTCAACGCGGTCAAGGCCGGACTGGCGGGCAGCACGGTGCTGAATGTGAAGGCGCCGATGGTGTACTCGCGCAACTTCAAGCCGGGATTCCGCATCCGCCTGCACCAGAAGGATCTCAGGAACGCGCTGCTGGCCGCCGAATCGTTGAAGGTGTCGCTGCCGCTCACCAGCGCGGTGCAGAACATGCTGATCGATCTGATGAACAACGGCGAGGGAGATCTGGACCACTCCGCCATCGTTCATGTGATCGAAAAGGCGTCGGCAGTGGAAGTGAAGAAACACAGTTAACGAAAATCGAAAAATCGAAGAACGAATAGAGCTGGACGCCGCGCCGTTTGGTCTATTCGTTTTTCGTTCTTCGTTTTTCGTTACAAACGATCTTCACACCTATTTCATATCGGCAATGAAACAGCCCACCGCCTGCGTGTGCGAGGGGTTCACGCGCTTGCCTGCCAGGAGCGCCGTTAGCGCACTTCTGAGATCGGACTGTGTCGCGGCGGGACGCTCGCGGCCGAGCTCGACGAAACGGTCGTCGATGCGGCCGCGATAGACGAGGCGCTCGCGCGCGTCGAAGACGGCAGCTTCGGGCGTGATGGTGGCGCCTGCCATCTTCACGAGCGTGTGATCGCGATCGCCCTGGGCGATTTGCGGATAGCCGTATTCCTCGAGGTGTCGTGCGGATGTCGGCATCGCTATCGAGCGGGTTCGGGTAGACCAGCCGGAAGCGGACGCCGCGCGGGGTGAACTCGTCGTGCAGCCGCTTGATTTCAGGGGCGTACCGGTTCGAAATGGGGCAGTCGGTGCTGACGAAGATCAGCACGGTCATCGCCAGCGCGCCTATCATAGCGTCCTCAATCTCAGACGAATTGTCTCGCAAGGGCGACGCAGCAGCAACGGTTCCCTTCGTTTTCCGTCCCGAATTCGCCGTGCGTGTTTGGTACGCCCGTTGCTCTGTCCGCGTGTACAGCGTTTGCACCGGGAGGCTCCCATCCGTGCGTCATAAACATCTCGTCATATTCGGCTGCGCGACGTTGATGCTCGCGATTGACAACCATTCCCGCAGAGGCTCAGCGGCATCATCGCGGCGGACACGTCACGGTCATTCGACACTCGCCGCTCTTCTGGGGCGGCGGGTTTCACAGCGGCTTCTATCATCCGTACTACTTCGGCTTCGGCCAGTGGTATCCCTACCCATATCCGGTGTTCGGTTATCCGCCGGGCTTCTATCCCGGCGATGGCGCTGTTGCGCTGCGGCTGCTCGTGACGCCGCGAGACGCATCGGTGTACGTCGACGGGTATGCGGCCGGCGTGGTCGACGACTACGACGGCGTCTTCCAGCGGCTGCGGCTCGTGCCCGGTCCTCACGAAATCGTCATCTATCATCCGAGCCACCGCACGCTGCGACAGAACATCTACTACAACCCCGGATCGACACACACGATCCGCCACGCGCTCGAACCATTGCTCGCCGGCGACACGCCGAGCCGCAGCCGGTCCCGCGCGCCATGCCTGCGTATCCCGGAATGCCCGGACAACCGGGTGTGCCGGAAGGGACGCGCGGTCCTGACGAGACTCGCATTCCTGAAGGGACTCGCGTGGGGACGCTTGCGCTCCGCGTGCAGCCGGGCGATGCGACCGTGCTCGTCGACGGAGAACCGTGGCGCGGGCCGCAGACGCAGGATCGGCTGGTGATTCAGCTCGCGGCAGGTGCGCATCGCGTACGGATCGAGAAACCCGGGTTCCAGGCGTTCACCGTCGACGTCGACGTGCGTGCCGGCGAAACGACCAGCTTCAACGTGAGTTTGCTGTCGCAGTAACAGCGTTCACCGTTAACGGTCAACCGTAAACGGTAACCGCAAACAGATATAATCGCGCCGTAGTGAGTACCACGGATCAACACTCAACACGGCGCGATCTCCTCGACGACTGCGTCCACTGCGGGTTCTGCCTGCCGACATGCCCGACCTATCTGTTGTGGGGACAGGAGGCCGACTCTCCGCGCGGCCGCATTCATCTGATGAAGCTGCGGCGCGACGGCCGCGAAACCACGAGCGAGAGCTTCGTTCAGCACATCGACACGTGCCTCGGGTGCATGGCGTGCGTCACCGCCTGTCCGTCGGGCGTGCAGTACGATTCGCTGCTCGAGGCGGCACGGCCGCAGGTCGAGCGCGAAGCGAAGCGCGGTGTCGGCGACCGCGCGTTCCGCCGAATGATCTTCGCGATGTTTCCCCATCCGGGACGGCTGCGCGCCTTGTCGTGGCCGCTCGGTGTCTATCAGAAGTCCGGCATCCAGCGCCTCGTTCACTCGTCCGGGATCCTCGCGATCCTGCCGAAGCGTCTGCAGGCGATGGAGCGCCTGCTGCCGACGATCACCTTTGGCGGCGCCAATCTTCCAGCGCGGATTCCCGCGCAGGGGGAGCAACGGAAACGGGTCGCGCTGCTGCTCGGATGCGTCCAGCGCGTGTTCTTCGGCAACGTCAACGAAGCGACGGCGCGCGTGCTTGCCGCCGAAGGCTGCGAGGTGGTCGTTCCCCAGGCGCAAGGGTGCTGCGGCGCTCTGGCCGAACACGCCGGCGAAGAAGAAGACGCCATGGCGGCGGCCAGGAAACTCATCGATGCGTTCGACGCGACCAACGCCGACACCATCGTGATCAACGCAGCCGGCTGCGGATCCGCGATGAAGCGATACGGCCATCTGCTGCGCAACGACGCGGCGTACGCCGCGAAGGCGCAGGCGTTCGCCGCAAAGTGCAAGGACATATCCGAGGTGCTCGCAGATCTCGAGCCGCGCGCGCCGAGAGGTCCCGTCCAAATCAAAGCCGCGTATCACGACGCCTGCCACCTTCAGCACGCGCAGGGCGTGCGCGCGCAGCCGCGGCGTCTCCTGCAGGCGATTCCAGGCGTCAGCGTACGCGAGATCGCCGAATCGGAAATCTGCTGCGGATCGGCCGGCATCTACAACCTGCTCGAACCAGACGCCGCCACGCAACTCCGCGATCGCAAGGTGCAGAACATCCTCAAGACGGATGCCGAGGTGATCGTGTCCGGCAATCCCGGATGCCTGCTCCAGATCGCCACCGGCCTCGAGGCCGCGGGACGGCCGATGCGCGTCATGCACCTCGTCGAAGTCCTCGATCAGTCCATCCGCGCCGCGTCAATTAGATGCAATGGGTGCACGATAGGTGCGATAGGTGCGGACCTCCATCATCATTGCGGCGATCGTGACGATAGCCGCCTGGGCTTACACGATCTCGAGCGCCGGCGCGATGGCGTCGGCCATGCCAATGCCGGGCGGGTGGTCGATGTCGATGGCGTGGATGAGCATGGGCCAGCAATCGCCGCTGGCCCACGCGATGATGTTCCTCGTGATGTGGACGACGATGATGATTGCGATGATGCTGCCGTCGGTGATGCCCGCGGTACTGCTTCATCGGCGCCTTGTCGAGACGCGCATCAAACGCGGCGATCGGGCGGCGGCCTCGCAGTTCCTTCTACTCGCCGGCTATTTTTCCGTCTGGGTCGCATTTGGCGTTGTGGCGTATGCTGCCGGCATGACGCTCGCGACGGCGGCCATGCGCTCGATTCGCGTGAGCGTGATGGTGCCGGCGGCAACAGGCCTGGCGCTCGCCGCCGCCGGGACCTATCAACTGACGCAATGGAAGCAGATCTGCCTGCGGCATTGCCGATCGCCGCTCGAGTTCTTTGCGCGGCATGAGATTCGCCGCGCAGCCGATTCGTGGCGATTCGGCCTTCACCACGGCGCGTACTGCGCCGCGTGCTGCTGGGGGCTGATGCTCATCCAGCTCGCGCTGGGCGTGATGAGCGTGCCGCTGATGGCGCTGGTTGCGTTCGTGATCCTGCTCGAGAAACAGTGGCGGCACGGCGAAATGCTGGCGCGCGTCGTCGGCGCCGCGTCGCTCGCCGGAGGAATTGTTCTGGCCCTTCGCGCTACAATCCGCGGGTGAGTGCCGGGAGCGGGCGAGGGGCGGGGTGAGGGATCCCCGCGACAAAACATGACGGCGTGGCGCATCGTTGCCGACGAAACCGGAACCTGTAATTGCGCATGGGGATGCCCGTGCCAGTTCAATGCATTGCCCACCTACGGGCGCTGTGAGGCACTGGTCGCCATCCGCATCCGCGAAGGTCACTACGGCGCCACCCGGCTCGACGGCGTGACCTTTGCGGCGGCGTACTGGTTTCCCGGCGCGGTTCACGAAGGAAACGGCATCGTGCAGCACGGCAATCGACGAGCGCGCCACACCAGCGCAGCGAACGGCAATCCTGAATATCACGAGCGGCAAGGAAGGCTGCACGTTCTTCGAGATTTTTGCGGCCGTCGTGAGCAGGACGCTCGATCCCATCTATGTTCCCATCGAACTGTCCAGCGATCGCGACAAGCGCGTCGCCCACTTGAAGGTGCCCGGCCTGGGCGAGTTCCGCGTCGAGCCTATCAGGAACCCGGTGACGGGCGAGGAGCATCGAGCGTTGATCAAGCTGCCGAACGGGTTCGAGTTCAAAGAGGCGGAAATGGGGAACTGTCTCGAGAATTACGCGAAGCTCGGCGACAAAGTGATCTCCAACAAGAATTGCTACGCGCAGTTCGCCGCGGTCAACTGGTCCAATGCCTAACGCGTTGCTTACCGACACCGCTGTCTCGCTGCTTGGGGTCGACGCGGTTCGGCTCGGTACCCCGGCCGATGCCGTCGAAGGAGTGGTTCCTCGAGTCATCGTCGAACCTGCGTCAGCAGAGGCCATCGGCAGCGTGCTCGAGTGGGCTTCGCGCGAAGGGCACTGCGTGCTGGTGCGCGGGTCGGGGACGAAGCTCGGGTGGGGAGCTGCGCCGCGGCAGATCGACATCCTGATTTCGACGGCGCGGCTGAATGCGGTCGTCGCCCATCGCCATGGGGATTTAACGGCCACCATTCAAGCGGGTGCAAGGCTCGGCGATGTCAATCGAGCGCTTGCGCAGCATCGCCAGTGGATTCCGCTCGATCCGCCTTCGGCGGATAGCGCGACCATTGGCGGCATCGTGGCGACAAACGACAGCGGCCCGCGAAGGCATCGATATGGAGCGCCGCGCGACTTGATCATCGGCGTGGAGTTCGCGCGAGCCGACGGGCGCCTTGCGAAAGGCGGCGGCATTGTCGTCAAGAACGTGGCCGGTTACGACCTGCCGCGCCTGCTGACCGGGTCCTTCGGCAGCGCTCGGTGTCATCGTCACGGCGACCTTCAAGCTGTATCCGCTTACTGCCGCATCACGGACCCTCATCGTCGAGCCGTCGAACCCGTCCGATCTCGGCGCGCTGGCGGTGAAGCTGTCGGCGAGCCATCTGACGCCGACCGCGCTCGAGTTTGTGACCCATCCGCTGCGTCTCATCATCAGGTTCGAATCGATCGAGGCCTCCGTTGCGCAACAGTCTGAGACCGCGTCGCGGCTGATCGCCGAGAACGGATACGAGGCGCAAACGTTGTCGGAGTCGGCCGAAGCGCAGTTCTGGCAGAACCACGCGCGTCTCGCAGACGACAACACGCGGTGCGCTGCTGAAGGTCAGCGTGTTGCCGACCGAACTCGCAGAGACGCTGACCGTCATCGAGCGGCTGGCCGGAAAGCGCGGCTACGTTGCCGCCGGGCGCGCGGGTGCAGGCGTGTTTCTGCTGCGCATCACCGAGGAAGCGCAGCTGCAGAAGCGCGTCATCGACGGCCTTCGCGACGCGCTGCAGATCGGCAGGGGCAGCGCCGTTCTCGTCAAGAGCTCGCCCGAATTGCGGCCGCACGTCGATGTGTGGGGACCCATCGGCGACGGGCTTACTTTGATGAAGGCCGTAAAGCAGCAGTTCGATCCTGCGGGAATATTGGGGCCAGGGAGGGGACCGGAGGGAATCTAGTAAGAAAAACGAAGAACGAAAAACGAAAAATCCTCTCATGTCCGACGAACCCCGTGAGCCTTCGCCCGGCTCGCTGCCGCTGACAGTGGAGGGCCAGCTGTTCGACGCGGCGCGAAATGGCGACGTGATCGGACTGACCGCCCTGCTCGACAAACACCCAGACAGGCTGCACGCGCGCGCGAAGCCGTACGAGTGGTCGCTGTTGCACGCGGCGGCGGAAAAGCGACACCTGCCGGCGGTGGACCTGCTGTTGAAGCGGGGGCTCGACGTAAACATCCGCGAGAACGGCGACAACACCTACGCGATGCACTGGGCCGCAGCCGCCGGTGAGCTGGACGTCGTGCGGCGTCTGGCGGACGCAGGCGGCGACGTCGTCGGGCAGGGTGACGATCATGAACTCGAGGTGATCGGCTGGGCCACGTGCTGGGACGGATGCGACGACGCCGCGCATCGTGCCGTGGCGGAGTTCTTGGTGAGTCGCGGCGCACGGCACCACATCTTCTCCGCGATCGCGATGAACCTTGCGGACGAAGTTCGCCGGATCGTGGCGGCCGATCCGTCAGCCCTCAACCGTCGCATGAGTCGCAACGAGAACAACCAGCAGCCGCTCCATTTTGCGGTGCGAATGGGTCGGCCGGCGATGGTGGCGCTGCTGCTGGAGCTAGGCGCCGATCCGCTCGGGGTGGATAGTGGCGGCATGCCCGCCGCAGGATATGCGACAGCGCCGGAGATGGACCGGGAAGTGATGGAGAGGATACGTCAATCACATCGGCGGAACGGGTGAGCGCCGGGCGCGGACATCGCCCGCCGCGCGGCAGCATGATGGATCTGGTCGCCCTGCTCTCGCTCGGCGACTGGGAGACCGCGGCTCTCTTCGTGGATGGAAACCGCGAACTGATCGAAAAAAGCGGCTTGGACGGAGGAAGCTTACATCTCCTGGCGAAGAGAGGCGACGCGCAAGCCGTCAAATGGCTCCTCGACCACGGCGCAAACCCGAATTCGCGCTGGCCGCATTGGGATGCCGACGTGACGCCGCTGCACCTTGCAGTTTTTGGGGGTCACGCGGACATCGTGCGCCTGCTGCTGGCCGCCGGCGCCGACCCGAGTATCCGCGACAGCAAACACGACAGCGATGCGATCGGCTGGGCCGGCTTCTTCCGACAGCCTGAGATCGTCCAGATCCTGAAGGATCACTCGGCGATCACGTAGTTACATCCTTTCCGCCACCCCTGCCTTTTCTGCCGGATGTTGCCGATACGGCCCAGGCACTTCACCGCACAGACGAGGAGTAGGAAATACCTTCCCTGGATTGCAGATGTTCTCGGGATCGAATGCGTGGCGCACCAGCTGCATCGTCTCGAGATCGGCTTCCGAAAACATCTTTGCCATCGACGCCGATTTGTCGGCGCCGACGCCGTGCTCGCCCGTAATCGACCCGCCGGCCTCGATGCAGTACATCAGAATTTCCGACGCGACTTTTTCCGCGAGCTCTCCCTGGCCGGCAATCTGTTCGTCGTAGCAGATGAGCGGGTGAAGGTTTCCGTCGCCCGCGTGGAACACGTTGCCAATCCGCAGACCCGATCGCTCTTCGAGCGCGCGAATGCGTCCCAGCACCTCGCCCAGCTTCGTGCGCGGAATGACGCCGTCCTGCACGTAGTAGTTCGGCGACACGCGGCCCATCGCGGCGAACGCGGCCTTCCGGCCTTTCCAGATGCGCGCGCGCTCGTCGTTGTTGCGCGCAATCTGGATCTCGGTGCCGCCCGTGCGATGGCAGATGGCTTCGACCATCTGGAAGAGGCCTTCGACTTCCGACTGCGCGCCGTCGAGCTCGACGATCAGCACCGCCTCGGCCTTCGGAAAATTCGGATGGACCGCCGCTTCGGCAGCTTCAATCGTCAGCCTGTCCATCATCTCGACGGCGGCGGGAATGATGCCCGCAGAAATGATTTCCGATACCGCCGCCCCGGCGGCCTCAGTCGACGCAAAGGCCGCGAGAATCGTCTTGACCGCTTCGGGCACGCGCAGAATCCTCAACGTCACTTTCGTCACCACCGCGAGCGTGCCTTCCGAACCCACGAGCACACCGAGGACGTCGATGCCAGGCGCGTCGAGCGCGGGCCCGCCGAGATGGATCATCTCGCCGTTGGGAAGAACCGCCTCGACGCCCAGGACGTGATGAACGGTGAAGCCGTACTTCAAGCAGTGCGCGCCGCCCGAATTTTCGGCGACGTTGCCGCCGATCGAGCAGATCAACTGGCTCGAAGGATCCGGCGCGTAGTAATAGCCGTGTGGAGCCACGCGCCTGGTTACGTCGAGATTGATGACGCCCGGCTCGACCGTCACGCGCTGATTGGGAATGTCGACGTCGATAATGCGATTCAGCTTTGAGAGCCCGATGAGGACACCGTCGGGGCGCGGGAGCGCGCCTCCAGACAATCCGGTGCCGTGGCCGCGCGCGATGAACGGAATCTTCTGCGCATGGCACAAACGCACGATCTGCTGCACTTCTTCGGCCGTATTCGGCAACACGACGCAACCGGGCTTCGCCTTCAGCCGTGCGAGACCATCTGATTCGTACGTCAGCAGCTCGTTCGGATCGCGCAACACGCTCGTCGACCCGACGATGCGCTCGAGCCCGTGGATGAAGTCGATATTCAACATGCCGTTCATCTTACCCTTTCAGCTTCGCGAGCCGGCGCTCGGCTTCTCTGAGCGCCTGTTCGGCTTTCTCAATCTCGCGATCCCGCTTTTCTTTTGCCTTCCGTGCTTGCTCTTCTTCCTTCCGTGCTTTGGCCGCTTTCCTTTCGTCTTCTTTCTTCGGCTTGATCTCGACCTGCCGCGGTTTTATGCCGCTCAAGAGGCTGAAGCCCACGGGCCCCGGCTCGCGCGTAAGGCGGCCTGGCGCTTCATCGGTCGGCAACGCGGCGAGCGTGCGGCGAACGGCGTCGCGCACAGTGTCGGTGAGCGACATTCCATGTTTCTGAGCCAGGGCGGCAGCTTTGGCGAACGCCTTTTCGAGCGTCGTCCGGTGCAGCTCGTCCGGTTTGCTCGTGTCGACCTTGCGTCCGTTGAGCGCGGCACGATGCGCCGTCCGTAGTTTGTCAGACGCGTCGACCAGCGCCTTGTAGGTGGGCGCATCCTGCCAATAGAGCTGATTGACGACCCACATCGCCACCGACGGCTTGACGAGCGATGCGATGACCTTCTTGTCGTTGCCGGACAGCGTCTTCGCAAGCGCATTGCGCGCATGTGTGAATGCATCCAGCGGCAGCGCGTAGAGTTCGTCGATCTTCGGTTCGAGTTTCGTCGTCATCTCACTTCAGGCCTTTGCCGATGATTCCGCAGCTTCCTTGCCGAAGAGCTCGCGACGGGCGCGGTCGCGTTCACGATCGATTTGTTCGGCTGTCGCACCAAGCCGCTCGAGAATCGCCTCGATCAAGCCAAGAGCGACCTCACCTTCACCCGTAAACACACGGTCCGCTCCCGCCTTCTGTATGTCGGCGAGATCGCGGAGATACGCGGCGCGGGCGAGTACCTGGACCTTCGGATTCAGCTCGCGAGCCATGCGAATCACGTCAGCGGCGTTGCCCATGCCGGCGGACGTCAGAACCAACGTGCCCGCATGTGCCGCACCCGCCGCTTCGAGCGTGTCGCGCTTGGTCGCATCCCCATAGACGGCGTCGATGCCATCCTCGCGAAGCCGGCGCACCGTGTCCACGTTGAGCTCGATGACAGCGGGCTCGATGCCGTTGTCGCGAAGCAGGCGAACCACTGTTCGCCCGGTGGGACCATATCCGACGATGACCGCACGCGTGCTCGGGTCGAGCTTCCGATCGCCTCCGGCGCGCGTGGCGCCCTCGCGAAACGGCGGATTCAACAGCTTCCGCAAGCGAGGATGCGTCGCAGCCCATCTGTCGACGTGCGGCACTGCACGATACAGGATCGGATTGAACACGATCGACACAATCGACGCGGCAACGAGCGTGTTGGTGGCCTCGGGCGGCAGAATATTCAGATCGCGCCCCAGGCTCGACAGGATGAATGAGAACTCCCCGATTTGCGACAGCGCAACCGCGATCGACAGCGCCACCCGGAACGGATATCCAAGAAGGCGGACGATGACGAGCGCGATCAGCGGCTTGCCGATCATCACGACGCCCAAAGTCGCCAGAATCAGGCCTGGAGCCTCGAGCATGTATCCCGGCGGCAGCAGCATGCCAACGGCGACGAAGAACAGCACGGCGAACGCGTCGCGCATCGGAAGCGCTTCTGACGCGGCGCGCAGGCTGTAATCGGATCGACCGACGACAAGGCCGGCGAGGAACGCGCCGAGCGCCATGGAGACGCCGAAGACGGCGGCGGAGCCGACCGCTATACCGAGCGCGAGCGTCAGCACGGTGAGCGTAAAAAGCTCGCGCGACCCCGTATCGGCGACATGATCCAGCACATACGGAATCACGCGGGTGCCAACCGCGGCGGTAAAGCCCACGAGCGCCACGACTTTAAACGCGGTGATGCCGAGCGCAGCGACGATGCTCGAATCCGATCCGCCTTCCGCGAACAGCACCGGCAGCAGCACGACCGCGAGCACCGTGAACAAATCCTCGACGACCAGCCAGCCCACGGCGATGTGTCCTGTCGGCGTGTGAAGATCGCGATGGTCGGCGAGGACTCGGATGAGCACAACGGTGCTGGCTACAGCGAGCGCCATGCCGAAGACGATTCCTGCCGCCCAGCTCCAGCCGAACGCTCGAGCGATGACGGCGCCAAGCAACGTGGCGACGGCGCTTTGGGCGATGGCGCCCGGAATGGCGACACGTCGAACAGCCAGCAGCTCCTCGATATGAAACTGAAGACCCACGCCGAACATCAGCAGGATGACGCCGACCTCGGCGAGCTGTTCGGCGATTGCGGCGTTGGCGACGAAGCCAGGCGTGTGCGGACCGACCAGGGTGCCCGCGAGGAGATATCCGACGATTGGGGAAAGACCGGCGCGTTGCGTGAAGTATCCGAGAATCAAGGCGGCCGTGAAGCCGCCGGCAAGCGTCAGGATGAGATCCAGGCCGTGCACTGACAGCGAATCCACCTCTCGTGACGCTGGTATGACCCGGGGCGGCGGCCTTGCGCTCCTCCTCGCGAATCACCCGTTTGTACCACCACGACGTGAGCAGCGGCGTCAGAATCGCCGTGACGATGACTGATGCGGCAACCTGCACAGTTGCCGCCTCCGCAACCGGCGCGTACGTGGTGTCGGCCATCGCGACGGCCTGCGGCACCGCCGCCGAGTTCCCTGCCGTGCTCGAAGCGGCAGCGCCGGCGATCCCACTGCCGCCGAGCAGCTTGTCCGTGAGGATGCAGACAAAGCCTGTGACGGCGACGACGGTAATGCCGAGGATGACGCCCGGTGCGCCCGCGGTGACGACGGCATTCAGGTTGATGGTCTGGCCGAGCGTGAACGCCATGAACGGCACGATGATCGGTTCGTGCGAGCCGAAGAACTCCTTGATGTCGTCGTCGAGGTTGCCGAGCACCGCACCGGCGAGAATCGGCGCAATCACCGACAGCATCGTCAGCCACGGGATGACGGCGAGGCCGGCGCCCACGAAAATCAGCATCGTCAGAAACGGGCCGGTCTCGACGCTCTGAACGACGTAAGTGCCCGAGTCTTCCTTATTGCCCATCACGCTCGTCAGCGCGAGAAACATCCCGCCGTTGGTATCGCTCATCGCCACCATCACGGCCAACGTGCTGAGACCGAGCACATTGCCGCCGAAGTAGTTGGCGATCGCGAGGGCGAAGAGCGTCGCCGTGCCGACCTTGGCGACCAGGATGCCGCCACCCCGCAGCAGCATGCGAGGGGCGGCGCGAAACGTCATTTTTGTCCCCACTGTGAAGAGGTACATCCCCAGTACTGTCGGGTAGCCAACTCCCGTCAATGCCTGGGTAAACCCGCCAATCCTCAATAGGTCAGGGAAAAACGTATTGAGGACCATGCCGAGGAACAGCGGCACGACCATAAGGCCGCCCGGCACGCGATTGACCGTCTTCAGGATTTTCATGGGGGCCTATTCTACCTACTTGCGTCGAAGTCGGGAGGAGCGATAATAACTTGGACTTCCTTGGAAAATCGATTCGTCAATCCCCACGAATGGCTGCGGTTACGCCAAATGGGCCGCTGTCTGCTGGATCGTTCTGTTCTGGAAGCTCGGCGCGCCCGCGCTGATGGATCCGGATGAGGCGCACTACGCACAACTGACGCGCGAGATGCTGCGCGCGGGCAACTGGATGATCCCGTTGCTCGACGGCCTTCCTTATATAGACAAGCCCGTCCTGTTTCATTGGCTGCAGGGGCTCGCGATTGCCGTGCTGGGCGAGACGAGAACCGCGATGCGGCTGCCGAGCGCGATCGCCGCCGTCGCGCTCTTCTGGATGACGCGCTGGACCGGCGAGCAGTTGTTCGACACGCGCATCGGCGTGCGCGGATGGCTGATGCTGGCGACGTTGCCGCTGACGTTCATGCTCGGAAGCATCGGCGTGTTCGACATGGTGTTCACAGCCTTCCTGTTTGGCGCCATTGCGTTCGCGCTCGTCGCTGCGCTGCGGGATCGTCAGCGACTTCAATACGCCTCGTACGTGTTGTTGGGTCTTGCGGTGATGACGAAGGGGCCGGTCGCCCTCGTGCTCGCGGGCGTGTTTTTTCTCGCCGGCCTCGCGTGCGGCGGAGAAATTCGAACCGCGCTGCTCTCGTTGCGGTGGATGACCGGCGCCGTGCTCAGCGTTCTGCTGTCGCTGCCCTGGTTCGTGTGGATGTATTACACACTTGGCTGGCATTTCGTGCACCAGTACGTCCTTGCGGGCAACCTGTACTACATTACGCAGCCACAGTCGTTTTCGAACCGCGCGTTCAATCACACGCTGTATGTCTCGACCTTCTTCGCCGGCTTTTTCCCCTGGAGCATCGTCGCGCTCGGCGGCGCGGTCGACACGTTCCGTCGATGGCGCGCGCGCACCAGAATTCCCCCTGAGGAAATTCTCCTGTGGGTCTGGGTCGGCGTCGTGTTTCTCTTCTTCAGCATCGCCCGCTTCAAGGTCGATCGCTACGTCTATCCCGCAGCGCCCGCGTGCTGCCTGCTCGCCGCGCGCGCGTGGATGAGCGTCAGCGTCTTCCGGCCCGATCTCGCCGCCGCGCGGGACAATATGTTCGCGCGCTGGTCGGTCGTCATGCTCGGCGGTATTCTCGTCATTGCGGGGGCCGTCTCAGGATTCTCGCTGTTCAACCTCGGGCTCGACCTTCCTCCCGCTGCGCTGCTGATTCCTCTCAGCCTTGCCGTGGGCGGTGTGGTGCTGGAGGCGACCATCCTTCGGAGCAAAGCCGTCTCGCCGGGCGTGTTTGGCGCAGTGCTCGTGATGCTGCTCGTGATTTACGCCTGCGTGGTGGCGATTGGGCTGCCGGTCCTCGAGCGCGCACGGCCGACTGAAGCGGTGGCCGACAGTTTGCGGCCGAACCTCTCGGCTGACGATCAGGTTGCGTTGTACCGGCTCGAAAAATGGCGTTTCAGTCTTGCGGTACTACCTCGAGCGGCCGTTGGGCCGGCTCAAGAACCTGCGGACGTCAGGAAATTTCTCACCGGCAAGGGCAATTACATTCTGATGCTCGACGAGGATTTCGCGCGGCTGCGCAAAGACGGCATCAACCTGCGGGCCGTCAGCGAGCGGCCCGCCGTCACTGGCACGATCGGGAAAGGGCTGCGCCGTCAGAAGTGGGGCTCGCTCGTCGTGGCGATCTCTGACGACACGCCGCGCACGGCAGAAACTCCTCGCTCACGGTAGCGCAACGAATCGGCCGCCGTCTCCAGACAGGCGGAATCTCTTGTGCGACGTCGTAAAATACCCTGCATGCGCGTGCGATCTGCCGATAAGTAAGACGAAGCTGGTGGGGAAGGGGTAAGGACGATATGAAAAGACGAGCACTGTTCGCGGCCATCATCTGCGCGGTGGTGGGAGTGACGGCCATTGCCGAAGAGCGCCAGTGGCAGAGCGGCACCTGGCGCGAAGCAAGATCGAACGGCCGAAGGTGCTCTTCAGCGTGCAGTCGCGCGATCCGAACAGCAGCCTGCCGCGCACAGCGGCCGCGCGCGAGATTCGGACGTTCGTCATCGACACACACACGCACCGTCTCGAGCTGCGTCAGGACGCCACCGTAGACACACCACGCATCGACGTGCTGGTCGGCCAGCCGGTGGTCATCGCGATCGAGAAGAAGACGGTATACGTGAAGGACGATGAGGGTAAGGAACACAAGCTGAGCCTGAGGAAACAGACCCCGCTCGAACGCTAACGCCGGATACTGTCAGCCGCGCCGCTGAAAGAGTGCGAGTCGGATCAGCAGCAGTATGCCAAAGATCGCCAGAATGGCGAGCACGGCGCGTCCCACCGCTTATACCTTGCCGCTTTTCTTCAACTCGTCGCTGATGTGCGCGAGAATCTGACGTTCTTCCGCGGAGACCGCATGGAATCCGACGATGCCGCCGGAGGCGGCGGCGATCGCGGTCGCCAGCGACAGCAGATCTTTTTCGCTGCGCTTCGCGGGCGTCCGGCGGGCTGCGCCTGCAGGATCGTTCGGATCGCGCGAAGCGATTTCTCGAACATCTCGTCGGAGGGGCGCGTCGCCAGCCACATGTTCAGCTGCTGATCGCACGGCGTGCCCTCAGTGATGCCCCGCGACCGCGCAGCCTTGACGATGAGGTCCCGCTCTTTCTCTGAGACACCCCCCTCCGCCCATGCGGTCTGGATGAGCGGAACGAGATGCAGCAGCATGACCGTTTCAGGTGTGTAGCCCAGTTCCTGCAGATCGCTCAGTACCTCCTCGTCGGCGACGCCGGCCTTCTCTCCAAGGCGCCGCCGCTGTTCCTCGGCTGCCGCGCGCACGCGCATCTTGTCGATGACTTCCCGTTCCTTCCGGTGGAAGTACTCTTCTTCCAGCGATCGGGCCCGCTCGGCAAACGCGTCTCTGTCAGTCACGATAGTCCCTCCCTCGGACATGATTCACAGGAGGATAGGGAGACTTCTAGGATCTCCTGATCGTCTCCTGTTTATAGATCATAGCGGAAAGACGACCATCTTCCGTCGCGCATCGATCTCAAGCACGCAAACAGATCGTCCGCGTGCGTCGCCGCATCGAGCGGCTCAACGCGACAGAAACGTCCCGTTATCGAGGTGCGCGGCGGATGTGGACGGGCCGTCCAGTTGGGGAGTGCAGGCCCGATCGGCCTGCCCAAAATCGCTGGTCGGCATCGCGCAAGCCTAGCATTGCCGGCGTGAGGACGATGACGTGCACCGGCGGCTGGCCGATCTGCGCGGCGGAGGCCGCCGTCCCCAACGCGGCAGCCGGCTGAGCGTAGGCGTCGTGCCTGGGCTCGGACGCCGGCGGCCGCGTGTCGTTTGACGTATATCGGTGAAGCACCATCACGCCCAGCGCGACGGTCGCAATGGCGCCGACGATTTGCGCCACGATTCGGCCCGCGAACGAGATCCATGCCGATCGGACTTTGTCCCGCTTCGTTTTCTTCTTGTCGGCGGTTTCTTCTGTGCCTGCTGCGTTGTCCACGTTATCCATGCACCAGTTAACGCACGACCGGCGGTTTTGAACACTTCGTTCAAACACCGCCTCTGCTGCGTTAACACTCACGTGCCTGTCATTCTTGCCATCCTGCTCGCCCTCGCGGCCGTCCCGGCCTTCGCTCAGCAGCCGTCCATCACGGCCGGCGACTGGCTGCGCGTCGACTTCAGGGCCCGGTTTCAGGCGGACATCCGGAAGTCGGAGGCGCCAATCAGGGGCGATGAGGACGGAGGGCTCGACATCGCCCGCCGCCGCGTCGGGATCGAGGGGCGGGTAGGTCACGTCGACTATCAGGTTGAGTACGAGATCGGCGCGCACGAATGGCGCGACGTGTATCTCGACTATCGCCAGTTCAAGCCGGTGCAGGTGCGCGCCGGCAACTTCAAGTTGCCGTTCGGCCTCGACGAGAACACGAGCGCCGACGAACCTCGACTTCATCTATCGATCGCGGATCAGCTCGCGTCTCGCGCCGGGCCGCGATCGCGGCGTGTCTGTGCACGGCCGCCTGCTGAAGAACGTAGTGTCGTACGAGGCGGGTGTATTCGGCAATGACGGCGACAACGCGCGGCCGTCGAACAGCGCGCGCGTGTTCGGCAAAGCGCACGTTTGCCGCGCGCGTGCTGGCGCATCCATTCCGGGGCTCGAAGTCCCCGCTCAGCGACCCTGCAGATCGGTGGGGCGATTAGTGGCACGCGACGTGCCAGCTCGGGTTTCCAGCGGTTCGCGCACGCACCGTGTTCGGCGTGTCCTTCTACGACTCGGACGTGTGGGTGCGAGGGCGCCGGCAGCGCACCGGGCTGGAGGCGCGGTGGCAGCCGGGCCGCGTATCCATTCAATCCGAATACATCAGATTGACCGACGAGCGCCGCGGGCAGAGCGTCGAGGACGGCGATCTGTCGCCACTCGTGGCGCACGGATGGTACGTCAGCGGCACGTACGGGCTCACCCGCAAGCGCAATCGCTACGGCCGCATCGAGGCGGCAGCGCGGTACGAGACCCTGAGCTTCGGCAGCAGGGGCGATTCGGGAGAACGATCGACGAGCGCGCGGGCGGATGCAGTGCTCGGCAATAGCGATCGTGTCACGACGCTCGGGGTCAACTGGCACGTGAACCGATGGGTGAAGGTGCAGGCGAACCTCATTCGCGAGGATATCGGCCGTCCTTCGATGGGCCCGATGCCCGAACGCTCCAGCTTCTGGGGCAGGGCATTCCGTTTACAACTCACGCTTTGAGGGTCAATGCATGTTTCGTGTGCTGCTGCTCGTGTTGTTGTTCAGTCCGGCTATCGCCGGCGCGCAGACGTCCGACGAGTTCTTCGACAGCCGGACGCTGCACGAGGTTCGCCTGTACATTCACTCGGGTGATCTTCGCGAGCTTCGGGAGCGGTACCTCGAAGACATCTACGTGCCGGCTGATTTCGAGTGGCGCGGCATTCGTGTGCGCAACGTCGGCGTGCGCGTGCGTGGGCTTGCAACCCGCAGCGCCATCAAGCCGGGCTGCGCATCGACTTCAATCGCTATGTTACCGGGCAGGCATTTCTCGGGATGACGGCCGTCGTGCTCGACAACGCGCTGAAAGATCCGTCGTTCATGCGCGAGCGCACGAGCATGGCGTTCATCAAGCGGATGGGGCAGCCGGCGCCGCGCGAGTCGTTCGGGCGGGTGTACATCAACGGCGCGTACGAGGGGCTGTATGCGCTCGTCGAGGCCGTCGACGAGCGTCTTTCTCGCGCGCGAGCTCGGAGACGGGCTCGGCTACCTGTTCGAGCACAAGTTCGCGAACGGTTTCTACGGAGAATTCCTCGGCGACGACTACGCGCCGTACAAGCTTCGCTTCGAGGCGCAGACACATCGGCTGGAAAGCGATTACACGCTGTACGCGCCGATTCGAGAGCTGTTCCGCGAAGTGAATCAGGATGTCGACCTGGTCTGGCGAGAGCGCGTCAGCTGGCTCGTCGATCTGAATCAGGTGGTCACGCACGTCGCCATCGAAACGTTCCTCGCCGAGTTCGACGGATTCCTGGGCGGATCGGGGATGGCGAATTTCTATCTCTACCGGCCAGTCGCGACGAACGTCCACCGGCTGCTCGCGTGGGACCGCGACACGACGTTCCAGGACATCGAGTCGCCAATCTTCGCGCGGGCCGAGGAAAACGCGCTCATCAGCCGGGCGCTGCGGTTCAGCGATCTACGCACGCTGTACCTCGACGTGCTCGAGCAGTGCGCGCGCGCGGCCGCTCAGGATCGGTGGCTCGAAGCGGAGATCTACCAGGCGCATCAGCTGATTCGCGATGCGGCGTACGAGGACGGAGCGAAGCGATGGACCAATGAGGAGTACGAGCTTTCGATCGCGCACTTGATCTCGTTCGCGCAGCGGCGTCCTGTATTCGTACTGGACGAAGTCGGCAAAGCTCGATGAGGGCATCCGCCATCGCCTTTGCCGGCGTCATCGCGGCCGCCGCGTGCGGGTCGGATCTCAAACTGCCTTCGGCGCCAGGGCCGAACGACGTTGCCGTGCTGGTGGGCGCCGGAGATATTGCCGTCTGCGGAGCCGGCGGCTCGATGGCGACCGGCAGGCTGCTCGATGGGCAGGCCGGAACGGTATTCGTTGCCGGCGACATTGCGTATCCAGACGGGACGGTCGAGCAGTTCCAGAATTGCTACGAGCCCGCGTGGGGCCGCCACAAAGATCGCACGCGGCCGGCGCCGGGCAACCACGAATACGGCTCGCCGGGCGCGGCGCCGTACTTCGCGTACTTCGGCGCGAATGCCGGTCCCGCGGGCCTGCGGTTACTACATGTACCGCAAGGGCACCTGGCAGGTGTTCTCGCTGAACAGCAACGCTGAATCACGCGCGCAGGTCGACTGGCTTGAGAGAGAGCTGGACGCGCCGGGCACGCCGGCTTGCACGATCGCCTACTTCCATCATCCGCTCTTCAGCTCTGGCTCCGCACGGCGTGGTTCCGCCGATGCCGGTGGTGATCGACTTGTGGAGAGCGCTTTACGGTGCGGGCGCAGACGTCGTCATTTCCGCACACGAACATTTTTACGAGCGTTTCGCGCCACAATCTCCAGATGGCGCGCCGGATCCTCGATTCGGCATCCGCCAGTTCATCGTCGGGACCGGCGGCGCGCCGCTGACGCAACCGGTGCGGCGCGTCGCCAACAGCGAACTGGTGCTGTCGACATTCGGTGTGCTGCGATTGACGCTCGATACGCAGTCCTACCGCTGGGAGTTTCTGTCGTCGGAGGGCGGGGCGATTCTCGATGCCGGCACCGGGCTCTGCCACGGAAAACCCTAGAAATTTCACAGAAGATCAGGAGATCAAAAGAATTCCTCTCTAGGAACAAAGCTCAGGCGAGCCACACTCGAATCGTCTCTGCGAGCTCTGGCGTTGCGGCAACGATCGTGATCTGATTGGGAGAGAGCGGCGCGTAGGGTTCGCCGCTCAGATGTAACGCCGCACCGCCCGCCTCTGTTACCGCCAGCGCACCAGGCGCGTGATCCCACGGCAGCAATCTGTAGTAGATGACGAAGTCCTTCTCACCGCGAAGAATGGCGGAGTACTCCGTCGCTGCGGAGCCGGTCGATGGGCGCGACTCGTACTTGCCGCGAACTTTCTGCAGCACCTCGCGTGCGTCATCCGCGGGCATCATTCGCGTGTGGATGCTGCCGCGCGGAACAGAGGGAAGATCGACGAGCCGGCTCAACGCGCTCGCCGTCGATCCGCGTGCCGCCACCGCGCTCGGCGACGACGATGTAGCCCGACGGTTGGGCGGCGGGCACGGCCATCCATGAGGCGAGGGTGCGCCCGCCTTCGACGAGCGCGAGCATCACGCCGAAGTCGGCATTGCCGTGCGCGAAATTCTTCGTGCCATCGATCGGATCGATCAGCCACGCAGGCGCTCGCGCCGACAACGCGTTCACCAGCGCCGGGTTGTCGCTCACAGCCTCTTCGCCGATGAATGCTGCGCCTGGAACGACCTCGCTGAGCGCGTCGATGAGATAGCGCTCGGCGGCCTTGTCGACGATTGTGACGAGATCGTCAGGATCGCCTGGCGTGTCTTTCGAATGGATATCCTCAGGGCGGAGCGAGCGGAACGACGGCATCACGACGGAAGACACGACGCCCTGGATGATGTGAGTGACTCGAGCGATGAGATCCACCGAAATAGTCTATGCCTTGACGTTGGCGGTACCGGTGGGTAGCCTTGATCTGCGCACCAGGGCGCGATTGTCCGCCAAGGACTGAGTCCACCTGTCGCCGGGCACGATCGTCATGACGAACCTTCTTTCGGCCTGTGTGCGGACATCAGGCGTGTTTCGAAAGGAGGTTTCCCATGTCCGCTCAGCCTCTGCCAGAACGGCCGGATCTCGAGCAGCTCAAGCGTCAAGCGAAGGAACGTCTCAAAGAGTGGAAAACTGCGAGCTCGGCCGAAGGGCGATCGCTTCGGCTTCGTGACGCGCAGCTCGCGATTGCCAGGCAATACGGATTTGATTCCTGGGACGCGCTGCGGGCACACATCGAACAACTGACGGGACGCGCCCGCGGCGACAAGCGTCGCCGTGGGATCGATTACGAAGATCCCTCCACGACGTCATCCCATTAGAAGGCCCGCTCACACCCGACTCCACGCGGCAGCTCGCAGAGCGCGGTGTAAGCGGCGTCAAGGTCGATGTTTCCGTGCCACGCGACACTCTCAAGCACCTGGCGAGCGTGCCGACGCTTCGGCGTCTCGATCTGTCTCATCGGACCGATCTCGTGGACGCCGACCTCGCGTTTCTCGAGGCGATGCCGCAGCTCACGGCGGTGTCGCTCGCATGGTGTCAAAAGGTCGGAGACGAAGGCGTTGCGTATCTTCGCGGCCATCGAGAGCTCGAACAGGTCAGCCTTCACTGGACGGCGGCTGGTGACGAGGCAGTTGCGGCCTTAGTGGGGAAGCGCGCACTGGCTCGCGTCGTGCTCGGCAACAATTTGACCGATGCTGGAGTGGCACGGCTCCGCGAATTTCCGGCACTTGCCACAGCGGGCAACCTTGATTCGTTTCTCGCCGTCAGCGGCGGGAGAGCGCTCACCGATCAGGCGCTCGCCCATATCGGCGAGCTGAAGGGTCTGGCTGCTCTCGACGTGCACACATCCGTCTTTGGAAGCCCGCACTACACGGCGCGCGGCGCTGCGCATTTGAAGAACCTGCCATCGCTCGAAGCGCTGAACTTCCACGGCGAGCTGGCCACCGATGCGGTCTTGAACGAGATCGCCGCCATTCCACGGCTGCGTTCGCTGCACTGTCAGGACATCGTCTCCGGCGATGAGGGGTTCATCGCGCTCGGCGTGTGCGCGACGCTGGAGAATCTCGGCGCACGATTCTGCTCGCACATTACCGATCGCGGTTTTGCCGCGATCGCACGTCTTCCGCGGCTCGCCACGCTGGGTCTTGGCGGACCGAAGCTGACCGACGCCGCCATGGCCCATCTGGCCGGCGCGCCGGCGCTCGGAGATCTCGCGCCGATATTGTTCGGCGACGATGCCTTCGTCCATATTGCGAGGATCCCGAACCTCAAGAAGCTGACGAACATGTACAACCGCGCAACCACCGACACGGCCACACGCCATCTACGGACTCATCCTCAACTTGTCCACTACTCTGCGTTCGGGACACAAATCACCGACGAGAGCTTGAGAATTCTCGCCGGGTTTCAAAAGCTCGAGACGCTGGAATTCGAAAACTGCGCGGGCATTACCGACGCGGGCCTTCGTGAACTGAGAAACCTGAATCAACTGCGCCGCGTATCTGCGTGGAGCTGCGTGAACGTGAAGGGCACGTGGCTCGAGGCGATGCCGCCACCCGTCGACGCAAAGTCGGATCTTGGGCCACCTGGACACGCCGAAGGGTACGTCGCCGAGACGTTGATGGATTATCCGGACCTGCCCGTCCACGATGGGCGAGCCCCGGCAGGTGAACCTGCCGTCTCCGGCTTTCTTTCCGAACTGGTCGACTTCGGTGTGCGATCGACGCTTATCGCGGATGGCGTACAGCTTTCTGTCGAGCCAGGGATGGACACACGATGGGTAGGGCTCATCACACGTGAGCCTTTCGCCGTGCCGCTTCGGATCGAGATCGTCGCCAGGCCGATCAGCGAGCTTCGCGTCCGCTTCGGCAGGCACAATCGGTATTTCTCGTTCGACGATCGCGGCAACTTCAAGGATCCTGCGCCGTGGTTTCTCAGAACCGACGCGCAAAGAGGGCGTGCCCATCATGACCAGGCCACGAAGATTCCTCCGGACGAATGGGCGCGCGTCACGCTCGAGATCGGTGATCGCGAACAGCGGCTTTTCGTCGACGGCCAATTACGGCACACCTGGGAGGCAGACTTTGCCGGCATGCGAAGTCGCGTCGGCATCGGTCTGTTGCGATCGTCGCTGACGATTCGTGACGTGAATGTGGAGGCACTGTGAAGTGGTGTGAAATCGCGAGCAATCGCCGTAACCCACGCTACCGTATCGGTTTGTACCAGCCGACAAGCTGTTTATGCAGCGACGACTTGCGACTCAGGAAATGCTCGACAAGCATCGGGTGTCGTGTCCGCGCTGCCGGTGTCCCGAGGCTGTCGTGCTGATCGACGAGCAGTTCGAGATAACCTGGCAGTGTGTGGATTGCGAGAGCAGATGGCCGGCGAGCGACGAAGAATCAGCGATACTGCTCGGCCCGTCGCTGAAGACGATCCACTAGGTCGGCGTAGAGGACCCAGTCATGGCGAAAAAGCCAGTCAGTCGTAAAGACCAGAAGAAAAAGCACGCGGGCACTGCGAGAGGCGGTAAGACCAATCAGTACCGGCCGAAGCGGGGCAGATCGCTGGGATCGAGTAAGCCCGGCGGCGACGGACCTGGAACCAAGAAGTGGTCCAGGGAATAAGCCTCGTCACTTTCGTGAGCTCAGGAAGAACCTCGCCGCGAACACGACGACGAATAGCGCCATCGCGAGCAGAATAAGTTGCGTCACAGTCATCGGAACACTTCGGGTTTCACTGCTGGCCCGTCGATCCGGATGGTCTGACGAGCAACCGCTGAATCGTTGCCAGTAGCAACGCCGGAGAACAGGGCTTCGGGAGGACGACGTCGCATCCTGCGGCGGTCGCATATTCCCCCAAACTGGCGGCGGCGCCGCTCACGACGACAATCGGCACATTGCTCGTGGCGGTCAATTTCCGAAGCCGGCGGCACAGCTCCAAGCCGTCCACGTCCGGCATCTCGATGTCGGTAACGATGAAGTGCGGAACGGCGGTCTGCGTCACCCTGAGCGCTTCGCGGCCCGATTTCGCCTCGAGAACGCAGATGCCTCCTTGACGAAGGGCTTCTGACAGGAGGCGGCGCATATGGGGGTCGTCGTCGACCACGAGCCCTACTGAAATCGTCATTTCAGCCTCCTCATGACACTGATCCCCTGGCGCGGACTTCGTCCATCTTGGCCAGGGCAATCACAGGAATTCCGCGCGTCGAGATGTGCGCCTTGAGGCGGGATGTGGTTTCGCCATCCAGATCGAAATCCAGGACGATGAAATTGGGCGTCAGCGCGAGCGCCTTCGCCACTCCATCATCGCTGTCACTCGCTTCGCTGACGCGAAACCCCTCGCTCGTCAGGTACGCGGCATAGCCTTCCGTGGCGTTGCGACGGTGAATGATCAACACATGTAATGGATAGTCGGTCTGTCGCGGTTCCACAGACGCTCCTGTCGGCCTGGATTTGCGGTCGACATTACGCTCGAGCGCGTGTGCGTGGCTGTTCTGTTTTGAACAGGCGTGGACTTACTGATCGAGACGTGGCTCCGGGTCTGGGCGGCCCCTAGGCCTACGAGCGTGGCGCTGTGGCCCTGCCGTCCAGTTGCCAGCCTCGTGTGGTTCGGCCGCACCGGTCGCAGTGCAACGCCATCGTGCTGTCGTGGTGGACTATCTGTTCCGTGTGTCCACCGATGAGACAGCACAGCCGTTCCACCGCGTGCGGTATCCCGAAGTTCATCCTGGGAGGAGACCAGCGGATCACGACGCGGACTCGCATTGACAGATCTATCGGCCCGCCGCGCGCCGAGTATTAGGGGTACCCGTTGTGCACAAGGGAACAGACAGTCGGCCGTGTTTACGGAAGGCTGGGCTGCCTTGCGTCGAACCAAGCTCTTCCAGTCGGTGGCCGTGTGCGCCGCCATCGCGATCCTGTCCCTGACCCCAAGGATTGCGGCCGCTCAAGACGTGACCGAGTCTGCCCTGAAGGCAGCATTCATCTTCAACTTTGCCAAGTTCACCGAGTGGCCGGCGGAGGTGATGACGATCGGAGAGCCATTAGTGCTATGCGTGCTGGCGATGCGGCCATCGGCGAAGCCCTGGAGCGGGCAGTCAGAAGCCGCACGGTGCTGGGGCATCGGATGGACGTCTCACAGGCGACGTCCAACGGGTCGCCGCGAGAGGGATGCTGGAACTTCAACTTGACGCCCGCGGCCGCAGAGGCGTAGTGTCTCCTGCCATGGCAACAGACATTTTCGCAAAGATCGGCGACATCAAGGGCGAATCGCTGGACGCGAAGCACAAGGACGAAGTTGAGGTGCTCTCGTGGTCGTGGGGCGTCTCGCAGAGCGGTACCGCGTCCCCTGGCGGCGGCGGGGGCCAGGGCAAAGCGAATTTCAACGATTTCAACTTCACGCATAAAGTCGATAAGGCGTCGCCGGTCCTGTTGAAAGCGTGCGCCACCGGCTCTCACATCAAAGAAGCGACCATCACCGTTCGAAAAGCGGGCAACAAACCGTTGGACTATATGATCTTCAAGTTCTACGACATCCTCATCAGCAGCGTCCTTCCGAACAGCTCAAGTGATGGGGGTCTCATCGTGGAGAACGTCGCGCTTCGGTTCTCCAAGGTGCACCTGGAGTACAAGCCGCAAAACGTCGACGGATCGCTTGATGCCGGAGTCCATTTCAAATACGACCTCAAGACCAATAAGGAGGGATAGTCGCGACGCCGGACCGCGCCGTCAGTCTGGATGAAGCGCTCTCGATCGCGATCCAGCTGCAGCAGAGCGACCAGTGGGTCGCTGCGGCCGACCTGTACCGCAGAATTCTCGAGGTCGCGCCCGATTACCCTGGCGCTGTGCACTACTCGGGCGTGCTTGCCCATCAGGAAGGGCGGACCGAGCAGGCTGTTGCGTTGATCGAGCGGAGCCTCGAGCTCGATCCCGACCGGGCGGATTGGCACAGCAACCTTGCGATCGTCCTGCGCGATCGACTCAAGCTGGATGAGGCCATCGCCGCCTGCCAGCGCGCGATTGAGCTCGATTCGAATCACGCCAACGCGCACAACAATCTCGGTGTCCTCCTGAGAGCGCAAGGCAAGCTCGTCGAAGCCGAAGCGGCCTATCGGGCCGCGATTCGCGTGAGTCCCGAGCACTCGGATGCGTACACCAACCTCGGGATCCTGCTGAATGGCCAGAAGCGGACACGCGAAGCGGCCGTTTGCTTCTGCAAGGTCATCACGTTCAGGCCGAAGCACCCAGAGGCTCGCAGACTGCTTGCGTTGGCGCACTGCACGCTTGGCGAGGTCGACAGTGCGGTGGCCATCTTCGAGGAATGGCTCGCAGAGGAGCCGGACCATCCCATTGCTCTTCACATGATCGCGGCGTGCTCGGGCCGCAGTGTTCCGGAACGGGCGTCGGACGGATTCATCGAACAAACCTTCGACAGTTTTGCCGGCAGCTTCGATGCCAAGCTCGCCAAGCTGTTGTACCGCGCGCCGGCGCTGGTCGCGGCGATGCTGCCGGAATCGAACGTCGAAATGTCGAAGACCCTCGACATCCTTGATGCCGGATGCGGCACCGGTTTGTGCGGACCACTTGTTGCGCCGTATGCGCGCCGGCTGGTAGGGGTCGACCTCTCCGCGCGTATGCTGGCACAGGCTGAGGCACGGAGTGTGTACGACGAATTGGTCAAATGCGAACTGACGGAATATCTTCGAGACTCTCCGGCGGCGTTCGATGTCATCGTGTCGGCAGACACGCTCGTCTATTTCGGATCGCTCGATCGTGTCGTCGCCGCGTCAGCGGACGCGCTGCGCCCCGGTGGGCGCCTCATCTTCACTGTTGAGGAATTGATGGACGCCGGGCCCGATGCAAAGTACTCCCTCAGTCCACACGGGCGTTACAGCCACGCGCGTCAGTACGTCGAGCGCGTGCTGGCGGGTGCGAATCTGCGGCCGGAGATCGTGCCGGCGGAACTCCGTCTCGAAGCTGGTGATCCGGTCGCGGGACTGGTGGTGAGCGCGACGAAGAGCCGGCAGGCGTGACGCGTTACGACTTGCTGAAGATGGAGGGGACTTTTTTCGGCGGCGGTGGCTCTGTACCGGACCACATGTGGCCGCAGGTGCCGCAAAACAGCATGGGCTGGCCACAGTCGTTGCCGTCGACGCTGAGGGTTTTTCCGGATCCGCACGAAGGGCAGGATGGGAATTTGGCTTGCGGTTGTGACACGGTGGCGCAGCCTACCACTTATTGGTAGTACCAACAATACTGTAAAACCATGATGTATTCGGTTTGGACAAGTGATCGTGCCCTTCATTTGCCATCGGGGAACAGCGCCTTCCGAAGTGACGCTGAATGTTTCTGCATGTCTTCGAGCAACGCCTGGAAACCAGGGTCCTGGCGTATCGGATCCAGGTTGGCATCGCTCGCAAATAACGGATAGCACGGGAAACCGGTCTCGGCGGCTTCCCGCAACCACTGGATGGCCTCCGGGGCATTCCGCATTTGCGCCCAGGCGGACGCGGCGAAATACGCGGCGTGATGTGAGGGATTGACGGCCTTTCTCTTCGCAACGGTCTCGATCAACTCTTGTGCTTTGAGAGGCTCGGACTTGGCCAACAGCATCGCCTCCATCCCGTGCAAGGCGCCGCTCGGGTCATTCGGGTACTTGCGCAGGGCACGCCGCAGTTCCACCCACGCTTCCTCACGTTTGCCCAGGCGGAGTAGGGCAAACGCGGTGTTCGCTTCGACGAGCTCTGGCAAGACGGGTCCAGGAATGCTCAACAGGATATCGAGCGCCTCTTCGTCCTTGCCCATCCAAAGAAGGGCCTGCGCCCGAGAATTCAGCGCCTGAGCGTTGCTGGGGTTGAGCGTGAGCGCTGTAGCCGCATGCTGCAGGGCTTCTTCAAAGAATCCCACGTGGACGTACACACGCGCGAGGCGCCTGTGCGCCTGGTCTGAATTCGGATTCAGATTCAACGCCCGGCGGAATTCCTGTACCGCCCTTTCATGAGCGAAGTGATGCGAATGGGTCCAGAGCAGGTCGCCTCGGGCCAAATACGCTTCGGCCAGATTTGGATCGAGCGACAGGGCTTTTTCCGCAGCTGCGAAGGCCTTCTGCTCGAGTTCGCCGGCCTCCTCCGGTGTGACGAAGGTCAGCCGCGTCACGTAAGCCGCAGCCAGATCGGCGTAGGCAAGCGCGAAACCGGGATCGAGGGCGATGGCGCGTTCGAGCAACGCGATCGCACCCTGGGTGTCGGCGTCGGTGGTCCTCACACTCAGATACTTCGCGCGCCTTACGGAGTCGTACGCGGCGGGATTAACCGGCATCCTGGCGGACGACGTAATTTCCCGCCTCTCTGGCTCAATAGCTCCGACCGGGCGCAGAACGTACGCGGTGGCCCCGAGGACGAGTGCAGCCAGTCCACCTAACACCATCAAGCGACGCGTCGGAAGAGGCACCGATGGTTCGATGTCGCCATTTCGCCGTATTTCTCGCACCTCCGCGACGAATTGGTACCCACGCGCAGGCACTGTGACGATGAACTGATGGTCGTCGGGTTTCTCCCCCAGGGTCCTCCGCAGTAGCGAGACGTTCCGCGTGAGCCCCCCTTCTTCCACAACCGTGTCACCCCAGATGTCTTTCAGCAGTTCGTCCTTCGTAAGCACGCGTTCGCGATGCTCTATGAGCGCAAGGAGCGTATCGAAGACTTTTGGAGCGAGCGGTACTGGTTCGCCGTGGCGCAGCAAGAGTCGCTTGCCGGCATCGACGAGAAACGGTCCGAATTCGTAACTGGGCCGCGTTTGTTCGCTCATAGCAACCGGAAACATTTGCGAAGAAAAACGAAGGCCACTTGTAAGGACTTGTAAGCGTGGGTTGACCGATTGTATCGCAGGGTTCTTAACCGAAAGGGGAAATCAATGAAACGCAACAGCCGCAGAGTTATTGGGTCCGTCGTACTCGTCGGGTTAGCCATCTTCGTCTCCTCGCCAGTCGACATCGCGCAGACGGTTCCGAGTGGAGCTGCCCCAGTCAACCAGGTCCTGGAATGGAATCAGATCTTCATCGACACACTCATTGCGACGAATACGGCGAACTCCTCCAGTCAGCGCCTCGGGGCGATCGTTCATACCGCGATCTTCGATGCGTACAACGGCATTCAAAGACGTTACACGCCAATTTTCGTTCACAACGGGGCCCCCAACGGCACGTCGCGCCGGGCGGCGGTCATTGCGGCGGCCCACAGAGCGCTGGTGGGCCTGTTCCCGTCCCGCCAACCGGAACTGGATATCAGCTACACGGCATCGCTGGCGGCGCTGAGCGACGATGGCAAGGGCGGGGGCCAATCGCGCGAACGTGGCATTGCGTGGGGAAGGGAAGTGGCGGAGGCCGTGCTTGCTTGGCGCGCGACCGATGGGTTCGGCGCGAGCTACCCCGCGTTCAACGGGGGAACCGCGATCGGGCAGTGGCGGCCGACCCCGCCGGCGTTTGGCCCAATGAGCGCCCAGGGACTGGCATTCACAAACATGTTCGTCCTGGTCAACAACACCCAGTTCGATCCCGGTCCGCCGCGCGTTCTGGCCAGCACCACATACACGGACGATTTCAATGCCGTCAAGATGCTCGGCCGCGCGACCGGATCGACGCGCACTGCGGACCAGACGGCCCTCGCAGCATTCTGGGAAGGCAACGCCAGCGTCCACTGGAATCAGGCAGCCAACCAAATGGCGCGCGCCAATCATCTGTCCATGTCGGACAGCAACCGGCTTCTCGCGGTCCTGAACATTGCGATGGCCGATACCGCGCTCACCACGTGGGGCGGCAAACGATTCTACGGCGCCGCTCCGAACGAAGTGACATGGCGGCCGGTGACCTCGATTCGGCTGGCGGACACGGACGGCAATTCGGATACGGCTGCCGATCCCGACTGGTTGCCGCTCATCAACACGCCGTCGCATCCGGAATATCCAGCCGGGCATCCCAGCCTCAACGGTGCGGCTGCGACGGTTCTACTCAAACACTTCCCCCGACGACAGACATTTACTCTGACGACCGGGCAGTCGACCCGCACGTACACGAACATCGCGCAGGCACGATCGGACGGTAACAACGCCCGGGTCTGGGGCGGTATGCATTACCCGAGCACAGTTGAGATCAGCGACGCGGAGGGCGAGGCGATCGCCAACTACGTCGATCGACACTCCATGCAGCGGAAATAAGAGACGATGGGATGCCTGCCTGTTCGATTTCTGCCCGCGTCACGTTAATGCTTCTGACCGGAGCGGAGCTCGAAAAAAGGCTCCCGGAGCCTTTTTTCAGTTCGGAATCATTCGAACATAACAAGGGGAGAGCGAGTTATGACGCATTACCAAAGGCATCCCTGATTCTCGCGTTCGTCGTCATGTTGTGCGGCGTCGGCTTGTCATACACCGCAGCGCCAGGGGCAGCGCATGATGGAATTGGATCTTGCCGGCGGATTTTTTCTTCGGGGTCCCTGGGGCGAGGTCGCGAGTGCCAATATTACCCAGGCACCGTCCGGGATCCCCTATTACGACGAGAGCCTCTTCCGCGATGCTATGCGCACGGGCTGGGTCAAGGCGCGAAAGCTGACCCCGATTATGCCCTGGTGGAACCTGCGCGGCTTGTCCGACGACGATCTGAAGAGCATGTTTGCGTATTTGCGCACGGTCCCTTCGGTGGCGCATCGCGTGGACAACAGCAAGCCGCCGACGGCATGCAAGTTATGCGGCTTCACGCACGGCGCGGGCGATCAGAATTGATTTGAGGAGAGAGCGTGGTCACCCGCGAGCGTCTCTGTGGCGTCCAAGCGGAGGACGAACCGGAAGCCTCCGGGTGCCGGCCAAAGGGCGACCGTCAGCCAGAGACCGCAGAATAGCGTAAAGACCGGGCTGCCAGAGAGCAACAGTATCGCCGCGCTTCGGATGAGGACGGCGATCGAAAACCGATACTCAGCTGCCGAATGAGGGTCTGGCGACTGCTTTCGGATAGATCGGAAGAACGGTTCAGCCACGGCCACGATGGCGAGCGCCACTCCAAGCGCACGCAGCAGGGATGGGACCTCGAACGGTACCCAGATCGCCGACGTGGGATAGGTATGTTGCAGAAGTCCCAACAGCAACCACGGCGCCGTGCCGGCGAGCACAATCGCGGTCGCGCGAGGATCGCTCCGCCCCAGCTTGACCGCCGGCCGCCGGCCGCGCCTGAATTCCGTCAGACGCGTGACGGCTGCCGTCACCCATACCATGGTGAACACCACGACGATAGCGTTCGCTTGAATACCGAGGCCGCCCGATCCTGCCGCAGCGCCCCAGGTGACGAACGCAAGTACAAATACGTCAGTCGGACACAGAGTTCCCGGGAATCGGCCGATGCTCGCCCCTCGCATGCTGGAGGGAGAGCAAGTGCGGGACCGGCCGCAGAGCGCCTCTGCTCAATGAGTTAGGAGGATCTCGCGACCGACCGGGAATCTTTAGTCTAGCTCCCGGCAGAAGTTCACCCGCGTTGTTACTTCCGCCGCGGTGATCCGGCGGCTTCACGCGGCGCGAACAACGCCGTCGGCCTCTGGGGAGGGGCAGACACGCTGGGCGACGCATTACGAAACTCGCGGTAGTCAATTCCGCAATCGTGCGCCGCCAGAAAGTTCAGGAATCGCTTGTAATCCGATTTCGGCATGCGGAAGAGCGTGAGCATGGAGCGGTAGTTTCCGCGCGTGGCATTCAAGCCACGGCGGAGGAGCTCCCGCATATCGTGTCGCGTGATGTCGCGAGCCAGGAAGAGCGGGTGAATGTCATCCCAGAATGAATAACCGCCGGTGACGACGGCCTGGTAGAGGTCATCGGCGAGCTGACGCCTGCGTTCGTGTGCCGCCGTCACTGATGGAACAGAGCGCATCACCGCCGGCAGGTGGGTTGCCTCGATGGGGCGATCGGTTGGCGCCAGCCAGATGAGCTGCTCGACGATGTTCTGCAGCTCCCGGACGTTTCCTGGCCATCGATACTGCTCAAGGACCTTCCACGCCTCCGGCTGCAAGGTTATCGTGCGTCCCGTCCGAGCCAGGAAATGAGCTACCAGGGGGCGGATGTCCGCCGGGCGGCTGCGCAGCGGTGGAACGTGCAGATGGATGACTTTCAGCCGGTAGAGCAGATCCTCGCGAAAGCGGCCTGTGGCAACGAGCTCGGACAGATTGCCGTTGGTCGCGGCAATCACGCGCACGTCGACTGTGCACCCCGTCCGGTCGGAACCGACGGCCTGGATCTCGCCGTTCTCGAGAAACCGCAGAAGCAATGCCTGCATCCGCAGGCTCATCTCGCCTAATTCATCCAGAAAGAGCGTGCCGTGATGAGCGATTTGCAGCTTGCCGGGCTTGTCCCTGAAGGCGCCTGTGAAACTTCCCTTGACGTGACCGAACAGCTCAGACTCGAGCAGAGACTCGGTCAAGCCAGCGCAGTTCACCGCGACGTATTCGCCAGTGCTGCGTCGCGAGTGGTTATGAATGTGTTGGGCGATGACATCCTTGCCGACGCCGCTTTCGCCGGTGAGCAGAACCTTCGCATCGCCTGGTGCGGCGTGCTCCGCCTGTTTGATGAGATCGATCGTGACTTTGTCAGCCGCGATGGGCTGGAGGTGACGTCGATCTGAGCGTGCAACGGCAATGGTAGTCATCACTTTGGGCCCGGCACTTTGGCCAGGCGACCAGGAATGAGCAATAACGCAGCCGATGCCCACCGTCGTAACTTATTGACAGTTCATGACTTACTATTTCGTATTTCATGTCGAAGATGGTATTTTTGCACCATATTGACACGTCAACGTATATTTATGGCTATAACTGTTGTACCTAATGCCTTTAGACGCGTGTTACGAAATCGCGCACAATTTAACGCTTTGTAACAGTCACAGCTCCGTTGCTAATCATCGCGCGCCAGCTCTGTTGGCAACGCGACTAATCCGCGACCAATCATTGGTACGAGCTACTGGGCGTCGGGTGTGTCCAGCCAGCCCGGCAAGACTCCGACATCACGCCACATCATGTAGCGCAGCGTTCCCGCGTACGGCGGCGTCATCGAAAGAAATTTGGCTGCCACGTGGTGCACGCCGGCCGCATCCTTCATCAGTCCGCAGCGTAGGACCTGGATCGGGTCGTCGAACTCCTTGCCGCTGAACGAGACTCGAAGTTTGCCGACGGTCCCTATCGCGATTGGTCCGTTCGTCTCCAGAAGGCATCCGGCAGCGCTGCAATTCAGCAAGCGAACGCGGAACTGCCTCGTCAACGCGCCCACTTCGTCGGGAATCATCCATTTCGCCAGATCGCTCGGATTCATCAATTATTTTTCCCTTACGTCGCCAGCCTCAACCGGAACCAACCGAATCTGATGCAGGATGTCGCCGTGATCTACAATCGGCCGGCATGCGACCACTTTTACTTTCGTGCTGACGATGACGTTGTTCACCATCGTGTCGAGGGTTGCTATTTCACCTACCTGATGTGGCTCGCGATCCAGCGCCAGGACCTCGCCCGATTCCGTCGTCAACACGACGACGTCATGCAACACGCTTAGCACGCCTTCGAAGTTCGCTGTTGCCATTCGCCTGTGACTCCGTCGTCCCTGCATGCTACTCCCGGAATGTCGATCGTTTGCCGTGTTCGTGGGACCAATTCCAAGACTGTTCTTGTTGCCCACCGTCGAGTCCATCACGGTTCGGTGAACGTATCGCAAGCGCAGTACCAGTAGGTCGCTCAAGTGGATTTCCTCGATTCATTGAATGTTTCACGTTCAAGCCGCGCTCAGGTGGGAGCTGAGGCGCCAAGCAGTCATTGGTGTTTCTGGTTATCGGCAGATAAAGGTCAGTTAGCGGATCGATCGGGAGCTTCATATAGAACGTGTGAACCGCACTGCACGGCGCCATGATCAGCGCGGCGTCGCAGATCAGATCATCGGCGACGGTCCGCCCATTGGTGCGTTCCGGAACGTCACCACAGTGATGATCCGGAATCTTCCCGCGAAAGTTGTTTGTCTCCATGATGTGATCCATGAACGGTACGCCGGTTATTACTCGGCAGGAGCGTAGTAGCCCCCTCTGCTGCGGAGTCGCACGGGCTTACCGGCGCTGCGCAATTCCACCGTGCGCCAGCCACCGTCGCGCTTACCGTTGGTGGAGGTGTAACCCGAGCACGTATCGGCGATGGAGATCCTCCACAACCCGGTGATACTCGGCGTCCAGCGTGGCTAAATCGTCGGTGAAATATGCCTCGCCGCCAGTCAGCTCGGCCAGCTTGCTCGAGTCGCGCTCGTTCGACGCGCGATCCGAGACCGATGGCATACACGGTGGCGTCCAGTGCCTGCGCCGAACTGATGACCGTCTCCCAGGTCGCAACGCTGCCGGGCCCGTTCGACGCAGCGTTCTCGTCCAGACCGTCGGTGACAACGACCACGACACGGCGGCCTTCTGTCGTCTTCAGCCGCTGCATGGAGATCAGCAGCGCATCGTATAGCGCCGTACCGCCCTTTGGAACGTAACTGGCGAGCGCGGCGTGCGCTTCGTTGCGCGCGACCTGGAGGTCGGCGACAAGCTCCGCCTTGTCGGCGAACTGCACGACCGCAAGTGGGTCGCCGGGCCGGACCGCGTCGACGAAGTGCGTTGCGGCCTCCCGCGCGATCCCCGCGGCGCGCGTCATGCTGCCGGAGGCATCAAGTGCCAGCACGATGGCAACCGGCGCCACCGCTTCATGAAAGACGTCCACCTGCTGTGGGACGCCGTCCTCGATAACTTCCAGATCCTCGCAGCGCCAGGTCGACGTACTGGCGCGCCTGATCGGTGGCGGTGAACTCGACGGCCGCTCGCACGGGCACTGGGCGCAGCGCCTCGTAGCCGGGCCTGGCCCGCACCTTGTACGACGGGTCGGTGGCGCTGAGCGTAATGACGCGCCACGTTCCGTCCTTCCGTTGATTGGTGGGCGTGTACGCCAGACGGTAGCGGTGCTGCACATCGGCTGCGATGGCCACGTGGGCGTCGGTGAGCTCCTTCATATTCCACGGGAAAAATGCGCGTCCGCCTGTTTCGGCGGCGACCCGCCGGAGCAGCTGTTCACCTTTCATTGACATGCCGGCGATTCCGCCGATGCCGACAACGTAGACGCTGACCTGACTCGCCTTCAACGATGCCAGCGTTGTCTCGTATGACTGACGGCTATGCTCGTCGTACCCGTCAGTAATGAGCACTACGACCCGTCTACCTTCCAGACCGTCGGCGCGCTCGCTGACCTGCTGCAGTGCGTCCACAATGGCGGTTCCCCCCTGCGGCCTTACGGCTGAGACCGCGTCGGCGATAGTGGCCTGGTCGCGGGTGGGTCCCGTGATAGCTGTGATGCCCTTACGGAAAGGGGCGACGACGATCTGGTCTTCGTCCCGCAGAAAACCGGCAAGCGTGAGCGGCTGCGAGGCGCACGAACCGGACGTTCGAGGACATGCTCTGGCTGCTGTCGATCAGCAGTGTAAAAGTCGCTGGCGGGAGCGTCCGACATCACCATGTCGATCGACTGCGGCGTTCCATCTTCCAGGAGAATGAACTGCGACGCGTCAAGCCCCGCGACATAGCGGCCGCGCGGGTCCTGCACTGCCGCGTCGACGCCGATGCTCATGACCTCGCTCGCGTCCACAATCGTGAGTGGCAGCAGCTCCACCGTGTCGCGTATCGGCGTTCCATGCTCGACGTCTGCCTCGACGACGAGCGTGCACGGCACGAACGGGTTCTCATCCTGCCACTCTGCAACGTAGGGCGGGCCGTCGGTGTCGGTGGCGATCAGCGCGCCGTTCACGTAGAAGCGGACCGCGGCGGGTGCCTCCTCATCTGCGGGAGTGGCGAGGCGCGCGACGATGCGCACCGTTCCCGGCAGACCCGTGCGCCCGAGTGGCGACGTGATCTGAATCGGTTCCTGCAAAGCCGGCTCATCCTTCGGCGCAGCCGCCGCACGGTGGCCTGAAGCACCCACGATCACGACCGCCGAGGCGAGCATCAACATATGCCGGCCTCGCCGGAGGCTACTCAAAGGACACCAGAATCATCTTGCGATATCGGACGGCCACACCGTCCTTGGTCGCCGGATGAAACTCCCACGCTTTGACCGCGCTCAGGAACATGCCGCCCAGAACATCGGGGCGATTGTCGAGCAGTCTGGCCGATTCCACCGAGCCATCTGGTGCGATGACGATCTCGATCCGGGAGAGATCGTCGAGATTGACCGTGGGCGGCAGCGTCCGCGGGCAATTGCTGCCGAACATTGACCGGAGGTGTCACCCCCTCCGAGGCAAACGTATAGACCTCGAGGGCGATCACTGTATTGACAGCGTCTTCGGACGTGGCCGTCTCTTGAGCCGTCGCGGCAGTCGCAAGGTGAGGCGGTACTTCGTAGGCGATCACGGTTCCGAAAAACTCGTCGTCCACGGCGCCGACAGGAGAGGGCGGCTCCGCCAAAGCGACCGGGCGAGCCTGTTTCGTGCTGCCCCTGCGAGCCAAGGGCAAGGCAACGGCTTTAGCAGGCGCCGCGGCTGTCTTCATCCGCAGGCACCAGCCGGCCCAGGCCTGCACGGTCGGAGACGGCCGAAACGCCCGTCATCACCGCCGCACCCACCGCATCGGCAGCCGCCACTGTGACGCGAGACACTTCGCCGACCTTGACGGGCATGCCGGTGCTTCGCACGTACAGTGTTCCCGCCGTCGCGAGAGCGACGACCGCCGTGAGCGCCAGGCCCACCATAATCACCCGGCGCAAATTTTTGGGACGCGACCGCGTAAGCAGAGTGGAGCGCTGACGCGTCGGGAAGCGGGGCAATGCGGTCGAGCGTCAGCACCGCGTCGGCCGTCGTCACGGGGCCGGCGGCCTTGGCCCGCGCGTGCAAGGCTTTCAAAATCCCTGCACGGTCTGGGCGCTCGAAATACGCGAGCGCCTGATCGAACTCCGCAATCGACGCGTAAAAGGGGATCGGGGCGGTCGCTTGAGAGACGGCCAGACGCAATTGCACCGGCACTTCCGCGTCGTTCAGCAACGCCTGCAGAAGCTGCCCCAGACGGCGCACCGGATCTTTGGCAGAGCCTCCCCCGGCGAGCATAACGGAGCCGTCGGGGTCCAGCTCGATCTGATGCAGCTCAGGGATGCGCAGCTCGACGCCCTGCTGTTCGAGCAATCGCTCAGCCACGCCGCGCACGATCGCGATCCCGTCGGACCACTGCAGGGAGAGGCGCCGCGTGAGAACGTCCGATAGCGTCAACGCATCCTTCATAAAGTTTCCGATAATCGGCTACAGGCTTCTGATCCAACGCGAACCGTACGTGATGGCGTCAGTCGCGAACGTCGTGATGGTGCGGACGAACGCGTCGGGTCCGCCGAGCGCGACCATGACTATGAAAAGCAACACACTCAGGGGGATGAGCGCCATCCACCCTTCATGCGACTGTCCGGATGTCCTCATCGTCTCTCCTTCTAGGTGATCGACCCTTCGCGCTCGTCGACGAAATAGCCGGCGCACGCTGCGTCGAGCAGCTCCTGCGTCAGCTGACGCGGTTCGCCGCGGTAGTCGGCGAGCGAGAGGCTCTGGTCGATCAGATCGCGCGGGTGACACCCGCGGGGCGCGATCTTCCGTGGCTCGAAATACTGTGTGAGGAGCCGCTCGACGAGCGCCTCGTCGAACCGCAGCTTCCGCTCCCGGCAGCAGTTCTCGAAAATCCGCATGAACTCGGGGACGGTCGGCCCCTGGGCGTAGACCTTGTAGCGAATGCGCCTGAGGAACGCCTCGTCGACCAGTTCGGACGGCTTGATGTTGGTGGCGAACACGATGAGCACCCCGAACGGGATCTCGAATTTTTGTCCCGATTGCAGGGTGAGGAAGTCGACGCGGCTTTCGAGCGGGACGATCCACCGGTTCAGCAGATCGCGCGGCGCGCACTGCTGGCGTCCGAAGTCATCGATCACGAGGACCCCGCCGTTTGCGACGGCCTGAATGGGCGCGCGGTAGAAACCGGTGGTCGGGTTGTAGCTCAACTCGAGAGCCGGCAGCGTCAGCTCACCTCCGACCATCACCATCGGGCGCTTGCAGCGGACCCAGCGGCGGTCGTGCCGGAGCGGAAGCTCGAGCTGTTCGCCGTCTTCGACCTCGGCGATCGGCTCGTGATTGACCGGGTCGAAGAGGCGGATGATCGCCCCTTCCACTTCGATCGCGTGCGGTATGGCAATCTCGCCGGACAGCAGCTTGCGGACGGCCTGCGCGATGACGGTCTTGCCATTTCCGGGAGGCCCGTAGACGAACATCGAGTGGCCGGAGTTGATGGCCGGGCCCAGCTGATCGAGGACCGGCTGGCTCACGACCAGGTGCGACAGCGCCTCGCGCACGCGCTCCCGGGTGGCGGTTCGCGGCGCCGACGCCACGAAGTTCTCCATGTACCGTCGGTACTGCTCGTACGGGACTGGCGCGACGCCGACGTACTGGTTCGTCTGAAGGAAGAGGGCCACGCGTGTCCGTCCAGCGTCGGTGATCCGGTAGCGATACGACGCCGCACCCGTGATGGCGCCGCCGGCGACCTCCACCTGGTGCTGGCCTTTCAGGAAATCGAGCGCCGGCTCCACGACGGAGAAGCTCACGCCGAGCCGCTCCGCCACCTCGGAGCCCCGCAGCTCGCCGGAGAAATGCAGGTGCTTGAGCACGAGCTGCGTCAGGAGGTCGAGGTTCAGCCCGGCCTCCTCCATCGTCATCGGTGCGAGAGGCATCACGCCCTGGTCGATTGGCTTGTCGAGTGTCGCGGTCGTCAGCATATTTGGCTCTCAGTCATGTGCGGAGGTGGTGAGGATCAGCATCCGCGCTTCGTGCGCGCGGGTTTTGGCCGCCGTGAATCCGGGCCGGGCGGTGATGGCTTCCTCGAAGGCTTCGGCCGCACGGGTATATGAACGATGCGCCATGTGGATGATCCCGCGGTTGTAGGCGGCATCGGCCACGTTGCCTGTCGAGAGAAACGCCCGTCCCGCAGCCGCGACATCGCCGGAGGCAACGAAGATGAGCGCCAGGTTGTTTCGCGCTGAAGTCATTTCGGGGTCGGCAACGAGAGCGGCATTGCAATGCGAACGCGCCTCGTCCAGGCGCCCCAGCCGCAGCTCAACGAAACAGAGGTTGTTCAGCGCCCACGCGGCTTTCGAGTCGAGTGTCGCAGCGCGCATAAACGCCGCCCGAGCCTGCGCGGGCTGGCCGAGCGCGTCGAGCAGTGTGCCGAGCGTGTTGTGGGCCGAAGCAGAAGATGGATTGAAATAGGTGGCGCGCGTTGCCGGCCCGATACCTAGCGTGGGGAGTCCCCAGTCCCTCCAGATCCGCGCCATCGCCTCGTGCGCTTCGCCGAACCGCGGCTTCTGCAGCAGCGCGCGATTCGTGTATGTGTATGCCGTGTCGAGAATCCCGAGTCGCACGTACTCGTCTGCAACTCGAAGATGATTCTCAGCCGACGGAGACGCTGCCTCGAGCCGCAGCGCCGCCGCCAGCCGCGGATCGGCAGATTCCGCCTGGGCGCCAGCGCTCGCCTTCATGACCGGCCTGGCTTGCAGATGCCGGATCATCTTCATGTGCTCCTGGAGGGAAAGCGCTCCGGAGGAGGCCGGCCCGCCCAGATCGAGGGCGGGCTTCCCCGGGTTGCCGAAGTCTCCGGTCAGCGACCCACGGTTCCCGGTCGCGCACCCCCCCGCAAGGCTGGCGCCGAGAAACAGTGCGATCAGTCGCTTGATGTCATCACGTAAGATCTCCCGATTATTTAGGAACTCTGCTTAGTCCTCGGCGCGCAGACGGGCCCTGCGGCGCATCACGTAGAGCAATCCGAAAACGGCGGCGATGGCGAAGAGGACGATGTTCATTGTGGACATGGCGTGTACCTTTCGTTAATGGTTGACCGGACATTAATTGGCGAAGAAGCTGCTCCGAAGGAACAGGATCACCGCCGGGCCGAGCGTGACGACGTAGAACGCGGGGAACAAGAAGAAGACGAGTGGAAACACGAGCTTGACACCGACCTTGGCGGCGCGCTCTTCCGCGCGCTGGCGGCGCTTCTGCCGCGACGTCACTGCATGGGTCCGCAACGCCTGCGCGATGCTCGTGCCAAAGCGGTCGGTCTGCACCAGCATCGCCACGAGCGCGCGCACATCGTCAACGCGCGTGCGCGCCGCGAAGTTCTTGAAGGCCTCGATGCGGGGCTTGCCCGCGCGAATCTCGGTCGTGATCGTGCGCATCTCGGAGGCAAGATCGGGATGCGCTATCTCCAGCTCCTCGGTGGTTTTCAGGATGCCCTGGTCGAGACTGCAGCCGGCCTCCACGCAGACGATGATCAGGTCGAGCGCGTCCGGCAGACCGTTCTCGATCCTCTGCTTCCGTTTGGTAATCAATCGGCCCAGCGCGAAACTGGGGATCAGGTAGCCCACTGCGGCCATGGTGGCGGCTGCCATCCAGGCCGAGGTGCCGCGCATCAGCGACAAGGCCACACCGGCGAACAACACCGGAAGTGCGAGCTCGGCCAACGTATAGAGCGCGGCTGCTCCGAAGCTGTAGATGCCGGCGCTTGCAAGGCGGCGACGCAACCGGCCCATTTCCTTGGGCGACTTCGGCAGTTTGGCGGCAACCGTCTTCATGCGCGGGCTCAGATCGTCGGTGAGCCGGATCTGATCGATAAGGACGCTCTGCCCGCCGGCCCCAACGGCCATCTCGCGGAGACGCCGCCGCTCAGGGGACGTGCGCGCGAGGACGTTGGAGGCCCCGAGCCCCGTGATCAGGGCCACCGAAACGAACAAACCGCCGATGGCGAGCCAGAGTTCAAGAGTCATCTGTTCCTCAGTAAGGGATGTTGACCAGCTTGCGGATGATCATCGTGCCGATAATTTGCAGGGTCAGCGCCCCGACGATCATCTGAATGCCGAGCGGGTCGGTAATCAGCAGATTCATGTGCTCCGGTGCAATGACGAACATCGCCGCGGCCAGCGCCGGCGGGAAGCCGGCCAGAATCCACCCGGTGATCCGGCCGTGGGCGGTCAGCACCCGCACCTGCCGCTTCACCTTGAATCTCTCGCGAATCACCGCGGCGAGGTTGTCGAGCACTTCGCCGAGGTTGCCGCCCGTCTCGCGCTGCGTGAGCACGGCGGTGGCAAAAAAGCGCGCATCGATCAGCGGGATGCGCGCCGCGAACCCGTGCAGCGCATCGGGAAGCGACATGCCGAAGTTCTGCTGGTCGTAGAGCCGCTTGAACTCCTCGCCGACCGGCGCGGGGATCTCCTCCGCGGCCATCAGCACGCCGGTGGTAAAGGCGTGACCCGCGCGGATCGCTCGCCCGAGGAGGTCAACGGCTTCCGGGAACTGTTCTTCGAACTTGAGAAGGCGACTGTTGCGCATCCGCCTCAGGACAATGAACGGAACGAGCGAGGCGGCCACAGCCGCGCCCAACGCGAGGATCGAGCTGAACAGGAAGAAACGAACAACCAGGTACACGACCGAGGCGAGGAAGAGCGCAGAGAGCAGGACCGTCGACACACTGACGGTGAGGCCAGCCTGGGTGATATCCCTCTGCACCGGCTGTGAGATGCGACCGAGCTTGCTCAGTGCCCCGTTCAGTGCTCCCACGCTGCTGAACTGCTCGAGCGGTTTCAGCAGACGGGTCTTCTTTGTCGACGCGATCGTTCCGGCCGAGTGCTTCAGCCGCTCGCGCAGTTCCGCGCCTTCCGCCTGCTCGACGCGTGCGACGAACAGCCAGTAAAGGCCGACAATCAGCGCGAGAACCCCGATGAATGTGATGCCGATAACAATATTCATGGATGCCTCAGGCCACTGTCTTCACGTGTTCGAACATGTCCGCCCGGAGGGGCATGCCGGCGGTAGCGAGCTTCTCACTGCACTTCGGGCGGATGCCGGTTGCCCGGAATCGCCCGGTCACCTTCCCGCCCGGGCCGATGCCCGTGCGCTCGAACACGAAGATGTCCTGCATCGTGATGATTTCGCCTTCCATGCCCGTCACTTCCGAGATGTTGGTCACCTTGCGGGTGCCGTCGGCCATACGCGAGACCTGCACGATGAGGTTTACGGCTGACGCAATCTGCGCGCGGATAGCCCGTTCCGGGATGTTCAGGTTCGCCATTGCCACCATCGTGTCGAGGCGGTACAACGCGTCCCGTGTGGTGTTCGCGTGGACGGTCGTGAGGCTGCCGTCGTGGCCGGTGTTCATGGCCTGCAGCATGTCGAGCGCTTCCGGGCCGCGGACCTCGCCGACGATGATGCGGTCGGGCCGCATACGAAGCGCGTTCACCACCAGCTCGCGGGCCCGGATGGCGCCTTTGCCTTCGATGTTCGCGGGCCGTGTTTCCAGGCGGACGACGTGACGCTGCCGCAGCGCAAGCTCGGCGGCGTCCTCGATCGTGACGACCCGTTCCTTGGCGCCGATGAAGCTCGAGAGCACATTCAGCAGCGTCGTCTTGCCGGCGCCCGTTCCACCGGACACGATCAGATTGAGACGGCAGCCGATTGCCGCCTGCAGGAATTCCAGCATCGGCTCGGTCCACGACTCGCGCTCGACCAGGTCGTTCGCACCGAGACGATCGGTCCGGAACCGGCGAATCGACATGCACGGACCGTCGAGAGCGAGCGGCGCAATAATCGCGTTGACGCGCGAGCCATCGGCGAGCCGCGCGTCCACCATCGGGCTCGACTCGTCGATGCGGCGCCCGACGACGCTCACGATGCGTTCGATGATCTGAAGCAGGTGGCGATCGTCCTTGAAGACGATGTCGGTTTCTTCGAGCTTTCCTTCACGCTCCACGTAGACCAGATCGTGGCGGTTTATCAGGATGTCGGACACCGAAGGGTCCCGCAGGAGCGCCTCGAGGGGCCCGAGGCCGAACAGCTCGTTGATGACGTCCGAGATGAGCGCCTCGCGCTCGTAAAGGCTCAGCGGTGTGCTGGAGCTCTCGCGCTCCACCATCCCGACGATCAGGTTCCGGATCTCGGGCTCGGCCTCATCCTGGCGCATCCGTGTCAGCCGGTCGAGGTTGAGACGGTTCAGCAGTTCCTGGTGGATGCGGCTCTTCAGATCCTGGTAGTGCGAGCTGCGCATGTCCACTCCAGCGCCGGCGGCAAGTGTCATCAGAGACATCGTGTTGTCATCCTTCTCAGTGCGGGTTATGCCTTGCGCGGTGAGAGGCGTCCGAAGAGGCCTCCCGCGCGAACTTTGTCTGCCTGCGGCGGGTGAGCACGGACACCGGCCAGCTCACGCGCGAACGTGGTGAACGCCTTCGACAGCTCGTGCTGCGCGTCGAGCACCAGCGGGCGTCCCTTGTTCATCGCCTGGAGCGCCAGGCGGTAGTCGCTCGGGAACGTGTGGGCAATCTCGACTCCCACCGTACGCTCCACATCTTCGTGCCCGATCTCGGCCCGCCGATCGGTGCGCGTGAGCACCAAGTGGAGGCGGCTCTGCCCGTATCGCTGGCGGAGCGTGGCGGCCATCCGTGCGGCTGTTCGAACTGTGGCGAGCTCCTGGTTCACGACCAGGACGATCTTGGTGGCGTTGTCGAGAGAATCCAGCGCGACCGTGTCGGATCTGGGAACGTCGAGCACCGTGAAGCGGCTCGTCCGCGCGGCAAAATCGAGCAGGGTGCGTATGCGCGCGGTGTCGAAGTTGCCCGTCACCGGCCGCCCGGATGCGCCGAGAAAGTCGAGGCCCGATTTGGTGCGAACGACGAGGCCGCTGAAGAACGCGGTGTCGAGGCGGTGAACGTTTTCGAGCGCGTCCATCACCGAAAAGCGCGGCTCTGCGCCGAGGAAGACTGCCGCGTCGCCGCACGCCACATTGAGGTCAATCAGGAGCGTGGAGCCAGGGTTGCCCTTGGCCAGCGCCGTCGCCGCGTTCACCACGACTGTCGTGGCGCCGACGCCACCCTTCGCGCCGACGACAGCAAAGACCTCGCCCTGTGCAGCCGCCGCGAGGTTGCCCACCAGCCGCTTGATCGCTGCCTGCAGGTCGGCGACGGCAAGCGGTTCGGTAACAAACTCGCTGACGCCGGCGCGCATCGCCTCGAGCATGATCGCGGGATCGAGCTTCGCCGCCACCAGGAGCACCGCCGTGGCCGGATGGTTGCGCTTCAGAAGTGCGATGGCAGGCGGAAACCCTTCCTGCCCGCGAAGGTCCACAATCAGCACCGGAGACTGCGCACCGCCGGGCTGCGCGAGGGTCGAGAGCGCCTCGCGCGCGACGACCGAGCACGGCGTGCCGGTGTCGCGAACGAGCTGGGCGAGCTGAGCGTCCGAAGTGACAAGTTTAATGACGGCAGACAACATATGCTCCGTTCACCGAACGAGAATGATTTTGACGAGAAACGACGACGTCGCCGGCAGGACCGACGACCCGCTGCCGATCGACGGGATCCTGATCAGCCGGCCGATCACCGCCTTGCCTCCTGCGCTTAGCGACATCGCACCGGTAGCGGGATCGACGTCCCCCATGCCTTCGATAAAAAAACCGTAGATGTTGACCAGCCGGACGGTTCCGTTCGACCCGGTCGGGTTGCGGGAGAGGTAGTCGTCGATGTCCATCACGCCGATTGCAACGACTCGCGGACTGGACGTAGGGGGACTGAACGTGCTGCCGACGATGCCGGTGCCCGGGACGTAGCTCGCGCCTGAGTCCTGGCCAGTGAGAAACTCGATGCCCTGTCGTGTCGGGCCGGTCGTGCCGCCTGTCTTGACGCCGAAGCAGCCTTGCGTTGCCCAGTACGCCGCATCGGCCTGGCCGATGTCGGCCGGGCAGGCGATACCCGGCGTAGCGATTGCGTACGGCAGGCCGCCGCACGTCATGATGTTGTCGCGATAGACGTTGCCACCGGCCCAGTTACCGTCGGCGCGCGGAAGGCGGATCTCGCGGAACCAGCCAGAAGATACGTCGGTACCTTCCGTCTTTACGGCGAACCGCCGACCCTCATCCGCCGGCAGAGTGAATCCCGTGCCGGGTCCGCTCGAGCTTGGCGGGACATACGAGTCGTTTTCCTGCGGCGGCGCCTGGCCTCTGCCGTCCGAGTACTTGTCGTAGGATGACGTGGGCAGCATGCCAGGACCCTCGGGACCGAACTCGATCCAGCGGTCGAGTGACCGCCCACGGTTTCAGACAGTCTGTGTTGTTGCCCGTGAGGATCTGCGCGGTGGCTGTCGACCGCACGCCCTGATCCGCAATGCCGACGAGGTTACCGAAATGGATCGGCAGCGGATTGCCGCGCGCCTGGTTGCGGAACGCGTCTACCTTGACGCACGTGTCCGGCAGCCCCGGGGCTCCAGGCGGGCACGGCGGAAAGGTGACGTCCGTTAATTGGACGTCGGGCGCCTGTCCCCAGACGCCGTTCGCCTGCGCCATCGCTTGCGCCTTCAGCTTCGCGCCGGCGAAATCGGTGGGGCTGTCAAACGCCAGTGAGATTGCGCCAGCCAGCGCTCCCGCATCCGCGGAAGTCTGAACCTGCCCGCGTCCAGTCCACATCACTCCGTAGTCGAAGACGAAGGCACCGAAGGCCAGCAGGGCGACCATCGCCACGACCACCATGATGAGGATCGGCGCCGCGCTCTTGTTGACGAGTTGTGTGTGTTGTCGCGACCATGGGATTCACTGCTTCACCGGAACGCCGGCGCCCGTTCGCGGCGCGTCGACGAGGCCGGCGCCACCTTCCAGCCGGTCGCTCACGCTGGCGGCTGCGCTGTTCTTGTCGATGAACTTGTCCGAATCGGTCGGCAGCGGCGGTACTTCGTCCGGCTCGAGCGGCCGCACAAGGCGCGGCGTGATGAGCACGAGCAGCTCGGTCTGCTCGGCACGGTTGGAAAAGCTCTTGAACAGGTGCCCGATAATCGGCAGCTTGCTGAGCAGCGGTATCGCCGCGGCGTCGTTCTGCGACATGTTGTTCATGAGCCCGGCAATCGCGAACGTCTGTCCGTCTCGGAGCTCGACGTCCGTCGCCGCGCGGCGCGTGATGAGCGCGGGAATGCGGAAGCCCTGAGAGCGTCAGTCCGTTGTTGAAATCCAGCGAGCTGACCTCGGGGTTCACCTTCAGCCGAATCACGTCGCCGGCGATCGTGGGTGTGAAGGTCAGCCGGATACCGAACTCCTTGAAGACGACTGGTCACGGCGTTCGAAGTGCCGCCCTGCACGACGGGAATCGGAAACTCGCCGCCGGCCAGGAAGCTCGCTTCCTGCCCGTTGTAGGCAATGAGGTTCGGTTCGGCCAGGCTCTGGAACCCGCCCGTCGACTGCAGAGCCTTCAGCACTCCGCCGACTCCGTGCTTCCGATCGAAGAGAAACAGATTCAGGAAATCGCTGAATACCATTCCGTCTGGCTTCTCGGCGTCGAAGTCGGGCGCGGCGAACTGCTGAGTCGTAGAGCGGCCGTAGAAGTCATTTCTGAGCGCGATCAAACTCAGACCGGCCTCGGTGAGCTTCCGGCGATTCACTTCGGCAAAACGCACCTGCAGCATCACCTGCTGGCTCTCGCTGCCGCCGGGCACCTGAAGCAGGTTGATCACCTGTGTTTTCGGCATCGAAGCGGTGGCGATTTCCCCCGCCCGCAGCATGACCTTTGTGCTCGACACGCGGCCGGCCAGGATCGTCGCACCTTCGTTGGTGCTCACTGCGATGTCTTCGCCGGGAAAGAGGGCTGTGCAGGTGCTGTTCGAGCGTCGAGACCGCCTGCTCGACGACCAGGTCGTACTGGATGCGCGATCCACCCACGCCCCAGACGATCAGGCTGACGGTGCCTGCCGCTTTGCCGTCCACGAGAATTTCGCGGGGCGCCACGACGACGGCGTCGGCGATCGCCGGGTTCGTGATGGCAATACGCGTGACGTCCACGTCGGTGTTCACGACGGTGGAGCGGCCTGCTGTCAGCAGCACGCGCGGGAATTCCGGACGCGCCTCCTGGTCGCGGGCTGTCCGCCCTGCGCGGCCGGCTGACCTGCCGGTGCCTGAGCGGCGATTGGCGCACCAGCGAGAGCCAGCAACAGCGCCGTGCAGGTGATGCTCAGAGTGGTCGGCGACGGAGAAAACCTTTTACGCATTAGCGGACAACCTCTTCTGAACGTTTGGCGGCCCTTATGGCCTCAACCGAGTAAATCCTCGAAAGGGGAACGGGCGCTGCGACCGGCTCGACCGCGGCCGGACGTGGGCGGTTGACGCGGACGACCGGAGGAGGAGTCGTGGCCTGTCCGAGCAGTGCGGAAGTGCGGATACCTGTGGTTTCGGTCGGCTTCCTGTCCATGGGATTGCGAAGCGTCAGCATTACTTCGCCCTCGCTGGCCGCGAGCGCGATTCGCTCGGCGTCGGATGGCGTGACGAGCAGCGTCACGACCGTCGTCGGGATCGGCTGGCCATCGCGCGCCTTCTCCTGATCGAAGCGAGTGCCCGCCGTGAGCACCTCGACGTCGCTCACGACGACGCGCGTCATGCTGTCCTTCGTGTCATCACGGCGCAGTGTCACCATCACGTCGACGTGCGTGCCTGGCACGACGAAGCCGGCGACGCCGACGACCTCGTTCACCTTTACGGAGACGGCGCGCATGCCCTGCGTAATCGATGGCGGCAGGCCGGCGCCTGCTTCGACCGGCGCGAGCTTCGTTTCGGTCAGCGGTTCGTTGGTGCTGACCGAGTCGATGAGGCCACGATTCAGGACGCTCTCGATCGTCGTGAATCCCTTGGACACAGGGCTGCTGGCGGGCCATGCGACGAGCTTGACCTGGTCCTTGGTGATCAGCGTGCCCATCGGCATGTCCATCACCGCGACTACTTGGTAGAGGCTTCGGACCTCGACCTGCCGGACGGGCATCTTTTCGATGGCGCGATAGACGCCGAAGCTCGCAAGAGCCGCGACCAGGACCGCGATGGCAACGACGACGGTTGTTCGAGTGTTGCGATTCATATTTTCACTCCGCTGAATGTCCTGAATGCCTGCGTCAAGTGCTAGTTTTCGTCTCTCATGACGGCGACCGCGGTGAGGTTGGCGCTCGTGAACGTTCCGCCGAACCAGCCCGCAATCGGCCCCAGGAACAAATACTGGCTGGTGTAATTCACTTGGACCCGCTTGCCCTGCATCGCCGGCCCGGCGCCCGCGGCGATGGGGACGTTGGTCGTGGCAACGGTCGAGTTGGAGGTCGAGTTGGCAACCCCCCCTTCCGTCATGTAGGAGCGGACCCGGGCCTCGACGTCAGCATTGGCGTAACCGGGGAGGACCGCGATTCGTGCGCCTTCGCGCGCGGCGTTGGTCACGACCTCGTACCGCTGGAACATGAACCCGAAGTCGATGATGCCCATGATGATGAAGAGCAGGAGCGGAACGACAAGCGCAAACTCGATGAGCTCGGCGCCACTCTCGGAACGGAATCGATGCAGTCGGTCTTACTGAAGCCATATGGTCACCATGAGTCCTGCGAAAACGGGAACCGCATACGCGAGCCGGGGCCCCTTGTGCGTCGAGAGCGTCAGCTCCGGCGCGGGTTTGAGGCCGACGATCCGCCAATACATCAACAGACTCAACACGTTCGTAAATGCCTGGACGAGATATCCGGAGAAGCCGGCTACGATGAGCCCCATGAGCCCACCGGCGATTCCCGAGTAGAGCGCCACCCAGACCGCGGCGACGGGCCCGAGCCACGCGCCGAGAGCGCCGAGCAGCTTGACGTCTCCTGCGCCCATGCCGCCGAGCGCGAAAACCGGAAAGAACAATGCGACGCCCGCAACCCAGCCGGCAGCCGCCATGCCCAGCGCCATTCCAGCCGCCGATATATGCGTGCGCGACGAGCGCGGCGAGCGCTGCGCCGAATGTCAGCACGTTCGGTATGCGGCGGGTGGCGAGGTCCCACGCAACGGCGACGAGCGCGAACACCGATGGCAAAGATTTCAAATGAGTCTCATAACTGTGTTCGTTCGTGTCCTGCGTTACGGGCAAGTGACTGTGTGACCCGGGTCCGGCGTCGTAGCCGACAAGCACTGCACGTTGGTGTCCCAGGTGGTGTATGCCGTGTTCATCGCGCCTCCTACGTTCGTCCACGCGAGGATGCCGACGATGCCGATAAGCGAAGACAGCAGCGCGTACTCGATCAAGTCCTGTCCGCGGTCGTCGAAAACGAAGCGCCGCAGCATTGCTTTCATCGTTATCGTCCTGATGTCCCGGTTATGACGCGGTGAATGTTGCGGTTGACGTCGCGTAGTGGTCCTGATCGCTGCCCACCGACTCGATCGCCAACACGGATGACGGAGATCAGCGCGGCGATGAGGCGTACCGATGAGATCCTGCCCGTCGTCATCACGAAGAATCGGCTAGCGTTGGGTCACTGGAACCTTTTCTGTCTCGATTGAGAACCGGCGCCGTGGCGCCGGTTCTCCGGTTGAACATAAACACGTCGAAATGAAGCTGCTGGCAGACACAGGCTGCCCGACGAACTCCGACTAGGGGGTTGCAGCAACGACTGCATCGCCTGCGGCGCTGAAGTGGCCCTGGATCGCGGTGCCGAGCTCCGTGATCGCGACCACGCTGGCGAGCGAGATCAGGCCTGCGAGCAACGCGTACTCGATCAGGTCCTGGCCCTGCTCTTCACGAACGAAACGATTGAACAGATTCTTCATTGCGACTCTCCTGGTGATGATGCCGGTATTGGCATCGGCTCCGAAGGACCATCCTCCGGCAACATCGGACGCGACAAATGACTTGTCCGTCGTGTCACCGCTGCATGAGCAAGGCGGGTACCGAGATCTCGTTCAAGGTGAAAACGCCGAATACATTGGCGAAACGCAGGGTGAGGCAGGTATTGCGGTCAACAAAATGCCCAGACGGTGCTGCAGGAGTTCTGGTTGGAACCAGCATAATTTCTCCCCACCGCAAACGTTGCCCGCGCACCTCAGACGGAGAAGTGCGGCTAGCGCACACGCGCAGAGTTCCTGGCGTGAGGATCACGTTTTTGAAGATAGAAGCGCTATGAGGGAGCGAGCTGGATCGATTTTGAAACGATCGATCACGTCGAACTGAGTGGCGAATCGTGCGAATGCTTCGCCGCGCAGATCGATGTGGCGCGCGTCGAGGTGCCCGAGAAACCGGCCGGCCTCTTTCAGGTAGGGCCGGCGAGTCATCTGGTCCCGGCCAGAATAAAGTTCGAGATGAGCTCGCCTTACGGGCGGAGCCTCCTGGCCAAGTATCGATACGCCCACACGCTCGCCTACAACATGACAAACGTTGCGAGCACATCGACGGAGTATCGGCCAAGTCAACCCCGCGCAGTTCAACGACGATCGACGCACGCCGCCCCACGCATCGATTTGCATCGAGAACGCATCGCGCCGCCGGAACTAATCTCTCAGCAAGCAGACATTGTGTTGGTCGGAACCGGAACGTGAGAAGCGCCGATCGCGAAGACGCATGCTTATGTTGGATATTGTGCGGCACGCACGTTGCCTAACGTCGCTGCGTAGTGGCCAACATTGTTCTGACTCGCCGGTATCGACCGCGCCATCACCGCCGATCACGCCGTCGCACGTATCTTCGTGTCCTCCTTATGCTCTCGTCTTTGGTTGTAGTCGTTGGAATGTCGGCGCTGGCGGGCGCCATTTCGGATCTTCGCGCAGTCGGCGCAATTGAATTGCCGGTGCCACCACCGATCGAGATGGCCGCACCCGCACGTGAGCCACGACTGCCCGAGAGGCCCGTATTTCGGCACTCCGTCATTCCAGGAGGCGTGTATACGGCGGACGAAGTCGGGGACGCGATGAACCAACGACCGCGTCGTTGCCGCACATTATTCAGCTGTCAATGCGCGCGGGCTGCGCGTCGAAACGCTGTCAGCAGACCGCGCCGTGTATATGTCTTATCGCATCGGGGATGACGTCTTCTGGACGAAACAGAAGGTGCGTCTGAAGCAGGGAGAAACGATTCTCACCGACGGCGTCAATCACATCCGCGCGAGATGCGGGAACTGCATCGCATTCGCGCCCATGGAACCGACAGCAGACGACGAACCTGGCGAGATGGAGTTCGACGCGCTGACCGATGATCTGGAAGTCGTTCAATCGCGCGTGCCGCTGGGCAGTGAATGGCTGCGGTCTCCCTTCGTCGGCATCCCGCTCATGGGGCTCCTGGGAAACTCCGCGGACCCCTACGCCGCTGGGGGTTCCATGGGAGGGGGATTCTTCGGAATTTCGGCCTATGAGTATGCCGGTGATCGAACTGAGCTGGACATACCAGGCGACCCGTCGGAGTTTGTGTTGTTCACATTGCTCGATGGCGAGCCACCATTCGACGGCTTTCCGATCGGGCCATTCACGAATCATTCGCCGCAGGATCCGCACGATCCCGGCGATCCCGATAAGCCTGGCGACCCGGGTGATCCCGGCGACCCTGGTGATCCCGGAGATCCGGGTGATCCCGGCGATCCTGAAGATCCGCACAATCCAATCTTCCCCACACCAGAAGATCCGGTTGTGGTACCCGAGCCCGCCACTCTGTTGCTCGTCGGCGGGGGGTTAGCGACGTTGGTGGCGCGAAGGCGCCGCCGCCGGCAGGCGGCACCGGGTCGAGCCGGTTTTGTCAGCTTTGACTCAAAACGGGGCACGCCAGACTCGTAATATGTGAAAAACATTGGCGTTTTGTCAGAGTTCGCACGGGTGATAATTTGCACCGCACACCCCCGTGCGTCTACTCATTGCAAGCGTCGCCATCATCGCCGGGCTGGCAGCAGTCTCTGCTCGGCCGGCTGAGATCGATTTCCATGCGCTGACCGAAGGCTCGGACAGGCCCGCGGACAGCCGTAGTGCGGGCGACGGGCAGGCTCTGCAGGAAATGTTCGGAGGCGCTGAGGGGTCCCAGCGATGGAGGCAGGCGCCGAAGCTGACGATTCTCGTGTCGGTGATGGATTACAGACCGGGCGGCGACGTTGAATACGTGGCGACGGACGAACGGTTGAGCGATGCCGACATCGCCGAACTCGTGCGCGATTTGACTGACGGGCTCGGCGTCCTGACGGCCAATACTTTCGAACAGTTTTCTTCAGTCAGTCGCGAAATCGTGGCGGCGGGCGCCACGGTGAGGGTCTCGCGGCCCGATCAGATCGTGACTGCGCGATTCAACGGTCTGCGACGTTCGGTGAAGACGCTTGGCTTTGGCGGCCGTCGCGCGCGCAAGGATGGCACGATCACCGCGGGCGCCATTCTGCTCGACAGCGAGTTCGATCGAACCAACGCCAGGCGCCGGCTCTTGCGGACACACGAGCTTGGCCATGCGCTCGGATACAATCACGTCCACTCTCGAACCTCGATTATGAATCCACGCATTGGGACGGAACCCAACGATTTCGATCGTGCGGCCGCGCTCATTGCGTTTCGTGCACCCGCGATCGTCGCATCCCGCTAGCGGGCAATGACGTCCTTCCTTCAGCCGCTCCTGCGTCAGGGCGCCGGCCGACTGCAAATCATCAACGCACGCAGCGGTAATGTTGTTGCCGATCAGTTGTTGACGGCATTCGATTCAGGATCCAGACGAAAGGGACTCCTGTCGCAGGTTTCGCTGCCCGCGTCCACCGCAATGATCATCGCGCCGACGAATGCCATCCACACCTTCTTCATGAAGTTCCCGATAGACATCGCGTTCGTGTCGAAGAGCGGCCGCGTCCTGAAGATCCGTTCCAGCGTGCCGGCCTGGCGGATGACCGCGTCGTGGCGTGCGTTTGCGGTGCTCGAGATGGCAGCCGGATCGCTCGACAGCTCCGATACGAAAGTCGGCGATCAGCTCATCGTCAGTTCAGCGCCTGCTTTTCGACAGTAATCGCGACGATCCGTCGCAGGCGCCACGCCCGGTAAAGCTGTGACTTCTGCTGGCGACGCCGCTATCCGGGCAGATGCTTCACTTTCTGCCAAATCTTATAGAGAAAAACGATAACTGCACAGTGTCCATAACGCGCCGCATCCTACACCGATTTGCGGGCGATCAGAATTGATCGGGCGTCTCCTCAGCCCAGCCGCATAGTGCGGTAGCATTTGGGGGAAGGTGCTCACGCCATGACAAATCGACAGCTCGGCAGGAACGGCCCTCTTGTTTCGGCGATTGGCCTTGGGTGTATGGGGATGTCCGAGTTCTACGCCGGTCGCGACGATGAGGAGTCGATCAGGACGATTCATCGGGCCCTGGATCTGGGTGTCACGTTCCTCGATACCGCCGATATGTATGGTCCGCACACCAACGAAATCCTGGTGGGAAGGGCTATCCGCGATCGTCGGGCCTCGGTCGTGCTCGCGACGAAGTTCGGAAACGTGCGCGACGCCGCCGGGTCGCACATCGGAGTGAACGGCTCTCCGGAATACGTGCGCGAGTGTTGCGATGCATCGCTGAAGCGGCTGGGCATCGACGTCATCGATCTTTACTATCAGCATCGTGTCGATGTGGATGTGCCGATCGAGGAAACGATCGGGGCGATGGCAGAGCTCGTTCGCGCGGGAAAAGTGCGCTATCTGGGGATGTCGGAAGCTGCACCCGGTACGCTCAGGCGAGCGGCGGTGGTCCATCCGATCGCTGCTCTGCAGAGCGAGTACTCACTGTGGACGCGTGACGTCGAGAACAACGGTGTGCTGTCCACCTGCCGGGAGCTCGGCATCGGCTTTGTCCCATTCAGTCCGCTGGGCCGGGGATTCCTGACAGGTCGCTTCAAGGCGATGGCCGACCTGGCCGAAGACGACGTCCGCCGCACGTATCCCCGGTTCCAGCCGGGCAACTTCGAGAGCAACATGCTGCTGGTCCGGAAAGTCGAGGAGATTGCCACGCAGAAGCAATGCACACCTGCACAGCTTGCTCTGGCCTGGCTGTTGGCGAAGGGTAACGACATCGTACCCATCCCAGGATCGAAGCGCCGTTCGCGTGTGGAAGAAAACGCGGGCGCTGTGGAAGTCGCTCTCACAGCGCAGGACGTCGCCATACTTGACGAGATTGCGCCGGCCGGAGTCGCCGCCGGCGAGCGATATCCGCCGCGGTCGATGTCGACGGTGTTCCGCTGAGATGTGTGGAGTCTCAAGGCTTTGAATTATTATCGATGAGGTTGAGGCCGTGGACCGAGCGCCATCCCGCTCCGACTCAGCGGGCCGGCGCCGAAGACGGGCCGCAATCCAATCACAGTAGAGGTCAACGTCAACATGGACAACGAAAAGAAGTGCCCGTTCCCGGGCAACGCGCGCAGCGGCAGATCGAACCGCGACTGGTGGCCGAATCAGTTGAACCTGAACGCCCTCCATACGAAGCACCCGGCGGGCGATCCGATGGGCGAGTCGTTCAACTACGCCGAAGAGTTCAAGTCCCTCGATCTCGAAGCCCTGAAGAAGGACATCGAGGCGGTGATGACGAACTCGCAGGCCTGGTGGCCGGCAGACTTCGGCCATTATGGGCCGCTCTTCATCCGGATGGCATGGCACAGTGCGGGCACGTACCGCATCCACGACGGGCGCGGCGGTGCGGGGTCTGGCATGCTGCGCTTTGCCCCTCTTGGCAGCTGGCCCGACAACGCAAACCTCGACAAGGCGCGCCGGCTGCTCTGGCCGATCAAGAAAAAGTACGGCCGGAAGATTTCGTGGGCCGATCTGATGGTCCTCACCGGCAACGTCGCCCTGGAGTCGATGGGGTTCAAGACGTTCGGGTTTGCCGGCGGGCGCGAAGATGTCTGGGAGCCGGAGGAGGTCAACTGGGGATCCGAGAGCACGTGGCTCGGCGACGAGCGCTACAGCGGCGACCGGCAACTGGCGAATCCCTTCGGCGCCGTGCAGATGGGCCTCATCTACGTGAACCCCGAAGGGCCGAACGGCAGCCCTGATCCCGTCGCCGCCGCAAGGGACATTCGAGAGACCTTCCGCCGAATGGCGATGAACGACGAAGAGACGGTCGCGCTCATCGCCGGCGGGCACACGTTCGGCAAGACCCATGGTGCGGGCCCTGCGACCCACGTCGGACCAGAACCCGAGGGCGGCAACCTCGAGGAGCAGGGTTTTGGCTGGAAGGGTAGCTACGAAACCGGCACGGGAGCCCACACCATCACGAGCGGTCTCGAAGTCACCTGGACCACGACGCCGACAAAGTGGGGCAACGACTTCTTCAAGCACCTGTTCGAGTACGAGTGGGAGCTGACCACGAGTCCGGCTGGTGCGAAGCAGTGGAAGCCGAAGAACAGCGCCGGTGAAGGCACTGTCCCGCACGCGCACGACAAGTCCAAGAAAATCGCGCCGTCGATGCTGACGACGGACCTCGCGTTGAGGATGGACCCGGCCTACGAGAAGATCGCGCGGCGCTTCCACGCGAACCCGCAGGAGTTCGCGGACGCGTTCGCGAAAGCGTGGTTCAAGCTGACGCACCGCGACATGGGCCCCATCTCACGGTACCTGGGGCCGCTCGTTCCAAAGGAGCCGCAGTTGTGGCAGGACCCCGTCCCGCCAGTCGATCACGAACTGATCGGCGCGGCGGACATCGCCGCCCTCAAAGGAAAGATCCTCGCGTCGGGACTGTCCATCTCTCAGCTGGTGTCGACGGCGTGGGCGTCAGCGTCGTCCTTCCGCGGCACCGACAAGCGCGGCGGCGCAAACGGGGCTCGCATTCGCCTCGCGCCGCAGAAGGAGTGGGACGTCAACAACCCGCCCGAGCTCGCGAAAGTGCTGAAGACGTTGGAGAAGATCCAGAAGGAGTTCAACGACTCGCAGGCCGGCGGGACGAAGAAGGTTTCGCTTGCTGACCTGATCGTGCTGGGCGGATGTGCGGCCGTTGAGAAGGCCGCGAAGGACGGCGGCTACAACGCGCTGGTGCCTTTCACGCCTGGACGCACGGATGCGTCGCAGGAGCAGACCGACGTGAAATCGTTCGAGGTACTCGAGCCGGACGCCGACGGGTTCCGCAACTACATTGGACCTGGACACCATGTGCCCGCCGAGCATCTGCTGATCGAGCGGGCCTCCAGGCTGATGCTGAGCGCTCCCGAGATGACCGTGCTCGTGGGCGGCTTGCGTGCGCTGAACGTCACCGCCGCGCAGTCCGGTCACGGCGTCTTCACCAAGCGGCCCGGAACGCTCACCAACGACTACTTCGTGAATCTCCTCGACATGGACACGGCGTGGTTGCCGACGTCCGATGCTGCGGAGGCCTTCGAGGGGCGTGGTCGCACGAATAGCGACGTCAAGTGGACCGGCAGCCGCGTCGACCTGGTCTTCGGTTCGAACTCCGAGCTCCGCGCCCTCGCGGAGGTCTACGCGTGCGACGACGCGCGGGAGAAATTCGCGCGCGACTTCGTTGCCGCGTGGGACAAGGTCATGAATCTCGATCGATTCGACCGTGCCTGAGCAGGAGAACGCGGCTATTGCGTCGCCGGTGGTGCCGCGCCTCGCGGTGCCGCGGCTGACGCGAGGGCTGCGTCGAGCTCCTGCTCGGTGGGGAATCGATCGAACGGGCGATCGGTTGGCTTCCCTCGCAGATGCTTGTCGAAGAAATCCAGCATCGCCGTCCAATCGTCGGGCGTGAACGCGTGACCGTGGCGGGCGAAGTTCACGCCAAGGCGATCCTGCGCGCCAAAGAGCGCATAGGCAGGCCGCGCGCCGAGTATCGACTGCCGCACTGCTTCAGGCAGTGAGATCCTGTCGGTATCGCCTTCGAGGGCGATGAACGGCCGAGGCGCCGCGAGTGCCAGAAACCAGTGCTGATCGAACGGCAGCTTCTCTCGCTGGCCCCAGAACTGATGCAGGTTCGGGGAAAACCAGTTCGGGTATTTCTTCTGCATGATATCGAGCGTCTCGCTTCCGCGCGGTCCCGCGAAACGGTACGCGCCAACGCCGCCCCCGCCCGTCACCACCGGCGCGCCCATCAGGCGATCGTCGAACGCCGCCGCGATCATCGAAGACTTTCCGTTGCGCGAGGCTCCCGTAATGATGAGCCTGCTCGCGTCGATGGACGAGTCGTGTTCGAGATAGTCGGCGACGCGCGAGGCGCCCCAGGCCCAGCCCGCCAGAATGCCCCAGTCGTAGCCGGGATAGGCGGGAAAGAAACGCGTGTTGCGGAACGCCCAACTCCCGTCCATGTTCCGCAGCGTCGTATCCTCGGCGCAGTCGTTGGGATTGAACAGCACGAGCGCGTATCCGCGCCTCAACACATCCGCGCGCTGTGTGGCCAGTGAAGCGGCCGTTGGCGGCGCGGCCGAACCGCGGCCTCCTCGCGCCGGTGCCGCAGACGTTGCGGGACCGCCCGCCGCAGGTGGTACCGGCCCGACGAGCAACAGAACATTTTCGCCGCGTCCCTGATTGGGGCCCTGCGGCAGGCGCGGCAGCACCGCTCCGCCAGGAGGCGTCCCTCCCTGAAGGATCACGGCGGGGAACGGGCCTCCCTTCACGGGCGTAAACACGCCGATGTCCAGACTGAGTTGAGACTTGGGGCCGAACGTCAGGCGAACGAGCCGATATTTGACCGTGCCGTCCAGCACGAGCTCGGAGTGAATCTCGCGGCCCTTCACATTTCCTGGCGCGGGCGGCATCTGCCCAACGGCGTAGTACGAAAGGACGCGCCGCATTTCCTGGCGCCGTGCTTCCCACTGGCGCTGGGCTGTGACGCGCGTCCCGTCGTTCATCACCATGACATCGGGCATTGCCGTGCGCGCAGGCAGTTCGTTCACACCAGGCAGAGCTCCCAACGGCGTCGCGATACGCGGCACCGGAATCTCGCGCGGATCGGGGCCGTTGGGTGCGGCTGCGTCTGCGCTTTGCGTCTGCGCGAGGCTCGACGCTCCGGCCAACCCAAGGCACGCGATTGCGGCAAAGTGGAGAAGTTGTTTACGCATCGTCGTCGGTCGCAACAGTTTCGTCGATCCCGACGTTTTTCGCCATCGCCCGGACTTGTCCGGATTGTCTGGCAGGACGCATCATTCCAACTCGCGGACGTCTACTTCGTCGGCCTGGACCGCGTCGATGTACAGCAGCGCCAATCGGCCGGCGGCATCGAGAGACTCAGCGGACACAACAACGTATCCACCAATCAGCTCCTTCGACTCGGTGAACGGACCGTCAACCACGCTGACGCCGTTGCGCGAGTTCTTGTAGCGCCTGCCCCTCGCGCTGGAGCGCATGGTCTCCGTGACGATGTGCACGTTCGCAGGCGCTGTCTCTTCAACCAGCCGCGACAGCTCTATCCGCTGTGCAGATGACGGTGCCACGCCGGCTTCCGTCGCGGCGGTAGCCTTTCGCAGCACCATGTATCGCCTGGTGGTGATCTCCGCGGGTCGAGATCCGATTCCGATGTCCCACGGTTCGGTGACGGGCCGGATATCGACTTCGCCATCGCCCAACACGGTGGCCTGGCGCGAGGCCCACTCGATGGCTTCGTCGAGCGAGTTGGTGCGCAGAATGCTGAAAGCGGCAGGCAACTCGTTGCCGCTCTCGAAGGGACCGTTGATGACACTCCGCGTGCCCGCCGAAAATTTGAGTCGCACACCTTCCGAGCTTGCGCGAAGGCCTTCTGCGGCGAGGAGTGCCCCAGCCTTCGCAAGCTGGCCGAGCAGCCCGCCCACACGCGCGATCAACTCTGGCGTCGGACTCGCGCCCGCCTCCCAGTGCGCGTTTGTCTTGTGCATGATGATGAACCGCATGCGCGTCAGCTCCGGCTCGATGTCGCGGAGATCGACGCAGTGAGGAACTCAACCACCGTCGGCGTCAGGACATCCGGCTTCACGTTGTGTGTCTGTCCGGCCAGTTCGTTGTGCTGCGCGCCGGGAATGGCCTCCGCGATTGCCCTCGCGGCTTCCTTCAGCCTCGGGTCGGTCTTCGCCCCGTTCATGACCAGCGTCGGCACTCCGATCAACGCGAGGCGCGCCCGTGGAATCCTGAAATCCGTCATCACAGCGGCGTCGTATGGGAGCGTATGGGCGACGGCCTCGAGCTTGCGCCAGATCCACGGCATCAGCCGCATCAAGACGACGAAGGGAGCTGGCACGCCAACCATGTCCTTCATGAAGTACTTCACCGCGCCACCGCGATTTCCACTCGCAACGAGACGTTTGAGTTGGCCTTCGTACGCGTCGCCGCCGCGCTCACCGGCATCGTCCACGTACGGCGGCTCGTAGGCAACGACCTTGTTGATACCAAGGTCGGCGGCCGCGGCCTGAAGGGCCAGCGCTCCTCCCGACGACAGGCCGAGAAGACACGCCGACCCGCCAGCTTCCTGGATGAGCGCCGCGATGTCTTCGACCTCGCGCGCCGGGGAATACGGTTGAGTGTCGCCGCTCTGCCCGCGGCCGCGGCGGTCGTACGCGAACACGGTGAAGTGTTGCGCCAGCAGCGGCGCGAGCTTCGGCGAAGGGCCGAACGCGCGGCTGCACAGAGCGCCGTCTACCAGAATGAGTGCGGGGCCGCTGCCGAATCGCTCGTAGGCAATCGGCGTCCCGTCCTTCGACTTCACCTGGCTCATGACGCCCTCCGAATCGGCAGCAGCGCGCGCAACCGCGCGTCGCGAAGGATGAGTCCACCCCAAAGGAGCGCTGACGGGTTCTGCACTCGCACGTGAGTGGCAACGGCACCGCCCAGATACCCGAGCTGCGGGGTTCCATCGATGACGGGTTGCACCTGAAGGAGCTTACCGGCGGTGTCGAAGAGAAGAAAGAGCACGGCGAGCCAGCTGAGAGCCAAGCCGGCCGACCGCTGCAGTTTTGAACCAGCATGAACGTTCGGGCTGCCTTCGAATAAGTTGTCATTCGCGATTGTTCGCATATGTCGCCTCCACCAGCACGTCGAACGGGCGTGGCGGGGATCGACAAATTCACCGTAGGGCGCCTGGAGTATCATCCCGCCATTGGTCGCGCCAGGATTGCCTCTATCTTCGGGCATGGCGCGAGCCGGAGGAGTATCTTGTGCCGTCATACATCACCCTCCGTCGGTTCCTCAGCATGTGCGCGTTCGTGGCCTGTCTTGTGGCCGCCCCTCTGGCCCAGGCGCCGCGCCAGCCATTCAGTCGAGTCGCCGTCACAGTGACGCCAGATCATTCCGATTGGACCTATAAGCCAGGCGAAGCAGTGACGTTCCGCATCGATGTCCTGCGCGACGGCCATCAGGTTGGCGGTGCCACGGTGAAGTACGGCGTCGGGCCTGAGATGCTCCCGCCCGTCACCCAGGCAACCGCCGTCGTCGGTACGAATCCGCTGATGGTGCCCGGCGGCACGCTGAACACTCCAGGCTTCCTGCGACTCGTCGCGACTGCCGAAATCGAGGGCCGCACGTATCGTGGCGTTGGCACGGCGGGGTTTGCGCCCGACCTCATTCAGCCGACACAGGTGAACCCGCCCGACTTCGACTCGTTCTGGGACGCAGAGCGCAAGCGGCTGGCGGCCTTGCCGCTCGACGCGAAGTGGACGCCATTGCCGGACTATGGCACCGCAGACGTGGACTGCTCGCAGATCAACCTGCAGAACGTTGGCCTCACGCAGGGCGCCAGCCGTCTCTACGGGATCCTCTGCATGCCCCGCGCGGCCGGAAAATATCCCGCGCTGCTCAGTGTGCCGGGCGCGGGCGTGCGGCCGTACCGTGGGCTGGCCGAGCTTGCCGGACGCGGTCTCATCACTTTCCAGATCGGCATCCACGGCATTCCGGTGATCCAACCGCAGGAGGTGTACGACAGCCTGGCCCGCGGAGGCCTGAGCGGTTATCCGACCTTCGGGCTCGATTCTCGCGAGCGGTACTACTACCGCCGCGTGTACACAGGAACGCTGCGCGCCAACGATTTTCTGACGTCGTTGCCGCAGTGGGACGGGCGCAATCTGGGCGTGACAGGGGGCAGTCAGGGCGGCGCGCTGGCGATCGTCACCGCGGGCCTCGACCGGCGCGTGACACGGCTGGCGGCGTACTATCCGGCGCTCTCGGACGTAACGGGATACCTGCATGCACGCGCCGGCGGCTGGCCGCACATGTTTCGTGCGACCGAAGGGCCTGCCGTCCATCGTGACGAGGCCAAGTTCGTCACGACGCGCTACTACGACGTCGTGAACTTCGCCCGCCGTGTGACTGTGCCGGGACTGTATTCGTGGGGTTTCAACGACGAGACGTGTCCGCCGACGTCGATGTATGCGTCCTACAACGTCATCACGGCGCCCAAACGCCTGATGCTTGCTTACGACAAGGGCCATCAGTCCACACAAGAGCAGGTGGACGACGTCAACGGCTGGCTGGGTGACGAGCTCACCGGGCGGAATCCGCCAGCAGCCGCCGGACGATAGAGGGATTGACACCACGGCAACTGCAGCATTACGGTGTCCCTCTTTCCGTCGCGCACAAGTCAACTGTTTACCGCAGGAGTCTGCCATGGGCAACGATTCTGAAAACTGGTACGACCTTCCCCGTCCCGCCGCGGGCATCAAGCTGTACCAGATTCGCGAGGAACTGCGGGAGAAAAACCTCCACGACACCGAGGAGCCGCCGCTCGAGAGCTCCACGGCGCCCCCGGGAGGCGAGGCCTACAACGTGCGCACGAGCGACGGCACGTACAACGACCTCAAATGTCCCCGGATGGGCAGTGCGGGCATGCGCTTCGGGCGCAACGTGCCCTTGAGCGAAGCGTTCCCCGACACCGCCAATCTTCTGACGCCCAGCCCGCGACAAGTCAGCCTCGAGCTCCTGACCCGCACCATCTTTCAGCCCGCGACGATCCTCAACGTGATCGCTGCGGCGTGGATCCAGTTCATGGTCCACGACTGGTTCGTGCACAAGAAAGGCAGCTGGTCGCACACCCACGACATCCCGCTGGGCGACGGCGACCGCTGGCACGAACCGACCATGCGCGTGCCGAAGACGCCGGCCGATCCACCAAAAGTCCCCGACTCGAAACGGCCGCCGGCTTACATCAACGAGAACACGCATTGGTGGGACGGTTCAGCACCTCTATGGCAGCAGCCCGTCGGCCCAGGCGTCGCTCCGTGCCGGCCGCGAGGGCAAGGTGCTGGTCAGCCCGAGCGGGCGCCTTGGCGTGGATCCGGTCACGGGCCGGGAGATCACCGGATTCACCGAGAACCTCTGGGTGGGACTGAGCCTGCTGCACGCGCTGTTCGCGCTCGAGCACAACGCCATCTGCGACATGCTCAGGAAGCACAATCCGCTCTGGGACGACGAGCGGCTGTTCCAGCAGGCCCGTCTCGTCAACGCGGCGCTGCTCGCGAAAATTCACACAGTGGAGTGGTCGACCGCCATCCTCCCGAGGGAAGTCCTCACCACCGGCCTGAGGACGGACTGGCACGGACGGTTCAGCAAGCTGCAGAACGTCTTTCCGCAGGTCGCCGACAACGACATCTTCTCCGGGATTCCCGGGTCGCCGACGGATCACCACGGCGTGCCGTTTTCGCTGACCGAGGAGTTCGTCACGGTGTACCGCATGCACACGCTGATGCCGGATCATTTCACGATCAGCATCGGCGGACACCGGCGAGGGTCTCGCGAATGCCGAGCTGCCCGAGTTGTCGGGCCAGCGCGGGGTCGAGTTCCTCGCGCGCTTCAACGTCGCGGATCTGTTCTACTCGTTCGGGACCCACAATCCTGGCGCGGTCCGGCTGCACAACTACCCGAAGTTCCTGCAGAACCTGGAGCAGGACAACGGCGAGCGGTTCGACCTCGGCACCATCGACATCCTTCGCGATCGCGAGCGCGGCGTGCCGCGCTACAACCGGTTCCGTCGTCTGCTCCACAAGTCGCCGGTCAGGAGCTTCGAGGAGCTGACCGACAAGCCGGAGTGGGCCGCCGAGATGAAGCGCGTCTACAACAACGATCTGGAGATGGTCGACACGATGGTGGGCCTCATGGCCGAGCCGCTGCAGGAGGGGATGGGCTTCAGCGACACCGCCTTCCGCATCTTCCTGCTGATGGCGTCGCGACGGCTCAAGAGCGATCGCTTCCTGTCGCAGGACTACCGCCCGGAGATCTATACGAAACAGGGGATCGAGTGGGTGGAAGAGAACACGATGAAGGCCGTGATCTCGCGGCACTTCCCGTCGGTCGCGTTCGCGATGAAGGGGCTGGACGACGACAACGCGTTCAAGCCCTGGAAGCCGCGGCGAACGTGGCAGGAGAGTGCTGAGCAACGCCCGCGCTACACGGACAGTTCGGAGAGCTCCTTGAATTGCCCGGTGCTGTCGCCCAGCTTCTCGGTCGGCACGCCGAGGAGGTTCAGCATCGTGAGCTGCAGGTTCGTCAGCGGTGTGTGTTCCGGATATACGAGATGCTGACCGCCCTTGAGTGTGCCTGAGCCTCCGCCAACGAGCAGCGTCGGGAGCGGTCCGTGGCTATGGCGATCGCTGTTGCTGATCGCCGCACCGTACAGAATCATCACGTTGTCGAGCAGGGATCCGTCGCCATCGGGAGTGTTTCGAAGCTTCTCCAGATAGTCGGTGAAGAGCTTCAGATGGTACTGCTGAATCTTGACGCACTTTTCCATTTTCTCCGGATCGTTCTGGTGATGCGTCACCGGGTGATGCGGCTCGGGAACGCCGATCTGAGGATACGGCCGCGGACTCTGCTCTCGCCCGTACATGAATGTGATGACGCGCGTGATGTCTGACTGATACGCCAGAAGCTGCAGGTCGTAGAGCAATTGCGCGTGCTCGTCGAAGCTATCTGGAATGCCCGCGGGCCGCGCCACGTCGGGTATTTCTTTCGCGCTCTGCTCCTCCGTCAACTGGATCCGCCGCTCCACGTCGCGCAACGAGGTAAGGTAATCGTTCACCTTCCGGTTGTCAGCGGCGCCGAGCTCACGCTGCAGCTGCCTGACGCGATCCGTAACCGCATCGAGGATGCTGCGGTCCTGACGCAGACGCGCCGCGCGCACCTTCGGATCTGTGCTGTCGCTGGCGCCGAACAGCCGCTCGAACACAACGCGCGGGTTATTCTCGGTCATCAGCGGCAGCGTCGGCGTCAGCCACGAGATCGTGCTGCTGTACGCGCAGCTGTACCCGACGTCACACGACCCGACGATGCTGTTGTCGTCCATCTGCAGCTGAAGCGACGAGAGCTGTGTCTCGCGCTCGAATGCTCTTGCCGCGATCTGATCCATCGAAATCCCGGATTCGACGACCGTATCCGATTTCTTGACGTGCACGCCGCTCAGATACCCGCCGCACGCGCGGGAGTGATCGCCGCCGCCGTCCCCCAGCGCTTCTGCCAGGTCCATGAAAAGGCCCGTCACAACGGTCACCTTGTCTCGGAATGGCTGCAGCCCTGCAAGGGTGGGCGAGAGCTCGAAGTCCGCGCCCACGCCCTTCGGCAGCCATTTGTCGTAAATGACGCCGTTCGGATGGTAGATAACTCCCAGGCGCCGGATTGGTTTCGCGGCAGTCTTGACCTGGGCCGTCAGCGCCGGAATCATCGCGTCGAGCAGCGGCAATGCCACGGTCGCGCCCACTCCGCGAAGAATCGTTCGGCGCGAGATCGCCTTCTTGGTCACGATCATGATCCTGTCCTCCTCATCCGAAACGGTGCGCTTTTCACAAGCGCGAGAATCGTAGACGACCAGCGGTAGTTGTCGGCAGCGGCCGCCCGGACGACTCCGCGTACCGCCGGGGTATCGTAGTGTTCGAGCCCGCGGCCGATCGCGTAGGTCAGCAGTTTGTCGGTGACGGTTCTGACGAACTGCTCCTGCTGAGCGACAAGAGCCCGGCGCAGCGCCGCAGGGCCATCGACTTTCGTGCCGTCCAGCAGCACGCCGGAGGCGTTAATCGGTGTACCCGCGTCCGTGATGCGCCACTGCCCGATGGCGTCGAAATTTTCCAGACTGAGCCCGAGTGGATCCATTCGAGCATGACAACTCGCGCACGTCGGATTCTGACGGTGCACCTCGAGCATTTCGCGAACCGAACGAGGTTTGCCGTCTTTGCTGGTTTCCTCGAGCGCCGGTATGTTGGGCGGCGGCGGCGGCGCCGGCGCCGAAAGGATGTTCTCGAGCAGATATTTTCCGCGGATCGTGGGCGCCGTCCGGGTCGAGTAGGACGTCACCGACAGAAGCGCGGCTTTTCCGAGCAGCCCGAAACGATTCTCATCGGTGAGCGTGACGGGCCGGAAATGGCTCCCATACACGCCAGGGACATCATAGTGGCGTGCGAGCTGTTCGTTGAGAAACGTCTGGCTCGACGTGAGCAGATCGACAATGCCGCGATCTTCTTTCAGCTGATCGTCGAGGAACAACTCCATCTCCTTGACGAAGGCCACACGCAGGTTGTCGTCGAACCAGGGAAACTTCTGGTTGAGGTCCGGCGTGAGCAGCCAGACGTTTCGTGTCTGCAGCCAATTCGCGAAGAAGTTCTGCACCAGCGCCGTGCGCGCACGCTTGTCGCCGAGCATGCGGCGGACTTGTCGATCGAGCACCGCTGACTCGTGCAGCTTGCCACGAATCGCCGTGTCGAGCAGTTCGTCATCGGGAATGCTGCTCCACAGGAAAAACGACAGGCGCGACGCGAGCTCGACATCCGGCAGGGCGTAGGCAGTGCCGGGAGCGGCGCCGGCCGGATCGCGCGAAATCCGGAACAGGAAATCCGGGCTCACGAGAACCATCTCGATTCCCGCGCGAATGCCGGCGTCAAAATCTCCCTGCGCGCGCGCCGACCGGTAGAAGCCGACGAGCAATCGAACGTCGTCGCTGGTCAGTGAGCGGCGATAGGCGCGCCGCGCGAGAGTGGACAAGATCTTCGTCGCGCAGGCGGTCTCGGCCCCATTGCCCCGCGCCGCTCCGCTCGCGCTGCTGGCAGGATCACAGACGAAAAGCCGCCGCCTGGCGGGGGAATCCGGTGATACGCGGCCATCGTAAGGCCCGCCAACGAACAGCGCTGAGATGAGGGTCGGGTTGTCGGGCTTGTTCGTGTATTCGCGGCTCCATACCGGGACAGCATCCAGCGCCAATCCTTCGACCAGGACGTTGTCCGCTTTGACGATTGTGGCGATCACCTGCCGCATGCCCGCCTTGACGGCCGTGCGCACTTCCAGTCCGTCATCGGCGTTCGCCAGCGGGCTCCCGGATTCGGCGTAGTTCCCAATCCCGGAGTTCGCATTCCCGGCGGTGAACTCGGGCGTGCCGCCGACGGTCAACTGACCGACGCGGACGCCGTCGATGCGAATCTCGATGTCGGTGCGCGCGCGCAGGCCCCGTATGAGGCCGGTGTCGGTGCGGTCCAGTCGAACTTTGAACACGTACTCGCCATCAACCGGAAAAAAATGGCGCGCCGCGATCCCGCCGCGCGACCCGAGCGGAAATTCCTCTCCGAGCCTCTCGTTCTGCCACAGCCATGTGGTCTCGTTCGAGTTGTCTTTCAGCGCGGTGTAGCGTTCGAACCCCGCCGGAATGGTCGGATCGCCGACGACAAGCCGCGCAATCTTGGCGGCCGCGTTCAGATAGCGGTCCAACAGCGCGGGCTGCATCGACAGGGCGTCGGCGTTGTTGTCGAATCCGAACGCCTGTTCGTCGGGGGGCAGCATGGCCTTGGGGTCGATTTCCACGCCAAGGAGGTCGCGAACCGCATTGGCGTATTCAGTGCGGTTGAGCCGATGGAATTCGGCTGTCCGGCCGGGATTCACATGGGCGTCGGCGGCACGATCCAGCTCGTTCTCGAGCCACGTGGCCACTCGATCGTAGGTCGCGTTGTCGGGCCGGCGCGCGGACGGCGGCGGCATCGAACGGCTTCGGAGCTTCACGACAACCTTTTCCCACGTGTCCGCCGAGTTGGATATGTGATCGGCATCCAGGTTGTCGAGCGCGAGGTTGCCGGTTTTCAGGCGCTGGTTGTGGCACGTCACGCAGTACGTGGTCACGAGCGCTCGAGCGGGAGTAGGCGCCGTTGTGGATGCCGCACCGGCCTGCGAAGACGCCGGCGTGGGTAACTGGTCTGCCGACAGGGTCGCCGAGATCGTCGCGACGAGCGCGATCGATCCGCACGCCATCATCAGCATCAGCTGTCTCTGCCGTGTTCGCATTGTTATATTTCCGGCCGGCATCTGTTCTGCGCCTGGCACGGATGACCGAGTTTGGGATCCGCCCCGTGTTTGAGCAAAATATCCGCGCCCGCCTTGTTGAAGAGCACTCCCCCGAGACGATCGCCGAAACCCGAGGCGGCAAGCCACGGTGTCACCCCGGCCTTGTTCACCATATTCACTTCGGCGCCCTTTTCGATCAGGAGCTCGATCATCTTGTTCCAGCCTCGATAGGCGGGACCGAACAGCGCATTCTCGTCGTACGTGGTGACGGCCTTCGGATCGACACCCAGTTCGAGCAGGAACTTGACCGCCTCGAGCGCCGGATCCTCTGCGTCGACAAATTCACCGATTCCTCGATTGAGACCCGTCGCGGCAAGCAAGGCGTTGGAATTACTGCCCGTGACGAGATGCGGGTCCGCTCCCGCGGCAAGCAGGATGCGCATCATCTCCACATCGGCAGCATTTGCGGCGACAACAAACGGCGTCGCCCCGGCTGCATCGTTATATCCGCCTGTCCCTGTGCCTCCGTATCCCGGTGGTCGCGCAGTCATCTGCAGATTCGGGTTCGCGCCATGCGCCAGCAACGCTTTGACGAGCTGCAGCTTGGCCTCACGATCCGGAATGCCGCCCATCGGATCGACGAATCCATAGACAGGGTTGGCCAGTCCGTTTTCCCATGTGCCGGCCGCCCAATGAAGCGGAGTAAATCCCGCATCAAGGACGTTTGGATCCGCCTCGTGATCCAGCAGGAACAGCGCGAGCGGCACGAAGCCTCGCACGGTCGCGACAAGCAGCGGCGTGCTGCCGCCAAAGTTTGTGTTGCCGCGCGCCCCGAATCCACCCCCACCGCGAGCGGCGCCAGCGCGTCCCGCTGCGGCACTACTCCCTGCTCCGATCCCTGCCCCCGCGCCCCTCGCGCCTTGCCCCGGATCATTCTGAGGATCGGGCTGCGATTTGATGTTCACGTCGACGCCGGCACCCAGGAGCGTCCGCGTCGACTCCATGTCTCCCACTCGTGCGGCAAAGTGCAGTGCGGTAAATCCTGACTTGGTGTGAGCCTGGAGATCCGCCCCGGCCTCGATGAGTGTCTGGAGCACTTGCGGATGTCGTTGAGCGGCGGCCCACATCAATGCGGTTTGATTCTGGTTCGGCTCTTTGGCGTTCACATTGGCGCCCTGAACGAGCAGCATGCGGACGGCATCAGCGCTGCCGGCCCTCGCGCACGTCATCAACGGGGTCTCGCCCGTTCCGATCGGCGTGTTTGGGTTTGCACCGGCTTTCAGAAGCAAATCAACGAACGCGGCATTGCCGTTCGTGCACGCCTGAGAGAGCGGAGTCATCCGCAAATCGTTCGCCACGTTCGCATCGGCGCCGGCCCGGACGAGCAGCTGCGCCGTCTGGAGATCATTCCAATGCGCGGCCCACAAGAGCGCCGTCGAGCCGTCCTCGGATGGAGTATTCACGTCAGGACGCCCGCTCAGCAAAGTCCGCACCTGCTTAAGGTCCTGATCTTTCGCGGCGTTGACGAGCCGGAGATCCTGGTTTGCGGCGGCTGCGCCGACAACCAGGAGAAGCGTTACTGAGAGTGCCCAGAGGACGCCTTGGCGATGACGTTGGTCTGACATATTGAGTCCTTTGTCAGCCGTGACGAAGATGTGCGACTAGTGAGACTAGTTTAAAGGAAATAACGCCTTCCGGTGCAGGATTCCGCGCAGCTCACTGCTTGCTGCTGCGATCCCGGTGCGGCGGTATCTGAATGGGTTCCTTGAATGTCCAGGTGCGGGGGACCCTGTAAGGCGCGGAATCGCGTTTGAAGATCGTGTAGTCCTCACACTTGAGCTCGCCGCCGATCTTGCACGCCCCCGGGCTCACCGCCAGGATCCTGCCGTCCCGTATCGTGAGCACTGCGCCGTCGATGGTGATGGTGAGCTTCAGCTCGAACGCCACCGTGTCGATTTTCTCGCCGTTGATGACGATATCGAGGCTCGGCTTGTGTTCGGACGTCACCGTGTGCTGAGTGACCTCGACGAGCACAGTCTCGTCGGGACCGTATTTGCTACGGTCGGTATAACGCCGTATTTCCGCCATCTTCTTCCAGCCGCCGACGAGGATGACGCCGAGGTCCAGGCGTAGGAAATCAGCGATAGCGGTGGCGACCGTCCTGAACACTTCGACGTTGTTCATCAAGCCCCCGGGCGTCGCCAGATGCTTCATGATGCGCACGTACGCCGGACCATCCTCTAGAGCCTTAATGCTCTCAGCCCATCTGCCGCCGTCGAGATCGGAGAACAGTTCAACGGGTGTTCCGGCTGTGCTTATCACGGTAATTCCTCCAGAGGTGGCGCATCATGCTTTCGCTCGCGGCGTTCGCCTCGAACAAAGTCGCCGGTCACACCAGAAAGATCCTGGGAGCCACCATCGGCGATGGGGTGGATTCGAACTTCACGGCGAATGGCGCTCTTCTCGTCGGACTGCACGTGAGCGTCGCCGCCGGCATCGACGTGGGCGCAAACCGCGAAATTGAGCGGCGGTGGCTCGGGAACCTTCTTGCGTGGCTTGCGAGAATCGATTGTTGCTTTGAATGCGTGCTCTCACCAGACCGGCGATGCCAGCCAGAAAGAGGACGCTCGCGGGCGCCAACCACACCGCTCGAAGCCGGGCTTCGTCGAACGCCACGGGCGCTCCGAACTGAACTTGCACGCCAGGCGCCGTGGCTTGCGCGAGCACTGTGCCACCTGGCCGCAGCGAGAATCGCTGTGCGACGCTGCCCACTTCGAGACCGACGTTGGTAATGAGCGCCGCGGCATCATCGTGCGACAGGCCAACAACCCGCGGAACGGTCACGACCAGCGGCATCGCAACAGTCAGAACGATCGGCGTGCCGACGGCGACACGAGTGCCTGGCACATTGCTCTGTGCGACCACTGTTCCAGGCGGCTCGACCTTAGTGCCTCGACGCTGCTCGCTGCCAACTTGGAGGCGACTTTCGAGGAGGGTGCGACGCGCCTGCTCGATCGGCAGGCCCACGAACGATGGGACGGCAACCGTCTCGGCCACGGCCACGACGAGGTTCACGAGCGTTCCGAGTGGCACTCGGTTGTCCGGATTGATGCTCTGGGTCAGCACGGTCCCGCTGCCGGCTGCCGATTCCTGGTACTGAATCGCCCCAGCCGCGAGTTCGACGTCGATGAGCCGCTGGCGCGCTCTGTCCTCGGTCTGGCCGACCAATCCTGGAATGAGTACCGTCACCGGAGTGGCTGTCACCAGATCGACGGCAGTACCGATCGTCACACGCGTCCCCGTCGCAACACTTTGGCGCAGAACGGAACCGGGCGGCCGCCGCGATTCTTCAGCGCTGACCGTGCCGGCCGCAAGCTCGACATTCCTCAGCATCTGGCGGGCGTCGGCTTCGGAGCGCGACACGACATCGGGTACCAGAACGCTCACGGGCCGGGCCGTGATGATCCTGACAGCCGTGCCAATCGCGACGCGCGTGCTCGCGTCGGGCTGCTGCGAGAGCACCGTACCAGGAGGACGGCGAGCTTCCTCTGAGCCGACGTCGCCGACCACGAGCTCCAGATTCTTCAACAGACTTATCGCCTCCGCTTGTGTCCGTCCCACGAGCTGCGGAACTGCGACCGTGATTGGTATCGCGAGCGCGAACCCGACGGGTGTGCCGACCGTGACCAGGCTGCTGGGCGCGCGATCCTGCTTGAGCACAGTGCCGGACTTGCTGTTGGCTTCGACCGTGGTGATGTCGCCGACACGCAAGCGCGCCTTCCCGAGAAGCTCGCGTGCTTCCTGTTCTGTACGCCCCGATAGATCGGGCACGATCACCGTGATTGGTATCGCGAGCACGAACCCGACGGCCGTGCCGACCGCAACCGGGCTGCCGGGCGCGCGATCCTGCTTGAGCACGGTGCCGGGCTTCATGTTGGCTTCGACCGTGGTGATGGCGCCGACACGCAAGCGCGCCTTCCCGAGAAGCTCGCGTGCCTCTTGTTCCGTGCGCTCAGACAGATCGGGCACGACCACCGTAATCGGTATCGCGAGCGCGAACCCGACGGCCGTACCGACCGCAACTGGGCTGCTGGGCGCGCGATCCTGCTTGAGCACGGTGCCGGGCTTGCTGTTGGCTTCGACCGTGGTGATGTCGCCGACACGCAAGCGCGCCTTCCCGAGAAGCTCGCGTGCCTCCTGTTCCGTACGCCCCGATAAATCGGGCACGATCACCGTGATTGGTATCGCGAGCACGAACCCGACGGGCGTGCCGACCGCAACCGGGCCACCGGGCGCGCGATCCTGCTTGAACACGGTACCGGGCTTCATGTTGGCTTCGACCGTGGTGATGTCGCCAACACGCAAGCGCGCCTTCCCGAGAAGCTCGCGTGCCTCCTGTTCCGTACGCCCCGACAGATCGGGCACGACCACCGTAATCGGTATCGCGAGCGCGAACCCGACGGGCGTGCCGACCGCAACTGGGCTGCCGGGCGTGTGATCCTGCTTGAGCACGGTGCCGGGCTTGTTGTTGGCTTCGACCTTGGTGATGTCGCCGACACTCAAGCGCACCTTCGCGAGAAGCTCGCGTGCCTCTTGTTCCGTACGCTCCGACAGATCGGGCACGACCACCATATTCGGCATCGCGAGCGCGAACCCGACGGGCGTGCCCACCGCAACCGGGCTACCGGGCGTGCGATCCTGCTTGAGCACGGTGCCCGGCTTGATGTTGGCTTCCACCGTGGTGATGTCGCCGACACTTAAGCGCGCTTTCGCGAGAAGCTCGCGTGCCTCCTGTTCCGTACGCCCCGACAAATCGGGCACCGTCGCTGGTGGCTGGCCACGCCCCGGGCGTGGCTGGTTGGCCGACGGATCGGGCGCGACCACCGCGATCGGTATCGCGAGCGTAAACCCGACGGGCGTGTACACCGCAACCGGGCTGCCGGGCGTGCGATCCTGCTTGAGCACGGTGCCAGGCTTGATGTTGGCTTCCACCTTGGTGATGTCGCCGACACTTAAGCGCGCTTTCGCGAGAAGCTCGCGTGCCTCCTGTTCCGTACGCCCCGACAAATCGGGCACCGTCGCTGGTGGCTGGCCACGGCCCCGGGCGTGGCTGGTTGGCCGACGGATCGGGCGCGACCACCGCGATCGGTATCGCGAGCGTAAACCCGACGGGCGTGTACACCGCGACCGGGCTACCGGGCGTGCGATCCTGCTTGAGCACGGTGCCCGGCTTGATGTTGGCTTCCACTTTGGTGATGTCGCCGACACGCAAGCGCGCCTTCGCGAGAAGCTCGCGTGCCTCCTGTTCCGTACGCCCCGACAAATCGGGCACCGTCGCTGGTGGCTGGCCACGGCCCGGGCGTGGCTGGTTGGCCGACGGATCGGGCGCGACCACCGCGATCGGTATCGCGAGCGCGAACCCGACGGGCGTGCCGACCGCGACCGGGCTACCGGGCGTGCGATCCTGCTTGAGCACGGTGCCGGGCTTGATGTTGGCTTCCACTTTGGTGATGTCGCCGACACGCAAGCGCGCCTTCGCGAGAAGCTCGCGTGCCTCCTGTTCCGTACGCCCCGACAGATCGGGCACCGTCGCTGGCGGCTGGCCACGGCCCGGGCGTGACTGGTTGGCCGACCGATCGGGCACCACCACCGCGGTCGGTATCGCAAGCGCGAAGCCGACGGGCGTGCCGACCGCAACCGTGCTGCCGGGCCTGCGATCCTGCTTGAGCACGGTGCCGGGCTTGCTGTTGGCTTCGACTTTGGTGATGTCGCCGACACGCAGGCGCGCCTTCGCGAGAAGCTCGCGCGCCTCCTGTTCCGTACGCCCCGACAGATCGGGCACCGTCGCTGGCGGCTGGCCACGGCTAGGGACTTGCTGGTTTGCCGACTGCTGCCACCCGAACACAGGCCTGTCTGCTTCAATCCCGCTAGCCAGGAATGTGGACGCGATCGCGACTCTGCAGAAGCCGTGCAGCAGACGCCGGGTCATGGTGTCCTCCGTCAAGAGGGATTGCGCGAATCCTACTCCTTTTACTAAACGTTGGACGTTCCTTCTCCGAACTGGAACAGCCCCAACTCCCAGACTCACTCTTCCTCCTTCCGCCCGATCGTAAAGAACAATCCGCCCTCGCGCCCGAGCGTGCGCATCCACGCGATCTGTGTGAGCCAGCTTTCGAGCCCCCAGTTGTCTGCGGCGCGCGTGAACAAATGCTCGGGCGTGTCGTCGAGGACCGCGCTCGGATACGTGCGCAGATACTCGACGCCATGCTCCGCGAACCAGCGCTGCACTTCGGCGATGGTGTGACGATGCTCTTCGGGATGCCGGTACTGATCTCGCAGCCACGCCTCGCGGCGCTCGGGATCGTGCGAGCGATCCCGAAGGATCGGATCGAAGGGCACGACACGATAGCCTGACACTCGCGCCACCGCACGCCTCAGCCGCGTGGGAATGCGCGCGATCGCGTTGTAGACACCGAGCACGATGACACCGCCCGGACGTGCCAGCTCGACCAGTTTGCCGAACGAGGCGCGCGGGTCGCGTGTGTGGTGGACGACGCCCGACGAGTAGACGAGGTCGAAGGCGCCGCGTTGGAGGCCGGGCTGATGGAGGTCGGTCTCGACAAACTGCACGCGCTCGAGACCGAAACGCACGGCTGCGGCGGCGCCGAGCGCGAGCGATGCGCGCGTGAGATCGGCGCCCACCACCATGCGGTCGGCGCTCGCGAGGTACAGACACATCTGGCCGGTGCCGCATCCGACGTCCGCAATGCGCGCATTTCCTGGAATCGCGCGGTCGAGGACTCGGGCGAAGGCATTGCGCTCTGCGCGTGCGCGGAGGCTCGGCAGAGTCTCACGGGGCGGATAGCCCGGGAACGGCGCGCTCTCGTAGAAGCGCCGCACCGTTTCAGTCACAGCATCCGAAGGCAATCGCAGATTGGGGACACCGTCAGCGACCTCGAAGCGCATCGCGCATCCGGTGCACGACCACTCGGCTGAGAGCGTGCCGCCGCATGCCGGGCAGGCGACGAGCTCCCGAGCGTCCATCGGTCAGAAGATCGCGTAGATGAACGGCGCGAGCGCTTCGACCGTCGCGGCGATGATGAGGATCAGGCCGAACAGGCAGAGGAAGATCGCGAGTGGCGCGAGCCAGCGGGCGCCGGAGTCGCGACGCCACAACCCGCGAGCGAGATCGGCGATCGATCCGGGCGTACTCGCAAGGATCGTGATGCGTCGACGCACGCCGCCACGTCTCTTGATCATGCGACGTGCTCCTTCGTCAGTTTCGCGGACGCGGTGCCGCGCTTGGTCACGACGGCCGGCCCGGCTACGAGCGCGTCGATGCCGCACCGGCGGAACGTCGAGTAGCCCTCGAGTGCCGTGTTGACGATGGGCTCGCCAGCCACATTGAAGGAAGTGTTGAGGAGGACCGGAGTCCCGCTGCGGCGTCCGTAGGCCTCGAGCAGTGCGTGCAGCCGCGGCGCCATGCTGCGCTCGAGCACCTGCACCCGCGCGGATCCGTCCACGTGCGTCACGGCCGCGAGCCGGGTGCGCCATTCGGGCCGCACGGGAAACACGCCCGACATGAAGCGCGCGAGCCGCGCGCCGCCGGCGGGCAATTCGAAATACCGATCTGCCGCCTCGGCGGTGACAACCGGCGCGAACGGCCGGAAGTCCTCGCGATGCTTGATGTCGCGATTGAGCCGATCGCGCATCCCGATCGCGTGCGGCGCGGCGAGCAGACTGCGATGGCCGAGCGCGCGCGGCCCGTACTCGCTGGCGCCGTCCATCCAGCCGACGATGCGGTTGGCGGCGAGATCGGCCGCGACGCGCTCGATGAGCGCGGCGTCGTCGAGCTCGTCCACGTGCTGATCGTCTTCCCGCGCCGCCCGGGCGAGATGAGCGGCATCGACCGCCGGGCCCCAGAACGGATGATCGGGCACGTCGCGGTCGGGGTTCTTGAAGTACAGGCGATCGGCGTAGAGCGCTGCGCCGAGCGCACAACCGGCGTCACCGGGCGCAGGCGGCACGAACACGCGCTCGAATCCGGATTCCGCGAGGATGCGGGCGTTGGCCACGCCATTCAACGCCACACCTCCGCCGAAGCAGAGATCCGGCAGCTTCGTTTCCTGATGCAGTGCGCGGGCGATGTCCACGAGCGTGTCCTCGAGCACGCGCTGCACGCTCGCCGCGATGTCGGCGAATCGCCGGCCTTCGGCGGTCTCGACGTCGATCGGCTCGTAGGATGGACGCGGCGGCCCGAAGAGATCCACGAACTTCGACGAATACGATCGCGTCGCCGTCGTCTGGTACTCGAAGTACTCCGGCACGATCGCGAACGCGCCGTCCGGCGTGCGGCGGATCACCCTGCGAACCTCATCGACCATGGTGGGACGGCCGTAGGCGGCGAGCCCCATCACTTTGTACTCATCTTCGTTGACCGCGAAGCCGAGGTACGCCGTGAACGTCGAGTAGAGCATACCGAGCGAGTGAGGGAATCGGACCTCGCGGAGGAGAGAGAGGCTGGTTCCGAGATTCTCGCCCCGGGCTCCAATGCCGGCCGTGAGCGTCGCCCATTCACCAACGCCGTCGGCGGTGAGGATGGCTGCGCGTCGTGACGGCGATGCCAGGAACGCCGCGGCTGCGTGGGCCTCGTGGTGCCCGGTGAAGAGAATCTTCCTGCGATCGACGCCGAGGTGCGACTCGATGACGCCGCGCACCCAGACCTTTTCGCTGAGCGTGTTTTTCATGGCATGTGGAAACGATCGCCACGATCGCGGGAATGCACGCAGCGTGCACGTGAGAATCCGGGCGAACTTGAGCATGCTGCGCTCGTAGAACACGACGGCATCGAGATCGCCGGGGTCGAGCTTCACGTGGTCCAGGCACCACTCGATCGCGTTCAGTGGGAATTCCGCATCGTTCTTCCGTCGTGACAGACGTTCTTCCTGGACCGCAGCCACCGGAACACCGTCCACGACGAGCGCGGCTGCCGAATCGTGGTAGTGCGCGGAAATGCCGAGAATCTTCATATCAGTACTGGCTGGTCGGCGACGCCGGGCGGTCAGGCGCGATCGCGCGCCAGCCCGGCATCTCGCGCCGCTCCGCACGGCGGGCGGCCCACGCGAACGGCGGCAACAGAATGAAGTAGATGCCGGTAAGCACGGTGTTGCCGATGAGACCGGCGATCGCGGCCACGACCCGCAAATAGCGATTCCAGAGCCTCGTGCCGCGCGCACGCCAGACGTGACGTCGCTGAAGCTCCGGTGTGAGGCGGCCTAGCTGCTGGTAGCTGTAGTTCATATGAAAGACTTCGTCGCGCAGGACTTCCTCGAAGATCGCGCGCGTCGCCGGGTCATCGTCGACGCAATCCTTATAGATCGCAAAGCGTCCAGCCGCAGTTTTTTCGGCGATGTGGAGGAACGCGAGCAGCCTCGGATCGCCCTGGTCTTCGACGACGAGGTCATCGAGTCCGTGTCCGCCAGGTAACGGATTTCCGGAAAAGAATCCGCCCTCGCGCGGGCCCCGCTGCCGGAGCAGTGCCTCACCACGCTCGCGGAACAACACGCCGTGATGCAGTTCGTCGATCGCGTGCTCGAGGTAGAGCCGGCGCAGCAATGGATCGGGAGTGACTTCGGACGCGCGCAGGATGTCGCGACCGCCGTCGGTTTCCACGTCTCCGAAGATCAACAGCTTCCGGACACGCCTATCGTGATCGCTCCACACCCACTTGTGCAGAGGTCGAAGCAGTCGATCCAACGGCGCCGATCGGGTGCCAGCAGACATCGGCAGCTTCTACATTTAACATAGTCTTCGCGGAATGACCGTACTGGTTTCTTTCTGTGACTGACCGGGCACCGTCAAGCTTGTCGCCGCGACGCGCGATTAGGGAAGTGCTCGTCGCACTGTGCCGGCATCGGACTCATCGTGCTCGCGATCGTCCTCACGCAAAGCTGGTTCGACCATCACCTGCTGCCGTCGTTCTATCTGATGCGGCGCTGGTACGTGTTCCTCGAATCGTCGTCGCGAGTCGCGCTCGCGCTGCTTGGCGTGTTTCTGCTGCTCGTTGCGCGCCCGCGCATCGGTCGACTCGTGGCCGAACGCCCGTCTGCCGTGCTCGCTGCCGCGATCGCCGCCGTTCTCGCGATTGGCGCAGGCGAACTCGCTCTGAGCTGGCTGCATCCGTCGACGGAGTGGCTGCTCGCGTCCATCGAGCCGTTGCGGCGTCCCGATCCGCGACTCGGCTGGACGTTCGTCCCGGGCCGCGAGGGGCACAAGACCGTCGGCGGACGAACGATCTCGTTCGCGTTCGATGCCGCCGGTTATCGCGTGCGTAGCGTCAACGAGCCCGTCGATCCCGCACGGCCAACGATTATTTTTGCGGGCGAGTCGGTGATGCTCGGAGAAGGGCTGAACTGGGACGAGACGATCCCGGCGCAGGTTGGCGCGCTGATGGACGTGCAAAGCGCGAACCTCGCGGTGCACGGCTACGCGACAGATCAGTCGTACCTGCGCGTCGAATCCGAACTGCCGCGCTTTCAGCGGCCCGTCGCGCTCGTCACGCTCTTCATGACCGCGCTCCTCGGCCGGAATCTCGACGACAATCGTCCGCATCTCGGACCGGGATTGATCTGGCTGCCGCGCGGTCCCGCACGCGCGGCTGATGTCACTTGCGACGCTCATCGTGCCGTATCGCCGCGAGACGACGATCGAGCGAGGCATTGCGGTGACGTGCGAAGTGCTTCGCGCGACTGCGGCGCTCGCCACCGCACGCGGCGCTACGCCGCTCATCGTCGTCCCCCAGTTCAATCGAGAAGACGACGTCGAACGGACGTTACGGCGGCGGATTCTGGACGACCCTGGATTGCCGTACGTGTTCGTGGAGTTCGACGATCGGTGGCGGATTCCAGGGGACCTGCACCCAAACGCGTCCACCGCTCGCAGGATCGCCATGGCTATCGCCGATCGGCTTCGGGCCACTCCAGCATCAGGACGCCGACGCCTACCCGGGCCAACGTTCTGAAGTCTTGACGTGTCGCGGCACGCTCTCGATCCTGAGCCGCCTCGACGTCGCAGCCGAACGACGAGATGCCATGCGCGCCGAAACCAGCGCGGCAGGTGTTTTCCCGCTGTAGCATCTGGTGAAACGAGAGGGCTACCGGAGTGTGGTTCAGGATCCTGAGCCTGATAATCGCCGCGGCCTTACTGGGGAAGGCGGCGATCGCGCTGTCCATGCCGGGGCGCTTCTACGCGGAGCGTCAGCGCCAGTACGCATCGGTGTCGCCACCGGCCAGGGTGTTGGTCCCCGGGGCTGTCATCGCCGGCCTGGCCTCGGTGGCGTGGTACGCCACCATTTTCCAGTACCAGCCCTGGGGCTGGATCGTCACTGCGTCCCTCACTGCGCTCGCGTGCGGGTCGATCCATCAGCTGGTCCGGTGGGAGACCCAGCGTCAGCGAATGCGAAAAGTCGTCGCCAACCCGAACGTCTGGCGCGTGGACTGCCTGTTACTGGTGATAGGCGTGCTGTTCGTTGCGTTGGCCGTGTTCGTCTACTGATTTAGTACCGCGTATAGGGCTGCTAAACTGAGGGCCCGTCTGCTGCCAGGAGCGATCGATGCCGGAACGTCTGAAGTTCGATCTCGGATTTGGCCGTCCCGGCCGCCGCCGCGACGACAGCGAACCGATGCGGCTGCTGGTGCTGGGGGACTTTCGGGGCGGTGGCGAGCGGCCACCGCTGTCGACCCGGCCGACGCAGCAGGTCGACGTCGACTCGCTCGATGACGTGATGCAGCGTCTGGGACCGCGGCTCACGCTGCCCGCCGGGGAGCTTCAGTTCCGGCAGATCGACGACTTCCATCCCGATCGCCTGTACTCGCGGCTCGAGCTGTTCCGGGCGCTCCGGGACAAACGCGCAAAGCCCCCGGCCGAAGACGACGATCTACTGGGCCGCCTGCTTGGGAAACCGCCGCAACAGAAGGCGCCGGCCCCCGCACCGGCAAGCGGGCTGGACGCATTGATCCACAACGTGGTCGCCCCGCACATCGTCAAGGACACCTCGTCACAGACCCGCATGTTCGTCGCCGCCGTCGATGCAGCGATCGCGGAACAGATGCGTTCCGTGCTGCACGATCCGGCGTTTCAAGCGCTCGAAGCGGCGTGGCGCGGGGTTCACTGGCTGGTCTCGAACCTGGAGCTCGATGAGCGCCTGCAGCTGCACCTGCTCGACGTGTCACGTGAGGAACTGCTCGCGGATGTGGTCGGGGCAAAAGGCCAGCTCGCGCAGACGGGCCTTTATCGGGCGCTCGTCGATCGCTGGCGCAACGTTCCGGGTGCTCATGGATGGTCGGCCTTCGTCGGCCTGCACCAGTTCGGCCCGTCCGATACGGACGTGGGTCTGCTGGCCGCGCTCGGTCTGATTGCGTCGCAGGCCGGGGGCCCTCTCCTGGCCGGGGCAGACCCGCAGCTGGCTGGAGACGACGAGGTCGCGCTGGCGGGATGGCTGGCGCTCCGGCGCAGCGAAGCAGCGCCGTGGATTGCGCTGGCCGCACCACGGGTCTTCCTGCGCATGCCGTACGGGAAGCGCAGCGATCGGGTCGAGTCGTTTGCATTCGAGGAGTTCGACGGCCCGCCCCCCCACGAAGCGCTCCTGTGGGGCCATGGCTCGCTGGCCCTCGCGCTGCTGATCGGCCGCGGCTTCACCGAGCGCGGCTGGGAGATGGAGCCCGGCGATCAGCGCGAGATCGGGGACCTGCCGGCCTACACGTTCACCCGCGACGGCGAGCAGGTGATGCAGGCCTGCGCAGAACGCTTCCTGACCGAACGCGAGATTCAGGCGCTGCTCGATGCCGGCCTGGTGCCGATCGCGAGCCGCCGCGATCGGAACGCCGTGGTCGCGGTCAGGTTCCAGTCGATATCCCAGCCGCCTGCACCACTGGTGTGGTGATGCAGTTCTCAGTTACCAGTTGCCAGTTACCAGTGGGTTACGGGGGACTCGTGCGGATCTGCGACCAGCTCAGGCGGTGGTCCACGGACCGCAGAAAGTAAGCGCCTTGCGAAGGTCCGGAGTATTCAACCGTGATGCTTCGAGTTCTCCTGACACTCACGGCCATTGGAAGCCTGGCGATGGCACAGGCCCCGCGCCAACGCCCACTGGCGGTCCTCGAGCCGGCGCCGCGCCTCTCGTTCCCGGTCGAGACCGACTCGAACAGTCCGTTGTTCTGGCGGATGCACAACGGCGTCACGACGCTGAATGTGCTCAACTCGACCGGCGCGCCAACGTTATCGGGAGGCAAGGACCTGAACGCACTGACGCCGACCCGGGTGCCAAGGATGAACGGGGCACCGTCGGGCGGGTGGTGGATGGAGGCGGTGGTTCCCGATTACCGGCAGGTGTTGTACGGCTATTACCATAACGAACAGCCTGACGTCTGCCCGGGGATTTCGAAGAGCGCACCGAGAATCGGCGCGGCGAAGTCGTTCGATGGCGGGCGCTCCTGGATTGATCTCGGATTCGTCCTCGAAGCGCCCCGCGGATCCACGCAATGTCAAACCGCCAACCGTTACTTCGTTGGCGGGGTGGGCGACTGCAGTGCCGTGCTGGACGCAAATCGACAGTGGCTATACATCTTCTTCAGTGCCTATCCACGTGACATCGAGGGACAAGGCGTTGCGGTCGCACGCCTCCGGTGGAGCGATCGCGACGCGCCTGTCGGGCGCGTGTCGGTGTGGGACGACGGCGTCTGGCGGTATCCCGTTCCGACCGACGACGATGGGTTCGCCTACGAAGCCGCCAAGCCAATCTTCCCCACCGCGGATTCGTTTCACGCGCGCGATGTCGATGGGTTCTGGGGACCGTCGGTGCACTGGAACACGTTCCTGAACCAATTCGTGATGCTGCTCAACCGTGCGAGCGACGGCGAGTTCGCCCAGGAAGGCATCTACATCTCCAGCAACGACTCACTCGACGACCCGTCGAACTGGGCGGCGCCACAGCGTCTCCTCGCAGGTGGGAAGTGGTACCCGCAAGTGGTGGGGACGGACGCCGGATTTGGCAGCGATCGACTCGCCGGCGAACGCGCCCGGCTGTTCGTCGGCGGCGTCTCCGAGTACGAAATCGTGTTCCAGCGGGGCGGCCAGGTGGCCGTGCCGCGCCAGTAAGTCGCTAGTCGCTAATCCCGAGTCGCTAATCCCGAGTCCCGAATCCCGAGTCCAGCGTCCAGAGTCCCGAGTCCAGAGTCCGAGTCCCGAATCGCGAATCCAGTCCCGAATCGCGAATCCCTCATCCGGGCGACAGCCCGCGATTAGGGACTGGATGAGGGACTCAGGACTCACGATTCAGGACCACGGACTAGGGATCCTGGATTAGCGACTAGCGATGAGAGATTGCTAGCGCCGCCGTCCGCCGCCGCCACGCGACGCGCCGCCGCCGCCGCGATAGCTTCCGGTCCCGGACGTGCCGCTGCCGCCCCGGTAATTGCCGTAGTCGCGGGTCCGCTGCGTGCCGTTGCTCCGCGCGGCCGAGTCGCGATTGAGTTGATCCATGGTGCTGCGATCGACGCTGCTGCGGTCAGCCGGCGCGCCTCACGGGTGTCGTCGGTCGGGTCGTCGGTCGGTCGCGGTCGGTGGTCGGCTGCGGCCTGTCGCTCGGCTGTCGATCGGTGTTCGACCATCCGCCGTTGTCGTACTTCTGCCACGTTCCATCCTGACGACGGTAGGCATTGCCATCCTTCCCGGCGTAGATGTTTCCTCCGCTCCCGACGCGCTACGCGGCCGCCATCGGATCCGCGACGCGTGACGGCGCCGCCCTCGTCGGTTCTGATCGTGCGGGTCGTGGTGCCGGTCTGCCGGTTGGTATAGCGATTGGTCTTGGCCCAGTCGTCGCCGCGCTGCACGGCGGTCGAGCCCCAGCTGCCGTAGACGTTGGAGCCCTGCCGCGTCGAGGCGTACGTGCCAGTGCGCGGGTTGTAGGCCTGCGCCACGCCACGCGCGCCGTACGGGCCATAGGCCGCTGCGCCGCGAGCGTAGGTGCCGGTGCGCGGGTTGTAGCGCGCGCCTACGCCTGCCCCGCCGTATGGACCGTAGACCGCGGCGCTTCGTCCATAGGCGCCGGTCCACGGGTTGTACCAGGCGGAATATCCGTAGGTCGGGAAGTGCGGGTAGTAATAAGGATAGTACCCGCCGTATCCCCAGTAGGGCGGGTAGTACCAGCCGCTGCCCCACACCGTGCATCCCCACGCCACCATCATTCCCGTGTAGCCGGCCGCCGCCGCATACACCACCCAGTCGTCATCGTCGTCTTCTTCGATGGTCACGTAGGTGACGTGGTGGGCCGGCGAGCTGACGGGGATCTGGTAGATCTGCTCCGGGACGGACGTCGCGGCTTCCCACGGGCCGGTCGCGCGTCTTGCCGACGAACCAGACGCCCTGGTAGCACATGTAGAACGAGTCGCCGACCTTGAAGACGTCCTTGTCGGTGTTCACCGCGCGCTGGACGGTGGTCTGCTCGATCGCCGTGAACTCCGGATCGCCCTGGAACGCGACCTCGGGAGCCTTCACTTCCTTCCGGTTCACACGCGCCGTCTGCGGGATCTGCGCGAGCAGGACGGCCTCGGCGGCCTGATCGGTGCCGGGGACCGAGGCGAGCACGCGCGAGCGTGGATGTTCGAGCGGAATCTTCTTGAAGTCGGCGGGCAGCGACGGCGTGGCAAACGTCCAGGGGCCGGTGAAGTCGGGCGCCGAGAACCAGCGGCCGGCGACGAGGTAGTAGACCGGACCGGTCGTCGCCCATGCGGAAGACGTCGCTTTCCGTGTTGCTCACCCACTGCAGGCCCGTGCCCGGTGACCGGGCGGTACTTCGGCTCGCCGGTCAGCAGAATCAGCTCCGCCGGGCGATTGCTGGTGAACACCTTCGGCACGGCCGACGCCGCGACGGCTTTGCCCGGCAGGGCCGCCTTGCACATCCTTCCAGTTGTCGTCGGGCGGCAGGTTCTTGAAGCTCGCTGGCAGCGTGCCTGCCGGCGCCCACGGGCCCTTCATCACGTCGGCCGTCTTCAGCCACGTGTCGTTGTTCCGCAGGTAGTACGTGTTCGACGGCACGTGCTGGAACAGATCCCAGTTGGTGTTCACCGCGTACTTCAGATCGTTGTCCTTGATCGGGCTCCAGATCGGATCGCCGTCGAGGTTGACGATCACCGCCGGCGTCTTGCTGAAGAAGATGGTCGGAGGATCGGCCTTGATGCCTTCGACGTTCTTCGGCGACGAGGCCGCTCTTGTCCACGTTGGCGAGCACGCGATCGAGGGCAATCACGCGGTCGCGAGCAGCTCCCGGTCGATCTGCGCTGGTGACTTCCTGAACCTGCTCCTTGGAGAGCGTCTGGAAGTTGGCTTCCACGATCTTCATGTTCGCGAAGCTGACCAGCCGCTCGGCGAGCGACACCTGCGTGTCGGCTTCGAACTTGATGGTGCCGACCGCCGGTTTGTCGGCGGCCTTGCCACGATGTGAGACCGCGCTGAACGCGACGATGTGTTTCTGCTGATCCCAGGTGGCGATCTGCGGCTGATAGACCAGCATGCTGCCGCCGCTCGCCAGGTCGTACACGCGCGGCCACTCGCCGTCCACGGCCGCCGTCGCGGCCGGAGCCGCAGCCGCGGCCGGCTTCGAGGCCGGCGGCTTCGATGTCGCCGGCTGCGGTGACGAAGGGGGCCGGCTTCGATGCCGCAGGCGCTTGCGCCGCCGGCTTTGCTGCCGGCTGCGCCTGCCGCGCGACGAGGGTGCATCGGGTCCCTGCAACACGAGGCTGTAACCAGCGATCGCGACGATGGCGCGTCGCGTCGCGGGTGTCGAATGTCATCGCTCGTCTTCCTTCCCTGCGGGTCCGCTCGACCGGTCTGCCCGCGAACGGGCCGTCGAGAACAAACTCTGCAATGGAGAACGTGCCAGACAGGAACAGCAGGGAGCATGCCGATCGGCGTCGCGCACCAGCGGGCGGGGAACGCGGCGCTTTCGTTGCGCCCACGCGCACCGCCCGCCGTGCGGCCCTCTGGATTTCGTGGGCCCTGCTCCACGGTGCCGGAGTCACTCCGGAATGACGTGCGACCAACGCGCGACCGGTCAACACTTCCGAGGATCAGGCCAGCGTCCACAGCGGTGGATGTTCCGGCTCGACCCTTGCAGCCCCAGCCCTTGCAGCCCCAGTGGTAGTGCGACTCGGCAATCCCGTGAACAGGAAATGGATGGACGTATGCGGAACAGACTGATTCCCGCGGTGCTGGCGATCGTGCTGGCGCCGGCCCTGCTCCTGGCCCAGAAGGTCAGTTACGACTACAACAAGACCTCCAACTTCGCCTCCTTCAAGACCTACGCACACAAGGACGGCACCAAGGTCGGTCAGCAGCTGATCGACGATCGAATCGTCGCAGCGATCGACACCGAGCTGGCGGCGAAAGGCTTTACGAAGGCGGAATCGAACCCGGATGTGGTCGTGGTCTATCACATGGCGTTCGACCAGGAGAAAGACATCTCCACCTACAGCAGCGGCTACGGCGGTGGCTACGGGCCGTACGGCTACGGATGGGGCGGCGGCATGGGCGGCACGACGAGCACCCAGGTGCGCAACATCCTGATCGGCACGCTGGTGATCGACATCGCCGACGCCAAGGCGAACACAGATGGCCTGGCGCGGCATGGCCACCAAGGAAGTGAATCCCCAGAACAACCCGGAGAAGCGTGACAAGAGCATCAACAACGCCGTGAAGAAGATCTTCAAGAACTATCCACCCAAGGTGAAGACGTCATAGCGCCCGGTGCGCGGAGGGTACGAACGTGACGCGACGGACGCCGGCGGCGCTCGTGCTGGCGATGGCCTGCGCGTCAGGGGCCCAGGCTCAGACGACCACGAGCCAGCCCCAGGCCAAGGCTGCGCAAGAGCCGGGCCCCGGCCAAGGACTCTGAGCAACAGACCAGGGCCCTGAATCTCGCGGCCTACGCGGAGTTGCTTCGCAGCGACGTTCGTGCGGAGAAGGTGGCGATCATCACCGAGGTGATGGGGTTTACCGAAGCCGAGGATGCCGCGTTCTGGCCGATCTACCGTGAGTACGACCTCGAGCTGGCCAAGCTTGGCGACGAGCGCACCGCGCTGATCGCCGAGTACGCCAAGAACTACGCGAACATCACCGACGACGCTCGCGGATCGCCTGGCGGCGAGGGCCCTCGAGCTCGAGGCGCGGCGCCAGGAGCTTGAAGGGACAGGTCTACCAGAAGGTGAAGAAGGCGCTCTCGCCCCTGACGGCGGCCCGCTTCCTCCAGGTCGAGCACCAGCTGCTGCTGTTGATCGATCTGCAGATTGCCTCGGCGCTGCCGATTGCCCCGCCGGCCGGCGGGGGGAGGTAACGATGCGACGTCTGTGGTTGATCACCGCGCTGCTCGCAGTCGCTGTCGCGGTTCCAGCGTTCGCCGACACGATCAAACTGCGATCCGGCAAGACCGTCCAGGGGCAGTTCATCGGCGGCGACAGCAAGTCGGTGCGGGTGCTGCTCGACAACGGACAGGTGTCCGAGGTTCCTCTCGAGCAGGCGGTCGCGGTCGAGTTCTCGCCGCGCAAGCCGCCAGCCCCGCCTCCGGAGGCCGCGCCGAAGCCGCAGCCGCGCGGCGCCAAAGCCGGCAGCCGCGGCGGCGCCGAAGCCGGCGCCGCGCAAGACGGTCACGGTCCCGGCCGGAACGACCTTGAACGTCCGGTTGACGGAGGGCATCGACGTCGACGCCTCGGCGGCAGGCCAGGCGTTCAAGGCGGTGGTCGACGACCCGGTGATGATTGGCGGGTCGGTCGTGATTCCGCGCGGCGCCTCGGCCACCCTGCAGGCGGTCCACGTGGAACAGTCGGGCAAGATGAAGGGCAGCGACAAGATCTCGCTGAAGATGAACTCGTTCCGCTTCGGCGGGATGGTCTATGACGTCTCGACCGCCTACGTCGAGGCGAAAGGCAAGGGCGAGGGCAAGAAGACGGCGCGCAAGGTTGGCGGCGGCGCGGGTCTCGGCGCCATCGTCGGCGGCATCGCGGGCGGCGGCAGCGGCGCGGCCATCGGTGCGGCGGTCGGCGCCGCCGGCGGCGCCGCCGTCGCGAGCGGGGGCGAGGAACATCTGAGCCTGCCGGCCGAGACGCGCCTCCAGTTCCAGCTCACATCCGCCGTCACCGTTCAACCCTGACCGGCGACGGCGGCAGGTGTCAGACCGCCCTGGGCCGGCTGAGACCCAGCTTGGCCATCCGGGTTTCGAGCGTGGTGGGCCGGAGTCCAAGCCGGTCCGCCGCGCCATTCAGTCCGCGAACCCGCCACCCTGAAATCTCGAGCACCTTGCGGATGTGATCCTTCTGGATGTCCGCCAGCCGGAGGCTCGACAACCGGGCCACGGACAACGGGGTCGGGATCGCGATTGTCAGCCTGGGCCCCGAGGCGAGGATCATCGCCCGCTCGACGGCGTTCCGCAGCTCCCGGATGTTGCCCGGCCAGGAATAGCGCTGCAGCCCCGCCATGTTGTCGGGCGGAACCTCATCGATCCGCTTGCCAAACGTCTTCGAGAACTCCCCGATGAACCGCCAGACCAGCAGCGGGATGTCCTCCGCCCGCTCGCGCAGCGGCGGAACCCGCAACGGAAACACATTCAGGCGATAGAACAGATCCGCGCGGAACACGCCATCCTCGATGCGCTGTTCGAGGCTGCGATGGGTCGCGGCGATGATGCGCGTGTTGACGGGAATCGACTTCACGCTGCCCAGCCGCTCAATCTGGCGCTCCTCGATCACCCGCAGCAGCTTGACCTGGACCTCGGGCACCAGGTCGCCGATCTCGTCGAGGAAGATGCTCGAGCGATCGGCCATCTCGAACCGGCCGATCTGGCTGCTGATGGCGTCGGTGTAGGCGCCCTTCTCACGCCCGAACAGCTCGCTTTCGATCAGCGTGGCGGGAATCGCGGCGCAGTTCACGCAGACCATCGGCCGCGTGCGCCGCTTGCTCAGCTCGTGGATGTAGGCGGCGAACAGTTCCTTGCCGGTGCCGGTCTCGCCGAGCAGGAGGACCGTGGAATCAGTGGCCGCCACGCGCGCGGCCTGCGCCTGAACGAACTGAATCGCGGCGCTCCGCCCGATGATGCTGTCGGCGCCAGCAGGAAGCGTCGAAGCGTTCGGGGCGAAGGACTCACCGTCAAGAGCGGGCGGAGCATCGTCCAGCCGTCTCGCCACTGATTCTGAGGTCTGCATGCTAACCTTTCTCGCAACCCGCCCGCGATATTTCGCGGCCTCCTGCCTGACGACGCAGCTTGCTCTCCATCGGGCCGTGGGTGCGGCGGAGGATCGCGAGCCGTGTCTGGGCGGTTTTCGGGCGCATTTCCGTCGATTTTTGAGTTTGTGATTCATGTCACGGTACCTTGCGGCGGCTGGGCCCGGGAACTGCGAGATGTTTCAGGGTGAACCGGTAAAACTGACAGCGGATCTCCGAAGATTTCACACGATCGACACAGCCGGGATGCAATGATTCGAGGCGCCGGAAGTATTCAACAAGGTATGGAGAAGTTGCGGCCGCGCGCCCGAGCACAGCAGTTTGCCGTGGTCATCCTGGCGACGCTCGTTCTGTGCCAGCCGGCCCCTGCGCACGCGCAGGACGTCCAGCGCAAGGTGCTCGTCCTCTACTCGACCGGGCGCGAGGCCGCCATTTCGCAGATCAGTGAGCGGGAGTTGCCACGGATCCTGGATGCCGGCCTCGACCGCCACCTCGACTACTACTCCGAATACATCGACGCCGGCAGATTCGCCGATCCCGCCTACCAGGCGGGGGTCCGGGATTTCCTTCGATTGAAATACGCGGAACTCAGGTTCGACCTGGTGATCGGGATGCTCGACGTCTCGATCCAGTTCCTGGAGAAATACCGGCCCGAGCTCTTCCCGGACACGCCGGTCGTGTTCTTCGCACGCACGCACGTCGCGCCGCGTCTCCCGAACTCCACGGGGCTCACCGGCGAAGTCGACTTCGCGCAGACCGTGACGCTGGCGCGCGCGCTCCACCCGGGACTCGAGCAGGTCTTCGTCGTCAGCGGCGCCGGCAGCCGCGACCAGACACTCGCACGGCAGGCACGAGCGCAGTTCCGGCAGTTCGAGCCGCAGCTGAAGTTCACATACCTGTCCGGCCTCCGCACCGGTGAGCTCGAGGAGCGGCTGGCAGCACTTCCCCCGCACTCGATTGCCTACTACGTCCTGGTCTACGAGGATGGCGCCGGTGAGCTCTTCGAGCCACTTGAATACCTCGACCGCATCGCCGCTCGCGCCAACCGGCCCGTCTATTCGTGGGTCGATTCGACGATCGGCCACGGTGTCGTCGGCGGCACGATGCAGCGGCTGGCGGCCCAGAGCGCCGCGATCGCCAACCTGGGGTTGCGCGTGCTGTCGGGAGAGCCGGCCGGGGGCATTCCTGTCGAAAAAATGAATCTGGACGTCCCGCAGGTCGACTGGCGTCAGCTCCGGCGCTGGGGGATCAGTGACGCTCGTCTCCCTCCCGGCACGCAGGTCCTGTTTCGCGAACCGGGAATGTGGGGGCGCTACAAGGTCTATATCGTTGGCGCGAGCGTGATTCTGCTGGCCCAGACCGGACTGATCATCGGGCTGCTGGTACAAGCCGCACGCCGGAAGCGCGCCGAGGAGGCGGTGCATCGGAGCCAGGAGGAGCTGCGCCGCAGCTCGGACCGCATCCGCGACCTGGGCGGACGTCTGCTGAACGCGCAGGAGGCTGAGCGGTCACGGCTCGCGCGCGAACTGCACGACGACGTCGGTCAGCAGATGGCATTGCTGTCGATGGATCTGCAGGCGCTCACCGGCTTCGATGAGGGTCCTGACGGCGAAGTCGAGAAGCTGGCGCGCGAAGCCCTGGGGCGCGCGGACAATATCGCCAAGGCCCTGCACGATCTCTCCCACCGCCTGCATCCGGCGAAACTCAGGCTGATCGGCCTGGTCCCGGCGCTCAACGGGCTTCAGCGGGAGCTGGCACATTCGGAGAAATCCGACCTCGCCATCACCTTCACACACGAGGATGTACCCGGCCACCCTGCCGCACGACCTCACGCTGTGCGTCTTCCGGGTCGTCCAGGAGGCGCTCCAGAACGCCGTCAGGCACAGCCACGCACGAGCGATCGCGATGCACCTGAAAGGAAGCCCCTCGCACCTGGCACTGACCATCGTGGACGATGGCGTCGGGTTCGAGGTCGACCGCATGTGGGGAAAGGGATTGGGCCTGGTGAGCATGGCCGAACGGCTCGAATCGATCGGCGGCAGCGTCACGTTCCACTCCAGCCCCGGCGCCGGGACCTGCATCGAGGTGAACGCCCCGATTCCTGCGGGGCAGGCCGCGGAAACTGTCTGGTCCGCGGTTCGCGGTCCGCGGTCCGGACCGGCTCTGGTTCGACCAACCGGCAGCTTCGACAGCTGCATGCCTGATCCGAGGGCCGGTAGTTACACAGGAGCGAGACAAGAGTTATGACGACAAGAGGCCTTGTTTCCTATCCTGAAAGCACCCTCGACGCGCCCCAAGCGACCCGGATCCCGGACCCGCGGACCCGAACCGCGGATCAGAACTCAGAATCCAAACCTCACCCCCAGCTGACCGGTCCGGGGAATCGCGCCGGGCCGCAGCGCTCGCAACCCAGGAAGTCGGTCATGCCGGCGATCGGCCGCGGGATGGCCGAGCACGGCGGTCGTCGGGATTGTCGAAGGCCGCCCGATCGCTGACGTTGAAGACCTCGCCGAACACATCCAGCGTGCGAGGGCCGTCGGTGAACAGCCGGTAGGCCACCCGCAGGTCGAGTTGGAACAGTCCCGGGCCGTACGCGCCGTTCCGCCCGCCTTTGTAGGCCACTGATGTCGCGTTCCGCCCGGTCCCGGCGTACGCACCGGCAGGAAGAAAATCGAACAGGATGCCGTTGCGGTCCGGGTCGGTGCTGGAGTCGATGAGGCTGAACGGCAGTCCGCTCAGTGCCCTCGCCACTCCACTCACCGTGAGGCCGCCGGTTCGAGGCACGCGCACCGTTCCACTCACGACGAAGTTGTGGCGCCGATCGAAGTCGGTCGGGCCCTGGTTCGCGTCCAGCCGAAGGTCGTCCAGCGACTGCAGCAGAACCTGCGGACTGCCGGTCCCGGCGGTATTGCCGCGCGAGTAGGCGAGGGTGTACGACACCCGGCCGCTGAAGCCGCGGCTGTATCGCTTCTCGAGGTGGAACTCGAGCGCGTCGTAGTCGGTGCGCGCCAGGTTCACCAGCTCCAGGACCGCGGTCGTGAATTCCGGATTCACTCGCGTCACCGCACCGGTCCTGCTCGCGTCGGCGCGAACACCCGGGTTCAAATCGCGCGTCATCAGCTGATCCCGGCCGCGGGCATGGACGAAGTCGACGTTCGCCGCCAGGCTCGTTCCGATCTGGCGCGAGTACCCGATGCTGATCTGGTCTGCCCTCGGCACGCGCCGGTCAGGGCTGTCGAAAAAGACCGTTCCCATGTTGCGGACGCGCGCGCCGGGTGGAAAGAGCCGGCGGAGAGCGTCGGTATCGACGGTCGGCCCGTTCCGCAACATCGGCTCGATCGGCAGCCGGCCCTGCGAGGGCCCCGGATCCACACCGTTGGCAGGGAACCCGGCGATGAACGACGACGAGAACCTGCCGGCCAGTGACGACCGGCGCGATCAGCTCGAACGCCGTCTTGTCGTAGAAGATCCCGTAGCCTCCGCGCACGACTGCCCGCTTCGCCGCGTCGAGGCTGTAGGTGAAGCCAAGCCGTGGCGCGACGTTGTTGGTGTCGAGCGGATAGCGGGCCGGATTGGGGAACGCCGGATTGTCCTCTTCGCGGAGCGGGATCGATTCGAGGTCGTAGCGAAGGCCAAGGCTCAGCGTCAGCCGGTCGCCGAGCCGCCACCGGTCCTGGAAAAAGGCGGAGGCAAAGTGGCCGTTCATCGAGAGGTTGCTCGGACCCGGCACCCTGATCTGCAGGCGCTCCGGGTAGGTCGCGGGATCGGCGGCAGTCGAATGCCGTGTTCGAGCGGAACTCGAACAGGCCGTTGAGCATCCCCTGGTTCGTGTTGTCCACCGTCGCGTACTGATACTGCAGCCCGAACTTCAGATCGTGGGAGCCGCCGCGGGCCGGAACAAACCATGACACGGTGTCTTCGATCGACCAGGCGCTGTTGATGCGGGCCGTCGCCACGTCGTTCTGCTGATCGATGAACGTCTGATACTGAAGCGTCGGGAGGAGCAGGTCCTGGCGCCGGCCGTTCGAGTTGAATCCGGGATTGGCGAAGGCGACGTTCTCGCGGGTGAACCCGACCCGCACGGTGTTGACTCGCGAGTTCCCGAAGACCGATTGCAGGGTGCCGACGGTGGTCTGATCGACGTCGTCCTCTTCGCGTGCCGCGTTCAGGGTGACCTGGCGTCCGCCGGCCGGAATCAGCACGTTTTCCTGCGGTGAGGATTCACGCAGCCACCGGATGCCCCAGGTATGGGCGGCGGCGGGCTGGTGATCGAACCTGACGATCGTGTTCCAGGCGCGGCCGCGGGTGGTGGTCGAGGCGTTCAGGTCCGGCCGCGACGGAATGTTCACCGTGGCTGCCCGATCGGCGCGGATGGCTTCGAGGCTGAAGAAGAAGTGCGCCTGGTTGCGCACGACCGGACCGCCGACCGTCCCGCCATAGTGCTGTTGCTCGATGTCCGGTTCCGACAGGCCGTTCTGCCGCGTGAAGAAGTCCCGGGAGGTGAGCCGCGAGTGCTGGAAGAACGAAAACGCGCTGCCACGAAACACGTTGGAGCCCTGCCTGGTCACCGCGTTGATCACCGCGCCGGTGGCCCGGCCGAACTCGGCATCGAACTGGTGGGTCAGGACCTGAAATTCCTGAATGGCCTCGATCGGCGTCCTCGCCTGCGTCCCGGCCCGCTGCCCCAGGTAGTCGTCGTTGTTGTTGGCGCCGTCGAGCAGGAAGTTGTTGCTGCGCGGGTCGATCCCGTTGACGCTCACGGCATCGGCGCCCAGGGCGTCCGCACCGATGGGAACGATGCCGGGCAGCAGCGCGATGAACCCGACGAAGCTGCGGTTGGCCGATGGCAGGCCGAGCAGCTCCTCGGTGCCGACGTGGCCGCCGACCGTCTTCGAGGTGGTGTCGACGAGCGGCGTCGCGGCCTCGACGGTGACCGACTCCGCAACCGGGCCCACGATGAGCGTCACGTTGACCGCTGGTCGTGCGGCCCACTTCGAGCCGGACGCCCGGACTGTGTCGATTGCTTGAAGCCAGCCAGCGACGCGCGAATCTCATACCGCCCCGGCGGAAGCCCGGTCACGAAGTAGGTGCCGTCCGGATTGCTCCGGGTGAGCCGGTAGACACCGGTGTCCTGGTTCCGGATCCGAAGGACGACGCCCGACAGAACCGCATCCTGCTGGTCAACCACCCTGCCGGCGAGTTCGGCGGCGGCTTGCTGTGCGAAGGCTGCGCCGGTCGTCAGCAGGCTCGTGAGGAGCACGACCGCCGAGAAGGTCGCCTTCGCCGGCCCGGTCACCATATTTCGCGGGCGCCACCGCATGACGTGAAAAACACCAGCATTTCCGGCCTGTCCATCGGATCCGGGTGTCGAGCAGCAACCCGCCTGCCGTCGTGAACGAGGGCTCCAACATCCCGGAGCAGGTCCGCTATTCCGTAGCGTTTTGCGCAACCGGCCGGGCGAGCCAGGCACGCGGGAGGCCAGTGGGATCCGCCTTTTGCGAGGTTCGACCGGTGACCCGGCTCTGGCACGGTGAGTGCTCCAGCAGCCTCCGCTCACGCACCGCGTAGCGCCGGTTTTCAGGCGACAGGCGGCTGCCAGCATTTGCAGCGGAAGCCGCGAGCATCTGTCTCCAGGTCAGGCCTATGACATCGCCTCCCTCTCTCGCGCCGGGCCGCTCCGCATGCCGGCGGTCGGTCCGCGGGGCCGCGGCCCTGTTCGCGCTCGTGCTGACTCTCGCCTTCCCGGGGGAGGCGCGAGCGTCGTTCATGCCGCCGGAGGTGGAAGACAAGCTGGCCACGTTCCTCGCGCTGTTCGTGATCTTCGTCGTGCCGGTCGTGCTGATCGTGCTGTTCTGGATGGTGCACGTCCTGCCGGAAAAGATCGCGCACAAGCGGCATCACCCGCAGTTCGAAGCGATCCGGACTCTCTGCCTGCTGTCGCTGGTGTTCGGCGGGCTGCTCTGGCCGATCGCCTGGCTGTGGGCGTACTCGAAGCCGGTCATCTACAAGATGGCGTACGGCGACGACAAGCTTCCTCACGCGCTGGGCGGCGCATGAGGAGCCGGTCCAGGCGGAAGAGGCCGTGCGCGTGGCAACGCTCCGCGACCGCATCGCGCGGCTCGAACAGCGCGTGCCACCCAAGGAGCTGGACGTGCTCCGGGCCGACGTCGACGCGCTCGAGGCGAAGTTCGTGCAGCACGAGGCCAGGTAAATGGAAATCCTGCTGCTCGGCATCTACGCCTTCTTCGTCTGGCTGATCTTCATCAAGCTGAAGCTGCTGCCCTGGACGACGCCGTGGAAGGTCGGCGTCGCGATCTTCCCGGTCGTCGTGATCGCCATCATGCTGCTCTGCCTGAACATCTTCGCGCCGACGACGACGGACGTGCGGGTGGTCAGGTACGTCGTGCCGATCGTGTCGCAGGTGCGGGGGCGGGTGATCGAGGTTCCGGTCGAGAACAACCGGCCGGTGAAAAAAGGGGACGTGCTCTTCAAAATCGATCCGACTCCCTATCAGAACGAGGTCAACTCGCTCGAGGCGAAGCTGGCATCGGAGGAAGCGAAGGTCGCGTCCGACCGCACGCGGCTGGCCGAGACGGAGGCGAGGCTGCCCGACGCCGTCTCCGGGGAGAAGCAGCTGCGTGAACAGCAGAACGCGGCCGCCGGCCAGGTCAAGGTCCTCCAGGCTTCCCTCGCAGCTGGCACAGACCCGGGTCCAGCAGAATACCGAGCTGGTCAAGACGGGCGCCGGCCCCCGCTTCGATCTCGAAAAGGCGCAAACCAACGTCGACGAGCTGAACGCCCAGCTTGCCGCGGCGCGTGCGGCGGAGCAGGAGGTCAAGGAAAAGCTCGGCGGTCGCGTGAATGGCGTGTGGTCGACGATCGCCCAGACCAGGGCGCAGATTGCGACCGCGCGGGCCCAGGTGCAGGTGGCGCAGGCCCAGGTCGAGACGACGCGGGCGCAGCTCGCGACCGCACGGTGGGACCTCGAGCAGACGACCATGCGCGCGCCGGCCAACGGCACGATGGTCAACGTGATGCTCAGGCCCGGCTTCTTCGTGGCCGGGATGCCGTTCAACGAGGTGATGACGCTCGTCGACAACGAGTATCAGATCTTCGCGCTCTTCGGCCAGAACGAGCTGCACCAGGTCGAGCCGCACAACGAAGCCGAGATCACCCTCGACACCTACCCGGGACGCATCATCAAGGCGCACGTGGACTCGGTCATCTGGGCACAGGGACAAGGGCAGGTGGACGCCAGCGGTGATCTGCCGCGCACGACGTTCGTGCCTCCGCCCGGAAGGTTCCCGGTGAAGCTGGTGGTCGCGGACAAGGACAAAGAGGTGTTCCTGGCGGCGGGCGCCCGCGGCGCCGCGGCGATCTACACCGAGCACCTCGCGATCATCCACATCATCCGCAAGGTCCTGCTGCGGGTGCAGTCGTACTTCGACTACGTGATCATCAAGCACAGCATCAGCCTCGGACACTGAGGACGCCGACGAGCATGGCCACGGCTTTCGATCGTTCGGTCGCGCGGTTCGCGGTGCGCGTCGCGATTCCGCTGGTCGCGGCCGCACGCCGCGACGGCCTGCATCCTGAAGAAGCCGCCCGAAGCCGCGGAGATCAAGGCTGAGGCCATGCCGTCAGTGGCGGTGCCCGCCCAGTGGACGGCCGCAGGGGCGGCGGCCGGGGCCGTCTCCAGCAACTGGCTCGGCGGGGTTCCACGACGAACAGCTGACGGCCCTGGTCGTCGAAGCCATCGCGCACAACCCGAACCTCCAAATCGGGGCGGCGCGCATGGAACAGGCGCGGCTCTACGCGAAGCTCGCCGGCGCCAAACTGTATCCGTCGGTCGATCTGCTCGCCCGCGGCGGCGGCAAACTGTCCGGCGATCAGTCCGGGCTGCAGGGTGCGGTGATCACCGCGAACTGGGAAGTCGATCTCTGGGGCCGCGTGCGATACGGCCGGGCGGCCGCTGCCGCCGATGCCGCCTCCGTGGCAGCCGACTACGAGTACGCGCGGCAGTCGATCGCGGCGCAGGTCGCCAAGGCCTGGTTCCTCGCCACCGAGGCCGGCCTCCAGGCCGACGTCGCCCGCCTGACGATTCAGGACAGCGACGCGCTCATCCAGCTCGCCGAAACCCGGGCGAAGGTCGGCGTCGGCAACGACGAAGACGTCTACGTCGCGCGCGCGTCGGCCGGGACCTATCGCGATGCGCTGCGCGGGATCGAGCTGGCGCAGGAGCAGGCACGGCGCGCGCTCGAGCTCCTGGTCGGCCGCTATCCGGCGGGCACCGCCGACGGTCAGCCCGCAGCTTCCCGGGCAGCCCGACGGGGTACCCGCCGGTCTTCCCTCCGAGCTGCTCGAACGTCGCCCGGACGTGATCGCCGCGGAGCGACGTGTGGCCGCCGCGTTCAATCGCATCCACGAAGCCAAGGCCGCGCGCCTGCCAACCATCTCCCTGACGGCCGGCGTCAGCGCGATCTCGAGCGAGCTGTTCGTGCTGCAGGATCGCGACAATCCATCGTGGAACTTCGGCGGCAGCCTGCTCATGCCGATCTTCCGGGGCGGCGCGCTCAAGACCCAGGTCGAAATCCGGACCGCCGAGCAGAAACAGGCGCTCGCGGCGTATGCCGACGTCGGGCTGCGGGCGTTCGGGGAGGTCGAGGCCGCCCTCTCGGCGGAAATCGCCGCCCGCGACCGCGAGAAGATCCTCGCCGGCACGCTCTCGGACAACGAGCGCGCGCTCGAAATCGTGCGCACCCAGTTCAAGGTCGGCAGCACCGACCTGCGCTTCGTCAACCAGCGGCAGCTGGCGCTGAACTCCACGCAGTCAGCTTTAGTGCGGATGCAGGCGGAGCAACGGGTTCAACGAGTCAACCTGCATCTGGCGCTCGGGGGGAGCTTCGAACAGAAGATGACGTCAACGGACCTCAAGCTCTGAGCTCGGAATTCACAGCGACGGACCGGCAGCATCCGGAGATCTTTGGCGTCTGTGTTTCCAAGCAGTTCATGCCTGAACTCCTGATCCTCCTGTGATAGCTATTTCAACTTCCTGCTGACCGTGACCAACTGAATCGGCTTCTCCGCGTAGTCGTCGATCCGCACGCCGGCCTCTCCGTCCGGCTTGACCCTCGCAGCGGCGGTCATCGTGCCCTTACCCAGCCCGACGTTGTCGACCGTCATCTCGATCACGGCCACTTCGTACCCTGCCCGCGGCTTCGCCTCGGTGCTGCCCCCGCCGATGAAGAACATCGGCTGGTCGGTCACCACGACAATCCGGCGGTCGTATTTGCCGCTTGGCTGCTCGCGCGCCCAGCGGATCGCCCATTTCTTGTCTGCCATCGAGACCGACCCGACTTCCGGCGCCTTGCGCAGCGCCGTGAGGAATGCGGGGTAGCCACCGGTCTTCAACGCGGTCTCGACCGCGGTGCGATCCGCGTCCGGCGTATAGCGGAGGATCGCGATCTCGATGGTGGCGGCTGCCGCGCCGCCTTTGTTACCGAGTGCCTGGATGTTGGCGACGAAGGTTTCGGGAGCACCGGCCGACTGTCTCGCTGCCGTGTTCGGGAGAGCGAGGAGCAGGAGGGCGGGGAGGACCAGAGCGGTTCGGGGAGGCATTGAGGCTCCTTCGTTTCAGGGTTCAGGGGTTCAGGAGTTCACGGTTTGCCGCGCATTCTCTGGCCGCGCCGGGATGGCTTGGACCGCCGCGTTCGCGACATACGTCGTCTGCGACGGGAACGCGAGCGAGGTTCCGGCGCGGCTGATGATCTCGGTGATGCCGAACAGCAGCTGCTCCTGGATTTCCAGGAAATGGTTCCAGTCCTGGGCCTGCAGGTAGACGGACACCTCGATGTCGAGCGAGAACGCGCCGAGGCGGATGAACCGGACGCGCACCGACGGGACGTCCACCAGCGGACCCTCGATCAGCAGCTGGCTGATGCCATCGACCACCTCGTGGAGCTGCGTGGGCGTGGTCTCGTAGACCAGGCCGATGACATGGTGGAACCAGAACTTGTCGCGCGCCGAGAGGGTCTCCAGGCTCACATTGGCGATCTGGCCGTTCGGCACGCTCACCACCGTGCGATCGAGCGTCCGGATGCGCGTCGATCGCAGCCCGATGTGATCGACAGTGCCCTGGATCTCTCCCATCTTCAGGAAGTCGCCGACGCGCACGGCCTGATCGAAGATGATCGACGCGCCCGCGATCACGTTCTCCAGCGTCTTCTGTGCGGCCAGCGCGACGGCGATGCCACCCACGCCGAGGCCGGCGAGCGCCGGCGTGGGATTGACGCCGAAGGCCAACAGCACGGCGATCACAGCCGAGAAGAGGATGAGCAGGTCGCCGCCGCGCCTGAGCAGCCGCAGGAGCGACGCGGCGGCGCCGCGGTTGGACGGCAGGATTCTGCCCAGGACGTGCCGCTCGACTTCGCCGTTCATGAGCATCAGCAGCCGTGCGACCGTGGCGATGATGATCAGCGTGGCCAGTGTCGAGAAGATCTGGCGCACCGTGAGCGAGAGCGGGAGCGTGGACGAGAGCCACCGGCCAGCGATGACGACCAGCAGCAGCCGGGCCGACGCGGGCAGGACACTCCGGCGCGGAGCGTCAGCCTTGCGGAAGCCCAGGCCGATGAGCGGCGTCAGTGCCCGGTTCAGGAGGATGGTCGCGAGATACAGGAGCGGCAGTCCGGCCAGAAGGGTCAGGATGTCGACGAGCCGCAGACCGCCGACCCTGGTCCTGATGAGAACCGTCGGGACGATGCCGTTCCACCGGCTATTGGCGAGCTCGTCGTACTGCGCGACAGCCGCCGCGATGGTCTCCGGCGAGATCAACCAGATCGGACCCGGCTCACTCGACCGCTGGACACGGTGGAGTACGACCTCCGCCGGCCCGGCGCTGCCCTCGATGATGCCAACGCTCTCCCGGTTCGGTGAGACCGGATCGGATCCACGGGCTCATCGCTGATTCTCACCAGGCGCGCCGGCAGCCTGGCATCCAGGACGGCGAACAGCTTGCGGGCCAGTTCGGGTGCGTCCGATCGGCGAGTGTCGAGATACAGCGCCGCACGCGCATTGTCCCCGGTTCGTGCGGCTTCGAGAAATCCCCTGCCGGTGCCGCGCGGTGTGCTCCGGCCGAGCGGGTCGGTCCACGGCCCCGCCTGTGGCCCGGTCGCCGGAGGCTGGGCGGCAGACTGGCTCGAACCGGCCGGAGTCTGCGTTGCCGCGACGATCGCGGACACGACGACTGCAACGGCGCAAACGCCGACGAGGCGTGTGACCCGCCACACCGCAACGGTCGCGTAGCTCATCGTGCGATAGACCGGTGCGCCGTCCCGCCGAAGTCCCGGGGACCTCAGGCGAACGCCTGCCGCAGCCCCTCCAGCTCGCGCCGCTGCTCCTTGCCGACTTTCGGGTACGACAGATCCAGCGAGTCGAGCGTCTCGATCACCGCGGCCGCGACGGCGATGCGCGTGAACCACTTGTTGTCCGCGGGAACGACGTACCAGGGCGCATGCTCGGTTGCGGTATTGCGAATCATGTCCTCGTAGGCGTCCATGTAGGCGTTCCAGTGATTGCGCTCCGCGGCGTCGTTGGCCGAGAATTTCCAGTTCCGCTCTTTGTCGTCGATCCGCGAGAGGAACCGCTTGCCCTGCTCCTGCTTGGAGACGTGAAGGAAGATTTTCCGGACGATGACGCCGTTGCGATCGAGGTAGTGTTCGACGTTCCGGATGTCCTCGAATCGCTCCTTCCAGATGTTCTTCGACCGGCGCTCCTTCGGGACCTTCTGCTTGTCGAGGAACTCCGGGTGCACCCGCACCACCAGCGTCTCCTCGTAATAGCTGCGGTTGAAGATACCGATCCGGCCGCGCTCGGGCAGGCACCGGAGGCAGCGCCACAGATAGTCGTGATCGAGATCCTCGCTCGAGGGTGCCTTGAACGAATAGACCTGGCAGCCCTGCGGGTTGACGCCGGACATGACGTGCTTGATCGCGCCGTCCTTTCCGGCCGCGTCCATCGCCTGGAAGATGAGCAGCAGGGCCCAACGGTCCTGGGCATAGAGCCTGTCCTGCAGCGAGGCCAGGACCTCCACGCCCTCGGCGAGCATCTCCTTCGCGCGCGGCTTGTCCTCGTCGCCAAACTCGAGCGTGTCGCCCGGATCGACGCGCTTCAGCTTGAAGCGAGCGCCGTCGGTCACGCGGTATTCCTTCGCCAGTTCCCGTGCTTTCTTGATCAGGGACTTCGGTTTCAACACGTCCTCCTTTGCGCCGGACCCATTGAAGCACCGGACGTGCCGGGTACGCTCGCGCGCGATTGCACGGGGGGAGCGCGAATTCCCGTCACACGCCTACGGAATCCCGGATGCGCTCCAGCGGAGCGGACACTCCGGGGGCCGGATCTCGCGGTCCGGGCGAACTGCCCGGCGGGAATCGGGTGGCGCGGTCTTGGCAGCTGCGCTTGCCATCTTCCGCCGTTCGGAATTCGAGATCCGGACCAGCGAGGTACGCCTGATGCCAGCGGATCGTGAACCCCACGGAGGTCCGGTCGGCGCCGGCCCCCGGAACCCTGCGCACGGGGTGCCGCGGCTGGATATCGTTGCCGGACTCACGGCGGCGGCCGTCGTCGTGCCCAAGGCGCTCGCTTACGCCACCATCGCCGGCCTGCCGGTGCAGGTCGGGCTGTACACGGCCAGTCGTGCCGATGGTGGTCTACGCGCTGCTCGGGACGTCGCGGCCGCTCAGCGTCAGCACGACGACGACGATCGCCATTCTGACCGGGGCGGAACTGGGGCGCGTGGCCCCAGGGGGTGGGGCGGACCTGATCACGGCCTCTGCGACACTGGCCGTCCTGGTCGGTGTGCTGCTGCTCCTGGCGTGGGCGCTGCGCCTCGGCTTCGTCGCGAACTTCATTTCCGATCCGGTGCTGACCGGATTCAAGTCCGGCATCGGCCTGGTCATCGTCGTCGATCAGATTCCGAAGCTGCTCGGCATCCATATCGACAAGGCCGGCTTCTTCAGGGACGTCGTCTCAATCGCCAGGCAGCTGCCCGCGACCTCGGTCGCGACGCTGGTGCTCGCGGTGCTGATGCTGGGACTGATTTTCTCGGTCGAGCGGTTCCTGCCTCACGCGCCTGCGCCGCTCATCGCGATCGGTCTGGCGATCGCGGCGTCGGCGTTGCTCGGACTGGACCAGGCGGGAGTGGCGGTCATCGGCGCAGTCCCGGGCGGCGTGCCGGAACTCGTCCGGCCGAAGCTCGAGATCATGTGGGCGATGTGGCCGGCGGCCGCCGGAATCGCCTTGATGAGTTTCACGGAGGGCATTGCCGCGGCGCGTGCCTTCGCGGCGCCCGGTGAACCGCGCCCGCGGCCGAACCGGGAGCTCCTCGCGGTTGGACTGGCCAACGTGGCGGGCGGACTCTTCGGCGCGATGCCGGCGGGTGGCGGCACGACCCAGACCGCCGTCAACCGGAAGGCGGGTGCGCGAACCCAGGTCGCGACCCTGGTGACGGCAGGGATCGCGATGGCGTCGTTACTGGTGCTCGGTCCGGTCATCGGCCTGATGCCGCAGGCGGCGCTGGCAGCGGTCGTGGTCGCGTATTCGTTCGACCTGATCAAGCCGATCGAGTTCCGCGACATTCTCGCCGTGCGCCGCGTCGAGTTCCGCTGGGCAGTCATCGCCTTCGTCGGCGTGGTGGTGCTCGGTACGCTGCAGGGCATCGTGGTGGCGGTGATCGTTTCACTGCTGGCGCTCGCGCAGCAGGCCTACCATCCTCCCGTTCACGTCCTCGGCCGCAAGCGTGGGACCGACGTGTTCCGGCCGCGTTCGGCGGAGCATCCGGATGACGAGTCGTGGCCGGGGCTGCTGATCGTGCGGGTCGAGGGGCGTGCGTTCTTCCTCAATGCCCAGCGCATCGGCGATCGCTTGTGGCCGCTGGTCGAGCAGGCGAAGCCGGCCGTCCTGCTGCTCGACGGCCGCTCGCTCATCGACATCGAGTACACTGCGCTCAAGATGCTCATCGAAGCCGAAGAGCAGCTTCGACGGCAGGGCGTGATGCTCTGGATCGCGGCGCTCAACCCGGAGGTGCTCAAGGTGGTCCAGCACTCCCCTCTCGGCCGGCTTCTCGGCCGGGAGCGGATGTTCTTCAACGTGCAGAGCGCCGTGCAGCACTACGAGCAGATCGCCGCGGCCGCACCGGCTGGAGTCGGCGGCGATCCGGTCGACGCCCAGGACCTCGCCAAACCGGCCGTTCGTTGATCGCAACGCGATGATTCCCCAACTGGCGATCGCCCTGCCCCTGATGGCCTTGTGCGTGGCGATCCACGCCGCCGGAGTGAACTCGGCATTGCTCCGACTCCGCCGCCATCCGCCGCGGAGCACCCGCTTCTGGGCAATCACCCGGCTGTTCGTGCTCGTCGCCGCCTGGATCGTGTTGCTGCATGTCGCCGAGATCGCGGTGTGGGCGGCGTTCTATGTCTGGAGGGATGCGATGCCGGATTTGTCGGCGGCGCTGTACTTCAGCGCCGTCACTTACACGACCACCGGGTACGGTGATCTCGTGCTGGCCGAGGGCTGGCGGCTCGTCGGCGGCGTCGAAGCGCTGACCGGCATCCTGATGTGCGGATGGTCCACCGGTTTTTTCTTTACCCTCGTGAACCGTCTCTACGAAGTCACTCCTGAGGCGTCACGGTAAGTGGTCACTAATCCCTGATCGCTGGTCCTGAATCGCGAGTCCCGGGTCCCGGGTCCCCCGGGTCCTGTATCCCTCATCCCGCGCGCAACAGCCCGCGATTCGGGACTGGAGAAGGGATTCTGGACTCGGGACTCTGGACTCGGGATACAGGATTAGCGATTAGGAGTAGCGACTACTTGTTCACCCCCCACCTGCTCCCTGACCATGCGCGGCCTGCAGCAGCGCCCGTTCGGATCTCGAGCACGCTCTTCGCGTCGACGCGGCCGAAGAGGTCCAGCAGCGGCGCGATCGAGGCCGGTCCAGCCCGTCTGGTGGCTGGCGCCGAGGCCCGCCCCGTTGTCGCCGTGGAAGTACTCGTAGAACAGGATCAGGTCGCGCCAGTGCGGGTCGTTCTGGAACTTCGCCGTGCCGCCGTACACGGGCCTGCCGCCTCGGCGTCGCGCAGGAACGTGCCGGCCAGCCGCCGGGTGATCTCCTCGGCGACCTCGAACAGGTTCATCTGGCGGCCGGATCCGGTCGGGCACTCCACCGTGAAGTCGTCGCCGTAGAACGCGTACAGGTTGAGCAGCGCCCGGACGATGAGCGCGTTGACCGGCATCCAGACCGGGCCGCGCCAGTTGGAGTTGCCGCCGAACATGCCGGTGTTCGACTCCGCCGGCAGGTACTGGACCGGAATTCCTGGTGCCCGACCCAGAACTTGAACGGATGATCCAGGTGGTACCGCGAGAGCGACCGGATGCCGTGCGGCCCGAGGAACTCGTTCTCGTCGAGCAGGTAGCCGAGCACGCGTCTGCAGCTTCTTCTTGTTGAGGATCGACAGGAGCCGCCGCCCCTTGTAGCCGATGAACCCCTCGTCGGTGGGCGCCACGTGCGACAGCAGCTCGGGGTGGCGCTTCTCGGAACAGCGCGATCATCTCCATCAGCTTCGGATAGCGCGCCGCGACGTCTCCTTCGAACACCGTGGACGCGCAGAGCGGCAGCAGACCGACCAACGACCGCACTTTCAGGCGCATCGCCTGGCCGTCCGGGAGCCGCAGCAGATCGTAGAAGAACCCGTCCTCCTCGTCCCACATCTCGTCGTGGTTCTCGCCGATGCGGTCCATCGCGTACGAGATCCACATGAAGTGCTGGACGAACTTGAAGGCGACCTCCTCGTACATCGGGTCGTACTCGGACGAGGATCAGGGCCATCTCCAGCATGCACTGGCAGTAGAACGCCATCCAGGCCGTGCCGTCCGCCTGCTCGAGCGAGCCCGCCGGTCGGCAGCTCCGCGCTGCGATCGAAGACGCCGATGTTGTCGAGGCCGAGGAACCCGCCGGCGAAGACGTTGCGGCCCGCCGGATCCTTGCGGTTCACCCACCAGTTGAAGTTGAGCATCAGCCCCTGGAACGAGCGCTCCAGGAACCGCATGTCGGCCCGGCCCAGCGTTCGCTCCATCTTGAACAAGAACAGCGTGGCCCAGGCGTGCACCGGCGGGTTCACGTCGCTGAAGTTCCACTCGTAGGCCGGGATCTGGCCGTTCGGGTGGAAGTAGAGGTTGCGCAGCATCAGCAGGAGCTGCTCCTTCGCGAAGTCGAAATCGACCAGCGCCAGCGACGACGGTGTGGAACGCCAGGTCCCACGCGGCGTACCACGGGTACTCCCACTTGTCCGGCATCGAGATGATGTCGGCGTTGAGCATGTGGAACCACTCCGTGTTCCGCACGCCGTGACGCGGCGCATCCGAGCAGCGGGTGGCTCCGGTGCTCGTTGAGCCACTGCTCGAGGTCGAAGTAGTAGAACTGCTTGCTCCACAGCATGCCGGCGAGCGCCTGGCGATGGACGCGGCGCGCGTCCTCGCCGAGGGCGCGCGGCGTGATGCGCGCGTAGAACTCGTCGGCGTCCGCGATGCGGCTGCGTGAACACCTCGTCGAAGTCGCCGAACGCATTCTGCCGGCGCCGTGGCAGCCCAGCCGGACGCGGATCGTCTGGCTGCCGCCGGCCGGCACCTCGAGCGCGTAGTGCGCCGCGGCCTTGGTGCCGACCTTGCGCCGGGTTCACGGCGTCGCGCTGCCCCGAGACGATGTAGCGTGGAACGCGTCCTTCACGTACGGGGACGCGTTGGGCTGCCCCCAGAGCCGCTGCGCGTTGCTCTCGTTCTCGGTGAACAGCAGCTCGGGCGCACCCGTCGCACAGCAGCGAGTAGGTGCCCGAGCTCGTGGTGCGACGCTTCGATCGTGCCGCGTCACGGACCTGGCGCAACGACGGGCTTCCGTTCGTCGCCGCCCCACGACCACGTGTTGCGGAACCACAGCGTCGGCAGCACGTGCAGCCGCGCGGCCTCCGGCCCGCGGTTGTGGACGGTGATGCGCACCAGCACGTCCTCCGGCTCCGCCTTCGCGTACTCCACGAACACGTCGAAGTAGCGGTCGTCGTCGAACACGCCGGTGTCGAGCAGCTCGTACTCGAACTCCTCGCGGCCGCGGCGGCGGTTGGTCTCCACGAGATCGCGATACGGGAACTCCCGCTGCGGATACTTGTAGAGGTACTTCATGTACGAGTGCGTCGGCGTGCTGTCGAGGTAGAAGTAGTACTCCTTGACGTCCTCGCCGTGATTGCCCTCGCTGTTGGTCAGCCCGAACAGGCGCTCCTTCAGGATGGGGTCGCGCCCGTTCCACAGCGCGACCGCGAAACACAGGCGCTGCTTGTCGTCGGAGATGCCGCCGAGGCCGTCTTCGCCCCAGCGGTAGGCCCGCGAGCGCGACTGATCGTGGGAGAAGTAGTCCCAGGCGTTCCCGTCGTCGCTGTAGTCCTCGCGGACGGTGCCCCACTGCCGCTCGCTCAGGTACGGTCCCCATTTCTTCCACGGGACGCCGGCTTCGCGCGCGTCGTTCAGCCGCTTCTGTTCCGTGACGTCCACGACGTCCAGCTTCGCCATGGAAAATCCTTTCTTGCGCGCGGACAGGGTCAGCGCGCGAATGTCCAGGAGGGGTCGGGCTCGTAGATCGACATCGCCCGTGCGTTGGCGCCGGTTTCAGGGCCGAGATCCTTTTCGCGGACGATGCCGTCCTGATTGACGATGAACGTCATGACTCCGGTGTTGTCGTACTGGGCAGGCCATGCCACCAGCGCATAGCCGAACGCCATTTCACCGTTGACCACGTAGTTGCGGGCGCCGCCGGCTGCCGAGGTACCCTGCGCGGTCAGGATCTTGAAGTAATAGCCATGGAACGGCGGCGGTTTGGCGGCGTCGGACTTCAGGCGCTCCGGGTCGGCGGCCTCCGCCAGGAGGTCGCCGAGCGGACTCCGCGGCTCTCTCCGGTTGGCCGGCCAATAGAGACCGTTCTGCTTGCCCGGATCGCTCCGGAACGCGGCCGCGTAGAGTCCCGGCCGTCTGCCGTCGTGGCCGGTGCGCGCGTAGCGCCGCTGCGCGGCCACGTAGGTCTGGCAGATCTCGATCGCCGCCAGTTCATTCCGTCCGATCCGGCGAACGATCACTTCCTCCTTGCCGGCGGCCGCATCGAAGTGCCATCCCTGCGCGTCCTGGATCAGGGGCACGGGGAACGGCCACGCCTCGTTGCCGACGACGAGAGTCTTGCCGCCGCCATCGCGGTTCAGGAGCCGCCATTGCTCGGTGGCAGCGGCCGTGAACACCTCGCGGCCGCGACGCGCGCTCGCAGGATCGGAGGCATCGATCAGTTCCTTGCCTTCAGGACCGAAGATCTGCAGCAGCTCGTCGACCTTTTCCTTCGTCACCGCGGCGGCCAGCGCCTTCACCGCCTCCTCCGGCGACGCGAACGTTCGGTAGGGCTGGGCCGGCGTCCTGCGGCACGACGGCAGCGCGACCAGGACGGCGGAGATCATCAGCAGTGCAACCGCAGCACGTGAGGTGCCGGGGCGGGAGGTCGTGTTCGTGGACATGACTGAGATTCCCTGTCGATGAATCACCGGCGCCGGCTGCCCGAGCTCCGGGAACTGCTCCGGCTGCGCTCACCGCGCTGGCTGGCTGACCGCTCGGATTTCCCGCTCGAATACCCTGAGAAGGCATCCGATCGGGTGCCGCTTCGTTCCGGGCGCCGTCCGCGTGGTGCTGCCGCTGTAGCCGCGCGACTCGGTGCTCGGCCGCGTCGTGCTCCGCGTCTCTCCCGAGGCCGCCTTTGCCTGGGCATTGCTGCGGGCCTGGTCGCGCTGCGCCTGCGACGCTTCAGGCCGGTTCTCCTGGCGGTTCTGCTGCCGGTCGGTCCGCTGCTCTTGGGTGTTCTGCGTACGGTCCGAACGGTTTTCCCGGGCATCCTCTGCACGTTCGGATCGGTCCTCCACGATGTCCTCGCGATGATCCATCCAGTCTTCGCGCGCATCCTCCCGGTGGTCGTACCAGTCGTCCCACCCGTCGTTGTACATGTAGGCGCCGCCGTGCCCCATCCGTACGGGCCGTAGTAATAGTCGTTGTCGATTGCCGCGCCGATCGCGATCCCGGCGGTGAACCCGATGAGTCCCGCAGCGACCGCGTCACTACTGCTGCTGCTCTCCTGAATGACCACCGTCGAGGATGTCGGCTGCGTGTAGACGACCTGCGGGTTGTATTGCGGCACGTAGACGACCTGCGGATTGGTCGGCTCGATGACGATCACGTCCTGCCCCGATGACGTCTTCTTCGTCTCGATGTCCTGCTGCGGAGTGTCCTTGAGCTTCCCGGCCTTCTGCGCCTGGCTCCGCAACCGCTGGATGCTGTCGAAGACCGCACTGCGATCCGCCTCGAACGCGCTCCCGAGCTGCGTCGTCCAGTCGATGCGCGATGCCATCGAATCGACGACGTCGGGGAACAGGGCGAGGGCGACGAAGCTCGGCTCGAAGCCCGCCTTCGTCGCGGCGTCCTGCAACTCGGTTCCTTTCTGGGACTGGTGGCTGGCCAGCCATTCGCTGAGGGCCGCGACCTTGCCGGGCTTCGCGGCGCAGAGCAGCATCTGCGCCAGGAGCTGATCCGGATAGAGTGCGATTGGCGCGAGCAGCTTATCGAGCTCGGCGGCACTCGGCGCAGCTTTCGTCCCCTGGGCGGCAAAGCCGCCGATCAGGAGCCCGGTCACCGTGATACTCGACGAGCAGTCTGCGCATGCGCGGGATCCTTTCTGCGGTTCCGGGTGCCGGGTCGATTGTCCACGTCCATGGTGAACTCCGGCTGTGGATGCCGTCGCGGTACGGCTGTACCGTTTCGGCGTCGCCACGAATCACGCCACCGCCGGCTGTGCCTCCATGCCGGGAACATACAGGCCCACCGCGGCGGAGCTGACGCACTGCGCGCGATGCCTGAACGCGCGCTGACCGGCAGCCACGTTCTCCGGCCAGCCTCCCCAGGCGCTGAGCGCCTCGTCCTGGAGCGCGCGGCCAAACGAGAAGGTCGAGCTTCCAGGGCTTCGGCCCGGGCTGCTGGTTGATCGCGCTCAGGTGTGCGGTGGCTTCGAACGGATCCTGACCGCCCGAGAGGAAGGCGATCCCGGGGACGGCCGCCGGCACGAACCGCCGCAGGCAGCGCAGGGTGGCGCTCGCGATCGCCTCGCTCGTCGCCGCGACCGGACACATGGCTCCGGGGACGACCATGTTCGGCTTCAACACGATGGCTTCGAGCGATCACTCCGTGATCGAGCAGCGCCTGGACCACTTCACGCAGGACCGCGCCGGTCACCTTCTTCGCACCGCTCGATGGTGTGCGTCCCGTCGGTCATCACTTCCGCTTCGACGATCGGGCACCAGGCCGTGCTCCTGGCAGATGGCCGCGTAGCGTCCGAGCGCATGCGCGTTGTCGCGAAGGCACAGCGGGAGTCGGGCGGGTGTCGCTCACCACGATGACCGCGCGCCACTTGGCGAAACGGGCGCCGAGGGCCACCGAGTCCTTCACGCGATCCCGCAGGCCATCGAGCCCGTCGGTGATGTGCTCACCCGAGGAACCCGGCGAGCGGGTTCGCTCCGCGATCGACCTTGATGCCCGGCAGGATGCCCTGTCGCGCCAGCAGTTCGGGGAACGTCCTGCCCTTCGCGCTGCGCTGCCGGATCGTTTCCTCGTGGAGGATCACGCCGCTGATGCACTCGCCGATGCCCCGCGTCGAAAAGAGCATCTCGCGATAGGCCCGGCGGCTGTCAGGGGTGGACTCGATGCCCCTGGCCAGCAGCCGGCGCGAGAGCGTGGACACCGTTTCATCGGCGGCGAGCAGGCCCTTGCCGTCGGCGACGAGGTCCTGGGCGAGGTGTTCGAGATCCTTGCTGAACATGGTTGCTTCTCCGCTGGCTTCTCAGGAGACGACGGGCTTCGATGCATCCGGCGGCCGTCGCGCGGCAGCCGCGACGCGAGCAGCACCAGCGACCGCGGCTGCACGACGCAGGTGCGGGCCGCATGGCGCGGGGCGTGACGAAACTGGGCCGCGTCGCCGGGCGGTCGCTGCCGCCGTGTCGATGCAGCGCCGCCATCCGGACGCGTCCTCCGGCATCCACGGGTGGAACCTCGAACTCGAGCGGCTCCCAGTACGCGTTCAGCATCACGTGAATCTGGAAACGCGAATGGAGGCTGCGCAGCGTGAACGCGAGCGAGTGCGAGTGGTCGGCCCAGTCGGGATGGCCGAGCCTCACGCCGTGCCAGTCCAGCCGCGAGTGCTCGAGGAGCTGATTCAGGCTGAGCGCGGTGTCGTGCTCCACGACGTCGCGGCGCTGCCTGAATGCGGCAAGCGCCGTCACGAACCGGTGCACGTCCGCGTGCCGCTCGAGCAGGCTCCAGTCGAACCAGCTGACCTCGTCATCGAGGCAGTAGGCGTTGTTGTTGCCCTGCTGCGTCCGCCGGGCCTCGTCGCCCATCAGCAGCATCGGCGTTCCCGACGCGAGCATCAGCATCGCGATGAGGTTCTTCACCTGCCGGTTGCGCAGCGCTTCCACCGCCGGATCGTCAGTGGGTCCCTCGACGCCGCAGTTCCAGCTGATGTTGTCGTCGGATCCGTCGCGATTGTGCTCGCCGTTCGCCTCGTTGTGCTTCTGGTTGTACGAAACGAGATCGTTCAGGGTGAACCCGTCGTGGCAGGTGACGAAGTTGATGCTCTGCTCGGCTTCCCGATCCTCGTGGCCGTAGACATCCGGGCTGCCCAGCAGCCGCATGGCGAGGCCCCGGACCGATCCGTTCTCGCCCTTCCAGAACCGGCGGACATCGTCGCGAAACCGGCCGTTCCATTCCTGCCAGCGTGTCACCGATGAAGCTGCCGACCTGATACAGGCCTGCGGCATCCCAGGCTTCCGCGATCAGCTTGGTGCCCGCAAGCAGGGGATCCGACTCGATGTCCCAGAGGACGGGGGGATTGGGCAGCGGATGGCCGGCCTCGTCGCGCGTGAGGATCGACGCGAGATCGAAGCGGAACCCGTCGACGTGCATCTCGGCGACCCAGTAGCGCAGGCTGTCCTGGATCATCCGCCGCACGATCGACTGGTTGGCGTTGAGCGTGTTGCCGCAGCCCGTGTAGTCCGCGTACTTCGAGCGGTCGTTCTGAAGGATGTAGTAGAACTCGTTCGCCAGCCCGCGGTACACAGACGTCGGCCCGTCCTCGCCGGCTTCGGCGGTGTGGTTGTAGACGACGTCCAGAATGACCTCGATGCCGGCGCGATGGAGCGCCTTGACCATGTCGCGGAACTCGTCGAGCGCGCCCAGCGGATCGGGCCTGGAGCTGTAGGCGTGATGCGGCGCAAAGAACGAGACCGGCTGGTAGCCCCAGTAGTTGACGCCCCGCGGCGCCGCCTGCGGATCGAACTGCTGGACGGGCAGGAGCTCGACGGCCGTGACGCCGAGCTCCTTCAGGTACGGGATCTTCTCGATCAGCCCGGCATAGGTGCCGCGCTTGTCCGCGGCTGACGCCCGAGCTCGAGTGCCGCGTGAAGCCCGCGTACGTGCAGCTCGTAGATCACCGTCTGCGCGAACGGGCGCCGCAGCGGCAGATCGCCCTCCCAGTCGTAGCGCGAGGGATCGGCGACCACGCTCTTCATCGCGACAGCGGCGTTGCCACCCGGGATGCTCGCGGCCATCCGGTCGTACCAGCCGGGCACGGCCACTGACAATCCGTACGGATCGAGGAGCACCTTGTCGCCATCGAACCTGAGGCCGCGCTCCGGCGCGAACGGCCCATGAGCCCGGTACGCGTAGATCTGGCCCGGCACCAGATCCGGTATGAAGACGTGCCAGTAGTGATACGTGCGATGGCCGTTGGCCGATAGCTCGACGACCCGTGACGGTTCCAGGGCTTCGACGCCGTCGAACAGGAGCAGATCGACCGAGGTCGCGTTCTTCGAGAACACGCTGAAGTTGACGCCCTCACGCGTGACGGTCGCGCCGAGCGGCGCGCTGAGCCCCGGCTTGTCGTTCCACGTTTTCACGGCTCACCCTTCGCCAATCGTGATCCGGCTCGACGTTCCAGATGTCGCGGCAGTAGTCCCGGATCGACCGATCCGACGAGAATCGGCCGACCCGCGCGCTGTTGAGGATGGACATCCGCGTCCAGGCCGCCTGGTCGCGGTACGCCTCGCTGACCCGTGCCTGGCAGTCCACGTACGACTGAAAGTCGGCCAGCAGCATGTAGTCGTCGCGCGTGAGAGCGAGTCCACCAGCGGCCGGAACAGGTCGCGATCGCCGTTGGCGAACGCACCCGAGGCGATGAGATCGAGCGTCGCCCGCAGAACGGCGATTCGCCTCGTAGACGTCCCGCGGCCGGTAGCCAGCCCGCCTTCCGATCGACGACTTCCCGGGCGGTCAGCCCGAACAGGAAGAAGTTCTCGGGCCCGACCGCGTCGCGAATCTCCACGTTCGCGCCGTCCAGGGTGCCGATCGTGAGCGCGCCGTTCATCGCGAACTTCATGTTCCCGGTGCCCGACGCTTCCTTGCCGGCGGTGGAGATCTGTTCCGACAGGTCGGCGGCCGGATAAATGGGGTGGGCGTTCTTCACGTTGAAGTCGGGGATGAAGACGACCTTCAGGACCTGCGAGATCTGCGGGATCGGCGTTGATGACGCCGGCGACGCCGTGAATCAGCCGGACGATCAGCTTGGCCATCCGGTATCCGGGCGCCGCCTTCCCGCCGAAGATCACGGTCCGCGGCGGTCCTGCGACACCGCCCTCCTTGAGCCGCAGGTACTCGGCGACGAGATAGAGCACGTTCAGGTGCTGCCGCTTGTACTCGTGCAGGCGCTTCACCTGGATGTCGAAGAGCGACTCCGGATTCACCTCGATACCGACCCGCTCCTTGATCACCCCGGCCAGCCGCCGCTTGTTGCCGGCCTTGACCGCCCGCCACGCAGCCTGGAACCCGGCATCTCCAGCCAGCGGCTCGAGACGGATGAGCTCCTCCTCGAGGTTCCAGAGCCAGCGATCGCCGATCCGGTCGCTGATGAGCGCGCTCAGCTCGGGATTGCTCAGCGCGATCCACCGCCTCGGCGTCACCCCGTTGGTCACGTTGACGATCCGCTGCGGGTAGACCGCGTGGAAGTCGCGCAGCACGGTCTCCTTGAGGAGCTCGGTGTGCAGCGCCGCGACGCCGTTGATCGCGTGACTGCCTGCGCTGGCGAGGTGCGCCATGCGCACCGACTTGTCTCCCGCTTCGTCGATGATCGACAGCCGGCGGATCAGCGCGTCGTCGCCCGGGCACCGCCGCCTCACGTCATCGAGGAAGCGCTGATTGATCTCGAAGATGATCTCGAGATGGCGCGGCAGCAGCGACGCGAAGAGCGGCAGCGGCCACTTCTCCAGCGCCTCGGACAGCAGCGTGTGGTTGGTGTAGGCGCAGGTCTCCTGCGTGATCGTCCAGGCCTGGTCCCAGTCGAGGCCGTGATCGTCGACGAGCAGCCGCATCAGCTCGGCGACGGCAATCGACGGGTGGGTGTCGTTCATCTGGACGGCCCAGTACGACGAGAAGTCGTCGAGCGGAGCGGCCGAACTGCCGGTGGATCCGGATCATGTCCTGGAGGGAGCACGACACGAAGAAGAACTGCTGCTGCAGGCGCAGGTGCTTGCCGGCCTCCGGCTCGTCGTTCGGATAGAGCACCTTCGAGATGGTTTCCGACGAGATTTTTTCGCTGACGGCCCGGTAGTAGTCGCCCACGTTGAAGGCGTCGAAATCGAACGATTCCACCGCCTCCGCTCGCCACAGCCGCAGCTGGTTGGCGGTGGCGCCTCAGATAGCCGGGCACGACGGTGTCGTAGGGGACTCCCTTCACCAGCGTCGCGGGAATCCACGTCACCCGAAGACGGCCCTGCTCATCGCGGCGGTGCTCGGTGCGTCCGCCGAACGGGACCGAGATGCTGATCTCCGGGCCGCGCGATTTCCCAGGGGTTGCCGAGGCGCAGCCACTTGTCGGTCGTCTCGACCTGCCAGCCGTCGCGGATCGCCTGATCGAAAATGCCGAACTCGTAGCGGATGCCGTAGCCGATCGCCGGCACCCCGAGGGTGGCCAGCGAGTCCATGTAGCAGGCGGCCAGCCGGCCGAGCCCGCCGTTGCCGAGGCCTGGCTCCTCTTCCTGTTCGAGAAGGTCGTTCAGGCTCTGGCCGAGTCCCGAGCAGCGCGTCCTGCGCCGCCTCCTGCATGCCCAGGCAGAGCAGGTTGTTGCCGAGATGCGGGCCGGTCAGGAATTCGGCCGAGAGGTAGCTCACGATCCTGCGGTCCGACTGCGGCGCCGTGACCGTATGGAGCGTCTCCATGTAGCGATCCAGCATCCGGTCGCGGACCGCCAGCGCCAGCGCCATATACCAGTCGTGACGCGTGGCGTACTCCAGCGGGATGGCCTGGTGATAGCGCAGGTGATCGAGGATCGCGGCGGCGAGAGCCGTGGCACCGGAGCGTCTGCCTGCCGCTGGCAGTCCGGCGGGGGTCGCCGCGCCAGGCCCGGAGGTGCGAGTAGAGTCCATAGGCACCCGGCGCGCTCTCAGGGCGTCTGTTCGCGGACTTCGAAGACGTACTCGAGACCGCGGGTTTCGGTCACGAAATCGAACTGCACGTCGGCTTTCGCGGCAGCCTCGACGACCGCGAGCAGGGAGGTGAACCGATCGGACAGGACGCGACGGCGGATGTCCGGTTCGGTCGCCCAGTCTTCGACGTAGTGGACGATCGAGTCCGGCCCGAGCCACGCGCTGCAGCCGATGCAGCCGGTTTCCAGTTGGGTGCCCGGCACCTGGAACCGAAGTCCCTCGACAAGGTTTTCCGCGTCGCGCACGGATGTTGCGTTGAGCGTGACGTTCAGCCGGACCATGGCCTCCTTCTAAGCAGCCACCGTTCCAGCTCCCTTCATTGCCGAACTGTTACAAATTCCCCGGCAGCACGCTGAGTTTGGTCGCGCAGCCTCCGGACCGGGTCCGCGCGTTGTCCAAGATCGGAGACTCCCCCACGGAATTCCGGAGAGGCTCTGGTCATTGCCAACATTGCCAAGATTGCCAACATTGCCAAGAGGCCAACATCCCAGACCGCCGAGCGAGCCTGGTTTTCTAATCTTGGCAATCTTGGCAATCTTGGCAATGTTGGCAATGTTGGCAAGTGCAGCTTAAGTGGCTCCCGGCCGTTTGAGTCCGAGCTTCGCCATCCGGGTCTCGAGCGTGGTCGGCTTCATCCCGAGCCTCGCGGCAGCGCCTCCGGCTCCCCGGATGCGCCACGACGAGCTCTCCAGGACGGCCAGGATGTGTTCGCGCTCGACGTCCATCAGTTTCGGGCTCCGTGCGACCGCCGACGAGGTCGACTCGGGCAGCGGGATCACCAGCCGCCTGCTCGTGGTCACGATCATCGCGCGCTCGACCACGTTCCGCAGTTCCCGGATGTTCCCGGGCCACGGCGTACCGCTGCAACGGCGGCAATGGTATCGCGGTCGATCACCTCGATGCGCTTCCCGAACGTTCGCGAGAACTCGTCGACGAGGCGCTGCACGAGCAGCGGAATGTCCTCGGCGCGGTCCCGGAGCGGGCGGCACCTGGATCGGGAACACATTCAGCCGGTAGTAGAGGTCTTCGCGGAACGCGCCCTCTGCGACCCGCTGCTCGAGATTGCGGTGCGTCGCCGCGATGATCCGGGTATCCACCGAGATCGGCCGGGGACTCCCCAGCCGCTCGAACTTCCGCTCTTCCAGCACGCGCAGGAGCTTGACCTGCACGTCGAGCGGCAGGTCGCCAATCTCATCGAGAAAGATCGTCGAATGGTCGGCCAGCTCGAAGCGCCCGACCTGACGCGCCAGCGCGCCGGTGAAGGCGCCCTTTTCACGGCCGAACAACTCGCTTTCGATCAGGGTCGCGGGAATGGCCGCGCAATTCACCCGCACCATCGGCCGCCCGCGGCGGGCGCCGAGCGAGTGGATGTGCGACGCGAACAGCTCCTTGCCGGTGCCGGTCTCGCCGAGCAGGAGCACGGTGGAATCGGTCGAGGCGACCTGCTCGGCCTGGGAGAGCACCTGGCGCAGCGCCGGGCTGCGGCCGACGATTTCCGCCGGCGCGAGCCGATCCCGCGCCTCGGTGCGGAGGTACACGTTCTCCACGTGCAGCTGGTTCTTCAGCCGCTGGGCCTCCTCCATCGCCGCCTGGAGCGCCTCGTCCCGTTGCTGCCGCGCGACGACCTGCGCGAACACGCTGGCGATCATGGTGAGGCGATGCACGACCTCCGGGGGCCAGTCGCGCGTGGTCCGCACGGTACCCAGACCGATGATTGCGGTGACGCGGCCGTCGATGGACAGCGGCAGCGTGAGAGACGACTGCGTCCCGGCTGCCGCGTAGCTGCTCCGATCGACTTCGTCCGGCACGTCGTCCAGGCTGGAGAAACACACCATCTCACCCGAGAGCAGCCGGTCGATGGTCCAGGGGAACTGGTCCTGGACGATCATCGCCGGGTCGAGTGGCTCGATCCCCGCCACGGTCCACACCAGCGGGCTGCCGAGCACGCCCTCCGGTCCGACCCGAACGAGCACGGCGCGGTCGAGCTGCGCGAGCTCACAGGCCTGTCCCAGTCCCTGCCGAATCGCATCCTCGACGTGTTCGGTGGGAACGTTGATGAACTGGCTCGACAACATCGCGATCGCACGCTCGAACGCCAGCCCTTCTTCGAGCGCAGCGCGCCGCGCGGCGTCGGCCCCGCGACGCTCGGTGACGTCGACGACCGAGGCGATCACGAACGGGCCGGATGCGGTCTGGTCCAGGTTCAGTGAGAGTTCGACCGGAAACTCCGAACCGTCCTTCCGCCGGCCAGCGATCGCGCGCGTGGCAGAATCGAGGTCCTGGTCAGGAGGGGGCGCCAGGCGATCACCCAGGAGATCGCGGAACAGCGGAAGGGCGTCGGGCATCAGGACGTCGACGCCCGCGCCGGTCAGCTCTTCGCGCACATGGCCGAACTGCCGTTCGAGCTCCCGGTTGACGAGGACAATCCGGCCCTCGCGGTCCACGACCAGCACCGCGACAGGCGCGGCTTCGAATGCGAGGCCGTAGACGGCCGCCAGCTCAGCGGCAGTATCTGCCACGAACATCTCTCTGCCTACTTCTTCGCCGTGACCGAAGTGAGGAGCAAGGGCTCGGTTGAGTAGCCTTCGACGACGAAGGCTCCGCCCTTGACCGTGACTCTTGCGGCGGGCGTCAGCGTGCCCGAGCCGCCGCCAGGTCCGATCTCCAGGTCGACCACCGCGAAGTCATAGCCCTCTTTGGGCTTGGCGTCCGGACGACCAGCGCCGAGGTGAAGGATCGGCGTGTCGCTCACCATCGTGATGAGCCGGCCCTTGTCGGTCTGACGCTCGATCGCCAGGCGCATGGGCGTGGCCGGGCCGGCGCCCAGTTGAACCGACCCGGTCGGCTTCACGCCTTTGAGCGCCTTCCGCAGGCCGGCGGCGCCGCCGCTCTTGAAGGCCGCGAGCAGCGCGTCGGCCTCCGCCTGCGTCATGGTGCGATCGACGGTCACCGTGACGGGCGCCGTGGCCGCCCCTCCACCCGCCGTCTTCACCGAGGCCGTGGCGGTGAACGTCTCGGCCGGACTGCCGGCGGCGGCCATGACGCCGACGCACGCCATTGCTGCCAGCACCACGCTGCACTTCGTTCGCAGACCGTTCATTGTGCGCGCCTTTCTCTCGTAATTCGCGATGCGCGGCACTCTCTGCACCAGCTGTGCCGGATCAGGCCGGGTCAGGTGAAGGGCTGCCAGACCGAAGGAGAACCTGATGTTGCCGCAATGGACGATCGCGGACGGCCGCGAGGGGCAACTCCGACGCCGCGGAGGAGGTCCGGGATATCGTGGGTGGCCGTCGCCGGGTGCGGCCGATCACGCATCGCCGGAGGCAGCTCGAACCGTTCGCCGTGGCACGGCACGTGCTCTTCCGGCCGCCATCGCGTCATGACTGCGTTCCTGGAATCGATCAGGCATCGGGAGCCGTCGGCGGTGAAATCCGTGGGGCTCCTGCAGTCCGGAGCCCGATGGCTGGCGCGGGCCGCGATCCTGTTGGCTGCGGGGGCCGCCCCAATTCAGGCGGCCGAGCACGGCCTGCCGGAGAAGGCCGTCGAGATCGCGCGACCGTTCGGGTTTCCGATCACCAATTCCATGGTGGTCACCTGGATCGTGGCGATCGGCCTGATCGTCTTCGCACAGCTCGCCACGCGAAGATGAGCGACGTGCCCGGCGGCGCCCAGAATTTCCTCGAGTGGCTCGTGCAGAGCCTCTACGAGTTTCTCGAAAGCATCATCGGCTCGCATCTGCTCCAGCGGACGTTCTGGTTCTTCGCGACCATCTTCATCTTCATCCTGGCCGCCAACTGGATCGGCCTGCTGCCGGGCGTCGGAACGATCGGCTGGGGACACCAGACGGATCACGGCTTCGTGGTCGAGCAGCCGCTGTTCCGCGGCGCCAACGCGGATCTGAACATGACGCTCGCGATGTCGCTGGTGTTCTTCGCCTGCTGGATCTATTGGGCGCTTCGCGAGGTCGGGCTGTCAGGGATTGCGCACGAGCTGTTTGCTCCCAAGGGGGAGACCACCGGGGCGCTGCGAGTGCTGATGATCTTCGTGTTCCTCGCCGCCGGGCTGCTGGAGATCGTCTCGATCCTGTTCCGCCCGGTGTCGTTGAGCTTCCGGTTATACGGCAACATCTTCGCCGGCGAGAACATGCTCGAGGCGATGGCGACGATGGTGCCGGGACTCGGCTGGCTGTTGCCGATCCCGTTCTACTTCATGGAACTGCTGGTGGGCCTGGTGCAGGCGATGGTCTTCATGCTGCTGACGGCGGTGTTCACGCTCCTCATCTGTCAGCACCACGAGGAGACCGGGCAGCGCCGCGGCGCATGGATGATGCCGGCGGAGGTGGGAGCCGGGTCTGCGGATGTGGAGCCGGGTCTTTAGACCCGGCGGTACACCGACTGAAGAAAGGACAACGTCAATGACGGGAAGCTTGCACGTCGGCCTGGCAGCCCTGGGCACGGCGATCGGCGTGGGTCTGATTGGCATGGGCGCCTCGACGGCGGTCGGACGGAATCCCGGTGCGGCGACCAAGGTGATGGTCCAGTCCATTCTGGCCATCGCCTTCGCTGAAGCCGTCGTCTTTTACGCGTTGTTCCTGGTGCGGTAACCGGCACGCGTTTGCCCGCCGGAGCGCGCAGCGCGAAGGCGGGAGCCCCGTGAAGGAAGAACCAAATGCATACGGTTGACGTCGTGGCCCTGGCCCAGGGTGGCGGGCAGCTCGCCGAGGTCGCCAGCACGTTCGGGGTCGACTGGCCGCACCTGCTGGCGCAGATCGTCAGCTTCAGCGTGGTCTGCGCCGTGCTGTGGGCCCTGGCCTACAAGCCGATCCTGAAGATGCTCGCGGCCCGCCGCGAGCAGATTGCGACCGGGCTGGCCAACGCCGCGAAGATCAAGGCGGAGCTCGCCCGCATCGAGGTCGAGCGCCGCGCAGGTGCTGGCGAAGGCGGACGGCGAAGGCCGGCAGCTCATCGAGGACGCCCGCGCGGCCACGACACGTCTGCAGGCCGAGGAGACGCGCAAGGCCGTGGCGATGGCCGAGCAGATCATGGTGCGCGCGCGCGAGGCGGCGGAACGCGAGCGGGCACAGATGCTGGCCGAGGTGAAACGCGAGGTCGGCCGGCTCGTGGTTCGAACGAGCGCCGCCGTCACCGGCAAGATCCTGACGCCGGACGACCATCGCCGGCTCGCGGAGGAGACGGCCCGGCAACTGGCGATCGGTGCAGGTGGAGCTTCCGCCTGAAGGCGCGAAGAAGAGGGACGCATGAAATCGAGCAGACAGATCACTCGCGCGGCGCGACGGCTCTTTCGACTCTGCCTGGTCAACGGCACCATCGACGAGGCGAGGACCAAGGAAGTCGCGCGGCGGATTGCGCTGTCCGGGCGGCGTGGGTCGCGCGCGGTGCTGAAGCACTGTCCTTCGACTGGTGCGCCTGGACCTCGGGCGCCATCTGGCGCTCGTCGAGAGCGCCGCCCCGCTGCCGTTCGAGGTGCAGGAAACCGTGAGCGCCGGCCTGACCGGCCTCTACGGTCCATCGGTCAAGCCCACGTTCGTCGTGACCCCGGCGCTCGTCGGCGGCATGCGAATCAAGGTCGGTAGCGAGGTCTACGACGGGAGCGTTCGCGCGAGGCTCGCGGCGCTCGAGGCCCGGCTCTGAAGGAACGAGAGACATGGCTGATCTGGTCCAGGAAATCGAAGCACAGATCGCGGCCGCGACCGCGGTCGCCATGAAGCAGAGCGTCGGCGTCATTCGCGAGATCAGCGACGGCGTCGCCCGCGTCGAGGGACTCGCGGACGTGATGCTGAACGAGATGCTCGACTTCGGCGGCGGCATCACCGGGCTCGCGCTGAACCTCGACGAAACCGAGGTCGGCGTGATCGTGCTCGGCGACTACACGCAGCTCGAAGAGGGCGGCGAGGTTCGAGGAACCGGGAAGCTCCTCCAGGTGCCGGTCGGCCTCGGCCTGCTCGGCCGCGTCGTCAACACGCTCGGCGAGCCGCTCGACGGCAAGGGGCCGATCACGAGCACCACCACCTACCCGGTCGAGAAGATCGCGCCAGGGGTCATCCGCCGCAGCCCGGTCAACCAGCCGGTGCAGACGGGCATCATGGCCATCGACGCGATGATTCCGATCGGCCGCGGCCAGCGCGAGCTGATCGTCGGCGACAGGTCGACGGGGAAAACCACGATCTGCATCGACACGATGATCAGCCAGGCGCGCCTGAACAAGGCCGCCGCAGATGCCGGTGATACCAGCTACCGCCCGCTCTATTCCATCTACGTCGCCATCGGTCAGAAGCAGTCCACGATCGCGCGCCTCATCGCCGTGCTCGAGGAAGCGGGCGCGATGCCCTACACCATCGTCCTGGCCTCGCCGGCATCCGATTCCGCGACCAGCCAGTACCTGGCCCCGTTTGCCGGCGCGGCGATGGGCGAATGGTTCATGGACAACGGGATGGACGCGCTGATCGTGTACGACGATCTGTCCAAGCACGCCGTCGCCTACCGGCAGGTGTCGCTGGTCCTGAAGCGGCCATCGGGCCGCGAGGCCTATCCGGGCGACGTGTTCTACCTGCACAGCCGCCTGCTCGAGCGGGCGGCGCGCGTCGGCGAGAAGTTCGGGAACGGATCGCTGACGGCGCTGCCGATCATCGAGACCCAGGCGGGCGACGTGTCCGCATACATCCCGACCAACGTCATCTCGATCACCGACGGGCAGATCTTCCTGGAGACCGACCTCTTCTATCAGGGCGTGCGACCGGCGATCTCGGTGGGCGTCTCGGTGTCACGCGTGGGATCGGCGGCACAGTTGAAGGCGATGAAGCAGGTCGCCGGTCAGCTCAAGGGCGAGCTCGCGCAGTTCCGTGAGCTGGCCGCGTTCGCGCAGTTCGGATCGGAACTCGACGCACAAACCCAGGCCAAGATCGATCGCGGCAAGCGCATCGTCGAGCTGTTCAAGCAGCCGCAGTACAGCCCGGTTCCCGTCGAGCAGCAGGTCGCGGTGATCTGGGCAGTCCAGAACGGGTATGTCGATGACGTGCCGGTCGAGCGGATCAAGGAGTTCGAGGCGCAGTGGACCGACTTCCTGGTCACGCGGCGCCCCGAAGTGCTGAAGAAGATCGGCGAGGAGAAGGTGGTGAGCGACCAGATCACGGCCGATCTGAAGGCCTCGGCCGATCAGTTCAAGCAGGCGTGGTCGGCCCGCTCCGCGGCGTAGCCACCACCAACGGCCATGGCCAGCCCACGTGAGCTCCGGCGGCGGATCAAGTCGGTGACCGGCACTGCGCAGATCACCCGGGCGATGCAGATGGTCGCGTCGTCGAAGATGCGCAAGGCGCAGCAGGCGGCGGTCGTGTCGCAGCCGTTCGCCCGCCTCTTGTACCGGATTCAGCGCACCGCCACGACCCGGCTGCTCGATTTCCGCGACCCGTTGCTCGACGTTCGCCCGGTCAGGACGCGCGCCGTCATCCTGATTGCGGCGGACAAGGGGTTATGCGGTCCGCTGAACACCAACGTCTTCCGCCTCGCGTCGCAGTTCGATCCCGCGTCGACCCTCTTCATCGCAGCCGGCCGCAAAGCCGCCCAGTTCGTTGCCCGCTCGCGCCGGCGCCTCGCCGCCGAGTTCGCCTACGGCGATTCGCCGACGTTCCCCGAAGCCAGGGCGATCGCAGCGTTCGCGCGCGATCTGTTTCTGAAGCGCGAGGTGGACGAGGTGGTGATCGTCACCACCAGGTTCCTCAACACGCTCTCGCAGCAGGCGGTCACGCTCGAGTACCTGCCGGTCGGCGAGATCAAGGGATTGAAGGTGCCGGGCGCGCCCGGCGGAAGAGGAGCTCGCCAGCGTCAGCGAAGACACGCTGTTCGAGCCTGACGCCGAGGCGGTGATGACCTATCTGGTCGGCCAGTATCTCAACATCTATCTGTATTTCATGCTGCTCCACGCCAAGGCCAGCGAACAGAGTGCCCGGATGGTGTCGATGAAGAACGCCACCGATGCCGCGGAGGACCTGATCAAGGCGTTGAAGCTCGAATACAACAAGCTGCGCCAGGGGAACATCACCAAGGAGCTGCTGGAGATCGCCGGCGGCCAGGCGCAGTAGGGCGGGGCTCGGGGTTCGGAAGAACGCAACAGGCACAGCGAAGAAGGCAACCGCAGAAGGGGATGTGACGCATGAACATCGGCAAAGTCGTGCAGGTGGCAGGACCCGTGGTCGACGTCGAATTTCCCGGCGCATTGCCGCCGATCTACAACGCGCTGACCTGTGACTTCACCGTCGAGAACGAGCCGGTCAGCGTGACGCTCGAGGTGCAGCAGCACCTGGGGGATCGCTGGGTGCGGACGATCTCGATGTCCGGCACCGAGGGCCTCAAGCGGGGCCTGGAGGTGACCGACAGCGGCGCGCCGATCTCGATGCCGGTCGGCGACGGCGGTGATGGGCCGCGTCTTCAATGTCACCGGCCAGCCGGTCGACGAGCGGGGCCCGGTGATTGCCGAGAAGTACTATCCGATCCACCGGCCGGCGCCGCCGCTCGTGGACCAGTCCACCTCACCGCAGGTGCTCTCGACCGGCATCAAGGTCATCGACCTGATCTGCCCATTCCTCAAGGGCGGCAAGGTCGGCGCGTTCGGCGGCGCGGGAGTGGGCAAGACGGTCGTGATCATGGAGCTGATCAACAACATCGCGAAGCTCCACGGCGGCGTCTCGGTGTTCGCGGGTGTGGGCGAACGGACGCGCGAGGGCAACGACCTGTATCACGAGATGTCCACCGCGGGCGTGATCAACCAGCAGGATCTCGGGGCGTCGAAGATCGCGCTGGTCTACGGCCAGATGAACGAGCCGCCGGGGGCACGGCTCCGGGTGGCGCTGAGCGGCCTGGCGATCACCGAGTACTTCCGCGACGAGCGGAACCAGGACGTGCTGCTGTTCATCGACAACATCTTCAGGTTCTCGCAGGCCGGCTCCGAAGTGTCGGCACTGCTCGGACGCACCGCGAGCGCGGTCGGCTACCAGCCGACCCTCGCCGCGGAAATGGGCGGGCTGCAGGAACGCATCACGTCGACCAAGAAGGGATCGATCACGTCGTTCCAGGCGGTGTACGTGCCGGCCGACGATCTGACCGACCCCGCGCCGGCCACGACCTTCGCGCATCTCGACGCCACCATCGTGCTCGAGCGATCGATCGCCGAGCTCGGCATCTACCCGGCGGTGGATCCGCTGGCGTCGACGTCGCGCGCGCTGGCGCCGGAGATCGTCGGCCAGGAACATTACGATGTCGCGCGCCGCGTCCAGCGGGTCCTGCAGCGGTTCAAGGATCTGCAGGACATCATCGCGATCCTCGGCATGGACGAACTCTCGCCCGAAGACAAGCTGACGGTGTATCGCGCCCGCAAAATCCAGCGCTTCCTCAGCCAGCCGTTCAGCTCCGCGCAGGTGTTCACCGGCCGCGAAGGCCGGCAGGTGGCGGTCGCCGACACCGTGCGCGGGTTCAAGGAGATCCTCGAAGGCAAGCACGACAGCGCGCCGGAAGGCAACTTCTACATGAAGGGCGGCATCGAGGAAGTGAGCGCCTGATCGCCATGGCCGACACGCTCAAGCTCGAAATCGTCACGCCGCAGGCGACCGTGGTCTCGGAAGACGTGCACATGGTCACACTCCCGGCCGCCGAAGGTGAGATCGGCATCTACCCCGGACACGTCCGCCTGATCACACAGGTCGTCCCCGGCGAGATCATCGTCACGAAAAACGGGGTCGATTCGGCGCTCGCGGTCGGCCAGGGCCTCGTCGAAGTCACGCCGACTCAGGTATCGATCCTCACCGACATGGCGATCCGCGCCGAGCAGATCGACGAGGCCGCAGTCGAGGAAGCCCGCCAGCGCGCGGCGGCCAGGCTGCGAGACAAGATCTCCGACGAGGAGGTCGCGACCGTCAACGCGTCGATGGTGCGCGCGCTGGCGCAGCTGCAGGTCAAGCGCCGCCAGCGGACGCGGGGCTGAATTTTCAGTTTTCAGTTTCCAGTTGCCAGGTCGCAGTTGGACTGGTGACTCGAGGAGGGAAGTCAGCCCTCCCGACGCTCGAAGCGGAGGCGCTTCGGCGTCGGAAGGGTGAAGCAGTGGAAGTAGGAGGACACGGCGGATCCGCGGCGTTCAAAAACGGAAACCAAAGGTCGTCGGCGAGGAACTGGCCGTTGGCACTCTTACCAGCAAGGTCGGTCAGCGGGGGGCTGATCACCGGGAGATCCGGCCGACTCTGCGGATCGAGCGTCGGGCCCCAGATGTAGTGGTACCGGAGCTCGGCATAGAACGCCCCGAACCTCACGCCGCCGCCGAACGTCATGCCGAAATCAGTCGAGCTCCGTTCACCGATGATGTTATCGACTTCTACCCAGCCACCGGGATAGCAGATGTACCACCACGGATCGCAGTAGCCAGGCACGTACCCCGCGCCAGGCGTGGTGATTTCTGCCGGACGGTAATAGACGCCCATGCCGACCAGTCCGAATGGCCTGACGCCGCCTTCCGGCCTCTGGAAAAGCGCGCTCACGGTCCCGTACTGCGCGTTCGCGTTGGCAGAGAAGTCTCTCCTGGTCGTGGGGCCACCTGGCTGATCTGCCACGTCAAGCTGGATCTGTTTTCTCTCCCAGCCCGTTGAAGCTGTAGAGGCCTTCGATGGCGACGACCGGGTTGACCGCGACGTCGATGCCGAAGTTGACGTTGTAGCCCTGGCCGAACCGGTCAGCGACCTTCGACTGCGGGGCCGTCCACCCGCCACCGAGCGACACGTGAACCCGTTTGAAATCCTGTGCCTGTGCGACCGGCGGAGAAATGGCCGACAGGCTTGCCGCTAACACGAACACGAACGTTGTCCTGTTCCCCATGGACACCCTTCCTTTCTTCCCTCGTCCTGAGCACCTCACGTGCCACCCGCGCGATTTCGCGATCTGGTTGAGTCCGGTGGTTTTCCTCAGCGAAATGCCGATGGAGGGGGGCGCCCCGTCCGGCGTGGGCCTGTCACTCTGCCGGAGGTGCTCCGAAATATCGGGGCCCCACCCGTGACTGAACGCGGGATTGCCTCGATGGTGACTGCGGGCAGGCCCGATCCTGTCGAACTGTCAGAGGTTTTCCGCAAGTCGCGCGCGGTGGCACCTGGTGTGCTGCGCAGACGTTCGAATCATGCAGATTCCCAGCGCGCTGTTCCTGTACCTCACCGTCATTCCTACGACAGTGGCTACGGAAGGGCAGACGCCGGCCCCTCGCCGACCAGTGCCCCGGTGACCGGCCAGGGACCACGGAGGCGAGCCTGAAGGTCCGGAAGGGCAACTACGAGCGGATCTTCAACGAGGATCCCCAGCGAGTACGGAAATGGGAGACCGCGAACGTCAAAGGCGTTCGCCACTAGCGAGGAAGGACGGCGATGCGAATCCTCAGAGCGGCCGAGACAGTGAGCGCGGTCGGTGTCCTGGTGTCGTGCCTGGTACTGGTACGACCGGTCAGCGTGCACGCGCAGACCCCGCCACCGCAAGTGAGCGTCAGCGCCGATTCGGCCAAGCCGAGCCTCGAGATCTACGGCTTCGCGATGCTCGATATCGGCCACGACTTCAAGCAGATTCACCCCGACTGGTACGACACCCTGCGGCTGACGAAGCTGCCGACGTTCGAGAACGAGTTCGGTGAGGACCACAACACGTTCATGGGCGTGCGGCAGAGCCGCCTGGGCGTCAGGTCCTTCACGCCGACCGATCTCGGCCCGCTGAGGACCATCTTCGAATTCGAGCTGTTCGGCACCGGCGTCGATTCCGGGCAGACCACCTTCCGTTTGCGTCATGCATGGGGAGAGCTCGGCCCGCTGGCGGCGGGTCAGTACTGGAGTCCCTTCACGGATCCGGACGTCTTCCCGAACACCCTGGAGTACCGGGGTCCCACCGGTCTTCCGTGGTACCGCAACGTGCAGCTCCGCTACACGGCGTTCGACAACGTCTTCAATACCTTTATGGTCGCACTCGCCCGCCCGGGCGCAAGCGGCGACCAGGGGGTCTATGACGATCGTATCGAGCTCGATGGCATCCGCGCGCGCTTCCCGCTGCCGGACTTTGTCGCCGCGTACAAGCGCACGGGGAACTGGGGCCACGTCCGAACCGCCGGAATACTGCGGCGCATCAACTGGGACGATACCCGCGACGACGCCTTCGATCTTTCCGGAGACGCCACCGGGTGGGGATGGAACGTCAGCTCGGCGCTCAAGGCCGGCGAGAACGACGTCCTGCGGCTGATGTTCATCGTCGGCGAAGGCGTTCAGAACGAAATGAACGACTCACCCATCGACATCGGCATCGAGAACAACCCGGGGGACCCGGTGAGGCCTGTCGTCGGTCAGCCAATACCGATCGTCGCGTACAGCGTGTACCTGGATCACACCTGGAACGAGCACCTCACCAGCGCGATCGGGTATTCGGCGCAGGACAACGACAACACCGATGCTCAGGCGCCTGACGCCTTCCGCGTCGGAAAGTACGCGAGCGGCAACGTGCTCTACACGCCGGCGCCGAACGTGATGTTCGGCGGCGAGCTGCAGTGGGGCCGGCGCGAGAACTTCTCCGACGGATTCGAGAGCGACGGCTTCAAGATCCAGTTCTCGTTCAAGTACAACTTCTCGTGGAAGCTTGGAGGCTAATGCGACTCTCGTCGGGACTCGGGGCTCGGGACCGGGGCTCGTCGGAGCCGGTTGTACTCAGAGGCAACTAGCCGCTGGACTTGCCGACGTTGCCTCTCAGAGCCACCGGCTTCGCCGAGCCCCGAGCCCCGAGCCCCGAGTCCCGATCTTGAAAATCACCGTTTCTTCCTCGGCGCGATCGAGAAGCCGACGATGTCGTAGCCGCGCGAGCTGCCCGCGGCTGTGTCGCTCGAGCCGAGAAAGACCTTCGAGAGGTTGAGGAACACCGTCATGTTCTTGGTCGGCGCTCCGACGCGCACGTCCCCGAGCCTGATGCTCAAGCCCCACGTGTAACCGAGCGCGACCTGCCGGCCGCCATGGCCATTCGGCACCGTCAGCAGCATCAGGCCTGGCGGGCCGAACAGCTGGATGCGGCCGATGTCCACCAGGCTCATGTGGGTTCCCACGATCCCATAGATCCGCCCGTTGGTGGAGGTCGTGCTCCACATTCCGTCGAAATGCATTCGTGTGAGAAACGAGCTGCGAGGCGGGGGCTTCTCCGCGTCCAGCCTGGCGCTCACCGGCGGCGGCACCGCCGCAAAGGAGGCACGGGGATCGCCGAGGACCCGGCACGCGATCTCGGTGCGCTCTTCGAAGCCGGCCAGCCCCGCCGCCGCGACCGAACCGCAGTACGGCGCCAGCCAGTCGGGAGCGGCAGGGGACGGACGCCGTTCGGCAATCCGCCCCCATCCATCGTGCACCGGCCGGTTGCGCCACTTCTCGTCGGTCCTGCTGCCACTTCTTGACCGCAGTCAGCCACGTCGTGAGCTGCGCTTCCTGATCGGGCGTCAGCGGGACGATTTCGAAGGTTGTGGAAGCGGCGTGCGCGTCGGGGCCGGAGAGCTGCCTCGCAGCGGCAGTCGTGGCGAGTCCGAGGAGCGCCGAGCAGAAAATTGCCAGAAAACGGCCCATGGGATTCCTCCGGTCCCACCACAGTCATGGCCTGCGATATTCCCACTGCCCGCGGGTCGGCAGGTGTGCTCCCGGTCACAACTGCTTGTGAAATAAGGACCTTTCGTCGCGCTTCCAGCCGATCGCGCGGACACCTCCGGGAACTGCGTGCTCGACCGAAATCAAGAAATGAGCCGCAGTCGGTCTGGGCGCTAATCGGCAGAGCGCTAACTGAACAGTGAGGGAGGATACCAGAACCGCGGCTCGCGCGAGGGGCGGGAAACGGACGCCGCGGCCGGGAATGGGAGGGAATCGGCGCCCGTGCAGGGCTACTCAGTAGGCTTTCAGCCCGGCTCTGCCGGAACAGGTCGCACGCCCGTTCGACGACTTCCACCGTCGGCGGCTGGGCGTGGTCGAGCGTGTACTCGAGGCCGAGCCGCTGCCACTTCGAGCGGCCCATCTGATGAAACGGCAGCACGTCGACACGTTCGACGACGCCGAGTTCCGGCCGCAAAAGCCGCCGTCTTCGACGATGTCTTCCGGATCGTCGGTGAGCCAGGGCACCAGCACATACCGGATCCAGACAGGACGGCGCAGCTGTGCGAGACGACGTGCAAACGCGTGCGTCGGCGCGTTGTCCATGCCCGACCAGATGGATGTGGCGATCACGATCCCAGGTCTTGAGGTCGAGCATCACCAGATCGATCGTCTCGAGGTCGGCGTCGGTCACCCGGTCGCCGTAGTAGCCGTTCGTATCGAGCGCGGTGTGAACGCCCATCTCGCGCGCGGCGGCGAACAGCTTCAGCACGAACCGGTGCTGCATCAGCGGCTCGCCGCCGCTCACCGTCAGGCCTCCCGACATCGACTTCAGCCCGCGCGCGGTACTTGCGCAACTCGGCGGTGGCCTGTGCGACCGAGACCGGGATGCCGTTGGTCATCTTCCAGGTGTCCGGGTTGTGGCAGTACCGGCATCTCCACATGCAGCCGCTCGTCCACGCCACCACCCGGATCCCCGGACCGTCCACGGCGGAACCGGTGGTGAACGAATGAAGGAAGCCCATGTCGCCGCTGGCCAGCGCCGCCCGCACGTCCGACTCGGGCACGTCCTTCGCGCCATCGACCCGAAGCTCGTACGGGCTGGCGGCCTCGATCTGCTCGACCGGGATGACCTGTCCCTCAGGCATTGGCACGGCGCCCCGTGGAACGTGCGGTTGATGACATCCATCTGCTGGTCGCGCGTCAGCCGGACGAAGTTCACGGCATAGCCGGAGACGCGGATGGTGAGGCTCGGGTACTTCTCCGGGTGCTCGACGGCGTCGAGCAGCGTCTCGCGGTTGAGCACGTTGACGTTCATGTGATACCCGGTGCTGCCGAAATACGTGTCCAGGATGGCGGTGAGGTTGGTGATGCGATCCTCGGGTACCCGGCCGAGCCCCTGCGGCACCATCGACGCGGTGAGCGAGATCCCATCGGCCGCGTCGCGGTAGGGGATCTTTGCGACCGATGCGGCGGCGGCGTGGATGCCGTGGCTGTCACGGCCGTGCATCGGGTTGGCGCCCGGGGCAAACGGTTCGCCGCGGCGGCGGCCGTCGGGCGTGTTTCCCGTCGCCTTGCCATAGACCACGTTGGACGTGATCGTGAGGATCGACTGGGTGTGGATCGCGTTCCTGTAGGTCGGGTGCTTCCGCAGCTTGTTCATGAACGTGGACACGACCCAGGTCGCCAGCTGATCGACGCGGTTGTCGTTGTTGCCGAACATCGGGAAGGCGCCATCGGTCTGATAGTCGGTGACCAGGCCCGGTGGCATCGCGAACGACCCGGACCTTCGCATGCTTGATCGCCGACAGGCTGTCGGCGATCACCGACATCCCGGCCATGCCGAACGCCATCGTCCGGAGCGGCGCGTAGTCGTGGAGCGCCATCTCGATCCGCTCGTACGCGTACTTGTCGTGCATGTAGTGGATGATGTTCATCGCGTTCACGTACACGCCGGCGAGCCAGTCCATCATCCTGTCGAACTTGCCGATGACGTCGTCGAAGTCGAGCACCTCGCCCTCGACCGCGGGCCAGGCGGGGCCGACCTGGTCGCCGCTGATCTCGTCGCGGCCGCCGTTGATCGCATAGAGGAGGCATTTCGCGAGGTTGGCGCGCGCGCCGAAGAACTGCATCTGCTTGCCGAGCAGCATCGGCGAGACACAACAGGCGACCGCTCCGTCGTCTCCCCAGGCGCGGCGCATGGTCTCGTCGCTCTCGAACTGCAGCGCGCTCGTATCGATGGCCACCTGCGCCGCGAAGCGGCGGAACCCGTCGGGCAGGTTGGGGGAGTACCAGATGGTCAGGTTCGGCTCCGGCGCCGGGCCGAGGTTGTAGAGCGTCTGGAGGAACCTGAAGCTCGTCTTCGTCACCAGCGAGCGGCCGTCGTCTCCCATCCCGCCGATGGACTCGGTGACCCACGTCGGATCGCCCGCGAAGAGCTCGTCGTATTCCGGCGTCCGAAGGAACCGGACGATGCGCAGCTTGATGACGAAGTCGTCGATGATCTCCTGCGCGGCCTCCTCGGTCAGCGTACCGGCCGCGAGGTCGCGTGCGAAATAGATGTCGAGGAACGTCGAGGTCCGCCCGAGCGACATCGCCGCGCCGTTCTGCTCTTTCACGCCGGCGAGGTAGCCGAAGTAGAGCCACTGGACGGCTTCGCGCGCGGTTCGCGCCGGCCCCGAGATGTCGAAGCCGTAGGCCGCGGCCATCTGCTTCAGTTCGCCGAGCGCCCTGATCTGCTCGGCGAGCTCCTCCCGGTCACGGATCACATCGTCCGAAGACGGGAGCAGGTCGAGGTCCTGCTTCTCTTCTTTCTTCCGCTCGATCAGCCGGTTCACGCCGTAGAGCGCCACCCGCCGGTAATCGCCGATGATCCGCCCACGGCCGTACGCGTCCGGCAGGCCGGTGAGCACGTGCGAGCTGCGGCACCGGCGCACATCGGCCGTGTAGGCGTCGAATACGGCGTCGTTGTGGGTCTTGCGGTACTTGGTGAAGGCCTCGACGACGTGCGGATCCGGCTCGTAGCCGAAGGCCTTGAGCGCATTGACCACGAGACGGAACCCGCCGTTCGGCATGATCGCCCGCTTGAGCGGTGCCTCGGTCTGCAGTCCGACGATGATTTCGTTGTCCCGGTCGATGTATCCAGGAGCATGAGCGGTGATCGAGCTGGGGATCGGCGAGACGTCGAGCACGCCCTTCTTGCGCTCCTCGACGAACATGGCCGGTCAGCGTGTCCCAGATCCGCTTCGTCCGCTCGGTGGCCGGCTTCAGGAAGGACCCGTCGCCGTCATACGGCTCGTAGTTCTGCTGAATGAAGTCGCGGACGTTGACTTCCTTCTGCCAGAGACCGGATCGGAAGCCGTCCCAGGCCGGCGGTCGCGTCGGTCTTCGTGTCTTGCGATACGGATACAGTCATATAAGCACCTGCGCCTGTCTGGCCGGGTCTAAAGACCCGGCCCTACACAATGGCGGGGCCAAAGACCCGCCTCAAAACATCCGGCAGCTTCCGCCTTAGGCGGAAGCCTACACTCGCGCCGGCATCAGCCCCAGCAGCGCGCCGGTGTGCCGGCGATCATCAATTCCTCGTTGGTCGGAATGACCCACGCCGACACGCGGCTGTCCTCGGTCGAAATCCGCTGGGTCCTTCGCGCCGTTCGCGTCCGGATCGATCGTGATGCCCAGCCACGCCGACGCCTCGCAGATCCGCTGGCGAATCTCGGGCGAGTTCTCGCCGATGCCGCCGGTGAACACCAGGCCGTCCACGCCGCCGAGCACCGCGGCGAGCGCACCGATCTCCTTCGCCGCGCGGTAGACGAAGTAGTCGATCGCCAGCCGGGCCGCCGGCGCGTCGCTGGCGAGCAGGTCACGCATGTCGTTGCTGATCCCGGAGATGCCGAGCAGGCCAGACTTCTTGTAGAGGATCGTCTGGACGTCCTCGGCGGAGAGCCCGAGCTCCTGGAAGAGATAGAGGATGACGCCGGGATCCACGGCGCCGGGCCTCGTGCCCATGCAGAGGCCATCGAGCGCGGTGAAACCGAGCGTGCTGTCGATGCTCTTCCCTTCCTTCATCGCGCACATGCTCGCGCCGCTGCCCAGGTGCGCGACGATGGCGCGGCCAGACGCCAGCTCCGGCGCGACCTTCGGCAGCGCGGACGCGATGTACTCGTAGGAAAGGCCGTGGAAGCCGTACCGCTGCACGCCGCCGCGGCGGATGTCCTCCGGCAGCGCCACGATCGTGGCGACCTCCGGCTGGCCGCGATGGAAGCTCGTATCGAAACAGGCGACCTGCCGCACCTCCGGGCAGCCGCTCCCGGACCGCCTCGATCGCGGCCAGGTTGTAGGGCTGATGCAGCGGCGCCAGAGGGCACGAGCCGGCGAAGATCTTCCAGCACCTCGGGCGTCACGATCGCCGGTGCCGTGTAGCGCACGCCGCCATGCACGACGCGGTGGCCGACGCCGATCAGCTCCGCGGCCGGGTACCGCGTACGGAACCAGGTGGCGACGAATCCAAGCGCCGAGGCCGCGTCGTGCACCTCGCGGTCCACGCGCTGCTCGCCGACCGGGCGGCCGGTTCCGTCCTTGACCGAGAACCGCGGTGACGTGCCGATGCCCTCGACCTGCCCGCGGGCTTCGAGCTGCCAGACGTCGCCGGCAGCGGTCCCGTAGATGCAGAACTTCAGGCTCGACGAGCCGGCGTTGAGTACAACCAGGTAGCCGTCCATGTCCCCCTCGACTTTCCGTCTTCAAACGCTCACGGCCTGCGGCCGGCGTCGCGCGTGCGCGGCCAGCACGGCCACGCCGCAGCTGGCGATCCGTGCCCGGACCGAGTCGGCGCGGCTGGTCAGCACGATCGGCACGCGTGCGCCGAGCACCAGGCCGGCGCTGTCGGCATTGGCGAGGAAACTGAGCTGCTTGGCCAGCATGTTCCCGGCTTCGAGATCCGGGGCGAGCAGGATGTCGGGATCGCCGGCGACCTCGGACTTGATGCCTTTGATCTTCGCAGCCTCGCGGCTGATCGCGTTGTCGAAGGCCAGCGGACCGTCGAGGTCGCCGCCTTTGATCTGTCCCCGCTCCGCCATCTTGCAGAGCGCGGCCGCATCGAGCGTCGCCTGCATTTTCGAGTTGATGGTCTCGACCGCGGCGAGGATCGCGAGCTTCGGGCGCTCGACACCCAGCGAGATGGCAAGGTCGATCGCGTTCTGACAGATGTCGGCCTTGTCCTCGAGTGTAGGCGCGATGTTGATGGCGGCGTCGGTGATGACCAGCACCTTGTGATAGGTCGGCACGTCCATGATGAAGACGTGGCTGATCCGGCGGCCGGTGCGGAGTCCGGTCTCCCGCGCGACGACTGCGCTCAGGAGCTCGTCGGTGTGCAGGCTGCCCTTCATCAGGATCTCGGCTTCACCCTGCCGCACCAGCGCGACGGCCTTGGCTGCCGAGTCATGGCTGTGCTGTGCGTCCACGATCCGGGCGCTTCCGAGATTCATGCCTTTCTTGGCAGCGATCTCGCGGATCTTTGCCTCAGGGCCGACCAGGATCGGCGCGATCAGCCCGTTGGCCGCAGCGTCGAGCGCCCCCTCCAGCGCGGTCTCTTCACACGGGTGTGCGACCGCCGTCGGCATCGGTGTGAGATTCCGGCAGCGCTCCAGCAGCTGTTCGTACTTTCCAGTTCCGGTTCGTTGAGTCATGTCGCCTCGCGCACGGCAACCGGGACCGTCGGCCGTCCAGCCGCGGGTCCGGTTTCCTTGAGAATGAGAGTGAGCACAATCGCCAGCGCGACGCCGTAGAGCATCGGCACGAATGCCGTCTGGTAATGCTCGAGCGTCATGCCCGCGGCGTCACCTTTCGCCGACATCAACAGCCCGCCGAAGACCGGGCCGAGCAACGCGCTGAACGTGAAGTTGATGAAATTGACGACGCCCGTCGCGGTGCCGCTCACCGTCGGCGGGTTCGCTTCCTTGATCACCGTGTAGGGCAACATCGCCGCGCCCGAGGCGACTCCGGCGACCAGCGCCAGGACGTAGGGCGGCAGCACGTCGGCCGGACCGTAGAGGATCCAGGCCAGGCATGCGAACAGCACCCCCGCACCGGCGACGATGACCGGCTTGCGCCTGCCGATGCGATCCGACAGGAACCCGAGCAGCGGGCAGCCGATGATCCAGCCGAACGGCACCATCGCGGATCGCATCACCGCCGTGCCGTAGTCGAAGCCGCGCGCGTCCTGCAGGTAGCGGACGCCCCATACCATGTCGAAGATGGTGGTCGGGAATGAAGATCAGCCCGGCGATGATCCCGCAGAGGATCGATTGCGGATTCAGGAACACGGTCTTCATGTCCCGGAGCGGTCCCCATGAGTCCGTCTGCTGCCGGGGGCTTGGGTTCCGGTTTCGGAAGGAAGAGAAACAGGAGCACGCTGATCGCCAGGCCGCCGATGCCCATGGCGATCCAGAACGTGCTCCAGGCGACGCCGGCGCGATCACCGGCCCGACGAGGAACTGGCCGGCGGAACCGCCGGCCATGCCGAACATCTGGGTGGCGCCGATCAGGGTTGCGGCGCGCGAAGCGGGAAAATTGGTCGTGGCGATGTAGGCCGCGCCAATCAACGCGAACACGCCGCCTGCACCCTGCAGCAGCCTTCCGAGGGTTGCCAGCTCGCTGCTGCCCGATCCGAACAGCAGGGCCCCGACGCCGACCGTCGCCGCGCCGATCGGGATGACGCGCCGCGGCCCGATCCGATCCATCGCCACGCCCGCGACCAGGCTGAAGGGCGAGTAGGCGTAGTAGAACAGCCCGACCATCGACGCCACGCCCATCGCGGTCAGCCCGAACGCGTCGGCGAGCTGCGGCATCATCACGCTTGGCGCCGACCGCAGCGTGTACTGATAGAAGTAGTACACCGCTGTGATCAGCCACGCCATGGCCGCCGCCCTGGTGGCGCCGTTCACCGTCGCACTCCGGATACCGGGGACCGGCGTCAGCAAAGCGTGACCGACACCGCGAGTCCGCCTTCCGACGTCTCCTTGTTCCTTGCGGTCAGGGGATATCTTTGTTTTCGGATTTCATGCAGGGCCTCTCGACGAGCTCGGGCGTTAGACGAATGGCTGGTCGGGCTGTCTAAAGCAGTGGATGTGCCGGACCGGCCGGGCGCAGGGCGCGCCAACTTGTTGACAGGAAAGGATTCAGTGGCCACGGACGTTGGAGGGTCACCGGAGGAGCAGGGCCGGCGCTCCAGCCAACCGGAGGTCCGCCGGGATTCCGGAGCGGGGCTCCCATTGCCAAAATTGCCAAGATTGCCAAAATGGCCAAAATTGAAGTCCGGCCCCAGCCCCGAGCCCGGGTCTTTAGACCCGGCCGAGTTCCTCCAGCGCAACGCGCTCCGGCGCTGCGTAGATGTTGAAGCCGGAACCGCGGACGAAGCCGAGCAGGGTGAGGTTGGCTTCGCGCGCCAGCTCGATCGCCAGGCTCGACGGCGCCGAGACGGCGGCCACCACTGCCACACCGGCCATCACGGCCTTCTGGATGATTTCGAACGAGGTCCGTCCGCTGACGAAGAGGATGCGTTCGGAGAGCGGCAGCCGGCCGGCGCGGAGCTCGGCGCCGAGGACCTTGTCGACCGCGTTGTGCCGGCCGACGTCCTCCGCGATCCGAATCAGCGCGCCTGTCCGCATCGAACAACCCGGCCGCGTGCAGACCGCCGGTCTGTTCGAAGGCCTGCTGCGCCGCGCGCAAGGCCGTCGGCAGACCCTCGATGACACCCCGGCTCACCGACATCGTGCTCTCGACCTTCCGCGCCTGATCCATCAGGTCGTCGATCGATCGCCGTCCGCAGACGCCACACGCCGAGGTCGCGGTCACGTGCCGGCGGCCCTTCATCGCCTCTGCGGCGCGGACCGCCGCGTCGCCCGTCAGGGTCACAAACAGGATGTTGTCGTCGAGCGTGCAGTGCCGGATGTCGGCGATGTCCCCGGCGGCACGGACGATCTGTTCGGACAGCAGGAATCCCGCAGCGAGATCGGGGTCTGCACCCGGCGTGCGCATGGTCACCACGAACGGGTGCCCATCGAGACGGATTTCGAGCGGCTCCTCGGCGGCGGCCACGTCGTTGGCGCCGGCCGGCTCTCGCCCGACGCGGACGATCTCGACTGGCCTGACGGCCTCATTCATTTCTCCTCCACTGTTTCCGGGATCCGCGATCCGGGCGGAGGCGGTGGTAGACCTCGGAGAACGACGCGGCCATTCGCGTGAGCCCGCGATCGCGTGCGAGCAAGTCTAGATGCAGTGACGTCCAGTCCGCCAGCAGCACGCTTTCGCTGCCCTCGCCGTCGTAGGTCTTGGGGTACCCGTGACAGCCCTCACAGTAGTCGATGCGGAGGCCGTTTTCGCCCTGAACGCCGACGACCGAGAGCCGGTGATCGTCGGTTCGTTCGCAGAACGGGCAGCCGGTTCGCCGGTATCGCCAGCGGGTCCTGCAGCAGCCGCACGACAGCATTCGCATGCGGCCCGGGTCCTTGCCGATAGCTGTCCCATCGCCGGCGCCTCGCCGCAGGTCGGGCAGTAATTCCGGAGCCAGCGCTCCTCGTCGCGCCAGCCCGCGAAGGCCGACACGACAGGTGTCAGGTCGCGTGCGAGGACCGCCCAGAGCAGCCACCGGAACAGTCCGGGGTGCCTCGGTGACCAGTCGCCCTCGGCCGAATCAATGTGTGCCTGCAGATCGGCCTGGCAGCGCCTGGCACTGCCCGGCGACCCGCTGCGGCAGGGGCATTGACAGCAAGGCTTCGAGCATCGAGCGCACCACGTGCAACGGATCGGAAACGTCGATGGCGACACGCTCGCTCTGGAGCAGCGGAATGCCCGCCTGGAAATCGGCCAGATAATCTTGCCAGCCGGGTTCGCGCGGCACTGGTGCGGCGACCCGCCCGGCCGCGGTGTCGACGAGCGCCCGGACCTCGGCGATCGGCTGCAGGTAGGGATGGCGCGCCAGCCAGGCATCGTGAGTCATGGGCGTCACACGCGGGCCAGCACCTCGTCCTTCGGCAGCACAGGCATGAGGCGCGCGCCGAGCCCGAACAGGAAGATCGTGGCGGCGATGAGCCCGATTCAGATGCCCCACTCCACGAGCGTCGGCCAATAGGGCTCCGGCGAGACCTGGGGCATCGATCCTTTCAGGTGCATCGCGAACAGGACGACGTTGATGCGGTTGATACGATCCCGGCAGTCGTGAGAAAGGCGCCGAGCGCGAGCAGGGACTGCTGCGTTCGCGCCGGCCGGCGCGCCAGCAGCGCCAGCGGGACGATTGCTCCAAGGAGGATCTCCGCGATGAAGAGCGCACCGTCCCGTCCCGAGAACGCGTTCGCAAGCTGACCGCGGACGGCCATATCACCGAGCCTGAAGACGACATAGACCAGCAGCGCCCAGACAGGATTTGTCCCATCGCGGCCAGTTGCGGCTTGTCACTGCCGACACGTCCATCCATCCTCATCCACGAGGATGACCAGCCCGAGACCGGCCGCGATCGAGGACAGGAAGAACGAGACGGGCAGCCCCGGGGACCACCACTGGGGCGCGAGCGTGCCGGGCATCAGGAGGAACAGCGATCCCAGCGACTCTGGTGCATCGTGGAGAAGGTCACCGCCGCGATCGCCAGCTGATCGGCTCCCCTCCTCCTGCCGGCCTCACGGAAGCTCCCGCCAGGATGAGAAGATCACCGCCGCCAGTGCCGCGTACACGAAGTTGCGGGAGAGCAGGAAGACGATAGCGTCACAGCGGCCGCGACATACGCCCCCGACCAGCGCCGCCACACGTCCATCGCCTGGTGCAGACCCATCGCTCGACGGAACCGGCAGGACTCGATGAGCAGGATGGTGACGTAGAGGGACGACGCACAACGATACCTCAACATTCGCCGACGGCCCCGGACCTCCAGGCGCGAGCGATAGGAGTGTCAGCGCCAGCCGAGTCGGCGAGGAGTGTCACCGTCACGAACGAGTAGCTCAGGAGCCCCATGAGCACGGCGGCGCGGCCCATGGAATAGAGGTCCTTGCGCTGGAAGACGTAGATTGACCCGCTGTGGCGAACGCCCCGGCGGCCACCGCAATCCACACCAGGTCGAAGACGATCCACAGGCCCCAGGCATAGGTGTCCGAGAGCTGCGTGCTGCCGCCGAGCCCGAGCACGAACCGGGCAGCCAGTGACAGGACGCCGAAGGCAATCAGCGCCAACATCACGAGATTGAATGGCGTCCACAGCTTGTGCTGGAGCGGTTCGAACTCGGGATGATGATGGTGGTCGTCGAGCGCGGCGTCCGCTCGCTGCCTCGAAATCCCCGCCGCTCGCCGCTTCAGGAACGCGTAGGTCCCACCGAGCATCGCGCCGACGGCCATCACGGCGGGTGGAACCGCGTGCAGCGCCGTTCGTGTATACGCCGGTAGCCTTTTCGCCCACGTCCGGAATCCCAGCTTGTCGAACGGCACCGCCGACAGGTAGAGCACCGTCGTCCCGCCGCTTCCTTCTCGCCGTAGATGTGATCCACGTACTTGTCAGGCTTCGCGGCAATGCGCTTCCGCGCTTCCTGAAGCATGTCCTCGCGGTCGCCGTAGCGCAGCGCGTCGGCCGGGCACGCCTTCACGCAGGCCGGCACCTGGATCGTGTCGCGGAACTGCTGGCTCTCGGCAGCGGTCAGCGTGAGCCCGTTCCGGGCGCTGGGCGCTGGCTGATCGCAGCGATCGGCGCAGTGCGTGCACTTGTGGATCTTGGGGCCAGCGAATCCCAGTCGGCCGAGGGCACCCCCAGGGGCACGCCCACATGCAGTAGCGGCACCCGATGCACTCGCCTTCGTCGTACACCACCGGCCCATCCGGCAGAACCTCGAGCGCAGTCCGTGAGACGTGACGTGGCCGCCGGCAGCGACCGGTGGCCACCCCGTCACCTCGTGGAGCCCCGAGATGACGTAGGGGTTTTCATCACCTGTCAGTTTTGCCGGGCGTGCCTGACACATCCGCCAGTATTCGGCCGATCGGCCGGGAGGTAGGGTTATGTAATGGCAGGGCTCCGGGGGGCAAAAAACCCGATTGCGCTGCAGTCGAGATAAAGTTAGGCCCTGTGAAGGGCACTCGAGTCCTGCTGGCGGACGACCACACGCTGCTCCTGGGCGCGCTCGAAAGCCTGCTGGCCGAGGAATGCGACGTCGTCGGACAGGTGTCCGATGGACGCGCGCTGGTGGAGGCCGCCGAGCAGCTCAAGCCGGACGTGATCGTCCTGGACATCTCGATGCCGCTCCTGAACGGCGTCGAGGCCGCACGTCAGATCAAGCAGAAGCTGCGGAACGTCAAGCTGGTGTTCCTGACGATGAACGAGGATGCCGATCTCGCGGCTGAAGCCTTCCGGGCAGGCGCGTCGGCGTATCTCCTGAAACGCTCGGCCGCCTCCGAGCTGCCGTTGGCGATACGGGAAGTGATGCAGGGACGGTCGTACGTGACGCCGCTGGTGACCGAAGGGCTGGTGGAGTCGCTCTTGCAACCGGAGCATCGCACGCCTGCGCACGAGCTCACGCCGCGACAACGCGAAGTGCTGCAGCTGCTGGCTGAAGGACGTTCGATGAAGGAAGTTGCCAGCATCCTGAATCTCACGCCGCGAACGGTGGCCTTTCACAAGTACCGAATGATGGACGAGCTGAAGGTCAAGTCGACCGCGGAGCTCGTTCAATATGCCGTCAAGCACCACATCGTCTGAAGTGGCTCGCGTCCTCATCGTTGACGACAACGAGGAAATGCTCTCGCGGGCGGCCGCGGTGCTGGAGCTGGGTTGCGTCGTCGTCGGTGCGGTGAAAAACGGGCCGGCCGCGCTGCAAGCCGCCGGCAGTCTCCATCCGGACGTCATCGTGCTCGACATCGGCATGGCGGGGATGAACGGCTTCGAGGTCGCGACCCGGCTTCGCGACTCCGGTTCGACCGCGGCCGTCGTGTTCTTCACCGTTCACGAAGACGAAGAATTCGTCGCCGCCGCAAAGGCGGCTGGCGGCATCGGGTACGTCGTGAAGCCGCGACTCGGGGCCGACCTGCTGCTGGCCGTGCGCGAGGCAAAGGCACGACGGTCGTTCGTGTCGGCGATTCGCTGACAGGCTTTCCCGAAAGCTCCGGAATCCCAGAGATGCTGCCCGAATCGCGGAGTCCGTTGGCCGGTCTCAGGACCCGGCCCTGCGAGGCGATCGCGAACCGGCCCCACGAAGATGAACAAGCCTCGCGCTGACGC